>NZ_JBEZYC010000008.1:0-394606 GCF_040638345.1 Kribbella sp. NPDC026611
CCCCGTTCGAAGCCCTCACCAACCACCAACGAACAACCCCCGCCGCCTAACCAACCACCCACCACAACTGTCCAAGATCCTTGACACAGCCCACAACCCCGGCGGTAGCCGGAAACCGCGAGCGTCAGCTCGCAACACCGCGAGCGTAGCGAGCGAACCCCCGGCACTCGCCGGGAACACCGGGGCACTCGCCCCCAACAAACAGGGTGGATGGGGCGGCGCGTAGCTCGGCGACGAAGGAGCCGTGCGTAGCACCGCGCTGGGACTACCAGCAGCACCCGACAACAGCAGTACGACGAGTAGTGCGCCAGCCCGGGGTAGTCACCCGCGAGCGGTAGCGAGCAACCCGCCAGCGGTAGCTGGCAGAAAGGCCGGCGTCAGCCGGAGGGTGGGTGGGAGCACGCGTGGGACGGACTTACCAGTACGCGGTTTACGGGTATGCCGCAGCGCGTTCGGCAGCTCGGGTGAGGGTTTGGTTGAAGGCGGCGTCGGTGATGTCGAGGGACTTGAGGACGGGGAAGACGACGTACACCGCACGAGTCCCGGACCCGGCCACCCCGATGCGGTACGTGAACTTCTTGCCGTTGCCCGCGTCGTACGACGCCTTCCAGCTCTTGCCCTTGATCGTGCCGGCGGAGATCGTGCCGGTGGACGAGACGCTCGCGTTGGAGAGTGCTTTCTCGCACCCGTCGACGTTCTTCCTGACGCCGTTCACGAACGCCGTCGCGGCGGCCGCGCTCGCGAACTTGGCGACCGTGTCGTCCAGACCGAACTCGGTCGGCACGTCCGCTTCCGGCATCACGTAGGTCTGGCTCGAGAACCCGGTCGCCTTCGCCTTCTTGAAGTCGATTTTCTCGCACCCGGCCGTGCCACCGGGCTTTGCCGCTGCCCCGACCCACGGCTTCTTCACGTCGGTGAGCACCGGCAGGTCGACCGACGCCATGAACCCAGGGGCGTCCGTATTCGGCAGCAGCGCAGGATTGGCGGCCGGCGACCCACCACCGCACCCACCGGACTGCTCGCAGATCTTCTTCGCGGCCGCGTTAGCGGTAGCAAGCACAGCTGCCGGCTTGGGCGGCGCACTCGCGAGCGTGTCGTGCTCGAGCACCATGGTCGCCTGCCCGGCCTGCGTCACCGCGACGGTCTTGTACTTCGTCTTCGCCCCGGCCGGCTGCCCGAACACCGCGATTACCCCACGCTCGCCGACGCCACTCGTGACGTACCCCGCCGCGAGCTGAGTCTGAGCAGCCGTGCATTGACTCAACCAGTGCACGACCGACGTGTACGTCTTCGAAGCGGTCGCCTTGTCGTTCGACACCTCGACGTACTGAACAGCCGTTTCCTTGGTGGTCGCGTTCTGGAACGTCCGCACCCACGTCCGCAGTCCGGACGGGTCCGCGAACCGCTGGACCTGACACACGAATGCGCTCTCCGGCGCCGAATCCCCATCCGCGGTCTTCGTCACGGTCCAGGCGCCGGTCGCGCCGAGCGTCTTCGCGCCCGCGGCGTCCAGCAGCGCCTTGTCGTCGGACAGGACGTTCGAGTTGCTCGGCTTGTCGTCCTTCGGGCCGTTGCTCGACTTCGGACCCGGGTCGTTGTCGCCGCCGAACGCGTTCAGCGCCGCGACTCCGCCGCCGCCGACCAGCACCACGACCGCAGCTCCCGCGGCGATGGTCTGGTTCCGCTTGCGCGCCTTCTGCCGGCGCGCCTCCCGGGCAGCGGCGCGACCGCCGCCGCGCGGTGCGCGGTGGGAACCGGCCAAAGCTCGACCTCCTGACTGATTCCACCCGACAGTACCCGGTGAATCCATGCCGCTCCCACCCAGCTACAGGTACGGACCGAGCAGGAGCGGGAGGAGTCTCCCACATACCGGCGTGTCAGCACGAGCGCTGTCCGGATGCGGAGCGACCATGGGAGTCAGATGACCGACACGCTCAGCCGCCCGGGCACCCGGGACGGTGATTCGCCCACCCCGTCGGAGATCGCCGCCCGGACGAAACCGCTCGTCGTCTCGGCTGTGATCTCGGCGGGCGCCTGCCTGCTCACCGGCCTGCTGACCTGCGCTGCGGTGGCTGTGATCGGCTGGCTGGCGGCGACGTTCGGCGGTGCGTCCGGCGCGATCCGGGCCGGGGCGTCGGCCTGGCTGGTTGCGCACAAGGCCGGGGTGACGATCGGCGGCGGCACGATCAGCGTCGCGCCGCTCGGTCTGACGCTGTTCTTGGCCTGGTGCCTGTATCGCGGCGGCAAGTCGGCGGCCCGCAGCAGCGGTGCCGATCGGACCAAGGACCTGATCGCGCTGTCCGGAGCCTTCGCACTCGTTTACGGCCTCGGCGCGCTCCTGATCGCGCTGCTCACCTCCGACGGCGCGCTCAAGGTCTCGCCGCTGTCCGCGTTCCTCGGTGCGGCATCGATGGCTTTGATCGCGGGTACGGCGGGGATCCTGGTCGAGTCCGGCGCCGGGGAGGACATCGCGGACGCGACCCCGGCCGGCCTGCGCGACACGGTGCCGGCCGCGTTCGCCGCAGTACTGAGCGTGTTCGCGTTCGCCTCGATCCTGTACGCCGTACTCCTCGCGATCCACTTCTCCCGGGTGACCGGCATGCTCGAGCTGCTCGACGCCGGGGTGATCGGGTCGGTCGTGTTGTTCGCGATCTGCCTGATGCTGGTGCCGAACGTGATCGTGTATGTGATCGCGTTCCTGGCCGGGCCCGGTTTCCAGCTCGGCACCGGTACGACGATCGCGCCGACGGGTGTCGACGTGGGGAATCTGCCGGCGCTTCCGCTGCTGGCCGCAGTACCTGCCGACGGCGCCACTCCGTCGTACCTGTTGGTGCTGACCGCGGTGGTCCCCCTGGTTGCGGGCGCGGTCGCCGGGCTGGTCGTCGTACGGCGTGGGCTCGCCGAGCGGGACGCGGACGCGCTCGGGTGGGACGCGTATGCGCTGCGGGGATGTATCGCGGCGCTGCTGGCCGGCGTGATTCTCTTCGCGCTGATGGCGTTGTCGGGCGGATCGGCCGGGCCGGGGCGGATGTCGGCGGTCGGCGTACCGGGCGCGCTGCCGGCCGCCGGGGTGCTGGCGGCCGGGATGGCGATCGGGGCGGCGGTCACGGCCGCGGTGATCGCGTCGCGGCGGCCGCTGGTCGACGCGGCCGAGACGGACCAGCTCGCGGACTGACCCGGTGATTCGCGGACTGACCCGGTGAACGGTTGCCGGCTACCGGATGACGGGCGGGCGTGGGGCGGACGATAGGCTCTGGCGCGTGACAGACCCCGTGCTCCAGGATCGACCCGCGCGGCTTGTCGTGCTCGTCTCCGGGTCGGGGTCGAACCTTCAGGCTCTCCTCGACGCCTGCGCGGACCCGGCGTACGGCGCTGCCGTCGTCGCCGTCGGCGCGGACCGCGACGGGATCGCGGGGCTGGACCGGGCCGCGGCGGCCGGCGTACCGACGTTCGTGCACAAGGTGAAGGAGTACGCCGAGCGGGCCGAGTGGGACCGGGCGCTGACCGCGTCGGTGGCTGCTCATGAGCCCGACCTGGTGGTGTCGGCCGGGTTCCTGAAGCTGGTCGGCGACGACTTCCTCGCGGCCTTCGGCGACCGGTACATCAACACGCACAACGCGCTGCTGCCCGCGTTTCCCGGCATCCACGGACCGCGGGACGCGCTCGAGTACGGCGTGAAGGTCGCCGGCGCGACACTGTTCTTCGTCGACGGTGGCGTCGACACCGGGCCGATCATCGCGCAGGTCGCCGTACCCGTCGAGGACGACGACACCGAAGAAACCCTGACCGAGCGGATCAAGGAGGTCGAGCGCCGCCAGCTGGTGGAGTGGGTCGGCCGCCTGGTCCGCAACGGCTGGACCATCACCGGACGAAAGGTTCGACTGAAGTGAGCACCGACCGCAGGCCGATCCGCCGGGCGCTGATCAGCGTCTACGACAAGTCCGGTCTGGAGGAGCTCGCCTCGGCGCTGCACGCCGCCGGTGTCCAGCTGGTGTCGACCGGTTCCACCGCGGCACGGATCGCGGCGGCCGGCGTACCGGTGACGAAGGTCGAGGAGCTGACCGGGTTCCCGGAGTGCCTGGACGGGCGGGTCAAGACGCTGCACCCGATGGTGCACGCCGGGCTGCTGGCCGACGTACGCCGTGATGAGCACGTCGAGCAGCTGCGGGAGATGCGGGTCGAGCCGTTCGAGCTGCTGGTCAGCAACCTGTATCCGTTCACCGAGACGGTGGCGTCTGGTGCGTCGGTGGATGAGTGCGTCGAGCAGATCGACATCGGCGGGCCGTCGATGGTCCGGGGCGCGGCGAAGAACCACGCGAACGTGGCGGTGGTGACGTCGCCTTCGCAGTACGCGGCTGTTTCTGCGGCGCTGGGCGAGGGCGGGTTCTCGCTCGAGGAGCGGCAGCAGCTGGCCGTGAAGGCGTTTGTGCATACGGCGGAGTACGACGTCGCGGTGGCGTCCTGGATGGGGTCCGTGCTGACGGACACCTCCGAGGGGTCCGGGTTCCCGGCTTGGGTCGGTTCGGCCTGGGACAAGTCCGCCGTACTGCGGTATGGCGAGAACCCGCATCAGCCGGCCGCCCTGTACGTGAACGGGCGCGGCGGGTTGGCGTCGGCGGAGCAGTTGCACGGTAAGGAGATGTCGTACAACAACTACGTCGATGCTGACGCGGCTCGACGTACGGCGTATGACTTCAGTGAGCCGGCTGTCGCGATCATCAAGCACGCGAATCCGTGCGGGATTGCTGTGGGCAAGGACATCGCCGAGGCGCATCGGCGCGCGCACGAGTGCGACCCGGTGTCGGCGTACGGCGGTGTGATCGCAACCAACCGGCCGGTGTCCGTCGAGTTGGCGAAGCAGGTCGCGGAGATCTTCACCGAGGTGCTGGTCGCGCCTGGGTTCGAAGACGGAGCGGTCGAGGTACTGCAGGGGAAGAAGAACATCCGGCTGCTGGTCGCGCCTGCTGTTGACGGTGGCGAGCCGGTGGAGATGCGGGCGATCAGCGGCGGCCTCCTGCTCCAGCACCGCGACCGGTTCCAGGCTCCTGGAGACGACCCGGCCGCGTGGACGTTGGCTGCTGGTACGGCGGCGTCCCCGGAGGTCCTGGCCGACCTCGCGTTCGCGTGGAAGGCGTGCCGGGCGGTCAAGTCCAACGCAATCCTCCTGGCTTCCGACGGTGCGTCGGTCGGAGTCGGCATGGGCCAGGTCAATCGAGTCGACTCCTGCCGCCTTGCCGTCTCCCGAGCCGGCGACCGCGCGGTGGGCTCAGTCGCAGCCTCCGACGCCTTCTTCCCGTTCCCCGACGGCCTGGAAGTCCTCATCGAAGGCGGCGTCAAGGCGGTAGTCCAGCCCGGCGGCTCCATCCGAGACGAGGCCGCCATCGAAGCAGCCACCAAAGCCGGCATCACCATGTACTTCACCAACACCCGCCACTTCTTCCACTAACTGAAGACCCCCACGCACGCTACGCAGCCGCACGCCGTCGCTACGCTCCTCGTCCGCGGCTGCTACGCGCGCTCCCACCCACCCGTGGTTTCCGGGCTGCCGCCCGGGTGCATCCGGCTGCCGCCGGGGTTGCTCGCTGCGCTCGCGGGTGAGTGCATAGGTGGACGCCCGTGAGGAAACGGACGGGTGGTGAGGGGTGCTGGTGGTCGATCCCACGCGTGCTACGCAGCCGCACGTCGTCGCTGCGCTCCTCGTCCGCGGCTGCTACGCGCTCCCACCCGCCCGGTGGTTTCCGGGCTGCCGCCCGGGTGCATCCGGCTGCCGCCGGGGTTGCTCGCTGCGCTCGCGGTTTGCGCCTGGCGCCGCGTGTTGCTCGCTGCGCTCGCGGGTGACTGCGTAGGTGGACGCCCCACGAGCAGACGAGTTGGTGGTGAGTGGTGCTGGTGGTAGGTCCCGCGCGTGCTTCGCAGCGCTCCCACCCACCCGTAGTTTCCGGGCTGGCGCCCGGCGCATCCGGCAGGTGCCGGGGTTGCTCGCTGGGCTCGCGGTTTGCGGCTGGCGCCACGTGCTGCTCGCTGCGCTCGCGGGTGACTGCGTAGGTGGACGCCCGTGAGTAGACGCCTGGTGGCGGGCGGTGCTGGTGGTCGGCTCCGCTTGTCCTACGCAGCTGCACGTCGTTGTTGGACTGCTCGTCCGCGGCCGCTTCGCCCTCTCCCACTCGTGCGGGCTCAACCCACCTCGATCTCCGGAAATTAAATGTCACCAGGCGGCATTTATGTTCCGGAAATCTCAGATCCTCGGCGGCGGTCGGGGGAGGACACGCTCTTACGGAGCGCAGTTGGGTTGTGGCGTGGAAACCCGCGAGCAGTTTCCGGGCTGCCGCCCGGGTGATTCCGGCCGGCGCCGGGGTTGCTGGACGGCGCTCATGGGTGGCTACCTAGGGGGACGTCCGTGAGTCAAACGGCACTTCACAATGCGCAGTGGCTTCGGTAGCGCTGATGGGCCGACTGTCGGCGAACTCGCCCAACAACTACATCTATAAGGCGTTCCACGAGGTCGCTCGCTCACGCAGCATGCGTGACCAACACCAATGTCCGCGGCCGGCTGCTCGTCCGGGATAGGCGCCGGCGGTGGTGCGGCTCGACCATCCCGGCGTGCGATGTCGGTGGGCTCTCGGCGATGCTGTTGGGTGTGGAGTACGTGTCCAGAGTGCCGCGGTCGCCGCTGGATGGGCTGATTGATGACCTTTACTACCTGGAGGGTGTGTCGCCGTACGCCCGGTTGACGTTGCCGCCGATGCCAGGGGCATTTCTCATCATCAACCTCGGGGAGCCGTTTCGCATTCGCGCCGGCGGTGAGCTTGAGGCGGTGGAGTACGCCGATGGCTGCGTGGTCACGACCCCCACCCGCGCCTTGGAGTTCGGCTATCCGCTCTGGACGCGGTCCGTCGGTGTGCACTTCAAGCCGTGGGGGCCGGCGTCGTTCCTGTCGATGCCTGCGGCCGAGCTGTGTGATCGGCCGGTGACGATCGAGCAGGTTTGGGGTCGGCCCGCCGTTGCTGAGTTGCAAGATCGGCTGGCCTCGGCGGGCGGACCGCAGGAGATGCTGACGCTGCTCGAGGAGGAGCTGATGCGTCGGCTGTGCGAGACCGCCGGCTTGGGGCTGGTTCGCCATACGAGCAGTGTCATCGCGGCGGCCAGCGGGGCGGTGGCGATCGGCGATCTGAGCGTGGCGGCCGGTGTCAGTAGTACTCATCTGGCACAGCGGTTCAAGGAGCTCGTCGGCGTCACGCCGAAGCGGCTGGCGCGCACGTACCGCTTCGCCGCGACGGTGTTCGCGATCGACCCCGCTGGGCCGATCGACTGGGGCGTCCTCGCCGGTGGCGCAGGGTACTTCGACCAGGCCCACTTCGGTCACGAGTTCCGGGCGTTCACCGGGCTCACGCCGACCCGGTACGTCGAAGTACGGCGGCGGTTCCTGCGCGAACATCCCGGCCACGCGATGGACGGCTGGCCGCTGCCGGCCGATTGATTTCTTACAAGAGCGACGGCTCACGAGACGCTAATTTGAGGGCACCCCAAAGCAGAGGAGAGCCCCGTGGGCAAGGTGGTCCTGTACAGCTCGGTGTCGGTGGACGGCTTCGTCGCGGACGAGAACGACCAGCCCGGGCCGCTGTTCGACTGGCTGACCAACGGTGACGTCGCGTTGGACGAGAGCGGCGAGGTGAAGGTGTCGCAGACGTCGTACGACTACACCCGGCCGTACTGGGACCAGATCGGGGTGACTGTCGTCGGCCGCCACGTCTTCGACCTCACCGACGGCTGGGACGGCAAGCCTCCGGGCGGGATCGACCACGTGGTCGTCGTGACGCACCGGCCGGCGCCCGACGGCTGGGACCCCGAGGCGCCGTTCCACTTCGTCGACGGCGTCCAGGCGGCCGTGGCCAAGGCGCAGGAGCTCGCAGGTGACCGCGTGGTCGAGGTCGCCGCCGGCGACGTCGGTGGCCAGGTACTTGCCGCGGGCCTGGTCGACGAGGTGCGGATGGACGTCGTACCCGTCGTGTTCGGCTCCGGCAAGCGCTACTTCGGATCGCTCCACGCACAACACCTGCTGGAGGATCCCGACGTGACGATCCAGGGCAACCGCGTACTTCACCTGCTCTATCAGGTGCGCCGCTGACCGATCCGTCCCGGTAAACCCGACTAGAGATCGCGGATCTGGTGTTGGGTGAGGGGATGCATTTCAGCGCGGGGTTGCCGGGGAAGCGGATGGCTGCTGATTGTTTGTTGTTTGATGCCGGCGGGCGGTTCTTGGTGGTGGAGCCGACGTACAAGAGCAGCTGGGATCTGCCGGGGGGGTGGTTGAGCGGGATGAGTCGCCGCGGGCGGGTGCTCGGCGGGAGGTTTTGGAGGAGCTTGGGGTGGCTGTCGAGCCGGGGGCCTTGCTGGCTGCTGATTGGGTGGGGCGGCAGGGGGAGTTCACCGAGGTGGTGGCGTTTTTGTTCGATGGAGGGGTGATTGCGGGCAGCGGTCAGCTTGAGTTGCAGGCTGAGGAGATCCGGAGCGCGAGGTTTGTGAGCCTCGATGAAGCCGAGGGTTTGTTGGACAGCGAGGCGTTTGCTCGGGTGGGGGCGGCGATGCGGGTGCGGGTGGTTGGAGCGACTGCGTATCTCGAGAACGGCCTACCGGTGGGCTAGTTCGGGATGATCAAGCCGAGGACGGCGACTGCGGCTGCGGCCAGCAGGAGGAATGTGGTGTCGAAGGCTCGGCCGCGGACGTGGAGTAGGCCGGCGGCGGTGTCGGTCAGGGCGGCTCGGAAGAGGCCGCCGAGGCCTACGGCGGCGGCGAAGATGAAGACGCCGTTGCGCCAGTTGTAGAAGGTGAGGACCACCAGCCCGGTGGCGGCAACCAGCAGAGTTATCGCCAGCGGCCACTGGCTCCGACGTTGGGCCTCACCCGCCATCAGCACTTCACACTCATTCCAACCGTCCCCACACCACTCCCCAGGCTCACCACATGCGGCCGGGAGCTCACTGGGGGAGGCTCGATTCGGCGGCTTCTACTACGTTGGTCAGGAGCATGGCTCGGGTCATGGGGCCGATGCCGCCGGGCATGGGGGCGATCCAGCTTGCGGCTTCGCGGGCTTCTGGGGCGATGTCGCCGACGATTTTGCCTTCGGGGCTTCGGCTGGTGCCTACGTCCAGGAGGACTGCGCCGGGCTTGATCATGTCTGCGGTGACCAGGCCGGCCGAACCCGCGGCGGCGATCACGATGTCGCCGGTGCGGACGACCGACGCCAGGTCGCGCGTGCCGGTGTGGCACTGGGTGACCGTCGCGTTCTCGGACTTGCGCGTGAACAGCAGGCCCATCGGCCGGCCCGCGGTGACGCCACGGCCGACGACCACGACGTGCGCGCCGGCGATCGGTACGTCGTACCGGCGCAGGATCTCGACGCAGCCCTTCGGCGTACACGGGAGCGGGCCGTCCTGGCCGAGGACGAGCTTGCCGAGGCTGTTCGGGTGCAGGCCGTCGGCGTCCTTCGCGGGGTCGATCAGGCCGAGGATCGTGTTCGTGTCGACGTGCTTCGGGAGCGGGAGCTGGACGATGAAGCCGGTGCACTCCGGGTTCGCGTTCAGTTCCTCGACCGCGGCGGCGATCTCGTCCTGGGTCGCGGTGTCGGGCAGTTCGACCTGGATCGACGCGATGCCGACCGCCGCGCAGTCGCGGTGCTTGCCGGCGACGTACGCCTTGCTCCCCGGGTCGTCGCCGACCAGGATCGTGCCGAGCCCGGGCACCACGCCCTGCTCGGCCAGCTTCGCGACCCGGACCTTGAGCTCGTCCTTGATCGCCGCCGCCGTCGCCTTGCCGTCCAGAATCTGCGCTGTCACGGCTCCAGAGTCTGCCACGCCGCAGCACCCACGCGGGTGGTGGGTACTGCGGCGCGCTGGGTCTAGCTGGTCAGTTTGTACACCGTGGTGTTGCCGACCGTGGTCGCGGTGTACGTCGACTCGACCCAGGACTGGATCTCGCTCGCCGCGGAGGAACCGGCGCGACTCCCTCCGCCGGCCTGTCCGCCGGCGAGGTAGTAGGGGATCTTGCCTTCGGCGACCCACTGCTTGAACTGGGCCAGCGTCGGTGCGTCGTCCGTTCCGCTGAAGCCGCCGATGGCGACGACAGACTTGCCGGTGGCAAGCTCAAGCGAGGCCGCCGACTGGGAGCCGGTGGTCGCCGCAGCCCAGGAGCGGGAGTCGAGAGCCGAGACCCGGGAGCGGGACCCGGCACCGGAACCGGGAGCGGGAGCGGGAGCCGAGGGCCGGAGCCGGGCCCTGGAGCCGGGGCCCTACCGGGAATGCTCGCCCGCTTGCCGCGGTTCGGGCAGATAGTTTATTCTTGAACTACCAAGCCTGAGGAGCGCATCATGCCCGCCGTGACCGTCAGCGACATCACCGTCCTGCCCCGCGTCCACCAGCCGGATCCGGCCGTCGCGCGGGAGCGCGCGGTGAAGTCGGTGACGTCCGCGCCGAGCGGCTACGAGGGCGAAGGCTTCCCGGTACGTCGTGCGTTCGCCGGCGTCGACCTCCGCGATCTCGACCCGTTCATCCACATGGACCAGATGGGCGAGGTCGAGTACGCGCCAGGCGAGCCGAAGGGCACGCCCTGGCACCCGCACCGCGGTTTCGAGACCGTCACCTACATGCTCGACGGGATCATGGAGCATCAGGACTCCAACGGCGGTGGCGGCGTCATCTCCAACGGCGACACCCAGTGGATGACCGCCGGCAGCGGCCTACTGCACATCGAGACCCCGCCCGAGCACCTCGTCCTCAGCGGCGGCCTGTTCCACGGCATCCAGCTCTGGGTGAACCTGCCGAAGGCGCAGAAGTGGGCGCCGCCGCGCTACCAGGACATCCGTGGTGGCGACGCGGCCCTGCTCTCCACCGCGGACGGCGGCGCGCTGATCCGCGTCATCGCCGGCTCGGTCGACGGTCACGACGGCCCGGGCAGCACGCACACCCCGATCACGCTGGTCCACGCGACGGTCAGCCCCGGCGCCGAGCTGGTGCTGCCGTGGCAGCCGGAGTACAACGCGCTCGTCTACGTCCTCGCCGGTCAGGGTACGGTCGGCGCCGAGCGGCGCCCGTTCCGCAAGGGCCAGCTCGCCGTCTTCGGCCCCGGCGACACGATCCGCGCCCAGGCCGCGCCGACCCAGCCGCAGGCCGAGCCGAACCTCGACGTACTGATCATCGGCGGCCGCCCGATCCGCGAGCCGATCGCCATGGCCGGCCCGTTCGTCATGAACACCCGCGCCGAGGTGGTCCAGGCCTTCGAGGACTTCCAGGCCGGCAAGCTCGGTTCGATCCCCGCCGTCCACGGCGCCCCCACCGAGCTACGCAGTACCGAGAACTAACCTTCGGGATAGAACAAGAACAGCGTGCAGCCCTGGGCTGACTGAGGTATGTGTGAGGACCCGGCCGGGGCGTGGATGAAAGAGCCGGCCGGGTAGTCGCGCTGTCCGTCGTTGAAGACGCCGTCGACGACGAAGACCTCCTCCGGGCCGGGGTCGTGGACGTCGATACCTTCCCAGGTCGAGCCGGGGTCCATCTGCAGGACGAACGCTTTCGCGACCTCGCCGGACCACAGCGGTCTCAATCGGATGCCGGGGAAGAGCTCGCGGACCGGTGCGTCGGCCAGGGACGCCCACTCGTAGTTCTGCATGGCTCCGATCCTCACCGTCCTGACGAGCTGAACCCAGTGTCTGGATAGTCCCGATCAGGTACTTTCTTGCCATGCATCGGGTGGTCGCGTTGGTGAGTGCGCCGCAGGCGAGTTTCGAGCTCGGCTGTGCGGCGGCGGTGTTCCGCGAGGCGCCGTACCGGTTCGGCGTGTGTGCGGAGGAGCCCGGTGCGGTCCCTACCACCGAGGGTTTCGAGATGGTGGTCACAGCAGGGCTGCGGGCGCTGGATCGCGCCGACACGATCGTTGTTCCGGGGTGGTTGCCGATCAACCGAGAGCCGAGTGCGCGGGTACTGCGAGCGCTGCGGCGGGCCCACGCGCGGGGAGCTCGGCTGGTCAGCATCTGCTCGGGGGCCTATCTACTGGCGGCGACCGGGTTGCTGGACGGCCGGCGGGTGGCGACGCACTGGCGGTATGCGGAGGAGTTGCAGGCGCGGTTCCCTGCTGTCGATGTCGATCCGGATGTGCTCTACATCGATCACGGGGATGTGGCGACGAGCGGCGGGTCGGGGACCGGGATCGATCTGTGTCTGCAGTTGGTACGGCGGGATCAGGGGGCGGGGTACGCCGCACGCGTCGCCGGGCGGATGGTGATGCCGCCGCATCGCGAAGGTGGTCAGCGGCAGTACCGCTCCGAAGACCCAGGACCGGGAAACAACAGGACGACCGCCAAAGCCGGCGGTGAGACCTCGCTGGCGCCGGTCCTGGACTGGGTGCGGGAGCGGCTGGGCGAGGAGATCGCGGTCGAGGATCTCGCGGCGCAGTTGAACGTGTCGCCGCGGACCTTGGCGCGCAGGTTTCAGGAGCAGTTGGGGATGGCGCCAGGGCAATGGCTGCTGGCGCAGCGGATTGCGCGGGTGCGGGTGCTGCTGGAGGAGACCGAGCTGCCGGTCGAGACGATCGCGCTGCGTACCGGGTTGTCGTCGGCAACCAATCTGCGGCGGCGGTTCCGGGCCGCGGTGCACACCACGCCGAGCGCGTACCGCAGGGCGTATCAGGGCGTCTAGGCCGTGTCGTCGAGTTTGATGTAGTGCTCGATGCGCGGGTCGTCCGGGTCGCCGCCGTACAGCTCGACGAAGCGGCGGGCGGCAGGCGGGCCGCCGTACTGCGGGTTGAGGCCGCCGCGGAGGCTCTTGAACATGAGCGCCAGGTCGAGGTAGCGGTCGCCGGCGCCGAGGCGGCTGAGGTCGAGCACGCCGCTGAAACGCAAGGTCTCCGGGTCGATGAAGACGTTGGGTGCCGCGTAGTCCCCGTGGGTGACGGCGTCGCCTTCGGCCGGGAAGGGCGTGGGGAACGGGCAGTCGGTGAGCTGGTCGAGCTGGCGGAGTCCGTCGGCGATCGCGGCGAGGACGGCCGGACGGTCCGCGGCCGGCCAGTCCTGCGAGGCGTCCCGGCCGGTGAGCTCAGTGGTCAGCATCCAGCCGTTGCCACGATCAACGATCCGCGGACACGGAAACCCGGTCGCCCCCAGCCACGCGAGCCGATCGGCCTCGAGGTCGATACCGGTCCCGATCTCAGTCCCGGCGGCGTTGTGATCAGTCTTGTAATACAGGCGTTCCCGGCCGCGGGTGAGGCGGACGACCGTCGCCGCGGAGAAACCGACGAGAACCGGTTCGGCGCTGGTCGCGCCGAACCGGTCCAGGAGAGCATTCAGATCCACTCACCGAAGGTTACGGTGCAACGCCGAGATCAGCTCCCCGTTTCTGGTGTCACCGTCGAGCGACCAGATCATCGCCCCGCCCAGGTCGCGGTGCGAGATGTACTGCGCCTTGCGTGCCATCTCGACCGGGTCGTCCCAGGTCCAGAACGTGGTCCCGTCGAAGAGCCAGGCGAATCCGGCGCGGTGGTCGCGGTACACGGTGAAGTCGGCCAGCTTGGCCTTGAGCAGCCCGTAGTCCTCGGTTCCGGCCTCGAACGTCGCCGGCGCCGGGCCGGTCGAGGTCTGGAACAGGCCGTGGTTCGCGTTCGTCACGCCGGTCCAGCCGTGCGAGTAGAACGGCACGCCCATCACCAGCTTGCTCCGCGGCGCGCCGCGGGACAGGTACGCGTCGATCGTCACCTGCGAGCTGAACTCCGGCGTGGTCGGGTCGCCCTTGGGTCCGTCGAGCGCGGACTGCTGGTTGGTGATGGTCTCCCACGGGCCGTGGTAGTCGTACCCCTGCGTGGTCCCGAAGGTCAGGTCCTTGAACAGCTTGTTGACCTCGAACCCGCGGTCGATCATCGCCGGGTTGGCCGGCAGGAACGCGGTCAGGTTGTAGCGGCCCTTGTGCGGCCAGGACAGCCGGTCGAGTTGCGTGCGGTACTCGTGCACGAGCGCGGTGAAGTTCTGCTTGTCCTCCGGCCGGACGACGTTGCCCGCGTTGCCCTCGCTCGCCGGCCACTCCCAGTCGAGGTCGACACCGTCGAAGATGCCCTTCGCGGCACCGGCCGGGAGACCCGGGAGGTTGCCCTTCAGCCACAGGTCCAGGCAGGACGCCACGTGCGCGGCCCGGGACGCCGGCGTGAGCGCGGCGTCGGAGAAGTGCGCCGAGCCGGTCCAGCCGCCGATCGAGATGCTGATCCGGAGCTTCGGGTACTTCTGCTTGAGCTCGCGGAGCTGGTTGAGGTTGCCGTTGAGCACCTGACCGGGCTCGTCGGCCTTGCCGTCCACGCTCTGCTCGGCGCTGAACGGCCGCTGGTAGTCGGCCCAGGTGTCGCTGCTGAAGCAGTTCCCCTGGGCATCGAAGAATCCGAACGCGTAGTTGATCTGGGTCAGCCGGGCCGCGGCCCCGCTCTTCACCAGGTCGCTGACCAGGAAGTTCCGGCCGTACCCACTCCAGTTGGTGTAGTACCCGACGACTCGTTTCCCGCTGTCGTGGGCTTCGGCAGGTACGGCGACCACTCCTGAAAGGACCGTCGCCGCCGCCACCAGCAGCCCCAAACTCCGACGCCTCATCGCACCCCCATCGGACGGTTGATGCGCACACAGTAGGACCCCTCCCCCGATTTACACAATGTCTCTGCAAAAACTGAGGCCCGTGGATGTTGCCAACCTGGGCGATAACGACTGACCGGATCCGTCATTCGTTCAGTGTCCGACCCACAGGCCATCGTTAAGGTCATCCGTATGACGACTGTGCGGGAAGACCTGGCCCCGACCGGAGTGGTGCGAGCCTCGATCAATCTGGGGAATCCGGTGCTGGCTCAGGGGACGCCGGATGCCCCCGGCGGCGTCACCGTCGATATTGCTCGCGAGCTGGCGCGGCGGCTCGAGCTGCCGCTGGAGCTGGTTTGCTTCGACGCTGCCCGCAAGTCCTTCGAGGCGATGACCTCGGGCCAGGCCGACATCTGTTTTCTCGCGATCGACCCTGCCCGCGCCGAACAGGTCGCGTTCACAGCGCCGTACGTCGTGATCGAAGGCGTCTACGCCGTACCGCGGGACTCCGCGCTCACCACCGTCGCCGACGTCGATCGTCCCGGCGTCCGGATCGGTGTGAAGCGGGGCTCGGCGTACGACCTCTACCTGACCAGAACGTTGCAGCAGGCAACGGTCGTCCGTGGCGACGAAGGGACCGACGTGTTCCGCGCGGAGGGGCTGGAGGCGGCCGCCGGGATCCGCCAGCCGATCACGCAGTACGCCGCCGAGCATCCCGACGTCCGCGTGATCGACGAGCGCTTCATGCAGATCGAACAGGCCGTCGGTACCGCGAGGACCAAGCGGCCGGAGACGGTTGCCTACCTCCAGGACCTGATCGAGGACCTCAAGCAGTCCGGCTTCATTGCCGCCTCCCTCGCGGCCTCCGGCCAGCCGGACGCGCAAGTGGCACCACCCGCCACGTCCTGACAAACGCAGCCCCAGCAGGGCAACAGCGCGGCAGGAAGGTGCCGTGGCAGCGGGTTCAGGCAACCTTTCGGTCCAGTCCGGACATCTCCCTGCGAGTGGTCGTCCGGTTTCGCTCCGTAAGCGCGCCCGGTCGGCCGATGTGAGGACAACGATCGGGAGGGACTCATCGTGGTATCCACACCACGATCGAGGCGCCTCGGCGTAGCCGCCGTCGCCTCGGTCGCAGCCTTGGGGCTGGGGCTTTCCGCCCCGGGCCATGCAACCGCCGGACCTCAACCGCATCCGCTCAGCGGGAAGGTCCCGGCCAAGAAGCCCGACCAGAGCGTCACGCTGATCACCGGCGACCGCGTCGTACTGCGTGGTGGCAACCCGGCCGAGGCCGCGGTCCGCCCCGGCGCCGGCCGGCAGCACGTCGCGTTCAGCACCTACCGCCAGAAGGGCCACTTCTACGTCGTCCCGGCCGACGTCCGGCAGCAGGTCTCGGGCGGCAAGCTGGACGCCCGCCTGTTCGACGTGACCGAGCTGATCAAAGACGGGTACGACGACAAGTCGTCCAGCACGCTCCCGGTGATCGTGACGTACACGGGCAAGGCCCAGAAGCGGTCCGCCGTACCGGGTGCGAAGCTCACCCGCCAGTTGCCGGTCGTCAACGGCGCCGCGCTGAAACTTGCCAAGGGCCACTCGTTGACCGGTGGGTCCGGGATCGACAAGATCTGGCTGGACGGCAAGAGCAAGGTCACGCTCGACCAGTCGGTCCCGCAGATCGGTGCACCGACCGCCTGGCAGGCCGGCTACACCGGCAAGAGCGTCCCGATCGCCGTGCTCGACTCCGGCATCGACGCCTCGCACCCGGACCTCGCCACCCAGGTCGTCGCCAGGAAGAACTTCACCGACTCACCGGACGGTGACCACTTCGGCCATGGCACGCACGTTGCCTCGATCATCGCCGGAACGGCGGCCGCCTCCAACGGCAAGTACAAAGGTGTCGCGCCGGACGCGCGCCTGTACGACGGCAAGGTCTGCGACGACGGCGGCAGTTGCTCCGACTCCTCGGTCCTCGGAGGCATGGAATGGGCCGCCAAGGAGGTCAAGGCCAAGGTCGTCAACATGAGCTTCGGCCGCACCGACACGCCAGGCATCGACCCGCTCGAAGAAGCCGTGAACCGGCTGACCGCCGAGACCGGCACCCTGTTCGTGGTCGCGGCCGGCAATGACGGTCCCGGCGACGGCACGGTCGGCTCGCCCGGCAGCGCGGACGCCGCGCTGACTGTCGGCTCGGTCGACAAGCAGAACCAGTTGGCCTACGACTCCAGCCGCGGACCGCGGGTCGGCGACGGAGCGCTCAAGCCCGACGTGACCGCGCCCGGCGTCTCGATCGTGGCCGCGAAGGCGAAGGACTCGGTCATCGGCGAGCCGGTCGGCGAGTACTACCTGCGCCTCAGCGGTACGTCGATGGCGACGCCGCACACCGCCGGCGCCGCCGCGATCCTGGCCCAGGAACACCCGAACTGGAAGGCCTCCGAGCTCAAGAGCGTGCTGATGGCGTCGGCCAAGCCGGCCGCCGGCCAGACCGCGTTCCAGCAGGGCGCCGGCCGGATCGACGTGGCTCGCGGCATCAAGCAGACCGTCTTCGCCGAGCCCGGCAACGTCTCGTTCGGTACGGCGGTCTGGCCGCACAGCGACGACACCCCGGTCACCAAGACGCTGACCTACCGGAACGTCGGCGACCAGCCGGTCACCCTCAACCTGGCCGCAACGTTCAACGCACCCGACGGCAGCCCGGCACCGGCCGGCGCGTTCCAGCTGAGCGCGACCACGGTGACTGTCCCAGCAGGTGGTACGGCGTCCGTGCAGGCGACCTCGAACACCAACAACAACGGCCCGGACGGCCCGTACTCCGGCCGGATCACCGCGACCAGCGGCGACACCCAGGTCACCTCGGCCGTCGGCGTGAACAAGGAACCCGAGAGCTACAACCTCACACTGAAGGCGATCGGGCCCGACGGTCAGCCGGCGCCGGCGGTCGGTCTGCTCGACAGTCTGGACGGCAAGCTGTTCGAGTTCTTCGGTGACGGGAGCGACTCGGTCACCTACCGGTTGACCAAGGGCGAGTACCTCGCGCAGCTCACCCAGTTCATCGAGCTGCCCGGCTCGAAGTACAAGGTCTACGACCAGGTACACCCGGACATCAAGCTGACCAAGGACACCACGGTGGTGTTCGACGCGCGGAAGGCGAAGCGGGTCAAGGTGACCGTGCCGCAGGCCGGCGCGCAGATCGCGGCCGCTGATATCGGTTTCGACCGGGTCAACTCCGCGGGCACGTACTCGCTGAGCTCCGGCACCGGCCTGCGCGACTTCGGCAACGTGTTCATCGGACAGCTCGGCCCGGCGCTGCCGCCCGCGCAGCTGACCGGTCACGTCACCTCGCAGTGGGCGCAACCCAACGCCGACGGGACGTTCGACAGGTCGCCGTACGTCTCCGGCCAGGCGAACTCCTTCCCGGGGGTGTACCCGTCCGGGTTCGTGCGGGCGGTCAAGGTCAAGGACCAGGCGACCGTCCGGCAGACCACCAACGCCACCGGCGACCGCGGGTTCTGGCGGATCGCCCTCGGCCGGGCGCCGGGGATGACGTCGACGTTCTCGCCGATCCTCGAGTACGGGAAGGGACCGCTGCGCACGACGCTGTACGCGGACCAGGGGCCGGCCGTCTGGCAGACCGAGGTCCGGGAGATCATCCCGAGCATCGATCCGAACAACCCGTTCCCGCGCTTCGTCACGCAGCTCACGACGCCGGACCGGACGTACCGCGGCGGGTCGTCGTACCGCGAGGTGCTCAACGCGGCCGCGTTCACGATGGCACCGTGGTACGCCGCACGCGCCGGGAACGCCCTGGCCGTCCAGACGTACAACCTGGCCGCGGCGACCGGCGAGCGTGGGTTCACTGCGACCGATGCGGAGTCGAGCAAGCTGATCCGCGACGGCAAGGTGGTGGCCGAGTCGCCGTTCTTCGGGGATGTCTATGCGGAAGACCTGGCGCCGGAGAAGGCGACGTACACGCTCGTGTCGACGCAGACCCGGCAGTCGTTCTCGACGTTCAGCACCCGGATGGACCTGCGCTGGACGTTCAGCTCGGGTTCGACCGCCGACGAGACCAAGCTGCCGATGCTCGGCATCCGGTACCAACCCGCGGTGGACAGTCACAACGTCGCCGACCGCAAGCCGGTGACCGTGCTGCCGGTCGTCATCGACGCGCAGGACGGCGCGACGGTCCCGCGAATAAAGAAGCTGACGGTCCAGGTCTCCGGTGACGACGGGACGAGCTGGCACGATGCCGGCGTCGTAGCGACCGGGGCCGGGACCTTCAAGGCGATCTTCGCTACCCCGAAGGGCGCCAACGCGGTGTCCTTGAAGGCACACCTGGTCGATGCCGGGGGCAACGTTACCGACCTGACCACGATCGGGGCGTATCCGCTGCGCTGATCGCGTCAACCCACCCCTCGCGCATCCTACGTGCTGAACAGGCTCGCAGAGCTCGGGGAGGAACCATGGGAAAGCGTTCGGTGCTGGCGGGCACCGCGGTCGTCACGGCCGCGGTGCTTGCGCTCTCGCTGTCCGGCGGCGCGCAGGCGGCGCAGTCCGTGCAGTCGGTGCAGTCGGTGGAGAAACACGCCAAGGACAAGGCAGATCAGGTCGTCACGCTGGTCACCGGCGACCGCGTCGTGCTGAGGCACGGCGACAGCAAACAGGTCAGCGTCCACGCCGGCAAGGGGCGCGAACACGTCGGCTTCCGCATTCTTCGTGCGCACGGCCGGCTCACTGTCGTACCGCTGGACGTCAGCGGCGCGTTGAGCTCGGGACAGCTCGACCGGCGGCTGTTCGACGTCACCGGTCTGCTGGAGATGCAGTACGACGATGCGCATGTCCGGACGATCCCGGTCCTGGTGGACTCGACTGCCCGACGATCGTTGCCTGGCGCAACCGCTGCCCGCGCTCTGCCGGCGCTTGGCGTGACCGCGCTGAAGGTCGCCAAGGACACGGCCGGCGAGTTCTTCGCCGGCGCGCGGTCCGGCCGGCTGTGGCTCGATGCTAAGCGGCACCCGCTGCTCGACCAGAGCGTGCCGCAGATCGGCGCACCGGTCGCTTGGAAGGCCGGCTTCACCGGCAAGGGGATCCGGGTCGCCGTGGTCGACACCGGGATCGACGCGACGCACCCGGACTTCAAGGGGAAGATCGTCGCCGCGAAGAACTTCACCACCGACCCGACCGGCGACGGCCTCGGTCACGGCACGCATGTCGCCTCGACGATCGCGGGTACGGCGGCCGCGTCGAAGGGGAAGTACAAGGGCGTCGCGCCGGACGCGGAGCTCGTCGACGCGAAGGTCTGCGACAACAACGGTGGTTGTGAGGACTCCGCGATCCTGGCCGGCATGGAGTGGGCCGCCGTACAGCAGAAGGCTCAGGTCATCAACCTGAGCCTCGGCGGCGCTGACGAGCCGGGCCTTGACCCGCTCGAGACCGCGGTCAATCGGCTGACCGCGCGGACCGGGGCGCTCTTCGTCATTGCTGCAGGCAACGAAGGGCCGGATGCCGGCACGGTCTCGTCGCCGGGCTCGGCCGCGTCCGCGCTGGCAGTCGGCGCCGTCGACAAGAAGGATGCGCTCGCCGACTTCAGCAGCCGGGGTCCGCTGCTGGACAGCACCGAGATCAAGCCCGACCTCACCGCGCCAGGTGTCGGCATCGTCGCGGCGCGCGCGAAGAACGCGCAGATCGGCGATCCGGTCGGCAAGCACTACCTCTCGCTCAACGGCACCTCGATGGCGACCCCGCACGTCGCCGGTTCGGCCGCGCTGCTGCTCCAGCAGCACCCGGCGTGGAAGGCGCCTGAGCTCAAGGCGGCGTTGATGGGTACGGCGAAGACGATGCCCGGCCAGGCGACGTACGCTCAAGGTGCGGGTCGTGTCGACGTCGCGCATGCGATCACCGACACGGTGCTGCCGGTGCCCGGCAGCCTGGGCTTCGGCACGGCGCAGTGGCCGCACTCGGACGACAAGCCGGTCGCAAAGGTCCTCACCTACCGCAACGTCGGCGCGAAGCCGGTCACGCTGTCGCTGCAGGCGACTCCAGCGGAGGCCTTCAAACTCAGCACCACCACGCTGACTATCCCGGCCGGCGGTAGCGGCTCGGTCACGGTCACGTCGGACACCCGGCACGGCGGACCCGACGGCCAGTACGACGGCCGGGTCCTCGCCACCGCGCCCGGCGTCAGCGTCGGCACGCCGCTGACCGTGAACAAGGAGATCGAGAGCTACGACGTCACCCTCAAGCACCTGCTGCCGAACGGCAAGGGCGCCGAGAAGAACTACACGGTCGTCTACAGCATGGACCGCGAGTACGGCGTCGAGGTCGCAACCGATGCCCAGGGCAACGGAGAGCTCAGGTTGCCGAAGGGCCGGTACTTCGTCGACGGCCTGGTCGGCGACGACGCCGACCGGAACTACCAACTGGTCTGGCCGAACCTCGACGTCGACCACAACCTGACTCTCGCGGTCGACGCCCGGCAGGCGAAGCCGATCACGATGACCCTGCCGCGCAAGGGCAGCCAGTTGGTCGAGGCGCAGGTCGGGTACTGGCGCGCCGGCGAGAACACCCCGGCGGTGGACGGGACGATCTCGACGACCGATCTGAGCAAGTTCTTCGTCGCCTCGATGGGCGCTCCGGCACCGGCGGACGAGATGCTCGCTTGGACGAATTCCCGCTGGGTCGTCGGCAAGGCTGTGACCTACAACCTGCTGCAGTACAAGCGCGGCAGCTACTACTCCGGCTACCACCGGACCGTGCAGGATCGCGACCTCGCCAAGGTCGTGGCGCAGTACAACGCGGACCGGCCGGGGACGCTGGTGTCCGACGAGCGGTTCGGCTGGCTGCCCGGGGTCGGCGCGAGCATGCCGGGCATCCCGATCGTGTACGGCGCACCGACGACGGTGACGCACCTGGTCGAGACGAAGGACGTCACCTGGGACGCGGACATCACGCAGATCGTCCGGCACGGTGAAGACGAGGAGTACCCGTGGTCGCTCGCCACGACCGCTCCGCAGTCGTTCACACCAGGGAGCACGCAGCATGAGCGCTGGGGCGCGTCGGTGGTGAATGTGGGGCTCGGCAACGGTGATGGCGTGTTCCGGAAGGGCAACGAGCTCAGTGTGTTCCTGTTTCCGGTCTCCGACCAGGACGGGCATGCGGGGACGGCGCTGTCGTACGACCTCGGGTACACCCGGCTCTACCGGAGCGGCAAGCTGGTCGCGTCCGACGAGACGCAGGCGGGGAACCTGACAGTCGAGCAGCTGCCGGCGGGCACAGCGCCGTGCCGGCTCGAGGTGACGATGCGGCGGCCGCTGATGCAGCTCGGGACGCGGGTCGACCATGTGTGGACGTTCAGCTCGGAGAAATCCGAGGTGCTGCCGCTGCGGTCGGTCGAGTTCCGGCCGGCGGTGGACGCGCGGAACGCGGTCGGGAGGGCAGCGGTCAGCACGGTGCTGTTCGCGGTCGTGCACCAACCCGGGGCGAAGGTCATCGGGATCCGGTCGGTGAAGGTCGAGTTCTCGGGCGACGGCGGCAGGACCTGGAAGCGGGCGATGGTCTTCCCGAAGGGTGGGGAGCGCTACACGGCGGTCTTCCGGACGCCGGCCGGGTCGACGGTCTCGCTCCGGTCGGTGCTCACGGACCGAGCCGGGAACGGTGCGACCGAAACAACCTTCAACGCCTATCGAATCGGCTGACCGACGCAACCCCGGAGGCCGGTCGTCCCGTTGCATTCGATGCGTGGACAACCGACAGCTGGGGAGGACTCAAGTGGCTACGAGATATGTGCGTAGAACCAGGCCCGCGGTCGCCGTGGTGGCGGCCGCGGGGCTGGTGCTCGGCGTAGGGGGACCGGCGGCGCAGGCGAGGCCGGCGGCTCACGCTCAGGCAGGACCGGCGGCCGCCCCGCAGCCCGCCGCCAAGGACGTCAGCGTCACGTTGATCTCCGGTGACCGCGTCGTCCTGAGTGGCGGTGACCCGGCGAAGGTCGCGGCCGTGCCGGGGCCGGGACGGGACGGCATGGGGTTCCGGACCTTCCGGACCAAGGACCACTCGTACGTGATCCCGGCCGACGCCGTAGCCGCGGTCGGCAAGGGGCAGCTCGACAGCCGGCTGTTCGACGTCGCCGAGTTGGTGCGGGACGGGTACGACGATGCACAGACCAGCACGATTCCCGTGCTGACGACGTACGCCGGCTCCGCGAAGCGCGCCGTACCGCCGGGGGCGAAGGTGACCCGTCAGCTGCCGTCCATCGGCGCAGCGGCGATGAAGGTGAACAAGGCGAGCGCCGCCGGGTTCCTGAAGGCAGGGTTCGCGAAGGTCTGGCTGGACGGCAAGCGGCAGGTGACACTCGACCAGTCGGTGCCGCAGATCGGGGGACCAGTCGCGTGGCAGGCCGGGTACACCGGCAAGGGCATCTCGGTCGCCGTCCTGGACACCGGGATCGACGCCACCCACCCCGACCTGGCGACGCAGGTCGTCGGCGAGAAGAACTTCACCAGCGAGCCGAACGAGGATCTCGTCGGCCACGGCACGCACGTCGCCTCGACGATCGCCGGCACCGGGGCCGCGTCGGGTGGCCGCTATCGCGGCGTCGCACCGGATGCCCGGCTGTACGACGGCAAGGTGTGCGAGCGGCGCGGATGTCCGGAGTCCGCGATCCTGGCCGGGATGGAGTGGGCGGCCACTGACGTCAAGGCCAAGATCGTCAACCTGAGCCTCGGCGGCACCGACACCCCGGACCTCGACCCGCTCGAGGAGGCCGTGAACCGGCTGACCGCTCAGACCGGGACGCTGTTCGTGATCGCGGCCGGCAACGACGGGCCGAAGGACCACACGGTCGGCTCGCCAGGGAGTGCTGATGCCGCGCTGACGGTCGGCAACGTGACGAAGCAGGACGAGCTGGCGTGGGATTCCAGCCAGGGGCCGCGGGTCGGTGACAGCGCCATGAAACCGGACGTCACCGCGCCCGGCACCGACATCGTGGCCGCGAAGTCGAAGGACTCGACGATCGGCGAGCCGGTCGGGGATCAGTACCTGCGCCTGTCCGGTACGTCGATGGCGACGCCGCACACGGCTGGTGCGGCAGCGATCCTGCTGCAGGAGCATCCGTCGTGGACCCCGGGTGAGCTGAAGAGCGCGTTGATGGGCTCGGCCAAGGTCGCGTCCGGCCAGACCGCCTTCCAGCAGGGCGCGGGCCGGATCGACCTGACCACGGCAATCAAGCAGTCGGTCCTCGCGGACCCGGGCAGCCTGTCCTTCGGACTGGCGACGTACCCGCACAGCGACGACGCGCCGGTCACCAAGACCCTGACCTACCGGAACGTCGGCGACCAGGCCGTCACGCTCGACCTGACCGCCACGATGACCGGTCCGGACGGTACGGCGGCACCGTCGGCAGCATTGACGCTGAGCGCAACGACTCTGACCGTACCGGCCGGCGGCACAGGATCCGTGCAGGTCACCTCCAACACCAACCACAACGGCCCCGACGGCCTGTACTCCGGCCGCGTCGTCGCCACCGCCCCCGGCCAGACGATCGTCGTACCACTCGGCGTGGACAAGCAGGTCGAGGCCCACACGCTGACCGTCAAGCTGATCATGGCGGACGGTACGCCGTCGACCGGCGGGTTTCCCATGCTCCTGTTCGACATCGCGCGCCGTCAACTCATGCAGTACGCACCGGACGAGAACGGTGTGGTGTCGCTTCAGCTGCCGAAGGGCGAGTACATCCTCGACCAGTTCCAGGAGTTCGAGCGCGGGCCGGACGACTGGGCGTTCTACGAGCTGGTTGCCCCGAGCGTGCAGCTCGACGCGGACCGGACCGTGGTCCTCGACGCGCGGCAGGCCAAGGTAGTGACGACCTCGGCGCCGAACCCGTCGGCGGAGCAGGCGGACTCGGACGTCGGGTACCAGCGCAACGCGCCGGACGGCACCGGGCTGTTGTCGTCGGGTCCGGTGGGCTTCGGGTTGTCCGGCGAGCTCTACACGCTGGACATCGGGCCGAAGCTGCCGGCCGGTGAGATGACCGGGCATGTGGTGTCGTACTGGGCAGTGCGGGGGACCGAACCGCGGCGCTGGGTGAACACGCCGTACCTGTATTCGATTGCGAACTACCAACCGGGAGAGCTGCCCACTGGCTTCGACCGGAAGGTGAAGCAGTCCGACCTCGCGACCGTGTACGAGGCGATGAACAAGACGAGCGACCCGCGAGGGCAGTTCACGCTGTGGCCGCAGTTGCCGGGGACCGACGCTACCTTCGCGCCGCTCGTCCCGTTCGATCTCCCACGGACGCTGGCGGTGTACGCCGACGCCGGCTCCTGGCTCGAGGAGCTCAGCGAGTCTGGAGACGACGAGCCGGTCGGCAACTGGATCCTGGCGGCGACGCCGGCGAAGTATCAGACCGGCCGGACGTACCACCAGCGCTGGAACGAGGCCGTTTTCAGCCCGTCGGTCCGCACCGCCGTACGCTCGGCCGACACGCTGACCTTCGACATCCGCGCCGCCGCCGACGCCGGGAACCGCGTTGTCCTGTCCCGCGACCTGTCGGCCGAAAGCACCCTTACCCGCGACGGCCAGGTCATCGGCACGTCCCCCACCTTCGGCACCTTCACCGTGTCGGGTCTCCCGGCCGGCAAGGCGACCTACCAGCTCGTTTCCACCGGATCCCAGTCCGCCACCCCGTTCTCCACCGGGGTGACCCTGACCGCCACCTTCACCTCGAGCTCCCAACAGACGGCGGTCCCCATCCACACGGTCAGCTACCACCCAGCGGTCGACGGCACCAACACCCTGAAACGCACGCCCGTCACCGTCCTCCCCTTCCGGACAAGGAGTCCGCTGAAGACTCTGACCATCCAGTACTCCGACGACGCCGGAGCCACCTGGAAGACGGCCGCAGTAGGCGGCGGAAAAGCTATCTTCCCGACCCCCGCAGGCGCCTGGATCTCCTTGAAATCAACAGCAACTGACGCGGCCGGCAACACGACCACGCAAACCGTCACAGCCGCCTACCGAGTGAGCTGAACGTGCGAAGGCCCCCGGGACGAGCTCCCCGGGGGCCTTCGATCGCGCGAATCAGCTGATCAGGCCGAGGGACGTGACTGCGTCGCGTTCTTCGGCCAGTTCGGCGGTGCTGGCGTCGATGCGGGCGCGGGAGAAGTCGTTGATGTCCAGGCCCTGGACGATCTCCCAGTTGCCGTCCTTGGTGGTGACCGGGAAGGAGGAGATCAGGCCCTCGGGGACGCCGTACGAGCCGTCGGAGACGACGGCCATGGACAGCCAGTCGCCCTCGGGGGAGCCCTTCAGCCAGTCGCGGGTGTGGTCGATCGTGGCGGCGGCAGCGGAGGCGGCGGAGGAAGCGCCGCGGGCCTCGATGATGGCCGCGCCACGCTTCTGGACCGTCGGGATGAAGTCGTTCTCCAGCCAGTCCTGGTCGTTGACCGTCTCGGCCGCGTTCTTGCCGGCGACCTCCGCGTGGAAGATGTCGGGGTACTGCGTCGCGGAGTGGTTGCCCCAGATCGTCATCTTCTTCAGCTCGGTCACGTGCACCCCGGTCTTCTTCGCCAGCTGCGCCAGCGCCCGGTTGTGGTCGAGCCGCGTCAGCGCCGCGAACCGCTCGGCCGGGATGTCCGGGGCGTTGCTCCGCGCGATCAGCGCGTTCGTGTTTGCGGGGTTGCCGGTGACGCTGATCCGGATGTCGTCCGCGGCGTGGTCGTTCAGCGCCTTGCCCTGGACGGTGAAGATCGCGCCGTTCGCCTCGAGCAGGTCGCCGCGCTCCATCCCCTTGGTCCGCGGCCGCGCGCCCACCAGCAGCGCGACGTTGGCGCCGTCGAAGATCACGTTCGGGTCGTCGCCGATCTCCACGCCGGCGAGCGCCGGGAAGGCCGAGTCGTCGAGCTCCATCACGACACCCTCGAGCGCCTTCAGCGCCGGGGTGATCTCCAGCAGCCGCAGCTCGACCGGCGTGTCCGGGCCGAGCAGCGCGCCGCTCGCGATCCGGAACAACAGGCTGTAGCCGATCTGACCCGCGGCCCCGGTAACGGCCACCTTCACCGGTGTAGTGCTCACGACACGCTCCCAACTCATCCGATTGTGTGCTTCGGACGCTAGCAAGCCCGCACGTCAACCCCAACGCTGGGGGACCACCGATTACCTCACACTCCAATACATCATTCACCGATCGGCCACTCACCGTACGTCGGTCCGCTGCCGCGATCGCCGAAGGTTGCCCCAATTCCTGCCAGGTAAGGAGAATCCCCATGAACCGAACGGTGCTGCCTCGCCGATTCGTCCCGGTAGCGATCTCGGTGTTCGCCCTGGCCGCTTCGGTCCTGGTCCCATCGACCGTCCAGGCGGCCCATCACGACGACTTCGTCATCATCGGGCACCGGGGCGCGTCCGGCTACCGCCCCGAGCACACGCTGGCGTCGTACGAGCTGGCCGCCCGGATGGGCGCCGACTATGTCGAGCCCGACCTGGTCTCGACCAAGGACCACGTGCTGGTCGCGCGGCACGAGCCGGAGATCAGTGGTACGACGGACGTCGCGAGCCACCCCGAGTTCGGCAACCGCAAGAAGACCAAGCTGCTCGACGGCGTCGCCACCACCGGCTGGTTCACCGAGGACTTCACGCTGGCGGAGCTGAAGACGCTGCGCGCCAAGGAGCGGATCCCGGCGACCCGGCAGCACAACACGGTCTTCGACGGGCACTACCAGATCCCGACCTTCCAGGAGGTCATCGACCTGACCAGGCGCCTGTCCAAGGAGCTCGGGCGGCCGATCGGCATCTACCCGGAGACCAAGCACCCGACGTACTTCCGCCAGCAGGGCCTCCCGCTCGAGCCCGAGCTGATCAAGACCCTCGACCGCAACGGCCTGAACAGGAAGGGCGCGAAGGTCTTCGTCCAGTCCTTCGAGGTCGGCAACCTGAAGGCGCTGCACAAGCAGCTCCGGGTCCCGCTCGTGCAGCTCACCAGCTCGGTCGGAGCGCCGTACGACTTCGTGGCCGCCGGCGACAAGCGCACGTACGCCGACATCGTCAGCGCCAAGGGTCTGCGCGAGGTCGCGACGTACGCCGAGGGCCTCGGGCCGAGCAAGGACCAGGTGATCCCGCTGGACCCGGCCACCGGCAAGCTGGCGAAGCCGACCAGCCTGATCGCGGACGCGCACCGGGCCGGCCTGGTCGTGCACCCGTACACGTTCCGGGTCGAGAACACCTTCCTGCCGGCCGACTTCGACAGCTCGGCCAACCCGACCGACGCGGGCAACCTGTTCGGCGAGATCGCGGCGTACCGCGCGGCCGGTGTCGACGGGCTGTTCACCGACAACACCGACATCGCGGTGGCCGAGGAGAAGGAAGCGAAGTAGCCCTGGAAAGATAGGAGAGTGGAACGGCAGACCGCCTCCGGGCTGGCGAGTGTCGAGGCGCAGCACGACGGGACGTTCGTGCTGCGGATCGACGGGTCGCCGCAGTCGCAGGTCGATCTCGCCGACGCCACCAACCTGTCGTTCGAGTACATGCGCCGGATCGGCGACGTCGTGGACGCTCTCGCGCCACGGCGTCAGCCGGTCGCGGTCGCGCACGTCGGCGGGGCGGCGCTCAGCCTGCCGCGGTACGTCGCCGCGACCCGCCCGCGGTCGCGGCAGATCGTGCTCGAGCCGGACGAGGACCTGACCGAGTTCGTCCGCGAGGCGCTCCCGCTGCCGAAGCGCGCCGGGATCAAGGTCCGCCCGGTCACCGGCCGGGCCGGCATCGCCGAGCTGTACGACGACTCGATGGACCTCGTCATCCTGGACGCCTTCGAGCACGAGGCCGTCCCGGCGACCCTGGTCACCGCCGAGTTCTTCGCCGAGTGCGCGCGGGTGCTGCGGCCGACCGGGGTGCTGGTCGCTAATCTGATTGACGGGACGGCCGGGCTGCCGTTCATCCGCCGCTCGGCGGCTACTGTGCAGACGGTCGTCGGGCCAGGTGTGCTGCTCGCCGAGCGTCGCGTGCTGCGCGGCAAGGGCTTCGGCAACGTCATCCTGGTCGCGTCCCCGCAGCCGGTGCCGGACCTGGTCGATGCGGGTCGGCGGGCGCAACCGCCGTACGACGTGATGCCGCTGACCGAGTTCGCCGGGAAGTCGGCGCCCCTCACCGACGCCGAAGGCTTCATCACCCCGCAGGCACCACCGGCCGTCTTCCGGAGCTGATTCGCTCGATTGCCTGGGCGACAGCGGTTCGTTCTGCGGTTGTCGCACCGACCGACTGCACCAGCTGGTCGAGGCGGTCTCGTCTCGGGAGCCGCGTGCCTTGGAGCCAGGCCTGGATGGTGGCTCGCGGGATACCTGTGAGCTGCTCCAGCGTCCGCAGCGAATGTGGTCGGGTCAGGGTCATCAGGGCATGACCCAGATCTGTAGTGCATTCGGTGCGTTCCAGGAGGCCTATGACGTCCTCGGGGCCCCGGCTTGCTTGCTCCCAGCGGCGGCGCCATACCGGGAGGAGGTCGGTGGGTACGCCGCAGCCGGTGAGGAACGCGGCAACCACGTCCCAGGACGGCAGGTGCTTGCCAGTGGTCGCGCGGATGAGGTGGGCGTGGGAGTAGTGGGCCCGCTCGGCCAGCCGGCGGTAGCTGAGGCCGGCGTGGCGGCGTACCCGGTGGAGCGCGGCGGCGAAATCCTCGGCATCCTGCACGTGATCGAACATAATCCAACATCATCCAACAAATCAAGGGAACCTCTTCGGTAGGATGGGGCAATGTCGATCGCGAAGGTTGCCGCCCTGGCCTACTACCCGGTCAAGGGTCTGGCGGGGATCCCCGTCGAGTCCGCAGAGGTCGGGCCGACCGGCCTGCTGAACGATCGCGCGTTCATGCTCGTCGAGCCCGACGGCACCTTCCTCAGCCAGCGCAGCCTGCCGGCGATGGCGACGCTCCGCGCCGAGCCGTACGGCGACCTGCTCCGGTTCTCCGGCCCCGACGCGCCGGAGCTCGAGGTTGAGGTGCGGTACGACGGGAAGCGCCGGGACGTCAGCCTGTTCAACAAGTGGTTCGGCCAGGGCGTCGAGCAGGACCCGGCCGCCTCCGAGTGGTTCACCGCCCGGCTGGGCAAGCCGGCCGCGCTCGTCCGCGTGACGCCCGAGCACGAGCGGCCCGGCTGGGGCAAGTACGAAGGGTTCACCGGCTTCGGCGACGCGCACGCGCTGATGATCACGTCGCTCGCGTCGCTCGACGGCCTGAACGAGCGGATCGTCGAGCGCGGTGGCGACGCGATCCCGATGAACCGGTTCCGGCCGAACCTGGTGATCTCCGGCTGGTCCGCGCCGCACACCGAGGACCGGATGGTCCGGATGTCGGCCGGCGCGGTCGAGATCGGCTATTCGGCCAAGGGGATCCGCTGCGCGGTGCCGACCGTGGACCAGGCGACCGGCGCGAAGTCCGGCCCCGAGCCGACCCGGACGCTGGCGTCGTACCGGCGGGAGCCGGAGTACGGCGGTGGCGTCAGCTTCGGGATCAAGGCCGCCGTGCTGGCGGGCGGCAGTATTCACGTGGGCGATGAGATCTTGGTACACGAATGGAGCCCGGAAGGGACAGACCCGGCCCGCTGACCGGCACTAGCGTGAGGCCTCGTGCACCTGGTCCTCTCGTTGCTGCTGGCATCTTCTTCGGTGCTGCCGGCAACTGTGGAGCGGTCGCCCGCCTACCAGGCCGAGCTGACCAGCAACGCAGCCGGTACGACGTGGTCCGGTAGGGAGACCGTTGCCTTCACCAACACGTCGGCGACGCCGTTGCCGGAGGTGTATCTGCGGTTGTGGGGCAATGCGCACGGCTGCTCGGCGGTCAAGGTTCCCGGCACGACGTCGGACTGTACGGTGGCGAAGGTTGCGCTGCCGGAGCCGTTGACGCCGGGGAAGCGGACCTCGATCAGCTTCGACGTCACCCTGACCGCACCCTATCGCGAGGACAGGTTCGGGCGGTCGGGAGCGTTCAGCTTCTTCGGGAACGCGCTGCCGGTGCTCGCGGTCCACGACGGCGCCGGCTGGCACCTCGATCCGGATGTGGGGATCGGTGAGAGCTTCTACACGGTCGCGGCGAACTTCGCCGTCCGGCTGAAACATCCGGCCGGTCTCGCCGTACCGTCGACCGGGATCACGACCGACGGGCTCACGATCGCCAAGCAGGTCAGGGATTTCGCCTGGGCCGCCGGTCCGTTCCGGAGCACGGAGTCGACGTCGCCACACGGTGTGAAGATCCGGACGTGGGCAACGCCAACGGTCAACGTGGCAGGGATCGCCCAGGAAGCGGCGGCCGCGGTCGACGACTTCAGTAGGCGGTTCGGTGCCTATCCGTACGGCGAGCTCGACCTGGTGGTGAACGATCGCTGGACGAGTTTCAGCGGGATGGAGTACCCGGGCTTCGTGCTGCTGATCGCGCCGGAGAGTCCGGTCGTGCACGAGGTCGCGCACCAGTGGTGGTACGGGATCGTCGGCAACAACGAGTACGCCGACCCGTGGCTGGACGAGGCGTTCGCGACGTACGCGAGCGACCTGCACGACGGTGACCACCGGCCGGGCTGCTGGCCGGGTTCGTTGCCGACCGCAATCACTCGGGACATGGGCTACTGGGGTGCCCATCAGACGTCGTACGGCGTCTACGTCTACACCTACGGGTCGTGCGCGCTGCACGACCTGGAGCGGGTGATCGGCGGTCCGGCGATGGCGCGGATGCTGGCGGCCTACGCGAAGGCCCATTGGTACGGGGTGTCCACCCCAGCCGATTTCCGGGCCGCCGCGCAGGCCGCCGGCGCACCGGCGTCGTTCTGGGCGTCACACGCGCTCAGTTAGCAACCGACGCGGTACCGGCCCGTGACCGCCTTGTAGGTGCAGGTGTCGAAGGTCTTGCCGGCCGGGGTCTGGAAGTAGGCGGTGTCGCCGGTGTTGTTCCAGACGTACCAGCTCTGGTTCCAGTACAGCGTCAGCGCGCGGTTGCGGTTCTTGCCAGTGCGGACGATCACCGTCGTCCGGCCGGGCAGCACGTAGCCCCGCGGGAAGACGAAGACATGCTTGGCCACGTCCGAGACCCGGAAGCCGGACAGGTTGATCGGCCGCGAGCTGATGTTCCGGACCGTGAAGAACTCGTTGTTGATCTGCGCGTTGGTCCGGGTGTCGGTCCCCGGCGGGTCGTACTGGATGCCGCTCAGCACGACGGTGATGGCCGCCGACGCATCGAGCGGTGCGAGTACCGCGGCGGAGGCCATCACCACGGTGGCCGTGGCGGCGGAAAAGAGCGTGCGGAAGCGTCGTACAGACACAGAAATCCCCTTCGGCAGTGGGCCGAATCCCCCCGGCCCGCGAGCGCCGGTTCCCCCCGGCGCTCGCAGACGCTACTCGTCACGCTCCGTGCTCGTCAAGGGCTCAACCAACGGGTGTCGCGACACCATGTTCGAGCAGCGTGACGCGGTCGGCCAGGCCGGCCTCCCGGAAGGCCGCGACGAACTGGTCGGGTCCTTCGGTGAAGTGCTTCCATCCCTCGGTGTGTACCGGGACGACTGTGCTCGCCTGCAGCAGTTGGGCGGCCTGGGCTGCGTCGGTGGACGTCAGCGTCAGGTTCGCGCCGTTCATCAGCGGGGTCCGCGCCGCGCCCGCGAACAGGATCGCCACGTCGACCGGGCCGAACCGGTCCGCAATCTCCTTGACCAGGCCAAGTGACGCGTTGTCGCCACTCACGTAGACGGTCGGCAGCCCCTCGCCCTGCAGGACGAATCCCGTCACCACACCGAGGACGTCCTCGGCGCCTTCCGGGCCGTGCAGAGCGGGTACGGCGGTCACGGTGACGGTACCGTCTGCGAGCCCGACCGACTCCCAGGTGGCGAGGCCGCGCACGCCGGGGATGCGCTCGGCCGCGCCCGGGGTCGAGAGAACGGTTGGGATCGACGGCAGGAGTGCCCGGCCCGACTCGTCGAGGTTGTCCTTGTGCTGGTCGTGGGAGAGCAGGACCACGTCGACCGGGCCGAGGTCGGCGGCCGGCAGCGCCGGGCCGATCAGCTTGGTCATCACCCGTCCGGGCAGCTGGTAGTCGCGGGGCTCGTCGAAGGCCGGGTCGGTGAGGAACGTCAGCCCGCCGAGGCTGAAGAAGGCGGTCGGGCCGCCGATGTGCGTGATCTTCATGCCACGATCCTGCTGGCCGGCGGATCGCCATACCACTGGCCCGGGAGCCATGGTTGCCGAAGATCGGGCCAGACTGGGTCCATACTGTCTCCATGCGCACCGTTGCCGTCTTCGCCTTCGACGGGATGAGCCCGTTCCACCTGTCCGTGCCCTGCCTGGTCCTCGGCGACCGGTGCGGTACGCCGACGCGGTACGACGTCCTGGTCTGCGCCGAGGAGCCGGGACCGCTGCGGACCAACGCCGGCTTCGGGATCACCGTCGAGCACGGGCTCGAGGTGATGGACCGCGCCGACGTGGTCGTGCTGCCGAGCTGGGAGCCGCGGCGCGAACCGTCCGCCGTACTGCTCGCCGCGATCCGGCGGGCGCACGCGCGGGGCGCGGTCGTGGTCGGGCTGTGCATCGGGTCGTTCCTGGTCGCGGCGAGCGGGATCGCCGACGGGCGCGAGGTGGTGACGCACTGGCGCTGGGCCGACGTACTGCAGGAGCGGTATCCCGCGTTGACCGTGCGGGCCGATGTGCTGTGGACGGATCTCGGCGACGTGATCACCTCGGCCGGTACCGCGTCCTCGCTGGACTGCTGCCTGCACCTGGTGCGGACGCAGTACGGCGTGGAGGCGGCGGAGAAGGTTGCCCGGGACATCGTCGTCGCGCCGCACCGGAGCGGATCTCAGGCGCAGTACATCCCGGTCCCGGTACCACCGGACCCGGCCGACGACGTGATCGAGAAGGCGATGGTGTGGGCGCGGTCGCGGCTCGACCAGCCGGTGTCGCTCGACGAGTGGTCGGCGGCGGTGGCGATGTCGCGGCGCTCGTTCACTAGGCAGTTCCGGGCGCGCACCGGGAGCTCGGGGCAGGCGTGGTTGCTGCGGCAACGGCTCGACCGGGCGCGATTGTTGCTGGAGACGACGGACTACCCGGTCGATCGGGTGGCCGCGGAGAGCGGGTTCGGGAGCGGGGACGCGTTGCGGCACCACTTCAACGCGCTCCTCGGTACGACGCCGCAGCGGCACCGGCAGGAGTTCTACAGCAGCGCGAACAAGGTGTAGATAGCGGGCGCGGCGAACGTGATCAGCAGGATCCAGGCGATCATCCGGTGACCGGGCTTGCCGCGGTCGAGGTTCGAGGCGAAGTACAGCACCGCGCCTTCCTCGGTGTGCCGGCTGAGACCCATCCGCCTCGCCTCGTCCGGCCGCGGATCGGGCCGCTCCTCCCCGAGCGCGTCCGGATGGATCCCGAAGTGCGCCGGCCCCGCCCGGTCCACGTCATCGCGCTCGGAAAACATCCAGCCTCCCGCAGGTTGGTGGACCACGCCTCACCCCATGGTCGCACCAACCACGAAAAGCTCCTACGAGAAATCCGCCACCCAGGCGACGCGGGTCGGGGTCGCACCGAGGCACAAGCCCAGCACCGGCGACTTGCAGTACTGGTGCGTCTTCCGCCCGACACCGAGCGTGGTGAGGCCGCAGTTCAGGACCGTGCTCCGGCTCTGGGCCATGATCTGGTCGTACGCCTGCTGCGCGCTCCAGTCGTCGCCACCGGCGGTGGACTTCGAGGAGCCGGTGCTGTTGGTCGAACCCGACCTTGCGCGGTTGAGGGCGTCCGAGCGGGCGCTGCCGGTCAGGTTCGGGTCCTGCTCGAGCGGTGCGCAGCCGTTCTGCCGGCGGACGTTGTCGAGCATGTCGAACAACTGGGACTCGTCACCGTTCATCCCACCGTCCCGCGCCGGCGGCGGGGGAGGTGGTGGGACCGTCGTCGTCTTCGTCTGGGTGGGGACCGGGGGGTGGGTGGTCTGTGTCTGGGTGGTGCTGGGGATGTTCGTCGCGCCGGTGGAGGTCGGCGCCTCGGTGGGAGCGGTGGTCGGGGCGTCCGTCGACGTACGCTCGGTCGGCGTGGTCGTCGGTGTCGTGGTCGGGCTGGCCGAGTTCGTCGGTGTGTGGGTCGGGGTGGCCGTCGGCGGCACGGTCGGCGTCGTGGTCACCCGCGACGACGGCGGCGCGATCACCGGCTTCGTCGTCGGCGTGATGTACGTGTCGTCGGTCCGCGTCACCAGCGGCTCCGAAGCATCCGCGTCGTCGTTCTGCGGCTGGTGCAGCAGAATCCACGAAATCGGCGAAACCACCACGAGCACCGAAGCGATAGCAATCACCGCCCGCTTGCTCTTCCCCTTCCCCGCCGCCCGAGCCCCACGCCCACGCCCACCCGGCCCACGCCCGGCAGGCCCACCAGGCCCAGTACCCGCACCCGACCCGAGCCCGCCCGACCCGAGCCCGCCCGACCCGAGCCCGCCCGACCCGAGCCCGCCCGACCCGAGTCCACTCGTGCCGTGCCCGTCGAAGCCGAGCCCACCCGAGGCGAGTCCGCTGGAGCTGTGCCCGCCGGAGGCTGCTGCCGTGGAACCCAGGCCGGTTGCTCCAGTCCCGGTGGTGCCGCCGGTGATGCTGCCGGTGGTGCCCACGCCGGTCGTGGTGCCGGTGGCACCCAGCGTGGTCCGGCCGGCTGCGCCGGGCGCGTCAGGTGGTGTCGCGCCCCTGGCGGTCGCGTCTGGGGTGGGGTTGGTTGTGCCGCGGCCGGCTAGGCCGCCTGCGGTTGCGAGGCCGCTGGCGGCTGCTTCGCTTGCACTGCGGTACTGGGTCCGCGGCTCGTTCTCGCCGGCGCTCGCATTCGTCCGGCCGGCAGGGGTCTGCTGCGTCGGGGCCAGGGACGCCCAGTCGTCCGCGACGGAGCGCCGCGGCTCGGGGGACTGGCGAGCCGACCAAGTGCCGGCGGTTTCGCCCAACCCAGCAGGGGCAGGCGGCTCCGACGTACGGCGAGCTCGCCGTGGAGCAGGTGCGGGCTCCGGGTCCGTGCCGGCGATGGACTGCGCCACCCACGACGGCCCACCGGTCCGCGGCCGCGGCGCCAGGCCCTGCGGTTCCTCGGGAGCCGCGTAGCTCGGCAGCGCACCGCGTGGTGCGTACTGCGGGGTCGCCGGCCGCGACTGGGCGTCCGCCCAGAACGGCGACTTGTTGGCCTCACCAGCAGACTGAGCCGTGGCCCAGAACGGTGACTCGTCGCTGGTGCGTGGTGCGTAGCGCGGTGGTTCGGGTGGTGCGGGCGGGTTCGGTTCCGCGGGCGGAGTGGACCGGTTACCGGTCCGCGACGAGCGGCCTGCCGCTCGAGTCGCCTTCCGGCGCGGTTTGGACCGGCCGTTTCCGGACTCGGACATTATTTCGTTGTTCCTCTCACTGTCTCGCCCCCAGGACGTACCCGCCGCGACCGACCGGGAACCGGCCGGACATTGTGGGCCGCAGACAACATCCCGGCCGCACTCGGTGTGTTCGACACAATGACAATTTCTGGACAGCCCCGGCCTGTGGGCCGGGCGCTTCGACGGTTTCGCACCACGAGGCCCCGCTCAGCTTCGGCCGAAGTCCTGGACCCAGCTGCCCGGTCCCCAGTCCGACCTGACCTGGCCCGGGTCGTACCCGATGCCGATCACGGTGAACCTGCAGTTGAGCATGTTCTTCCGGTGGCCGTCGCTCTGCATCCAGGCTGCGACCACCCGCTGCGCCGAGTCGTAGCCGGCCGCGATGTTCTCGCCCCAGCTCGACCCGTGGTACCCGGCATCCGCCATTCGGTCGCCCGGGTCCTCACCGTCGGGGTTGGTGTGATCCATGTAGTGCCGCCGGACCATGTCCGACGCGTGTCGCCCGGCTGCGTCGACCAGTGCGCTGTTGAGCTTGAGCGGCCGGCAGCCGTTCTGCTCGCGGTACTGGTTCGTCAGGTCCAGCACCTCGCGCTCCTGCGGGCTGGTGCCGCCACCGCTCGGCGGCGGTGCGGACGTGGTGTGGGTCGGCGTCGGGTCGGTGGTCCGCGGCGTGGTCGTCGTGGTCCGGGTCGTCGACGGCTTCGGCCGGCCCGGCCGGCCCTGCGTGGTCCGCGTCGACGTCGGCTTGACCGTGATGGTGGTGACACCAACGGTCGGAGCGGTCGACGTGGTCAGCAGGTCCGTCGGCGTGGTGCTCGGCGTACCGCTCGGAGTCGTGGCCGGGGTGTCCGACGGCTTGGCCGAGGTCGTCGACGGCGTCGCGGCCGAGCCGGCGGCGGGCGGGCCGACGACCGCCGTCGTCACCTTCCCGTTCGCCAGCGTCTTGGTGACGGTGATGCTCGGCGCGGCTGCCTTGCCGGTACCGGAGTCGTTGCGGGTGTCCTCGGAAACGTTCAGCACCTTGGTGGCGTCGTTGACCGTGGAGTGGTCGCGGGACATCAGCCAGACCACCGGTCCGATCGCGAGCAGCACCGACAGCGCGCTGACCACCGGGCCGACCAGGCCACGGCGCCGTCGGGGCGCTCGTCTACTACCGCGGTGCCGCCGGGGGGTAGGCGAATCCGTCATGGGTGGGCGAATCCTCTTCTTTTGTTCGTGCCGGGTCGTCGTTCCCCGTCGTTCCAGCCAGGTCGCCCCTGGTAACCGACGTGTGACCATAACCGATGGCACAGGTCACCGTTACAGATTCGAGGTGGCTCTTAACGATTCCCGAAGGTTGGTCCGGCAACGACTTACCTGAGCGGGTACGACACCGCTCAGCCGCCGAAGTCCTGGACCCAGCTTCCGTTGCCCCACTCGGGCTTCACCTGCCCGCTGTCATAGCCGATACCGATCATCGTGTAGCTGCAGTTCAGCATGTTCGCGCGGTGCCCCGGGCTGTTCATCCAGCCGTCGACGACGGCCGCCGCACTCGAGTAACCGACGGCAATGTTCTCGGCCATCGCGCCGCCGCTGAACCCGGCCGCCTTCATCCGGTCGAACGGGCTGCGGCCGTCCAGACTGTCGTGCGCGAAGTAGTGCTGGTCGACCATGTCCGCGGCGTGCGCCTCGGCCGCCTTGGTCAGCGAGCTGATGGTCCGCAGCGGTCCACAGCCCGCCTTCGAACGCTCCTGGTTGGTCAGAGCAAGCACCTGCGACTCGGCCGGACCGGAACTGCCACCCGGCTTGGTGGTCCTGGTCGGCGTCGGAGTCGCGGTGTGGCTGGGCTTCGGCGTTGGCTTCCGGGTCTTGGTCGGCTGCGGCGTCCGCGTGCTGTCCCGGCTCGGCGCCGTCGTCGACCGGGTCGGTGTCGGCGTCGGGGTCTTCGTCGTACGAGTCGGCGTCGGCGTCGTACGGCGAGGTGTGGACGACGGACTCGTCGGACGGACCGGGGTGACCGAGGGCGTGCTCGAGGCATCGTCCCCGGCCGGCTGGACCGAGGTGATCGGAGTCTCCTGACTCGTCACCTTCTTGCCGCCGGTCTGGTGCACGACGAACCACCCGATGCCCACCAGCAGGACCAGGGCCGACAGCGATGCGAGGAGTGGGCCGGCCACACCACTGCCCAGTGACCGTTTGTGGTTCGTCATGGTGTGCAGCCTTGCCCAGGGGAACGATTGCCGACTCCTGGCCAAGGCCGCCCTTCACGAACCTTTGACTATCGCAGCCGTTTCAAACGACTGCCAGTGGTCACCGCCAGCGCGCGATGACGATGTCCGCGACGACCTTCCAGCCGAGGCTGCGGTACAGCCGCAGGCCGTCGATCGACGCGATCAGGATGCCGCGTTTGGCACCTTGTGCCGCGGCTGCCTCGACCAGCGAGGCCATCACCGCACTGCCGAGCCCGCGCCGGCGGTGCGCCGGGTCGGTCTCGATCCGGTCCGCGACCGCGTCCTCGCCGACGACGGCCATCCGGCCACTCGACACCACGCCGCCGTGGATGGTGGCGCGGGTGATGATCAGGTCGTCCTCGAGCTCGGTGTGCAACGCGTACCGCTCGTGCAGCTTCAGCGCCGGCTGCTCCGACAGCTGGATCGTCATCAGCCAGTCCTGGTCCTGCTGGACCTCGAGGCCGAGATCCTCGAGCTGCTCGATCCGGGCTTCCTTGTCGTCGGTGGCCAGGGTGATCCAGCCCGAGCCCCGGCCGCCGCCGTCGGCCGCGGCCAGCCGGGCCGCGCGTTCGACCCGTTCCGGTTTGTCGTCGGCATCCAGGACGACGTACTCCGTGGCGCGGTTCTCCTCACCCGCGCGGACGACCAGGATGCCCTCGTTGTCGTCCTCCACAGTGGTCCAGCCCCGCGAGACGGACCACCCGGCCTGCCAGCGGCGGACGAGTTCCTCACGATCTCTCACCTGTCGATTCAAGCAGCCCGGCCGGAAGACGGCGAGGGGAACCGGTGTCGCTTGACACCAACCCGCCGTAAATACCTGCCTTCAGCCCGTCACCACCCTGCCGCCGGGTGCGGACAAACCACTCAAATGTCAGTGGCCAGCAGGTCGTAGATCCGGAGGTTGTCGTAGTTGCCGTCGCGGCGCGGGCTGGCCGCCCGCTCGGTGCCGACCAGTGTGAAGCCGTTGGCCTCGGCAACGTGGGCCGATGCCGTGTTGCCCTCGGCAGCCATCAGCACCAGCCGCCGACGGCCCAGACCGCCTTCGTCGATGGGCTTGAACGCGTGGGCGATCACCAGCCCGACGGCCGTGGTCATCACCTTGCGGCCGCGCGCCGCCGGGTGCATCCAGTACCCGATCTCGCCGACGGTGCGATCGATCCGGTGCTGCAGGTCGAAGATGCTGACATTGCCGAGCAGCTCGTCGGTCACCGGGTCGACGGCCGCCCACGCGACCGCGTCACCGCTTGCCTGCGCGTGCTTCCGGCTCCTGATGAACCCTTCGGCATCGGTCAACTGGTACGGCGCCGGCATACCGCTCAGCCAGTACTGCGTCCGCTCGTCGCTGCACGCCTCCTGCACCCGCTGCGCATCCGAGTCCCGTAACTCCCGCAACCGGATCCCGCCACCCTCGAGCTCCGGCACCGTCCACCAGTGCCCCTGCGGCTCGAGCTCGTCGTCCCGCCCGACGGTCGCAACCCACTCGTCCTTCCGCACCCCACGAGCCAGCCCACCACCCGGCACCGTCACCAACCCCCGGAACCCAGCCTTCCAGGCAACTCGACGAGACGCGTAGTTGCCCACGAACGCGCGCCAGATCACCCGGTCCCATCCCAGCCGGTCGAACGCGTACCGCAGGACCAGTCGGAGCGCCCGCGTCATCACGCCGCGTCCGCGGACCTCCGGCGACACCGAGAACCCGACTTCGCCGACACCGCCCTGGCCGTCGCGCAGGTCGACGGTCCCGGCGTACTTCCCGTCGACCTCGATCGCCCAGGCGTACTGGGTGTCGTTGCGCCACCCGTCGGGAATCTGCACGGTCAGGTAGTCGACGGCGTGCTCGCGAAGGTAGGGCAGCGGAATCGTGGTCCACTCCGCCATCGCCGGGTCCTGGCAGCCCGCGTAGGCGAGATCGATGTCGGCCGGGCGGTGGGCACGCAGCGTGACGTCGGCATCGGTCAGGACCGGGACGTCTTCGGGGAAGCGCATGCTCCAGGGTGCCGCGCGCCGACCACGGTGAGCAACGCCATTTCCCTGACAGCGACGGCTTTCGAGACTAGGCTGACCCCGTGAACGCAGCCGGAGCAGAGCCGCCGCGTGGCCGGGGTGGGCAACTGGCCGCACAACGCCAGGCCACGATCGTTGCCGAGGTCAACAGTCGGGGCGCGATCACGGTGGCCGAGCTGGTCGACCGGTTCGGCGTGTCGGACATGACGATCCGGCGCGACCTGGACGCGCTGGACTCCAGTGGCTTGCTGCACAAGGTGCACGGCGGCGCGACCTCGGTCGGCCTGCGCAGCGCGCACGAGCCCGGGTTCGACGCCAAGCTGACGCAGGAGTCCGCGGCCAAGCAGGCAATCGCCGCCGAGGCCGCCACCCGGGTGCAGCCGGACAGCGCGATCGGCATCGGCGCCGGTACGACGACGTACGCCCTGGCCCGTCAGCTGCTCCGGGTCGAGAACCTGACCGTCGTCACCAACAGCGCCCGGATCGCCGACGTGTTCCACGGCAACGGCCGCTCGGACCGCACGGTCGTCCTGATCGGCGGCATCCGGACCCCGTCCGACGCGCTCGTCGGCCCGATCGCGACCGCGGCGCTCGCCTCGCTGCACCTGGACCTGCTGTTCCTCGGTGCGCACGGCGTCGACGCCGAGCACGGTCTCAGCACGCCGAACCTGATGGAGGCCGAGACGAACCGGTCGTTCATCGCCGCGAGCCGTGAGGTGGTCGTGGTCGCGGACCACACCAAGTGGGGCACCGTCGGCCTGAGCACGTTCGCCACCTGGGCCGATCTCGACGTGATCGTGACCGACAACGGCCTCTCCAGCGCAGCCCGCAAGGCGATGCGGGACACCGGGTGTGAGCTAGTCATCGCTTCGTGAAGCTGGGCAGGCCGTTCCTGGTCATCCTGACCGCAGGCGTCGTCTCGTACCTCGGCGACGGCATCACGTTCGGCGCGATCCCGCTGCTCGCCGCGTCGATGACGCACGACGCGCGGATCGTGTCGCTCAGCGAGGCCCTCAGCATGGGCGGCTGGCTGCTGCTCGGCCTGGTGTCCGGCGTGATGGTCGACCGCTGGCGGCGTACGTCGACGATGTGGATCGTGGACGCGATCCGTGCCGTCGTGGCCGGAGCATTCGCCGCGGCGGTCCTGCTCGGGCACCAGAGCATCCCGCTGCTGCTGATCACCGGCTTCCTGCTCGGCATGCTCGCGCCGTTCTTCGACAACGCTTCGTCGGTGGTCGTCCCCACCCTCGTCCCGCCGGCCGGGCTGGAACGCGCCAACGGCTACAACCAAGCCGCGTTGCTGCTGCTGGCGAACCTGATCGGCCCACCGGTCGGCGCCCTGCTGTTCGTGGTCCACCATGGCCTGCCGATCCTCATCGACGCCCTCTCCTTCGCCGTGGCGTCCGCGCTGGTGTTCGCCGTACGGCGTGCCGAGCCGACCCGTCCGGCGGTCGCGGAACGCCACCTCGGCCGGGAGTTGCGCGAAGGCCTGGTGTACCTCTGGCGGAACACGCTCCTGCGGTCGCTGTGCCTGATGCTGCTCGTCGCGAACGCTGTCGGCTCGGGCATCGTCGCGATCCTGGTCCTCTACGTGCTCGAGGTGCTGCGCCTGCCGGAGGCGTGGTTCGGCTGGCTGGTCGCGATCTATGCCGTCGGCGGGGCGGCCGGCGCCGCGCTGGCGCCCGCCGCGGCCCGGCGGTTCTCGATGGAGGTCAACCTGATCGTGTCGATGCTGCTGCTCGGCGGCGCGGTCCTGGTGTTCGGGATCGCCGGCGGCCTCGCGGTCATCATCCCGGCCGCGGTGGTGATGGGCTGGGGCGGCGCGTGGTGGAACGTCGTGACCATCTCGCTGCGGCAGCGGATCGTCCCGCCGGAGCTCCTCGGCCGCGTCACCTCGGTCTACCGGATGGTCGCGATCGGCGCTGCCCCGATCGGCGCGGTCGGTGCCGGGTTCCTGGCCCACCGCACCGGACTGCAGACGCCGTACCTGGTGATGGGCATCGTCCAGGTGGTCGCAACGCTCGCGTTCGTCCCGCTCGTCCGGCGCGAGCTCAGGAGATCCGCGACGCTCCTGCCGACGGTGTCGCGGCCAGAGCGCTAGGCGCCGTGAAGCCGTTGTCCGCAAAGGCTTTCTCGATCGCGGCCAGCACCGAGTCGGCCGCGGCCGCCTCGACCAGCGCGATGATGCAGCCGCCGAAGCCGCCGCCGGTCATCCGGGCGCCGAGGGCACCCGCCTCGAGTGCCGCGTCGACCGCGACGTCGAGCTCGGGCACGGTGACCTCGAAGTCGTCGCGGAGGGACACGTGTGACGCGGTGAAGAGCGGCCCGACGTCGCGCAACCGGCCGGCGCGCATCAACGCGATCGCGTCCTCGGTACGGCGGATCTCGGTCACCACGTGCCGGACGCGGCGCCGGTCGACCTCGTCGTCGAGGCGTGCGAGCGCGGCGTCGAGTTCGTTGTACCCGATCGAGCGCAGGGCCGGGACACCGAGCGCGGCCGCGGCCTGCTCACAGCTCTTCCGGCGCGCGGCGTACTCGCCGTCGGCGTGCCGGTGCGGTGCCTTCACGTCCACCACCAGCAGCCGCAGACCGTCGGCCTCGGGGTCGAACGGGATCTGCTCGAGCGAGCCCGAGCGGATGTCGAAGGCCAGCGCGTGACCGGCCGTGCAGCACATCGACGCGGTCTGGTCCATCAGGCCGACCGGTGCACCGACGTACTGGTTCTCGGCGCGCTGGGCGAGCCGGGCGACCTCGGCCGGGTCGACCTCGGCGTTGACCAGGCCGAGCAGCGCGGTCGCGGTCGCGCAGAGCAGGGCCGCGGACGACGACAGACCCGCGCCCGAGGGCAGGGTGGACTCGAAACGCAGGTTCGCGCCGCCTATCGGGTAGCCGGTCTCGCGCAGGATCCAGGCTGCGCCGGCCGGATATGCCGCCCAGTCGCCGACCGAATGCGGTGCGAGCTCGTCGAGCGCGAACTCGGTCACCCCGGCGTGCCCCCCGGAGGCGACCGCGATCCGGGCGTCGGTACGCCGGGACGCTGTCACCACGATCTGATTCGGCAGGGCGATCGGCAGGACGACGCCGTCGTTGTAGTCGGTGTGCTCACCGATCAGGTTGACCCGTCCGGGCGCGCGCCAGCTGCCGTCCGGCGCCGTCCCGAACACTGCTTCGAAAGAGGAGCTCACGAACCGACCTTCCGCAACGTCTCGGCCACGTCCTCCGGCCGGGTGTCGCTGATGAACGCGTTCATCCCCGACTCCGAGCCGGCCAGGTACTTGATCTTGTCCTTGGCCCGGCGGATCGACAACACCTCCAGGTGCAGGTACCCGAGCTCGCGGTCCACCCGGACCGGCGCCTGGTGCCAGGCGGCGATGTAGGGCAGCGGGTCGCCGTACAGGCCGTCGAGGCGGCTGAGCACGTCCAGGTAGAGCTCGGCGAAGTCGTCCCGCTCGCCGACCGACAGCTCGTCGATACCGGCCACCTGGCGGTGCGGGTACAGGTGCACCTCGACCGGCCAGCGCGCGGCCTCGGGCACGAACGCGGTCCAGTTGCCGTTCTCGGCGATCACCCGGGTGCCCTCCTTCCGCTCCGCGGCCAGGACATCGGCAAACAGGTTGCTACCGGCAACCTCCTGGTGCTCGCGGGCGCGGGCGAGCAGCGTCTTCATCCGCGGCGGCACGTACGGGTAGGCGTAGATCTGGCCGTGCGGATGGCTCAGCGTGACGCCGATCTCGCGGCCGCGGTTCTCGAACGGGAAGACGAACTCGACGTCGTCGCGGGCGCTCAGGTCGGCGGTCCGGTCGGCCCAGGTGTCCACCACCAGCCGGGCCTGGCCCTGGGAGAGGTCGGTGAACGAGCGGTTGTGGTCGCTGGTGAAGCAGACCACCTCGGTCCGGCCGGGGCCGGCGAAGGACGGGAACCGGTTCTCGAAGACGACCACGTTGTAGTCGTGGTCCGGGATCTCGGTCGGCCGGCCCGGCTTGCTGGCGTCCAGCGGGCACTCGTCGGCCGGCGGCAGGTAGGTCCGGGTGTTGCGGTGGGTGGCGTAGGTGATGACGTCGCCGGTGAGCGGGTCGGTCCGCAGCTCCACCTGAGGCTCCGGCGCGGGCAGGCCACGGGTGTCCTCGAGCGGCACGCGCACCGGCGCGTCGGCCGGGTCGTAGTAGATCAGGTCGCGCCCGTCCGACAGTTTGGTGTCGGTACGCCGCACGCCGCGGGGTGTGTTCATCGGGTCAACCCTCCCAGCCGTACGACGCGTCCGGCCAGGAATCATCGTAAACCAACAAGTTCGAACATGCACGGTGGCACCGCCCGCGGGTAGCATTCCAAAATGGACGACCACGCCCAACGCCCGCCCTCTCGACATTCCACGAGAGGGCTGAGTGTCCCGCAGGCGGTATGACTCGACGCTACCGGCGCCCAGGCACGCACCTCGGCGCACTTGGCCAGCGCCCACGATGCTCCGCATCGAGGCCACTGCCCAAGCACACCGATGCACGCACCTGGACACCGCTATCGTTCGAGGCATACCGCCTGCGGGACACTAGGACCCACCACCCATGAACGACACCCTGCTCAACATCGTCCTGATTCTGGTCTTCGTGCTGATCGGTGGGGTCTTCGCCGCAGCTGAGATGGCGCTCGTCTCGCTCCGGGAGTCCCAGCTCAAGTCGCTGTCGCACCGCGGTCGGCGCGGCGAGACGGTGGCCCGGGTGGCCGCCAACCCGAACCGCTTCCTGTCCGCCGTGCAGATCGGCGTGACCCTGATGGGCTTCCTGTCTGCCGCCTTCGGTGGCGCGACGCTGGCCGACAGCCTGTCCCCACACCTGCAGAACCTCGGCCTGCCCGAGTCGGTGGCCGACACCGCCGCGCTGGTGCTGATCACGATCCTGATCTCCTACGTCTCCATCGTGATCGGTGAGCTCGCGGCCAAGCGGCTCGCGCTGCAGCGGGCCGAGACCTTCGCGCTCGGCCTGGCCCCGCTGGTGGACAAGCTCGCCTCGGGCGCCCGTCCGGTGATCTGGCTGCTCTCGCGGTCGACCGACCTGGTGGTGCGGGCACTCGGCGGCGATCCGAACGCGAACCGCGAGGTGATGACCGACGAGGAGCTCCGCGACCTGGTCTCGGCGCACGAGTCGCTCGGCGAGGAAGAGCGCAAGATCGTCGACGACGTCTTCGAGGCCGGCAGCCGGCAGCTCCGCGAGGTGATGCTGCCGCGCACCGAGGTGGACTTCATCGACGCCGAAATGCCGGCGTACAAGGCGGTCAAGTTCGCCGCCGAGCGGCCGCACTCGCGGTACCCGGTGATGAATGGCTCGGCCGACCACATCGCCGGCTTCGTGCACGTCCGGGACCTGTTCGACCCGGCGGTCGCGTCCCGCGCGGTCCGGGTCGGCGACCTGGCCCGCGAGGTGCTGATGCTGCCGGACACCGCGAAGCTGCTGCCGACGCTGACCGAGATGCGCCGCCGCAGCACCCACCTCGCGATCGTCCTGGACGAGTACGGCGGCACCGCCGGCATCGTCACGCTCGAGGACCTGGTCGAGGAGCTGATCGGCGACATCAAGGACGAGTACGACGAAGAGGCCGCCGAGACCACCCGGCTGGGCAGCGGCGACATCGAGGTCGACGGCCTGCTCAACCTGGACGACTTCGCCGACGAGACCACGATCGAGCTGCCGGACGGCCCGTACGAGACGGTCGGCGGGTTCCTCGCCGCGCGGCTCGGCAAGGTGCCGACGACCGGCGACGAGGTGCGGATCGAGGGTCACACGCTGACCGTCACCGAGATGGACGGCCGCCGGGTCGCGCGGGCCCGCCTGCACCGGATCAAGCCGGCAGGGGACTCGCCTGTGGAGGAGTCAGTACCTTCCGTCGAGTGAAGACGACCGCCCCACCGACGACGTACCCAAGGCCCTGGAAGACCAGCACCGGGATGATGCCGACGGCGTCGCCGAGGAAACCGGCCGCGGCGATCCCGAGCAGTACGGCGAGGCTCTCGGCCGCACCGACCGCGCCGAAGATCCGCCCGCGGGTGCCGTCGGTGGTGAGCCGCTGGAAGACCGTCATCATGCCGGCGACGGCGAGCGCGCCGGGCAGCCCGACCACGATCATGCAGACGAACGCGGGGATCAGGCTGTCCGAGATCAGCGGGTAGCAGAACAGCGCGAGGTCGACGAGCCCGAAGACGAACGCGCCGATGCCCCACATCGTTGCGGACGGCAACCGGGAGCCGATCGCGGCAGCGACCAGGCCGCCGATGATCCCGCCGATCGCCTGCGAGGAGACGATCAGGCCGTACGCCTTGCCGTCACCGCCGAGCACCGCGCTGACGAACGGCGCGAACAGCGTGCTCATGATCCCTTCGCCGACCCCGGTCACCAGGCAGAACACGAAGAACAGCCGCATCGCCGGACCGGCCACGCACAGCCGCAGGCCCTCGGTCCACTCGGCCTTCAGCCGTTTGATCGCGCCACCCGCGGTCTGCTCCTCGACCTCCGGACGCACGTGCCGGTGCTTCATCCCAAGGATCAGCACGACCGCGATCAGGAAGGTCGCCGCATCCGCGAGCGCGAGCAGCGTGAGGCCGCCGGCCGCGGCGAGGATGCCGCCGAGCGCGGCGCCGATCAGCCGGGAGAGGTCGCGGATCTGGCTGTTCAGCGCGTTCGCCGTGACCAGTTGGCCGGAGTCGACGAGGACCGGGACCAGCGACTGCTCGGCCGGGCTGAAGAACTGCTGGAGACAGGCCTGCGCGAGGACCACGCCGTACACGATCCAGATCGTGCTCCTGCCGTGCACCGCGAGCAGCGGCAGCAGGACGAGCGCGTTGAGCAGGTTCGTCACGATCATCGTGGTCCGGCGGTCCCAGCGGTCGACGAAGACGCCGGCCAGTGAGCCGAGCAGGACTGGTGGGAGGAACGAGGCGAGCAGCAGACCGCCGGAGGCGAGCGTGGAGCCGGTCAGGATGTACACCTGGAACGCGAGCCCGGTCCGCAGCAGCCAGTCGCCGATCAGCGAGATCAGGCCCGCGCTGAGCATCAGCCGGTAGTCGCGCTGCCGGACGAGGACGCCCCACAGGTCCTTCATCTCTTCACTCCTCCGGTGCGATCGTGACGATCTGGGTGACGGACACGTACCGGCTGCCCGGCGGCCGGGTGGACTTGTCGTCGATCGGCCGCTCGTCGACGTACCGCTGCATCAGGTTCTCGATCTGGGTGACGAGCTCGGCGAGCTCCTCGCCGGTCAGGTAGAACCCGGTCTGCCCGATACCGGCGTGGTCGAACCAGATCGGGTCCTCGGACACCCGCTGCTGCTGCCACCGGCTGAGCGAGTCGAGCGCCCGCTCAGCCAGCAGCTGCTCGAGTACGTCGGCCGCCGCCGCGCCCTCCGGCGTCGTCGCCGCGTCCCGCCAGGACTGCGACGTCGACACCAGCCGCCACGGCCGCTCCCGGTTGTCCTTCCCCGGCGCCGGCTCGACGAAGTCGTACTTCGCGAGCTGTCGCAGGTGGTGCGACGCCAGCGCCTGACTGATCCCGAGCCGGCGGGCCGCGTCGGCCGCGGTCATCGGCCCTTCCCGCCCGAGCAACGACTGCAGGTCCAGCCGCACCGGATGCGCCATCGCCCGGATGGCCAGCGGATCGTTCAGCAGCCGGGACCGGCGCGGATCCTTTTCCAAAGACATGCTTGGAATATGCGCCGCGCCGAATGAGATGTCAAGCCGTTGCTTGGAATGTTCGGCCGCGCAGCCAAAAACGGCGAAATGTCGAGTGTCGCGGGACGTGTCCGACGTCCGCTGCGAAGATCCCACCGAACCCGAAAGGATGTCCGACCATGAAGTACCTGCTGCTGATTCACAGCAACCCGGTGACCTGGGCTCACCCGTCGTTCCTGCACACCGAGGAGGGCAAGCTGCTGCCGAAGAAGGCGCGCGAGGCGCTCACGGCACAGTTGAACGACCTGCTGAAGGAGCTGAACGCGTCCGGTGAGCTGATCAGGGCCGTACCGCTCGATCCGCCGGCGAAGACCCGGGTGGTCCGGGTCCGCGAGGGCGTGCGGGCCACGACGGACGGTCCGTACTCCGAGGCGAAGGAACAGCTCGCCGGCGTCTTCCTCATCGACGTCGCGAGCCCCGAGCGCGCCGAAGAGATCGCGGCCACCATCCCCGAGGCGCAGTTCGTCGCCGTCGAGGTGCGCCCGGTTTCTAACTGACCAGACGGGTGTGGTTCTCGCGGGTGGCGAGGGCGGGGTCGAGGGTGCCGAGAGCAAGCCAGGTGGCACCCCCGACGCCGTCGCGGGCGGTGCGGACCTCGCCGGCGAAGTGCTTCCGGATCAGGCGGCCGACCGGTGAGGACTCACCGGCGACACTGCCGGCGAGCACCATGGGGCCCATGTCCGACGTTGTCTTCAGCCCGGCGACTGTTTCTGTGAGCAACTCGGCTGCGCGTTTCACCAACGCGTCAGAGGTCTCGTCGCCTTGCTCGTACGTCGTGATGACAGTGGGAGCCAGCTCGGCGAGCAGCACGGGTGAGCGGCTGTTCACCGTGCGAACGACCTCATCACGGAGTGCGTCGAACCCTTCACGGGTCGCGGTCGCGTGCTCGTCGAAGTGCGGGACCAGGGCCTGTGCGACCGCTTCGCCGAGCAAGCCGAGCGGCTCCCTCAGATCGAGTGCGCGCAGCAGACTGCGCACAGCTTCCCGGCCGAGCCAGAATCCGGAGCCGTCGTCGCCGAGCAGCCAGCCGTGCCCGCCGACGGTCCGGATCAACTGGTGGTTCTGCACCAGGCCGGCGTTGCTGCCCGTGCCCGCAATCAGCACGGTTCCGTCCGGTTCCGGCGTACCGGAGGCGAACGCGACCTCCAGATCGCCGATGTACTCGGGTTCGGCAGTCAGCCCGGCGCCTTTCCAGGCGGCCTCGAACTGGGCTGCCACGTCCGGCCGGGCCAGTGCGACCCCGCCCGCCATACCGACCACGCCCGCCTTCACGGCGGCCGGATCGAGCCCGGCGAGCGCCGCGTGAAGCGCCTGACCGAAGTTGGCCGCCGCACTTGCGGGGTGGCTGGTCGGATTTCCGCCCGCGGCGGCACCGCGACCTACTACGTTGCCCTCAGCGTCCGCGACCACGATCCGGGAGGAGGTGCCACCCAGGTCGCCGCCGAGGACCAGTGCGGTCGCTGGCATCAAGACCACTGGTTCGGCAGGTTCCGGCAGCTGGCGTTCGACCGACATTGGCAATGCTCCAAACTGCTCAAAAGAGCGTCCTAGCAAGCACAAGCAAACAAGGTTACGCAACGGTCCCGATCTGGGCGGAACACTGAGATGAGCCTTGACTTTAGCTGCCAGTTGAGAAAAGTTCTGTCCAGCAAACCGCAAACTTGCGCACTTGTCGGCATCACGAGTGTCGCTGTGAACAATTCAGCTGAGGGGTGGGCCGTTGATGGCCAGCAGGACCACGGGGGAGACCGGCAATGTGAGTGCGCAGACCTATGTGCAGACATTGATGCCGATCCTGTCCGCGGTGACCGCGCAGATCGACGGCCCGATCCAGGAAGCCGCCGACCTGATGACCGCGTCGCTCCGCGCGGACGGCGTCATCCAGGCCTTCGGTTCCGGCCACTCCGAGGCGCTCGCGATGGAGATCGCCGGCCGCGCCGGCGGGCTGATCGCGTCCAACCGGATCGCGCTCCGCGACCTGGTGCTGCTGGGTGGCGAGCCGCGCGAGCTGCTGCGCAGCGCCGAGCTCGAGCGCGACCCGCAGTACTCCCGGAAGCTGTACGAGCTGTCCGCCGCGCGGGCGGGTGACCTGTTCGTCATCGCCTCCAACTCCGGTGTGAACGGTTCGATCGTCGAGCTCGCGAGCGTGGTCAAGGAGAACGGCCACCCGCTGATCGCGATCACCTCGCTGCAGCACACCGGCGGGATGGAGTCCCGGCATCCGTCCGGCAAGAAACTGATCGATTTCGCCGACGTGGTGCTGGACAACCACGCGCCGTACGGTGACTCCGTGCTCGATCTGCCCGACGGTGGTGGCAAGGTCTGCGCGGTGTCGTCGATCACCGCCGCGCTGATCGCCCAGATGCTGGTCGCCGAGGTACTGCGACGGATGACCGACGCCGGCGAGACGCCACCGGTCTACCTGTCCGCGAACATTCCCGGCGGCGACGAGCACAACCACGCCCTGGAAGCACGGTATGCCGGTCGCATCCGGCGTACTGCCTGAATCACCACCTGGAAGGCGGGACCAATGAGCACTCCCAACAACCTGTCGCGGCGGCTGTTCCTGCAGCGCGCAGCGGTCGGCACCTTGCTGGCGACCGGCGGCAGCACGCTGCTGGCCGCCTGTGCCGCCGGCGGCAGCGACAACAGCAGCAGCGGCGGTGGAGGCGCCGACAAGACCGCGGACAACCCGTTCGGCATGGCGGCGAAGTCGACCGTCGACGCCGTGATCTTCAACGGCGGCTACGGCTACGACTACGTGCAGTTCGCGGCCGACATCGTGCAGAAGAAGCAGTCCGGCTCGACGGTCAAGGTCGCCCCGTCCACCCAGATCGCCCAGCAGCTGCAGCCGCGCTTCGTCGGCGGCAACCCGCCGGACCTGATCGACAACTCCGGCGCGAACCAGATCGGCTTCAACACGATCCTGGACAGCCTGGCGACGCTGGACGACGTCTTCGAGGCCAACAACTACGAGGGCACGAAGATCGCCGACACGCTGTACCCGGGTGCCAAGAACCCCGGTACCTTCGACGGCAAGTTCGTCGCGATGAACTACGTGCTCACCCTCTACGGCCTGTGGTACTCCGAGAGCCTGTTCCAGGCGAACGGGTGGACGCCGCCGAAGACGTACGACGACCTGCTCGACCTCGGCGCCAAGGCCAAGGCGAAGGGCAAGTACCTGTTCGTCTGGGGCAAGGAAGCCGCGACGTACTACCACACCCTGGCCGTCGACTCCGCGATCAAGGAGGGTGGCGACGAGGTCCGGCTGGCGCTGGAGAACCTGAAGGACAAGTGCTGGTCGATGCCGCAGCTCCAGGGCGTCTTCAAGGCCATGGAGACCATGGTCAAGAACGGCTACTTCGTCCCCGGTGGCGCCGGCACCCAGTTCACCGCCGCGCAGGCGAAGTGGAGCAACGACCAGCTGGCCATCCTCTACCCCTCGGGCTCGTGGATCGAGAACGAGATGAAGAAGGCCACCAAGGACGGCTTCAAGATGAAGGGCATCCCGGAGCCGACGCTGACCTCCAGCCCGAAGCTGCCGTACGAGTCGCTGCGCAGCGCGGCCGGCGAGCCGTTCATCGTCCCGGCCAAGGGCAAGAACGTTGCCGGCGGCAAGGAGCTGCTGCGGGCGATGCTGTCCAAGGAGGCGGCGACCAACTTCGCCAAGACCCGGCTGGCGCCGACCATCGTCAAGGGCCTGGTGCCCGCGGACGGCTTCGGTTCGACCGCGCTGCAGTCGCAGACCGCGATGCTGGACGCGGCCGGCACGAACATCTTCGACTACCAGGTGTTCGGCCTGTACGGCATGAACACCGACCAACTGGTGGTCTGGAACTCGTTCCTGTCCGGCCAGCTGGACGCGGCGGGCCTGACCAAGGGCCTGCAGCAGATCACCGACAAGGTGCGGAACGACAGCTCCGTCAAGAAGATCCCGGTCACCAAGTGACCAGTGCGCAAGTGACCAGTACGCAAGAGGCTGTGCCGGGAGGCGGACCCCAGCGGTCCGTCCCCCGGCGCCGCCGGCCGCTGACGTTCGACCGGGTCAGCTTCATGGTCGTGTTCCTCGGCCTGCCGCTGGCGGTGTTCGTGATCTTCGTGGTGTCGCCGTTCGTGCAGGCGCTGTACTACTCGCTGACCGACTGGTCCGGTTTCAGCGCGGGGCAGAACTTCGTCGGCTTCGACAACTACGTCCGGCTGTTCCACGACGACATCTTCCTGAAGGCCGTGCGCAACAACGTGCTGCTCGCGATCGTCGTACCGATCGTGACGATCGTGCTGTCGCTGACCCTGGCCACGCTGGTGACGATCGGCGGCTCGGGCACCGGGACGGTCCGCGGGCTGCGCAACTCCGGCTACTACCGGATCGTCTCGTTCTTCCCGTACGTGATCCCCGCGATCGTGATCGGCCTGATCTGGGCCCAGGTGTTCACGCCCGGCTCGGGCATCCTGGACGCGGTGCTGTCGAAGATCGGGCTGCACCAGTTCGAGAACTACGCGTGGCTCGGGGACGCGCGGACCGCGATGCCGGCCTCGATGTTCGTGATGATCTGGGGCTTCGTCGGCTTCTACATGGTGCTGTTCATCGCCGCCATCCGGGGCATCGACCCCGAGGTGTTCGAGGCGGCCCGGATCGACGGCGCCGGCCGGTTCCGGACCGCGATCTCGCTCACCGTGCCGCTGATCCGCGACAACGTGCAGACGGCCTACATCTACCTCGGGATCGCCGCGCTGGACGCCTTCGTCTACATGCAGGCGCTGAACCCCGGCGGCGGGCCGCAGAACTCGACCCTGGTGATGCCCCAGCAGCTGTTCACCACTGCCTTCACCAAGGGACAGTTCGGTTACTCGACGGCGATGGGCGTGATCCTGGCCGCGGTGACGATGCTGTTCGCGCTCCTGGTCTTCGTGGTGAACGCCCTGACCGGCGGACGTGAGCGGAAGGTACGCCGATGACAACCACTGCCGCCGACCGGGCCGACCTGGTCGCCGATTCCCCGGTACCCGGCAAGGGGACCCAGGAGGGCAAGGGCGTCGCCACGACCGCCCACATCGCGCTGATCCTGTGGTCGCTGCTGGTGATCCTGCCGCTGCTGTGGACGCTGCTGTCCTCGTTCAAGTCGACGCAGGAGGTCCTGGGCAACCCGCTGACACTGCCGCACAAGCTGCGGTTCGAGAACTACAGCCACGCCTGGACGACGGCCGGTATCGGTCGCTACTTCGCGAACACCGTGATCGTCGTGGGCTCCGCGCTGGTGCTGGTGATGATCCTCGGCGCCATGTGTGCGTACGTGCTGGCCAGGTTCACGTTCCCCGGCAACCGGATCATCTACTACTCGATGCTGGCCGGACTGACGTTCCCGGTCTTCCTGGCGATCGTGCCGCTGTTCTTCGTGCTGAAGAACCTCTCGCTGCTGAACACCCTGCCAGGGCTGATCATCACGTACGTCGCGTTCGCGCTGCCGTTCACCGTCTTCTTCCTGCACAGCTTCTTCAAGGCGCTGCCGGGCGAGGTCTACGAGGCGGCGCAGATCGACGGAGCCGGTGAGTGGCGCACGTTCTTCTCGGTGATGCTGCCGATGGCGCGACCGGGGATGGCGTCGGTCGCGATCTTCAACTTCCTGGGTTTGTGGAACCAGTTCCTGCTCCCGGTCGCGCTGAACACCGACTCGAAGAACTACGTGCTCTCGCAGGGCATGGCCTCGTTCGCGTCCCAGGCCGGGTACGCGGTCGACTTCGGCGCCCTGTTCGCGGCCGTGGTGATCACCGTGGCGCCGGTGCTGGTCGTCTACATCATCTTCCAGCGTCAACTGCAGGTCTCCGTCACCGCCGGAGGCGTCAAGTAATAGCCTGCCGTCGTGCTGACACGGCGGACGCTGCTCCAGGGTGCACTGGTCGGTGCGGTCGTGAGCGGGTGTTCCTCGGGTCCGACGAACACCCGCCCGACCGCCGCGGCGGGCAACCCGTTCACCGTCGACGGGACGTTGCCCGTCGACGCGGTGGTCAGCGAGGAGTACGGCGGCTTCGCGGCGGCGGCGTACCGGAAGAAGTATCCGGGCGCCGCGATCACGCCCAAGGTGACCGCGCAGCTCTCGGAGGCGATGCTGCCGCGGTTCCAGACCGGCACGCCACCGGACGTGCTGCTGAACACCGGCGACGACGCGCTCGACCTGCGCCGGCTCGTCCGTGAGGACCAGCTCACCGACCTGCAGCAGCTGCTGGCCGCGCCGTCCTGGGACGACCAGGGCACGACGGTGAAGGACTCGTTGCTGCCGGGCATGCTCGACTTCGGCCGGTACGACGGCACGCAGCGGACGCTCAACTACGTCGCCACCGTCTACGGGCTCTGGTACTCGGCCGGCCTCTTCCAGCGCAACGACTGGGAAGTCCCGGCCACCTGGCCGCAACTGCTTGCCCTCGGCACCGATATGAAGGCGGCCGGACTCGGCCCGTTCACGTACGCCGGCACCCATCCGTACTACGCCCTCGAGCTCGTGCTCACGCTCGCCGCCAAGAGCGGCGGGCACGACGTGGTGAAGCGGATCGACAACCTCGACGACGGCGCCTGGAAGGACCAGAGCATCACCCGGGCGATCACCGCGGTCGGCGAGCTCCGCAAACGCGGGCTGATCGCGGCCGGGAGCGCGCGGTACGACCACATCGCTTCGCAGAAGCGGTTCTTCGCGGGCAAGGCCGGGCTGCTGCCGTGCGGCAACTGGCTCGAGAACGAGATGAAGCAGGTGATCCCGGCGGACTTCGCGCTGACGATGTTCGCCGTACCGCCGCTCGACGGGTCGCCGGCCCTGCCGCGCGGGCTGCACGTCGCAGCGACCGCTCCGCTGCTGGTGCCGGCGAAGGCGAAGAACGCAGCCGGCGGCCTGGAGTATCTCCGGGCGATGCTGTCGAAGGACGTGGCCGCGCAGGTGAGCTCGGAGTCCGATCAGCTCACGATCGTCCGCGGCGCGGCCGACGGGCTGGAGATCGGCACGGCACTGCGCTCGGCCCGGGATCTCCTCACCGCGGCCGGCGACCAAGTCATCAGCTGGTACTTCGACAGCTGGTACCCGGACCTCGCAACCACCGCGGCAACGGCGACCGGCCAGTTCCTGACCGGCGGCCTGGCGGCCTCAGGCTGGGCGGCCCAGATCCAGGCCGCAGCCGACAAGCTCAAGCAGGACCAGGGAGTGACCAAGTACCACCGGGACTGAGGGGTTTGTTAGGTTAGGGCAACCTAACTCCCGGTTCTGTGAGGTTCCTATGCGCCCGCTGGTGCTGCTGTCTGTGCTGTTGCTGGCCCTGACCGGCTGTGGCAGTGGCTCGAAGGACGAGCCCGCGGCCGCAAGCTCCGCCGGCGGGGCGTTTCCGGTGACGATCAAGAACAAGTACGGCGACACCGTGGTGAAGGCAGCGCCGCAGCGGATCGTGACGGTAGGGCTGGTCGAGCAGGACGCGCTGCTCGCGCTGGGCGTCGTACCGGTGGCGACGACCGAGTGGTTCGGGGAGAAGCCGGGTGCGTTGTTTCCCTGGGCGAAGGCGAAGCTCGGGGATGGCGCCGTACCGCAGGTGCTGAGCGACAAGGACGGGCTGCAGTTCGAGAAGATCGCGGCGTTGCGGCCGGATCTGATCATCGGGCTGTACTCCGGGATCACCGCGGACGACTACCGGAAGCTGACGGCGATCGCGCCGACGGTCGCGCAGCCGGCCGGCGTCCCCGACTACGGGGTGGCGTGGCAGGACGTGGCGCGGACCGTCGGGCAGGCGGTCGGGAAGGCCCCCGAGGCGGACGAGTTGGTGCAGGGGATCGAGGGACGGTTCGCGGCGGTGCGGTCGGAACACCCGGAGTTCAAGGGCAGGACGGCGTTGATGGCGTCGCCGTACCAGGGGTACTTCGTCTACGGCACGCAGGACCCGCGGTCGCGGCTGCTGACCGACTTCGGGTTCTCGCTGCCGGGCGGGCTGGACAAGGTGATCGGCGACAGGTTCGGCGGGAACCTCAGCGCGGAGCGGATCGGGCTGCTCGACGTCCAGGCGCTGGTGTGGTTCCCGGAGAAGGGTGGGACCGCCAAGCTGAAGGCGGATCCGCTGTACAGGAACCTGAAGGTGCGGACGCAGGCGCGGGACATCTTCATCGAGGAGGACAACGACGACGAGCTGTACGGCGCGACCAGCTTCGTGTCGGTTCTCAGCCTGCCGACCGTCCTCGACCAGCTGGTCCCCAAGCTCGCCGCCGCCGTCGACGGCAACCCGGCTACGAACGGATAAATCTTGGTCGCCGTCCTGGCCCGCTCGCCGTACCCTCGTAGCAGGGAGTGTGCGGCGATGGCGTGGTTGGGTGTTCTGGTTCTGTTCCTGATGCTCTGCGCCCTGCTCAACCTCCTGCTCCCCAACCCGCCGCCCTCGCGGTGGCGCCGGGCTCTGGGCCGCCGGACGGCGCGCGTGCGTCGCATGTTCCGTCGCCGGCGTACTCCTGTGCCCGACCCCTTCGACACCCTCTGGATCCAGACCCGCCTCGGCTACCTCTCCACCAAGATCCGCCGCCTGGAGTCCACCCCCAACGTCTACGCCCGCGCCCACCGCCTGATGGCGGTCGAAGCCGCGTACGACGACCTCCTGGACGAAGCCTGCAAACTCGCAGGCGTGCCGAGCGACCCCGCGGCCCTGCACCCCGAAGAGAAGCGCTGGCAAGAAGAACAAGAACTAACCTCCCGCGGCTGGTCCTGGTAACTCTTCGGGTGAGCGCCATAACCGCGGTTTTATGAGCTGAATGACCCGCCCGGGTGCGCCCTGGACTTGGGGCGCTGGCAGAATCGGGTTCATGTCCCATGCTGCGTCTGACCCCTCCGCAGCCGGGTCTCAGCGGCGCCCTCGGGTGCTGTCCGGGATCCAGCCGACGGCGGACTCCTTCCACTTCGGCAACTACCTCGGCGCGGTGCGGCAGTGGGTGGCGCTGCAGGACGACCACGAAGCGTTCTACTGCGTCGTCGACCTGCACGCGATCACCGTCGACTACGAGCCGAAGGCGCTGCGGGAGCGGACCCGGCGCTCGGCCGCCCAGCTGCTCGCGGCCGGGATCGACCCGGAGCGGTCCACGCTCTTCGTCCAGTCGCACGTCCCCGAGCACGCCCAGCTCGCCTGGGTGCTCGGCTGCCTGACCGGGTTCGGCGAGGCCAGCCGGATGACGCAGTTCAAGGACAAGTCCGCCAAGGGCGGCGCCGACCGCGCGACCGTCGGCCTGTTCACGTACCCGATCCTGCAGGCCGCCGACATCCTGATCTACCAGGCCGACCGGGTCCCGGTCGGCGAGGACCAGCGCCAGCACCTGGAGCTGACCCGCGACCTGGCCCAGCGGTTCAACCACCGGTTCGGCAAGACCTTCCGGCTGCCCGAGCCGTACATCGTCAAGGAGACCGCGAAGATCTCCGACCTGCAGGACCCGGGCGCGAAGATGAGCAAGTCCAGCTCGTCCCCGGCCGGCATCATCGACCTGCTCGACGACCCGAAGGCGAGCGCGAAGAAGATCCGCTCCGCGGTCACCGACTCCGGCCGCGACGTGGTCTTCGACCCGGAGCAGAAGGCCGGCGTCGCCAACCTGCTGACCATCTACTCGGCGCTGACCGGCCGGAAGATCAGCGAGCTCGAGGACGAGTACGCCGGCCGCGGGTACGGCGACTTCAAGAAGGACCTGGCCGAGGTCGTGGTCGAGTTCGTCACGCCGTTCCGGGAGAAGACGCTCGAGTACCTCGACGACAAGGCGCAGCTGGACGCGATCCTGGCCGCCGGCGCGGAGCGGGCCCGAGCCGTCACCGAGCCGACGCTGGCCCGGGTCTACGATCGCCTCGGCTTCGTTCCCGGCCCGACGCCGGGATCGGGCCGGTAGGCCCCGGATGGCGACGATCGGTGTCGCGATCCCGATCGCGGAACCCTACGGCTCGGAGCTGCAGAAGTACCGGGCCGAGTTCGGTGACCCGATGGCTGCGTCGATCCCGACCCACGTCACGCTGCTGCCGCCGACCGAGATCGACGACGCGGACCTGGCGGTGATCGACGACCACCTGCTCGAGGTCGCGGCCCGGTTCCCGGCCTTCCGGATCCGGCTGCGCGGTACGGCGACCTTCCGGCCGGTCTCCCCGGTGGTGTTCGTGCCGCTGGCCGAGGGCATCTCGTCCTGCGAGGTGCTGCAGTCGCAGGTCCGCTCCGGCCCGCTCCAGGTCGACCTGAAGTTCCCGTACCACCCGCACGTCACGGTCGCGCACGATCTGGACAAGGACGCGCTGGACCGCGCGTACGACGCCCTGTCGGAGTACGACTGCGACTTCGAGGCCGAGTACTTCAGCCGCTACGAGCACGGCGCGGACGGCGTGTGGCGCCCGCAACGATCCTTCCCCCTGGCAGGCTGAGCCCGGCACTCTCGGGTACAGGAGTCTCATGGGTACGATCAAGCGCGTCTGGGCGCGGTTCAGCAAGTCGCAGCTGTGGCGCGCCTGGAAGCGGTACGGCGACCGCCGCGGCAACCGGTTGGCCGGGGCAACGAGTTTCTTCGGGTTCCTCTCGTTGTTCCCGCTGATCGTGCTGGCCGCCGCGATCACCGGCCCGCTGCTGGGCGACGCGGCGATCAAGGCGCTCAAGAAGGGCCTGCGGGAGAACCTCCCCGGGATCGGCAACAACATCGACATCGACTCGCTGATCTCGCACGCCGGCGCCATCGGGCTGATCTCCGGCGTGTCGCTGCTGCTGACCGGGCTCGGCTGGATCGACTCGCTGCGCGCCTCGATCCGCTCGATGCACGAGCTGGACGACCAGCCGGGCAACGCCGTCAAGCTCAAGGGCGTGGACCTCGGCGCGCTGATCGGGCTCGGCGTGATCGGCCTGATCGCCACCGGCGCGTCGTCGATCCTGACCGGCCTGTCGAAGCGGATCGTCGAGGCCGCCGACCTGGACGGCACCTGGGTGGCGAACTGGGGTCTGACCCTGCTCAGTGTGGTGCTGGGCATCGCCGCCGGCGCGGTGCTGTTCGTCTACATGGAGACCGTGCTGCCACGGATCCTGCTGCCGCGGAAGGTGACGCTGATCGCCGCTCTGGTGGGTGGCGTGGTGTTCTACCTGGCCCAGAAGCTCGGCAACATCTACGTCAGCCACGTCATCGGTACGAACGCGGCGTACGGCACGCTGGCTCTGCCGCTCGCCCTGCTCGTGTGGATCTACTTGATGACCCGCGTGATCATGCTGATCGCCGCGTGGACCAAGGAGGCGAGCCTCGACGCGGCCGCCGTGAGCGAGAGCCGACTGCGGCTGGCCGAGGAACCACTGCCGGCCGGGCAGTCGCAGGAAGAGCCGCTGCTGCTCGGTCCGCCCGGGAAGCGCTATAAGGTCGTCCCGATCCCGCAGCGCAAGGCGGACACGGTCGCGGTGGCCGCCGGCGCCGTGCTGGGCGCCACGCTGACCACCATCGCCGTCCAGGCCGTCCGCGCACTGCGTTCGGTACGGCGCTAGTGCCGGCCACGCGCGCTGCGGCGGCGTAGCGCCCGTGGCCGCCGGAGGAACAACCCCAGCAGCATCACCGGCGGCGCGGCGTACGCCCAGACCGGGATCCGGAGCGCCAGCGACTGCACTGCCTGCCCAGGGTTGAGGACGGTCCGGCTGCGGGACGGCCGTGCGGACCCGGTCTTCGGCTGCTCCTCGGTGCTGTTCTTGCCCTGCGTGGACGTCTTGGGCTCGTCCGCCGGCTTGACCAGCGTGCCGACCGGGTTCAGGCGGCTGTAGTTGTCGAACGTCCAGGTCAGCAGGTTGCTGGCGTCCTCGGTGATGCCGTGCGGCGCGTTCATCATCGTCACGACCAGCGTGTGCCCGTTGCGGCGGGCGGCGCCGACGAACGTGTTCCGGGCCAGCGTGGTGTAGCCGGTCTTCACGCCGAGCGCGCCGGCGTAGTTGAACAGCAGCTTGTTCTGGTTCGCGACCTGGTAGGTGCCCTTGTTCCCGACGTTCGGGAAGTTCGTGTACTTCGTCGACGCGTACTTCGCGAAGTCCTGGCGGCTCAGCCCGGCCTGCGCGAACAGGGCCAGGTCGTAGGCGCTGGAGTACTGCCCGTCGGCGTCGAGCCCGGTCGGGTCGGTCACGTGGGTGTCCAGCGCCCCGATGTCCTTGGCCTTCTCGTTCATTCGCTGGATCGTCGCCGGGATGCCGCCCTGGTCGTGCGCGCACAACGCGTGCACGGCGTCGTTCCCGGACGCGAGGAACATGCCCTGGAAGAGCAGGTCGACGGTGTAGCTCAGGCCCGGGTACACACCGACCTTGCTGCCGATGATCCCGGCGTCGGCGGGCGAGCCGGTCACCACATCGGTCTTCTTCAGCCGGGGCAGCAGGACCAGCGCGGTCAGGGTCTTGAGCGTGCTGGCCGGGCGGAGCTGCGCGTGCGGAGCCTTCGCGGCGAGCACGCTGCCGGTGTCCAGGTCGGCCACGACGTACGCCGATGCCTGGACAGCCGGCGGTGCCGCCCCGTCGGCGACGACCGTCGGCTTCGCGGTCAGCAACTCGCCGCCGACCGGGCCCTGCGTGCCTAGGGGGCCCTGGCCGGCGGCGGTTGCTGTCAGAGGTCCGGAGGCCACCAGTGCGGTGGTCGCGCAGGCCGTCAGAAGCAAACGCATCGGCGGCACTCTAGTTGCCTCATGGTCCAGATGTCACAGTCGCGTGTCGGACCAAAGGCACTCGTGGTCACGCTCGGTAGGCAGTCCACATGCTGCTCATGCGCGACGACTGGCCTGGCGTGAACTGGTTGTAGCAGGAGTCGTAGGAGTAGTCCATGTAGTTGTGGATCGGGTCCAGGCCGGGCAGCGAGCAGGAGTCGCGACCGGTCGGGCAGCCGCTGCTGGCGCTGCTCTGCGCCGGCGTGTCGGAGACCGAGTCGTTCGTGCTCGTGCAGCCGCCCTGGAACGTGTGGTAGAGCCCGAACCAGTGGCCGGCCTCGTGGGACGCGGTCTTGCCTTCGTTGAAGTTGGTCGCCGAACCACCGGGCAGCGAGCTGTACTCGACCCGGATGCCGTCGATCGACGGGTTGCTCGCGTAGTCCCACGGGAACGTCGCGATGCCGAGGTACGAGAAGTCGACCAGCCAGATGTTCAGCGCGTTCTTGCCACCCTTGCGAGTTTGTGAACGGTAGCTGGTGCTCTGCTTGTCCTTGTGCCACTGGTCGTTGTTGAAGCGGTCCGTGCCGGCCAGGTAGAAGGTGAACCCGGTGTTCGCGGCCTGCGACGACTCGCCGCCGGCGTAGTCCTGGTTCAGTTCGGTGATCTGCTGCGAGATCTGGGTGTCGGTGACGTCGCCGGCGCCGGTGCTGCTGCGCATCACGTGCACGTAGACCGGCACGCTCGCCGAGGCCAGGGTGCCGGCCGCCGGCGCCAGGCCGCGGGCGGCCTTGGCCTTCAGGATCTGCGCAGTCTTGGCGTCGATCGCTCGCTGCTCGGCGGCGGACAGCTCGCGGTGGTCGGCGCCGTGGCCGCCACGAGCGGCGGGGCCGTCCGCCGGCGTGAAGCACGCTGGGTTCCCGACCTGGTCGGCCGGCAGCTTCGCCATCGCCGATCCACCGAGTGGGCTGAGGGTGAGCGCCGTACCGGCCAGCACAACGGCCAGGGCGCGGGGGCGGGTGATGAAAGATCGCATAGTGCGTCCTCCGTGGTGGGGCCGCTTGGGCGGTGCGGCCGAATCCCCCGATTTTGCGCATCCGGCCGGGAGCTGCCAACCGATTACCTGGCCGACCGGTGCCGTGGCACCGCATTGACAAGCGCCGTGGCGCCGCCTTGACAAGCCCCGTGGCACCGCATTGACAGGAGCCGCCGGGCTTGAGTCAATGGACTGGAAACAGACCAATAGACTCCGGGAGTGCTTGTGGCTGCGTTGAGCGTGGAGGAGTTGCGGAGGCTGGTCGACGCCGGCGAGGTCGACACGGTGCTGGTGGCGATCACCGACCTGCAGGGCCGGTTGCAGGGCAAGCGGTGCGGAGCCCGGTACTTCGTCGAGGAGGTTCTGAAGCACGGCACCGAGGGCTGTAACTACCTCCTCGCTGTCGACGTGGACATGAACACAGTCGACGGATACGCGATGTCCTCGTGGGAGCGCGGGTACGGCGACCTGGTGATGGCGCCCGACCTGGACACGCTCCGGCTCCTGCCGTGGCTCGAGGGGACCGCGCTGGTGCTCTGCGACGTCGAATGGCTGGACGGGCAGCCTGTGGTCGCCTCGCCGCGCCAGGTCCTGCGCAAGCAGCTGGAGCGGCTCGCAGACCGGGGGCTGAAGGCGTACGTCGGCACCGAGCTGGAGTTCATCGTCTTCGACGACACCTTCGAGGCCGCCTGGGACAGGCGGTACCGCGATCTCGCCCCCGCGAACCAGTACAACGTCGACTACTCGCTCCTCGGCACCTCCCGGATCGAGCCGCTGCTGCGCGACATCCGCAACGGGATGACCGGCGCCGGCCTGTACGTCGAGTCCGCCAAGGGCGAGTGCAACCTCGGCCAGCACGAGATCGCGTTCCGCTACGACGAGGCGCTCGCGACCTGCGACAACCACTCGGTCTACAAGACCGGCGCGAAGGAGATCGCGGCCAAGCACGGCAAGAGCCTGACGTTCATGGCGAAGTACGACGAGCGCGAGGGCAACTCGTGCCACATCCATCTCAGCTTCCGCTCCGACGACGGCGAGGCGGTGCTGGCCGGGGAGCGCGAGCACGGGTTCTCCCAGCTGATGGAGTACTTCATCGCCGGCCAGCTCGCCTGCCTGCCCGAGTTCACCTACCTGCTCGCGCCGAACATCAACTCCTACAAGCGGTTCGTCCGCGGCAGCTTCGCGCCGACCGCGGTCGCCTGGGGCCTGGACAACCGGACCTGCTCGCTGCGCGTGGTCGGGCACGGCGACTCGCTCCGGGTGGAGAACCGGCTACCGGGTGGCGACGTGAACCCGTACCTCGCCGTCGCCGCGATCATCGCGTCCGGCCTGCACGGCATCGAGAACGAGCTCGAGCTGGAGCCGCTCCTGGAGGGCAACGCGTACGAGTCCGACAAGGAGCACGTCCCGTCGACGCTGCGCGAGGCGGCCGCACTCTTCAACGGGTCGAAGATCGCCCGCGAGGCGTTCGGCGACGAGATGGTCGACCACTACACCAACACCGCGCGGGTCGAGCTGGAAGCCTACGACGCCGCCGTCACCGACTGGGAGCGAGTCCGTGGCTTCGAACGCCTCTAGGCCGCGCATCGGCATCACGACGTACCTGGAGACCGCCACGTGGGGCATCTGGGAACGCGAGTCCGCGATCCTGCCGCGTAGCTACGTCGACTCGGTGGTCGCCGCTGGCGGTACGCCACTCCTGTTGCCACCGGTCGGGACCGACGTCAGCGTTCTCGACATCCTTGACGGATTGGTCGTTTCAGGGGGCTGTGATGTTGACCCGGGACTGTACGGCGAGGATGCGCATCCTGAAACGGTTGATACCCGACCGGGGCGGGACGAGCACGAACGTTTGTTGATTCAGGGCGCGTTGGAGCGTGATCTGCCGTTGCTGGCGGTGTGCCGTGGGCTGCAGATGCTGAACGTGACGCTGGGTGGGACGCTGCACCAGCATCTGCCCGATGTGATCGCAGGCGACGACCACCGCGGTGGGCCTGGCGTCTTCGCTCGGACCGAGATCAAGGTCGAGTCGGACAGCCTGACCGGCGGGATCCTCGGCGACCGGGCGTACGGGAGTTGCTACCACCACCAGGCGCTCGACGTCATCGCGCCGGGCTTGAGAGTGACTGCCCGGTCCGGTGACGGGACCGTGGAGGCGGCTGAGGTGGAAGGCCACGACTTCGCGCTCGGGGTGCAGTGGCACCCGGAGGAGACACCCGACGACCTGCGGCTGTTCACCGCGCTGATCAGGAGAGCTGCATGACGTACGACGTGATCAACCCGGCGACCGAGAAGGTGGTCCGGACGATCGAGCTCGCCACCGAGGCCGACGCGGACGCCGCGATCGCCCGCGCCGCGCGAGCCTTCGAGACCTGGCGAGAGGTCACCCCCGCCGACCGCGGCCGGCTGCTCCGGCGGTTCGCCGACGCGGTCGACGCGGACCTGGAGAACCTGGCCGCCCTGGAGGTCGAGAACGCCGGCCACACGATCGGCAACGCCCGCTGGGAGGCCGGCAACGTCCGCGACGTCCTGACGTACTACTCGGCCGCCCCGGAACGCCTCTTCGGCCGGCAGATTCCCGTTGCCGGCGGCATCGACATCACCTTCCAGGAGCCGCTCGGCGTCGTCGGCGTCATCGTCCCCTGGAACTTCCCGATGCCGATCGCCGGCTGGGGTTTCGCCCCCGCCCTGGCCGCCGGCAACACGGTCGTCCTCAAGCCGGCCGAGCTAACCCCCCTCACAGCCATCCGCCTGGGCGAGCTGGCGCTCCAGGCCGGACTACCCGAAGGCGTACTCGAAGTCATCCCCGGTCCAGGGCGGACGGTAGGCCAGCGTTTCGTGTCTCATCCGTCCGTCCGCAAGATCGTCTTCACCGGCTCCACGACAGTCGGCAAACAGATCATGGCCGGCTGTGCCGACCAGGTGAAGCGGGTGACGCTGGAGCTGGGCGGCAAGTCCGCGAACGTCGTCTTCGCGGACGCCGACCTCGAGAAGGCGGCAGCGCAAGCGCCGTACGGCGTGTTCGACAATGCCGGCCAGGACTGCTGCGCGCGGTCGCGCATCCTGGTCGAACGGACGGCGTACGAGCGGTTCATGGAGCTGCTCGAGCCTGCGGTGAAGAGCTTCAAGGTGGGAGATCCGAGTGATCCGGCGACCGAGATGGGTCCGCTGATCTCGAAGGCTCAACTAGAGCGGGTCGCTTCGTACGCCCAGGACTGTGCCTTTCAGGGGACGGCACCCAGTGGCCCCGGTTTCTGGTTCCCGCCGACTGTCCTGGCCCCCGGCTCAGAGCAGGCCCAGCGGGAGGAGATTTTCGGGCCCGTCGTCGCGGTGGTTCCGTTCGAGGACGAGGCGGACGCGCTGCGGATCGCGAACGACAGCGAGTACGGGCTGTCCGGGTCGATCTGGACCCGGGACGTCGGCCGGGCGCTGCGGGTCGGGCGCGGGGTCGAGGCCGGGAACCTGTCGGTGAACTCGAACTCGTCGGTGCGGTACTCGACGCCGTTCGGCGGCTACAAGCAGTCCGGGCTGGGCCGCGAGCTCGGGCCGGACGCGCTGACCGCGTTCACCGAGACCAAGAACATCTTCATCAGCACGGAGGACTGAATGACTGTGGACATGTCGGGCAACGCTCACCGGCTCGAGGACCGGGTCGCTGTGGTCACCGGTGGGGCCAGCGGGATCGGCCTGGCCACGGTCCGGCGGTTCGCGGCCGAGGGCGCGCACGTCGTGATCGGGGACGTCGATCCGGCCGCGGGCAAGGCCGCGGCGGACGCGGTCGGCGGGCTGTTCGTGGCGACCGACGTGACCGACCCGGCGGCGGTGGACAACCTCTTCCAGCAGGCCTTCGACACCTACGGCAGCGTCGACATCGCGTTCAACAACGCGGGGATCTCGCCGCCGGACGACGCCTCGATCCTGGACACCGGCCTGGAGGCGTGGCGGAAGGTGCAGGAGGTCAACCTGACCTCGGTCTACCTGTGCTGCAAGGCCGCGATCCCGTACATGCAGCGGCAGGGCCGCGGCTCGATCATCAACACCGCGTCCTTCGTGGCCGTGATGGGCGCCGCGACCTCGCAGATCTCGTACTCCGCCTCGAAGGGCGGCGTGCTGGCGATGAGCCGCGAGCTCGGGGTCGAGTTCGCGCGGCAGGGGATCCGGGTGAACGCGCTCTGCCCGGGGCCGGTGAACACGCCGCTGCTGACCGAGCTGTTCGCGAGCGACCCCGAGCGGGCGCAGCGCCGGATGGTGCACGTGCCGATGGGCCGGTTCGGTGAGCCGGAGGAGATCGCCGCCGCGGTCGCCTTCCTGGCCAGCGACGACGCCTCCTTCATCACCGCCAACACGTTCCTCGTCGACGGCGGAATCTCAGGCGCCTACGTAACCCCCCTTTAGTCTGGAGGGATGGTGGCCCAGGCAGACGCTGCGGTGTTCCGGCCGGTCCGGACCGGGAACCCGTTCGAGGAGACGGTCGAGCGGTTGCTGCAGGCAATCAAGCTCGGCGTCGTCGGCCCGGGCGAGCGGCTGCCCGCCGAGCGCGACCTGGCGGCCCGGCTGAACGTCAGCCGGGTCACCCTCCGGGAGGCGATCCACGCGCTGACCGAGGCCGGGTACGTCGAGTCCCGCCGCGGCCGGTACGGCGGGACGTTCGTCAACGAGCAGCTCCCGGCACCCCGCCGTACCCCGGCTCGAAAGCTCGCGCGCGACCTCGGCGCCGGGCTGGACGACGCGCTGATCCTGCGCGCGGTCCTGGAAACCGGCGCGGCCGAAGCCGCCGCCGACCGTCGGCTCTCGCGCGCCGAGCGCGACCACCTGCAGCGCTGCCTGGACGAGAACGCCGCCGCCTCCCTGGCCGACTATCGCCGGCTCGACTCCCGCCTGCACCTGGCGATCGCGGAACTCACCGGCTCGCCCTCGCTGCTCTCCTGCACGGCTGACGTACGCATGCGCCTGAACGAGCTCCTCGATGCGATTCCCCTGCTCGAACGGAACATCGAGCACTCCAACGACCAGCACGCGGCCATCGTGGCGGCCATCCTTTCCGGCGATGCGGCGTCGGCGCGGCAGGCGATGCAGGAGCACCTGTCCGGGACCGCGGCCCTGCTCCGGGCGTTTCTCGCGTAACTCCTTGACACCCCGGCACCCGGATGCCTCAATTGCGTAAAGGTCTGTGAGAAGACCATTGGGAGGCATCGATGAGCAACGACCGATCCGCGCCGATGACCGATGACGAGCAACGCCTGCACCAGCTCGGCTATGCGCAGGAGCTGGCCCGGACGATGTCCGGGTTCTCCAACTTCGCGGTGTCGTTCACGATCATCTCGATCCTGTCCGGCTGCCTGACGCTGTACGGGTTCGGGATGAACACCGGCGGTCCGGTGATGATCATCTGGGGCTGGCCGATCGTCGGCCTGATGACGCTGTTCGTCGGCCTGGCGATGGCCGAGGTGTGTTCCAGCTTCCCGACCGCGGGCGGCCTGTACTACTGGGCCGCGAAGCTCGCGCCGTCGAACGGCGCGGCCTGGTCCTGGTTCACCGGATGGTTCAACTTCCTCGGCCAGGTCGCGGTCACGGCCGGTATCGACTTCGGCGCGGCGTCCTTCCTGAACGCGTTCCTGGATCTGCAGTTCGGGTTCAGCGCGACGCCCGGGCATACGATCCTGCTGTTCGGGATCATCCTGGTCGTGCACGGCCTGCTGAACTCGTTCGGCGTGCGGCTGGTGGCAAAGCTCAACGACATCAGCGTGTGGTGGCACATCGCCGGCGTCCTGCTGATCGTCGGCGCGCTGGTGTTCGTGCCGGACAAGCACCAGTCGGCCGGCTTCGTGTTCGGCCACTTCGTCAACAACACCGGCTGGGGATCCACGTTCTACGTCGCGCTGCTCGGCCTGCTGGTGGCGCAGTACACCTTGACCGGGTACGACGCTTCCGCACACATGACCGAGGAGACGCACGACGCCTCGCGCTCCGGGCCGCGCGGGATCGTGATGTCGATCCTGGTCTCGGTGGTGGCCGGCTGGGTGCTGCTGATCGGGCTGACCTTCGCGATCCAGAACTACGACGGCTCGCTGCACAGCGACACCGGCCAGCCGGTCGCGCAGATCTTCCTCGACGCGGTCGGGACGGTCACCGCGAAACTCCTGCTGCTGATCGTGATCGGCGCGCAGCTGTTCTGCGGGATGTCCTCGGTGACGGCGAACTCGCGGATGATCTACGCGTTCTCCCGGGACGGCGCGCTGCCGGGCTCGGCGTTCTGGCACAAGATCAACCACCGGACGCGGACGCCGACGAACGCGATCTGGCTGGCCGCCGGCGCCGCGTTCCTCCTCGGTCTGCCGTACCTGTGGAACACGACGGCGTACGCCGCGGTCACGTCGATCGCGGTGATCGGTCTCTACATCGCCTACGTCCTGCCCACGCTGCTGCGGTTGCTGCAGGGAAGCAACTTCCAGCCCGGTCCGTGGAACCTGGGCCGCTGGAGCCGCCCGATCGGGGTGGTGGCGATCGTGTGGGTGGTGTTCATCACGATCCTGTTCATGCTGCCGCAGGTCAGCCCGGTCACCGCTAGCACGTTCAACTACACGCCGGTCGCGGTGCTGGTGGTGCTCGGCTTCGCGGCGACGTACTGGTTCGCCTCGGCCCGGAAGTGGTTCACCGGTCCCAAGGTCCAGGGCTCCGAGGAGGAGCTGGCCGCGATCGAGCGCGACCTCGAGTCGATCTAGACGATCCACTTTTCAACCGCCTGCCGTGGAAGCGCACGGCAGGCGGTTGCCGTTTGTCCGCAAGTTGTCTACGAGGCACGAGACCATCCGGTGTCCCGGCACTTCAGTGCCGCGCTGACTGCTCTGATCTGGGCAGCCACGGATGTCAGGATGGTGACGAGACGGTTTCCTCATGTGACACTCGCCGTGTCGGATGGTCGTTGACTGTGATAATCGAGCGAGGGAAATCATTCGAGGAGTTAGATGACTGACGACGAGCTGGTTGGACGGGGAGCGCTGGTCGAGCGTGCGACCAAGCAGCTCGAGACGAGTGGCAGCGTCCTTCTGTACGGCCCGACCGGTATCGGCAAGTCCGCCCTCGGCCGCGCGCTCGTCGCGGACCGAGCCCGGGCCGGCTGCCGCGTCCTCAGCGCCGCGCCGTCCCAGTCGGAAGCCGGCCTCCCGTACGTCACCCTCCTCGACCTCCTGTCCAACCAGCTCGAGCTCGCCTGGCAGGTCCTGCCGGACCACCTCCGCCAGCCGCTGGAGGTCGCCCTGCTCAAGGCCAGCGCTCCGGACACCGTCCGGGACGAGCTGGCCGTCCGCCTCGCCGTGCTGCAGGTGCTGCGTCGCCTCGCGACCAACGGACCGGTCCTCCTGGTTGTCGACGACATCCAGTGGGTCGACCCCTCCAGCCTCGAGGTACTGACCTTCTGCGCGCGGCGCCTCTCCGACGGCGTGCACATGCTCGCTACCGAGCAGGTGGCCGACGGCGACCTTCCGGTGATGGCCGAAGCGTGCCCGGAGCCCGTGCTGCAGCTGGAGGTGCCCCCGCTGGCAGAGCCCGACGTGCTCGGTCTGCTTCGGCAGCGCCTGTCCAACCCGCTCCCGGTCCGCACTGCCCGCCGCATCTTCACCGCGAGCGCCGGCAACCCGTTCATGGCGCTGGAGCTCGGTCGCGCCGTACTGCGGCACCCGCAGGGTGTCTCGCCCAACGACCCGCTGCCGGTGTCCAGCAGGCTGAAGACCCTGCTGGGCGACCGCCTGTCCGATCTGAGCCCAGCGACCCACGAGCTGCTTCTCCACGCGGCGTCCTCGCCCCGCCCGACCGCGACGCAGCTCGCGCAGTCCCTCGGCCGCTCGATCGACACCGAGCTGGCCGAGGCCGAGTCGCTCGGCCTGATCGACGTCTCTTCCGAGCGGCTCCGCTTCAGCCACCCGCTGCTGCGCGAGTTCGTGTACGCCGAAGCCACGTCGGCCGCCCGCCGCCAGGCGCACGCCCAGCTCGCGGCCGTGGTCGACGAACCGGTCGAGAACGCGACCCACCGCGCCCTGGCCACCCAGGAAGCCGACGCCGAGCTGGCTGCCACCATCGAGGAGGCAGCTGCGGTCGCCGCCGGCCGCGGTGCACCGGGTGCCGCTGCGACCCTCTGGCGGTTGGCGGCGGAGCGTACGCCGAGCACCGAGCCGGACGAGCGTGCCCGGCGCCTCACGCGGGCTGCAGACGACGCCGCGGCCGCCGGGCACCTCGCCGAGTCGGCTGACATGGCCCGGCTCGCGGTGAAGTCGGCCACAGCACCGAGCACGAAGGTGCCCGCGCTGCTGCTGCGGGCCGACGCCGTATGGCCGGAGCGGGACCGCCGGGTCGAGCTGCTGGCCGAGGCGTTCGACGCGGCCGGGGGAGACCACCGGCTCGAGGCGCGGGTGCGGATCGAGCGCAGCCACAGCCACTACTTCGACCGCAGCCTGGACGAGGCGCAGGAGGACGCGCGGATCGCGGAGTACCTCGCGCGGGAGGCAGGCGACACCGAAGCCCTGGTCGACGCGCTGAGCGCGGCCAGCTCGGTGCAGATGGCCCGCGACGCCGGCCAGCCCGCCGATGCGCTGCTGCAACAGGCGGCTGAGCTGGCGACCGGCCTGCCGCTGACCCGGACCGTGGTGAACGCGCGGCAGATGGCTGCCATGCGAGAGCTCTTTCGCGGTCGCAACAAGGAGGCGATCGCGGCCATCACCGCGCTGGTCGACGAGGTCCGTGACCAGGGCGCGATGCGCTGGCTGGCCTCGGCACTGATCTCGGCCACCGCCATCTACGAGCGCAGCGGGCGGGGTGCGGACGCGCTCGCCGCGGGTCACGAGTGCTACCAGCTGATGCAGGACATCGGTGACGAGGCTGAGGTCGGCATGGTCGTCGCCAGCCGGGCGGAGTGGGCCGGTGGCTCGGCCGCCATGGGTCGGCAGCTCGCCGAGGCCGCGCTGGAGGGTGTCCGGCTGGTCGGCAACGACGAGTGGACCGGTCCGGCTTTGGCCAGCCTCGGACTGATCGGCGTACTCACCGGTGACCCGCAGCGGGCCGTCGAGGCGTTCGACGCGATCGCGGAGTCGGGTGAGGCGGCGATGCCGTACGACCCGGCCGTCATCCCGTGGCACGCCGACTACGCCGAGGCGCTGGTCGCGGCCGGCCGGCTGGACGACGCGGCGGCACTGATCGCCGAGATCCGGGGCCGGGCGGACAATCTGGACCGGGTGGTGGTGAAGGTCGGGCTGGCCCGGTCCGAGGCGCTGCTGATCGCCAAGCAGGGCGACCCGGCGGCGGCGCTGGACCTGCTCGAGCAGACCATCAGTACGGCGGGCGACCGGGTCTACCCGCTCGACCTGGCCCGGTGCGAGCTGACCCGCGGCCGTGTCGCGCGGCAGGCGCGTCGCCGGTCGGTGGCTCGGACGGCGTTCCTGGACGCGATCGAGCAGTTCGAGGCGCTGGGTGCTCCCGCGTGGCGTGAGGTGGCCGAGACCGAGCTGGCGCGCCTCGACGTACCGAGTCGGAGCCGGCAGCCGAGCGAGCTGACCGACAACGAGTTGCAGATCGTCGCGATGGTCCGCGACGGCTCCACCAACCGGGAGATCGCCGCGGCGCTGTACCTGTCGGTGAAGGCGGTCGAGTCCCAGCTCACGCGGCTCTACCGCCGCTTCGGCGTCGCCAACCGGACCCAGCTGCTCAGGATGGTCGACCGGCCGAACGCCTGAAGCTCGTCGGGGTGACGCCGAGCATCTTGCGGAAGTGCCTGTTCAGGTGCGACTGGTCGTAGAAACCGGACAGCGGGGCGACATCGCCCGCCGGGAGCCCGTCCAGCAGGTACCGGCGGGCCAGGTCGACGCGCCGGCCGGTGAGGTAGCGGTGCGGCGGCATGCCGTACTCGCGGGTGAACGCGCGGACCAGGTGCGCCGGATGGGCGTGGACGAGCTTCGCAGCGTCCTCCAACGTGATGCCCTCCGTCACGTGCGCGTCCAGTAGCTCCCGTAACCGAGCGGCCACCCCGGCGTCGCGCCGGTCCGGTGGAGTCACCACGTCGTGCCGGAGATGCTGGCTCAGACGCTCCTCGATCAACGTCAAGCGGCTCTGGGCCTCCAGGTGCTCCTGGCCGTCGGAGAGCACTCCATGGAGCTGGTGGATCCGGTGCCGCAGCAGCGGGTCGGCGTACTCCGGCTGATCTACTGCTGCACCGATCAAGCCGTCGCCGAGCCGGTCCGGTGCGAGGTACAGCACCCGCTTGCGGAAGCCCTGCGGGAGGACCGACCGGCCGTCGTGCGGGACGTGCGGTGGCAGCAGCGAAACCTTCGACTGGGCCAGGCCGTGCTCGTGGCGGTCCAGGTCGTACCGCACCACGCCTTCGTCGACGATCAGGATCGTCCACGCGTCGTGCGTGTGGCTCGGGTACGCGTGCGACGGGAAGTGTGCGTGCAGGACCTCGACGACCCCGGTCAGTCCGGGCCGCCACGCCCGGACCTCGGCGCCTGCGCTCATGGTTAGAACATACGCTGCTGGGCGTGAAGGTCTACGTGAGCGCGGACATGGAAGGCATCAGCGGGCTGGTCGACGCGGAGGACGTGCAGCCCGCGGGCCGGGACTACGAACGCGGCCGGGTGCTGATGACCGAGGACGTGAACGCGGCCGTCCGGGGCGCGTACGCCGCCGGCGCGACCGAGGTCCTGGTCAACGACGCCCACGGCCCGATGCGGAACCTGCTGCCGGACCTGCTCGACCCACGGGTCCACCTGATCAAGGGCCGACCCAAGCCGATGGGCATGAGGACGGCGTACCCCTCGCGGTCCTCACCGGCGACGACACGGCCTGCGACGAGATGAAGGCGTGGGACCCGTCCGTGGCCACCGTCCCGGTGAAGTACTGCTGAAGGTGGTGAAGAACGTACAAGACCGGGACTGCTGCCTCCGGTGACGATTGTGGGGTGGAGAGATTCGAGACCAAGATCGCGGTGCTGTTGCGGGACGACCTGGCTGTCTGGCAGCGGTTGAATGTGACTGCTTTTCTCACCAGCGGGATCGCCGGCACCCACCCGGAGGTGGTGGGGGAGCCGTACGAGGACGCGGACGGGACGCGGTACCTGCCGATGTTCCGGCAGCCGGTGCTGGTGTTCGAGGGCAGCAAGGAGTTCATGAGTACGGCGCACGAGCGGGCCCTCCGGCGCGGGATCGAGCACAGCGTCTTCACCCAGGACCTGTTTGCCACCGGCAACGACCAGGACAACCGCGCGGCGGTGAAGGCGGTAGCGACAGCGGACCTGGATCTCGTCGGCATCGCCGTCTACGGCCCGAAGAACGCCGTGGACAAGGTCCTGAAGGGCGCCACCATGCACCCCTAGCGTGGGGCGAAGTGGGTCCAGGTCGTGCCCTGGTCGGTTGAGAACGCGACCTGCGTGGTCCGGCGCTTCGGTACTTCGAAGCCGTACAGCAGGGACGCGTCGCCGGAGAGGCTGGCGAGGTCACCCGGCAGACCCGGGTCGAGCGTGGCGACCCCGGCCTTGATCCGGTACAGCCGTGGGCGGTTGTCACCCGGCCGACCGCCGAGCATGAGACCCGTGCCGTCGTTGAAGGCGAGCGGCGGCGTGTTCAACCCCGGCGGCGTGCCCTGCACGGTCGTCCAGTGCGTGCCGCGGTCGGTCGACATCCGCATCGACCCCACGCTCTGGCCTAGGTCGCCGACGGTGACCGAGGTGGTGATCAGGGTCCGTCCGTCCGGGCTCACCGTGAGGTGGCCGAGCTGGTTGTGCTCGTCCAGCGGCGTCGAGGCCCAGGACTTACCGCGGTCGTCGGACCAGTACATGATCGTCCGGCCGATCCCGCCGAGCAGCCAGCACCGGCCGGTGCTGTCGCAGACCGGCGACCGGGTGCCGCGGGTCTCGAGCATCCGGACGGACGACTCCGCCGGGTTCACGATCACGATCCGGCCCGGCACGATCCGGTCGGTGAGGATCTCGCCGGGGCTGTACGTCGAGGTCGGCAGCAGGTACCGCATCCGGGTCAGCACCGGGCCGTCGTATGTCAGCCGGAACATCATCGTCGAGTCGCCGTTCAGCGTGCCCTCCCGCGGGGGAGCGATCGCGATCGCCTCGTGCCCGGCCTGCAGCGTCGCGTACGGCACCGGCCACTCGGGCGCGACCGCCTTGTCGCCGTCCAGGTCGACCACGGCGGCGTACCGGCAGGTCGGACCGGTCATGCAGTCGGACCAGCCGGCCGCCCAGCGGTCCTTGGAGACCATCGAGAACGACTGCACCTGCGCCCGGTCGGCGTGCAGTACGCCGATCCCGTCCCGCCCGGCGGCCACCGGAGCGACGACGTCCGGCGACTGGCCCGGCACCGTCCCGCCGGTGACCAGCAGCACCACGGCGAGCACGACGGACGTGGTCGCCGCCAAGATCCCGAGCAGGAGCAGCGGCGGCGCGCTCCGCGGTACGCCGAGCCGCTCGAGCCGCTCCACCACCCGCGGGTAGTAGCGGTCGACGAAAACCCGCAGGCGCTGCACAGTCACCCCCTCGAAGCGAGCAGAAGCCTCCGCCCTGGCGCGGGCGGAGGCTGGGCTCGACGGTCAGATTTTAGATCATGCCGGGATCAGACCCGGCGGAAGATGAGTGCGCGCTTCACTTCCTGGATCGCCTTGGTGACCTCGATGCCGCGCGGGCAGGCGTCGGTGCAGTTGAAGGTGGTCCGGCAGCGCCAGACGCCTTCCTTGTCGTTGAGGATCTCCAGCCGCTGCTCGGTGCCCTCGTCGCGGCTGTCGAAGATGAACCGGTGCGCGCCGACGATCGCCTGCGGGCCGAAGTACTGGCCGTCGGACCAGAACACCGGGCAGGACGTCGTGCAGGCCGCGCAGAGGATGCACTTGGTGGTGTCGTCGAACCGGTCTCGGTCGGCCTGGGACTGGATCCGCTCCCGGCTCGGCTCGTGCCCGCTGGTGACCAGGAACGGCATCACCGAGCGGTACGCCTCGAAGAACGGGTCCATGTCGACGACCAGGTCCTTGAGCACCGCGAGGCCCTTGATCGGCTCGACGGTGATCTCCTTCTCCGGGTTCAGGTCCTTGATCAGCGTCTTGCACGCCAGCCGGTTGCGGCCGTTGATGCGCATCGCGTCCGAGCCGCAGACCCCGTGCGCGCAGGACCGCCGGAAGGTCAGCGTGCCGTCCTGCTCCCACTTGATCTTGTGCAGCGCGTCCAGTACCCGGTCGGTCGGCTGCAGCGTGACGGAGTACGTCTTCCACTCCGCCTCGTCGACGACCTCGGGGTTGTACCGGAGGATCTTGACCTTCACGTCCATCAGTACTTGCGCTCCATCGGCTTGTAGCGGGTCTGCACGACCGGCTTGTAGTCGAGCCGGATGTTCTCGTTGCCGTCGGCATCGAGCTCGCGGTACGCCATCGTGTGGCGCATGAAGTTCACGTCGTCGCGCTTGTCGTAGTCCTCGCGGAAGTGCCCGCCGCGGGACTCCTTGCGGGCCAGCGCCGAGACCACCAGCACCTCGGCCAGGTCGAGCAGGAAGCCGAGCTCCACGGCCTCGAGCAGGTCGGTGTTGAACCGCTTGCCCTTGTCCTGGACACCGACGTTCTTGAACCGCTGCTTGAGCTGCTCGACGTCGACCAGCGCCTGCTTGAGCGAGCCCTCGGTCCGGTACACCTGCGCGTTCAGGTCCATGGTGGCCTGCAGATCGGACCGGATCGCCGCGATCCGCTCCTCGCCCGGTGGCGTCCGGAGTCCCTCGACCAGCTCGACGACGTACTCCGCGGGCTCGGGCGGGAGCTCCTCGAAGTCCGCGGTGGCGGCGTACTCCGCGGCGGCGATCCCGGCCCGCCGGCCGAAAACGTTGATGTCGAGCAGCGAGTTGGTCCCGAGCCGGTTGGCGCCGTGCACGGACACGCAAGCGACCTCGCCCGCGGCGTACAGGCCGGGGATCACGTCGTCGTTGTTGGCCAGCGCCTCGCCTTTGATGTTGGTCGGGATGCCGCCCATCGCGTAGTGCGCGGTCGGGAAGACCGGGATCTGCTCGGTGTACGGCTCCACGCCCAGGTAGGTGCGAGCGAACTCGGTGATGTCCGGCAGCTTCGCGTCGATGTGCGCGGGCTCCAGGTGGGTCAGGTCGAGCATCACGTACGCGCCGTCCGGACCGCAGCCGCGGCCCTCGCGGACCTCGTTGGCCATCGCGCGGGCGACCATGTCCCGCGGCGCCAGGTCCTTCACGGTCGGCGCGTAGCGCTCCATGAACCGCTCGTTGTCCTTGTTCCGCAGGATGCCGCCCTCACCGCGGGCCGCCTCCGAAAGCAGTACGCCGAGCCCGGCCAGGCCGGTCGGGTGGAACTGGAAGAACTCCATGTCCTCGAGCGGCAGGCCCTTGCGCCAGACGATGCCCATGCCGTCACCGGTGAGGGTGTGGGCGTTGGACGTGGTCCGGAAGACCTTGCCGAAGCCGCCGGAGGCGAAGATGACGGACTTGGCCGAGAAGATGTGCAGCTCGCCGGTGGCCAGCTCGTACGCGACCACGCCGCTCGCCTTGCCGTCCGTCATCAGCAGGTCGAGGACGTAGTACTCGTTGAAGAACTCGACGTTCTGCTTGATGCACTGCTGGTAGAGCGTCTGCAGGATCATGTGGCCGGTCCGGTCGGCCGCGAAGCAGGAGCGGCGGACGACGGCCTCGCCGTGGTTGCGGGTGTGGCCGCCGAAGTACCGCTGGTCGATCTTGCCCTCGGCGGTCCGGTTGAACGGGAGACCCATCTTCTCCAGGTCTAGTACCGCGTCGACGGCCTCGCGGCACATCACCTCGGCCGCGTCCTGGTCGACCAGGAAGTCACCACCCTTGACCGTGTCGAAGGTGTGCCACTCCCAGTTGTCCTCCTCGACGTTGGCGAGCGCGGCACACATGCCGCCCTGCGCCGCGCCGGTGTGCGACCGGGTCGGGTACAGCTTCGTGAGTACGGCGGTGCGGGTGCGCTTGCTCGACTCCAGGGCGGCGCGCATCCCCGCACCACCCGCGCCGACGATGATGACGTCGTACTGATGCTGCTGCATAACTTCCTTACTGACAGACCGAAAGCGTGCTGTTCGGGTCGAGGCAGGGGTCGAAGGTGAAGATCACCAGGGTGCCGAGGACGACGACCACCAGCGCGGCCGTGATCAGCAGGGCCTTCAGCCAGAACCTGGTCTGGTCCTTCTCGGCGTAGTCGTTGATGATCGTGCGCAGGCCGTTGGAGCCGTGCAGCATCGCCAGCCACAGCATCAGCAGGTCCCAGACCTGCCAGAGCGGGTTGGCCCACTTGCCGGCCACGAAGCCGAAGTCGAGCGCGGTGATCCCGCCGCCGAGCATCAGGTTCACGAACAGGTGGCCGAGCACCAGGATCACCAGGGCGAGCCCGGACAGCCGCATGAACAGCCAGCTGTAGAGCTCGAAGTTGGTCTGGCCGGAGCGGTTCCGTCCGCCGCCCTTGAGGTTCCGGGCGCGGGAGCTGGACCGCGGGGCAGAGATCTCGCTCATCTCAGCCTCCGAACACGTGGGTCAGATGGCGGATGACGAACGGTACGAACAGGACCACCCAGATCACCCCGACGCCGATCATCAGCTGCCGCTGGTAGCGCGGCCCCTTGGCCCAGAAGTCCACCAGGATCAGCCGGATGCCGTTGAACGCGTGGAACAGGATCGCGGCCACCAGGCCGACCTCCAGGAGCCCCACGATCGGGTTCTTGTAGGTGCCGATCACCTCGTTGTAGGCCTCGGGCGAGACCCGGACGAGCGCGGTGTCCAGCACGTGCACCAGCAGGAAGAAGAAGATGCCGACACCGGTGATCCGGTGCGCGACCCACGACCACATGCCCTCCCGGCCGCGGTAGAGCGTGCCGGCTGGTTTGCTGGGCACCAGATCCTCCTCGAACGGGTCCACTCAGGTCGCTTCGATGCTAGACCCGCGGCCGGCGGTGAAATGTCACGCCGGATGTGACATCGATCGCGAGGGTGTGACATCGGTCGCGTCGGCCCGCCCCGTTTGGCAGACCCGTCCACGGGTTACTGTTCTAGTCCGGTCAAACGATTGAATCAGGATGGAGAGAATCGTGCGGAAGACCTTTGCGGCCGTCACCGCCATCGGCGGCATCGCCGTGTCCGGACTGCTGACGGCGACGCCGGCTCACGCTGAGCTGTGGCAGGCCGTCGGGCCCTACGGCAACCAACCCACCTGCGAGATGAACCGGAGCTTCGACAGCCGCCCGGTTGGTCCGGACTGCTTCTGGGGCTGGCAGGGAAATCCGGGCTATTTCTACATGCACCGCGTCGACTGAGTTTCGCGTCGGGGCGTGGCCCAGTGCCGCGCCCCCGAAGTGGCCCTCGACGGGGAACCGCCGGTGCTCTTGACTTCAACCGAGGTTGAACGAGAAGGCTGGCGGGACCATCCGAGGGGAGAGTTACGGTGAGTTTCTGGATTTGTGCGACCTGTGCGGTCGAGCACTCGGAGCAGGTCGAGGTGTGTGCGATCTGTGCCGACGAGCGGCAGTGGGTGCCTGCTGAGGGGCAGGAGTGGACCACGCTCGAGGAGCTGGCGGCGGCCGGCACCGAGGTGACGATCGAGGAGGTCGAGCCGAACCTGTACGGCGTACGCTCGAAGCCGCCGGTCGGGATCGGGCAGCAGTCGATGCTGGTGGTGACCGCCGAGGGCAACCTGCTCTGGGACCCGATCGGGTACCTCGACCACGCCGCCGTACGGCGGGTGCGCGCGCTGGGCGACGTGGTTGCGATCGTTGCCAGCCACCCGCACATGTACGGCGTACAGGTCGAGTGGAGCCATCGGCTGGGCAACGCGCCCGTCTACGTCTCCGAGGCGGACGCGGAGTGGGTCGCCCGCCAGGACGAGGTGATCCAGACCTGGACGGGCAAGCTCAACCCGCTACCGGGCGTGACGCTCATCCAGCCGGGCGGTCACTTCCCCGGCAGCGCGGTGGTCCACTGGGCAAACGGTGCCGACGGCAAGGGTGTGGTCCTCTCCGGCGACACGATCTTCGCCAACCCCGACCGCACCTCGGTCAGCTTCATGCGCAGCTACCCGAACCGCATCCCACTCTCGGGCGCCGTCGTCGACCGGGTGGCCAAGTCCCTCGACCCGTACGACTACGACCGCCTCTACAACAACTTCGGCTCGTCCATCCCGGTCGACGCCAAAGCCGTCGTCCGCCGGTCCGCCGACCGCCATGCCGCCTGGGTCCGCGGCGACTACGACCACCTCACCTGAGCTGACCTGACGAGCCGGACGCTCTCACCGGGAGAGCGTCCGGCGTCGTACTCAGGTCCGGCCGACCGCCAGCCCGTCGATCTGGACGAGCTTCCCGGCGCCGACCGTCCGGACGGTCAGCGTCCCGTTGAACAACGTGCTCTGCACCGGCAGCCCGAGCACGACCTGGTAGTGCGTCGTGGGGTAGGCCAGGTTCACCGTGGTCAGCAGCCGGTTCCCGGCGTACACCGCGACCGCCCCACAGGTCGGGCACCGGGTCGCGATCAGGAAGAACCGCTTGCCCTGCACCGTCCGGGTCAGCGCCGCCCCGGACGCCGTGGTCTGCGTGTCGGTACCGAAGTAGAACTTCGTCGACGCGCCCCGGGCCCACCCGGTCGTCGCCATCGTCAGCGACCGGTCGTCGAGCGGCCGCGAGAAGCACCGCTCCGCGCTCCAGCCGCCGACGTTCCCGAACTTGTCGGTCGCCCGGACCGACACGCAGTACTCGTACCCCGCCGCGACCGCGAGGCTCATCGAGGTGGCGGTCGTCCCGCTCCACGGCTGGATGTAGGAGCTGTACGGCGCGGCGAACGAGGCCCGTCGATAGCGGACGTCGTACGACGCCACGCCACTCGGATCCGTCGCCGCGACCGTGAGTTGCGCCGTCGCCGCGACCGACGACTGGTACCCCGGCCCGGTCACCCGGGCCACCGGGCCATACGCGTCCGCGGTGATCGTTCGATAGGCCTTCGTCACCCGCCCGTCAGGCTCGGTGGCGGTGATGGTCACCAGGTTCTCGCCATTGGACAACCTGGGGATCTGGTACGGCGACGTGCACGCGACCGCCGGCGTGTAGGCGGACGAGCAGCTGTACTTCGTCCCCGCGGCCAGCGCCGATCCGTCGAACGCGATCGAGGCGGTGGTGCCGACAACGGCCGGCGTCGGCGCGATGACCACGCCGAGACGCTGGAAGGCGAGATCCACGTCGCCGCCGCGGAGCAGATCGGTCGGCAGCGCCAGCGGAGCGACCGACAGGGCACCGCTGTCCAGGCGGAAGAGACGACCGGAATTCGTGGTGACGAACAGGATGCCGCTGTCCGGGTCCCAGCTGAGCGAGTGAATCGTGGTGTCGAACGGCCGGCTCGACTTGACCTGGTCGCTGCCGAGGCTGACGAACTTCACGGTGTCCCCGGCGCCGAACGCGACCTGGCTGCCGTCCGGTGAAACCCGCGCCGGCATGCCGTCGGCTGCGGCCGTCGGGGCCGGCGATGTCGCCACCCTGTCACCACCCGGCGCTGCCTGGACGCGGGCGAACCGGTCGTCGCCGTCGAACCGCTTGTCGACCACGACGAGGGTCCGGCCGTCAGGCATCCAGCTCGGGGCGGCGAGGTCGCAGGCGATCTTCTCCGGCGTACCGCCGCTTGCCGCGATCACGTACACGCACGGTGTCCCGTTCTCGGCTGCCTGAAAGGCGATCCGGGTGCCGTCCGGCGACCAGGACAGGTGCGTCATCGGTACCGGCGAGGTCCACAGCTTGACTGCTTCGGCGACCCCGGTCGGCTCGACGCGTTGCGTCCACAGGGACTTCTCGTACCCCGTCGACGCGTAGGCGAGCGTCCGCCCGTCCGGCGCGGCCGCAACGGCCCCCTTCGGGATCACCGAGCCGTCCAGGTCCTGCAGCACGACGTACCCGCTGCGGCTGGCCGCCATCAGCTCCATGGACAGGGCGTCGGTGACGACAATCTGATCGGTCGGCCGCGGCAGGGTGGTGCGAGGGCCGGTCGGTCCTTCGCCGAGCTCGCTGACGACCGACAGCGCGTACTGCGTTCCCGCGACCGGCTCGAGCTCTTCCCAGGTGATCGTGCTGTGGTTCCCGTCTTCGGCGACCCACTTGGTGGTCTCCGCGCCGCCGACGTACCGGTGGACGAAGTACCCGCGGACGGGAGTGCCGCCGGCCGTCTTCCAGGACGGCCACAAGAGCTTGACCCCGCGGTAGGTGCGCAGAGTGCCCGGACTGCCGGGTTCCTCCGGGAGCGAGGTTCCGGTCCCGGACATCAGCACCTGGTGCGAGGACAGCGCGGTGGAGTCGTTGATCGTCAGCCGGGCCGCGAAATCGCCGGCCCGGACCGGCGTGAACGTCAGCGTCAGTTGGCACGACGCACCGGCGGCCAGGTACTGGTCGCAGTCGCGGCTCAACTGCCAGGGGCTGGTGTTGCTGCTGAACGTCATCATGCCGAACTGGATCTGCTCGGTGCCGGTGTTCTTCAGCGTGAGGGTCAGCGCCTTGGAGGTCCCGAGCGGCACCCGGCCGGCGTCGAGCACGTCGGGAGTCACGGACAGCGCCTGGTAGTCGACCGCGCTGTGGTAGCGGATCTCGAACCACGCAACCGGCGCGGAGCCGGAGCAGGTGCCGGCTGCGAGCGACGCGGCGAGGGTCTCGAGCGCGCCGTCGGCCGTGTAGGACACCGCGGAGACCCGGAACGTGGCCGCCGAGTCACAGCTGCGCGCACCTTGGGTCAGCGTGACCGCGGTCAGCGACGAGAGGTCGTAGTACCCCGGTCCCTCGAAGAACGCCGGGATCCGGAGCTTCAGCGTCCCGGCCGACAGTGTGCGGGATCCGTCCGCGGCGGCCGAGGCCGTGACCGGACCGGCCGTCTCGTCATGCAGCCACGTCGTGCCACCGCCGCGGTTGGCGTCGAGCGCGAGTACGTCGATCGCGCCGACTGCAGGCGTCTCCGCGGCCGTGGCCGCGACTGTGGGCTTGAGAACTTCGCGGTTGTCGTCGCCGAAGGCGGCGTGGGCGACGAGCGGGATGGTGATTGCGGCCAGGGCCGTGGCCAGGGCAGCGCGGAGTAGGGCGGGTTTGCGGGCGCGGCGCATCGAATCTCCAGGGCAGGGGAATCCGGCGCACCCCGAGCGACACCGGCGAAAGGCATAGATTTACCGCGACAGAGGTCCGGACCGCAAGTTCATTGCAGCTTGGTGCAGTCAGGCTGCCAGGCGGGTTTGGGCCAGCCGGGTGTGCAGGGCAAGCATGTGGCGGATGCAGGTGTCCCAGTCGTAGCGCTCTGCTCGGTGGCGGGCAGCCGTCCGACGGTTGGGGAGCTGGGCGAGCGCCAGGACGGCGTCGGCCAGGTCGGACGGGTTTGCCGCGCCCCAGCGGCCGCAGGTCTCGTCGACCAGTTCGCGGGCGCCGCCGGTGTTCGCGGTGACGACCGGGGTGCCGGCGGCGAGGGCCTCCAGGACAGCCAGGCCGAAGGTTTCGCCGGGGCAGACGGAGAGCGCGACGTCCGCCTCGGCCAGGCGCTTGGCGAGGGTCTGGCGGCCGTCGACGTACCCGTGGAAGGTGACCGGGGCGTCGCCGGCGATCTCGACCATCTCCTCCAGGTGCGGACCGGTGCCGTAGACGTCCAGTCGCACGTTGACCCCGCGGCGGTGCAGCTCGGCCGCGATGGCGATGGCGAGGCCCGGGCTCTTCTCCCGGGACAGCCGGCCGGCGTGCACCAGCTTGAGTACGCCGTCGTCCGCCGGCGCGCCGAGCGCCGGGTGGAATGTCTCCAGGTCGACGCCGAGCGGGATCCGGACCAGCGGTGTGGTCACCTCGTCGAACTCGGCCGCCGCATAGCGAGACGTCACCACGACTGCGTCGTACGTCCGGCTGAGCAGCTTGTAGAGCGCGGCCACGGTGGCCACCACGCCGAGCTGGCTGTACTTGACCCCGTCCGCGCCCCACCACACCGGGCGAAGGCTGCTGTCCCCGCGCGGCGTGACCGCACCGAGCATGCGACCAGGACGCAGTACGTCGTTGCCGCCGAGCTGACCGGGACGCGCCTGACCCAGCGCCAGCATCGCGTCGAGCCGCTCATGGCTGAACAGGACCGTGCCGATGTCGTTCTTCCGGGCCCAGCGGGCGACCGGGAGCAGCGTCGACTTGTCCGAGATCTCGACCGTGGTCGGCCGGAACTTCTTCAGCACGTCGATCACGTTCCACGGCGTGGTGATCAGCCGGTACCCGCCGGTCACCTTCACGCCCTTGACCCGGACCATCGTCCCGAACTCGGTCTCGACCACCGCGTCCTTGTCGCCCGGGGTGATCACGATCCGCTCGGCACCGGCCTCGACGTACCCGCGGCCGATGTGTTCGATCGCGGTCCGCATCCCGCCCGACGTCGGCCCGACGAAGTTGGCCAGTTGGGCGATGCGAAGGGCACTCATGCGACCCGCCGCAGTGCAGCGGCGTCCCGGAGTACTTCGGCGTAGTGCCGGTCGACCAGGTCGTCGACCACCGCCGGCCAGGTCCGGGACTGGACCCGCTCCAGGCCGCTGGCCGCCATCCGGCCGCGTGCCTCTGGGTGGTCGAGCAGGATCTTCACGGCCGAGCGCAGTGACCCGGGCTTGCCGGGCTCGAACAGCAGGCCGTTCTCGCCCGGGTGGATCAGGTCCAGTGGGCCGCCGGCCGCGGGTCCGACGGTGGCCACGCCGGACGCCTGCGCCTCCTGGATGGTCTGGCAGAACGTCTCGTGCTCGCCGGTGTGCACGAACACGTCCAGCCCGGCGAAGATCGCGGCCAGGTCGGTGCCCCGGCGCATCCCCAGGAAGGTTGCTGTCGGCAACGCGTTCTCCAGCGCGGCACGGTCCGGCCCGTCGCCGACGATCACGATCCGGCAGTTCAGGTCGGTCAGTTCGGCCAGCCGGCGGACCTTCTTCTCGGCGGCGAGCCGACCGACGTACCCGACGATCGGGCGGCCGTCCGGTGAGATCTGCCGGCGCCACTCCTCGTCGCGGTACTTCGGGTCGAACAGGTCCAGGTTCACACCGCGGCCCCACTTGAACACCCGGGGTACGCCGCGTTGCACCAGCGCGTCGACCGATGCGGTCGACGGCGCGAGCGTCCGGTCGGCGCGCGAGTGGGTCCGCCGTACCCAGCGCCAGATGCCACGGTCCGCCGGGGCGTACCAGGGGTACTGACGGGCGAAGCCGGCGATGTCGGTCTGGAAGATCGCGACCGTCGGTACGCCGAGCTTGCGGGCCGCGCGCAGCCCGTACGCGCCGATGATGAACGGCGAGGCGAGGTGCACGAGGTCGGGCTTGAAGTCGGCCATCGCCCGCTCGATCGAGGGGTCCGGCAGGCCGACCGGGTACTCCTTGTAGCCCGGCGTCCGGAAGCTCCGGGCCCGCAGGACCGGGACGTCGCCGTACGAGTCAGGGCCTGGTCCGGGAGCGATGATCAGCAGGTCGTGCCCGCGCGCCCGGAGCCGGTCGGCGCAGTGCCGAGCCGTGTTCGCCACGCCGTTGATCTGCGGCAGGAAGGTCTCGGCCACCATCACGATTCGCACACTTCGGAGGTTCCCCAGCGCGCATGAACCCTGGGCGACGCTCTCGTGACACCGCGTCGAGGCCCTGTCGACGGGTGCACAGATTTGAAGTGTCCTTCAGGTTGCCGACCGGCGGCGTTCGGTTAGTGCCAGGCCAACTGCAAGCGTCGGCCACCCTGGCCGCGAGGACCAGGGTGGCCGGCGGTTCGGTTACGGCGTGCTGAACAGATGCAGCAGGGACCGGCGGACCAGGTCCGTGCGCATCGCCTGCGTGGTCAGGCCCTCGGCGCCGAAGCCGAGGTACACCGAGTCGGGTGTCGCCACCCCGGCGCCCTCGTCGAAGGCGGTGGTGGTGCGGATCCAGTCGGTCGGGTTGGCGGGTGAACCGGCCGGTGGACCGGGCACCGTCCAGCCCCCGAGGTCGGTCTCGAACGAGGTCTGCTCGGTGGCCCCACCCTTGGTGATCGAGACGTCGTCGACGAAGGCCCCAAGGCCCTGGGTCGACCAGTCGCTGACATACGTGATCGACAGCTCGACCTGCTGGCCGGCGTACGGCGTCAGGTCGATCTTCCAGTCCTGCCAGCCACCGCTCGGCCCGGACGATGCGTTCCACGCGCCCGTGGTGCCGGTCGGCGAGCAGTCAGCGCCCTGGTAGTGCGCCAGGAACGGATGCAGCTGCACCCAGCCGGCCGGACAGCTCTCGCCGGTGTCCTGCGTCGTGTGGCCGTTCATGTCCGGCAGCGTCGTCCAGTCGTTCTGGCCGACCGTGTGCGCCTCGACCATCACGTGGTCCCAGCCCGCCTCGGTGTCGTAGGAGAACTTGAACGACATCGAACCGCTGGTGACTCCGCTCAGGTCTACCGTCCGGGTCAGCCGCTTGTAGCTCATGTCGGCCTGCCGGCTGTAGACGTACTGCGAACCGCTGAACGGCTCGAACGGCGCACCGCCGGGTCGGTCCCACTTCAGCGGAGCCGAGCTGGCGAACTGCGGGAACTGGGCCTTCGGCAACACACTCGAGGTGAGCACGTAGGCATTGGTGTGATTCTGGTTGTTGGCCGAGTCGCCGCCGTTGAGCGTCCCGGTGAACCCGTTGAAGGCGCCGGCCTTGCCGCTGATCGGGACCGGGTTGCCGTCGCTGCCGGTGCCGCTGTTGTCGACGAGCGTGTAGGCGCCGAGCCAGTACTGCTCGAAGTCGTTGAGCAACGGCAGGCACGGGTACGTCCGTGCCGTGCACTCGCCCTGCGTCTCCTGGAACGGGTTGTAGTAGTACGCCCCGTCCGCGTTGCTCGCGTAGCCGGCGTACTTGCCGGTGTAGAGCAGCTTGCCGCCCTCGTTGAGGTAGTCGCGGACCGACACCTCGAGGTCGAGGGCCAGCTCGGCCGCCGTGCCGCCCGGCTGGCCGACCTTACGGGTGATGATGTCGTCGCCGGTCTCCCAAACCACGGCCTTGTAGTGCGACAGCACGCCCAGCGGGTGCGGTGCGGTCCGGTTGTTCGCGTCCACGTCGTACACGTCCGAGGTGACGCCGGCCGCAGTCAGTGAGGCCGCGTAGTTGGCGGCGTACTTTGCGGTCGTGACGCCTTGGGTCGGGCTGGCACCGGTGACGTCCTCAGCCGCGAGGATCAGCACCTGGCCGCCGATGTCGGTCGCAACCTTGTAGGTGAAGTGCTGGCTGGCAACGGCGCCCGTCCCCGCCTTGTTGCCGCTGAACCACACCTCGACCGAGTCACCCGGCTTGGTACGGCGGACCGTGCCGCGGAACTCGGCGTAGTAGCGGTTGTTGGTGTTGCCGTACCGCTCGCCGCCCTTCCACTCCGACGTCTTGTCGGAGATCGGGTCGCCGCCGTTGATCCGGTAGTTGATGCGGAGGTTCCGCAACGCCCGCTTGGCGATCACCGCGACCGGCTGGGTGGTGCCGTACGAGACGGTGAACGGATCCGCGACCAGGTCGGCGGCCTTCCGTCCCACCACCGAGACCGGGTCGTCGGGGTCCTGGGCGGACTTCGCGACCGACACCGCGAACGCGATGTTCTTGGCGAACTCGGCCTGGATCAGGCCTTCGTCGTCCGGGAAGCTGAAGACGCTGACGCAGTCCTCCGGCCGCCACTGGTCGTTGGGGTCGACCGCGGACGCGGTCTGGCAGGTCGACATCTCCGGCGTGAACGCCATCGTGCCGTACGCGTTCGCCGCGTGGTCGTCGGTCTCACCGTTGGTGGTGTAGAGCTCGGCGGAGACGTCCGGGTCGTAGCCGGGTACTGCGGGGTTCGCGTCGTCACCCGCCATCGCTTCCGAGATCACGTCGTCCGGCGAGGGCGTGCTCACCTGCCAGCCGACGCCGTACAGCAGCAACTGGGCCGCGGAGTGGTAGTTGACCAGCTCGGTGAAGTGCGCCCGGCGGAACAGCTGGTCGAGGGCCTTCGTCTCCGGCTCGGAGGCGGGGGACGGACCGCGGTACGTGTCGCTGCTCGGGTCGGGCGACGAGCCTTCGTTGTCGTAGCCCCACTTGGTCGGCAGGTTGCGGTTCAGGTCGACGCCGTCGCCTGGCGCGATGACGCCGTCGTTGTTGTTGTCGTGGAGGTTCTTGCGCCACAGGCGGTCGCCGGTGAACGTGTAGTCGTAGCCGTCGGGGTTGGCCACCGGCAGGAACCACAGTTCTGTGGTGTTGACCACCTTGGTGACGTCGGCGTTGTGGCCGTAGCCGTCGAGGTAGTAGTGCATCAGCCGGCGCACCATCTCCGGGGTGATCCACTCGCGGGCGTGCTGGGCGCCGGAGTACAGCACCGAGGGCTTGCTGCCGTCGGGCAGCAGCCGGGCGCCCAGGCTCACCTTGACGGCGACGATCGGCTTGCCCTGGACCGTCGTACCGATGGTGACCAGCTTGGCCAGCAGCGGGTGGGCAGCAGCGGTCTGGGTCAACTCTTCGTAGAGGCCGCCGGGTCCGCTGTACTGGCGGAAGACGGTCGGGCCGGCCGCGGCGAGCCTGGCGGCCTCGTCGGAGGCTGCGTGGCCCTTGACCTGCTTCACCTTCAGGTCGACACCGTCCGTGCGGAGCTTGGCGGCCTGCCGCTCGGACATGACCACCTCGACCTGGCCGGCCTGGTCGGTGGCGATGTCGGAGCGGTCGACCCCGATGTCGACGACCTTCTGCAGCTGCTGCGTGCTCAGGTGGCCGACGTACACCTCGAGGCCGTCACCTCCCCGGCCCTTCGGTACTGCGGTGGCTGCCTGTCCTGCAGCCAGTGCGCTGGCTACGACAGCCAGTACTGCGATCAGAGCGGAAGTTCTTCGCATGTCGCCCCTCCCCGGTCCACGCTGCATACGCTGGCAGCAGCCTTCTGTGAGCCAGGTCACGAGTCAACAGCTCGGGCTGGGCGTGCTGGACGTCATACCAGTCGGGCGGTGGTTCGGAATACCGTGGGGAGATGAGTCATCGCAGCGAGTCGGGGTTCGAGTTCGCGCCGGTCTACGAGCCGCTGGACGGGTTCGACCCGGCGGCCAAGCTGGGCGAGCCGGGGCAGTTCCCGTACACGCGCGGGGTCTACCCGACGATGTACACCGAGCGGCCGTGGACGATGCGGCAGTACGCCGGGTTCGGCACCGCGGCCGAGTCGAACCAGCGGTACCACCAGCTGATCGACCACGGGACGATGGGGCTGTCGGTCGCCTTCGACCTGCCGACCCAGATGGGGTACGACTCGGACGCGCCGATCGCGCACGGCGAGGTCGGCAAGGTCGGGGTCGCGATCGACTCGATCGACGACATGCGGGTGCTGTTCGACAAGATCCCGCTGGACCAGGTCTCCACCTCGATGACGATCAACGCGCCGGGGTCGGTGCTGCTGCTCCTGTACCAGCTGGTCGCCGAGGAGCAGGGGGTGTCCGGGGACAAGCTCACCGGGACGATCCAGAACGACGTACTGAAGGAGTACATCGCGCGCGGGACGTACATCTACCCGCCGAAGGAGTCGCTGCGGCTGATCAGCGACATCTTCGCGTACTGCAAGGCGGAGCTGCCGCGCTGGAACACGATCTCGATTTCCGGCTACCACATGGCCGAGGCCGGGGCGACGCCCGCGCAGGAGATCGCGTTCACGCTGGCGGACGGGATCGAGTACGTCCGCGCGGCGATCGCGTCCGGGCTGGACGTGGACGAGTTCGCACCGCGGCTGTCGTTCTTCTTCGTGGCGCGGACGACGTTGCTCGAAGAGGTGGCGAAGTTCCGGGCGGCGCGGCGGATCTGGGCGCGGGTGATGCGGGACGAGTTCGGTGCTCGCAATCCGAAGTCCCAGATGCTCCGCTTCCACACCCAGACCGCCGGGGTCCAGCTCACGGCTCAGCAGCCCGAGGTCAACCTGGTCCGGGTCGCGATCCAGGGGCTGGCCGCGGTCCTGGGCGGGACGCAGTCCCTGCACACGAACTCGTACGACGAGGCCATCGCGCTCCCCACCGAGAAGGCGGCCCGCCTGGCGCTGCGCACCCAGCAGGTCCTCGCCTACGAAACAGACATCACCGCGACTGTCGACCCGTTCGCCGGCTCCTACGTGGTCGAGTCCCTCACCGACGAGGTCGAGTCCGAAGCAGTAGCCCTGATGACCCAGGTCGAGGAGTACGGCGGCGCGGTCGCAGCGATCGAAAAAGGTTTCCAGAAGCAGGAGATCGAACGCTCCGCCTACCAGATCGCCCAGCAGATCGACTCCGCCGAGCGCGTAGTCGTAGGCATGAACAAGTTCAAGATCGCCGAGGAAGAGCCCTACGAGCCCCTCCGAGTAGACCCAGCCATCGAGTCCCAACAGGTAGCCCGCCTGACCCAACTCCGAGCCACCAGAGACCAACAGGCCGTAGACCAGGCCCTAGCCGCCCTGAAATCCGCCGCCGCCGGCACCGACAACTGCCTCTACCCCATGAAAAAAGCCCTAAAAGCCCAAGCCACAGTAGGCGAAGTCTGCAACACCCTCAGAGAAGTCTGGGGCGTCTACGTCCCCGCCGACACCTTCTGAGCGATCTGCATTCGATAGCCGCCGCGAACGCAAGCCGCTTTCGTGGCGGCTATTCCACCGCTGCCTTCAGCAGGGGGCGGTCGTGGTGATGGGCGAGCGTAGTCAGCTTCGGGTAGGCGTAGCTGCTCCAGCGTGATTGGACACCGCAACGACATCCTGAATGCTCAGCTTGCGCAGGCAGAGCAGCGTTCGAATGGTGCAGAACCGCGCCTCCGGTGACCACGTGTCCGCTTCGTTGTCCATTTCGCGAAGGAGATCGACGCATTGTTGCCTAGTCTCGATCGGCCAGTACAAAAGCTCACGAGCCTCCGAGCGGTCCGGGGCAACCTCCCACCTGCCCTGGATTTCTCCGACAGATAGCTCCGTCTCAAGACAGCCGAAGAACTTGAAGTCCAGGATGTCGGTCGCGAACGCGAAGCTGTGCAATCGGATCGTCGACCACTGCATCTCGTCGGGGCGGAAGCCCAACTCCTCGTAAGCCCCGCGGGCGGCTGTGACGTCAGGTGCGCAGGAAGTTGCATCGTATCCGGCCGCGGCGAAGTCCCGGGAAGCCATCCCTTCCCCGACCGCGTTGAACACCTGTCCGTGCCGCCACGAGCCTGCCGGCGAGGTCCTACCTGCCCTTCGGCTGAGAACGATCGTCCGGCCTCCTTCGGCGATCAGCGACAGACCGACACTGCATGGCGTCGGTAGCCCAGGAGCTGGGCTCTCGGCCGACGCAGCCGAGGCAAGCTTGGCCAGCAACTGGCGTTCGGCGCCGGTACCGTGCAGCAGAACGCGATGCGATGCCAGAAAGTCGAAGTAGTCGAACTCATGTGCCTTCAGGGTGAGGTGATGGCCAGCCCACGGCGCTCCTGTTCAGGGTCGTCGGAGGTTCTTTTGATCATGTACGACGAGAGCCCGATCTGACGACCGTTGGTATGGCCGGCCTCCAGCCATTCGCCGGAGTGAGCTTCACGGATCCCCCGCACCGCTTCCGGCGTCTGGTACGTGCCTTCGAGGCGTACTGTGACTGAGCCTGGTCGGAAGAACCCGTCTGGATCCCATCCAGCCTGAATCAGCACAATCGTGCTGTGCATGGCCTCGATTGACTTGGCCCCGACGTTCAGCTCGCGGTAGCGCTGCGCCCGCACTCGTTGACCGCGGCGCATCGCAAACCAACGCCACACCTCATTCGCCAGCACGCCGAGCACGGCGCCTCCTACAAGCAGAATCCACTCCACCGCCCACCACCCACTGCCGTCGTCACGTCAGAGCCCCCCACGGGCACCATCCCTCGCAAGATAGGCGCGGGTGGGCGTTGTGTCACTGGCTCAGGCACGATCGCCTACTGACCGTGATTGGCGCTCGCTCCCTCAGCGAACGCACTAGCCGGGTACCTGTCAGGTCGTACAGAACCGAGGATTACCGAGATATTCGCCAGCGAGTCCCAACAGGTAGCCCGCCTGGCCAACTCTGCCTCTACCCCGTGAAGGCCCTAAAGCCCAAGCCACAGTAGGCGAAGTCTGCAACACCCTCTGAGAAGTCTGGGGCGTCTACGTCCCCGCCGACACGTTCTGGGTATCCAGCGGCCCCGGCCTGCTCGGACGAAAGACGATCGCACCAGCTCGCATGTCCCGCACGGCTGCTGTGATCTGTTTGTCGGTCACCTTGCCGCGCTTGGCCTCGTAGGTCGCCAGGAATCGATTCATGACCTGCAACCTGCGCTCATGGGTACGACGACTTACCTGCTCTTGCTCCACTCGTATCTCTCCTGGTTGAGCTCAGGGCATTCCAGCGCGCCGGGTTCGAAGTGGATTGCCTGCGCCGGGGCGTGTCCGGGTGGGGCGGGGTGCGCGCGCCGCCGGAGGCGGCCGATAGGCAGCCGCCGCGAAGCGGTGTCCTTTCGCGGGGTGTCCTTGGCGATGTTCCCGTTAGTCGAGGAGGGCGGTGGAGGTTAGGACTGTGGTGCCTAGGGTGATGGCTTCTTCGGAGGGGTCGAAGGTGGGGGTGTGGAGGTCGCCGGTGGTGTCGAGGGTGGGGGGACGGACGCCGAGGCGGGCCATGGCGCCGGGGACGTGTTCCATGTACCAGGCGAAGTCCTCGCCGCCGAGGCTCTGGTCGGTGGGGGCGAGGGCGCTGGAGCCCAGCGTCTGGTGGACGGCGTTGCGGAGTACGTCGATGGCCGTCGGGTCATTCATGACCGGGGGTACGCCGTGCGTGACCTCGACGTCGACCTCCACGCCGCCGTACGGGCGGACCAGTTGCGAAGCTAGCGACGGGATCAGGTCCTCCGCCAGGCGCCACGCGTTCACGTCCAGGCAGCGGAGGGTGCCTTCGGCCTCGCCGCGGGACGGGATCGCGTTGGCAGCGGAGCCGGACGTGATGCGGCCCCAGACGAGGGACATGCCCGCGCGCGGGTCGACCCGGCGGGACAGCGCGGCCGGGAGCTCGGTCACCAGCGTCGCGAGCGCGTAGACGAGGTCGGCCGTCAGGTGCGGCCGCGACGTGTGCCCGCCCGGACCGCTCAGCCGCACCAGGATCCGGTCGGCCGCAGCCGTCAGCGCGCCGACCCGCAGCCCGACCTGCCCGACCTGCAGCCGCGGATCGCAGTGCAGACCATAGATACGGCGGACCCCGTCGAGTCCGCCGGCCGCGATGACACCGAGTGCACCACCCGGCATCACTTCCTCGGCCGGCTGGAAGATCAGCCGCACCCGCCGATCCAGGTGCCCGTCACGCGCCATCCCGGCCAGCACCAACGCCGCACCGAGCAACGCAGACGTGTGTACGTCGTGACCGCAAGCGTGCGCGACCCCATCGATCGTCGACCGCCAAGGCGCCGCGACGCCGTCCGGCACCGGCAGCGCGTCGATGTCGGCCCGCAGCGCGACGCACGAGTCACCGGAGCCGACGTCACAGATGAGTCCGGTCCCGGTCGGCAGCACCCGCGGCGAGAGGCCCGCCCCGATCAGCTTCTTCTCGAGCAGTTCGGTGGTGCGGACCTCGTGCCAGCCGAGCTCGGGGTGCGCGTGCAGGTCACGGCGTACCTCGACCATCTCCTCGCGCACCGCCTCGACCCGAGCCAGGACGTCCGCGACCAGCAACTGATGACTCATCCCGAGATTGTGGCACAGCGCGGGAACGCCGAATTCAGCCGCCGGAACTGCTATTTGGCCGGTTGCTTCTGCTTCGCCACGATGAACGTCCACCGGGTGCTCGGTGTCGTTGTCAGCCGCAACGAGACCCTCTTGATGTCGGTCAGCAACTTGATCCGCGACGGTACGCCGTCGCACGCGACGTCCCACGGGTCGCTGCCGGCGATCTCCACGCGGACGTTTCCGGCCCGGCAGCGTGCATACAGAACGTAGTCGGGGCCGAAGGCGCCGGAGATCGGTTGGGTGAGCGAGCCGCTGCCACTCCGTGTGACCATCGCCTGGTCCGTCGGGAGGGTCACCAGCGAGATGTCGTCGGCCTTCTCCGGGGCGGACGAAGCCTCCGGGCCAGTGGACTGCTCCTCCGGCGTGCTGCCGTGGGTGTTGTCCGGAGTGCAGGCGGGCAGCAGGGTGAGCGCGGCCAGGGCCGCGCTCACCGCGCCGAGAGTTGCCTTCGGCATCAGTAGATGCGCCACTGCGCCCGGCTCGGGGCGTGCGCGGTCCAGGACTGGTGGATGGTGCCGGCGCCGCCGCCGTAGTACGACAGCGTGCTGTGGCCCTTGACGTTCTCCTGGTAGATACCGCGGTCGCAGTACACGGTGTCGTGCGCCCGGACCGTGAAGTTCGCCGAGGTGACGTAGCCGGTGGTCATCGACAGCTCGACGTTCGCGGTCACCGACGCCTCGATGCTGGCGAAGATCGCGGCCTTCAGCTGCTCCTTCACGCTGACGCTGACGCCCCAGGTGACGGTCTTGCTGGTGCTCGCCTCGCACTGCCCGGTGATCGAGTAGCTCTTGTCGTTGCGCACCGAGTCGCGGTAGCCGGCCGTGAACGAGACCGGGATGCGCTTGTCGATCGTGCTGCAGGCCTGCCAGTTCGAGCCGCTCCGGCAGCTCGTCGCGGCCGCCGCGTCGGGCGCCTGGACGATGCTCAGCCCGACGACGCCGAGGGTGGCCGTGAGCCCGGCGGCGCCGGCCTTGAACAAACGTGAACTCATCTGAGATCCCCCTGAGATCTGCCGGAGCCGATTGCCCCGGATCGCCTCACGCTAACCGTGGGTGATCATCAATTGCTTGCTTACTGCAACAACCTGCAGAGTGACCAATCACACACTGCGGTCGGTTCATCGCCGACAGTGCCCGGTCCTGGGTGCCTGATCACTATCAGGTATCGGGCTGGTCGTGCCGTTCTGTGAACGCCGCCGGACGCTTATAGTCTGCGGATGCGGTACGCCGGAATCCGGCGTGTCGCGACAAGATTTCCGGGACGAAGGAGACCTCCGGTGAAGATGTACCTGCGGGGAGCGGCGGTGGCAGGCGTACTCGCGCTCGCCGTTTCCGCGTGCGGCAGCAAGCCGGCCGACAGCGGCAACGCCGGCGCCGCGAAGAAGGATTTCAAGACCTGCATGGTCTCCGACTCCGGAGGTTTTGACGACAAGTCGTTCAACCAGACCTCGTACAAGGGTCAGGCGGACGCGGTCAAGAAGCTCAACATCAACGAGGCCAAGGTCGAGTCGAAGTCGGACAACGACTACCCGACCAACATGACCGCGATGGTCGCGCAGAAGTGCAACATCATCGTCGGGGTCGGCTTCAAGCTGAACGACTCCACCTACAAGGCCGCGCAGGCCAACGCTGGGATCAAGTTCGCGCTGGTCGACCCGGGTGACCTGACCACGCTGCCGAAGGCCACCAACGTCAAGCCGCTGGCCTTCAACACCGCGCAGTCCAGCTACCTGGCCGGCTACCTCGCCGCCGGGATGACGAAGTCCGGCAAGGTCGGCACGTTCGGCGGCATCCAGATCCCGACCGTGACCATCTTCATGGACGGCTTCGCCGAGGGCGTGAAGCACTACAACGAGGTCAAGGGCAAGAACGTCCAGGTCCTCGGCTGGGACGAGGCGACCCAGAAGGGCCTGTTCGCGGGCGGCTTCGAGGACAAGGCCAAGGGCCAGACCACCGCGCAGAACCTGGTCACCCAGGGCGCGGACATCCTGTTCCCGGTGGCCGGCCCGTCCGGCCTCGGCGCGCTGCAGGCCGCGAAGACCAGCGGCGGCAAGGTGAACGCGATCTGGGTCGACACCGACGGCTGCGAGAGCGCCGCGGAGTACTGCAGCGTGCTCCTGACCAGCGTGTTCAAGGGCATGGACGTCGCTGTCGAGGACGTCATCACCGCGGCCGTGGACAACAAGTTCGACCCGGCGCCGTACGTCGGGACGCTGCAGAACAACGGCACCGGCCTGGCGCCGTACCACGAGTTCGACGGCAAGATCCCGGGTGACCTGAAGTCCGAGATCGACCAGCTGAAGAAGGACATCATCGACGGCAAGATCACCGTCGCCTCCAAGGCGCAGCCGAAGACGGCGTCCTGATTCACCGCGTACCACCTAGGTAGTACGGTGCGAGCCAGGAAGTGACCCACGAGGTCGCTTCCTGGCTCTCCGTCTGAACGGACGGACCGTCCGAACGGGAAGGGGCTGCCCGCATGCACCTCGAGCTCTCCGGGCTGACCAAGAGCTTCGGCTCGCTGGTCGCCAACGACCACATCGACCTGGTCATCGAGCCGGGCGAGATCCACTGCCTGCTCGGCGAGAACGGCGCCGGCAAGAGCACGTTGATGAACATGCTCTACGGGCTGCTGCAACCGGACTCCGGCGAGATCGTGATCGACGGCGAGAAGGTCCGGATCAGCTCGCCGAGCGACGCGATCAAGCAGGGCATCGGGATGGTGCACCAGCACTTCATGCTGGTCCCGGTCTTCACCGTCGCCGAGAACATCATGCTCGGCCGGGAGAACACCCACCCCGGCGGCATCCTGGACCGCAAGAAGGCGCACGCGCTCGTCACCGAGCTGTCCGACCGGTACGGGTTCGAGGTCGACCCCGAGGCGCTGGTCGAGGACATCCCGGTCGGCGTCCAGCAGCGGGTCGAGATCATCAAGGCGCTCACCAACGACGCCCGGGTGCTGATCCTGGACGAGCCGACCGCGGTGCTCACCCCGGCCGAGATCGACGAGCTGATCGCGGTGATGCGCCAGCTCAAGGAGAACGGCACCTCGATCGTCTTCATCACCCACAAGCTCAAAGAGGTCAAGGCGATCGCGGACAAGATCACCGTGATCCGCCGCGGCAAGGTGGTCGGCCAGGCCGAGCCGTCCGCGTCCGAGGAGGAGCTGGCCGAACTCATGGTCGGCCGTGCGGTCGACCTGGTGGTCGACAAGGAGCCGGCTCAGCCGAAGGACGCCGTACTGCGGGTGACCGGGCTGACCGTGATCGACGAGCGCGGGTTCACCGCCGTCGACGACGTCGACCTCGAGGTCCGCGCCGGGGAGATCCTCGCGGTGGCCGGGGTCCAGGGCAACGGCCAGACCGAGCTCGCCGAGGCGCTGCTCGGGCTGACCCCGATCGCGGCCGGCACGATCACGCTGGACGGCCAGGACCTGACCGGCAAATCGACCCGGCACCGGCTGGACGCCGGTATCGGGTACGTGCCCGAGGACCGCGCGCACGACGGTTTCGTCGGCTCGTTCACCGTGGCCGAGAACCTCGTCCTCGACCTGTTCCGGCAGGCGCCGTTCGGGAACGGGCTGGCGCTGCGGACCGACGAGATCGAGAAGAACGCGACCGCGCGGGTGGACGAGTTCGACATCCGCACCCAGAGCATCGACCTGACCGTGTCGTCGCTGTCCGGCGGCAACCAGCAGAAGGTCGTGCTCGCCCGCGAGCTGTCCCGGCCGCTGAAGCTGCTGGTCGCGTCGCAGCCGACCCGCGGTGTGGACGTCGGCTCGATCGAGTTCCTGCACCAGCGGATCGTGCGCGAGCGCGACAACGGCACCGCCGTACTCATCGTCTCGACCGAGCTGGACGAGATCGCCGCGCTGTCCGACCGGGTCGCGGTGATGTACCGCGGCAAGGTGGTCGGCGTGGTGCCGTCCGACACCCCGCGCGACGAGCTGGGCCTGATGATGGCCGGCGCCTCGAAGACCGAGGCGCACGAAGTGGCGATCGACAACCCGACCACGTTGGGAACCATCTAGATGAGCACAGAGACAGAGACCGCGCCGGCGGCGGAACCGGCGAAGGCGCCGGCGCGGGAGCCGCAGCGGTCCGGCCTGCCGTCGTGGGCGGTCCAGGGCCTGGTCTCGCTGAGCGCGCTCGTGCTGGCGCTGGTGGTCGGGGCGATCCTGATCATCGTCGGCGACGACCAGGTGCAGGCCACGATCAAGTACTTCGGTGCCGCGCCGGGAGACACCTTCTCCGCCGCCGCCACCGCGGTCGGCGAGGCCTACAAGGCGCTCGCGTCCGGCGCGTTCGGCGGGATCAACGCGATCAGCGAGTCGTTGACCCAGGCAACACCGCTGATCTGCGGCGGCCTGGCGGTCTCGCTGGCGTTCCGCACCGGGCTGTTCAACATCGGTGCGCAGGGCCAGCTGATCGTCGGCGCGATCCTGGCCGGGTACGTCGGTTTCGCGTGGCACCTGCCGGTGGTGCTGCACCTCGTGCTTGCCGTGATCGCCGGCCTGATCGGCGGTGCGCTGTGGGGCGGGGTCGTGGGTGCGCTCAAGGCCCGCACCGGTGCGCACGAGGTGATCGTGACGATCATGCTGAACTACGTCGCGATCTACCTGCTGCAGTGGTTGCTGACGACGAAGACGTTCCAACGGCCGGGGCGGACCGACCCGATCTCCCCGATCGTGGACAGCAACGCGCAGTTCCCGCAGTTCGGGAGCACGCGGCTGCACCTCGGGTTCCTGCTGGCGCTGCTGGCAGCGATATTCGTGTGGTGGCTGCTGAACCGGTCGACGATCGGCTTCGAGCTGCGAGCCGTCGGCGCTAACGCCGATGCCTCGCGGACCGCGGGCATGTCGGTCGGTCGCGCGTACATCATCGCGATGGTCGTCGCCGGTGCGCTGGCCGGTCTGGCCGGGGCTCAGCAGGTGCTTGGCACTGACCTGCCGTTGACCGACGGAGTTGCGGCCTCGGTCGGCTTCGACGCGATCACGGTCGCGCTGCTCGGCCGCGGTACGCCGCTCGGCACCGTGCTGGCCGGTCTGCTCTTCGGTGCGCTGAACGCGGGTGGTCTGCAGATGCAGCTGATCACGCAGACCCCGCTGACGCTGACCACGGTCCTGCAGGCCGTCATCGTGCTGTTCGTCGCGGCGCCGGCGCTGGTGCGCTCGATCTTCCGGTTCCTGCCGAAGGAACGCGGCGCAGGGACCGTCCTCGCGAAGGGTTGGAACGGATGACCGAGACGACTCCGGACGCTGTTCCGGCGGCGCCAGCGCGGGAACGGCCGATCGAGGGACCGGCGGACCGGACGCGGCGGTTGCGCGTCGGCGGCCTGATGCTGGTGTTCGCGCTGATCGGGCTCGCGCTGGCACTCTTCACCAAGGGCGGCAAGGCGACGTTCCAGTTGGTGTCGGGCGACTTCGAGCACAACCTGCTCGGTCTGCCCGCACAGCCGGTCGCGCTGATCCTGGCGATCCTGGGCGTCGGGGCCGCGGTCGCGTACGTCCTGCGCCGGGTGCCGCAGCGGTACGCCGGCTGGCTGGCCGCAGTACTCGGCATCTGCTTCATCGGGGCGTTCCTGTGCTGGGCGTCGGCGGGCAAGACGTTCCCGCTGGCGAACCAGTTCCAGGGGACGCTGAACTTCGCGACCCCGCTGATTCTCGGCGCGCTCGCCGGCGTGATGTGTGAGCGGGCCGGTGTCATCAACATCGCGATCGAGGGGCAGTTCCTGGTCGGCGCGTTCACCGCGGCGCTGGTGTCGAGCCTGACGCACAGCTCGGCGGCGGCGCTGGTCGCGGCCGCCGCGACCGGGGTGCTGATGGCGGCGCTGCTGGCGGTGTTCTCGATCAAGTACCTGGTGAACCAGGTCGTGCTCGGCGTGGTGCTGGTGGTGTTCGCGACAGGTATCACCGGGTTCTTGTTCGACCAGTTCCTGCAGGACAACGCGGCGAAGCTGAACACGCCGGCCGTGTTGTCCGCGGTGAAGATCCCTGGCCTGGGCGACATCCCGTTCATCGGGCCGATCCTGTTCAAGCAGACCGCGCTCGTGTACCTGACGTACCTCGCAGTCGCGGTGGTCACGTTCGTGCTGTTCCAGACCCGTTGGGGGCTGCGGATCCGTGCGGTCGGCGAGCACCCGAAGGCGGCCGACACGGTCGGCATCCGGGTCAAGCGCATCCGGTACTCCGCGGTCCTCGCCGCCGGCATCCTGGCCGGCCTCGGCGGTGCCTTCTTCACGGTCGGGTACGCCGGCTCCTTCTCCAAGGAGATGACCGCGGGCAACGGCTTCATCGCCCTGGCCGCGCTGATCATGGGCCGCTGGCACCCGATCGGCGCCACCATCGCCGCACTGTTCTTCGGCTTCGCGACGCAGCTTCAGTCCCAGCTCCAGATCATCCAGACCCCGATCCCCGGCGAACTCCTGCTGATGGCCCCCTACCTCGCCACGATCATCGCGGTCGCCGGCCTGGTAGGCCGAGTCAGAGCCCCAAAGGCCGACGGTGAGCCCTACGTCACCGAATGAGATCGACTGGCCGGCGCTCCGGGCGCTGGCCGTCGAGGTCATGCACCGGGCCTACGCGCCGTACTCCGGGTTTCCGGTGGGGGCGGCGGCGCTGGTCGAGGATGGGCGGGTTGTTGCCGGGTGCAACGTGGAGAACGCGTCGTACGGGCTGACGCTGTGCGCCGAGTGTGGGCTGGTGTCGGAGTTGCACCGGACCGGGGGCGGGCGGCTGGTGGCGTTCACCTGTGTGGATCGGCACGAGCACCTGCTGACTCCGTGCGGGCGGTGCCGGCAGTTGTTGCACGAGAACGGCGGCCCGGGGCTGCTGGTCGAGACGACGACCGGGATCCGCCCGCTGCGGGAGTTGCTGCCTGACGCGTTCGGGCCCGAGTTTCTGGAGGAGTAATGAGCTACGACGCGGTGGACGTGATCCGGACCAAGCGCGACCGGGGTGAATTGACCGACGGTCAGATCGACTGGGTGATCGACGCCTACACCAACGGTGCGGTCGCCGACGAGCAGATGTCGTCGCTGGCGATGGCGATCCTGCTGAACGGGATGAACCGCCGCGAGATCGCCCGCTGGACTGCCGCGATGATCGCGTCCGGCGAGCGGATGGACTTCCACAAGCTGTCCCGGCCGACCGCGGACAAGCACTCGACCGGCGGCGTCGGCGACAAGATCACGTTGCCGCTGGCACCTTTGGTGGCGGCCTGCGGGGTCGCCGTACCGCAGCTGTCCGGCCGGGGTCTCGGCCACACCGGCGGCACGCTGGACAAGCTCGAGTCGATCCCGGGCTGGCGCGCGGCGCTCACCAACGACGAGCTGATGCACCAGTTGGAGGACGTCGGCGCGGTGATCTGCGCGGCCGGTGACGGTCTCGCGCCGGCCGACAAGAAGCTCTACGCGCTGCGCGACGTGACCGGAACCGTCGAGGCGATCCCGCTGATCGCCAGCTCGATCATGAGCAAGAAGATCGCCGAGGGCACCGGCGCGCTGGTGCTGGACGTCAAGGTCGGGTCCGGCGCGTTCATGAAGGACCTCGCCGACGCCCGCGAGCTGGCCGAGACGATGGTTGCACTCGGCACCGATGCCGGTGTGAAGACCGTTGCCCTGCTCACCGACATGTCGGTCCCGCTCGGACTGACCGCGGGCAACGCACTCGAGGTCCGCGAGTCGGTCGAGGTGCTGGCCGGCGGCGGTCCGGCCGATGTGGTCGAGTTGACGCTTGCCCTCGCCACCGAGATGCTCGCCGCAGCCGGCGTGACGGACATCGACCCGGCGGAGAAGCTCCGCGACGGTACGGCGATGGACGTCTGGCGGGCCATGATCGCGGCCCAGGGCGGCGATCCCTCCGCCGAGCTCCCGGTCGCCCCCGAGCAGCACGTCGTACCCGCTCCCGCGTCCGGAGTCCTGTCCAAGCTGGACGCACTCGCGGTCGGCGTCGCGGCGTGGCGACTCGGGGCCGGGCGGGCACGCAAGGAAGACCCGGTGTCCGCGGTCGCAGGCGTCGAATTGCATGCGAAGCCCGGCGACCAGGTCGAGGAGGGCGCGCCGCTCCTCACCCTGCACACCGACGACCCGACCCGGATCTCCCGCGCGCTCGAGGCCCTGGAGGACGCCGTCGCGGTCTCCGACTCCTACTCCCCAGGTGCGCTGGTCATCGACCGCATCACCGCGTAGCCGCGCGGCATCAGCTGTACGGCGTCTGCGCCGGGCTCAGCTGGACGTGGCTGTGAGGCGGGTGCGTTGCTGCTTGGTGAGGGTGGTGATCAGCCCGGTGTCGGGCGTGAGGTTGCTGCCTACCGCGCCCAACTCGCGGACCGAGAGCTCGGCGACGAGGCTGCCGACGACGAAGCTGGACTCGGCGACCGCGACGCTCTGCTGGGTGCCACCGTCGAACTCGACGCGGGCGTCGCTCAGCGCGTCGGGTACATCGAACGAGTGCTCGTGGGTGTCCTGGCTCCAGAACCCCTTCTGCAGGACCTTCGCCTTCGCCGGGGTGCCGGCCTTGAAGAGCTGGATCGTGAAGTGCTTCTTCTGGTCGGGGCTGACCCGGGTCGCCCGGTACCCCTCGACGAAGCTCGCGTTCAGTAGCAGGGCGCGGTCGAGCGCGGGATCGGCAGACCAGCTGTTCAGGAAAGAGGTGGCGGTGAACGCACCGGTGGCGTTCCGCGGGTCGGCGACGTACCCCCGCGGCAGGGCGACCAGTGCACCGAGCGCGCTCTTCGGGGCCTGGTCGGCCGGGCCCGAGAGGGCCGAGTTCTTCGCGGCCGGGGCCTGCAAGGTGCCGCCCGATGCCCCGGCGTCGTTCCCGCAGGCGGTCACTCCGAGCAATACCACGCTGACCACGGCGGCAACGCCTGGCGCAGTCCGCCTCACCGTACTCTCCGTCCTGCTACTCGCCCCCGAGCACTGACAGTTCCAAGCTGATGTCATCAGAACTTGGTGAACTTCAGGCGAACAACCTTGTCTTACTGAGATGCCGTCCGGGTGAGAAGAGTCTCGATCCGGCGTCTTGCGGCCTTCGGGTGCAGGGGCTCGCAGCCGGCTTCGATGCAGCGGCGCACCACCTGCGGGTCGTCCCGCAGCAGCAGTAATCCACGACGGAGCAGGGTGAACGGGGGTTTGCGGTGCTCGCGCAGGTCGCGCTGGAACCGGCGGAAGAAGGTGACGAGCCGGTGGTGCCGGACGCAGATCGCCGCCGCCAGCAGGCCGCGGTCGCGGAGCGCGCCGGTGATCCGGTCGGCGAAGATGCCCTCGGCAACGATGAGTGCTGAGCCCTGGGTGGTAACGGGTCGGTGACCGACCGTGCCGTCGGCCGCGATGTCGTAGATCGGGAGCTCCGCGGCTCCCGTCGTACACAGTTGCTCGAGTGCGGCGACGGCGCGGTCGCCGTCCCAGGAGCGCGGATCGTCCCAGTCGACGATGCCGAGTGGCGACCGCGGCATCGCGTCGTCGTCCCCGTCGCGGTAGAAGTCGTCCAGCCGGACGACCGGCAACCCGACCTGCTCGGCCAGCCGCGACTTCCCCGCCCCGGACGGACCCGCAAGCAGCACCACCCGTGAACGCACACCCCATTCTCGACCCACCCCCAGACAACACCCAAGCTGAGGGCGGTGACCCTTGGCAGGAGGACGATCGAGATCTGGGGGTTAACTTCGGGCGAAGGAGACATGACCAGATGTCATCAGAGAGCAGCGAGAACGACGAGCAGCTGCGGGACCACCGTGATCCCCAGCACGCTGCGGAGTCTGTCGCGAAGTTCACGACCGGTGCCTACAAGGACCAGTTGACCGACGAGCAGCGAACGACGATGGCGCGGTTGACGAAAAACGGCGCCCCGGACAAGACCGTGGCGGCCTATGCCCGCCAGACCGCCGCTCGGAACAGGACGACCAAGGACGGACAGGGCAAGTAAGGCAGCCTCGGCTCGATCAGTCCAGCAAGGCAGAGCGCAGGGACCGTGCCTGTTGGGCGAACCAGCGGTTGGTGCGGTCGGTGAGGGCTGATTCGCCGGTGGTCCAGCGTTGGTGGAACCACGGGTGGCCGGACTCGGACCCTCGCTGTACATAGGCCATGCACCAGACGTGGTTGTCGGCGGCCGCATCCACCAGGCGTAGGCGGTCTTCCGAAGACAGGTCGTAGGCGTCGGCGAAGCGCCGCAACCGGGACAGCGACCGGCCTCGGCGTACGTCGTGGATGTCGGCGTCCGGCCGCAGCGGAGCCCACAACCGCACGGCGGTCGCCACGTCCCACAGCGCCGACCCCGGACCCGCCAGGTCGAAGTCGATCAGCGCGACCGCGACACCGTCCCGGAACACCACGTTGTCCAGGTTCGGATCGTTGTGGCTGACCAGCCCGGTCACGTAAGGCGCAGGCACCGGCTCTGCCCACTCCAAACCGGAGGGCCGGAAGTCGGCCACCGCCTCGTGGTACGACCGCAGCAGCCGCGCCACGCTGTCCAGCGCAGCGTCCGTCATCGACCACGAGGGGTACGGCGCAGTGACGGTCTCGCCCGGCAGGTACGACAGCACCTCCCGCCCCTGCGGATCGATCCCCAGGAACGTCGGCGCTCCGTCGAAGCCGGCCTTCTCCAGGTGCTGCAGCAGCGCGTGCGTCGCCGGGCTGCTGGCGCGCAGCGGCCGTCGTACGGTATCGCCGACCCGCACCACCAACCCGCGGTTCGCCGTACCGCCGAGCAGCAAGGTCTCGGGCTCGGACATCGCCGGTCAGTGTGTCTCGTCCAGCAGCGCTTTCGCCAGGGGTGCGTGGGTAACGATCCCGTTGACCAGCCGGCTGCGGATCGCGGCCCGGACCGCGCCGACCTTCGCCAGGCCGTACGGGATCGCGATCACCTCGTCGATCTTGCCCATCTGTTCGGCGTTGATCGCGATCACCCGGTCGGTCACCCGGCTCTGCACCGGTTCGCCGTCCGCGTCCACGAACACCCCAGAGATGTCCGCGACCACCCCGCGCTTCGCGAGCTGCTCGCAGGCCTTCCCGTCCATCGCGTCGTACAGCGTCGACTGCCCGGACGCCCACGACCCGAGCCCGACCACCGCCTTCGTCACCGAGTCGAAGTGGCTGATCGCCTCCGCCACCTCGGGCTGCTGCCGCAGCGCGCGCGCCGTCGCGGCGTCCGGTACGACGAGAGGCGCATAGAAGAGGTACGCCGGTCCGCCGGACAGGCGCGCGGTGTGCCGAACCAGCTCGACCGAGTTTGCCTCGACGTCCGGCCGGGTCAACGCACCGGTGAGCTGCACGACCGGAACCGGAGCGAGCGTCGAGAGCTGCTCGGTCATCGCGGTCACGGCCCGCGCCCAGGCCAGCCCGAGCACATCCTCGGGCGTGACGATCTCGGACAGCAGGTCCGCGGCCGCCTTGCCGAGCTGGGTACGCAATGCGGGATCGTCCTCCTCCGGAGTGTCGACCACGATCGCGCGCCGGAGGCCGAGCGTCTCCTGCAGCCGCGCGGACAGGTCGAGATCGATCGCGCCCGGGTGGCTGATCTCGATCCGCACCAGTCCACTGCTGCGCGCCTGATCGAGTAACCGCGCAACCTTGAACCGGCTGAGCCGGAACTCGTCGGCGATCTCCACCTTCGACCGTCCGTCGACGTAGTACCGCCGCGCGATCGATGCCGTCAGCACCAGCTGCGCCGGCCCGAAGGTCTCCATCAAGCCTCCCGCTCATATGAGCACACGTGACCCCAAGTGTTGCACAGACCCTTGACAGGTCAACCCCCTTCCTAGTTCACTCAATCAGTGAGCGGACGCCTGCTCATATGAGCAACCAGTGAAGGAGCGGCTCGTGCCCGGACGACGGTTGACGGCGGTCGGTATCGCGCTCACGTTGAGTGCGGTGAGCGGCTGTGCCGGCTGGGGTGGCGGTGGTGGCGGGGGCGGTGGCTCCGACAGCATCAACGTGCTGATGGTGAACAACCCGCAGATGGTCGACCTGCAGAAGCTGACCGCGGACAACTTCACCAAGCAGACCGGGATCAAGGTCAACTTCACCGTGCTGCCGGAGAACGACGTCCGGGACAAGATCAGCCAGGAGTTCTCCAGCCAGGCCGGTCAGTACGACGTCGCGACGGTGAGCAACTTCGAGATCCCGATCTACGCCAAGTCCAAGTGGATCGCGCCGCTGTCGGACTACATCGACAAGGACTCGGCGTTCGACCAGGACGACATCCTGAAGCCGATGACCCAGTCGATGACCGCGGACGACGGCAAGATCTACGGCGAACCGTTCTACGGCGAGTCGTCGTTCCTGATGTACCGCAAGGACATCCTGGCCGCGAAGGGCGTCGAGATGCCGGCCAAGCCGACCTGGCAGCAGGTCGCGGACATCGCCGCCAAGGTCGACAACGCCCAGCCCGGCATGCGCGGTATCTGCCTGCGCGGCCAGCCCGGCTGGGGCCAGATCTTCGCGCCGCTCACCACCGTGGTCAACACCTTCGGCGGCACCTGGTTCACCCAGGACTGGCAGGCGCAGGTCAACTCGCCGGCGTTCACCGAGGCGACCAAGTTCTACGTCGACCTGGTCCGCGCGCACGGCGAGGCCGGCGCGCCGCAGGCCGGGTTCACCGAGTGCCTGAACAACACCATCCAGGGCAACGTCGCGATGTGGTACGACGCCACCTCGGCGGCCGGCTCGCTCGAGGCACCGAAGTCGCCGGTGAAGGGGAAGATGGGCTACGCCCCGGCGCCGGTGGTGAAGACCGACAGCTCCGGCTGGCTGTACGCGTGGGCCTGGGGCATCCAGGAAGCCTCGAAGAAGAAGGACAATGCCTGGAAGTTCATCTCCTGGGCCTCCGGCAAGGACTACGAGAAGCTGGTCGGCGAGAAGGTTGGCTGGTCCAACGTCCCGGCCGGCAAGCGGGCCTCGACGTACGAGCTCCCGGACTACGTCAAGGAGGCGGAGGCCTTCGCGGAGCCGACCAAGTCGGCGATCGAGAACGCAGACCCGAAGGACCCGGGCACCCAGCCGCGGCCGGCGCAAGGGATCCAGTTCATCGACATCCCCGAGTTCCCGGACCTCGGGACCCAGGTCAGCCAGGACGTGAGCTCGGCGATCGCCGGGCGGATGAGCGTCGACCAAGCCTTGAAGCGCGGGCAGGAGCTCGCCGACGACGTCGCGGAGCGGTACCGCTCGCGCGCAGCGAAGTGAGGGGTGCTTCTCATGTCTGTTGAGGCAAAGAAGCCGGCGGCTGTGAAGCCCAAACGGCACTCGGCGCCACCTGGTTCCGAGGGGACGATGATGCGGAGGGCCGGCGACTGGGCCCGGCGGGCGCCGCTGCTGCCGGCGCTGGTGTTCATGATCATCGTGACCCAGCTGCCGTTCGTGGTCACGATCATCGTGTCCTTCATGGACTGGAACGCGTACTACCCGGACGAGCGTGGCTTCGCCGGGGTGGACAACTTCCGCCGGGTGCTGACCGACGCGAACACCCGGCACGCGATCTGGGTGACGATCCTGCTGACCGCGGGCGTGGTCCTGATCAGCCTGGTGCTCGGCCTGCTGATCGCGCTGCTGCTGGACCGGAGGTTCCGCGGCCGCGGCGCGGTCCGGACGATGATGATCACGCCGTTCCTGGTCGTACCGGTCGCCGCGGCGCTGCTCTGGAAGCACGCGCTGTACAACCCGACGTACGGCCTGTTCAACGGCGTGCTGAAGTGGATCTTCGGCGACAACGCGCCGCAGCCGGACTGGATCAGCAACCAGCCGCTGTGGTCGATCATCTTCGCGCTGGTCTGGCAGTGGACGCCGTTCATGATGCTGATCCTGCTGGCCGGGCTGCAGAGCCGTCCGCTGGACGTGATCGAGGCGGCCGGGATCGACGGCGCCAACCAGTGGGAGATCTTCCGCTACATGACGCTGCCGCACCTGCGCCAGTACCTCGAGCTGTCCGCGCTGCTCGGCTCGATCTACGTGGTGCAGAACTTCGACGCGGTCTTCACGATCACGTCCGGCGGCCTCGGTACGGCGAACCTGCCGTACACGATCTACCAGACCTTCTACACCGCGCACGACTACGGCCGCGCGTCGGCGGCCGGCGTGATCGTCGTCATCGGCACGATCGCGATCGCGACGTTCGCGCTGCGCTCGGTGTCCACGCTGTTCCGAGAGGAGACGGGGCGATGAGCGGGCAGGTCACGATCGTGACGGGTAAGAAGAACCGCGGCGGCGGGTTCGTGCTGAGTGGGGTGGCCTGGATCGTCGGCATCCTGTTCGTGCTGCCGGTGCTGTGGATGCTGCTGACCTCGTTCCACTCCGAGGAGGACGCGGCGAAGAACCCGCCCGACCTGGGTGCGCCGCTCACGCTCGCCGGCTACCGGTCGTTCTTCGACACCGGCCCCTGGCCGTCGATCGCGAACTCGCTGACCTCGAGCATCCTGTCCACCGCGCTGGTCATCCTGCTTGCGTTCCCGGCGGCGTACGCGCTGTCGATCCGGCCGGTGCGCAAGTGGACCGACGTCCTGTTCTTCTTCCTGTCCACCAAGATGCTGCCGGTGGTGGCCGGTCTGCTGCCGATCTACCTGTTCGCGCAGTCGGTCGGGTTCCTGGACAACATCTGGCTGCTGATCATCCTGTACACGTCGATGAACCTGCCGATCGCGGTCTGGATGCTGCGCAGCTTCCTGTCCGAGGTGCCGACGGAGATCCTCGAGGCGGCGTCGGTCGACGGTGCCTCGCTGACGCGCACGCTCCGATCGGTGGTGGCCCCCGTGGTCACGCCCGGGATCGCGTCCGCCGCGCTGATCTGCTTCATCTTCAGCTGGAACGAACTGCTGTTCGCCCGGGTGCTGACCGGGACGGTGGCGCAGACCGCGCCGGTGTTCTTGACTGGGTTCGTGACGAGTCAAGGTTTGTTCCTCGCCAAGGTCTGTGCCGCGTCGATCGTGGTCTCGCTGCCGGTGCTGATCGCCGGGTTCGCCGCCCAGGACAAGCTCGTGCAGGGTCTGTCGCTGGGGGCGGTCAAGTGAGACTGTCCACCGCTGCTCTTGATGCTCTGGGCAACGAGGTCGGCGTGCCGTCGTACGACCGGACGGCGGTGACGCCGGGGATCGTGCACTTCGGGGTAGGTGGGTTCCATCGTGCGCATCAGGCGATGTATCTCGATCGGTTGATGTCCGACGGTAAGGCGCTCGACTGGGGGATCGTCGGCGTCGGCGTGCTGCCCCAGGATCGGCACATGTACGACGTCCTGTCGGCCCAGGACCACCTCTACACGTTGGTGATCAAGCATCCGGACGGGACGCTCGAGCCGCGGGTGATCGGGTCGATCGTCGACTATCTGTTCGCGCCCGACTCGGCCGAGGCGGTGCTCGAGCGGATGACGGATCCGGCGACCCGGATCGTGTCGCTGACGATCACCGAGGGTGGGTACCACGTCAACCAGGTGACCGGCGAGCTGGATGCGTCCGACCCCGCGCTGGCGGCCGACCTGGAGCCGGGCGCGGCCCCGGGGAGTGCGTTCGGGTTCATCGTCGAGGCATTGCGGCGGCGCCGGGAGGCCGGCGTACCGCCGTTCACGGTGATGTCCTGCGACAACATCCCGGGGAACGGGCAGGTGGCGCGGAAGATGCTGTCGTCGTTCGCGCGGCTGAAGGATCCGTCCGTCGCGGAGTTCCTGGAGACCGAGGTGCGGTTCCCGAACTGCATGGTGGACCGGATCACGCCGGTGACGACCGATGCGGACCGGGCCGCGCTGGCGGAGCGGTTCGGGGTCGAGGACGGCTGGCCGGTGGTGTGCGAGCCGTTCACGCAGTGGGTGCTCGAGGACGACTTCGGCGGCGAGCGGCCGCCGTACGAAGAGGTCGGCGTCCAGATCGTCGAGGACGTCGAGCCGTACGAGCTGATGAAGCTGCGGCTGCTGAACGCCTCGCACCAGGCGTTGTGCTACCTGGGGTACCTGGCCGGCTACCGGTACGCGCACGAGGTGTGCCAGGACAAGCTGTTCGTCGACTTCCTGCTCGGCTACATGGACAACGAGGGACAGCCGACGTTGCCGCCCGTACCCGGGGTCGATCTCGAGCGGTACAAGCATCAGCTGATCGAGCGGTTCGCGAACCCGGAGGTCCGGGACACGCTGGCGCGGCTGTGCGCGGAGAGCTCGGACCGGATCCCGAAGTGGCTGCTGCCGGTGGTCCGCGAGCAGCTCGCGGCCGGCCGGGAGATCACCCGCTCGGTGCTCGTGGTCGCGTCGTGGGCGCGGTACGCCGAGGGTGTCGACGAACAGGGCGAGCCGATCGAGGTCGTGGACCGGTTGCGCGACAAGCTGGTCGAGCGCGCGCAGCACAACCGGTCGGATCCGCTGGTCTTCATCTCGGACCCGGACCTGTTCGGTGACCTGGCGTCGGACTCGACGTTCGTCGTGCAGTACCGGACCGCGCTGAAGTCGCTCCACGAGATCGGCGCGCGGGCCACCTTGGAAGCGCTCTAGGCGCTGGACCACCGGAGAGCGCCTAGGCTTGGCTTCATGACGGAGCTGAGGCTGGTTGCCGGGGTCGACTGTTCGACCCAGGCGACCAAGGTGGTCGTGTGCGACGCGGAGACCGGCGAGGTACTGCGGGAGGGCCGGGCGCCGCACCCGGACGGCACGCAGGTCGATCCGGCCGAGTGGTGGAAGGCGTGGGAGACCGCGTCCGACGGCCTGCTCGACGGAGTTGCCGCGATCGCGATCGGCGGCCAGCAGCATGGGATGGTCCTGCTCGACGACAGCGGCGAGGTCGTCCACCCAGCCGTCCTGTGGAACGACACCAGCTCGGCCGACGCAACCACGGACCTGATCGCCGAGCTCGGCGGCCCGCAGGTCTGGGCCGAGGCAGTCGGCTCGGTGCCCGTCCCGTCCTTCACCGTCACGAAGCTCCGGTGGGTCCGGCACAAGGCAGAAGCGAAGCGGGCGGCGGCCGTCGTACTGCCGCACGACTGGATGACGCATCGACTGGCGGCTGATCGGAAGGGCATCGAAGGGATCACCACCGACCGCGGTGACGCTTCCGGGACCGGGTGGTGGTCGCCGGCGACGAACAGCTACCGCGAGGATCTGGTGGAGCGCGCCTTCGGCCGGAGGCTGGAGCTTCCGCGGGTGGCAGGCCCGGCCGAGATCGTCGGTCAGACCGCGTTCGGTGCGGCCATTGCGGCCGGCACCGGTGACAACGCGGCGGCCGCGCTCGGTCTGGACCTGCAGCCCGGGGATGTCGCGGTGTCGCTGGGGACGAGTGGTACCGCGTTTGCCCGGTCGAATCACCCGACGGCGGATCCCAGCGGATTCGTGGCCGGGTTTGCCGACGCGACAGGGGAGTACCTGCCACTGGTGTGCACGCTGAACGCGGCCCGCGTGATGTCGGCGACCGCACAGATGCTGGGCATGGACCTGGCCGCTTTCGACGAGGCGGCGATCGGGTCGTCCGGGTCTGATGGACTGGTCCTGCTGCCGTTCCTGGACGGCGAGCGTACGCCGGATCTCCCGCACTCGACCGGTCTGATCTACGGCCTCACCCGCCACACGATGCAGCCCGCGACGATGGCACGCGCCGCGGTCGAGGGCCTGCTGTGCGGCCTGGCCGACGCCGTGGACGCCCTCCGCGACCAGGGCCTGCCGGTCCAGCGCGTCCTGCTCCTCGGCGGAGGCGCCCGCTCCCGCGCCGTACAAGCCCTTGCCCCCGCCATCCTCGGCGCCGAGGTAGTCCTCCCCGAGCCCGCCGAGTACGTCGCCCTGGGCGCGGCCCGCCAAGCAGCCTGGGCCCTGTCGGGTGCCGCAACGCCGCCTACCTGGCCTGCTCTCCTGGGCAAACCCGAACCAGCCATCACCGTCAACGCCGAACAGCTCCGCGCCAACTACGAGCAGGTCCTCACCAACACCCGCTCTCTCCTGGCCCAGCCGTACGACAACTGAGCCGGTCAGCTGCGGTTGGCTATGTCGCGGAGTGTGGCGCGAAGGTCCGTGGGCTCTTCGCCGAAGAGTTCGGCGTCCAGGGCGGTGGCGATGTCGATGGCTTTGCGGGTGGTGGTTCGGCCTTTCGGGGTGAGTTGGAGCCGGTAGGCGCGGGCGTCGGCGGGGTGCGTTTCCCGGGTGAGTAGTCCGCTCTCGACGAGCGTCTTCACCACCTTCGAGGTCATCATCCGGTCCGCGCCGGCGGTTTCGGCGACCTGTTGCTGGGTGGGTACGCCGGTGGTGTGCTCGAGCCAGCCCGCCGACGCCAGCAGCATGAACTGTGTCGGCGTCAGGCCGACCCCGCGGAGCCGCCGCTCCAGCTCGCTCCGCCACCGCAAGGCTGCGTGATGCAACCAGAACCCGGGTGACGCCAGCGGTCCGGATTCGCCCGGGTTCATCCGGTTGCGGCCCGGGCTTCGAGGGCCGCCCAGGTTTTGAAGAAGTCCCGGCGCATGCGGCGGCCGAAATGGAAGCGGAAGAGCGGGACGAGCGGTCCGGTGACCCGGACCGTGCGGGTGCAGCGGAGTTTGCCGTCGGGGAGTTGCTCGTAGTCGTTCGATCCCCAGAGCTTCCCGCCCGGCAGCTTGCACTCGCTGGCCCACCGGCGCTCCGGCACGACCTCGGTGAGGGTGAACGCCGCCCCCGGATTCCCCTTCTGCTTCACCCACCCCGTCGTACCCACCGCGAACTCGCCGTCCAGCCGGGCGAGATCCTCGTGCGGGTCCCACTCCGGCCAGCGCGCCACATCGGCCACCACCCGCCAGACCGCGGCGGCGTCCCCGTTGATCACCAGCTGTTCCTTGATCTCGTACATCCACACCCCTCCTGTTGTCGTGACAACAGTAAATGTAGTCACGACAACAGTCAAGCTCGGGAACCGCGTGACCCGCCGATCCGTCAAAGGCGGCATGAACCGCCGCCGGCGACCGTCGGCCAGCCACACTCGGGGACCGGGCAACCACCGGAAGGAGCCGGGTAACCGCGGCCGCCGGTGGCGGTTCGACTACGAGGGGGTCGCCTGCATCGTCCTCTCGATCGTGTTCGTCGCGATCGGGTACTTCGAGGTCCACGACCTGTACCTCCTCGAGCACCGCGGCGAGGTCGTCACCGGCACCGTCCTCGACGAGACCGGCGGGAAGACCCCGCGCATCACCGTCCGGTACACCACCCTGGCCGGCGAACAGATCACGTCCGAGACCGCGAACTACTTCGAGGCGAAGGTCGGTCAGCCGATCCAGATCGTCTACGACCGGGCCGAGCCGACCCGGATGCAGACCGCGGAGTGGGGCTTCGACGACTGGATCCCCGGCGTGGGCTTCGGCGCGGTGGCATTGCTGATGCTCGCCATCGGCGTCGCGCAGCTGCGGACCTGAGCCACAGCGACGCCGGCGGGTCAGTGGCGGGGGCCCAACGGGTCGTCGTCGGGTGGGCTCGGGGTGCGGCGGGTGGTGTTGGTGAGGGAGCGTTCGGGCAGCCAGAGGGTGAAGGTGCTGCCGGTGCCCACCTCGGAGTGCAACGTGACGGTGCCGCCGTGGGACTCGGCGATCTGGCGGACGATGGCGAGGCCCAGGCCGGCCCGGCGTTGGCCGGTGGACGGCACCGTGGCGGGGTGCTGCCGGCTGCCGGCGCGGAAGAAGCGGTCGAAGACTCGGTCAGCGTCGTCGGGGGAGATCCCGGGGCCCTCGTCGCGTACGGCGATCCACGCCCACCCGTCGCGGCTGCCGATCGCCAGGACGAGCTCGCTGCCTCCGCGGGCCAGCCGGACCGCGTTCGACAGCAGGTTGTCGACCGCCCGCCGCAGCGCGGACGCGTCACCGGCCGCGGTCGGACCCGGCGCGAGCCGCCGTACCAGACGCAGCTCACGATCCGCCGCGAGCAGCTCGTACTCCTCGGCGGCCTCGGACGCGATCGTCGCGAGATCGACATCGGCGTCGACGAAGGCCGGCGACGAGCGCCGGGCCGACGCCAGCAGATCCTCGACCAACCACGTCATCCGCTGGATCGCGCGGCTGACGATCGCGGTCGCCTGCGCGCGATCCTCCGGCAGCGTGTCGTCGTGCGCGAGTACGGCGTCGACGTTTGCCTGGATCACCGCGAGCGGGTTCCGCAGCTCGTGCGACGCATCGTCGACCAACTGCCGCTGCGCGACGAACGCCGACTCGAGTCGCCCGAGCATGTCGTCCACCGTGTCGGCGAGGTTCCGCAGTTCGTCGTGCGGACCCTCCAGCGCGATCCGCCGGGACAGATCGGTCGCCGAGATCTCCTGCGCCGTCGCAGTGATCCGCCGGACCGGCCGCAGCGCGCGCCCGGACAGCCACCACCCGGTCCCGAGGCTGACCAGGAACAACCCGGCCATCCCGGCCGCCGAGTAGTTCCGCAGGCTCTGCAGGGTCTGGTACTTCACCGCGGACTGCAGGTTCGAGATCTCGGCCGCCTGGATGACCTGACCCGCCTTGAGGTGGATCTTGCCCTCGGGATCCTTGTAGTACTTCTGCACCTCGATCCGGTTCAGCGGCTTCGCGTCCAGCACCTGCGTGAGCGCGAGATAGACACCGCCGAGCAGCAACGCCGACAGCCCGATCAGCACCGCGGAGTACGTCAGCGTCAACCGGAACCGGATCGTGTGCATCCACGGCGGGAGCTTCATACGTCACCTCTGAGCCGGTAGCCGCGGCCGATGATGGTCTCCAGGATCGGCGACTCGCCGGCTTGGGTGAGCTTGCGGCGCAGCGTGCCGACGGTGACCCGCACGCTCTGCGTGAACGGGTCCGCGTTCTCGTCCCAGACGTGCTCGAGCAGCTCCTCGGCCGAGACGACGTGACCGGGCCGGGACATCAGGTACCGCAGTACGCCGAACTCCTTGAGCGTCAGCGGCAGCTCGCGCCCGGCCCGCGTCGCGAGGTGGCGGGACGAGTCGAGGACCAGGTCGCCGACGTGCAGTTGCGTCGTGCCGTTGGTGACGTCGCGACGCAGCAGGGCCCGGATCCGGGCCAGCAACTCGACCAGCGCGAACGGCTTGGTCAGGTAGTCGTCGGCGCCCTCGTCGAGTCCGCGGACCCGGTCGGCCAGTGAGGCGCGCGCGGTCAGCATCAGCACCCGCAGCTCGCGCCCCGACGCCACCTCGATCTCGCCGCGGCGAACCGCGCGGCACAGGTCGAGCCCGCTGATGTCGGGGAGGGTGATGTCGAGGATCGCCAGGTCGTACGCCGTGCTCGCGAGCTTCGCCACCGCTTCGGCACCGGTCGTCGCCGCGTCGACGGCGTACCCGGCCCGGCCGAGCCCGGAGCGCAGCGCGCTGACCAGCCCTTCCTCGTCCTCCACCACCAGTAGTCGCACGGCACCAAGGTATCGGGGCACGCCGCAGGCCGCGGCGTGCTCTTTCGGCGCCCTTTCGCTCGCTTTTGGGGGGACGGTCCACTGTCAAAGGCTTGCTGGACCGGTGGCCGCTGCCAGCAGGAGGTCGGCGGTTGTGGTGCGGGCGTAGAGGACTGCTCGACCGGCTCGGTGCGGAGTGACCAAGCCGGCCGACCGAAGGGCGGTGAGGTGCTGAGAGGTGCCGCCAGGGGTCAGGTGGAGGCGAGTGGACAGGTCGGTGGTGGAGCGTGGCGTGTCCAGGTGGGCGAGGATCTCGGCCCGGGTTCGGCCCAGTACGGCGGTCAGGCCGACGGGCGTTGGGGCCGCCGTGTCGTCCCAGAGGGTGGCGACTCCGCGGGCCGGGTAGGTGAGACTCGGCTGCCATGGAGGGATCGTGCTGCTGTAGACCATCGGCCACACGAAGGCCGACGGGGTGAGCAGCAGTCCCTCACCCGCCAGTTGCCGGGCACCCTGGAAGCGTCGGTGGCGGATCGACAGCGTGCCGTCCTTCCACTTCACGCTCTCGGCGAGATCCTCGAACAACCCGGCCGGTCCTGCTTGCCCCAGCCGTCGGCCGCGGTACAGCAGATCCTCGTCGAGCAGCGCCCGGATCCGCCCCCAGTACGGCGCGACCGCCAACTCCCAGTACGCCTCCACCTGCTCCGCGAGTCGCTCCACTCCCGGCACCGGATCGGCGTACAACTCGTCGACCGCCACCGACGGCAACTCGCCCGGTGCCGGCCGCCGGAGTTGTCGAGGTACGGCGGCCTCCTGCAACGATCCGAGCGGAGTACGGCGGGCATACGCGAGGACGCCGAGGTCGGCGCGTACTTGGTGGGGCGGGACGCGGCGGAGGGCGGCCAGCTCGCTGAGGAGGTCCGGGAGCGGGCTTTGCGGTGGTGGCGTGAGGAAGTCGGGCAGGTACCACACGCCGGGATCGACCAGGTCGAAGAGGAGACCGAGGTCGGTGCCGGCGATCCGGGAGCGCGTGACGTCTTCCCAGCGGGCGTGGAAGGCGGGCGGCCGGCGGGTCTTGAGCAGCCGGATGCTCGCGACGATCTCCCACAAAGGCGAGACCGCGAGCCGGGTCCGGGCCAGGTCGGTGACCGTGAAGGTGATCGTGAGCATTTAGCTCAGTCTAAATCAATTCTCGGGCGCGGTACGGCGGCCCGAGGCTGGAGGCACCAAGAACGAGAGGAACCAGCATCGTGACCACCCGCCTGAAGATCGGCGAGCTCGACATCAACCGCCTGGGCTTCGGTGCCCTGCGCCTGACCGGGTACCGCCCGGCGGCCGACCGCTCCGCGGCGATCCGCGTCCTGCGCAGAGCCGTCGAGCTCGGCGTCGACTTCATCGACACGGCCGACGCCTACGGGGTCGGCGCCAACGAGGAGCTCATCGCCGAGGCCCTGCACCCGTACGACGGCGTCGTGATCGCCACCAAGATCGGTCACACCCGGCCGTCCGCCCGCGAGTGGAAGCCGCTCGGTCGTCCGGAGTACCTCCGCCAGGCCGCCGAGCTCTCCCTTCGCCGGCTGAAGGTCGAGTGCATCGACCTGCTCCAGCTCCACCGCGTCGATCCCGCCGTACCGTTCGCCGACCAGCTCGGGGCGCTCCAGCAACTAGTTGCCGAGGGCAAAGCAAAGTACATCGGTCTGTCTGAGGTCACCTGCGACCAGCTCCGCGAGGCCCGCCGAGCGCTGGACATCGTCAGCGTCCAGAACCGCTACAACCTGACCGACCGCGGCCACGAGGATGTGGTCGACTCCTGCACGGAGGAAGGCATCGCCTTCATTCCCTGGCTGCCGATCGCGAACGGTGAGCACGCGAAGTCGCGGCTGCTCGCCACGATCGCCACCGAGCTCGGCATCACCGCCGCCCAGCTGTCCCTGGCCTGGCTCCTGCACCGCTCGCCGGTCATCGTCCCCATCCCCGGCACCAGCTCGCTCGACCACCTCGAGGAGAACGTCGCCGCCCAGCAGATCACCCTCACCGACGGTCACGCGGCGCGTTTGGAGGCGTTGAGTCCGGTCAGCACCCCCTACAGTTGATGGATGATGTACTTCGGTGGGCTGCTCGGCCTGATCGGGCTTGCGACGCTGATCTTCCGCGACGGCGCCGTTGCTGGGATGCCGGCCGTCGCCGTCGGCGTGGGGCTGATGGTGATCGGCGCGGCCGTGGGCGTGCTCGGGGTGGTCCGGCGGCGGGTTGTGCGGCGCCGCAAGATCGCCCGTGGCGAGCCGGTGCCGGTCGGCGACGTCTTCCAGCGCGCCCGGGCCCTGCCGCGGCTGCTGCGGGAGGTCCGCCAGGGCACGTACGCCGACCTGCCCAAGAGCCGGCCGTTCCTCTGGGTGCTCGCGCTGGTCTACCTGATCTCCCCGATCGACATCCTCCCGGACCTGCTGCCGATCATTGGCATCACCGACGACGCGGGCGTCGGCGTCTGGCTGCTGACGAGCGTCTCGACCGCTACCGGTCTCTACCTCAACCGTGAACGCGAGCGGCAGCGCCTACCTGGGTCGCGGGACCTCGACCACTGAGGACGACGTCAGAAGCGTTGTGAAGATCTGAGCCAGTCGGCGATGTCGGCCGCCGCCTCCTCCGGGTGCTCATAAGCAAACAACTGCAGCGGATCCGTAGGCGGGCACGCGCCGTCCAGCGCACCCGCAGCCACCACGAGCCGCTGCGCAGCCGCTAGCACCCGACCCGCCTGCGCCGATGCTTCAACCGGGTCATGCAGGCCAACCACGACAGCAGCCAGGTCCGCAACCTCACAGGCCTGATAAGCCATAACCAGCTGCGCCCGATTCATCCAAAGTCCCGAAAAAAGAAGACAACGGTCATCCCAATCGCCGTACCAAGCACGAGGCCGCGCAGGACCTTGGACGGCAGGCGACGGACGAGATGCGCACCGCCGTACCCGCCGATGATCGCGCCACCGAGCAAGGCGACCAGATGGAGTGGCTGGTCGAGCACGTCGGCGGCAAAGACGAAGACGACCGCGGCCGTGAGATAGACCGCGGCAACCTGAATGACGCGGAGTGGGTTGCCCCGGGCGGGGTCGAGGGTGGTGGTGGCGGTCCAGAACGCGAGCATCATCAGGCCGACCGCCCCGCCGAAGTACCCGCCGTAGATGGCGAGCAGGAACTGCCCGGTGAGAATCGCCTCCGGGCCCAGCCGGCCGAACCGGAGCAGCCGACTGAGTCGCTTCCCGAAGGCCAGGATGATGGTTGCGAAGGCGAGCAGCCAGGGGACTGCTGCGTTGAAGGATGCTGAGGGCAACAACAGGAGCAGGCCTGCGCCCAGGCCGCCGCCGGTGATGGAGGCGAGCGTCAGGCGGGTTGGTGAGGGGTGCCTGAAGCCCTCGATGTCGTGGCGGTAGACCCAGGCGCTCGTGGCGTTTCCGGGCAGGAGGGCGACGGTGGTGGTTGCGTTGGCGGTGACCGGCGGTACGCCGGCTGTGACCAGCGCGGTGAGTGCTACGAAGCTTCCGCCGCCCCCGACGGCGTTGAGGGCGCCGGCGGCGACGCCGGCCAGGAGAAGCAGTAGCACCTCTCGAGGATCGCCCGGCTCGGGTGCGTGCACAATGCGCGATACCCGTAGTCAGCCTCAGGCTGAGACGTAGGCTTGTGGTATGCATTACGACCTCGACGACCTTCGGCTGTTCATCAATGTCGCGGCAGAGGGGTCGATCACCGCTGGTGCGCGGGTTGTGCACCTCAGTCTGCCTTCGGCCAGTGCGCGGGTCAGAGCCCTCGAAACGCAGGCCGGAGTCCCGCTCCTTGTTCGTGAGCGCCGCGGGGTTCGGCTCACCCCCGCGGGCGCCACGCTGGCCCGTCACGCCCGTGACGTGCTCGCCGAGACGACGCGGCTGGACAGTGCCGTCGCGTCGTACGCCGTCTCGCATTCGGCCCCGATCCGCCTGGTCGCGGGTGGGTCGGCGATGCACCAGCTCGTGCCGCTCGCGCTCGCCACGTTCCTCCGCGACCATCCGGAGTACGACGTCAACGTGAGCGAACGTCGTACCACCCGCAGCGTCCGCCTGCTCGCCGCCGGAGAGGCCGACCTCGGCGTGATCCTCGATGACGAACCAACGCCGCTGCGGACCGAAAGGCTCGCCGACGACTCACTCGTCGTCATCGGCCAGGCCGGCGGCACGCTCTCCGGCCGAGCCTCGATCGCGTACGCCGAAGTCGCCGAGCACCCACTGGTCGGCCTCGATCGCAACTCCCCGCTGACGCAGTGGATGGACGAGCGCCTCGGCCCGCACTCGCCGGCCCCACGCCTCCGCACGGTCGTGCCGACCCTGCACGCTCTGATCACGCTCGCCACCGCCGGCGCCGGCCTGGCCATCGTCCCGCGCCGGGCCGTCGATGCGAGCACCGCGGTGGACATCTGCCCGCTGCAAGACTCCTGGTCCACCCGTGGCCACCTGCTCTGCTACGCCGCGAACGCCCCCGAGCCCGCCCACCTGCTCGCGGCCCATCTCCACGCAGCCGCGAACGGTTAGCACTCGGCCGGCGACACTAGCGCGGCAAGCTGCTCGCTATGCCCGCGAGCAGGTAGCCCAGGCCGAGCTCGAACGCCTCGGCGGCCTTCAGATGGCGGGCGTCGTGGACCCATTCCTCGAGCGCCGGGTAGCGACCGGTGGCGAACATCCTGGTCAGATAGGGCCCGTTCGCGTGCTGCCATTGCCGCTGGTCGAGACCGGTCTCCTCCTGGGCGCGGTGCTCGGCGATCTCCTTGCGGACCGCGCCGATCAGGTAGGCGTCCAGCGTTGCGAGGGCGCTCGTGATCGTGTCGAGGTCGTCGAGGCCGGTGGCACGGAGCGCGCTCAAGGCCGCTTCGCCGCGGGCGAGCGTCGCCGGACCGACGTACGGCCGGCCGCCGAGCAGATCCGCGAACCACGGGTGCCGCAAAACGGTGTCCCGGAGCCCGGTCGCTATGGACCTGAGGACGGCGTCCCAGGTCGGTCCGGCGGGCGCCGGGATCTCGGCGACGATGGCGTCGACCATGAGCGTGAGGAGCTCGTCCTTGGTGTCGACGTACCGGTAGAGGCGCATCGGGCCGGCGTCGAGGGCGCCGGCGACCTTCCGCAGCGAGACCGCGTCCAGGCCCGCGGAGTCGGCCAGGACGATCGCGGCCCGGACGATGCGCGCCCGGCTCAGCGGGCTCGGCGTACTGCGCTCGGCCGGCTCGGGCCGCTCCCAGATCAGCGGACTGTCGGTCACCTGATACCTCCGGGCGTGAACAATACACCGCCTCGCCCGATACACTGCCTCATCCGATACAGTGTATTGACAAATACAGTGTATCGATAGGAAGAGGACCTGATGATCGCGATCGTCGGCGGTGGCCCCGGCGGCCTCACGCTCGCGCGGATCCTGCACCTCCACGGCATCGCCCCGGTCGTGTACGAGCGGGATGCCTCGGGCGACGCCCGCAGCCAGGGCAGCATGCTCGACCTGCACACCGAGACGGGTCAGGCCGCCCTGCGCGCGGCCGGCCTCGAGCGCGAGTTCCTGGCGGCCGCCCGTCGCGAAGGCCAGGACCTGCGCATGCTGGACCATACCGGCACGCTGCTGCTCCAGGAGGACACTCCGGACGACGCGCCGATGTTGCGCCCGGAGATCGACCGTGCCGACCTGCGAGACCTCCTGCTGGGCTCGATCCCCGCGCAGACGGTCCGCTGGGGCAGTGCCTTCACGCACGCGGAAGCACAGCCGGGCGGCGGATACGTCCTGCACTTCGCCGACGGCAGCACCGCGACGTGCGATCTCTTGGTCGGCGCGGACGGCGCCAACTCCCGGGTCCGTCCGCTGCTCACGAGCGCCGAGCCGACGTACACCGGAAAGTGCCTCGTGCAGAGCGCGATCCATGATGCCGATCGGACCCAGCCCGAACTGGCCGCGATGGTAGGTCGCGGCAACCTCTGGGTGTTCGGCCCGGACCGGTTGCTGGGCGGCCAACGCAACGGCAACGGGACGATCAGCGTCAGCATCTCGATCCAGGGTCCGCCCGACCTGGACTCGGCGACGGCGACCGACCTACCGGACGGGTGGGCTCCGCAGTTCCGTCGCTTGCTGGCAGCCTGCGACGAGCCGTTCGTCGTGCGCCCGGCGTACATCCTGCCGATCGGCATGACCTGGCCGCGCCGGTCAGGTGTCACCCTGCTCGGAGACGCAGCGCACCTGATGCCGTCGGTGGGCGAGGGTGCCAACCAGGCCATGCTCGACGCCGCCGAGCTCGGCCGGGCGATCGCCGCGCATCCGGACGACCTGGACGCCGCGCTGGAACAGTACGAGCCGGCAATGTTCGCTCGTACTGCCGCGACCGCCGAGATGTCGGCCGAGGTCGCGGAGCTGATGACCGGTCCCGATGCGGCGCAGAAGGTACTCCGCTTCTTCGGAGCCGTCGGCTAGCGTCGAGGTATGGACGAGGTCGCCATTCCACTGCAGGCGTTCGGTGCGTTGTTGCACAGCGAGAACGTGCCGACCGTCTGCCGGGCGCTGAACATGTACCAGGTCGCCGCGGCGTACACCCGCTTGAGTGGTGGCAACCCGCTCGAGCCGATGGCGGCCGACGTACGCGAGGTCGCGCGCGAGATCCTGACCCGCCCACCGGCCGAGGGCGGCCCCGAGCTCCCGGCCGCCTTCGATCACGTCAGTGCGCTGAACGCGCTCACCGTCCTCGCCGAGCCCGACGACGCCGCCCTGATCACCACCGTCCTCGACACGACGACAGACGACCAGGTCCGCGCAGTCGCAACCCTCGTCCAGACCAAGCTCACCACCTAAGCCCTCTCGCCGGGATAGCGTGCGGCCCATGCGCGCTTTGACTGTGGACGAGGCCCGGCGACGGGCGACGGAGATCGCGGTGCGGTCGTACCGGGTCGACTTCGACCTGACCGGCTCCGGCAGCACGTTCGTCACGACCAGCCGGATTCGCTTCGGAGCGGAGGCGGACAGCACGTGGGTGGACGTGAAGCCCGAGCGGCTAATCAGCGTCGAGCTCAACGGCCGGCAGCTGGACGTCGCCGCGTTGGACGGCGGGCGGTTCCCGCTCGAGAACCTGCAGTCCGACAACGAGCTCGTCGTCAGCGCCGAGATGAGGTACTCCGCCGACGGTGAGGGGCTGCAGCGGTCCGTCGATGCCGCCGACGGGCGCGTCTACACGTACGGCATGTCGTCGCTGGAGTCGGCGCCGCGGTACTTCCCGTGCTTCGACCAGCCCGACCTCAAGGCGCCGTACTCCGTCACCGTCAGGTGCCCCGAGGACTGGGTTGTCATGGGCAACGGCGCGGCCACCCGGACGGCGCCGGGGGAGTGGACGCTCGCGGAGACCAAGCCGCTCTCGACGTACTTCGTCACGATCGTGGCCGGTCCGTTCCACCAGCTGCGGAGCGAGCACGACGGGATCCCGCTCGGCCTCGCCTGCCGGCAGGCGCTGAAGGAGCCGCTCGAACGCGACGCCGAGGACCTGTTCCGCACGACGCGCGAGGCCTTCGACGAGTACCACCGGATGTTCAGCCGCCGGTACCCGTTCGGCGAGTACTGGCAGGTGTTCCTCCCCGACTTCAACCTCGGCGCGATGGAGAACCCGGGCTGCGTCACGATCTCCGACGACTTCCTGTTCCGCGAGCAGGCGACCGAGGCCGATCGCAGTACCCGGTCGCGGGTGCTGGTGCACGAGATGGCGCACATGTGGTTCGGCGACCTGGTCACGATGAAGTGGTGGAACGACATGTGGCTGAACGAGTCGTTCGCCGAGTACATGGCGCACCGGGTGGCCGAGGACGCGACGAGCTACGACGGCAACTGGACGGACTTCGCGTTCGTGCGGAAGTGGTGGGGGCTGCAGACGGATCAGAGCAGCTCGACGCATCCAGTTGCTCCGGACAGTTTGAAGGATGCGCGGCAGTCGCTGGACGACTTCGACGGGATCTCGTACGCGAAGGGCGCCGCGGTTCTGAAGCAGCTCGCGAAGTACCTCGGGGATGAGGTGTTCCTGCGGGGAGTGAATGCGCATCTGGAGGCGCATGAGTACGGGAATGCGGATCTGGGTGAGTTCCTGGCGAAGCTCACCGAGGCTGGTGCGCGGGATCTGGGTGCTTGGTCGGACCAATGGTTGCGGACTGCCGGGGTGGACACGATCTCGGTCGAGGGGTCTGTGTTGCGTCGGAAGAGTCCGGATGCTTCGCGGCGGCTGCACAAGTTGAGTGTTGGCTGGTATGCGGAGGACGGATCACCAACCTTGGTGGACGTGGTGGTGGCCCAGGACTCAACAGACCTTGCTGGAGGCAACGATGCCTCGGGTGCGGATGCCGGTGCCGGTGCCGGCGGGCGTGCGGGAGCGAGCACGGGCGCCGCCTCGGGTGCGGGTTCCGTGGTGGTGGTGCCGGATGCGGGGGATGACAGTTGGGTGAAGGTTCGGTTGGACGAGAGGAGTCTGGCCAACCTCCCGACGGTGCTGCCGAGGATTGCCGACAGCACCACCCGTGCGGTGGTGTGGAACTCGATCCGGGACTCGGTGGCCGATGCGGAGCTCGATCCGCGCCAGGCGCTGGAGATCTTCGTCGCGGCGCTGCCCGCCGAGGACAGCGACGTCGCGGTCGGCTCGCTGGTCACCTGGGTCGAGGACCGCCTCCTCGGCCGCTACCTCGACTACGACCAGTACCGCCCGCGAGTCGCAGATGCCCTCGACAACAAGCTCTCCACCACCGTCCCGGGCAGCAGCCTTCAGCTGATCACCGGCAGGGCATTCGTAGCCACCACGAACGACGCCGACCTGTTGACCGGGTGGCTCGACAACGGCGGACCAGAGGGCCTGCACATCGACCAGGACCTCCGCTGGTCGATCGTCCTCCGACTCGTCCGGCTCGGCGCGTACGGCGGGACCGAGATCGACGCCGAGCTCGCTCGCGACAAGTCGACCGAAGGCGTGATTCAGGCCGCCCGCTGCCGTGCCGCCCTCCCGGAGGCCAAGGAAGCGACCTGGACCCGGATCATGACCGACCCGACGCTCGGTGTGAAGGAGCTGCTCGGCGCGGCCGAGGGCTTCTGGCACCCGGCGCAGGCCGCCGTCAACGCGCCGTACGTCCAGCGCTTCTTCACCGACATCGCCGGTACCGGCAAGATCCGCTCCGGCATGGTCCTCGGCCTCACCGTGAGCCGGATCGCCCCGCGGTACGCGATCGACCCCGGCCTGATCGCTCCGGCCGAGGCGCTGATCGCCGACGAGAGCGTGGAGTCCGGGATCCGCCGCGCCACCACCAACACGCTCGACGAACTCCGCCGGGCAGTTGAGGTGCGTCGGGTCTACGGCTAAGACTTAGCGGACCGTGAGGCGTTCGGCGACGGCCTTGCGGGCCTGGTGGATGCGGGCCTTGACGGTCCCCAGCGGTACGGCGAGCTCGTCGGCGATCTCGGCGTACGACATCGCGCCCAGGTCGCGCAGCACCAGCGGCTGGACCAGCTGTGGGTGGCTGGACTCGAGGAACTCGAGCGCCTCCAGCAGGTCGAGGCGGGAACCGGCGATCACCGAGGTCGTCCGCGGGTCGACCGACTCCGGCAGGACCTCCGCGGACTGCTCGACCGACCGGCGCTTCAGCGACCGGTAGGTCTGCCGCGCCTGGTTGGTGGCCACGATCGTCACCCAGCCCGCGAAGCTGCCGGTGCCCTTGAACGTGTGGACCTTGTTCGCCACCTGGAGCAGCGTGTCCTGGACCGCTTCCTCCGCGTCCTCGCGGTACGGCAGGAACTTCGCCACCCGGCGCTGCACCTGCGGCCGGATCGCTGCGAGCAGCTGGGGCAGGACCGTCTGGTCACCCGATGCCGCGCGGGCCGCCAGTGCTTCCAGGTCCTCGTTCATCGTCCCCCAGTCACGGTTGAGCTCACAGTGGTCGACAATAGCCGGGATGGATGTCATCGGACGGTACCGGCTGCAGGACAAGATCGGCGCGGGCGCGTTCGCGACCGTTTGGCGGGGGTACGACGACGACCTCGACGTGGACGTCGCGGTCAAGGTCCTCGCCGACAACTGGGCGTCGCGCGCCGACGTACGGGAACGCTTCCTGTCCGAGGCCCGGTTGATGCGCCGGATCGCCAGCGACCGCGTGGTCCGGGTCTTCGACCTGGGCAAGCTCGATGACGGCCGGCCGTACTTCGTCATGGACTACGTCGGCGGCGGCACGCTGGGCGACATGCTGCGTCAGGGCCCGCTGGACGTGGTCGACGCGCTCTGGTGGGGCGCGGACCTGGCCCGGGCCGTGGCCGCGCTGCACGGCGAGGGTGTCGTCCACCGGGACGTCACGCCGGCCAACCTGCTGCTGCGGCCCAACCAGGGCGGTGAGGAGTCCGGCGGCGGCACGCACCGGATCGTGCTCGCCGACCTCGGTCTGGCGAAGCGCGCGGCCGAGGCGTCCGGGCTGACCCAGGCCGTCGGTACGCCGTCGTACATGGCGCCCGAGCAGGGCCGGGGTGACGGCGGGTTCGACGAGCGAGCCGACATCTACGCGGTCGGTGCGGTGACGTACGCGCTGATGACCGGGCACCCGCCGTACACCGTGACGTCTATCGGCGAGGTGCTCAATCGCGACCCGGACCTGCCCCCGCCGAGCCTGCGCTCGGTCCTGCACGACTCGGTCGGTCCGCTCGACGACATCTTCGCCCGGGCGCTGGCCTACCGGGTCAACGACCGCTGGGACCGCGCGGACTCGCTGGCCGAGCGGCTCGAGGCCGAGGCGTACCGGCTGGAGCAGGAGGCGCCGCAGCGCGCGGCCGAGCGAACCGTGATCACCAACGATGCCGTGCCGGCCACGGTCGCGACCGATCCACCGGTACGGCGTCGCCGTCGCTGGCGGGCGTGGTTCCTGCTGGCGCTGCCGGTCGTGTTCGTCGCCGCGGGCATCGGCGGCTGGTTCCTCTTCGGGCGATGACTGCTTAGAGTAGTCGAGTGACTACTCTAAGCAGTCTCATCCTGATCTTCGCCTTGCTGACCCCGGCACCTGTGGCCACCTATGCCTGCCGCGCCGACACCAAGTTCGGCCGGCATACCCTCTCCCTGCGCCAGGGCGTCGACGCCAAGGCCCCGGCCACGGTCCGCCCGAACACCCGCTTCACGATCGCCGTCGACCCCAAGCCCGGCCAGCTCCCCACCGACGTCAAAGGCTTCAAGCTCCAAGAGGTCCGCGACCTCTCCCTCCGTGTCCCGATCCCGGCCAACTCGTCCTATGTCAGTGCCGCTCTGACGGGTGGTTCAGGGCTCAACTCGACACCGTCCGTTCATCTGGACGGCAACGCAGCGGTCATTCAGGTAGCCGGTCCGATCGCCGGCGGGGCGAGCTACCGACTGCCGACGCTCTCGGTCCGCCTCAAGTCCGGCCGCCGCGGCACCACGATCCAGACCAGGCTCGCCGGCACGAGTTTCGACAACCCCGGGCTGACCCTGCAGTCCAAGATCAAGTGGAAGTTCGTCACGATCAAGGCACCGGTCGCCTGCTACCCGGACCCGAACCCGGCCCTGACCCAGACGCGCGTTCAGTAGCCGACGGTGATGGATTCGGCGGTCGGGTCGATCCGGACCTGGCCGCCGTACGGCAGGACCTGCTGCGGGTCGGTGTGGCCGATGTCCAGGCCCTTCACGACGACCGCGCTCGGGTTGTACTCCGCGAGCGCCCGATCGACCGCGAGGTACTGAGCGAAGACGTACTCGGCCGACTCCTCCGGCACGAGCTTCTGGCCGAGCGACCAGGACTTCGGGCGACCCCAGAGCACGGCGTCGAACCGCTCGAGCAGACCGCGTTCGCCGAGGTTGCGGAGCATCCGGTACACCTGGTCCGACGTGGGCATCTCCTCGCTGGTCTCGGCGAACAGCACCCCGCCGTACGACTCGGTCGGCAGCATCCAGCGGTTCGCGGCGAGCTGCCAGTCGAGGATCTCGAGGCAACCGCCCCAGAGCCTGCCGCTCACGGTCGCCGTGCCCCGCCAGGTCCAGCCGGTGCCGGGGAAGAGCTCCGGCTCGGTCTCCAGGTTGGTCGGGTCGGACCAGTCGCGGTCGCGATCCGTCCAGCCCTTCGCCGGGGTCAGTTCGAACTCGCCGCCGGTGAACAGCGCCGCGCGCAACGACCGCTCGGTGTCCGGGTGCATCGCGCCGCCGCGGCCGAACTGACCCATCACGCTGCCGCCGTGGAAGGCCGGTAGGCCCAGCGTGTGCAGGAAGTTCAGCAGGTTCGTGTTGTCGCTGAACCCGAAGAACGGCTTCGGGTCCGCGCGGAACACGGCCGGGTCGAGGTGCTTGAGCACGGTGATCTGGTCCGACCCACCGATCGACGCGATCACGGCCTTGACGGACGGGTCCGACCAGGCCGCGTGCAGGTCGGCGGCCCGCTCCTGCGGGGTCGACCGAAGCTTGCGGGTCGTCGGGTACTCGACCGGATCCAGCTCCCAGGAGCGCAACCGCTCCAGACCGAGCTCGTAGGGCGCCGGAAACAGCTCGGGCAGTCCACCGGACGGCGACACGATCGCCACCCGGTCACCTGACTTCAGCAACTCAGACTCCGATCGGGTGCCACACGGTCTTCAGCTCGAGGTACTGCGTGAGCCGCGACAGGCCCTGGTCCGCGGACCAGTCTTCCGCGGCGGGACGGCGTACCCGCTTGAGGTTGTCGGCGGCGGCGATCTCCAGCGTGGCGGCCTCCTCCGGGTCCTCGATGCCGCACAGGTCGATCGCGTTCACGTCCATGTGCGAGGCCAGCCACGGCCCGACCTCGGACGCGGACCCGGTGAGGATGTTGACCACCCCACCCGGTACGTCGGAGGTCGCCATCACCTCGCCGAGCGTCACGGCCGGCAGCGGGCGTTCGAACGACGAGACGACGACGACCGTGTTGCCGGACACGATCGCCGGGGCGATCACGCTGGTCAGCCCGAGCAGACTGGAGTCCTGCGGCGCGAGGACCGCGACCACGCCGGTTGCCTCGGGCAACGAGAAGTCGAAGTACGGGCCGGCCACCGGGTTGCTGGAGCCGACCACCTGGGCGAGCTTGTCGGCCCAGCCGGCGTACCAGACCCAGCGGTCGATCGATTCGTCCACGACCGCCCGGGCCTTCGAGATCGACAGCCCTTCACCAGCGGCCACCTCGGCGCTGAACTGCTGGTGCCGGCCCTCCATCACCTCGGCGATCCGGTACAGCACCTGGCCGCGGTTGTACGCCGTCCGCGCGTGCCAGCCGCCGAACGCCTTGCGGGCCGCGACCACCGCGTCCCGGGCGTCCTTGCGGGAGGCCTGCGACGCGTTCGCGAGAAACTTGCCCTTGGCATTGTTCACGACGTACGAACGGCCGGACTCGCTGCGGGGGAAGGCGCCGCCGATGTAGAGCTTGTAGGTCTTGCGCACCTCAAGCCGCTGGGTCTCAGTGGGCAAGGTAGGCCTCCAAGCCGTGGCGGCCGCCCTCGCGGCCGTAGCCCGACTCCTTGTAGCCGCCGAACGGCGAGGTCGGGTCGAAGCGGTTGAACGTGTTCGCCCAGACCACGCCGGCGCGCAGCTGGTTCGCCATCCAGAGGATCCGGGAGCCCTTCTCGGTCCAGATCCCCGCGGACAGGCCGAACGGGGTGTTGTTCGCCTTCTCGACCGCCTCGGCCGGGGTCCGGAAGGTCAGCACGGACAGCACCGGGCCGAAGATCTCCTCGCGGGCGATCCGGTGCGCCTGGGAGACGCCGGTGAAGACGGTCGGCGGGAACCAGTAGCCCTGCGGCGGCAGCTCGCACTCCGGCGACCAGCGCTCGGCGCCCTCGTCCTCGCCGACCTGCGACAGCTCGCGGATCTTCGCCAGCTGGGCCGACGAGTTGATCGCGCCGATGTCGGTGTTCTTGTCCAGCGGGTCGCCGACCCGGAGCGTGCCCATCCGGCGCTTCAGCCGGGACAGGACCTCGTCGTACACGCTCTCCTGGACCAGGAGCCGGGAGCCGGCGCAGCAGACGTGGCCCTGGTTGAAGAAGATGCCGTTGACGATGCCCTCGATGGTCTGGTCGATCGGCGCGTCCTCGAAGACGATGTTCGCCGCCTTGCCGCCGAGCTCGAGTGTGACCGCCTTGTGCGTCCCGGCGACCGACTTGGCGATCGCGCGGCCGACCGCGGTCGACCCGGTGAAGGCGACCTTGTCGACGTCCGGGTGCTCGACCAGGGCCTGACCGGTCCGGCCGGCGCCGGTGACGATGTTCACCACGCCCGGCGGCAGGTCGGCCTGCTGGCAGATCTCCGCGAACGCCAGCGCGGTCAGCGGGGTGGTCTCGGCCGGCTTGAGCACGACGGTGTTGCCCGCGGCGAGCGCCGGGGCGATCTTCCAGGCCAGCATCAGCATCGGGAAGTTCCACGGGATCACCTGGCCGGCGACACCCCACGGTTGCGGGTCGGCACCGACTCCGGCGTGCTCGAGCTTGTCGGCCCAGCCCGCGTAGTAGAAGAAGTGCGCGGCCACCAGCGGGATGTCGACGTCGCGGGACTCGCGGATCGGCTTCCCGTTGTCGAGCGACTCCAGCACGGCCAGCTCGCGGGCGCGCTCCTGGATCAGCCGCGCGATCCGGAACAGGTACTTCGCCCGGTCGCGGCCGCTCATCGGGCCCCAGACCTTCTCGTAGGCCTTCCGGGCGGCCCGCACGGCCTTGTCGACGTCCGCCGGACCCGCCTCGCTGACCTCGGCCAGCACCTCCTCCGAGGCCGGGCTGACGGTCTTGAACGGCTTGCCATCGGTCGCGTCGGTGAACTGGCCGTTGATGAACAGGCCGTACGACGACTTGATGTCGACGATGGCCCGCGACTCGGGGGCCGGTGCGTACTCGAATCTGCTCATGCCTGTCAGTCCAAGGTGAAGTAGTCGGGGCCCGGGTAGTGCCCGGTGGCCAGCTTGGTGCGTTGCATCAGCAGGTCGTTCAGCAGGCTGGAGGCGCCGAAGCGGAACAGCTCCGGGTCCAGCCAGTCCGGTCCGGCGGTCTCGTTGACGGTGACGAGGTACTTGATCGCGTCCTTCGCGGTCCGGATGCCGCCGGCCGGCTTGACGCCGATGTGCAGCCCGGTGGCCTCATGGTAGTCGCGGACCGCCTCCAGCATCACCAGCGTCACCGGCAGCGTGGCCGCGGGGGACACCTTGCCGGTGGAGGTCTTGATGAAGTCCGCGCCGGCCAGCATCGCCAGCCAGGACGCCCGGCGGACGTTGTCGTAAGTGACCAGCTCGCCGGTCTCCAGGATCACCTTCAGGTGCGCGTCGCCGGCGGCCTCGCGGATCGCGGCAATCTCGTCGAAGACCAGGCCGTAGCGGCCGGACAGGAACGCGCCGCGGTCGATCACCATGTCCACCTCGTCGGCGCCGTCGGCGACCGCGTTCTTGGTGTCCTGGATCTTGATCGCGAGGCTGGAACGCCCGCTGGGGAAGGCGGTCGCGACGCTCGCGACATTGATCCCGGAGCCCTTCAGCTCGCGTTTCGCGGTGCCGACCAGGTCTGGGTAGACGCAGACCGCGGCCACCTGCGGCGCGGTCGGATCGGCCGGGTCCGGCCGTTTCGCCTTCGCGCACAGGGCCCGCACCTTGCCCGGGGTGTCCTGGCCCTCGAGCGTGGTCAGGTCGATCATCTGGATCGCAAGGTCCAGCGCGTACTGCTTGGCGGTGGTCTTGATCGACCGGGTGCTCAGCGTGGCCGCCCGGGCCTCGGCACCGACCTGGTCGACGCCCGGCAACCCGAGCAGGAACCGGCGCAGCCGGTCCTCCGACGAGGTCACATCGGCCAAGGTGTCGACGCCGCTGTCGAGAGTGGTCACCTGCGCAGTCTAGTGCGGAACGAGCAGGTGACGCTTCGGTCACTGCTGCTAGTGGTAGTACCACCGGTTGGTTACGTTGTCGGGGTGAAGTCGAAGTCGCCCGAGAGCGAGCAGTACATCTCAGCGTCCAACCGGATCACCGGGGCCATCGTCCTGGTGATCGGTGCGCTGGGCCTGGTCGACGTGGTGCTGGAGTGGCGGACCGCCACCGGTGTGCTCGTCGGCAGTGTGGTCGGCATCTTCATGGTGCTCGCGTACGCCGGCCTGATGCGGCCGTCGGTCACGCTCAGCCCCGAGCACCTGCTGCTACGTAACCACCTGCGCGACCACCTGATCCCGTGGTCGAAGGTGACCGGCGTCGACGTGACCGACATCCTCCGGGTGCACACGGCCGACGACCGCTTCCGGGCACCCGGCGTCCAGCTGGTGATGCGGGACCTGCGCAAGCAGCGGGTCGGCGGCCGCAAGCTGGCCGCGGACAGCTCGATCTCCAAGGCCGACTTCGTCGTCAACCGGATCGAGAACCAGATGGAGCAGTACGGCGACAAGTCCACCGGTGAGGTGGTCAGCGAGTGGGCCCGCCCGGAGCTGACCCTGCTCGGAGTGCTCGCAGCCATCGCGATCGTGGCAGCGGTGCTCCGCTGAGCCCAGTGCTGTCCCGGCGCGCACTGATGCGCACAGGGGCCGCTGCGGCCGTGGCTGGCGTCGCTGCGGTCGCCGCTCTGGAGACGGGCGTCGTCCCCGGGCGGGCCAAGGTGCACGACGTACTGGGGCTGACTGGGCCGGATGGCGTCGTACCTGCGGTGCCGGCTGGTCCTGTCGTGTCCGGGACCTTCGACTCGTTCGGCCGGCGGACCACGGTCGGCTACAGCGTCATCTACCCGGACGGATACGGTCCGACGGCCGAGCTGCCCGTCGTACTCGTCCTGCACGGGCGTGGCGGTGACCACACGTCTGCTGTCAATGACCTCGGCATCGACCGCTACCTGACCGCTACCGTCCGGGCCGGTACGCCGCCGTTCGCGGTGGCGACCGTGGACGGTGGCCGGGACACGTACTGGCACCGGAGGGCGAGCGGTGACGACCCAGGGTTCATGCTCGACCAGGAATTCCTGCCGCTGTTGGCATCCCGCGGCCTGCAGATCGAGCGGTTCGGCGTCCTCGGCTGGTCGATGGGCGGGTACGGCGCGCTGCTGTGGGTGGCCTTGCACTACTGGCAGCGCCGGGTGCGGCCGTCCTCGCAGGCCGTGGCCGTCGGCGCACTCAGCCCGGCCCTGTACCGGGAGTACGCCGAGGCCGCGCCGGGAGCCTTCGACGACGCCGAGGACTTCGCGAACAGCCAGGTGTTCGGCCGGCCGAGCGGTTTCCGGGATGTTGCCGTGCGCATCGATTGTGGCCGGGACGACCCGTTCGCGGCGGCCGCGCGCGAGCTGCGCGCCGAGCTGAACGCCGCCGGCGGGCAGCAGGCCGGTGCGCACACCGCGGGGTACTGGCGGCGAATGCTGCCGGATCAGCTACGGTTCCTGGGCACGAAAGTGTCCGGCTGACGGAACTGTGGCGTGAATCGCTGCGTCCGAGCCCATGTCCACCCCGGGATGAACCCCTGTTCGCTCCAGGATGGCTCTGACAGTCCCTTATTTTCGAGAGTGGAGCTCATGGTCAACCTCTCCCGTACTGCCCTGCGTGGGTTCGCCGGCGTCGCTGCCGCGGCGTTCCTGGCAGGTTCCGCGTTGCCGAATGCGTCCGCGGCCGGCACAGTCGGCACGGCCGACCCGGTCATCCCGGCGCTGCAGCAGCCGACAGTGGCAGCCATCACGCTGCCGGCGGAGGCCCCGCCGCCCGGTACCGGGCTGACGACCAAGTCGTCGGCGACGAACGTCGTCCAGTACAACCGGATCTACAAGTCGCCGCCGATCACGCCGTCGAAGTGCCGCGAGGTCAACGTCTCGCTGCGTACCGCGGCCGGCGTCCAGGCCTACGCCAGCAAGCTGTGGACCTGCCTCTACGCGGCCTGGGCCGTCCCGCTGAAGGCCGGCGGCTTCGCGTACAAGGTGAAGCCGAAGCTGGTCGTGCACACCAGCAGCTCGGTGGCGACCTACTGCGGCACCGTGGCGAACCCGACCGGCCTGTACTGCAGCGCCCGGGGCGGCACGATCTACATCCCGGCTTCGCAGATCATCGCCCAGTGGAAGCAGAACCCCACGATGGCCCGGGCGTGGCTGAGCCAGATGGTCGGCCACGAGTACGGCCACCACATCCAGAACATGACCGGCATCATGGCCGCCTCGTACCAGCGCCGGTATGCCTTCAGCACCAACGCCGCGAAGCTCGAGGAGAGCCGTCGGCTGGAGCTGCAGGCGTCCTGCTTCAGCGCGGCCTACCTGGGTGCCGACAAGCGGTACTACCCGATGAGCGGCGGCCTGATGACCGCCTTCAACTACCTGGTCACCCACATGGGCGACCAGCCGGGTCACGCCCGTGACCACGGTGCGCCGAAGAACCACGCGTTCTGGTCCACGATGGGCTTCAACGCGAAGCACACCTACACCGTCGCGGGCAACTGCAACACCTACCGCGCGAGCTCGGCGTACGTCGCCTGATCCGCGCCGCGTAGTTCCACGTAACCCGGCCGCCCGGTACGCGTTTCCGTACCGGGCGGCTGTTGCGTTTTGGAGACACCTGCACGATCTGCGATCGTGTGGTTACTTGTTTCGGGTGCGCACGCCTTAGAGTTCTGAAGTCGAGCGTCGAACGGCAGGAGTCAAGGACTGTGAACTACGACGAGTTCAACACCGAGTACGCGAAGGTGCTGGACAAGATCAAGAGTGGCCGGAGCACCTGGTCGGAGCTCTCCGGACATGTCACCCGGCTGCGCCAGGCCACGGCCGGCATCACCGCTCCGGTGGAGCGGACCCAGATCGACCACGACCTGGCTGCGCTGAGCCAGATGGTCGACATGTCCCGGCGGACCAACGACAAGGAGGACGTCTGGACGGTCACGTCCGACGCGATCCGGCAGGCCAGCAGCCAGGAGGGTTCGGTCGCCGACCGGATCCACCGGATCGAGGGTGCCATCAACGACATCACGGCCCTCGCGAACCGGAACCCGGACGAGCGGGACGCGCTGATGCAGTCGACCAGCACGCTCCGCATCCTGCACTCCTCGCTGCAGGCGTCGGCTCGGGCCGAAGCGGCCGAAGCCGCCGCCGCGGCGCGCTGACACCGGGAGCTCTGGGGAGTTGCCCGCCAGGTGCTCCCTCAGATCCCCAGTGCCGTTGACAGTGCTTGCTTGATGCCGGACAGGTCGTTCACTGCCCGGCTTCTCGCTGCGGAGACGTCGCCGCCGGACACCGGCACGACGACCTCCAGGTAGCACTTCAGCTTCGGTTCGGTGCCGGACGGCCGGACCACGACCCGGGCCCCGTCGGACAGCGTGTACCGCAGGCCGTCGGTGGGCGGCAGCGTTTCCGATCCCTCACTCAGGTCGTCGATGCGCTCGACCGTATGGTCGCCCAACGATTCGAGCGGCGTACCGCGCAGCCGCTCCATCGCCTGCGCGATCAGCGAAAGATCCTCCACGCGGACCGAGAGCTGGTCGGTCGCGTGCAGGCCGTACTTGATCGCCAGATCGTCCAGCAGATCCTGCAGGGTCCGGCCCGCGGCCTTCGCCCCGGCCGCCAGCTGCAACACCCGGACCAGCGTCGAGACCCCGTCCTTGTCCTTGACGGCGGCCGGATCGACGCAGTACCCGAGAGCTTCCTCGTAGCCGAAGACCAGGTCCGGCACCCGGCCGATCCACTTGAAGCCGGTCAGCGTCTCGACGTACCGGACGCCGTGCGCCTGGGCGATCTTGCCGAGCAGGGACGACGAGACGATCGAGCACGCCGCGACGCCGTCCGCGTTCTGGAGCAGGAACTCGCCGAGCAGGCTGCCGAGCTCGTCGCCGCGCAGCATCCGCCACCCGCCGTCTGCGGTCGGGATGGCCACCGCGCAGCGGTCCGCGTCGGGGTCGTTGGCCACCGCGATGTCCGCGTCGATCTCGCGGGCCAGGTCCAGCGCGAGGTCGATCGCGCCGGGCTCCTCCGGGTTCGGGAACGACACGGTCGGGAAATCGGGGTCCGGGTCGGCCTGCGCCGCGACGACCTGCGGTACGGCGAACCCGGCCCGCGCCACCGCAGCCTCGGCCAGGGTGCGGCCGACGCCGTGCAACGGGGTGTAGGCGACGTTGAGGTCCCGCGGGGCGTCAGCCGGGACGAGCTGCGCAATGCGGTCCAGGTACGCGTCGAGCAGGTCGTCACCGGTGGTCTGCCAGTCTTCGCCGCGGGGTAGTTCGGCGAGCGGGCCGATCGCGGCGATGGCGGCGGCGATCTCGGCGTCTGCCGGTGGGACGATCTGCGAGCCGTCGCCCAGGTAGACCTTGTAGCCGTTGTCCTGCGGCGGGTTGTGCGACGCGGTCACGACCACCCCGGCCACGGCGCGCAGGTGGTTGATGCCGAAGGCGATCACCGGGGTGGGAGTCGGGCGGTCGATCAGGACGGCGTCGAGCCCGGCGCCGCGCATCACGGCGGCGGTGTCCTGGGCGAAGACGTCGGACTTGTGACGGGCGTCGTACCCGATCAGGACCGGGCCGTCGGTGAGCCCTTTGGCCTTCAGGTACGCCGCGAGGCCGGCGGCGGCGCGGATCACGACGACGCGGTTCATCCGGTTCGGGCCGGCGGCGACGGCGCCGCGGAGTCCCGCCGTACCGAACTCGAGGGTGCCGTCGAAGCGGTCCGCCAGCTCTGTGGTGTCCCCGTCGGCGAGGAGCTGCCGGAGCTCGGCGCGCGTGTCGGGGTCGGGGTCGCCGCTCAGCCAGGCCTCGGCGGCGGCCTTGAGATCGTCGTCGGTCACAGGGGCACTCTAATGACCCGACGACTGGCAGGGGCGGGACCGGATGTCCGCCACGTAGTCGTCGGGGGCGCCGGCGGCCTCGGCGGCCTCGGCCAGGATGCCCAGGTAGCGGGCGGAGGGCAGGCCGCCCTCGTAGGCGTTCAGGACGTACATCCAGGCCAGCTGCTCGCCGTCCAGGGTCTGCACCCGGACCTGGATCTTCCGGTAGACGCCTTGATCGATCCACTCCCACTCGTCCAGCCGCTCGACGTCCTTCGGGTGGATGTCGTACAGCGCGACGAAGACCTGGTTGGCGGGGTCGGCCGGGTCCTCGACCACGGTCGCCATCGCACCCTCCCAGCCGAGCTCCTCGCCGCCGAAGGTGAGCCGCCAGCCGGTGATCCAGCCGGTCCCGCGCAGCGGGGAGTACGGGCACCGATCGGCCATCAGGTTCGGGTCCAGATTCGACGCAAACGCGGCGTACAGGGTCACGGAATCAGAGGATACGGAAGAATGACCTCCCGTGGCGCGAGTTGTGATCATCGGTGGCGGTCCAGGCGGGTACGAAGCGGCTTCAGCAGCCGCCCAGCTCGGGGCGGAGGTGACGGTCGTCGATTCCGACGGGATCGGCGGTTCGGCCGTGCTCACCGACTGTGTCCCGAGCAAGACGTTGATAGCCACCGCGGAGGTGATGACCGAGGTGGAGGAGGCCGGCGAGCTCGGGGTCCGGCTGGACGACGGCGATGACGACCCGGCGAACTCCGTGCGGGTCGACCTCCCGGTGGTCAACCGGCGGGTCAAGGCGCTGGCGGCGGCCCAGGGCGAGGGCATCGAGCGGCGGCTCGAGTCGGACAAGGTCCGGGTGATCGCCGGTCGCGGGCGGCTCGACGGGCCGGAGACGGTGGTCGTCGGGGACGAGCGGCTGGACGCCGATGTGATCCTGATCGCCACCGGTGCAAGGCCCCGGATCCTGCGCGGGTCCGAGCCGGACGGTGAGCGGATTCTGACCTGGGAGCAGGTGTACGAGCTCTCGGAGCTGCCCTCACGGTTGATTGTTGTTGGGTCGGGTGTGACCGGTGCGGAGTTCGCGAGTGCGTACCGGGCGCTCGGGAGCGACGTCGTACTGGTGTCGTCGCGGGACCGGGTGCTGCCCGGGGAGGACGCGGACGCGGCGGCGGTGCTGGAGGACGTGTTCAAGCGGCGTGGGCTGACCGTCCTCGGGAAGTCGCGCGCGGAGTCCGTACGGCGCCAGGGTGACGGCGTCGTGGTGACGCTGACGGACGGGCGGACGGTGGAGGGGTCTCATGCCCTCCTGGCCGTCGGGTCCCTCCCGAACACCGACGACATGAATTTGGTCGAGTCGGGCGTGTCGCTCACGGACGGCGGCTTCGTGCAGGTCGACCGGGTCTCCCGGACGACGGCCCGCGGGGTCTACGCGGCCGGTGACTGCACCGGCGTACTCATGCTGGCCTCGGTGGCCGCGATGCAGGGCCGCATTGCCATGGCCCATGCGCTGGGGGACGCGGTAGCCCCGCTGGACCAGTCCACGGTCTCGGCCAACGTCTTCACAGCGCCCGAGATCGCGACCGTGGGCCTGACTCAGGCGGTGGTCGACGCGGGTGAAAGCACCGCCCTGGCGGTCAAGGTCCCGCTCTCCGACAACGCCAGAGCCAAGATGCAAGGCAACCGAGACGGCTTCATCAAACTCTTCTGCCTCCCCAACACCGGCATCATCGTCGGCGGCGTGGTCGTGGCGCCCCGCGCCAGCGAACTCATCCACCCCATCTCCCTGGCCGTAGGCGCCCGCCTCACCGTCGACCAGGTAGCCCAGTCCTTCACCGTCTACCCCTCAATCACCGGCTCCATAGCCGAAGCCGCCCGCCGCCTACACCTCCGCAACTGAACACCGGAAAGAACAAAGACAAGAGCAAGTACGAAGAACAAAGATAAAGAGCAAGAACAAAGACAAAGAATATAGTTGGTTGGCCTAGGGTTGGCTCAGGCGCGAAGGTGCAGGAAGGTCGGGCCCTCTGTCGGTGAAACCAGATCGATTGCGCGTGGCAGGTAGTCCGCCGGCGTGACTGTGCCTACCAGCTGCAACGCGGTTGCGGCGACGGATGCCGAGTGTTCAGCAGTCCAATGCCAAGATTCCAGGGAGACCAGTAGGTGCCATTCTTCCTTCGGCTGAATGGTCTTTCATCTCTGGCAAACGGACTTAAGAGGTGTGCGGTTGATGGCCGCCCAGCGCGACGCGGGCGATTGTCGGTGCCGCCGGCAACCTGATCCGCGGGCTCAGTCTGTCGGACGTTAGGCACTCACCTCGCCACGCACAATCCTCTCGACGCCGGAGAAATCTGCTGCCGCACCGGGCGTCACGCGAAACATGGCTGCGCCGTGCGAACCCGCTAGGCCGCGCGGCTACCCATGCGGCGATGGCGGGCTTGTCGGCTGGAGGTGCGGCGAGGGAGTCCGGCGGGTTGGTGGGGCCGCCTGGCGGCATCCGGCCCTCGATGGTCCCCGGCCAGGTCCTCTGCGGTGAGCTGCTCCTCCGGCCGCCTCGGGGTAGTGCGGGGGGACTGTCTCAATCGCGTTAACTGGGGTGCACGTTTCTGCAACTTAGGCGGGGTGGGTCGTATCAAGGGGGTGTGCAGAAACTTCATTTGAAACGAGTGTCCGGTGTTGTGGCGTCGCTTGTGCTGGTTGGTGGGCTGGCGACTGTGAGTGGTGGGACGGCGGATGCTGTGGCGGCTGTCTCGTGTGGGATGAATGTGGGGTCGGTCACCAGCGCGGGTGACTACGCGATCACCTACGTCAACCCCGCCTCGGCGTCCAACGGGCGGTACGACGTGGACGACCATGTGTTCAGCCCGGGGACGCCGAGGCTTTCGACCCGGTGGCGGACGAGCTTCGGCTCCGGCGGGATTGTCGTCGACTCGCTGGCCGTCGTGGGATCGTCGCTCTACCAGGTCACCTACAAGCGGCTCGAGGGGACGACCAACGGGACCACCTCGTTCGCCAGGGTCGGTAGCGGCTGGGACAAGTTCACCGCGATCGAGCAGTCCAACGTCGGCTCCCGTACCGCGCGGTACGGGCTGCGTAACGACGGCGTACTTCTCCGCTGGACCAACGGCTGGAAGACGGTCTCGACGTACCCGGGGTTCGCCGCGGTGAAGACGCTCGGCCTGCTCAGCCAGACCGCGACGTACGACACCTTCCTCGCCACGACCAACGGCGGCGCGCTCTACACCATCCACATCCCGGCCTCCGGCGCCGCGGTGGTCAAGAAGGTACGGACCTCCACCTGGCAGGGCTTCGAGAAGCTGGTGCTGGAGAAGTGCGGCAACACCGGCGCGCTGCTGACCGCGATCGACAAGGACAGCGGGGTCGGCTACGTGTACGCCGTCGGCCACGCGAACGGTGCCGCGACCGTGATCAAGGGAATCGGCACGGCGAAGACCCTGTTCAAGGACCCGGTCCAGCTCCGGGACACCGAGGCGAACGTGTACCTGAACGGCGAGTGACACAACTTTTCCGGTGATGGCCGTATCAAGCTGAGCGACGACCTTTCCAGAAAGGAACCCACTCCTATGAGCCTGAAACGAGCCGTCGCGGTGGCCGCGTCCGCCCTCCTGCTGGGCGGCCTCGCGGCTGCTCCGGCCGGTGCGGCGGGCACGTCCACGTCCGCGACCACCGCCACCACCGCCGCCTGTTCGCTCTGGGCCGGATCCGTCACCGCCGGTGGCGACCAGGCCAGTACGACGATCACCGCGACGTCGCCGATCACCGCCGAGAAGGCGACGGCCTGGCCGAAGATGTTCGCGCCCGGCGTCGCGAAGATCGCGTCCACCTGGACCGAAACGATGGGCATCTCCGGCAACACGCAGACGTACGGCGAGATCATCCTGAACTCGACGCTGTACTCCGGGGAATACGGCCACGACGACTCGACGGGCAAGCCGTTCTCCACCGTCAAGTCCCAGGGCGGCGGGTACAACGGGTACCGCGCGATCGAGTCCTCGTTCTACGGGGGCAGAACGGTCCGGGGCGCCTGGTACCGGCTCCGCGGCGACGGCGTGCTGTACCGGACCGAGAACAAGGTCGTCTCCCGGTGGTCGGGCTACGCGTCGGTCAAGACGATGGCGCTGATCAGCGAGACGGCGACGTACGACACGTTCCTGGCCACGACGTTCGGCGGCCAGCTGTACACGATCCACATCCCGGTCGCGGCCGGCAAGGCGCCGATCGTGACGAAGGTCCGCACGTCGACCTGGCAGGGCTTCGAGTTCCTGGTCGCGGAGAAGTGCGGTACGCAAGGCACGCTGCTGCTCGCGGTCGACAAGGACACCAAGTCGGCCTACCTCTACGCCGTGAGCCACGCCAAGGGCACCGCAACGGTGATCAAGGGCCTCGGCAAGGTCCCGGGCTCGTTCAGCGACCCCGTCTACTTCCTCAACACCGCAGAGGGCAACCCGCCCCTCTTCGGCGAGTGACAACCATGCTGAAGGTGTACTGCCTGCGGACCGAGGACACGGTGCCGCGGCTGTACGGCGGTTAGATGCACGAGCCCCGGTGACCAGATCGGTCACCGGGGCTCAGCTACGTCTGGCTAGAAGTCGCCGCCGAAGTCTCCGCCGCCGAAATCGCCACCACCGAAGTCGAAACCGCCACTGTCGCCGCCGCCCGAGTCGCCGCCGCCGTCGAACGGGTTGTAGTCGCCACCGCCGTCGCCGCCGCCGTCACCCCCGTCGCCGCCGCCGTCGTTCATCCCGTCCTCGTAGCCGGCCGCGTAGTCGCCGTACCCACCGCCGGCGAACATGCCGCCGAGCGCGGTACCGATGAACAGACCGGTCAGCGCACCGCCGAACCCGCCGAACATGCCCTGCGCGTACGGCGAGTAGGCCGGGCCGGCTTCCCAGTACGGAACGCGCTGCGGGCCGACCATCACCTTGCGGACGTCCGGCTCGGCGCCGGCGCGAACCCGCTCGGCGTCGGCCGCGCAGGCCGGCACCTCGCGCGGCGCACCGCCCGGCGGCGACCACAGCACGTCCTCGACGGACGGGCCGTGCTGCGGGTTGAAGAAGCAGGCCGGCCGGCGCTGCGGCAGCGGCTGCCCGTTGACCCGGGCCTTGACGCAGGCCGCGGCGTACCGCCCGTCCTCGAGGATCTCGATGACGTGCTTGATCTGATCCGCCTGCGTGACCTGCTCGATCGCCTGCTTGGCCGACTCGTAGGAGTCCAGCGCACGCTGGTAGTCCTGCCGGGCGCCGTCGCCGAGGTCCTTGCCGACCATCTCCAGGTCGAGGTCCTGCAGCTCCTCGCCGAACCGGGTGATGTCCTCGTCGGCGGTGCGCTTGACCGCTTCCAGCTCGGCCGCGGTGATCTCGTGCTGCTTCTGGCTCTGCAACTGGTTCCGGCGGTACGAGCGGTACACCAGAACCGCGATCACCACGACAGCGATGATCAGGATGAATGTCATGCCGGGCCTCTCTCGGGGGCTTTACGGAGAGCCTACCGAATCCCGCAAGGCGGCTACGCCACGCAGGGTGACGCAATCCAGGGAAAGCGGTCACCCTCAGCGCATAATCGAACCGCGCCGCCCAGCGATGACCCACCCCCGCCGAAAGGCCGCCATGGGCACGACCGCGCTCCTCCTGCCACTAGCACTGACCGCCACGCTCCTTCCCCTCAGCAACCCCTCCGCTCCCTCGGCTGATCCCGGGACCGGCTACCAGGAGATTGCTCTCGATCGGCCGGTGGTAGCAGCGGCCCACACCAAACCGTTCGGTATGGTCGCCGTCACCTGGCCCGAGAGTGTGCACGGGGTCAGTGCAAAGGTTCGGATCGAGCGCGCCGGGCAGTGGAGCGACTGGCAGACCCTGCAGGTCGAGGACGAGCACGGGCCCGATCCATCGGCGCCCGAAGGAGTTGAGCGGGCCGGGACCGAGCCGCTATGGGTCGGGGATGCGACCGGCATCCAAGCAAGTGCCGTGAACGCCGCCGGTACGACGGTTGCCGGGGCCAAGGTTGTGCTCATCCAGCCGGGCGTTCTCGCCACCGACACGGACGAGCCGTCCGGCGTCGGGGTGCAGGCGAGTCGCGCGCCGTACCCGATGCCGATCATGTTCAGCCGGAAGCGGTGGGGAGCGGACGAGCGGCTCCGGGCGCACAACGGCGTGGAGTGCGTGCGACCGAAGTACACGACGACTGTTCTGGCCGCGTTCGTGCACCATACTGCCGACCGCAACGACTACACCCGGGCGCAGGTGCCGGCGATGGTGCGGGCGACGTACGCGTACCACGTGAGGAGTCGCGGCTGGTGCGACCTCGGGTACAACTTCCTCGTCGACCGCTTCGGCCGGATCTTCGAGGGCCGCGCGGGCGGTGCGCAGTGGCCGGTGCTCGGCGCGCACACCGCGTCGTACAACTCGAACTCCCTCGGGGTCGCGCTGCTCGGGAACTTCGAGAAGGTTGCGCCGCCGGCATCGATGCTCGAGGCAACGGCTCGGGTGATTGCCTGGAAGTTCGACGCCAACTACCGGTCGCCGTTGGCAACGATCGCGCTCGACGGAGGCAAGCTGCACACGGTGTCCGGACATCGCGATACGAAAGCCACGGCCTGCCCGGGGACGCAGCTCTACAACAAACTCGGTTGGCTGCGGCAACGAGTGAACGCTTTGATGGGCGGGAGTTTCACCACTCCGATCTACCAGTACGCGCGCAAGCTCGGGTTCCGTGCCATCGGCCAGCCGTTCTGGGGCGAGCATCGGACGCGGACCGGCTGGGCGACGTACTTCGCCACTCGTGACGTCTTCTACTCCGTTGCCAGCGGCACGCATTCGACCGCCGGCGCCTTTCGGACGCGGTTCCGCAAGCTCGGTGCCGGGAGTGCGCGGCTCGGTCTGCCGGTCACCGAGTCGTACCGGGTGCCGAACGGGTCGCGGCAGAAGTTCCAGCGCGGCTGGTTGGTGTGGGACCGGCGTACTCGTCAAGTCAGTGTCAGCTACGGGAGAGCGTCATGAGGAAGCGTGCGATCGCGGCCATCGTCCTGTCGTCCGCGGTGGTGAGCGCGACCGCGCAGGCGCGGCAGGTCGAGCCGACCGCGACGGCGGTGGCGCCGGACACCACGATCAACGGGCGCGGGTTCGGGCACGGCCGCGGGATGTCGCAGTACGGCGCACAAGGGGCGGCGCTGGCGGGGAAGACGGCCAAGCAGATCCTGGACTTCTACTACCCGGGGACGACGGTCGGCAAGGCCACCGGGAGCATCCGGGTCCGGATCAGCGCGGACACCACGGACGGCGTCCGGGTCGGTGCGGTCAACCATCTGCGGGTCCGGGATCTGACGACGAACACGGTCTACACATTGCCTACGGCAGCGACCCGGAACCAGTGGTCGATCGATCCGTACGGCGATCATGCGACCAAAATCAGTTCATTCGACGCGAAAACGCGCAAATGGACACTCTGGAAGACCTTTGCGGGGATGACGCAGTTCGAGGGGCCGACCGTGACCGGGCTGATCCTGCCGAGTGGCGCCGTACGGCGGTATCGCGGGACGCTGCGGGCGATCGACGTGTCCGGGACGCATCTGGACACGGTGAATGTCACGTCGCTCGACTACTACCTGCGCGGCGTCGTACCGCGGGAGGCGGTGTCGACCTGGCGGCCGGCGGCGTTGCAGGCGCAGTCCGTTGCCGCGCGCACCTATTCGGTCTTCCACCGGAGCCGGGCCGCGCGGAAGGCGTACGACCTGTGTGACACGACGTCCTGTCAGGTGTACGGCGGGTACGACTCGGAGGAAACGTCGACGAACAACGCGGTCGCGGCGACGGCGGGGCAGATCCGGTTGTACAAGGGGAGTCCGATCATCGCCGAGTTCTCGTCGTCGAACGGAGGCGCGACGGCGGCGGGCGACGTGCCCTATCAGGTCATGAAGGCCGACGGCTGGGATGCGTACCCGAACAACGGGAATCCGAACGTGACCTGGACCGTGACGCGGACGGCCGCGGAGATGCAGGCGGTCTTCGATGTCGGGACGATCCGGTATGTCAGGGTGCTGACGCGGACCGGCGTCGGGCCGTCGGGTGGGCGGGCCCTGACCGTGCAGGCCGTCGGGTCGAAGGGGCAGCGGGTGCTGACCGCGGATCAGGTGCGGATCCGGCTGCACCTGCGGTCGGGCTGGATCTCTTTTGCGGCGCGTCCCCTTGATATACCAACTGCGTCCGCTGAGGTGGCTGGGCGCTGAGCCATTGACGGCGTACCGATGCGGCGGTTAGAACCATGACATCGCTGTCAATGGATCCACCGCCGCCGCCCAGGAGGAGCAGGTCGATGCGCAGAAAGAACCTTCGTCTTGGTATATCAACACGAGTGGCCGCCGGAGCACTGGCGGTCGCTGTCCTCGGGTCGCTGCACGTGACCGTCGCCGACGCCGCACCGACCGCGGCCGCTCGGGCGCGTGCGTCGTACGAGGCGATCAACAAGTACTTCGATGCCGGCCAGGGTCTGCTGACCGAGGAGTACCCGAACACGCAGACCAACCCGTACTCGTACGTCTGGCCGTACTCGCAGGCCGCGATCGCGGCCGAGGACCTGGCCGGGGTGCCGGGCGCGGGGCGGGCCGCTGCCGCGGAGACAGACCGGCGATTGGCGTCGTACCAGTTCTACTGGAACGCGGGGACCGACCCGAAGGGGTACGACTCGTACGTCCGGCCGCCGCTCGGCGGGGGTGGGGACAAGTTCTACGACGACAACGAGTGGATCGGACTGAACCTGATCCAGCGGTACCAGCGGACCGGTGACAAGGCCGCGCTGGCGCGGGCGAAGGACATCTTCGCGCTGGTCGTGCACGGCTGGGACACCGACCCCTCGCACCCGTGTGCGGGCGGCGTCTACTGGACCCAGGCGCCCTGGAGCCAGGACCGCAACACGGTCTCCAACGGCCCGGGTGCTGAGCTTGGCGCGCACCTGTATCTGCTGACGCGGGACCGCACTTACCTGACCTGGGCGCAGCGGATGTACACGTGGGCGCAGGACTGCCTGCTGGCACCGAACGGCCTGTACTGGGACCACATCGACCTGGCCGGCAACATCGAGAAGACCCAGTGGAGCTACAACCAGGGCGTGATGCTCGGTGCGGGCGTCCTGCTCTTCAAGTCCACCGGCAACCCGAAGTACCTGCGGGACGCCAAGTCGGTCGCGGCCGCCTCGCTGGCCTTCTACAACACGCCCGAAATCCTTGCCAAACAAGGCGCGGCGTTCAACTCGATCTGGTTCAAGAACCTGCTGATCCTCGACTCGGTAGCGCCTGACAACGCCTACCGCAAGGCCATGCAGTCGTACGCCGACTACAACTGGACCACGACGCGCGACCCGGCCACCAACCTCTACAAGTTCCGCGAGGGCACAGTCGAACTCCTCCAGCAGTCCGGCATGACCCAAATCCAAGCCCTCCTCGCCTGGCCCCACGCGAAGTACCACCTCCTCGCCTGACCTTGCTTTAAACGACCGCGCCGCCCGTCTCTCCAGGAGGCGGGCGGCGCGGTCGTTCGTTTGTCAGGCGGCTGCGGTTGCTGTCTTGATCTCGACCGGGATCTTCGGGCTCCCGTCCTGCGGCCCGTTCTCCGGCGTGACGCCCGCCTCGGCGACCTTGTCGATCAGCTTCAGGCCGGCCGCGTCGACGGTCCCGAACGCCGTGTACTGCGGCGTCAGACCCGACGCGTCGCCGTACACGATGAAGAACTGGCTCCCGTTCGTGTTCGGCCCCGAGTTCGCCATCGCGAGGATGCCGCGGCCGTACTTCAGCGTCGGGTAGACCTCGTCCGCGAAGCTGTACCCCGGGCCGCCCGACCCCTTCGCAGTCGGGTCGCCGCACTGCAGCACCTGCAGACCCTCGCCGACCGTGAGCCGGTGACACTTCGTGTTGTCGTAGTACTTCTGCCCGACCAGGCTGAGGAAGTTCTTCACCGTGCACGGCGCGATCGAGCTGTCGAGCGTGAGCTGCAGGTCGCCGATCGACGTGTTCAGGCTGACCTTCGATGTACCGGACGACTTCGTCTTCCCGTCCGCCGGCGGGTTCACCTTCTTGCTGGCCGGCTCGGCGCCCTTCTTGTACGTGCAGTTCACCTCGGCCGCGAGCGGAGTCGGCCGCTTGAGCGGCGCCGCCAGCGCGGTCGGGATGCTCTTCGGCTTGTTGTCCGGCCCCGCGGTCGCCGGCAACTCGGTCGGCGCCGCCGCCGTGGGCGTGTCCTTCTTGCCACCGCCGACCCCGAACACCACGAAGACCCCGACGATCACCACAACCACCGCGGCGATCGCCGTGATCGTGATCGTCAGATTCCGCCGCTGCCGTCGCCGCTCAGCGTCCCGCTCGGCCTGCCGCTTCGCCTTCCGCGCCGCCAGCTGCTGCTGATGGGTCTTCTTGGACATGCAGTAACCCTCCTCACCGGAATGTCTGCAGGGAACCTACAGCGAAAACCTGAGAACTGTCTGTTAATCCCCCCACCGAGTCCGAAAGGACACCCCCCACGAAAGAACCCCCGCTACGCGGCGGCTGTTCTCTTACCGCCTCCGGCGGGTGCGCGGGCAGTGGTCAGGCGGACTGTGGCTGGCGCGGGGTGCTGGTGTGAGTGCTGGAGGCGCGGCCCAGGCCTGGTGTCTTGGGAGGGACCTGGTGCACGCGGAAGGGACACCGCTGCGCGGCGGCTGTTCTGTTGCCGCCTCGGCGGGTGCGCGGGCCGTGGTCAGGCGGACCGTGGCTGGCGCGGGGTGCTGGTGTGAGTGGTGGAGGTGCGGTCCTGGTGTGGTGTCTTGGGAGGGACGTGCACGCGGAGAGGACACCGCTGCGCGGCGGCTGTTCTGTTGCCGCCTCCGGCGGGTGCGCGACTCGTGGTCGTGTGGACTGTGGTTGGCGCCGGGTGCTGGTGTCAGTGGTGGACGGCTGGTGCCGGGGCTGGTGGGTGGGGTGGGATCTGGAGGGTGCCACGTGCTCACCACCAACCAGGCCTGGGAGGTGCCAGGCGCTCACCACCAACCGGGCGTGGGAGTACCAGGCGCACCTGCCCCGACGGCCGCGATCTGGTACGTGTGCAGCCCGGCGATCGCTCACCTGGTAGAAGAGCGAACAGAGTGCCCTGATCACCAGAGCAGGGCACCTGTCCCGTGCGGGTCTGGGGGGATGACGCCGCACGTTGGGGGATTCCCACGGTACGCGGCGAGGTTGACGCCTGTCGCGGTTCAGCCGTTTGAACGGGCGCACTCGTTACTGACCCCGCTCGTATGCATACTTGGTATCTATATACCGAGTATGCAAGGAGACAAGATGAGAATCGGAGCAGCGGCCGGACTCGCGGTGATCGCGCTGGTGTCGGCACCCGCGGTGGCGCACGCCACGACGTCGGCGCAGGTGACCCAGCCCTACACCCACCTGCTGACTGGCAAGACCTGGAGCACTGGCGGTGCATACGTATCCACGGGCGGTGACGTGAAGCTCAAGCTGACGACGCTCCCGAAGGCTACGCAGGTGCTGATCGAGGACTGCGAGAGCGGTGAGGACCTGGGGGACGTGAAGGACTTCACCAGGAAGGCGCCGGCCCAGACGCTCGCGGTCGACGTACCGAAGGGGACCTGCTTCCTGATGCTGCTGCAGCCGAAGGCAGGCAGCGGGGGCTATCAGGTCGCAGGCTTTTTTAGCTACTAGGCCGAACCGGGGTGCCGCGGTCCGCGGCACCCCGGCGAGTCACTTGATCTCGCAGATCACCGCTCCCGCGGACACGGTTGCGCCGACCTCGGCCGAGAGGCCGGTCACGGTGCCGGACTTGTGGGCGTTGAGCGGCTGCTCCATCTTCATCGCCTCGAGCACGACGATCAGGTCGCCTTCGGCCACCGTCGCGCCTTCCTCGACCGCGAGCTTCACGATCGTCCCCTGCATCGGCGAGGTCAGCGAGTCACCGGACGCGGCCGATCCCTTCGACCCACCGGCCCGCCGCGACGGTTTCTTCTTTCCACCGGCCGAGCCGCCGTTCGGAGCAGCAGCGACCGACCCGAGCTCGGCCGGCAGCACCACCTCGAGCCGCTTCCCGCCGACCTCGACCGTCACCGCGGAGCGCTCGGTCTCAGCCGGAGCCTCGGCAGTGGGACCGTCGTACGGCGTGAGCTGGTTGTCGTACTCGGTCTCGATCCACCGCGTGTGCACCGCGAACCCGCCGGTCCCCACGAACGCCGGATCCGACACGACCGCCGCGTGGAACGGGATCACGGTCGGCATCCCCTCCACCACGAACTCCCGCAGCGCCCGCCGCGACCGCTCCAGCGCCTGCGTCCGGTCCCGCCCGGTCACGATCAGCTTGGCGACCAGCGAGTCAAACGCCCCCGGCACCGTCTCGCCCTGGTCGTACCCACCGTCCAGCCGTACGCCGGGACCCGACGGCGCATGCCACTTCAGCAACGTCCCCGGGGCCGGCAAGAACCCGCGCCCACCGTCCTCCGCGTTGATCCGGAACTCGATCGAGTGCCCCGAGACGACCGGATCGTCGTACCCGAGCTCTTCACCATTGGCGATCCGAAACATCTCCCGGACCAGGTCCAGCCCGGTGACCTCCTCGGACACCGGGTGCTCGACCTGCAGCCGCGTGTTCACCTCGAGGAACGAGATCATCCCGTCCTGCCCGACCAGGAACTCGCAGGTCCCGGCGCCGACGTACCCGGCCTCGCGCAGGATCTTCTTGGACGACGTGTACAAGATCGAGAGCTGCTCGTCCGACAGGAACGGCGCCGGCGCCTCCTCGACCAGCTTCTGGTACCGGCGCTGCAGCGAGCAGTCCCGCGTCGACACCACGACGACGTTGCCATGGGCATCGGCCAGGCACTGCGTCTCGACGTGCCGCGGCTTGTCCAGGTACCGCTCCACGAAACACTCGCCGCGCCCGAACGCGCTCACGGCCTCGCGCGTCGCGGACTCGAACAGCTCCGGGATCTCCTCGAGCGTCCGCGCGACCTTCATCCCGCGCCCACCACCGCCGTACGCCGCCTTGATCGCGATCGGCAGGCCGAACTCCTGGGCGAAGGCCACCACCTCGGAGGCGTCGGCGACCGGGTCCGGCGTACCGGGAACCTGCGGCGCGCCGACCTTCTCCGCGATGTGCCGGGCCTTGACCTTGTCACCGAGCGAGTCGATCGCGGACGGCGGTGGCCCGATCCAGATCAGCCCCGCGTCGAGCACCGCTTGCGCGAACTCGGCGTTCTCCGCCAGGAACCCGTAGCCCGGGTGCACGGCGTCCGCGCCGGACCGGGCCGCGGCGTCCAGGATCTTCGAGATGTTCAGGTAGGTGTCGGCCGGAGCCGACCCGCCCAGCGCGTACGCCTCGTCGGCGAGCCGGACGAACAGCGCGTCCCGGTCCTGGTCGGCGTACACGGCCACGCTGCCCAGGCCCGCATCGGCGGCGGCCCGGACGACCCGGACGGCAATCTCGCCCCGGTTGGCGACCAGCACCTTGGTGATCTGCTTGCTGTCGGACACGAACTGCTCCCTTCGGCTGGCCCGAGTCTAGGGTCAACCGGCCGATCAGGGAGACAGGGCGTTTCTCACACGTTTCAGCGGTACGACTTGGAGACCGCGTCCAGGAGCCGCTCCAGGGTGTCGTACGTCGGCGGGTTGGCGACGTCCAGGATGGTGGTGGCGACCGGGACCTTGCGCTGGTTCACCGTGTTCGTGAACAGCCGGTCGTCCTGGGTCCGGAAGCCGTGCCGGGCGGCGAGCCGCTGCAGCTCCGGGTCCGTCGAGAGCAGCTGGCCGAGCTTGTCGCCGTTGCCGTTCAGCGAGACCAGGGTGTGCTCGGACTGGATCGTCGGCGACGGGTACATCAGGACCATGTCCGGCTTGAGCTTGTGCCGAACGGCGGCGTCGACGAACTGGGCCTCGTAGATGTTCACCATCGGTGACTTGCCCATGCCGAGCGACAGGTAGTCGTCGAACGGGCCCTCGCTGGAGTTGTCGGTGTACCCCTGGTTGACGAACAGCGGTGCGACCAGCGGGAGCACCTTCTTCTCGTCGGCCGCGCTCTGCACCACACTGTTGTGGTTGGCAACGTAGGTGACGATCGACAGGAACATCGCCGCCGAGTTCGAGGTGCGCGGGTCGGTGGTGGTGATCAGGATCCGCTTGTTCACCGGGTACGTCGTGTTGCCGCGGATGTTGGTCCAGCGCCAGCCGGCCTTCGCGAGGTCGACGTACTTGCGGATGTTGAAGTACCAGACGCCGTTGACCTGCTTGGCGATCCCGGTCGCGGAGAGCAGGTCGACGATCGGCTGGAAGGTCGCGATCGCCAGTGGTGAGGAGAACACGGCGTACTTCTTGCCGGTCACCTGCGGGCGGTTCAGGACCTTGTCGGCGGCGGTGGTGCTGGACGGGAACGCGAAGTCGTACTTGCCGAGGTCGACCGACGTGGCAATCTCGCGCGACCCGGCGGAGTCCACACTCACGTCGAAGCCGTGTTTGCGCAGCGCGGCCTTCACGTCCGCATCCTGGAAGAACGCCTGCTTCTCCGACCCGACGACACCACGCAGCGTCGTCACACCGGTCTGGGCCTGTACGTCGGACCCGCTCCGCACGACCAGCACAGTCGCAACAGCCGCCAGCACGAGCACCCCAGCCACAGCAGCCGGCACAGGCACAGGCACCCGCCGCCACCCCCCACCCCGCCCACCCAAACTCCCCGCCGAGCCCCCACCTGCCCCGCCAGCGGACGCCGCAGAGCTCCCACCCACCCCACCAGCGGACGCAGCAGAGCTCCCACCCACCCCACCAGCGGAGCCGGGCTGAGATACGACCTGCTTTTCACTCAGTTCAGGGTTATCAGTGCCGTCAACTCCGGTAGTGGCCTCGGGCGCCGGCATCAGTTCAGCACGCGCCATCCGCTCCACGAGGATCGGCACATAGTCACGGACCTTGTCACCGGCGAACGTCTCGCGCGCGGTGCGAACAGCCGCCTCGACCTCCTCGGCGGTGTGCAGTTCGGCAAAGGAGTTGATCAGGCGAGCGGTGAGACTCTCGATGGCCTTGTCTTCACGAACGGTGTCGAGCTTCAAAGGGATGTCTTCACGTCACGGTGATTGACGCCGTACCTCGCACCCCCGTCCGGCGCGACACCCATCCTTCCGGCCCAGAGGTTCACCTGGCATAGGCTCCTGGGGGACGTGCTGCCGAGCTCGCGAGGAGTGCTGATGACGGGAATTCTCGAACCGCTGGCGGGGACCGTTCCGGCGGTCTGGGAGAAGCTGGAGGACCGGTTCGCCGGGATCCGCGGCGACGCACACCTCGAGCGGCTGTGGACCGGCGGCCGCTGGGTCGAGGGTCCGGTGTACTCCGCGGCCGGCCGCTACCTGCTCTGGAGCGACATCCCGAACGACCGCATCCTGCGCTGGGACGAGACGTCGTACCAGGTCTCCGTCTTCCGGCAACCGGCCGGCAACACCAACGGGCACACCCGCGACACCGAGGGCCGCCTGGTCAGCTGCGAGCACGGCAACCGCCGCGTGACCCGGACCGAGCACCACGGCGCGATCACGGTGCTCGCGCACGAGTACGACGGGAAGCGGCTGAACAGCCCGAACGACGTCGTCGTCAAGCGCGACGGGTCGATCTGGTTCACCGACCCGGCGTACGGGATCGACAGCGACTACGAGGGGTACCAGGCCGAGATCGAGACCGGCGGCTGCCACGTGTACCGGATCTCGCCGGACGGCGTGCTGACCCGGGTCGCGGACGATTTCAACCGGCCGAACGGGCTGGCGTTCTCACCCGACGAGTCGCTGCTCTACATCGCCGACTCGGAGGAGGGCACGCTGCGCGTCTTCACCGTCGACGGCGACAAGCTCTCCGGCGGCGAGCTCTTCGCCGAGTGCGGCAACGGCATCTTCGACGGCTTCCGCCTGGACACCGAGGGCCGGATCTGGACGAGTGCCGCCGACGGCATCCACATCTACCACCCCGACGGCACCCTGCTGGGCAAGCTCCTGGTCCCCGAAACCGTCTCCAACCTCACCTGGGGCGGCGCCAAACGGAACCGCCTCTTCATCACCGCCACCACCTCGGTCTACTCCCTGTACACGACGGCCAACGGAACCCCGGAGGCCTACGGACCCCGCGCCTGACTTCGGGCCCGGTACTGCGAGCCTCCCGCCAGGCCGCGGGGCGGTGCCGGCTACAGCTTCTTCACCTGGTCGATCACGGTGAAGACGGCGAGGAAACCGAAGGCCAGGAAGGAGAACCAGAGGACTGCCGTGCGCCAGGTGGTGATGCGGATGGCGCGCGGCAGGGCCCGGGAGTTCATATACCAGAGGAGGCCGGAGTACACGAACATCATCGTGCCCGCGGTGCAGGCGGAGATGACGAGCAGGACCAGCGGCTGGGTCAGGCCGGCCAGGAGCACGATGATGCCGAAGGCAACCAGTCCCCAGGTGAGCCAGAAGTACAACTTGGACTCGGTGACCTGGGACTCGCGCAGGTAGCGCGCCTTGACCATGTCCGCGGCCAGCCGGGACGTGTAGTCGACGATGCCGGCCGCAGCGGCGAACAGGCTGAACGCGCCGATCGCCCAGAACAGGTACCCGAACCAGCCGCCGACCAGGGTCTGCAGCTGGGTGCCCTCGAGCTTCAGGAAGCTGATCTTGTTCTGCACGTTCTCGTTGCCGAACAGGGTCGCGTGCGCGAGCATCGAGGTGAACGCGATCGTGATCACGGTGATCGCCACGAACGTCGCCGCCTGCTCGATGTTCGCGAACTTCCACCAGCGCCGCCAGCGGGCCAGGTTCGCGTCGTCGGGGGTGAACGTGTAGCCGTTCGCGGTCGGGTCGGCCTCGGTCTCACCGGTCACCGGTGACGTCAGCCGCGGTACGTGGACGCCCATCCCGAAGCCCTTGTCGCGGATCCAGTTGCTCTGCACCAGGTTCTGCCCGCCGCCGGCTCCGGCGTACGCGATCGCGCCCATCACCAGGGCGAAGCCGAGCTCCTTGGCCGGGAACTGCGGGTGCGTGACCGCGTCGCCGAGGGCGCCGTACGTCTTGCCCCGGATCGCGAAGATCAGCGCGAGCACGACCAGGACCGCGACCGCGGCGATCTTGACCGCGATCAGCCGCTCGAGCATCACGTAGACGACCGGGGCGAAGGTCAGGATCACGCCGATCAGCAGCAGCATGCCGATCGCGATCCAGCGCGGGTCACCCGCGCCGAACAGGTACGTCAGCATCGAGGCCGAGCTCGTCGCCCAGCCCGGCCAGAGGTTCGCGAAGTACGTCATGATCGCGAAGAACAGGCCCCAGTGCTTGCCGTACCGGTTGAAGCCGGTCAACGCTGTCTCACCAGTGGCCAGCGTGTACCGCTCGATCTCCATGTTCAGGAACCACTGGACGACGACGCCGACGACGGCGCCCCAGAGGAAGACCAGGCCGACCTGGCTGGAGATGTACGGCCAGAGGATGAACTCGCCCGAGGCCAGCCCGACGCCGGCCCCGACCATGCCGGGGCCGATGATCTTCCAGGTGTTCGCGGGTGGATCAGGGAGATCACGGACCTGCGGTGCGGGCAGGTTCTTCGTCGGTAGCGCGAATGTTCCGTGGTCTGTGGACGTGGTGTCTGCCATGGGCTCCTCACTTCCCGTCGACCCCCTGATCCGGAGGGTAACGAATACTGTCGACACAGGCGACCCGACACCTCGCCGATGGCAGACTGCGGGTCATGGGTGGCGTGACAGTCCTGGTGGCGTCGTACGCGGGTGCCGCGAGCGCGCCGGCGTACGCGCGGCTGGCGGGGTTGGCCGCTGAGCTCCCCGGAGAACAGTTGGTACGCCGGGACGCCGGCTGGCCCGTCCTGCTGTATGCCGACCCCGCCGAGGCGATCGCCGCCGCACGAACACTGAGGGAGGCAGCCTCCCGAGTCCCGGCGGGCGAACTGCTCCGGATCGCCCTGCACACCGGCTCGTCCACCGGGCCCGCCGTCCGCCACGCCGAGCAACTGCTCGCTGTTGCCAACCCGGGCCAGACGTTGCTTACCGCAACAACCGCCGCGGGGTTGGTCGAAGGTGCCGGCCTCACCGATCTGGGCATGCATCGGTTGCAGGACCTCGGGTCGCCGGAGCGGGTCTTTGAACTGACCGCGACCGCCGAGCCGCTGCTGTCGTTGGATCGGGTGCCCAACAACTTGCCGGTGATGTTCACCAGTTTCGTTGGCCGGCAGACTCAGGTGGCCGCGCTGAGAACCCAGCTGTCGGGCAGTCGGCTGGTCACGTTGACCGGCCCGGGTGGCTGCGGCAAGACGAGGCTGGCGGCTGCAGCCGCAGCTCAGCTGGCAGACCGTTGGCCGGACGGGGTGTGGTGGGTCGACTTGTCCGCGATCACCGCCGGCGCCGCTCAGGTCCCGGAGGCCGTCGCCGCTGCCCTCGGGTTGCTGGTTGAGTCCGGGGACCGCCTGCTGATCGGGCAGCTGCGGACCAAACGGGCCTTGATCTGCCTGGACAACTGCGAGCAGATCGTCGACGCGGTGGCGGAGTTCGTGCTTGCGCTGCAGACCGGCTGCCCCGAGATCTCCGTGCTGGCGACCAGCCGCGAACCCCTCGACATCCCCGGCGAGGCCGTTTGGCGCGTCCCGGCACTCGCACCGGACGAGGCCCGTGCGCTGTTCGTGGAGCGCGCTGCGCTCGTATCGATGTCGCCAGACGCGGAGCACGGGCTGCCGCCCGGATCGGAGCAGGCGATCCGTTCGATCTGTGCTCGCCTGGACGGGATGCCGCTCGCACTCGAGCTGGCCGCCGCCTGGATCCCGACTTTGACGCCCGAACAGGTCGAAGCGGGACTATCCGATCGGTTCGGGCTGCTCAGGAAGAACGTTCGTGGTGTCGCCGTACGCCAGCAGACCCTCGCGGCATCCATCGCCTGGAGCTACGACTTGCTGGCCGACGACGAGCGGCGGGTCTTCTCCCGGCTCGCGGTCTTCAGCGGCGGATTCTCGCTCGACGCGGCCACGACCATCTGCGACACCACCCTCGAGACCTTCTCGCGCCTTGTCGACAAATCGCTCGTAGTGGCCGAGGGCGGCCGCTACCGCCTCCTGGAGACGATCCGCGAGTACGCCGCCACTCGCCTCGCCGAGGCCGACGAGACCGAGCCGACCCGCGACCGCCACCTCGACCACTACCTGTCCGTCGCCGAGACCGCAGAACCCTTGCTGGACAAGGATCGCGACGCCTGGCGTACTCAGATCGAACCGGACCGCGAGAACTACCGAGCCGCGCTCGACCACGGCCTCTCGCTCGCCGACCCGACCCGCGGCCGCCGGCTGGCCGCCGCCCTCCGGTGGCTCTGGAACCTGCAGGCCACCGGCACCGAAGGCATCACCTACCTCCGCCGCGCGATCGACCGCGACCCAGACGACCGATCGTTGCTCCAGGCCCGTTTGCTCTACGGCTACGCGACCGTCGCGGACACCGTCGATCCGTTCGGGTACGACGCCGCCGGTCGCGGGCTGGTGCTGGCCACCGAGCTGGGCGACGACCGGCTGAGGTCGCTGTTCCTCGCTCTGACCGCCGTGGGCGAGTTCTTCACCGACCTGCAGAAAGCCTGGGACCTGACCGCCGAGGGCCGACGCTTGGCCGAGGGCATCGGCAACGCACCGGCCCGGGACGCGAATGTCGCCTTGCAGTGCGTCCTCCTCGCCCTCTGGGACCGGTACGACGAACTCTGGCCGCTGCTCGACCTCGTCGCCGACGGCCTCCTCACCAGCGGCGAACGCGGCATCGCCTCGACCGTCCTCACCGTCTGGTCCGAATCCCTGATGACGACCGGCCACCCGGGCAAGGCAATCGTCCTGGCCGAGCGCGCCCTCGCCGCGGCCGAACCACTCGCCGACCTCCACCGCGTCGGCGCGGCCCGCGGCCAACTCGCAACCCTGATGGCCCGCACCGGCCGAATCGCCGAGGCACGCGAGCTGATGCGCCCGCTCCTCGACCTGGCCGAGACCGCGGATGCCGTCGTACCCAACCTCGGCCAGGTGATGAGCGTGATCTCGTACTGGAGTGGCGAGTACGCCGAAGCCGTCGAGTGGACTGCCCGCGAAGTCGCTCCGGACGGGCCGTTCGCGGACACCTTCGTGCTTGCGATGCTGATCCCCACCAGCGCAGCAGCCCTCCGTGCGCAGGGCAAGGACGCGACCGAGCCGCTCGAGCGCGCCGTACAGCTGGCTCGCCGCCACAACCTCCCGCGGATCGTCGCCGACGCCCTGGACCAACTCGGCCGCGCCGCCATCCAGGACCACCCGGACAAGGCCGCCGACCTGCTCCACGAGGCCCTCACGATCCGCGCCGACCGCGGCCTCAGTACGTACACCATCGAGAGCCTGGAATCCCTCGCTCTACTGGCCGTCCACACCAACCGCCCCACCGACGCCGGCCGCCTCGCCCACGCCGCCACCATCACCCGCACCGAACGAGGCCTGGCCACCCCACCCGACCTCCCGGCGCTACCCACCTCCGACGAGCCGCCCCTAGCCCTGGACGACGCAGTCGCCTACGCCCGCCGCATGCGCGGCACCCGAGGCCGCCCCACCACCGGCTGGGCCAGCCTCACCCCCACCGAACAACAGGTCGCAGCCCTGGCCGCCGAAGGCCTGACCAACCCCCAAATCGCCGAACGCCTCTACATGAGCCGCGGCACCGTCAAAACCCACCTGGCCCACATCTACACCAAACTAACCGTAACCAACCGCACCGAACTAGCCGCCCTCAAGAAGCCGTGATGAGCTGTTCACAAGACACGCAAGACTGAAAGATAAAGAACAGAAAAGAGAACAAAGAAAGATGAGAGTGGTGGCTGGCTTCGGTGACGGACTGGAGCTTAGACGGGCTTGAGCATTTCCAGTGCCTTGGTGATGCGGCGTTGGCGGGTTTCTGGTTTCTTGGCTTCGGTGATTGCCTTCACGTGTTCTCGACGGTGCGTGAACGCGAGCTTGTCGAACGCCTCGCGCAACCCGGCCTCCGCCAGCGCCGCCGCGAAGTCCTCTGGTACGTCGACAGTCCGCGCGGCCGTGTCCCGCTCGACGGTCACCGTCACCGCGTCACCAGCACCCTTGCCCAACTCCGCCCGGATGCTCTTCAGGATCCCGAGCGCCATACACCCACCCATCGACGCGATCGACCCGGTATAAGTCACCCCGTCAAACGTCGCCCGCACCGGTATCCGCCCACCCCCGCCGAGCGCGCTCACCACCTCAGCAGGCACCTCAACCCACGCCCCACCACCGTCGTTCACCACGATCAGCCCGTCGAACGTCTCCATACCGCAAGCCTACTTTTCTGTCCGGGCCAGTTTGCTGGGCCACCAGACTTTGCTGCCTAGGTCGTGGGCGAGGGAGGGGACTAGGAGGGAGCGGACGATGGTGGTGTCGAGGAGGACGCCGAAGGCGACCATGAAGGCTATTTGGGCTAGGAAGAGGATGGGGAGGACGGCGAGGGCGGAGAAGGTGGCGGCGAGGACTACGCCGGCTGAGGTGATGACGCCGCCGGTGACGGCGAGGCCGATCAGGATGCCGGGTCTGGTGCCGTGTTGCTGGGACTCCTCGCGGACCCTGGTCATCAGGAAGATCGAGTAGTCGATGCCTAGGGCAACCAGGAAGACGAAGCCGTAGAGCGGGATGCTGGGATCGGCGCCCGGGAACCTGAACACGTGGTTGAAGAAGATGGCGCTGACGCCGATCGTCGCAGTGAACGACAGGACGTTGGCGAGGACCAGCAGGACGGCCGCGACCAGCGACCGGAGCAGGAGCATCAGGACGATGAAGATCACGCCGAGGATGGACGGGATGATCACCGTGAGGTCGCGGCGGCTGGCGTCGAGGACGTCGAGGTTGATCGCGGTGTTGCCGCCGACCAGGATGTCCGGACTCACCTTGTCCAGCTCGGTCCGCAGATGCTTCACCACGGTCGTCGCCTCGGGCGAGTCCGCCGGGACCTTCAACGTCGCCTGGACCAGGACCTTGCCGTCGACAACCTTCGGAGGTACGCCGGGAGCCGCCGACGCGGACGCCGCGCCGACCCCGTCGACCTTCGTCGCGGCCTGCACGACCTGATCCGCTTCGCCGGCCGGTGTCAGGATCTGCACCGGCGTCCCGGAGCCGGCGTCGAAGTGCTTGCCCAGCTCCTGCTGCCCGGTGACGGACTCGACCTTGTTCAGGAACAGGTCCTCCTGCGACGTACCGCTCGCCTTGAACGTCGGCAGGAACGCCGCACACGCCAGCAGCGCCAGCGCGGTCACCACCCAGACACGCCGGGCGCGGCGCCCGACCAGCCCGGAGACCCGGCCCCACAGCTTGCGCCCGCCGACCTGGTCCGCGGAGTGCACGTGGTCGAGCCGGGGGATCGACGGCCAGAAGATCCGCCGCCCGAACGCGAGCAGGATCGCCGGCAGGAACGTCATCGCCGCGATCAGCGCGCCCGCGATGCCGAACGCACCGACCGGTCCGAGCCCCTTGGTGCTGCCGAGCTGTGAGAGCAGCAGGCACAGCAGACCGAGGATGACCGTCGCCGCGCTGGCCGCGATCGGCTCGACCGACGCCCGCCACGCCACCCGCATGGCCTGGTACTTGCTCTCGTAGTCGTGCAGCTCTTCCTTGTACCGCGAGACGAGCAGCAGCGAGTAGTCCGTCGCGGCGCCGACGACGAGGATGAACAGGATGCCCTGACTCTGCCCGTTCAGCTGCAGTACGTCGTGCTTCGCCAGCGGATACACGATCGACGCGGCCAGCGCGAGACCGAACACGGCGGTGAGCAGTACGGCGATGGGCAGGATCGGGCTGCGGTAGACGAGCAGCAGGATCACGAACACGACGCCGAGCGCGACGCCCAGCAGGATCCCGTCAATCCCGCCGAACGCGACCACGAAGTCCGCGAACACGCCGCCCGGACCGGTGACGTACACCTGCATCCCGCTCGGGGTCAGCTCCTTCTTGATCTCCGTGCGCATCGTGTCGGCGACGGCGTACAGGACGGTTTCGCCGCTCTTGACGACCTCGTCGGCCCGGTCGCCGTCCGTCTGGACCGTGATCAGCAGGGCCTTGTGGTCCCCGGATGGGATCGCCGGGGTGATCGGCGCGGCCAAGTAGTCGCCGAGCGTCTTGCCGTCGCCGATATCGAGCGTGGGCAACTTGGCCTGGAACGCCTTGACCTTGGCCACGTCGTCCGCGGTGATCCCGGACTCGCGCTCGACGAGCACGAAGTACGGCAGGGCCTTGGAGTTGACGAACTTGGCCGACTCGTTCTGGACCAGGGTGGACTCGGCCTTCTTCGGGAGGAAGTTGGCGTTGTCGTTCTCCTGGACTTCACTCAGTTTTCCGACCGAGGGGCCACCGATCGACCCCACGACGAGCCACGCGATGAGTACGGCGGCGATCGCGGCCCGCCACGCCCAGCGGCCGCGCGGCTTGGCGGGGCGGTGCGGAGCCGGGTCGTCGCCGGCGTGCGGTACGCCGTCGGCCCGGTCCTTCACGCCCGCGTCAGTGCTGTCCTGGTCGTCGTTGCGCACGCCAATCCCCTCGCCGTGAATCCCGCCCGTGTTCTCGCAGGGTACCCAGCCGCACCGACGGAACCTCTCACCACCCGGCGGGCGGTGTGCGGGAGCCGTTTCGGCGGCGTAACAACAAGATGACTACGCGGAAACACCCCGGTCATAGCGTCCTGGCCTAATCAGTCAGGTCGGATGATCGGAGACTTTCCATGACGCTCGAGGCACGACCGGACCTCGTCGCCACCCGGGACGCCAGCGGCCCGGTGGGGACCGTCGACGCGCCCCGCCGTGGGCGCTGGATCGATGTCTGGGACCCCGAGGACGCCACGTTCTGGGCCGGGGCGGGCCGCGCGGTCGCGCGCCGCAACCTGTGGCCCTCGATCTTCGCCGAGTTCCTCGGGTTCTCGGTCTGGCAGCTGTGGAGCATCGTCGTCGTGTCGATGCCGAAGGCCGGCTTCACCTACACGACCGACCAGCTGTTCTGGCTGGTCGCGCTCCCGAGCCTGGTCGGCGCCACGCTGCGGCTGCCGTACACGTTCGCCGTACCGCGGTTCGGTGGCCGGAACTGGACCACGTTCTCCGCGCTGCTGCTGCTGATCCCGACGATCGGCCTGTCCTACTTCATGACCAGGCCGGACACGCCGTTCTGGTTGATGGCGCTGGTCGCCGCGACCGCGGGCGTCGGCGGCGGGAACTTCGCCAGCAGTATGACCAACATCTCGTTCTTCTACCCGGAGAAGGAGAAGGGGTTCGCGCTCGGCATCAACGCGGCCGGCGGCAACCTCGGCGTCGCCGTGGTCCAGCTGGTGGTGCCGATCGTGATCGTGGCGGGCGCCGGCCTGACGCTGAACCGGGCCGGTCTGCTCTGGATTCCGCTGATCGCGCTGGCCGCGTTCTGGGCCTGGAAGGTGATGGCGAACCTGTCGGTCGCGAACTCGTCGTTCCGGACCTCGATCGCGGCCGCCCGGCGGCCGCACACCTGGGTGATCTCGTTCCTGTACATCGGGACCTTCGGCTCGTTCATCGGGTTCGGGGCGGCGTTCCCGTTGCTGATCAAGACCACCTTCCCGGAGATCACCGTGGCGCACATCGCGTTCCTCGGTGCGCTGGTCGGGTCGGTGGCACGGCCGTTCGGCGGCAAGCTCGCGGACCGGGTCGGCGGTGCCTGGGTGACGGTGTGCTCGTTCGTGGTGATGGGGCTGGGGATCTTGGCGGCGATCGCGTCGCTGCACGCGGGCAGCTTCGGGGCGTTCCTGACCAGCTTCCTGGTGCTCTTCGTCGCCAGCGGGGCCGCCAACGGGTCGACGTACCGGATGATCCCGGCGGTGTTCCGGCTGACGACGCCGGGCGACCCGGGCCGGGCGCGGCGCGAGGCGGCGGCCTGCATCGGGATCGCGTCGGCGGTCGGTGCGTACGGCGGCTTCCTGGTACCGCGCGGGTTCGCGACGTCGACCAGCCACTTCGGGTCGTTGGTACCGGCGCTGTACGTGTTCTGCGGGTTCTACGTGCTCTGCCTTGCCGTGACGTACTTCTGCTACCTGCGCAAGGGTGGGCCGCTCAGCCAGGAGCGCGTGTGACCCAAACCCATTGCCCGTACTGCGCTCTGCAGTGTGCGACGTCTCTGCACACTGTGGAGCGCAGGGTGACGGTCCAGCCGCGAGAGTTTCCGACCAACCGGGGTGGTCTGTGCCGGAAGGGCTGGACAGCACCCGACGTACTCACGGTGCCGGACCGGCTGACGACTCCGCTCATCCGCTCGGCGTCGGGCTCGCTGGTGCCTTGCAGCTGGGATGCGGCGCTGGACTTCGTCGCTGAGCGGATCGGGTCGCTGCAGGCGGCTTTCGGGCGGGACTCTGTTGCGGTCTTCGGCGGGGGTGGGCTGACCAACGAGAAGGCCTATGCGTTGGGGAAGTTCGCGCGGGTGGCGTTGCGGACGGCGAACGTGGACTACAACGGGCGCTTCTGCATGTCGTCGGCGGCCGCCGCGTCCAACCGGGCCTTCGGGATCGACCGCGGGTTGCCGTTCCCCTTGGCTGACCTGGGCGGTGCTGGGGCGATCTTGCTGGTTGGCAGCAACATTGCCGAGACGATGCCGCCGGCGGTCGCCCACCTGCAGAGCGCGCGAGATGCAGGCGGCCTGCTGGTCGTCGACCCGAGGCGCTCAACAACAGCCGCACTGACCGAGGACGCCGGCGGGGACGGACCGGGCACCTCCGGCGGCATTCACCTGCAGGCCACACCCGGCACGGACCTCGCGTTGGTGCTCGCGCTCACCCATGTCGTACTGCAGGAAGGCCTTGCAGATCTGGCATTCCTGGGTGAGCGGGTCGATGACCCTGACTTGCTGATTCGTTCCACGGCGTCGTGGTGGCCGGAGCGAGCGGAGCGGGTGACCGGCGTACCAGCAGCAACCATCCGCCGCGCCGCACGGGTGCTGGCGGCCGCGGCTCCTGTCCACGGCGGGAAGGGTGCCTACATCCTGACCGGCCGCGGTGCTGAGCAGCACAGCAAGGGCACGGACACGGTGACGGCGTGTATCAACCTCGCGCTGGCGCTCGGTCTGCCCGGTCGGGTCGGCAGCGGGTACGGCTGCATCACCGGGCAGGGCAACGGGCAGGGCGGCCGCGAGCACGGACAGAAGGCGGATCAGCTTCCGGGCTACCGGAGCATCACGGACCCAGCAGCGCGTTCGTACGTGGCGAGCGTCTGGGGTGTCGACCCGGACGACTTGCCGGGTCCGGGCAAGAGCGCTGTCGAGCTCATCAACTCGCTCGGTACCGTGGACGGCCCACGCGCGCTGCTCGTGCACGGGAGCAACCTGCTGGTGTCGGCGCCGAACCTCGCCTCGGTCCGGGAGCGGCTCTCCGCGCTCGACCTGCTGGTGGTCGCCGACGTGGTGCCCTCGGAGACCGCGCTTCTGGCGGACGTCGTCTTCCCAGTCACGCAGTGGGCCGAGGAGGACGGGACGATGACGTCGCTCGAAGGCCGGGTACTGCGCCGGCGCGCGGCCGTGGCGCCGCCGGGCGAGGTGCGGAGCGACCTCGCGGTGTTCGCCGGGCTTGCCGAGCGGCTTGGGGTCTCGGGCTTCTCGACGGATCCGGCGGTCGTGTTCGAGGAGCTGCGCCGGGCGAGCGCCGGCGGGAAGGCGGACTACGCCGGGGTCACCTGGGATCGGCTGGACGCTGGTGAGGCGTTGTTCTGGCCGGTGCCCTCGGAGGCGCATCCCGGTACGCCGCGGTTGTTTGCCGACGGGTTTGCGACACCGGACGGGCGGGCGCACGTCGTGGCGGTCGACCATCGGCCGGTGGCTGACGATCTGAATGCTTCCGCCCCGCTTTATCTGGTGACCGGGCGGTTGCTTCAGCACTACCAGAGCGGTGCGCAGACGCGGCGGGTGCCGGAGCTGGCCGAGGCTGAGCCGGAGGTGTTCGCCGAGATCCATCCGCGGGTGGCGGCGCAGTTGGGCATCGCCGACGGCCGACCGGTGCGGTTGCGGACGGCGCGCGGGTCGATGGTGCTGCCGGCCCGCGTGACCACCGACGTACGCGCGGACACGGTCTTTGTCCCGTTCCACTTCGGCGGGGCCGAGGCGGTCAACGAGCTGACGAACGACGCGCTCGATCCGGTGTCGCGGATGCCCGAGTTCAAGGCATGTGCGGTCGAGCTGACGGCAGCGAGCTTGCCGGTGGCGGAGGTGTCCGCATGAAGGTTGTGATCATCGGCGGCGGGATGGCCGGGCGACGGCTGGCCGCGTTGCTGGCGACGGACGACGTGGTGCTGCTTGGCGACGAGCCGGCGTACAACCGGTCCCGGTTGACGGAGTACGTCGCGGGTCGCGCGGAGGTTGCTGTAGGCAACGAGTCGGTGGTGTCGGCGGTTGCTGTGGACCGTGAGCGCCGGGTGGTCCTGGACTCGACCGGACATGAACACCCCTACGACCACGTGGTCTTCGCGACCGGCGCGGCACCGGTCCGCCCGATCGATGGACTCGTGCTGAGGTCTGTGGACGATGCGCGGACGGTCGTCGAAGCCGCTGAGCGCGGCCGGCGGATCGTGGTCGTCGGCGGCGGCGTCCTGGGCGTCGAGACCGCCTGCGCCCTGCGGGAACGCGGCCTGACCGTCCGGCTCGTGCACGACGGCCCCACCCTGATGCACAAAACCGTCCGCCCGTCAGTCGGCCGCCGAGTAACCCGAGCAGTACGCGCCCTGGGGGTCGAAGTCCTACTCAACCAGTCCACCCCCGACCCCCAAACGAATGAGCTCGTCATAGTCACCTGCGGCGTCCAGCCCAGGACTGAACTGGCAAGCGGGCGAGCCGCTGCCCCCGCCCCCTGGGCTCGCGCTGGGCGCCCGCCCGCCGAGCACTCGACTACCAGCACCAGCCGGTGGGTCGAGAAGGGGGCCTCAGGGCGTCCTGCTGTTCGTGGCGGGGCTGGGGTGACGGTGCGGGGTGGGATTGTGGTGGATTCGTCGTTGACTAGTCCGGATGATCCTCGGGTGCACGCGATCGGCGACTGTGCCGAGGTGAACGGGCGGGTTGGCGGGACAGTTGAGTCGGCCTGGGCTCAGGCGGAGGTGTTGGCTCGGCATCTGCACGGTGAGCGGGTGGAGTTGCCGGCGTACGAGGTGGTGCGGGTGACCGCCGGTGGGCTCGACGTGCTGGTGCTCGGGGATGTCGACGCCGACGGGGAAGTGGTGCGGCTCGAGGACGAGCGGCGCTACGTGCGAGCTGTCCTGAAGAACGGTGTCGTGACGGCCGCGGTGGCGGTCGGGGCCCCCGAGGTCGCCGCGGAGTTGGTTTTGCTGGCGGACCGAGGGACCCCGGTGGTGGCGGACGGGCTGCTGGCTGCGCCCGCCGTACCGGACAAGAAGAAGGTGGCGACCGTCTGCCGGTGCAACGGCGTCACCCGGGCTGCGATCGAAGCGGCCTGGCGTGGGGGTGCCGACAGCGTTGCCGGTATCGCCGCCACGACGCGGGCGACGACCGGGTGCGGAAGCTGCACCGGCGCCGTCGGCGAACTGCTCGACCGCTTCAAGCGCGGCGAGACCGAACCAGTCCCGAGCAGGAGGGCGACGATGGCAGAGCTGAAGAAGGCCCGGCACGTGGTGGTAGTCGGTGGAGGCATGGTCGCGCACCGACTGGTCGAAGCGCTCCGCTCCCGCGACACCGAAACCGCCTACCGGATCACGGTGTTTGCCGAGGAGCCGCGGCTGCCGTACGACCGGGTCGCGTTGACCAGCTACTTCTCCGGGCGTGACCCGCAAGACCTCTCGCTCGGCGACCCGGAGCTGTGGGACGACCCCGCGGTCACCCTGCGCAAGGGTGTGCAGATCGCCGCGTTCGACACCACCGCCAAGACCGTGACGACCACGCGTGGCGAGCAGATCGGGTACGACGAGCTCGTGCTCGCGACCGGCTCGTCCGCGTTCGTCCCGCCGGTGAAGAACAACGACGCGCAAGGCTGTTTCGTCTACCGGACCGTCGACGACGTCGCCGCGCTCCGCGTGTACGTCGAGCGTCTCAAGTCCGAAGGCAAACAGGTCAGCGGCGTGGTTGTCGGCGGCGGTCTGCTCGGTCTGGAAGCGGCCGGCGCGCTCCGGACACTCGATGCGGCGACGAAGGTCGTCGAGTTCGCGCCACGCCTGATGCCGTTGCAGGTCGACGAAGGCGGCGGCTCGGCCTTGGCCCGGCTGATCGAGGGGCTCGACGTCGAAGTACTCACCGCGACGCAGTGCCAGCGTGTCAAGCTGACCCCGCAGGGCTCCGCCCGCGCCATGGCCGTTGCTGACGGCCCCGATCTGCCCGCGGACGTGGTCGTCTTCGCGACCGGCGTACGACCACGCGACGAGCTCGCCCGGGCCGCCGGCCTGGAGATGGGCGAACGCGGTGGCGTGGTCGTCGACGAAGCGTGCCGTACGTCGGTGCCGGGCGTCTGGGCGATCGGTGAAGTCGCCTGTATCGAAGGTCGGGTCTGGGGATTGGTTGCCCCCGGCTACACAATGGCCGAGATCGTTGCCGACCGCCTGCTCGGTGGCCAGGCAACGTTCCCCGGCGCGGACACCTCGACGAAGCTCAAGCTCCTCGGGGTGGACGTCGCCAGCTTCGGTGACGCGTTCGGCGCGACCGAGGGTGCGCTGGACATCGTGTACGCCGACCCGGTCGCCGGTGTCTACAAGAAGCTCGTGCTGTCCGACGACGCCCGTACCCTCCTCGGCGGCATCCTGGTCGGTGACGCATCGGCGTACTCCGGTCTGCGCCCGATGGTCGGCCGCGAGCTCGGCGCGGACCCGGCGGCGTTCCTGCTTCCGGAAGGGTCCGGCCCGGTCCAGCTCGAGCTTCCCGACGACGCGCCGGTGTGCTCGTGCAACAACGTGTCCGCCGGGACGATCCGCTGCGCCGTCCGCGACGAGGGCTGCTCGGACATCAAGTCGGTCTGCGGGAAGACCAAGGCCGGTACCTCGTGCGGGTCGTGCCTGCCGATCGTCAAGAACCTGCTGAACACCGAGCTCACCAAGGCCGGTGTCGAGGTCAGCAAGGCGCTCTGCGAGCACTTCGCGCTGTCGCGGGCCGAGCTGTTCGACGTGGTCCGGATCACCGAGCTGCGGACGTTCAGCGAGATCGTCGAGCGGCACGGGACCGGCCGCGGCTGCGACATCTGCAAGCCGGTGGTCGGGTCCATCCTGGCGAGCCTCGACCCGGCCGGGCACGTCCTCGACGGTGAGCGCGCAGCGCTGCAGGACACCAACGACCACGTGATGGCGAACATGCAGAAGGACGGCACGTACTCCGTCGTACCGCGGATCCCCGGCGGTGAGATCACGCCCGAGGGGCTGATCACGATCGGCGAGGTCGCGCGCGACTTCGGCCTGTACACGAAGATCACCGGTGGGCAGCGGGTCGACCTGTTCGGCGCGCGGATCGAGCAGCTGCCGGCGATCTGGGCGCGGTTGGTGGATGCCGGGTTCGAGTCGGGACACGCCTACGGGAAGGCGTTGCGGACGGTGAAGTCGTGCGTCGGCTCCACCTGGTGCCGGTACGGCGTGCAGGACTCGGTCGGGATGGCGATCGCGCTGGAGCTCCGGTACCGCGGGCTGCGCTCGCCACACAAGCTCAAGCTCGGGGTCTCCGGCTGCGCGCGTGAGTGCGCCGAGGCGCGCAGCAAGGACGTCGGCGTGATCGCGACCGAGAAGGGCTGGAACCTGTACGTCGGCGGCAACGGCGGCATGACGCCCCGGCACGCCGAGCTGCTCGCGTCCGACCTGTCCGACGAGGAGCTGTTCCAGGCGATCGACCGGTTCCTCATGTACTACATCCGCACCGGCGACCGGCTGCAGCGGACCGCGGTCTGGATGCGCGAGCTCGAGGGCGGTCTCGACCATGTCCGCGCTGTCGTGCTCGAGGACAGCCTCGGGATCGGCGCCGATCTGGACGCGGCGATGGCGAAGCACGTCGACTCGTACGTCGACGAGTGGCGCGCGACGCTCGACGACCCCGACAAGCTGGCCCGCTTCGTGTCGTTCGTGAACGCGCCCGACCAGCCCGACGCCGACCTGCGGTACGTCGTCGAACGCAACCAGCCCCGCCCGGCCACCCCGGCCGAACGCGGCCAACTCGAGCCGGTCCTGCTGGCCGGCCCCCGCCTGGAGGTACGCCGATGAGCCAGACACCGACCGTCCCGCCGATGACCGTCGTCTGCGGGTACGACGAGCTGCTGCCGGAGCGCGGGATCGCGGCGCTGGTCGGGGACCTCCAGATCGCGCTGTTCCGCACCCACGACGGGGAAGTGTTTGCTGTGAGCAACCAAGACCCGTTCAGCGGGGCGAACGTGATGTCCCGCGGGATCGTCGGCAACCGCGGCGACGTACCCACGGTGGCGTCGCCGATGTTCAAGCAGGTCTTCGATCTCCGCACCGGGCAGTGCCTCGACGATCCCGAGGTGGCGCTCCAGGTCTTCCCGGTCGACATCACCGCCGGCCGTGTGGCGGTGGGGGCCATACCGAACCGGATGGCATGTGCCGGCAGTGGTGGTGACGGTGACGAGTAGCCGAAGCGGGCCGCTCAACGGGTGCACGATCGCGATCACGGCGCACCGGCGGGCGGATGATCTGATCGCGTCCTTCGAGCGGCGTGGTGCGAAGGTCGTGCACGCGCCGACGCTGCAGATCGTGCCGGTGGCGGACGATCACGCGCTGATCGAGGCGACCCGGCGGGTGATCGGCAATCCGCCCGACGACGTGGTGGTGACGACGGCGGTCGGGTTCCGCGGGTGGGTCGAGGCGGCGGACACCGCCGGGCTCGCGGCGGAGCTGCTCGGGACGTTGGAGCAGGCGCGGATCCTGGCTCGGGGTCCGAAGGCGCGCGGTGCGATCCGGGCGGCGGGGCTGGTCGAGCATTGGTCGGCGCGGTCGGAGACGACGGCTGAGGTGGTCGACTGGCTGCGGAACGAGGGCGTCACCGGCCGGAAGATCGTCGTACAGCTGCATGGGTTGTCCGATCCGGCCTTGCAGGACGCGCTGCGGAGTGCCGGGGCGTCGGTGCGTGGGCTGGAGGTCTACCGGTGGGGACCGGCGCCTGATCCGGTCCAGGTGGAGCGGATGATCGGGCAGGTGTGCGCTGGGACGGTGGACGCCGTCGTACACACGTCTGCGCCTGGTGCGCAGGCGATGCTGGACGCAGCGGCGTTGGGTGGTCAGTACGACGCTCTTGTCGCGGCGCTGCGCACTGGGCGAGTGCTGAACGCCTGCGTGGGTCCGGTGACCGCTGGACCGTTCGTCACGCTCGGGCTGGAGCCGCTGGTACCGGACCGGTATCGGCTGGGTGCGCTGATCCGCATCGTGACCGACCGGTTGACGGCGGAGCACGCACGCTCGATCGAAACGACGTACGGCCAGTTGGTGATCCGGGGCGGTGCTGCAGTCCTCGACGGACAGGTGCTGCCGCTCGGTCCGGGTCCGCGGGCCGTCCTGGCTGCGCTGGTCGCTGCCGGCGGGGATGTGGTGTCGCGGCCCGACCTGCTGGCCGTGCTGCCGGGTGCTGAGGACGTGCACGCGGTTGAGGTGACGGTCAACCGCCTGCGTACTGCGGTGGGTCGGCCGGAGCTGGTCCGAACGGTCGTCCGCCGCGGCTACCGGTTGGCGGTCGAGCCGGCGGGGGTGCCGTCGTGAGTGACCTGATCGCGGTCGCTCACGGTACGGCTGACCCACGCGGGATCCGGGTGGTGCACGAGCTGGTCCGGCTGATGGCGCGTCAACGGCCGGACATCCCCATGTCGCTCGGTTTCGTCGACGTGGACCTGCCGGCTTTGCCCGACCTCACTCGTCGCGTAGTTGCTGACAGCAACCATGCCGTCCTGGTGCCGCTGCTCCTCAGCACCGGCTACCACGTCACCACCGACCTGGGCAACGAAACCCTCCGCCACCACGGAAAGCTCACCTCGGCCCCAGCCCTGGGCCCAGACCCCGTCCTTGCCGACATCCTCGCCACCCGCCTGCAGGAGCTGCCACCGAGGGCCGTGTTCGGGCGGGTTGATCACGTGGTGCTGGCGGCGGCTGGGTCGTCGGATGTGCGGGCTCTGGCGGACTGTGTGGAGATGGGTAGGCTGGTGGGGGAGCGGATCGACCGGCCGGTGACGGTTGGGTACGTGTCTGGGGTGGGGCGGCGGTTGCCGGAGGTGCTTCGGGAGACGCGGGGGCGGCTGGCGGTGGCGTCGTATCTGCTTGCGCCCGGGTTCTTTCACTCGCTGGTGCGGCGGTATGCCGGCGGTCGGCCGGTCAGTGAGCCGCTTGGTGCTGACCCGCGGCTGGCCGCGTTGGCCCTGCGGAGGTACGACGAGGCGGAGAGCCTCCTGACGGTCAGCGCGCGCGCAGGATCTTGAGGTCTGCCTGGCAGCGGGACTCCAGGTCGGCGAGTTCCTCGAGGGTCTTGTCGATGTCGCGGCGGCGCTGCTCGAGTTCGTCCCGGCGCTTGGTGATCTGGTCCAGCAGGTAGACCAGCTGACCCGCCTCGCCGGGCTGCTCGTCGTACATCGTGACGATCTTCGAGATCTCGTCGAGCGAGAAGCCGAGGCGCTTGCCCCGCAGGATGAGGCCGAGGCGGACGTGGTCGCGCGGGTGGTAGATCCGGACCGTGCCGCGGCGCTCGGGGGAGAGCAGTCCGCGGTCCTCGTAGAACCGGATCGTGCGCAGCGTGACGTCGTACTCGGCCGCCAGCTCGGCGATCGACCAGGTCAGAGCGGACACCGCCCTATTGTGCACACCCCCGAGGATGCTTTACGTTTACGTAAGCGTCAAGTAGCCACAGGGGAGCCCAGTCATGTTCGAGTTGTCCGAGGAGCACCAGGAGTTCCGTCACTCGGTCCGCGACTTCGCGGCCGCGGAGATCACGCCGTACGCCGCGGAGTGGGACCGGAAGCACTACTTCCCGGTGGAAACCGTGCAGAAGATGGGGCGTCTCGGGCTGTTCGGGCTGACCGCGCCGGAGGAGTACGGCGGGTCCGGGGCCGACTTCACCAGCCTCTGCGTGGCGATCGAGGAGATCTCCCGGGCAGACCAGTCGATGGGGATCACGCTCGAGGCCGCGGTCGGGCTCGGCATCAACCCGATCCTGACCTACGGGACCGACGAGCAGAAGGCGACCTGGCTCCCCGACCTCGTCGCCGGCCACAAGCTGGCCGGGTTCGGGCTGACCGAGCCCGAGTCCGGCTCCGACGCCGGCGCGACCAAGACCCGCGCGGTGCTGGACGACGGCGAGTGGGTGATCGACGGCTCGAAGCAGTTCATCACCAACTCCGGCTCCACGATCACCTCCTGCGTGACCGTGACCGCGCGGACCGGTGAGCGCGCGGACGGCAAGCCGGAGATCTCCACGATCATCGTCCCGACCGGTACGCCGGGCTTCGTGGCGGAGGCGGCGTACGACAAGCTCGGCTGGCATGCGAGCGACACGCATCCGCTGTCGCTGAGCGGCGTCCGCGTGCCGGAGGCCAACCTGCTCGGTCAGCGCGGCAAGGGGTTCGCGCAGTTCCTCGCGACGCTCGACGACGGCCGGGTCGCGATCGCCGCCGTCGCGCTCGGCTGCATCCGCGCCTGCCTCGAGCTGGCGGTCCAGTACGCCGGTGAGCGGCAGACCTTCGGCGGACCGATCGGCCGCAAGCAGGGTGTCGCGTTCCAGATCGCCGACCTGAAGGTGATGGCCGACGCGGCCGAGCTGCTCGTGTACCGGGCCGCCGCGCTGAAGGACGCGGGTGCGTCGATGGCCGAGTTCAAGCAGGCGGCGTCGGTGGCGAAGCTGTACGCGACCGAGTCCGCGGTGACCGCGACCCGGATCGCCACCCAGGTCTTCGGCGGCTACGGCTTCATGGAGGAGTACCCGGTGACGCGCTTCTACCGCGACGCCAAGATCCTCGAGATCGGCGAGGGTACGTCGGAGGTCCAGCGGATGCTCATCGCCCGGAGTCTCGGGCTACCGGTGGAATGATGCATGCATGACCCACGATCACTGGACTGAGGTCAAGGTCGCCCGCGAAGCGACCCTCGGGCCGCCCGCGAAGGCGGCGGCCAAGCTCGAGAGCCAGCACAAGCTGTACGTGCGCGACCGGATCGCCCTGCTCGTCGACGAGGGCAGCTTCGTCGAGGATGCTCAGCTGGCGAACGCGCTGAACCCCGGCCTGCCCGCCGACGGCGTCGTCACCGGCCGCGCGCTCGTCGACGGCCGCCCGGCGCTGCTCGTCGCCAACGACCCGACTGTCAAGGCCGGCTCGTGGGGTGCGCGGACGGTCGAGAAGATCGTCCGGATCACCGAGGTCGCGCTCCGCGACGAGCTGCCGATCTTCTGGCTGATCGACTCGGCCGGCGCCCGGATCACCGACCAGGTCGAGCTGTTCCCGGGCCGCCGCGGCGCGGGCCGGATCTTCCACAATCAGGTCGCGCTGTCCGGCAAGGTGCCGCAGATCTGCTGCCTGTTCGGGCCGTCGGCCGCGGGCGGCGCGTACATCCCGGCGTTCTGCGACATCGTGATCATGGTCGACGGCAACGCCTCGATGTACCTGGGCTCACCCCGGATGGCCGAGATGGTGGTCGGCGAGAAGGTGACGCTCGAAGAGATGGGCGGCGCGCGGATGCACACCAGCGTCTCCGGTTGCGGCGACCTGCTCGCGTCCGACGACACCGAGGCGATCGAGCTCGCCAAGCAGTACTTCTCCTACCTGCCCGGTTCCTGGCGGTCGCGGCCTCCGTCGTACGACGCCTCGGAGGCCGGCCGCGACTTCACCCGCGACCTGGTGCCGGCCGAGGAGAGCATCGGGTTCGACATCCACGACGTGATCGACGCGGTCGTGGACGCCGACACGTTCTTCGAGATCAAGCCGGCCTACGCACCGGAGCTCGTGGTCGGGTTCGGGCTGCTGGCCGGTCAGGTGGTCGGGATCGTCGCGAACCAGCCGGCCGTGAAGGGCGGCGTCCTGTTCGTCGACTCGGCGGACAAGGCCGCGCGGTTCATATGGCTGTGCGACGCGTTCAACGTGCCGCTGATCTACCTCTGCGACGTCCCGGGGTTCATGATCGGCAGCGAGGTCGAGCGGGCCGGCATCATCCGGCACGGCGCGAAGATGATCACCGCGGTCTCCGAGGCGACCGTGCCGACGGTGTCGGTGATCGTCCGGAAGGCGTACGGCGCGGGCCTCTACGCGATGTGTGGACCGGGCTTCTCACCGGACGCGTGTGTCGCGCTGCCGACGGCGAAGATCGCGGTGATGGGTCCGGAGGCGGCGATCAACGCCGTGTACTACAACAAGATTCAGGAGATCGCGGACGAGGGTGAGCGGGTCGAGTACGTGTCGAAGCTCCGCGAGGAGTACGAGACCGACATCGACATCCTCCGGCTCGCGGCGGACCTGGTCATCGACGCGATCGTCGAGCCGGAGGACCTGCGCGCGGACCTGATCGCCCGCTTGGCCGCGGCCCAGACGAAGGACCGGCACTTCTCGACCAAGCGTCACGGCGTTCCGCCCGTATAGGCCTGTGTAGGTAGTGTCGGCCCTGTGAGCGCACTCGACTTCGCGAACAGAGTCCGGTCCCGGGAGAAGCTGGTTGGCTACTGGGTGACGCTCGACGCGCCGCCCGCGACCGAGCGGATCGCGCGGCTCGGGTACGACTACGTCGTGCTGGACGCGCAGCACGGGCTGATCGGGTACGACGGCCTGCTGACGGGGCTGCTCGCGATCGACGCCGGTGCCGCGCTGGCAGGCGGTGGGCCGGTCGGGTTGGTGCGCGTGGAGGCGAACAACGCGACGCCGATCGGGCGGGCGCTCGACGCGGGTGCGGCCGGGGTGATCGTGCCGCTGATCGACACCGCCGAGGACGTGGCGGTCGCGGTCCGCGCGGCGAAGTACCCGCCGTTGGGTGCGCGGTCGTTCGGGCCGATGCGGTCCGCACTGCGGATCGATCCGGTGCCGGCGGCGGCCAACGCGGCGACCGTCGTACTGGCGATGATCGAGACGCCGCTCGGGCTGAAGAACGTGGCCGAGATCTGCGCGACGCCCGGTCTGGACGGCGTGTACGTCGGGCCGTCGGACCTCGGGCTGGCGCTCGGGGCGCGGTTCCCGGGCGATCCGGAGATCGACGGGCCGTTCGAGGAGGCGGTCGAGCTGATCGCGCAGACCGCGGCCGACGCCGGGATCGCGGCCGGGATCCACACCTTCGACGGGGAGAGCGCGCAGCGGCGGCTGGCACAGGGGTACACGTTCGCGACGGTGTCGTCGGATCTCAGCCACCTGGAAGCGAGCGCGGCCGAGCACCTGCGGGTCGCACGGTCGTAAGGAGAGTCCGATGAAGGCACCTGAGCGTGGAGCGCTGCCGCTGGGGCTGGCAGGGACGCTGGGACGGACGTACGGGCGGCTGACCGAGACCGTCCAGGGGCTGAGCGACGCGGACTTCCGGCGCGAGACCAGGTGCCCGGGGATGCCGGTCGGTCCGCTGCTGGTCCATCTGCTGTACGACGCTCAGCGGGCGCTGATCGCGTTCGCGAGTCCAGCTGTTGCGGAGCCGGACCGGGACTTCGTCACGTACTGGCAGGACTTCCCGCCGGGATCTGGTGGCGGCACGAGCTTCGTGCAGGCCGTAGCAGCGGCGTACCGGAAGCCGGGGATGTTGGTTCAGCACTGGCGGGAGGTGTCAGAGGCGGCTGTTCGCGCGGCTGCTCTCGGTCTGGCGGAGAAAGGGCATCGGGTCGAGACGCAGGGGCATGTCCTGCGCGCTGCCGACTTCGTCGCCACGTTGGTGCTGGAAGCAACCGTCCATCACCTGGACCTGATCGTGAACCTCCCCAACGCTCCAGAACCCGACCCCGAGGCACTCCAGGTCACCGCACGCACCCTGGACGGCCTGTTCGGTCCAGAGGCCTGGGACATCATCACCTGGGACACCACGACTTACATCCTCAAAGCAACCGGCCGGGAGCCGCTGACCGAGGAAGACCTCGACATGCTCGGCGCCCATGCCACCCGCCTGCCACTGCTTGGCTAGAAGACTCCGGCGAAGGGGTCCTCGAGCTCCTGCCAGTTCAGCGTTGAGAGCTCTGTGTCGGTGAGGAGGCAGGCGTCCAGAACGGACTGCAGGTGGGCGGGGTCCAGGCCCACGCCGGTGGCGACAACCGTGCACTCGGCCAGGTGTTCGGTGTCGGACCACTCGCCCAGCATGCCGAGGGACGCGCTGTAGCCGGCGGACTCCCAGCGGACCCGTTGGGTGGGGCGGTTGGCCAGCCAGACCACACCACGGCTGCGGACCACACCGGTGACGATGTCCTCCAACGCGTCGTTCAGACGAGTCGGATGCAGCGGCCGGGTCGAGCGCCAGAGGACCGTGGTGACACCGTCCCCGCTCGGCTGCACACGGTCCGACGTCGCGAGCTCACCGGCCCACGCCTCCGCAGCTACGAAGTCGAACCGCCCGGTCCTCGCCACCGATCCACCAGGCACCCCAGCAACGTCCGCCTCGACCACCCTGGTCCGCGGGTTCAAGTGCAGCAACAGGTTGTGCAACCGGTCGACCACCGCGCTCCGGTGCGCGTTGGCCAGCACAGACACGTCGGCGTACTCCACCTGTCGGGCGGTCAGCTCCGCCACGTTCCGCCGATCCGGCATGCCGAGCGCCAGCCCACGCTCTGCCAGCAGCTCATCACCCGACAGTTGCTCAACCAGCAGTACGGCGTCGACCACGCACGTCACCGTGTCCACCACGAGCTCCGGCAGCACCGCCACCAGCGTGCTCACCAGCGGCCGCGCCTCCATCCCGGGTGGCGCCGACAGTACGACGTGATCCCAATGCCCACGCGCTACCAGCGTCTCCAGCAGCGGCACCAGCGACTCCACCAACTGACAGGCCCCACAGTCGTCCCCGACCGTGAACTCGCCGGCGTCGATCGGCCCCGACGCGTCGTACACGCGCCACGACAGCACGCCGCGCGACGGCAAGTCGTCCTGGCCCACGGCAACGACCACTGTGTGTGCGTCCGTCATCGCCGCCAGCACCGGCTCCCGCAACGTCGCGGAAAGCCCCACCAGCAAGGACAACGGCGTCTTCTCCCGGGCGGTCATCTCCCGAGTATATGAAAACGGTTTTCATCAGTCCAGGGCTCGTCTTAACCATTGAATGCCTACGTCCTGATCCATGTCGTCTGGTAGGCAGGGGGTATGGCGATCGAGATCGGGCGGTACACCGGGGAGTGGGACGAGCTCTTGGAGCTCCTGGACATGGTGTTCGCGGCAGCGTGGAGCGGTGACCAGTACGAGGCGGAGCGGGGGGTCTGGGAGCACGAGCGGAGCATCGCCGCGACAGACAACGGCCAGCTGGTGGGCCACACCGGGGCGTTCTCACACCGGATGACGGTGCCGGGAGCACAGGTGCCGGTGGCGGGCGTGACGATGGTCGGCGTACGGGCGACGCACCGGCGGCGGGGCATCCTGCGCGACCTGATGCGCAAGCAGCTGACCGACATCCACGAGGCGGGTAACGAACCACTGGCCGCACTAACCGCCAGCGAGCCGGTCATCTACCCCCGCTTCGGCTACGGTCTCGCGTCCGAGCACTACAGCGTCGCCGTACCGCGGCAGTCGCGTGCGCTGTGGCCGGTGGCCGGGATCGACGACGTGCAGCTCCGGCAGGTCGACGTACACGAGTCGGTCGCCCGCTGTGCCGAGCTGCGGAACAAGCTCGCGGCGGACCGGCCGGGTATGTTCCAGCACGACGAGCGGTGGCAGCAGTACGCCATTCGCGACAACGTGACGATGGACCCGAGCGGGGCTTCCAAGCTCCGGTGCGTGGTGGCCGAGCGCGACGGTGAGCTGACGGGCTACACGTACTACCGGACCAAGCGGGTGGACACGAACTGCGTGGAGGTCGATCGTCTGCATGCGGCGGACCTGGCGTCGCACGCCGCGCTCTGGCGGTACCTGCTCGACCAGGACCTGATGCGCGAGACGCGTTTCGACAAGCTCGCGGTGGACGACCCGCTGCTGGACTTGGTGCTCGATCCGCGGGCGCTGGGCCGCAGGACGTGGGACGGCGTGTGGGTGCGGCCCGTCGACGTGGGCCGGGCGCTGGCGGCTCGGACGTATGCGCGGGACATCGATGTGGTGTTCGAGATCCGCGACGACTTCCTGCCCTGGAATGCAGGGAAGTGGCACCTCACCGGCGGCTCCGACGGTGCGCAGTGCGAGTCCACCGACCGCGCCGCCGATCTGACCCTCGACGTCCGCGACCTGGGAGCCGTCTACCTCGGACGCCCGGGCCTGGCCCGGCTCGGCCGCGCGGGTCTGGTCGACGAACACACCGCGGGAGCGTTGGCTGCGGTGGGTGAAGCGTTTTCCACAACCCGCCTACCCATCCTCGATACGGGCTTTTGATCGGCTAACCTGCCCAGATGCAGACGCAGCGTCGGGGCGCGCTGGCGGTGGCCGTCGTACTGCTCCTGGGGGTTGTCGCGGCCGGCTTCGTGGTGCTCGCTTCGGCGAGTGGGCCGGTCCGCCCGGTCAGCGACAGCACGCTCACCGCGAGCCCGCGGCCGCTGCCGACCTTGACGCAGTCCCAAACCCGCACTCCGCCGGTCGGTACGCCGCCGGCGAGGCCGGTGAAGGCGCGCCCGATGCCGACCTGGCTGGCTGGGCTGTGGCAGGCGTTCGTCTGGCTCGTCATCGCCGCGGTGCTGCTGCTCATCGGGCTGGTGATCTACCGGATCGCGCGCGCGGTGAAGTTGCCGGACAGCGAGCCGGATGCTCCGGACTGGGATCGGGTGAAGACCGAGCGGCTGGCTGAGGCGGTCGACAGTGGTCTCGCGCTGATCGACAGCGGGACGCCGACCGACGCGGTGATCGCGTGCTGGGTGGCGCTGGAGGATGCGGCGGCTTCGGCTGGGGTCGCGCGGGACCCGGCAGAGACGCCTGCCGAGTTCACTGTGCGCGTCCTCGGCATCGGCGGCATCTCCGAGCCGCAGCTGGACCGGCTGGGGCAGCTGTATCGCGAGGCGCGGTACAGCACGCATGGCTCGAGCGAAGCGGCCCGGACCGAGGCGCGGGCCGCGCTGCTGCGGCTGCGTGACGAGCTGGCGGCCGCCCGGCCCAGGAGCGAGAACGGCGTGGAGGTCGCGCCGTGACGTCGTACCGCTGGTCGGAGCTGGAGGAGAAAGGGCCGCCGCCCGAGCCGAAGAAGAAGGTCCGGGCGTTCGGAGTCAACAAGACACTGCTGCAGCACGTCGGGATCACCGTGCTGGTCGGCTTGGCGCTGGTGGCGGTCTTCGGCGCGGCCGGGATGGCGCCGCGGCCCTTGTGGTTCGTCGCCGCGGCTCTGGCGATCGGGTTCGGGTCGCTGGCGATCCGGTTGCTGCTGCCGGAGGTGCTGGAGACCAGCTGGCCCGGTCGGCACGAGGAGAAGCTGGTCGCGATGCGGACCCGGACCAACGACAACCGGACCCAGTTCATCGCCACCTGGCTGCAGGAGGCTGGGCGCGAGCGGCGAGCCGGTGAGGGGTCGCAGACATTCGCCCGCCGGGTCCGGCCGCTGCTCCTGGAGCTGACCGCCGACCGCTTGCGGGCCCGGCACGGCGTGGACCTCGAGCGGGATCCGGAGCGGGCGCGGGAGTTCACCGGTGACCAGCTCTGGCACCTGATCACCAGCGACGAGAAACGTACGGCGTCCCTCGGCGAGATCGAGGCCGCGATCCACACCATCGAGAACCTGTGAGGAAACCCGTGACTGATGGCGAGCTGACGCTCGGTGAGGTGTCCGAGCTGAGCCGGCAGGTGCTCGCGCGTGTGAGCCAGGCCGTGGTCGGGAAGGCCGAGGCGCTGGAGCTGGTGCTCGCGGGCATCCTGGCCGGCGGCCACGTGCTGCTGGAGGACTACCCGGGACTGGCGAAGACGCTGGCCGCGCGGTCGTTCGCGCAGGCGCTCGGGCTGGAGTTCCGCCGGGTGCAGTTCACGCCGGACCTGCTGCCGTCGGACGTCACCGGCGCGTTCGTGTACGACCAGAAGCAGTCCGAGTTCGTCTTCCGGCCCGGCCCGATCTTCACCGGCCTGTTGCTGGCCGACGAGATCAACCGGACCCCACCGAAGACCCAGGCCGCGCTGCTGGAGTCCATGCAGGAGCACCAGGTGACGGTCGAAGGCCAGACCTTCCCGCTGCCCACCCCCTTCCACGTGCTCGCTACGGCCAACCCGGTCGAATACGAAGGCACCTACCCGCTCCCGGAGGCCCAGCTCGACCGCTTCATGCTCCGCATCGGTTTCGGCTACCCGACCGCAGCGGAGGAGTGGGAGGTACTGCGACGCCGCATGAGTCGCCGCACCGAAGACCAGACCGTCGATGCGGTCACCGACGCCGCGGGCCTCTTCGCTGCCCAGCGTGCAGTGGAGACCGTTACCGTCGACGACACCGTTGGCCAGTACTGCGTCGACCTCGCCGCAGCCACCCGCCGCGACTCGCAGGTCCTCGTCGGTGCGTCACCCCGGGGCTCGCTCGCCCTGCTCCTGACCGCGCGTGCGTACGCCGTGATCCAGGGCCGGGACTACGTCGTACCCGAAGACGTGAAAGCCGTCGCCGTGCCCGCACTGGCACACCGGATCACCGTGCGGCCGGAGCTGTGGCTGCATGAGGTGACCGGTGCGACCGTGGTGCGGACCGTCCTCGGTGCGGTGGCGACGCCGCCTACCGTGGTCGGCGCGACCCGCGCATGAAGTGGCAGCCGACCCACGCACAGGTCCGGGCGATCTGTGCGGCGGCGTTCCTGCTGGCGATCGCCGTCCTGGCGCGCCGGCCGGACGCGGCTGTGTTCGGGCTGCCGCTGGCCTTCGTCGCAGTCTGGGGACGGTACTTCCGTCCGCGCGAGCGGCCCGAGGTGACGACGGAGCTCGACGCGGACGTGCTGTTCGAGGGCCAGGCAACGACGTACCGGCTGCGGGTGGCCGGGACGGTGGACCCGGACATCGACCTGATCGTGGCGGCGCTGCCGCGGTCGCCGTGGTTCCAGTACGACCCGCCGCAGGCCGCGATCGCGGAGCCGGTGGCGAACGGCGAGGTGACGCTGGAGGTCGGCGTACGGTCGCAGCGGTGGGGGCTGAGGTCGTTGGAGCGGCCAACGGTTGCGGCAACGTCGGCGCTGGGCGCGTACCGGATCCAGGTGCGGTCCACCGGCGCCCAGGCCGTGTCCACGTTGCCGTTGCGGGAAGGGTTCGAGGCGATCGACTCGGTACCGCGTCCGGCCGGGCTCGTCGGGCTGCACCGGTCCCGTCGACCAGGTGAAGGTACCGAGCTGGCCGGCGTACGGCCGTTCCGGACCGGCGACCGGCTGCGGCGGATCAACTGGGCTGTGTCCGCGCGGACCCGCGAGCTGCATGTCACCTCGACCTGGTCGGACCGTGACACCGAGGTGGTGATCCTGCTCGACACCGGCGGCGAGATCGGGATCAGCGAAGGCATCGACGGCCGGTCGAGCAGTTTGGACACCGCGGTCCGAGCGGCTGCTTCGATCGCCGAGCACTACCTGCGGCACGGCGACCGGGTCCGGTTGATCGACACCGGGAACCTGGTCCGTGGGGTCCGGTCCGGAAGCGGACGCGGGCACCTCCGCCGGATCCTGGACGCGCTCGTGCACGCCGACCGGCGGGGACGGCAGCAGGACGAGGCACAGCTCGCCCGGCGGAACCGGATCCGGTCCGACAGCCTGGTGCTGATCCTGAGCCCGCTGCTGCGGCAGGTGATGCTTGGCTACATCGTCACGCTGGTCCACCAGGGCTGCACAGTGATCGCGGTCGACACCCTGCCGCCGGACGCCGTGTCCGTGATGGACCTCGCGGAGCACGACGCGAAGACCTGGCCGCTCGCCTGGCGACTGCGGTTGCTCGAGCGTCGCCGCGATCTGGACCGGCTCAGCGACCTCGGCGTACCGACCGTGCCCTGGCGTGGCGCCGGGACGCTCGACGAGGTACTGCGAGACGCCGCCCGCCTGTCCGCGGCACCGAGGATCCGCTCGTGACCGCTGCCGAGAAGATCACGCTCTGGCTCGCGCAGGTGCGGGCGTCGGGGCGAGCCGTGCTGCTCGCGCGGCTGGTCATCATGGCCGCCGGCGTGGTGGCGCTGGTGGTGTCGTCGCTGCAGCCTTGGGACCAGATGGACCTCGTGCCGATGCTTGCTGCGCCGATGCTGGTCGTCACCGTTGTGCTGCCCGACTCGTTGGCCGGCTTGCTCTTCATCGTCATCCTGACCGGCGGGTGGTTGATGCGCGCGCCGGGGGAGATCAGCTGGGGGCTGGGGATCACCGCAGCTGCCTTGGTGGTCGTCCACCTGGCGACGGCATTCACCGCTCAGCTCCCGTCGTACGCGCGGGTGCACCGGGACGCACTCAAGCGCTGGTGGTTGCCAGCGGCAATCGCCGTCCTGATCGTGCCGACGGCCGCGGTCGCGGCCGCGGCCGTGCAGGGCGCGGACGTCGCGGGCTCATTGCTGTTCACGGTCGGAGCCCTTGCGCTCGCGACGACGGCCATCTGGTTCGCCGCGGGCCAGAAGATCGGTCGCGACTAGTCCTCGTCCTGACCCAGCGTCTTCTGGATCTCTTCGGCCCAGGGGATGCTGATCGCGTTCGGGCCGAGGACCTGCATCGCGGACATGACTGTGATCAGCATGCCGGCGGAGAGGAACTCGCGGGCCTCCCTGGCGCTGGCGCCGGTCAGTTCGCGGACCAGCCGGTAGATGCCGCCAAAGCATTCCCGGACGCAGTCGCCGATCGCGGGCTCGGCGCTGGCCGAGAAGCCGTGCAGCAGGACCAGCAGCACCTCGGGCTCGGCGAGCAGGACCTCGTAGTTCTGCCCGAGGGTGCGCAGGTCGGCCGACTCCTTCGCCGCCTCGCGGAAGATCTGGTCGATCCGGTCGCAGACGCTCCGGACCGCGGCGAGGAACAGTTGCTGCTTGGTCCCGAACAACCGGATCACGTACGGCTGCGACACCCCGGCGATCCGCGCGATCTCGTCGGTCTTCGTGCCCTCGTACCCGGACCGCCCAAAAGCTTGCACCGCGGCCCGCAGCACCTCTTCGCCACGCTCCGCCGCGGTCAGTCGCACCCTGCTCGTCATCGCTGCTCCTTCGCTTCCCTTGACATGTTATCAGTCAATGCATACTCTCGTCATCAAGCTTGTTATCAGTGAATTACAACTAGGAGCTAGAGATGACTTCGACCGTCCTCGAGGAGAGGGAACTGACGCCGGCGCGCAGCCGTGGCCTCGGGCTGGTGCTGGCTGCGGTGGGGATTCCGACCTTCATGGTCACGCTGGACAACCTGGTCGTGACCAACGCGCTGCCGGTGATCAAGACCGAGCTCGGCGCCTCGCTGTCCGACCTGCAGTGGTTCGTGAACGCCTACACGCTGGCCTTCGCCGCGCTGCTGCTGACCGCGGCCGCGATCGGCGACCGGGTCGGCCGCCGGCGGCTGTTCCTGGCCGGGATCGCGCTGTTCACCACCGCCTCCGCGGTCTGCGCGCTGGCGACCGACCCGTGGATGCTGACCGCGGCCCGCGCGATCCAGGGCATCGGTGCGGCGGCCGTGATGCCGCTGTCGCTGACGCTGCTCGCGAGCGCCGTACCGGAGAAGCAGCGGAGCGCCGCGATCGGCATCTGGGGCGGCATCTCCGGCCTCGGTGTCGCCGTCGGCCCGGTGGTCGGCGGAGCCGTCGTGGACGGCCTGAACTGGCAGTGGATCTTCTGGCTGAACGTGCCGGTCGGCGTGATCGCCGTACTGCTCGCCGCGCGCGTGCTGACCGAGTCGAAGGGTGAGCGGAAGCGGCTCGACCTGCTCGGGCTGGTGCTGGCCACCGCGGGTGTGCTGTCGATCGTGTGGGGTGTTGTGCACGGCGCCGGCGATGGCTGGACCTCTGCCGGCGTGCTGGGGTCGCTGGTCGCGGGTGTGGCGCTGCTGGCCGTGTTCATCGGCTGGGAGCGGCGGACCGCGGCGCCGATGCTGCCGCTGCGGCTGTTCTCGGTCCGGTCCTTCAGCGTGGTGAACGTCGTGTCGTTCACGTTCTCGATGGGCGCGTTCGGCTCGGTGTTCCTGCTGGCGCAGTTCTTCCAGGTCGTGCAGCACTACAGCCCGTTCGAGTCCGGCGTACGGACGCTGCCGTGGACCGCGGCGCCGCTGATCGTCGCGCCGATCGCCGGTCTGATCGTGGACCGGGTCGGGGCGCGGGTCCTGATCGCCAGTGGGCAGCTGTTCCTGGCCGTGGCACTCGGCTGGGTCGCGCTGACCGCCAGCACGACGACGCAGTACGGCGACCTGGTCGTGCCGTTCATCCTGGCCGGCGTCGGGATGGGGCTGACCTTCGCACCGACCGCGAGCGTGGTGATGGGCAGCGCGTCCGACGCGGACCGTGGGGTCGCGTCCGGGACGAACAACACCATCCGTGAGGTCGGCGTCGCGATGGGCGTCGCGGTCCTCGCGTCGGTGTTCGCCTCGGCCGGCTCGTACGCGTCCCCGGCCAGCTACACCGACGGCGTGATCCCGGCCGTCTGGACCGGCGCCGCCATCGTCGCCGCCGGCGCCCTGGTCGCCCTGCTCCTGCCGGGCCGCAAGCGCTCTATTGTGTGACCGTGCTGGACGCAGACGACGTACGACGGATCGCGCTCTCCTTCCCGGAGACGGTGGAGAAGCAGCGGTGGGGGCATCCGACGTTCGACGTCGCCGGGCGGATGTTCGTGACGGTGCCGGACGACCAGACGTCGTTCGCGGTCCGGTGCCCCCGGCTGGAGCGCGCGGAGCTGATCGCGGCGGAACCCGGGAAGTTCTGGGTTCCGCCGCACGAGGCGGGTTCGAACTGGGTTCGGGCCCGCCTCGCCGCGCTCGAGGACGCCGACGAGCTGCACGACATCCTGCTCGACTCCTGGCAGCAGGTCGCGCCGCCGGAGCTCGCCGGCTGAGCGGCTAGCTGACGTTCTTCGGGGACGCCGAGAAGGTGTTGCAGCTGGCCGGGTTGCCGGTCTTGAAGGACTTGCCCATGAACCGGCCCTGGCTCGCCACGCTGCCGTGGTCGCCCTCCTCCGGCTTGTCGCCGGACGTCACGACGTACTTGGTCCAGACATAGAGCATCTCGCCGTTGATCGGGTAGCTGCGTTTGTTGACCGCCAGGAACACACCGGCGAAGCAGTTCGCCTGCAGCTCCATCCGCCGGGTCATCCGCATCCGGCCCGCGTAGTCCTCCTGCTCGTAGCGCAGGTTGTCGGACGCGTCCAGGATGCCGGTCATCTTCTGCACGCTGTGCCCGTACTCGTGCGCGATCGACCGCGAGTACCACATCCGCGCGTAGGCCCGGTCCGTCGAGTCGTTGTACTTCGTGTACGCCTCGACGAAGTTGTCGACCTTCATGTACATCATGTGGTTCGCCGAGCAGTAGAACGGCACGTCGACCGGCCCACTGCTGCACGGGTTCGACGTACTGGTGCCGGACCAGTACGTCATCCGCGGCGCGGTGAACTTGTAGCCGGCCTTCGCCACCAGCGGCGCCCAGGACCGGTCCAGGCACGGCTTGATCGCGGCCCAGTACGCGGCCGCGTTCCGGGCGTTGGTCGGCCGGACCCGCGGCTCCTTGCAGTTGACCGTCCGCATCTGGCCGACCCGGTAGAGCGCGTTCTTGGCCACGATCGTCGCGTCCGACGGGCCGTTCGACGGCGAGGTGGACGTGCTGGAGCTGCTCGGCTCCTCGGTCGGCCCTTCCGTCGGCTGCTCCGTCGGCTGCTCCGTCGGCTGCTCCGTCGGCTGTTCGGTCGGTTCGCTGGAGGTCGGTCCCTCGGTCGGCTCTGGGCTGTACGAGCGCGAGCTGACCGGCGGGGTGTAGTCGTTGTCGGCGTTCTTCTTGATCACGCCGAGGATCCAGGCGCCGACGATCGCCACGCCGACCAGCGACAGGATCACGACCAGCGGGGCCTTCGACTTCTTCCGCGGCGGCGGCTGGAACCCGGCACCCCACCCGAAGCCAGGGCCCTGCGGCGGGCCGGGCGGCGGTCCCTGCGGCGGCCCGTACTGCGGAGCGCCGTACTGCGGCTGTCCGTAAGGACCCTGCTGCTGGTACGGCGCCTGCTGGTACTGCGGCGGGTACTGCTGCTGCATCGGTGGCTGCTGCTGGTACGGCGGTGGGCTCTGGCCGGGCGGCCCGTACGGTGGCTGGCTCAACGCCCGTTCCTCTCTCCAACGCTGACGGCGACCGCCAACAGTATCGGCAACAAACAGGTCAGCCCCGCGCACCCCCGGGAGGTAGGGTCGGCCAGGTGACCGAAGCGCACCAGAACGGCAGCACGCCGAACAGCCCGATCGACCAGCTCGCCGACCGGTACCTCGAGGAGTACGTCGAGCTCTTGCCGATCGAGGCCACCTACCTCGGGATCTCGGGTCACGACCACGAGCTGCCCGACTACACCCCGGACGGGTACGCCGCGGCGGCCGAGCTGACCCGGCGATCCGTCGCCGGGGCGCAGGCCATCGAGCCGGGCAGCCCGCGCGAGGAGGTCGCGAAGGACGCGTTCCTGGAGCGGCTCGGGCTGGAGCTCGAGCGGTTCGAGGCCGGCGTACCGCAGTACGAGCTGAACGCGATCTCGTCGGTGCCCGCGCAGCTGCGGCAGGTGTTCGACCTGATGCCGACCGAGACCGACGAGCACTGGGAGACCATCGCGATCCGGCTGAACCAGATCGGTACGGCGCTCGACGGGTACCGCGAGACGCTGCTCGATCAGGCCGGCCAGGGCAACGTGTCCGCGCTCAGGCAGGTGACCGGGCTGGCCGAGCGGATCACCAGCTGGACCGGTGCCGAGGGCGACGACTTCTTCGGCGGGCTGGCGGCGCAGGCGCCGGACAGCGCGGTCAAGCGGGCGGTCGACGCGGCCGCGGGCTCGGCGCGCAAGGCGTTCGAGCAGTTCGGCGAGTGGCTGACCAACGACCTGGCGCCGCGGGCCTCGCAGCGGGACGCCTGCGGCCGGGAGAGGTACGAGCTGGCGTCGCGCACCTTCCTGGGCGCGACCGTCGACCTCGAGGAGACGTACGCCTGGGGCTGGGCCGAGCTGTTCCGGATCGAAACGGCGATGCAGGACATCGCGGCCGGTCTGAACGGCGGCGACCGCACTATCGAGGCGACGGCGGCCCTGCTGGACAACGACCCGGCGCGGCAGATCCACGGCAAGGAAGCGTTCCGCGACTGGATGCAGCAGCTGTCCGACGCGGCCGTCGTCGAGCTGGGCGGCACGCACTTCGACATCGCGGACGAGATCCGCACGCTGGAGTGCCGGATCGCGCCGACGTCGGACGGCTCGATCTACTACACCCAGCCGAGCGAGGACCTGACCACCCGGCCCGGCCGGATGTGGTGGGCGGTGCCGGCCGGGATCGAGGACTTCGCCACCTGGCGTGAGGTCACGACGGTCTACCACGAGGGCGTGCCCGGGCATCACCTCCAGGTCGCGCAGACGATGCTGCGCAACGACCTGCTGAACCGCTGGCAGCGGCTGGCCTGCTGGGTCTCCGGCCACGGCGAAGGCTGGGCGCTGTACGCCGAGCGGCTGATGGAGGACCTCGGCTACCTCGAGGACAAGGGCGCGCTGTTCGGCATGCTGGACGCACAGGGCTTCCGGGCCGCCCGGGTGGTCGTCGACATCGGCATGCACCTGGAGCTGGAGATCCCGCGCGACAACCCGTTCGGCTGGCGACCCGGCGAGACGTGGAACGCGGACCTCGGGTTCGAGTTCCTGCGGGCGCACTGCCGGATGGAGACCGGGTTCCTGCGCGCCGAGCTGAACCGGTACCTCGGCTGGCCGGGGCAGGCACCGGCGTACAAGGTCGGCGAGCGGATCTGGCTGCAGGCGCGCGAGGAGACCAAGCAGCGCAAGGGATCCGCGTTCGACCTGCGGGAGTTCCACCGGGACGCGCTGAACCTCGGGTCGATCGGTCTGGACCCGCTGCGCCGGGCACTGGCGAAGCTGTGAGCGTGCGGTTCGTGCTCGCGTCGGCCTCGCCGGCGCGGCTGAAGACGTTGCGCGGCGCCGGCGTCGAGCCGGAGGTGATCGTCTCCGGCGTCGACGAGGACAACATCACCGCGGAGAGCCCGGGCGAGCTCGCCCGCCTGCTCGCCACGCTGAAGGCCCGCGCGGTGATGGCCACCCTGACCGACCACGCGACCATCCTCGGCTGCGACTCGGTCCTGGAGATCGACGGCGTCGCGTACGGCAAGCCGGGCAAGCCCGAGGTCGCGCGCGACCGGCTCCGGATGATGCGCGGACGGAGCGGCGTCCTGCACACCGGGCACTGCCTGATCGATACCGAGTCCAAGCAGGAGCTCCGCGAGCTGGCGTCGACGACGGTGCACTTCGCCGACCTGACCGACGAGGAGATCGACGCGTACGTCGCCACCGGCGAACCGCTCGTGGTCGCAGGCTCGTTCACCGTCGACGGTCTGGGCGGCCCGTTCGTCGCGGGCGTCGACGGTGACTACCACAACGTGGTCGGCCTCTCCCTCCCGCTCCTCCGCACCATGCTGATCGAGGTCGGCATTCCGTGGCCGGCCCTTTGGAAAACCCGAGCGCCGTACGTCTACGACGAGACAGTGGCCGAGTCGTACGACGAGACCCGTGGCGGGACCGGGCGTGCGCAGGCCGCGGCGCGTGCGGTGAATGCACTGCTGCCCGCCGGCGGCCGCGTCCTCGAGCTGGCCGTGGGCACCGGGATCGTCGGTGCCGAACTGGTTGCCTTGGGCCACTTGGTGCACGGCATGGACCTGTCCGAGGCCATGTTGCAGCGAGCTCGGGTCCGGCTGCCCGGTCATGTAGCCGCGGCCGACGCGGCGCGGTTGCCGGTGGCAGACCGCCGGTGCGACGCGGTGGTCGCGGTGTGGCTGCTGCACCTGCTCGCCGACAGCGAGCCGGTGATCGAGGAAGTCGCCCGGGTACTGCGAACCGACGGCGTCTTCATCACCACCGCGGACAAGTCCGACGTCAGCCGCTACGCCGACGGCCGCGGCCCCACCAACCGCCGCGCCGAGGACGCGCTGTCGCACCTGGTCGCGGCAGCCGCCCGCCACGGCCTCGTCCTCGACGGCGCCACCACCTTCGTCGGCCCGACGCGGAACACGAACCAGTCACCGGTCTACCCGGTGGTCCGCTTCCGCCGTACCTAGGGTTTCAGGCCGGTCTTCGTGTCGAGGTACTGCAGCAGGTCGTGGGCTGCCAGTTCGACGGCTTTGTGGCGCCATTCGGCGGCGCGGTAGACCGAGGCGATCAATGCAGTGCGGTGGATGCGGCGGAAGTCGCCGAAGACGAAAGCGTAGCGCGCCTTGGTCTCCTCGCCGGCGCCGTCGGTGAGGCCGAGGTGCCAGGCGCCGTACTCCGCCCAGTCGTGCTTGTCCAGGTAGGAGTTCTGGTCGTCGGCCTTCGGCTGGACCTCACCCCAGTCGCTGTCCAGCACGTACTGGCGCCCGTCGATCAGCTTCCGCGCGTGGTCGACCGCCTCGGGATTGACCGTGTACTTAGCCATACCGCCAGTGTTTACGGATGAGCGCTTGCGCGCCACTGCCCCGGGCCGGGGTGGAACGGCGTCCGGGTGTTGCGCCAGTAGGTCGCCCAGTTGCTCGGCCGCTCCGGTGCAGCCGGTGCGGGCGTGGCAGAGCGAGCTGCGAGGACCGCGACGAGGGCCGCCAGTTCCGCGGGGGTCGGGTCGCCTTTGGTGACGCGGACGGTGTTCACAGGGGGATGTTCCCATGCTTCTTCGGCGGCAGGGTGTCGCGTTTGGTGCGGAGGAGGCGGAGGGCGCGGATGATTTCGGCCCGGGTCTCGCTCGGTTTGACGACGGCGTCGATGTACCCGCGCTCGGCCGCGATGTACGGGTTCGCGAGGTGGTCCTCGTACTCCGTGATCAGTTCCTGGCGGCGGACCTCGACGTCGTCGGCGGCGGCGAGCTCGCGGCGGTGCAGGATGTTGACCGCGCCCTGGGCGCCCATCACCGCGATCTGCGCGGTCGGCCAGGCGATGTTCATGTCCGCGCCGAGGTGCTTCGACCCCATCACGTCGTACGCGCCGCCGTACGCCTTGCGGGTGATCACGGTGATCATCGGGACGGTCGCCTCGGCGTACGCGTAGATCAGCTTGGCGCCGCGGCGGATGATGCCGTTCCACTCCTGGTCGGTGCCGGGCAGGAAGCCGGGCACGTCGACGAAGGTCAGGATCGGCAGGTTGAACGCGTCGCAGGTGCGGACGAACCGGGCCGCCTTCTCGGACGCGTCGATGTCGAGCGTCCCGGCGAACTGCAGCGGCTGGTTCGCGACCACGCCTACCGGCCGGCCCTCGACCCGGCCGAAGCCGACGATGATGTTCGGCGCGAACAGCGCGTGCACCTCGAGGAAGTCGCCGTCGTCGACGACCGCCTCGATCGCGGTGTGCATGTCGTACGGCTGGTTCGGCGAGTCCGGTACCAGCGTGTCCAGCGCCAGATCGGTGTCCGTCGGCTCGAGGTCGGCCGGGGCGTCGTACACCGGCGGGTCCTCGAGGTTGTTCTGCGGGAGGTGAGCGACCAGCGCCTTCACCCACTCGATCGCGTCCTCCTCGTCGCTGCCGAGGTAGTGCGCGTTACCGGACTTGGTGTTGTGCGTCCGGGCGCCGCCCAGGTCCTCCTGGCTGACGTCCTCGCCGGTGACGGTCTTGATCACGTCCGGGCCGGTGATGAACATGTACGACGACTCGTCGACCATCACGGTGAAGTCGGTGACCGCGGGGGAGTAGACCGCGCCGCCCGCGCACGGGCCCATGATCAGCGAGATCTGCGGGATCACCCCGGAGGCGCGGACGTTGCGGCGGAAGATCTCGCCGTACAGCCCGAGGCTGACCACGCCCTCCTGGATCCGGGCGCCGCCGGAGTCGTTGATGCCGATCAGCGGGCAGCCGATCTTCATCGCCAGGTCCATCACCTTGACGATCTTCTCGCCGAAGACCTCACCCAGGCTGCCGCCGAAGACGGTGAAGTCCTGGGCGAACACGCACACCTGCCGGCCGTCGATCGTGCCGAAGCCGGTCACCACGCCGTCGCCGTACGGCCGGTTCGCGTCCAGGCCGAAGCTGGTCGAGCGGTGCCGGGCGAACTCGTCCAGCTCGGAGAAGGAACCCTCGTCCAGCAGCAGCGCGATCCGCTCCCGAGCGGTCTTCTTGCCGCGGGCATGCTGCTTCTCCACGGCCCGCTCCGACCCGGCATGCACAGCCTCGTCGAGCCGCTGCTCGAGGTCCGCAATCTTCCCCGCAGTGGTGTGGACATTCGAGGTCTCTCCCATGAACCGGCAGCCTACGCGTCAGTAGGCGGTCCTGCCGCTGTGAGATCGACCGCAACACACCGCCGCGAGACGGTCTGGACTCGCCGGGCGGTAGGTTTCCGGCGTGGCGGATGCGAACTTGCACGCGCTGGTGCGGGCGGTCAGCCGGCTGGTTGCCGAGGACACCAAGGGGTGGTCATCGGCCACCGCCGACGAGATCGCCCGCCGGCTGACGCTTTCGGACCAGCGTCGGCTGCGGCCGTTGGCCGACAACCTCGACGTACCGGCACGGCTGGCTCCCGGGCCCGGGGAGGTGGACCGGCGGCCGGAGATCCGCGGCGCGCTGACCGAGCTGGTCGCGCACTGCGCCGCGGTCCTGGAGCCGGACGTGGAGCCCGCCGCGACTGAGCACGTCTTCGGTCGCAACCGGCTCGGGATGGCGATGAGCCGCGCGTACGCGGCGTTCGCGACACCGCGGCTTGTGGCGCAGCTGGGCCGGGACTGGAAGCAGGACGATCTCGGGCTGTTCCCGCAACCGGTGCTGGAGGGCGACGCTGCGTCGGCCCGTGCACTCGCGATCGCGATCATCGCGCGCAAGAGCGGGTCCGAGCAGGCGGTCCTGACCGAGCTGGTCGCCGCCGGCCGCGGTGCGGTGGCGCCGGCTGCAGCGGAGATGCTCCTGCAGTTCCGGCCGGAGTACGAAGCGCTGCCGGCCGCGACGCGCGGTGCGGTGCAGAGGTTGATCAGTGATCAGCTCGAGGCGGTGTTCGAGGGGACCGAGCGGCACCGGCTGGAGCCGGGCCGCGACCCGATCGAAGTACTGCAGGACCGGCAGGCGGCGGTCGGGGTCGGCTCCGCGGCGATCACGGCGGCGAGCATCGGTGCGACGGCAGAGATCGCCGAGCTCTTCGACAAAGGCGGCTGGCCGGAGCCGGTACGGCGGCCCGGGTCGATGCACGAGCTCTACGAGCGGATTCGAGGTGCGGTCGGCGAGCTGACCGGCGTACCGGAGTCGCGGTGGAACGGCCGGGTCGAGTTCCCGCCGCGCTCCGACGACGCGGCGATCCAGGTGACCGAGGAGCAGCAGCACGCGCTCGAGAAGCTCGTCGCCGGTCGGCCGCTGGACGCCGAGGAAGCGACCCTTGCGCGCGCCGGGATCCAGTCTGCTGCGGCGTCGTTGACGGGTCTGGCGGTGCCGGCCGAGTACGGGCGCACGGACGAGGCCGAGGCGCGGACGTTGGCGCCCAAGTTCCTCGCCGTCGAGCGGGCGGTCGGGACCGCGTTCGCCGAGGACCACTTCGGCGAGATCGTCGACCGGACGCTGCCGCCCGCGCTGGCGTACCAGGTACGGCGCGCGCCGCACGAGCCTGACCGCCGGTTCGCGCCTGCCGCACGGGCGTTCGCGAGTGTTGTCGACGCTGCGACCGACCGGCAGCGCGGGGAGACGCTGCGGGAGATGGCCGGTCAAGGCCGGACCCGGATGGCGATGGTGGCGGCGGAGGCGCTGGTGGCCGGATCGGCCGTTCTGAACGTGGAGGGGCCGTTCGCCAAGCAGATGATCGCCGGCGAGATCGACCGCGGGTTCGAGGCGCTCCCGGTCGACGACCCGCACCGGGAAGGCCTGCGAATCGGGAAGGTCGCGGAGCGCGCACCCAAGACGTATGCCGCGAACCCCGGGTTCGCCAGGTCGGCGGTCGAGGAGGAGGAGCGCCGACAGGCCAAGAACGCCCAGGTCGACGGACGGTTCGCTCCGGGCAGCGATCCCGCGAGCACCGACCCGAGCGGTGTCACCCGCTCGGGTCGGTCGCCGTCCGGCACGCGGCCGGGTCCGGGTGCTCAGGCCGCGCCGCGGGAGCGGGAGTCTGACTAGGCCGGGCCGACGGCGAAGAGTTTGGTCAGGCGGGCGGCCAGGGCGAGGTCGCCGCGGACCGAGAGGCGTTGTTTGAGCACCGCCAGGACCGGGTCCTCGTTGCCCGTGACGATGCGGAGCAGCGTGGCCGGATCGGTGCGGATCGAGATGTCCGGCGCGACCGGCCGTTCGTCCAGGATCGTGCAGCGCCCGTCGTGGATCCGGATCCGGTACTCGTCGACCGTCTCCGGAGTACCGTCCCCGCCCGCGCCGGTGATCTGCCAACTGATCACGGCATCGAACCCGGCGGCCCGGGCGGGTCGGAGGTACTCCGGCATCCGGCGAAAGATCTCGCGCAACGCGACCTCTCGCACACCCCCGATGAGTCGATGCCGAAGCTCCCGCTCCGACGTCCGGTCGACCAATCTCGCCAGCTCACTCGCCTCCAAGGTCGCAATCCCCTCGGACTCGAGCCACCCGGCACTGCCCCGTTCGGCCATCCGACCACCCCCGCGGCAGCGTTCCTACCAGACCGTAGGAATTTCCTACGATGCTGTAGGTTTTGTCAAGTGGCTGGGGACTCCGAGAAACGCCGCAGGGCGCAACATCTGGGGCCTGAGCGGCGGCGGCCGATGATTCTGGACGCTGCTCTCGAGGTCTTCTCGGCGAAGGGCTTCGCCGGTACGACGATGCAGTCGGTCGCGGATGCGGCCGGCGTGACGAAGCCGGTCGTCTACGACAGCTTCTCGAACCGCGACGAGCTGCTGCTCGCACTGCTGGCCCGCGAGGAGCAGAATCTGGTCGTCTCGATCGTTGCCGCGCTGCCGGCCAACCCGACCGTTGGTACCCCCGAGGAACACGTCCTCGAAGGCCTGACCGCGTTCCTCACCGCGGTCCAGAACACTCCCCAGTCCTGGCGGATCGTGTTCGGCGCGCAGTACGGCGCCGCACCCGCCGTCGCGGAGCGGGTGCGCGCGGCCCGCGCGTTCCTCGTCGAGAGCCTGCGGCTGACCCTGGTCCAGTCCCTGCCCGGCGTCACCGACCCCGACGCGAACCTCCCGGTCCTCGCCGAGCTCCTGGCCTCGATGACCGAGGCCTGCGCCCGCCTCCTCGTGGTGGACGGCACCGACCGGTCCCCGGAGGAGCTCGCCAAGACCGTCTCGCAGGTGGTCGGCGGCGGTTTCGGCAATGTCTAGCGCACATACTGTGAAGTAGCTGAACAGTCGGTCACGATCGGCTTCCAGTGGGCGGACGGAGCGGCGCGCGCGTGCGCCCGCCGATAGGGTGGGCGAACGTGACCGAGACCGGAAGTGAGACCCGTACCCGCGCGCGGTTCGAGGTGCCTGAGGAGCTCAGGGCCGACGTCCGCCTGCTCGGCGAGATCCTCGGCAAGGTTCTGGTCGAGTACGCCGGTCAGCCGCTGCTCGACGACGTGGAGAAGCTGCGCGAGCTGACCATCGCCGGAGACGGCGCTGCGGCCGAGCAACTGGTCGCCTCCTGGCCGCACGAGCGCGCCGAGGACGTGGCCCGGGCGTTCACCTGCTACTTCCACCTGACGAACCTCAGCGAGGAGCTGCACCGCGCGCGCGTACTGCGCGAGCGCGACCACGCCGGGACCGAAGCGGTGGTGTCCGAGCTGGCCCAGGCGGTCGAGCAGATCACCCGCGAGAGCGGCGAGCAGCAGGCCCGCGCATTGCTGAACGGGCTGGAGTTCCGCCCGGTGCTGACCGCGCACCCGACCGAGGCGCGCCGCCGCGCCGTACTGGCGACCATCCGCCGGATCACCGCGCTGCTGGACGAGCGGCACGACCCGCGGGCCGGTGACAGCGAGCTGGCGGAGAACCGCCGCCGCCTGATCGAGCAGGTCGACATCCTCTGGCGTACGTCGCAGCTGCGCACCAGCAGGCCGTCGCCGCTGGACGAGGTGCGGTCCGCGATGGCGGTGTTCGAGGAGACCCTGTTCGACGTCGTGGGCAACGTCTACCGGCGGCTGGACGACGCGCTGGCCGGTGACGCGGCCGGGACGCGGACGCCGGTGGTGGCCCCGTTCGTCCGGCTGGGCTCGTGGATCGGCGGCGACCGAGACGGCAACCCCAACGTCACCGCCGCGATCACCCGCGAGGCGATGCAGATCCAGGCCGACCACGTCCTGCGGGCGCTCGAGCAGGCCACCGAGGTGCTCGGCCGGGCGCTGACGCTGGACGCCGCGACCACACCGCCCTCAGCGCCGGTCCGCCGGATCCTCGAGGACGCCCGGGCGGTCAACCCGGAGCTGATCGCAGACATCGAGACCAGGTCGCCCGCCGAGCCGCACCGGCAGCTCCTGCTGCTCGCCGCGCGCCGGCTGGCCGCGACGAGGGCGCGGGACGCGGACTTCGGCTACCCGCGGGCCGCCGACTTCGCCCACGAGCTCAAGGTGCTGCAGGACTCGCTGGTGACCGCCGGCGCACCACGGCAGGCGTACGGCGACCTGCAGCAGCTCATCTGGCAGGTCAACTCGTTCGGCTTCCACCTGGCCGAGCTGGAGGTCCGCCAGCACTCGTCGGTGCACGCCAAGGCCCTCGAAGAGGTGCTGGGCGGCGGCGAGCTCTCCGACCAGACCGAAGAGGTGCTGGCGACGCTGCGGGTGATCGGACAGATCCAGCAGCGCTTCGGCCCGGAGGCGTGCCGTCGGTACGTCGTCTCGTTCACCCGGAACGCCGGTGACCTCGCAGCGGTCTACGAGCTCGCGGATGCGGCGCTGGACGGCCGCCCGATCGAGCTGGACGTCGTACCGCTGTTCGAGACCGGTGAGGACCTGCAGAACTCGGTAGAGGTGCTGGACAACGCGATCCAGCTCACCCGGGTGCGGCATCGGCTCACGGCGAACGACCGGCGCTTCGAGGTCATGCTCGGGTACTCCGACTCGGCCAAGGACGTCGGGCCGGTGTCGGCGACGCTGGCGCTGTACGACGCGCAGGCGCGGATCACGGCGTGGGCGCAGCGGAACGCGATCCGGCTGACGCTGTTCCACGGGCGCGGTGGTGCGCTCGGTCGGGGCGGTGGTCCGGCGAACCGCGCCGTACTGGCGCAGGCACCTGGATCCGTTGCTGGGCGGTTCAAGCTCACCGAGCAGGGCGAGGCGATCCCGGCGCGGTACGGCAATGCAGCGATCGCGCAGCGGCACATCGAGCAGGTGACAGCCGCGACTCTGCTGGCGTCGACGCCGGCGATCGAGGAGCGGGCCGCTGCGGCCGCGGACCGGTTCGCCGTGACGGAGAAGACGCTCGACGAGGCGGCGCGGACGGCGTACCACCGGCTCGTGAAAGCGGACGGTTTCGCCGAGTGGTTCGGGCGGGTCACACCGCTCGAGGAGCTCGGTCAGCTGCCGCTCGGGTCGCGTCCGGCGCGACGCGGGGTGGCCGTGTCGTCGCTGGAGGACCTGCGGGCGATCCCGTGGGTGTTCGCCTGGTCGCAGGCCCGCGTGAACGCCCCGGGCTGGTACGGCCTGGGTACTGCGCTCGCCGCGGTCGGAGACGTCGCGCTGCTGCAGGACGCGAACCAGAACTGGCCGCTGTTCCAGGTGATGCTGGAGAACGCGGAGATGTCGCTGGCGAAGACGGACCGGCGCATCCTCGGCCGCTACCTCGAGCTGGGCGGACGGGACGACCTCACGAAGCTCATGCTCGACGAGCACGCGCTGACCACCGAGTGGGTGCTGAAGGTGCTCGACGAGGAGCGCCTGCTGCAGGGCCGTCGCGTGCTGGGCCGTGCGGTCGAGCTGCGCAACCCGTACGTCGACGCACTCAGCTACCTGCAGCTCCGGGCGCTGCGCAGCCTGCGCACCGATGACTCGCTGGACGAGGAGCAGATCGTCCGCACCCGACAGCTGCTGTTGCTGACCGTCTCGGGTGTTGCCGCCGGCCTGCAGAACACCGGCTGATGTTCAGCGACCTGGACCGCCCTCCGCTGGACGAGAAGTTCCTGCGGGGGCGGCTGGTGCGTCCCGGTTCGCTGTGGACGCACCTCGACGTACTCGCCGACACGCCCTCTACCAACGCGGTCGTGGCTGCCGCTGCGGCCGCTGGTGCTGCTGAGGGTCTCGTTGTCGTAGCGGAGCACCAGTCTTCAGGCCGTGGTCGTCTGGGCCGCACTTGGACTACTCCGCCGCGCTCTGCGCTGCTCATGTCCGCTCTGCTGCGCCCGACGACTGTCGATGCGGCCCGCTGGCCCTGGCTGGGCCTGCTGGTCCCGCTGGCGGTCGCTACCGCGGTACGCCAGGTCGCCGAGATCCCTGCGTTGGTCAAATGGCCCAACGACGTCCTGGTCGAGGACCGCAAGCTCGCCGGCATCCTCCTGGAACGCGTCGACGGCCCGGCCGCCATCCTCGGCATCGGCCTCAATGTGACCCTCCGCGAGTCCGAAAAGCCTCACCCCGCTGCGACCTCGCTTGCCCTCGAACAGGCAGCCACGACGGACCGGGCCACCGTCATGGCGGCAGTGCTTCGCGAACTGGCTTCTCGCTACCAGTCCTGGGTTGACGCCAACGGTTCGCCCGACGCGGTGCTCTCGGAGTACCGCGAACTCTCCGCCACGCTGGGGCAGAAGGTCCGCGTCGAGCTCCCGGACGGCACCTTCCTGGAAGGCGTCGCCCGCGACCTCGCGGACGATGGCCGGCTCATCGTGGACTCACCGGACGGTCCTCGTCCGTTGGCAGCGGGCGACGTCACCCACCTACGAACTACTCGGTGAAGATCTTTGCCGCGGTGATCAGGGTCTCGATGATGCCGTAGCCGAGCAGGACGGCGACCAGGAGCCAGGAGATCACCAGGCGTGGGGTCTGGTTCATGACGCGGCCTCCACCGTCGGCTCAGACTTCTCGTGGTACCGCTCGGAGACCGAGCGGATCAGCAGGTTGGCGATGAACCCGACCGCCAGCACGCCGACCATCGTGAACAGCGCCGGGCGGTACGCCGACGCCGTCAGCGTGCCCGGTTTGCCCTCGTGGTCCAGGAAACCGTTGACGATGAGTGGACCGGCGATCCCGGCCGCCGACCACGCGGTCAGCAACCGGCCGTGGATCGCGCCGACCTGGTACCCGCCGAACAGGTCCCGCAGGTACGCAGGAACCGTCGCGAACCCGCCGCCGTAGAACGAGATGATGATCGCGGCCAGCAGCACGAAGACCGCGGTGCTGCTGTGCCCGACCGTGGCCAGCAGGGCGTACGCGATGATCCCGACGCCGAGGTACATCGCGTAGATCGGCTTCCGCCCGATCAGGTCCGACGTGCTGGACCAGCCGAACCGCCCGGCCATGTTGAAGATCGACAGCAGGCCGACGAACCCGGCCGCCGCCGCGACCGCGACGCTCGACTTGCCGTCCGCGCCGCGGAAGAAGTCCTGGATCATCGGGCTGGCCTGCTCGAGGATGCCGATCCCTGCGGTGACGTTGCAGAACAGCACCACCCAGAGGAACCAGAACTGCGGGGTCTTGATCGCGTTCGCGGCCGAGACGTTCGCGGTGGTGACGAGCGGCTTCGCCTTGACCGCCGCGGAGTCGAAGCCTGCCGGTGCCCAGCCGTCGGCGGGCACCCGGATGTTGACGACGCCGAACATCATGATCACGAAGTAGCCGATGCCGAGCGTCACGAACAGTCCGACCAGGGCGGGACCGCCGGCGACCGACGTACTCACGTTCGGGTCGTACTTCGCGTCGTACAGGCCGAGGAGCTGACGCGACAGCGGGCTGGCGACCAGTGCGCCGCCGCCGAAGCCCATGATGGCCAGCCCGGTGGCGAGGCCCGGGCGGTCCGGGAACCACTTGATCAGCGTGGAGACCGGGGAGATGTAGCCGATGCCCAGGCCGATGCCGCCGATCACGCCGTACCCGAGGTAGACCAGCCAGAGCTGGCCGGTACCGATGCCCAGGGCACCCACCAGGAAGCCGGTGCCCCAGAAGCACGCGGCGACGAACATCGCCTTGCGCGGGCCGTTGCGTTCCACCCAGGTGCCGCCGATCGCGGCGGACAGTCCGAGCATCACGATCGCGATGCTGAACACCACGCCGACCGCGGTCTGACTGGTGTCGAAGTGCTTCACCATCGAGGTCTTGTAGACGCTGGTCGCGTACGCCTGCCCGATGCAGAGGTGGACGGCCAGCGCTGCCGGCGGGATCAGCCAGCGGCTGTAGCCCGGCGGAGCGACGGTGTGCTCCCGGTCGAGCACCGACAAGATTGCCATCACGGCTCCTTCTCCTGCCCCCCAGTGGTTACCCCTCGCGCATCTTCGCCCACTGTATGCATGTTGTGAAGCGTTGAATCACTTCTTGACCCGATCGTGTCGGGGGAGGACAACCGAACCGGTGACCTGTGAGACTGGGGGTATGGCGATCTCGGCGAAACTGTTGGGTGAGGACGAGTACGTCGTCGTCAGCACCCGGACGCACTGGAAGGCGCTGCTCGGGCCGATCTTCCTGCTGCTCGTGGTGGCGGCCGCGGGTGGGTTCCTGGCCGCGATCATCCCGGCCGGGTCGTTCCGGACGCCGGGCCGGATCGCGATCCTCGCCGTCGGCGTGGTGATCCTGGTGGCGTTCGCGCTGAAGCCGTTCCTGAACTGGTACTTCTCGACGTACACGGTCACCAACCGGCGGCTGATCACCCGGCACGGCATCTTCACCCGCACCGGCCGGGACATCCCGCTGATGCGGATCAACGACGTCTCCTACGAGCACGGCCTGATCGACCGCATGCTCGGCTGCGGCACGCTGCACATCGAGTCCGCCGGCGAACGCGGCCAGGTCGACCTGCCCGACGTACCGCACGTCGAGCACCTCCACCTGCAGATGTCCGACCTCCTCTTCGGCGGCCCCGAAGGCCGCCCCGGCGACGGCATCCTCGCCGACGAAGAGCCCCCCGAACACATGCGCCGCCGCCCAGACCCCCAACCCCAACCCCAACTCCCCGACCCCGAAGGCTCAACCATCTTCAGCTCAGACGACGAGCGTTAGAACACCTCGAGGTTGACCGGCGCGAGCGGCCAGCCGAAGGCCATGGTGGTGGCTGCGAGTTTGCCGGGGGTGTGTTCTACTACGCGGCCGGTGGTTGCGAATTCGGCTAGTGGGCGGCCGCCGAGGTAGGCGGAGCCGAGGTCGGTGATGGAGAGGGCGAGGTCGGCTCGGGCGTCCGTTGGCTCGCAGGTGACCGATGAGCCGTCGGCTACCAGGTGGAAGCGGCCGGTGTTGGTCGAGATGAGTTCATCGGTCACGTCGAGGACGACGTCCACTGAGACGGCGTACCGGCGTTGCTGGAGGGCACGAGGTACGTCGGTGATTCGCAGCCAGAGCGACTCGCTCACGCGGCGGTCCAGGGCGGTTGGCGTGGTGACGAGCTGCATGAGCGGCTCGTCGATCGCCGCGTAGCCGTAGCTGAGCTTCGCGGCCAGGTCCTGGGTCAGTAGGTACTGCCAGAGCGACCGGTACGCCGTGGGATCCACAGCGACCAGCTCCTCGACCGAGACCTCGTTGGCGGGACCCGTAGGGCCCCAGCTCAGCTTGCCGCGCCAGAGCGCGTAGCCGTCGATCGTGCCGGCCTCGTCGCGGTGCACGAGGATCTGGCGAGCCAGCTGGCCGTGGCGGTCCTCGGGCTTGTCCTGGAGGTGCTGCTGCCACTTGAGCTCAGACCGGCCGGACACACCCGGCCGGTATTCCTGGAAAGCACGCAGGAGCGGCGGCAGCTCCTTGAGCGCCTCGTCGACGGTCAGCTCGCCCAGCTCGCCGGGACGGGCCCGGTACGACGGCGGGCCGACGCGGTGCAGGTCGACCTCGTACGCCGTGCCCCAGGCGGCGGCGCCGTACCCGAAGCGGCCGTAGATGGCCGGCTCGCTGGCCCACAGCACCGCGAACGCCTCCGGCACGTCGCGCAACTGCTGCGAGATCAGCGCGGACATCACGCCCCGCCGCCGGTGCGTCGCCTTCACGCCGACGCCAGTCACGTGCGCCGCCGGCACAACCGCCCCCGGCACCGAAAGGTCCCGCGTCAGCGCCCTGGTGGTCCCGACGATCTCCGCCCCGTCGGTGGCCACCAACGCCCGCTCGGCCTCGAACATCTGCCGCGACAGGTCGTCCATCGAGGACTCGAACATCATGGCCCGCGCAAACACCCCTTGCACGGCCTCGTACTCTTCTGCGCCTGCCACCCGCACCTGAATCTCGCCCATACGGGCATCCTCACATGCAGCGCCGACAATCGCCCGGGTTCGCCCCGGACCGAAAAGTCAGCGGACGACGGGGAGGTCGCCGGTGGACTCGCCGTCGAGCTCCGCGGGCGAGTCGGGCGCCGGGGAGTGCTCGGCCTCCTCGAGCGCGATCTCCTCGCGGAAGACGAACTTGCGGTAGGACCAGAACCGGAACAGCGTGCCCAGGCCGAGGCCGATGAAGTTGGCCGCGATGTTGTCGGACAGCCAGCTGTGCAGGTCCAGAACGTATCGCGAGAAGGCGAGGCAGCCGGCCGCGATCAGCAGACCGATGCCGTTCAGCACGAAGAACAGCACGTACTCCCGGTGCAGGCCGCTGCGCTCGCGGTGCCGCCAGGTCCAGTAGCGGTTCCCGAAGTACGTCGCGACGGTGGCGACCGTGGTCGAGATCAGCTTCGCGGTCAGCGGCTTGTGGTGCAGCATGCCCTCGCCGGAGTCGGCGAGCACCAGCGGGTTGTTGAAGACCAGCCAGTTGTAGATCGGCAGGTCGACGACCAGACCGAGCAGACCGACCAGACCGAACTTCGCGACCTCGTGCACCAGATGCTCGAACTGGCGGTACAGCGTCCTGACGAGCTTCAACGGTCTCCGGTACCTTCTGTGATCACATCGCGACGGGAGGGGCAGCTTCCCACGGTACCGTCCGCCCGGGCCGACACAGAAATCGCCCGCGTGCCGAGGTGGCCCCCGACCGGTCCCTGTTGTATGGACTAGTGCCCCGCGTTGGAGGTTCTTCGGCGCTTGCGGCGCCCAGGCACGCACCTCGCGGCAGCGGAGGAACGGCCACGATGGAAAAGCATCGAGGCCGCTCCTCCGCCACCGCGATGCACGCACCTGGACACCGCAATCACTCGAACAACCTCCAACGCGGGGCACTAGGCTCCGGTTGTGAAGTTTCCTCGCACAGACCTCCCAGTCGGTACGCCGGTCGTCGGCATGGTCGGCGGCGGACAGCTGGCCCGGATGACCCAGGAGTCCGCGGTCGCCCTCGGCATCCAGCTCCGGGTGCTCGCGGAGGGTCCGGCCGTCTCCGCGGCCCAGGCGGTCGCGGACGCCCCGGTCGGCGACTACCGGGACCTCGAGACGGTACGGCGGTTCGCCGCCGAGTGCGACGTGGTGACGTTCGACCACGAGCACGTGCCGACCGAGATCCTGCGCACGCTCGAGGCGGACGGCATCCGCGTCCACCCCGGACCGGACGCGCTGATGCACGCGCAGGACAAGGCGGTCATGCGCAGTCGGCTGGACAGCTTCGACGCGCCGTCGCCGGCCCACCAGGTGGTCGAGTCCGCGGCCGACGTCGCCGACTTCGCCAAGCGGGTCGGCGGGTTCCCGATCATCCTGAAGACGACCCGTGGCGGGTACGACGGCAAGGGCGTCTGGTTCGTCGACGGGCCGGAGGACGCGGACATCGCGGTTGCGTTCGGTGCCGGCGTACCGATCCTGGCCGAGGAGAAGGTGGACTTCGTCCGCGAGCTGTCCGCGATCGTGGCCCGGTCGCCGCACGGTCAGGCGGTCGCGTACCCGATCGTCGAGTCGGTGCAGCAGGACGGCATCTGCGTCGAGGTCACCGCACCTGCCCCCGGCCTGGCGCCGGAGAAGGCGGCGCTGGCCCAGCAGACCGCTCTGCGGATCGCGGGTGAACTCGGTGTGGTCGGCATCCTCGCGGTGGAGATGTTCGAGGCTCGCGACGGCCGCCTGCTGGTCAACGAGCTGGCGATGCGGCCACACAACACCGGGCACTGGTCGATCGACGGCGCGGTCACGTCCCAGTTCGAGAACCACCTCCGCGCGGTGCTCGACCTGCCCCTCGGCTCGCCGGCCGCGCGAGCGCCGTACACCGTGATGGTCAACGTGCTCGGCGGCGACGTCGAGGACATGCACCGCGGCCTGCTGCACTGCCTGGCCCGCGACCCGGGCCTGAAGGTCCACTTCTACGGCAAGTCGGTGAAGCCGGGCCGTAAGGTCGGCCACGTCACGGCGTACGGCGACGACCTCGACGCGACGCGTGAGCGCGCCCGGCACGCGGCGGCGTACCTGACCGGCACGATCGACGAGTAGGGATGACCGATGATTGGCATCGTGATGGGGTCCGACTCGGACTGGCCGACGATGAAGGCCGCGGCCGAGGTGTGCGCCGAGTTCGACGTGCCCTTTGAGGCAGACGTGGTCTCCGCGCACCGGATGCCGGCCGAGATGATCGATTACGGACGGTCAGCGCACGAGCGGGGGCTCAAGGTGATCATCGCCGGTGCCGGCGGCGCCGCGCACCTGCCCGGCATGCTCGCGGCGGTGACTCCGCTGCCGGTGATCGGCGTACCGGTGCCGTTGAAGTACCTGGACGGGATGGACTCGCTGCTGTCGATCGTGCAGATGCCGGCCGGGGTGCCGGTGGCGACGGTCTCGATCGGCAACGCGCGCAACGCGGGCCTGCTCGCGGTGCGGATCCTGGCCGCGTCCGACGAGAAGCTGCGGGACCGGATGATCGCCTTCCAGGAGTCGCTCGCGGAGGTGGCCCGGGCCAAGGGCAGTACCGTGCGTGACGGGGCGGCAGAGCTGCGTAAAGGCTGAAGTCCTTTCGGGTTTTCCACAGGACGAGGACGGGTAGTCGTGAGATCCCAATGGTTGTCGTCTAAGGTCGTCGATCGTGACTCCGCCCACTGAACCGGACACGCAGCGCATCCCGGTCCGCTACTGGATCTGGTTGTTCGGTGCTGCCGTGTCCTTGCTGGGTGACCTGACGATGACCTTCGGCATCGGATGGTCGGCCAGCCAGCACGGTGGCCGGGTCGCCGGTCTCGTGCTCCTGCTCGCCGCCGCCCCGCGGGCAGCCCTCCTCCTGGTCGGCGGCGCCGTCGGCGACCGCTTCGGTGCTCCCCGCGTCCTGATGGCGAGCTGCGTCGCGATGTTCGTGGTGACCGGCGCGCTGGTTCCGACCACGCTCGCGCTCGGCGAGCCGATCTCGCTGCTGCTCGGCCTCGCGCTGGTCGTCGGCGTCATCGATGCGTTCTTTCTGCCCTCCTCCCGCTCGATGCCGCGGCTGCTCGTGCCGCCGGAGCAGGTGCCGCGGGCACTGGCCAGCTTTCAGGTCGTCGGCGTGGTCTTCGCGGTCAGCGGTACGGCGGTCGGCGGCGTGCTGGTCAGCTGGTCCGGACTGGCCGCCGCGGCCGGTTTCGACGCGCTGACCTTCGGCGTGATGATCGTCGTACTCTTCCTGCTGCGGAAGACGATCGCGCCTCCCGGCCGGATGCCGACCGGGATGTTCCGGTCGATCCTCGCCGGTCTGGGCGTCGCGTGGGGGCGGCCGCTGACGCGGGCGCTGCTGATCACGATGACCGTGGCGGCCGGGCTGTTGATGCCGCTCGACGCCTTGCTGTTTCCGCTGCTCGCCCGGTCGCACGGGTGGAACGCGGCGACCGCGGGTCTGCTGGTCGCGAGCCGGAGCCTGGGCGTCGGCGTGATTGCGCTGCGCATCCTGATGCGGGGCGCCTTTCCGCGCCCCGGCATCTTCGCCGGCATCGGTCTGGTCGTGGCCGCGGGCGGTCTGCTCGGTCTGTCGGTCTTCGACCCGCTGCCGTTGACGTTCGCCGCGGGCATGCTGAGCGGGATCGGCGTCGGCACGTTCACCGGCCACGTGCTGCCGTTGCTGATGAACTCGGTGGACCGTGAGTTCCAGTCCCGCCTGCAGTCGATCGTCGTCCTGTGTCAGAGCCTTGCCGTCGTGATCATGAACCCGGTGCTCGGCAGCCTGGCCGACGTCGGCGGGGTCGGCATCACCGGTGTGTGCCTCGGCATCTCGATCGCCGCGGCACTCGCCGGTTTCGTCGTCCTGACGCGACCCGTGCTCCGGACCGCGACCGTCAGCTGACTAGGCTGGTTACGGCTTGCCGGGGGCCCGGTAGGTCCAGCCCGCGGCCCGCCAGGTGGCCGGGTCGAGCAGGAGCCGGGCGTCCACGATCACCGGGGTGGCGACGATCTCCTTCAGCGTGACCGGGTCGAGCTCGCGGAACTCGGGCCACTCGGTCAGGTGCAGTACGGCGTGGGCGTCGCGGCAGGCGTCCAGCGCGGAGTCGGCGTACCGCAGCGTCGGGCGGACCCGGCGGGCGTTGTCCATCGCCTCCGGGTCGAAGACCGTGACGTTCGCGCCGTGCAGCTGGATCCGGCCGGCCACGTCGAGCGCCGGCGAGTCGCGGACGTCGTCCGTACCGGCCTTGAACGCGGCGCCGAGCACGGTGACGTTCTTGCCGACCCACTCGCCGCCGAGCATCTCGTGGGTGACGTCAACGATCCCGGCGCGGCGGCGCTGGTTGATGTCGTCGACCTCGCGGAGGAACGTGATGATCTCCTCGACGCCGAGCTCGCCGGCGCGGTGCATGAACGCGCGCAGGTCCTTCGGCAGGCAGCCACCGCCGTACCCCGGTCCTGCGTTCAGCATGCCGCGGCCGATCCGCTTGTCGTGACCGAGCGCGTCGGCCAGCTGGGTCACGTCGGCACCGGTCGCGTCGGCCATCTCGGCGAGAGCGTTGATGAACGAGATCTTGGTGGCCAGGAACGCGTTCGCGCCCGCCTTGACCAGCTCCGCGGTCGGCAGGTTGCAGACGACGACCGGCGTACCGGACGCGATCGGGGTGGCGAACACCTCGCGCAGCTTGGCCTCGGCTTGTTGCGACTGCACACCGAAGACCAGGCGGTCCGGGCGCAGCGTGTCGTCGACGCCGTGCGCCTCGCGGAGGAACTCCGGCTGCCAGGCGATCTCGACGCCGGTACCGGCCGGGGCCTCGGCGTGGAAGCGGGCCTCGACGATCTTCGACGTACCGACCGGGACCGTCGACCGGCCAACGACCAGCGTCGGCTTGGTCAGCAGCGGCGCGAGCATGTTCACCACGGAGTGCACCTGGGCGAGATCGGCGGCCTCGCTGCCCTCGAGCTGCGGGGTGCCGACGCAGATGAAGTGCACGTCGGCCCAGTCGGCGATCTCGTGGTAGTCCTTGGTGAACCGCAGCCGGCCGGAGTCCGTGTGCTTCTTCAGCAGCGGGTCCAGCCCGGGCTCGTACAGCGGGGCCTTGCCGTCGTTCAGCAGCTTCAGCCGGTGCTCGTCGATCTCGACCCCGATCACGTCGAAACCGAACTCGGCCATCCCGGCGGCGGTGTTCGCGCCGAGGTAGTTGGTGCCGATGACGGCGATCCGGAGCGGACGGGACGTCGCTTCACTCATGCTGGGGACTCTACCGATCGTGGTTATCAGCCGGTGACCGGCGGGTTGCCCCCGGTCTTCCAGGGCGTGCGGACTTCGTCACTTTCGGCTGTTGACGTCCTGTACTGCGGGTTTGTTCGTCGTACTGTGTGACTCGTGAGTAACTCATTCGACCTGTACGCGCTGTCCGAGGAGCACCAGGCGATCCGCGAGGCCGTCCGGGACGTCTGCGACGCCAAGGTCGCGCCGCACGCGGGCGACGTGGACGAGCTGGCCGAGTTCCCGAAGGCGTCGTACGACGCGCTGAAGGCGTCCGACTTCCACGCGCCGCACATCCCGGAGGCGTACGGCGGCGCCGGGGCGGACGCGCTGGCGACCGTGATCGTGATCGAGGAGGTCGCGCGGGCCTGCGCATCGACCTCGCTCATCCCGGCGGTGAACAAGCTCGGCTCGCTGCCGCTGCTGCTGGCCGCGTCCGAGGAGGTAAAGGCTCGCTACCTGCCTCCGGTGGCGGCTGGGGACGCGATGTTCTCGTACTGCTTGTCGGAGCCTGAGGCCGGCTCCGACGCGGTGTCGATGAAGACGCGCGCTGTTGCGGACGGCTCCTCGTTCGTGCTGAACGGTGTGAAGCGGTGGATCACGAATGCGGGGGTGTCTGACTTCTACACCGTGTTTGCGGTGACCGATCCTTCTGCGCGTTCGCGTGGCATCTCCGCCTTCGTGGTGGAGAAGTCCGACGAGGGTGTTTCCTTCGGCGCACCGGAGAAGAAGCTCGGCATCAAGGGTTCGCCGACCCGTGAGGTGTACTTCGACAACGTCCGCATCCCCGCGTCTCGCCTCATCGGGGAGCTCGGCACCGGCTTCTCCACCGCGATGGCGACGCTGGACCACACCCGGGTGACGATCGCCGCCCAGGCGCTCGGAATCGCGCAGGGGGCGCTCGACTACGCGCTCGGTTATGTTGCCGAACGCAAGCAGTTCGGCAAGGCTCTGGCTGAGTTCCAGGGTCTCCAGTTCATGCTCGCGGACATGGGCATGAAGATCGAGGCCGCCCGCCAGCTCACGTACGCCGCCGCCGCCCGCTCCGAGCGCGGCGACTCCGACCTGACGTACTTCGGCGCCGCCGCCAAGTGCTTCGCCTCCGACGTAGCCATGGCCGTCACCACCGACGCCGTCCAACTGTTGGGCGGCTACGGCTACACCCACGACTACCCGGTCGAACGCATGATGCGCGACGCCAAGATCACCCAAATCTACGAAGGCACCAACCAGGTCCAACGCATCGTCATGGCCCGCCAACTGCTAAAGGGCCTCGGCTAGTCGACCCCACGCGGGCTACGCGCCCGCTCTGTCGTCGCTCCGCCCCTCCGACACGCCCACTACGCCCGCTCCCACCCCCCTCCGGCTTGCGCCGGCTTTCCTGCCAGCTGCCGCTGGCGGGTTGCTCGCTGCCGCTCGCGGGTGACGACCCCGGGCTGGCGTACTACTTGTCGTACTGCTGGTGAGTGGTGGAGGTGTTAGCCCCCCATCGCGGTGCTACGCACGGCTCCTTCGTCGCCGAGCTACGCGCTGCCCCACCCACCCGTCTGTTCGGGGGCTGGTGCCCCGGTGTTCCCGGCTGACGCCGGGGTTCTGCTCGCTGCGCTCGCAGTTGCGAGCTGGCGCTCGCGGTTTCCGGCTGGCGCCGGGAGTTGCTCGCTGCGCTCGCGGTGACTGCACCGGGCGGGCGCACTACATCTCGTACTGCTGGTGGTAGTGCAGGTGTTAGTCCCATCGCGGTGCTACGCGCGGCTCCTTCGTCGCCGTGCTGCGCGCCGCCCCACCCGCCCGTTTGTTCGGGCAGGTGCCCGGTGTTCCCAGCGAGTGCCGGGGGTTCGCTCGCTGCGCTCGCGGTGTTGCGAGCTGCCGCTCGCGGGCGACTACCCCGGGCCGGCGCACCACTCGCCGTACTGCTGGTGATGGGCTGAGGTGGGTCGACTCAGCCTGGGGTGCGCGGGATCTTCGGAGATTAAGTGTCACCAGGTGGCATTTTTGTTCCGGAGATCTCACCGGGTGGAGGGAAGCCGGCGTAGTAGCTCGCGCGGATCGGCTGCTGGCGTCGGACAAGGTGGTGAGGGCGGCTGGCCCGGGCTGGCGTACTACTCGTCGTACCGCGGGTGCTGGAGGTAGTCCCAGCGCGGTGCTACGCACGGTTCCTTCGTCGCCGCACTGCGCGCCGCCCCACCCCACCCTGCTTGTTCGGGGGCGAGTGCCCCGGTGTTCCCGGTGAGTGCCGGGTTCGCTCGCTTCGCTCGCGGTGGCTGTCCAAGCCGGCGTCCTGCGTCGACGCTTGGCCAGGTTCGTCATCGGATGGATGACAAAGTGCTTGTCATCCAATCGATGACGTGGTATTTAAGAAGTGCGTGTTGACACCACCCGTGATGACGGTAGAGGAGGTGTGGGGACGATGTTGATGCGCACTGATCCCTTCCGGGAGTTGGATCGGTTTGCTCAGCAGGTGTTCGGGAATCAGACGCCGGGGACCTGGTCGCGGCCGACTCCGATGCCGTTGGATGCTTACCGGCATGGCGATGAGTACGTCGTGGCGTTCGATCTGCCGGGGGTGTCGGCGGATGCGATCGAGCTCGACATCGAGCGCAACGTGCTGACGGTGAAGGCCGAGCGTCGGCCGCTCGATACCGGTGAGGGTGTGGAGTTGCAGGTCTCCGAGCGGCCGCTCGGGGTGTTCTCCCGGCAGTTGTTCCTCGGCGACACGCTGGATGCCGACCGGATCGAGGCCAACTACGAGGCCGGCGTGCTGACGCTGAGGATCCCGATCGCGGAGCAGGCGAAGCCGCGCAAGATCGCGATCGCGCACACCGGCGACGACCGCAAGCAGATCAACGCCTGACCCGGTTCCACGCAACGCCACTCGACGAGGAAAGTTGTCGACGAGGTGAGATCGATGACTGCGCTCCAGCAGCAGACAGCTGACGTCGAGGTCTTCGTCGACCTCGTGCTCGGCGACGACGAGCTGATGCGGGCCGAGTTCGACGACCTCATTGCTGACTGCTGGGAATCGCCGCGCGAGCCACCCTCGGACCGTCTCTGCCCACCCGACGGCGGATGGGCCGCACCACGACCGGCGAGGTGGCCGGCGCAACCCGTCATCCGTCCTGGTCGCGTGCCGCATCGACGGCCACGCGGCCGCGAGCGAGGTCCTCCGCGCCCCCGGCAGGACCTGCGGAGCGACAGCAAAGAGCGACAGCAAAGGAGGTGAGTGCAACCGACAATCGACGATGTTTCTGACCCGGTGATGCGGCCGCCCGCCAGTCACCCCTCGACCGGCGACGACCCCCCCAATTCCGCCGCGTGTCCTTTCCTGGACGAAGCTCCAGGCGGGCCGCCGCATCACCCCGGTCCTCCGGCCGTACGAGCTGACGCGATCAACGGAGGTGAACAGCGCGATGACCGAGCGACCTCCCGATCCGTACGCGCTGCTCGGTGTCACCGTCGACGCCTCCGGCGACGACCTCGACCGCGCCTTCCGCCGCCTCGTACGCCGCCTTCATCCCGACACCCGCGGGATGCCGGAGTCCGACGAATACGCCGACCAACGCCTGCAAGAGCTCCTCACCGCGTACGCGACGCTGCGCGACCCGATCCGCCGTACCGCCTACGACCGGACCAGACCCGCACCGACGAACAACGTGCGCATACGGCGAACCTACGGAGCCCAGCCGGAGGCCACGGACCCGACCCGACCCGAACCGGCCATCCGCCTGGGACCGGTCTACTGGGAGCCATCGCGCCCACCCAGCAGCCGTTGAGTCGTTGCTTTGAGCAACTGAGCTTTGGGGTTGCTACGGTCCGGCTGTGCTCTTACGTCGCCGGACCGTTCTCCTTGCCGCCGCCTCAGTGCCGTTGGTCGCGGCGTGCGCCAATGCTGCCGACAAGGCCGCGCCGAAGCTGAAGCTCGAGAAGGTTTGGCAGGAGCGGCTCACCGTGCCGGCCGACAGGCTGCCTGGTCGGGCGCGGATCGTCGGTGACTCGGTGCTGCTGGCTGACGGAACCGGGACGGAGACCGGCCGGGTGGTCTGTTTCGGTGCGGCCGACGGGACCAAGGCCTGGGTGATCGACGGCGGTAGACCGATGTCGGTGCCAGGGGTAGGCGATGGGTGGATCTGTGTCGTCGGGCCTGCGTTTCTGGGGTACTCCTCCAAGCCCGTGCAGCGGCCGACCGTGCAAGTTGCGGAGGGGATCCTTCCGGTCGCCTACGCGGCCGCGCCCAAGGGTGCGACGACCAGCGGTGTCGCCGGGGTCGACGTTCGTACCGGCGATCCGGTCTGGGGGTACCGGGCGATGTCCACGGCGTCCACGGACCGCACGATGGTGACGGCCGTCGCCGAGTCCGTCGTACTCGCGACCGTCAGCGCGCCGTTCGGACCGTTCTTTCCGGATCGAACTCATCGGCCGACCACGATCGCGCTGGACGCCAAGACCGGTGCCGAGCTGTGGCGGGCAACGGACGTCGTCGGGTTGTCGGGAGACGGAAACTCGGTCGTCGTCGCGAAGCGAACGTCGGCGGAGTGGCTGCCGGAGGTCCGGGACGCGCGGACCGGAGAGGTTCGCTGGACCGGGACAGTTCGCTTGGTCGGGGCGATCGACCACGAGGGAACGGCAGCCGACCACACCGTTCTGTGCCCGACCGACAAAGGCGTCGTCCAGGTGGTGCGGCTGTCCACCGGCAAGCAACTCAAGTTCGAGAGCGACGAGATCCCCGCGGCAGTGGCCTCCGATCCGCCGTTGCTCGTCTGGGACAGCGGGATGAACTGGTGGGCCAAGGGACCGAACGGCTTCGTCACCCAGACCCTGCCCAAAGGCTCACCGACCAAGGGAAGGCACCGGCACCACGGCATCACGTTCTATGGTGCGTACGGTGTCGGTCCGTACATCTGGGGTCGTACCCAGACGTACCGAGGCAGCGATCCGGAGGACACCCAGTTCGAGGGACTGATCGCTCTGGACCGCACCGGAGCCGCCTGCACGCCGGCGATGCGAAAGGCCGAGCAGCTCGCGCACGTCTCCCGCGACTGGCTGGTTGTCGGTCTGAACGGCTACGCCCAGGTCTACCGGATCTCTCCCGCCTGACCCAAGGACGGGCGGCTACGGCAGGGTGTGGCCGGCCGCGGTGAAGAGGCGGTACCACTCCTGCCGGCTCAGCGTCACCGACATCGCGTCGGCGGCTTCCTGGACCCGAGCGGGGGTGGTGGTGCCGATGACGATCTGCATCTCGGCCGGGTGACGCGCGATCCAGGCGAGGGCGATCGCAGTGGGCGTTGAGTTGTGCGTCTGCGCGAGCTCGTCCAGTACGTCGTTCAGCTCGGCGTACCGCTCGCGGTCGCCGATGAAGACGCCGCCCGGTGAAGGCTTCTGCAGCGAGCCCCACGTCTGGATCGTCATCTTCTTGAGGCGGCTGTAGTCGAGGATGCCGAGGTCGCGGTCGCCGGACTGCTCGAGGCCCATGATGTTCGCGGCCAGGCCCTGCGCGACCAGCTGCGCGTGCGCCAGGCTGAACTGGAGCTGGTTGGCGACGAGCGGCTGCCGGACGGACTGGCTGAGCAGCTCGATCTGGCCGGGGGTGAAGTTGGAGACGCCGAACGACGAGACCTTGCCCGCGGCATGCAGGTCCTCGAACGCGGCGGCGACCTCGTCCGGCTCCATCAGGGTGTCGGGGCGGTGCAGCAGCAGTACGTCGAGGTACTCCGTCCGCAGCGCGGCCAGCGACTGCTCGACGCTCGAGACGATGTGCTCGCGGGAGAAGTCGAAGTACCCCGGCCGGATACCGACCTTCGACTGGATCATGATTTGGTCCCGCTCGGCCGCGGGGACGGGCTGCGCGTCGCCGTACCGCTGCTCGCAGCCGTGCGGCCCGCCGTAGATGTCCGCGTGGTCGAACATCGTCACACCGACGTCCCGCGCCGTGCCGACGAGCGTCCGCACCTCGGCGTCACTCAGCTCCTTGATCCGCATCAGCCCGAGCACGACCCGCGAAGCGGTCGTCCCGCTCGCACCCAACGCAACCGTCGACACGTACGACCTCCTGAGCTCGAAGCTGACGCTGGAAACGTTATCCCAGCAGCTCGAGCAACTCGCCGGGCGTCTCGAGCTGAGGCAGATGCCCGGACCGCGGAACCAGCGCGAAGCTCGCCCCCGGAATCGCGGCCGCGTAGGCCTTCCCGTACTCCGGGTCGACGATCCCGTCGCTGTCACCCCACAACACCTGCGTGGGTACGGCGATCCCGCGCAGCCGGTCGAGCAACGCCGGGTCGGACATGGTGGGTCCGGTGTACCCGATCAGTGCCTGGATGTCCGGACTGGGTCCGCTCGCGCCTGGGGCTTTGGACGGGTCGTGCCAGGACAAGGCTTGGATCTGGGGGAGAGTCAGTTTGCTGACGTCGGTGATCGGGTGGCCGGGGACCTCGATGCCGATCGCGTCGAGGAGTACGACCCGGGCGATGGCAGGGCTGCCGGTCAGTGCGAGTTCGGCGGCCAGCCAGCCGCCGAACGAGTTGCCGATGACGGTGACGTCGCCGTCGAGCTGGTCGGCGTACCACTGGGCCAGCGCGGGGACGGACGTGAGGTCGGCTGGTCTGTCGGTGCCGCCGAAGCCGGGGTGGGTGGGGACCAGGACATCGGCGCCGGTGTGGGTGGCGAGCAGATTCCCGAAGGACTGCATCGTCGCCACCCCACCGCCGCCGTGCAGCAGAAGATAAGAGGAGGTCATATAAGTAACCTTAGATCAGCTTCTTGAGATAAGCAACCTGATATAGTCGCCTCATGAAATACAAGCCCGGCGAGGTCTCGCTCGCCGTCAAGCGTCTGCAGCATCGGCATCACCGCGCGCTGAACCGGGTGCTGGCCCCGCTCGGTCTCTCGCTGATCCAGTGGGACACCTTGCGGCACCTGGATCAGCACCCGGACGCCTCGCTGCACGACCTGGCGGTGCTGACCTTCCAGACCGACCAGTCCTTCGGTTCGCTCGCGACGCGGATGGCCGACCGCGGTCTGATCGAGCGCGTCCCGGGGCCTGGCCGGGCCGTCAAGCATCGCCTCACCGAGGAGGGCGCCCGCCTGCGAGCGGCCGGTCAGCATGCCGTGGACGAGGTCTTCGCCGCGTCCTTCAGCTCCCTCAGCAGCGCCCAGCTCGATCAGCTCGGCGACCTGTTGAACATTGCTCTTAGCAACGACTTAGGCGGCGGCCAGGCCGGCTAGTGCGGCCGCCAGGTAGAGCGAGTGCAGGATCATGTGCTCGAGATTCGGGCGCGGCCGGTCGCCGATCCGGGGTAGCACAATGATCGTGTGGGCATAGGTGCGGGCGTGCAGCTCCTTCCATGTCGTACCCGTGCCGGCCGTTGCCCAGGGCGCCGTGTAGCCGACGAGGTACGGCAACCACCACAACGCCAGCCCGGACAGGAAGATCAGCCCCTGCACGCCGGCGCCGGCGTACACCAGCCAGCTCTTGCCGAGGGTGCCGCCGAGCGCGAGGAGGACGGCGGGGAGGATCAGGATCGGGACGTTGATCGCGACCTCGGTACGGCGTTCGCGCGCGGTGGCGGCGTTGACGTTGTTGAGTGGTCCGAGGTCGACGAGCGTCGTGGTGACGAAGTACGCGAGTGCGACGACGATGAGCACTATCGAGACAGTGAGCATCAGTTCTCCTGGGGGAAGCGGGCGGCGATTCCGTCGAGGAACGTCTCGACGGCCAGCTCGAACCAGTGGTCGTAGTACTCCCGCGGGGCGACCGGTGGGTTGGGTGCGTCGCCGAACTCGGCCAGCGCGAGGCCGATCGCCAGCACGCTGAGCGAGGAGGCGATGAAGAGCGCGTCCTCGGCCGCGATGTCGAGGGTGCTGAAGGCGTCGGCGACGACCGGGATCAGCGGTTCGTACGTCGCCGCCGAGACATTCGTGACGGCGAGGATCTGGGCCGCGCCCGGGTGCGCCCGCAGCGTCTCCCGGATCTGCCGGGCCAGCGCACTGAGGAACGGCCGCCAGCCGGTGCCGGCCGTCAGCCCGTCGACGACCCGCAACCAGACCGCGTCGGCGATCAGCTGATTCAGCTCTTCCTTGCCGGTGACGTGGTTGTAGAGCGAGGCCGGCTTGACCTGCAGCCGGTCCGCCACGGCCCGCATCGACAACCCGCCGGCCCCCTCGGCGTCCAGCAACTCGAGACTCGCGGCGAGCAGGCTCGCCCGATCGATCCGCGGTGGTCGAGGCATGTCCACTCCCCTGAGAGCATTAACTACTGGTGTTAGTTAACATAAACTAACGCCAGTAGTTAATCAACCAGGGCTAGCCCGCAGCGGTGTGGAGGAGGTGTTCGGGCCAGTCTCGATCGGTAGCTTCGGCGATCGGGTAGCCGGAGGCCCAAGGGCCTTCCCAATGCACCTTGATGCCGGGGTTATGGGTGCTGGTGCCGTCGGGAAGGAAGAGATGCGGGCTGCCCTGGATGATGTCGGTGACGGCGATCGCGTGGTCTGCCATCAGAGCGCTCCGGGCTCGGCCGTCGTCGAGTGCGTCCGTCAGGGACTTGGCGTCGGCCGAGTCGACCTCCTCGGCGATGTCGAGGATCACCTGGCGGTGGCCGATCGAGCGGGAGTCGAACCAGAACGCTCGTCGGAGGGCCGCGTCCAGGTCCTCGGAGGCTCGTAGGCCCTGCTCCTTGGCTGCGTGCACAGCCTCAGCAGCCAGCAGGACTGTCGACGGGTAGGTCCAGTCGGGCTGGGTCCACAGGCGGAAGCCGATCTCCGGAGCCAGTACTCCGAGGCCGACTGCCTCGCTGTCCGTCCCGGGGCGCGAGTGCGGGCCGTTGAACAGTTCCAGCGCGAACGTATGGTGATCGAGCTGCATCGAGAGCCCCAGCCGGTCCCGCGCGGCGCGCAGCCGGTGGATCGCCACATGAGCGAACGGACACAGCAGATCCGACCAGACCTGCACGGTCCCGGGTGTGACCGAGACGCCGCCGGACGTCGTCTCGGCGAGCGGTCCGGTGCTCACGCGTCTTCCTGGTGATCCGCGCCCGCGGGGTTGCTGGTGAAGCGCTCCGGCGTGATCAGCACCGCCGTACGCCGGTCCGCCACCATCTCCCGGTCGTACTCCTCCAGGTCCGGATGTACGCCGCCGGCGGCCGCGTAGATGTCGCGCAGCAGCACCCGCAACCGTTCCGCGTCGATCCCCGCCAACGGGTCGTTCGGGCCGGCCAGCTCGACCGAACCGCTCACGCCGACCCACTCCCAGCCGGCCCGGAACACCAGCGTGGCTTGCGGGGTACGCCGTAGGTGCGTCAGCTTCGCGGTCCGCCCGCGGGCGACGAACGCGACCACCGGCTCACCGGTCAGCGGATGATCGATGACGCCGGCATTGACCACGGAGGCGGCCGGTTCGCCGGACCTGCGTTGGGTGATGGCCACGGCCAGCCAGAAATCCCGCCGGCCGAGCTCCTTGATCCGTTCGAGTCCTGCTCGGGTGTCCACGTCCGCCAAACTAACGGACCGCGGTCCGGTTCTCAACCCAGTTGGACGGGAAAGATCGTCATCGGGTTCTTCGGTGACCGCAGCTCGCCGTAGAGCACGACCGTTCCCGGCGGGATCGACTGGTCGCAGGTCACGATCTCGACGTGGTACACGATGCTGTGCCGGCCGGCGCCCGGCCGCATGGTCAGCGTCGCGTGCCCCACCACCTTCCGTTGCCATGTGACGTCGAGCCGCACCGTCCGACGGAGCTGGTCGACCCGCGTCGGCGGAGTCACCTCGATCTCGAGGCTCCCGGTCCAGCCGCCCGCAGTCGTCCGGTGCACCTTGGCGGGCTTGACGTCCAGCCCGTCCATCCCGCTCGGGATGCGTGGCGGGAAACCCTTGTCGAACATCCCCCCGCAGACCGGTCCATTGCCGAGTCGCCCCGGATCCTTGGTCGGCAACGAGGTCGTCACAGCAGATGGCGCGGCGAGCGGCGGCTGGGACTCTGGCAGCACGGCGTACGCACCCGCGGTAACCGCCGCGATGGCGACCGCTGCGGACAAGGTCGCCAGGACCCCGCGCTGCCGGCGGTTGCGCCGGATCTGCGGGACCAGCACGTCCTCGTCCACGGCGACTGTCTGGCTGCCCTCGTCGGCCATCGTCCGGAACAGGCGCTGCAGGTCGTCAGCTGTCTCGTCAGATGTCATCGCACTGCCTCCTCGGGCACCGTGAGCTGGGTCGCGAGCTTCGTCCGCGCGTCGGCGAGGTGCCGTTTCACCGTGCCTTCCGCGCATCCGAGCTCCTCCGCGATCTCCAGTACCGACAGGTCTTCGTAGTACCGAAGCACCACGCAGGCGCGCTGCTTCGGCGACAGCGTGGCGAGCGCCCGCCGTACCTCGTCCGCGAGCGTCTGGTCGTCGTCGTGGTGTACGTCGGGCGCCACCAGCAGGTGCCGGTTCGCCCGCCACAGCCGCGCCCGGCGTCGTCCGTCGACGAACTGGTTGAGCATGGCCCGCCGCACGTACCCCTCCAGCTGGGTGATGTCGTCACCGACCCGGAGCCGCCCGAACACCCGAAGCAGTGCTTCCTGCACCAGGTCGGCCGCAGCGGCGGACTCGCCGGTGAGCAGGTACGCGTACGCCCGCAACGCGGCTCCCCGCGCCGCTAGCAGCTCCCTGAAGACTCGTTCCCAGTCAGCCATCACCTACCAGGACGAGTTGAGGCGCTGACGCGTTGGGTCAGCGCCGATGTTTTCTGATCGAGCGCCACACCTGCGTCCGCGCAAGTCGCCGTACTGCGGGACTCCTTCGGACCCGCTGCTTCAGCGGACTCGCCCGGACCACCGGTGTGGCCGCCTGTGCAGGCGGCTGCGAGACGTGCTGGTTGACCTCAGCCAGGTGGTCGTCGAAGACCGACCGCCACAGCAGCTGCCGCAGCGCCACCTCGTCAGCCGTAGTGCTCTTCCCAGCCGCCGACAACGCCCAGAGCGCCTCGATCGCCGAGTCGTCAAAGTCAGCAGACCCACCAAGCCGAGCCCGTACCTCTGCAGAGTCCGGTACGGCGCCCAGCCGCTTCACCTGCGGCGGTGCGGACGCGGTCGGCTTGTAGAACGGGATGTCCGCCCACTGCGGCACCAGCTCCCGCAGCAACGCCAGATGCAGTTCGTTGCCCAACCGCTCCCGCGTGGTCAATCCAAACGCGCCCCGCATGAACGCAGGCACCAGCAACGGCGACACGACTCCGCTGCGCTCACCTGTGGTGCCCCACCGCCGCAGCCGCTCGACGATGTAGAAGTGGTCGAGCATCCGCGCGTCGTCGAGCCCTCCGTCCGTGGCCTCCCGCAGTACCCGCTGGATCTGCGCCCGCACCGCCTCCCGCGCCGCCTCGGCCGGACCGCTCGCAGGCACGAGCCGCGCAAGGAGCCGCTGCGTGAACACCTCGATGTCCGCGCCCAGCGTGAGCACGTCGCGCGGGTAGAAGTGCCCATGCGCGACCTCCCCGCCCGCACCACCGATCGCCAGGTGATCCACACCGACCAGGTCATCCGGTGGACCGTGGAAGAGGTACGACGCCGGCCGCAGCCCTTCGCTATACCGATGCCATCGCCGTACGCGGTCCACCACCGCCGGAAGCATCGGTGACCCCACTGCTACTACCTGAGGCTGCTTGACCACGTGCTCCACCTCAAAGGGCAGCGCAGCAACCAACTCCTCCGCGACCGGTGCCTCCGCACCGTAGCTGTTCAGCCGTACGTCGACACCGGCCGACAGGAACGCGGCCGCGACCACCCGGGAGTCCCGTCCACCACTGAGGTCCACAGTCGGAGTCCCTGGCCACAGCCGACCAATGGACCGCGCCACACCACGCAGTGCCTCCGCGGTCTCCTCCACCCTCGTCGAGCCCGACCAGATGCTCGTCGCATCGATCCGCGTGACCATCCGCCGCCGTCGATCGACCGCGATGTGCGTAGCGCCCGGCACCACCTGCACACCGGAGTACGGCGTGGTGTCGCCCATGAACCAGCCGCACCCAGCGGCGTACTGCCAGCCCTCAGCGTTGGCCCGCACCGGCAGGTCTGCGAACAGGCACGCAGCGACCGGCCGGTTGCTCCACACCCATCCGTCCGGTGTCCGCACCTGGAACAGCCGCCCCAACCCCACCGAGTCGGTGAACAGCTCGAGCCGCTCAGCCACCTCGTCCACCACGCCAAGCACGAACGGCGCAGCCAGCTCCAGCAACCGACTGGGCGCAGCAAGAGCAGCCCGCGCCAGTGGTACGGCGGCCTCCGACGGTACGACGTCCCCCACGATCGACTCGTAGCCCAGCGGCGCGTACAGACTCGCCACGCACAACCCGTCCGCCGACTGCCAAGCCGGCCAGCTGGAGAGCGGCTTCGCGCGCCTCCAGCTGATCAGCCCGACCGCACCGGCGTCACACCGGTCCCGGACGACGTCGTCACCCCACAGCGTCCGGTAGTACGCCTCCACTCGTTCCACTCCAGCAGTCGCGCGACCGGAACCCCGGTCGAACGCGTACCCGACAATCGTCTCCACGCCCACCCAAGACGAACAGCTCCCGCCGGGCGTTGGGGTCCTATCTAGACCAGATCTCAGATCGTCGCGATCGCGGTCACGCCGAGCGCGATGCCGACCAGGTAGGTGCCCATGGCGCCGATGTCGCGGAGCGGACCGTGCGTCGCGAGCGTCCGGGAGGTCAGCATGCCGACCGCGTGCGTGACCCGCACCACCAGGGCCGCGACGGCGAGGATGTCGATCAGCACGCTGTCCGACAGAGCCGAGCAGACGAGCAGCAGCACGATCATCGTCGGCACGTACTCGGCGGCGTTGCCGTGAGCCCGGACCGCGATCATCAACCGATCCGTGGGGTCGGTCGGGAGCTGGTTCCCGGCACCGCGCAGAGCCCGGTTCCGGGTGACGTTGGCGCCGAGCAGGAACAGCAGGATCCCCAGCGCGGCGATGCAGCAGACAGTGACGGTACTGATAGTCATGTGAGTACTCCTTCTCGAACGGTCGCCAGCTGGCGCACGATGGTGTGACTGAGCTCGGTCTCGAGCAGGGCGTCGGTCTTGTGCATGCCGCCGGGACAGGTGACGTTGACCTCGATCAGCCGGCCGCCGATCACGTCCAGACCGGCGATCGCCAGGCCGTGGCGACGCAGGACCGGACCGAGCGCGGCGACGATCCGGCGGTCGTCGGCGTCGATCTCGGCCGCCGTGACCGGTGGCCCGATCCGGAAGTCGTCGGCCGCCGGCCGGCGCAGCACCGCGCCGATGATCTCGCCGTCCAGCAGGAACAGCCTCTTGTTGCCCTGCGCAACGGATTCCAGGTACTGCTGGGCGATCACCTGCCGGCGCCCGCCGTGGGTCGCCGACTCCAGCAGCGCGGTCGCACTCCGGTCGTCCGGCACGAGCCACACGCCGCGTCCGGCGAACCCGTCGACGGGCTTGACGACCGTCGCGCCGACCCGGGCCACGAACGCCCGCAGCTCCCGCGGGTCCGCACCGACGTACGTCGCCGGGCACAGCTCGGGGAAGTGCAGCGCGACCAGCTTCTCGTGCATCGCCCGGATGCCTTCCGGGCGGTTGATCACCCGCGTGCCGGCCCGCTCGACCAGGTCGAGGAGGTACGTCGTGTGCAGGTACCGCGCGTCCACCGGCGGATCGATCCGCAGCTGCACCAGCTCGCAGGACGCCACGTCGATGACCGCGCTGCCGGCGTCGTCCCACCAGGTCGCGTCGACCAGCCAGCGGTGGTCGCCGCCGGCCGGGCGCCGCGGCCGGAGCCGGATCCGGCGCGCGTTGGCGCGGACGCGCCCGTCGACCACGGCGAGGTGCTCCGGCTCGCAGCACCAGACGTCGTACCCCAGATCCTGCGTGGCGCTCATCAGCCCGATGCTTGCGTCGATGTCGGCCTGGAGTCCGACGATCGGATCGGTGACGAACAGGACGCCGCTCATGCCGCCACCTCCGCACCGCGGAAGGACAGGGCCGGGTCGCCCGCCGCAGCGGCTCGCCAGTGCTCGGCCAGGTGGTGCCGCTCGGGTTCGAGGCTCCGGAGGACGTTGCGCCGGTGCGCGTCGTCGTACATCAAGCTGGTGAGGACGGCGACCGCGCATTCGGTGTCTGACGGTTCCTGAGCGTCGAGGAAGCGGACCTCGAGGTAGCTGCCGCGCGGCCGGACCGGCGGGAACAGCGTGCTGACGTGCCCGTCCGGACCGTCGACGAACACCTCAGCGCCGGCAGCGAACGCGATGTACGCCGCGACCGGGTCGTCGCCGTACAGCACGCGGTCGTCGAAGCCGGTGCGGGCCGGGTCGACCTCCAGCCAGGTGCTGAGTCGACCGCCCGGGCGTGCGAACGCGGCTGCCAGGAACGGGCCGGCGAGGTTGAGCACGCGCCACTGCTCGAGTCCTGCGCTGCCCGGCCACCAGTCCAGGCAGACCTGGGTGGATGCGGTACGCCGCATCATCCGGCGACCGGCCGGGCCGATCCGATCGAAGTGCCGCTGCATCTCGACGTACCGCGGCGCGGTCAGCTGCAAGGGCACGTCCAGCCGTGGATCGACCGGGACCGGTGCGAGCGAAATGCCTGCCGCGATCAGGTGCCGGCGCAGATCCGCGGTCAGCGCGCGCAGTTCGCGCACCGGATCCAGCGCGGGCGGCAGGCTCAGCTCGAGCTGGCCGCCGGGCTCGAACGAGATGTACGGCGCGGCGCTCGATCCGGCGGCGGCGGCGCGGACGCGCTCGATCGGCACCACGCCACCGTCGGCGGCGGAGACGACGTACTCCTGCTCGAGGGCGACGCGGACCGTCCGCCGGCGCCCGCGGGCGAACAAGCCGGTGACGACTGGGTGAAGCTCCCCGTGATCCATCGGGCCCTCCCTGATACCGTAAGGATTCCTGTCAAAATATTGGAAGGTATCCTTACAACATGTCAAGCCCTCAGCCACCACGTCCTGATCGCAAACCGCTGATCGCGCTGGTCGAGCGCGCCCATCGCGCGCTGCAGTCGGACATGGTGCGCCGGGCGCAGGCCGACGGGCACACCGAGGTCAAGATGGCCCACAACTCGGTCTTCGGCTTCCTGCACGCCGGCGGCGCCCGGGCCGCGGACATGGCCACCCGGGCCGGGATCACCCGCCAGTCGATGGGTGAGGTGATCCGCGACATGGTCGCCCTCGGCCTGCTCGAGATGCGGGCCGACCCGAACGACGGCCGGGCCAAGGTCGTCGACTACTCCGAGCACGGGACGGCGGTCGCAGCGGACGGTTTCCGCTATCTGTTCGAGCTCGACCGTCGGCTCGAGCAGGAGTTCGGCGTGGAACAGTACGCCGTCGTCCGGGACGTACTCGACCGTCTGCCAGAGGTCCTCGAGCGGTACGCCGCCGAGGAGGCTCAGACCTCGTCGCCGGCGGGCGGCAGGGTCGGGTAGTCGATAATCGGGTAGAGGCCGACGGTGAAGCCGTACGTCGTCGAACCGGAGCGCGGCAGCTGGTCGAAGCTGTGGATCAGCCGGTCGACCTGCTGCCAGAACTCGCGCGCCCGCTCCTCGGGGATCCGCGCGTGCCGGATGAACGAGCGCATTTCGCCCGCGTCGTAGGCCGCCTTGGACTCCTCGGCCGCGACCTCGAAGTCGTTGAAGTCGTGCGGCAGCTGTCCCTCGGCACCTTGCCGGCCGAGGCCGACGTAGAACATCCGGGCCGCGCGCCCGTAGAACCGCTCCTCGATCGCGCGCACCTTCCGGGTCCGGACCACTCGCAGGATCCCGGCGTCGGTCAGCACCTTCACGTGGTGCGCGACCGTGCTCTTCGGCCGCTTGACCGCGGTGGCCAGCTCGGTGACGGTCGCGGCCCGCTCGTGCAGGAGGCCGAGGATCGTCGTCCGCAATGGGTCGCTGATGGCCCGGACCTGCTCGGCGGTGGTGAGCTCGACGGTGTCCGCGAGCTCGTAGTCCGGCACCGGCCTGTTGATCGCCATGATGCCAATAGACTAACATCGCGGATTGTTCGAGATATTTGGATCATTGGAGCTGACGATGGCTGAGATCGTGCTGTACCACCACGCGCAGGGACTGACCGACGGCGTGCAGGCGTTTGCCGAGGAGCTACGGCAAGCGGGCCACACCGTGCACACGCCGGACCTGTACGAGGGCCACACCTACGCGACACTCGAGGAGGGGATCGAGTACGCGAAGAAGACCGGCTTCGGCGCGGTCATGGAGCGCGGCATCGAGGCCGCCCAGAGCCTGCCGGAGCGAGTCGTGTACGCCGGCTTCTCGCTCGGCGTGATGCCCGCGCAGAACCTGACGCAGACCCGGCCCGGTGCGGTCGGTGCCCTGTTCTACTACTCGTGCCTCCCGACGGAGGAGTTCGGCGAGTGGCCGACCGGCGTCCCGGTCCAGGTCCACGCCAAGGAGGAGGACGAGTTCTACCTGGAGGACGCCGAGGCGGCGAAGGCACTCGTGGAGACGGTCGACGGCGCCGAGCTCTTCCTCTACCCCGGCAAGGAGCACCTGTTCGCCGATTCCTCCCTCCCGGCGTACGACGAGGCCGCGGCGAAGCTGATGACCGAGCGGACTCTCAGTTTCCTCGCGCGGACCACGCCTGCGTGATGAAGCGGCCGATCCGGGCGTTGGCCAGGGTGGTTTCCGGTGCCTCTTCCAGGACCAGTGGGAAGGCGTGGAGCATGCCGGGCCAGACGGTCAGGTCGGTGTGGACGCCGGCGGACTTGAAGTGGGCGGCGAGGGTCTGGATGTCGCTCAGCAGGACCTCTTGGCTGCCGACCATCAGCATGGTTGGCGGTAGCCCGGTGGGATCGGCGTACAGCGGGGACATGAGCGGGTCGTGGGTGTTGAGGGTGCCGTTCTTCGTGTAGCTGTCGTAGACGAGCTTTCGCTGGCCGGGCGAGAGGATCGGGTCGCGATTGGCGAGGGTGCGGAAGGTCTTGCCGGTGAGGCTCAGGTCGGCCACGCCCGACAGCGAGACCAGGGCGGCCGGCAGCGGTACGCCGTACTTCTTCAGCGTCAGCGCTGTGGTCAAAGTGAGGTTGCCGCCGGCCGAGTCGCCCATGACCGCGATGCGGTCCGCGCTACCGGTTTGTTGGAGCAGCCAACGGTACGCCGTGATGCTGTCATCGTGTCCGGCTGGATAGGGGAGGAGACGGTAGTGGGCCAGGAGGACGCAGGCGTTGGTCTGTTGGGAGATCGTGGCGGCCCAGCGGCGAGGGCCGTTGCCTGCTTCGGAGGTGAAGCCGCCGCCGGGGAGGTAGAGGATCGCGTGGTCCTTCGTGGCGGTGCGGGCGCAGATCCACTCGCTGCGAACGCCGTTGGCAGAGATATCCGTGCGGGTCGCCCAGGATTGCACGGCGGGTGGTTCGGCCAGGGTGCGTTGGTTGGAAGCCCTTAGTTCACTGGGGTTTTCGGGCAGGCCGACGACCTGTGGGAAGGCCATCGGGACGAGGTAGAAGACCGATCCGATCGCGCTGGGGACGGCTGGGACCCGGTTGGATGGTCGAGCCGGGGTCAGTTGGATGGTGGCGACGGCGTAGACGATGACGGCCAGCGGTGTGACCAGTGCCGCGGTCAGTCGACGCAGTCCGCTGAGCCAGACGAGCCACACCGGTAGTAAGAGCAGGGACGCGGTGGTGAGGATCGCCGAGGTCAGGTAGAGGCCGCGGTCCGGTGGTAGGGCTGCGTTCGTCAGCCAGACCAGCGAGCGGGCGGCGGTGACGACCAGCCCCGCCGCCCCAACGGCCCGTAGGACGCGTCCGGGGCGGCGGAGCGTCCAGGCCGTCAGCAGCAGCGGCAGCACGATCGCGACCAGGACGAAGGCCGGCCACCAGACCCACCGTGGGTCGAGGTCGAGCAGTACGTCCGGAAACCGCAGCCAGGCAGTCAATCCGAGGAGAAGGGCCGCAACACCAAGTGCTTTCATGCACCTGACGCTAGGAACTACCCCACCGGCTCGGCGTCTACCGAACGGATGCTCTCCGGTACCTCGGAAGATGTACGCCGCGTCGGAATGAACGACGCCACCGCCAGCGCGGTCAGCGCAGCCCCCGCACCGATCAGCAGCACCACGCGGAAGCCGGTCTGCGACGGCAACGTGTACCCGCCGAGGCTGATCGTCAGGTTGGCCAGAATCACGCCGGCCACCGCGCTCGACACCGACGTACCGATCGACCGCATCAGCGTGTTGAAGCTGTTCGCGGCGGCCGTCTCCGACACCGGTACGGCGGCCATGATCAGCGCCGGCATCGCGCCGTACGCCAGGCCGATGCCCGCGCCGATCAGCAGCGACACCAGCACGAGCTCCCAGACCTCGCTCATCAGCGCGGCGCCCACGCCGTATCCGGCCGCGACCACGACCGCACCGAGCATCAGCGTGACCTTCGGGCCGCGGGCCTTGGAGATCTTCGCCGAGAACGGCGCGGTGACCAGCATGATCAGACCGGACGGTCCCATCACCAGACCGGACGTGAGCATCGACTGGCCCAGCCCGAAGCCGGTCGCCTTCGGCATCTGCAGCAGTTGCGGCAGCACCAGCGACATCGCGAACATCGCGAACCCGAATACCATCGAGGCCAGGTTGGTCAGCAGCACCTGCGGCCGCGCCGTCGTGCGCAGGTCGACCAGCGGCTGCGGCGTACGACGCTCCCACCAGCCCCAGACCAGCAACGCGACCACGGCGAGCGCGAACAGGCCGAGCGTGCGACCGCCGGTCCAGCCCCAGGTCGCACCCTGAGAGATTGCCAGCAGCAACGAAACCAGACCGATCGACAGCCCCAGCCCGCCCGGCAGGTCGAACCGGCCGCCGGACCGCACCGCTGACTCCGGGACCAAGCGCACGACCAGCCCGAACACGATCACGCCGAGCCCGGCCGACACCCAGAACAGCGTGTGCCAGTTGAAGTTCTCCGCCAGCAACGCCGCCGCGGGGAGGCCCAGCGCGCCACCGACGCCGAGGGACGCGCTCATCTGCGCGGTCGCCGTCCCGAGCCGCTCGGTCGGGAGCTCGTCGCGCATGATGCTGATCCCGAGCGGGATCACTCCGGAGGCCATGCCCTGCAGTGCCCGGCCGGCGATCATCGGGCCGAGCGAGCTGCTCAGCGCGGCCACGACCGAGCCGCTGATCAGCAGGCCGATGCTGATCAGCAGCATCCGGCGCTTGCCGTACATGTCGCCGAGCCGGCCCATGATCGGCGTCGCGACCGCGGCCGCGAGCAGGGTCGCGGTGATCGCCCAGGCGGTCTCGGCGGCCGACGCGTGCAGCAGCCGCGGCAGCTCGGGGACCAGGGGAATCACCAGGGTCTGCATCAGCGCGACGGTGATGCCGGCCGAGGCGAGCACCGGTACCACGGCGCCTGAGCGCACGGCCGGCGCAGTTGAAGCGGACATCGAGAGCCTCCGAAGGCGGACAGCGGTAGGTAGTTGGTTTCTGCAACCATACATTATGTCAGGCAGTTGACTTAAACAAGTCCGCGAGGCACACTGGAGGAGATGATGATGGCGAAGGCGGTCCGGTCGGCGCGGGTGAACACGACCCGCGAGCTGATCCTGACGACAGCCGAGCGGATGTTCGCCGAGCGCGGTGTGCACGAGGTGTCGAACCGGCAGATCAGCGAGGCGGCCGGGCAGGGCAACAACACCGCGGTCGGGTACCACTTCGGCACCAAGGCGGACCTGATCCGCGCGATCGTCCAGAAGCACGCCGAGCCGATCGAGGCGCGCCGGCGCGAGCTGCTCGCCGAGATCGGCGACACCCCGGACCTGCGCGACTTCGTGACCGTGCTGGTCCGGTCGTCGACCGACCACATGGCCGGCCTCGGTACGCCGAGCTGGCTCGCCCGGTTCAGCGCGCAACTGATGAACGATCCGGCGCTCCGGATGATCCAGATCGAGCTGTCGCTGAACTCACCGTCGATGCTGCGGATCGTCGACGGCCTCGGTGAGCTGCTCGCCGACCTGCCGGAGCCGGTGCGCAGGGAGCGCGGCGACATGGCCCGGCACCTGATCGTGCAGATGACCGCAGAGTTCGAGCGGGCGCTGGCGGAGGGCCGGCCGACCACGCGGGCGACCTGGCGGGAGATGGCCGACGGGCTGATCGACGGCATCGTCGGCATGCTCACCGCGCCGGTGACGACGTGAGCGTGCTGATCGGGTGCCCGGCGCCGGCGGTCCTCGAGGACTGAAACTGTCCGCGCGCCGGGGTAGGTTCGGCGCGTGCGTGAGTATCGGATCGACGTACCGCAGCAGGCCGTGGACGACCTCGGGGAGCGACTGCGGCAGACTCGTTGGCCTCGGCAACTACCTGGGTCGGGGTGGGCCCGTGGTGTGCCGGTTGACTATCTGCGGTCTGTTGCCGAGCGGTGGCTTGCTTATGACTGGCGGAAGTGGGAGGAGCGACTCAACGCGTATCCGCAGTTCGTGACGGAGATCGATGGGCAGCTGATTCACTTCCTGCACGTGCGGTCGCCGTCGCCGGACGCGTTGCCGTTGGTGCTGACACACGGGTGGCCGGGGTCGGTGGCCGAGTTCCTGGACGTGATCGGTCCGCTGACGGATCCTGCGGCTCATGGCGGCGATCCGCGGGACGCCTTTCATGTGGTGGCGCCGTCGGTGCCTGGGCACGGATTCTCGGTGCCGTTGCAGGACGGGTGGGACCACGGGCGGATCGCGCGGGCATGGGCTGTGCTGATGTCGCGCCTGGGCTACGAGCGGTACGGCGCGCAGGGTGGCGACACGGGGTCGGTGGTGTCGCCGCTGGTCGGGCAGGTGGATCCGGAGCACGTTGTCGGCGTACACATCAATGGGGGACTGGCGTTTCCTGCTGTGGAGCCAGGGGACGTGTTGACCGACGTCGAGCGGGAGCGGTTGGCTGCGGCCGAGCGGTTGCGTGCGGTCGGGACCGGGTACGCCGAGCTGCAGGGGACCCGGCCGCAGACGGTGTCGTTTGGGCTGAGCGACTCGCCGGCCGGCCAGCTGGCGTGGGTGCTGGAGAAGTTCTGGGAGTGGACCGACCCGGCGCGCGAGCTGCCGGAGGATGCGGTCGCGCTGGACCATCTGCTGACCGATGTGTCGATCTACTGGTTCGCGAACACGAGCGCGACGTCAGCCAACCTGTACTACGAGAACCGGCAGGCTGCGGAGGTCGTCAGACCGGGAGTGCCGGTGGGCGTCGCGGTGTTTCCGACCGATCCGGCGATCCGGCAGGTGCTAGACCGTCAGCACCACATCGTCCACTGGTCGGAGTTCACCCGCGGTGGGCACTTCGCCGCGCTGGAGGCGCCCGACCTGCTCGTCGACGACATCCGCGCGTTCTTCCGGCTGGTCCGGTAGGCGGGCGTCGACGACGAAGTTGACTACCGTGCCGTCGCGCTCGGCGGTTGCCTCCGGCCAGCGGTGCCGGACCATCCGGAGTGCGGCGTCGTTGGTGGCGCCAACGACGAAGAGGAAGCGCCGGGCTCCGGCGGCCAAGGCGTCCGCGGCCGCGGTGGAGAGCATCCGGATGCCGAGCCCCTTGCGTTGCTCCGCCTCGGCGATCACGGCCGCGAGCTCGGCGGTCGCCTCGCCGGGCGCCCAGGCCCACATCGCGTGGCCGACGACGGTCTCGCCTCCCGCCTCTGCATCCGCGCGACCGGATTCGTCGGTTCGGGTGGCGACGAAGGCGGCGCCGGTCGGGCAGAGCATCCGCAGCAGGACCGCCGGACGCGGTGGCCGGCCGATCGCGGTCTGGAACCGGAAGTAGAGGCTGAGGTCGGTCAGCCCCATCAGCATTCGGGCCAGCTCGTCCGTGTCGGGTTCACCGGCGCGGCGGACGACGGGCGGTCCCACCTGGGTCTGGTTCACGGATTCAGCCTGACTCCACTTGGCTGAGTCTGTCAAGCAGACTTATCCTGGTGGTATGACCATGACCGAGCAGCCGTCGGCGGCGATGAACTGGTCGACCGAGAACTGCACGATCTCCCGCACGATGGAGATCCTCGGCGACAAGTGGACGTTCCACGTCCTGCGCGAGGTGTTCGTCGGCGTCCGGCGTTTCGAGGACATCCGGAGCCGGGCGGGGATTCCGCGGCAGGTGCTGACCGAGCGGCTGGCGGCGCTGATCGAGCGCGGGCTGATCCGGCGGCATCCGTACCGGCTGCCGGGGCAGCGGGAGCGTTCGGAGTACCGGCTGACGCAGGCCGGGCTCGACCTGTATCCGGTGCTGGTGGCGATGATCCAGTGGGCCGATCAGTATCTGCCACTGGACGATGGTCCACCGCTGATCCCTACGCACCGTGGCGACTGTGGCGGCAAGGTCTCTGTCGCCTTGCAATGCGACGGCGGTCATGAACCGACGCCCCGCGAGGTCTCACTGCAACCTGGACCGGGCGCCAAACCGCGCAGCTAGGGCGTGTCTCCCTAGGCCTCGCCGCGCTGGTCGAGGAGCTCGAGGGCGTGGCGGAGGATGCCTTCGGTCTCGCGCGGCTGGGCAGCGCTGATCGAGACCGAGTCCATCGTGACGACGTACGCGTCCAGCTCCTCGCGCTTGTCGAGGTACACGGCGCTGGTCAGGTGCTCGATGTAGACGATGTCCGGGAGATCGGTGTCGTTGAACCGCAGCAGGGTGAACGCGCTGCCGGTCGCGGTGTAGCCGCCCTTCGCGAACGGGATGATCTGCAGCGTGATGTTGTGCCGGTGGGACGCTTCCAGCAGGTACTCGAGCTGGTCCTTGAGGATTGCGCGGCTGCCGATCGGGCGGCGCAATACCCCCTCGTCGATCACGGCCCACAGCCGGGCAGGTCGCTGTCTCGTCAGCACCTGCTGGCGGTTCATGCGCAACGCGACAAGGCGTTCCTGCTCTGCTTTGGACAGTGGGCGGTCCTGGCGACCCAGGGCGATCGCGGCGCGTGCGTAGTCGGGGGTCTGCAGCAGGCCGGGGACGAACTGGAGCTCGAAGGTACGGATCAGGTCGGCCGCCATCTCGAGGCCGAGGTACGAGTGGAACCAGGTCGGCGTGACATCGTCGTACCGCTGCCACCAGCCCGGGTTGTTGGCTTCCCGGGCCATGTTGAGCAGACGCTCGCGTTCCTGGCTGTCGTCCAGTTTGTACAGCGTGAGCAGGTCCTCGACGTCGCGGACCTTGAACCCGACCCGGCCGAGCTCGAGCCGGCTGATCTTGGACTCCGAGCCGCGGATCGCCCAGCCGGCCTCGCTCCGGCTGACGTGGGCCGCCTCGCGAAGGCGGCGCAGATGGACCCCGAGCATGATGCGCAGGACGGTCGGGCCGCCGTACGCGCCCGGTTCGGTCACCCCTCGCCTCCCAGCGTTCACCCGGTGCAGTTGTAGATCATTTCACAACGGATTGTGAATCGGTCCAGCCCGACGCGCTGACTCGGTGTCCGCGCGCCCGCACGGTCAGTAGAGTCGGTGGCACACATCCCGATTACTCTCTGCGAGGTTCCGCCGATGGCCGATGCCACCAAGGCACCCAGTTCGAACCCGGTGGGCGTGGACACCACCCGAGCCAGCATCGCGCGGGTGTACGACGCCGCGCTGAACGGCAAGGACAACTTCGAGATCGACCGTGAAGTGCTCCGGCAGGTCGCGTCGGTGGCGCCTCAGGTCAACGACCTCGCGTGGTCGAACCGGAACTTCCTGATCCGCGCCTGCCGGTTCCTGGCCGGGCAGGCGGGCATCACGCAGTACCTGGACTGTGGTTCCGGCCTCCCAACCGCCGAGAACACCCACCAGGTCGTGCAGCGGCTGGCGCCGGAGGCGAAGGTCCTCTACATCGACAACGACCCGGTGGTGCTCGCACACGGGCGGGCGCTGCTGGAGGAGAACGAGAACACGCTGTTCGTCAGCGCGGACATCTTCGACCCGGACGAGGTGCTGAACCTGCCCGAGGTCAAGGAGTTCCTGGACTTCAGCCGGCCGATCGCGGTGATCCAGAACGGCACGCTGCACCACTACATCGGCGACGACGGACCGGCGATCATGCAGAAGTACGTCGACGCCGTGGTGCCCGGCTCGTACACGGTCGTGGCGCACTTCTTCGACCCGGAAACCCCCGAACACTCGGCGATCGCCCGCCAGATGGAAGAAAAGTTCCTCCACAGCCCGATGGGCAGCGGCAAGTTCCGCACCCGGAAGGAACTCCTCGAACTCTTCCCCGACCAGGAACTGATCCCGCCCGGCCTTGCGCTGTGCGACGAGTGGTGGCCCGACGGCCCCCGAATCAAACCCCTCAACCAGGTGGAGGAATGCATAGCCGCCGCCGTCGGCCGCAAACTCTAGTCCTCCCCACGCGGGCTACGCGGGCGCTCTGTCGTCGCTACGCTCCTCCGACGCACCCGCTCCACCCACTCCCACCCACCCGTCTTCTACCGGCTGGCGCCGGTGGGTTCCCGGCTACCGCCGGGGCTGCTCGCTGGCGCTCGCGGGTGAAAGCCCCGGGCGGGCTTGGTGAGGTGAACTGGATGTGGTGGGTGGTGGGGTGGTTCGCCCTACGCGGTGCTGCGTGGGTGCCGTTCGTCGCTGCGCTCCTCACGGCACCCACTACGCGCCGCCCCACCCACCCGTCTTCTACCGGCTGGCGCCGGTGGGTTCCCGGCTACCGCCGGGGCTGCTCGCTGGCGCTCGCGGGTGAAAGCCGCGGGTGGGGCTGGTGACGTGGGCTGGCTGTGGTGGGTGGGTGCGGGTCGTTCATCCTGCGCGGTGTTGCGTGGCACCATCCACCCGTTCGTACCGGCTGGCGCCGGGGGTTGCTCGCTGCGCTCGCGGGTGAAAGCCACTGGGTGGAGCTGGTGACGTGGACTGGTTGTGGTGAGTGGGTTCGGGTGGTTGGCTCGCGGTACTACGTGGGTGCTGTTCCCCACCACCTGCGACCTGGGGCCGCCGTGGTCTCCAAGGTCGTGGAGGGTGCTGGTTTTGGCATATGGCGGTCGGGTACTCGCAGTGGGTGACTGTAGAACTTATTAGGACGCGCCGTCGTGGGCCGTTTCTCGTCACTGCTTTTGCGTTGTTTGTGTTGTTGTTCGACGGCAATCTGCCTGCCCCGCTGTACGGCGTCTACCGGGAGCGTTTCGGGTTCTCGGGGACCGAGCTCACGTTGATCTTTGCCGTCTACATGGCGGTGTTGGTGCCGTCGTTGCTGGTCTTCGGGCAGTTGTCGGATCAGGTCGGGCGGCGTCGGGTGCTGCTTGGCGGTCTCACGTTGGGTGCGATCGGTCTGGTCGTGCTCGGTGCCGCGCAGAGTACCGCCTGGCTCTTCGCCGGGCGGATTGCCGCTGGCGTTGCCCTCGGCGCTACTGCGGGTACGGCGGCTGCGTCGCTCGTCGAGCTGGAGCCGGATGACGATCACGGTAAGGCCGCGCTGGCGACCGTATTGGCGCAGAGCGGCGGCAGTGCGGCTGGTCCGTTGGTGGCGGGCATGCTGGCGGAGTGGGCGCCCGCCCCGCGACAGCTGCCGTACGGCGTGGGTCTCGTCCTCACCGCCGTCGCAGCGATCGCCGTACTCCGGCTGCCGAGTGAGGCAACCAGCGGCCGCTGGCGTCCTCAGCGCCCGTCTGTACCTGCGGAGATTCGCGCCGACTTCGCCCGAGCGAGTCTGAGCGGCGCGACCGTCTGGGCGGTTGGCGGCCTCTTCCTGTCCGTCGTCCCGTCGTACGTCGCGCAGCTGCTGCACAACCACAATCTCGCCTTGCTGGGCGCCGTCGCGGCGATGATGCTGGCCGCGGCCTGTGCGGTGCAAGCGGTCTCGGTTCGCGTGCAGCTCGCACCCCGCATCGCTCAACCCGCCGGCCTCGTCGCCCTGATCGTCGGTCTCGCCGCGCTCGTCGGCGCGTTCCCGGCTAAGTCGCTACTTCTGGTCGTCGCTGCCGCGATCTTCGCCGGTGCCGGCCTCGGCCTGACGTATTTCGGTTCACAGGCCGAGATCAACCAACTCGCACCGGGCGAGCGCCGCGGCGAGGTGACCGCCGCCTTCCTGACCTGCGTGTACCTCGGTGTCGCCGCCACCGCGATCTCGACCGGCCTGCTGAGCGACGCCTACTCGTTGCCCACAGCAATCGACATCGTCAGCGCGGTCGCCGTGGCCGGCGCACTGGTCGGCATCGGCTGGCGGTTGAAGCCGAACCGCTGACCGAGCCGCGGGACCTACACGTGCTCGGAGACGAGCGTCGCCGCCGTCCCTTCCTCCAGCGCCTGGAAGATGTGCGGCAGATCGCCGGGGTACGCGATGTAGTCACCCGGCAGCAGCTCGACCGGATCGTCGGTGGGACCAACGAGTGCGCGGCCCGATCCGAGAATGACGTGCTCGACCACGCCCGGCATGTGCGGCTCGGACCTCCGGCCGGGGCCGGGTGACGCGACGATCCGGTAGAGGTCGCGCCGGGCGTTCGGCGGGCTGGACGCGACCAGCGTGGCGCTGTACTCCGCGTGCTCGGAGTAGACGACCGGGCCTTCGTCCGCGCGGATCACCTGCACCTTCGGCCGCGGCGGATCGATCAGGTTCGCGAACGGAGTATCGAGGGCCACGGCCAGCGCCCACAGCGTCTCCACACTCGGGTTCCCGGTGCCGGACTCGAGTTGCGAGAGCGTGGACTTGGCGACCCCGGCCCGCTTCGCGACCTCGCTCAGGGAGAGCCCGGCCCGCGCCCGGTGCCGCCGCAGGGACGCGGCGATCACGTCGAGCGGTGCTTTGCTGTCCATCAGGTGTTCGCTCCATCGGTACGGTCGTTCGGGTTGACGAACGGGCGGCGTTGCGTTCATCATAATGCCCATGCGTTCGATCTGGCGAACACTCGACCGGGGACTGGCCCGGGACATCGGACTGGTCTGCCTGGCCGACGGCGTGGTCGGGATCTCGTACGGCGCGATCAGCGTCGGCGGCGGGTTGCCGTTGTGGGTCCCGGTGCTGCTGTCGGTCGTGGTGTTCGCGGGTGCCTCGCAGTTCCTGTTCGTCGGGATCGTGGCGGCCGGCGGGAGCCCGATCGCGGCGATGATCGCGGGGCTGCTGGTGAACAGCAGGCACGTCGCGTTCGGGCTCGCGGTCAGCGACGTGATCGGGTCGGGCTGGCGCCGGTGGCCGGGGAGTCACCTGATGACGGACGAGAACGTGGCATTCGCGATGGGCCAGGAATCCCCGACGCAGAAGCGAGCGGCGTACTGGGCCGGCGGGATCGGCATCTTCGTCTGCTGGAACGTCGGCGTGGTCGTCGGTGGGCTCGCGGGGTCGGTGATCACGGACACCGATGTGTTCGGCCTCGATGCGGCGTTCCCGGCCGTGCTGCTGGCGCTGGTCCTGCCGGCGCTCCGCGAGCGTCAGACGCGGAAGGCCGCGCTGGTGGGCATCGTCGTGGCGCTCGCCACGACCCCGTTCCTGCCCGCGGGGTTGCCGGTACTCGCAGCGCTCACCGGACTGCTCTTCTACAAGATGAAAGCCGAGGTGCCCGCATGAACACCCCGGTGCTGCTGGTCGCGATCGGAATCCTTGCTCTGGGCACCTTTTCGCTCCGGTTTGCCGGGCCTGCGCTGCGGAGCCGGGTCGAGATTCCGGAGCGGGTGCAGCAGGTGCTGGCCGTCGCGGCGGTGGTCTTGCTGGCCGCGCTGGTTGCGACGAGTGCGCTGACCGCGGGCCACGGTCCGGCGGGAATCGCCAGGCCGGCCGGGGTGCTCGTGGGTGGGGTGCTCGCCTGGCGCAAGGCGCCGTTCGTGCTGGTCGTGGTGGCCGCCGCGGCGACCGCGGCCGTGCTGCGAGTTCTCGGCGTACCGTAGTCCGGTGCAGAAGACTTTGACGCGGATCGCCATCGCTTGCTGGGTGGTCGGTCTGGCGCTGACCGGCTTCTTCGTCTGGCGGATCGTGGTGAACGTGCCGAGGTCGCCGACCCCGATCGACGGCGGCGTCCACGTCAAGCTCGACAAGCCGGGGCTGACGATCTACTCGTCGGTGCCGGTACTGCGACCGCCCTGCACGGCGAAGGACGCCAACGACGCCGAGGTCCCGATCTACCACCCGAAGGGCTCGGAGACGATCACGCTCTACGGCGACACCTGGTACGTCGTCGCGAAGTCGCAGCACAAGGTGCCGCCGGGGGACTACGTCGTCACCTGCAACGACACGGCCACCAGCGCGACGTACGCCGTCGGTCCGCGCTCGAGCGTCCTCCAGTTCGTCCTGTCGATCTTCGGCGCGATCGGCTCGTTCCTGCTGTTCGCGATCGTCGGCGGCGTCCTGCTCGCCATCGGGATCGTTCGTGGCCGTCGTCTGCAGGACCGGTGACGGATGGACCTCGACTGGCCCGGCTGCCGTAACGCCCGCGACGTCGGCGGCCTACCGACCGCGGACGGACGCACGATTCGCAGCGGCGTCCTGATCCGCTCGGACAGCCTGCAGTACCTCACCGACGAGGGCGTCGACGCCGTACGCCGTTCTCCGGTTGCGCGGATCCTCGACCTGAGAGGTGACCGTGAAGTGGAGCTGGCGCCGACCCCGTTCACCGGTACCCCACTGGCCGTCCGGCAGCGTCTGCAGGACCCGGCCGACCCCGAGCACGGCCGGCCGACGATCGTCGAGGCCTGCACCTGGATGCTCGACCAGCGCCCAGAGCTGTTCGCCGCCGCGGTCAAGGCGATCGCGGACGAGCCGGACGGTGCCGTCGTCGTGCACTGTCACGGCGGCAAGGACCGCACCGGCATGGTCGTTGCGCTGGCCCTGAGCGTGGCCGGCGTACCCGAGGAGGAGATCGTTGCCGACTACTTCCTCACCCAGCAACGGCTCGCGCCCTGGCTGGAGGAGCAGCTCGCCGCGGAGCCCGACCCGACGAAGCACCCCGAGATGCTCGAGTTCCGCGACACCCGGGCCGAGTCGATCGTCGCGATCCTGCGCCACCTGGACACCAAGTACGGCGGATCCGAGGCATACCTGCGGCTCGGTGGTCTTACCGACGCCGACCTCGAGCGGTTGCGCGAGCGCCTCGTCGAGTAGACCGTCGGGTAGACCTCTGTCAGCACCGCGTCACGCAGCGCAGTAGATTAGCGCAATGCCGACCGCCGCAGCGCCGACCGGGGCGACCGGCCCCGCGGCCCTGGCCGAACGCTACGGACTCTCCAAGAGCTCGATCCGCCCTCCGCTCGGCTCGTACCTCCGCGAGCTGTGGAGCCGTCGCCAGTTCGTCCTCAGCTACGCCACCGCACGCACCTACGCCATGTACGCCGGGGCCCGCCTCGGCTCGCTCTGGCAGGTGCTGACGCCGCTGCTCAACGCGGCCGTCTACTACCTCGCCTTCGGTGTCCTGCTCGGCACCAAGAACGGGATCGACAACTACGTCGCGTTCCTGCTCAGCGGGATCTTCGTCTTCACGTTCACCCAGCGCTGCATGACCGAAGGCTCCCGCTCGCTGGCGCTGAACCTCTCGCTGATCCGCACGCTGCACTTCCCGCGCGCGACGCTCCCGCTGGCCTACGTGCTGAACGAGCTCAACCAGATGCTGGTCTCGCTGCTGATCCTGTTCGTGGTCGTTGGTTTCACCGACGGTCCGTCCTGGCGCTGGCTGCTCGTCGTCCCGGCGATGCTGCTGCAGGTGATGTTCAACGTCGGGATCACGCTGGTGTTCGCGCGGATCGGCACCTTCGTCACCGACATCACCCAGCTGCTGCCGTTCGTCACCCGAACCTGGCTGTACGCGTCCGGCATCTTCTTCTCGCTGCCGGCCAAGCTGGACCAGGTCGACGCGCCCGGCTGGGTCGTGCAGGTACTCGCGTTCAACCCGATCTCGGCGTACATCGACATCGTCCGGCGGTCGCTGCTCGAGGAGCACAAGGCGAACGAGCTGCCGCACGCGTGGGCGATCGCGATCGTCTGGTCGTTCGTGATGCTCGCGGCCGGGTTCCTCTACTTCTGGCAGGCGGAGGACCGCTATGGCCGAGGCTGACAAAGAGCCGACCGTGATCGCCGACCGGCTCGACATCATCTACAAGGTGATCGCGGGGCAGGGCGGCAAGGGTACGGCGGCGACCGCGTTCCGGCGGATCCTGAACCGCCAGGACCGGCCGACGATCCGCGAGGTGCACGCGGTCAAGAGCATGAGCTTCATCGCCTACAAGGGCGACGCGATCGGCGTGATCGGGCGCAACGGCTCCGGCAAGTCGACGCTGCTGCGCGCGATCGCCGGCCTGCTGCCGCCCGCGGGCGGTGCCGTCTACACCGGCGGGCAGCCGTCGCTGCTCGGCGTGAACGCGGCGATGATGAACGACCTGACCGGCGACCGCAACGTCGTCCTCGGCTGCCTGGCGATGGGCATGTCCGGCGCCGAGATCCAGCGCCGGTACGACGAGATCGTGGAGTTCTCCGGGATCGGCGACTTCATCGACCTGCCGATGTCGACGTACTCGTCCGGGATGGCGGCGCGGCTGAAGTTCGCGATCGCGTCCGCGAAGACGCACGACATCCTGCTCGTCGACGAGGCGCTCGCGACCGGGGACGCCGAGTTCCGGGTCCGGTCGGAGCGGAAGATCAAGGAGCTCCGCGACCAGGCCGGCACGGTCTTCCTGGTCAGCCACAGCCTCGACGTGGTCCAGGAGACCTGCAACCGCGCGATCTGGCTGGACGCCGGAGTACTGCGCCTCGACGGCCCGGTGCACGAGGTCGTCGAGGCCTACATCAAGTCGACCAGGGGCTAGACGGCCTTCGGCTTCTCGCGCAGTCCGACGAGGAAGCCCAGGCCCCAGGAGACGTGCATGGTCGCGCAGACCAGCGGCATCCAGAACAGCGCCTTCCAGGGCAGGTAGCGGCCCTCGACGGCGCTGCCGAGCAGCAGGAGTACGGCGTACCCGAGCGGTGCCAGGAAGCCGAGGTCGAGCCAGCTGACCCCGGTGGCCAGGCCGACGATGCCGAGGATGGTGCCGACGGCCAGCAGGATGACCGCGACCGGGGGAGCCAGGTACCGCTTGTTGGCGGTCTCCGGGTGCCGGCGGATGACCTCGCGCCGCCACTGGCCGGTGTGGAAGAACTGCTTCGCCACCGCGGACAGCGACGAGCGCGGCCGGTAGGTGACGGACAGGTCCGGGCTGAACCAGATCAGGCCGCCGGTCTTGCGGATCCGGTAGTTCAGCTCCCAGTCCTGGGCGCGGTGCATGGTCTCGTCGAAGCCGCCGACCCGCTCCAGAGCGGCCCGCCGGAACACGCCGAGGTACACGGTGTCGGCCGGTCCGGCCTTGCCGCCCTGGTGGAACGTCGACGCGCCCAGCCCGAGCCGGGACCGGTACGCACACGCCACCGCCATCTCGGTCGGCGTCCGGCCCTCGGCCGCCATCACGCCGCCGACGTTGTCCGCGCCGCTCTCGTCCAGCACCTCGACCGCGCGCTGGATGTACCCGTCGGTGAGCGCGCCGTGGCCGTCGACCCGGACCAGGATGTCGTGCTTGGCGTGGGCGATTCCGACGTTCAGCGCGGCCGGCGTCTTGCCGGTCGGGTTCGGCACGATGCTGATCCGGTGGTCCTTCTCGGCCAGCTTGTCGGCGATCTCCTGGGTCCGGTCCTTGCTCGGCCCGATCGCGAGCACGACTTCGAGCTCACCCGGGTACTCCTGGTCGAGGACGCGGCCGACGGCTTCCTCGAGGTGACGTTCCTCGTTCAGCACGGGCATCACGACGGAGACGGGTGGCCAGTGGGACAACGGCATATCAGGTCAGGCCTTACAGATCGATGCGACGTCGTCGACGCCGGTGGCGGGTTGGGTCGGTGAGCTCGTCGGCTTCCTGGTGCTGTGTGACGTGCTCGGCTTCTTGGTCGTGCTCGTGGTCGGACTGCTACGCGTGGTGTTCGGGTTCTTACCGTCCCCTCCCGAGCCGCCCTTGTCCAGCGCTTCCGACTTCGCGATGGTCTCGGCGACCTTGGTACGGATCAGCGCGAAGTCCGGGTCGCTGGTGCGGATCAGCGGGGGGACCGCGGAGAAGCTTGACACCGGCAGCTTCTTCGCGTCCAGCGCGAGATCCGTGAAGGTGCCTAGCTCGCCGGCCGGAATGCTGGTCTTGACCACCTGTTTGCTGGCCGACGCGATGCCCTGGAACTTGGTCAGCACGGTCGACGGCGACAGCTGGTTCAGCATCGCCGACATCACGCACTTCTGCCGGGCCATCCGCTCGTAGTCCGACGACTCGGCCCGGGACCGGGCGAACCAGAGCGCGTGGTAGCCGTCCAGGTGCTGGTTCTTGCCGGCCTCGATGTAGCCCTTGATCGGCGACGTGCCGCCGCCGATCGGGACCCGTTTGCCGATGTCCAGCGTGATCCCGCCGACCGCGTTCAGCAGGTCACGGAAGCCGGCCAGGTCGATCAGCACGTAGTAGTTGATCTTCAGCCCGGTGACCGCCTCGATGGCCTGCGTGGTCGCGGTCTCACCGGGGTTCGGGTCACCCGGGAACAGGTTCTTGTGGCCGGCGGCGTACGTGTAGACGGCGTTCAGCAGGCACTCGGCGGCGCACTTCTTCCACTGGAAACCGTCGGGGAACTGCTTGGCCATTGCCGTCCCGGCGGGGAACGGGACCTTGGCCAGGTTCCGCGGGAGGCCGATCAGGACGGTCCGGCCGGTGTCGGCGTCGATGCTGGCCACGGTCATGCTGTCCGGCCGGGTGCCGATCCGGTCCGCGCCCGAGTCGCCGCCCATCAGCAGCACGTTGTAGCGGCCCTTGTCGGCCTTCGAGGACTTCCCGCTGCCGAACACGCTGGCGACGAAGTCGCGCTGGGTGTTCACGATCACGCTGGCGTAGATCAGGGCGCCGACGACCACGAAGATCAGCACGCCGTCCAGGATGCTGGTGACGAGACGGTGGTTCCGCTCCAGCGTCAGCGGCTGACCGAGCCGGTACGCGTCGACGAACAGCGCGGCCCACCCGATCGCGAGCACGATCAGCAGCAGCTGGACGCCGCGCAGGGTGCCCGGCCGGGCCAGGAAGTTGATCGTCCCCGAGCGCCAGATCAGCCCGAGCACGACCAGGAAGACCACGATCGCGATCAGCCCGGCGACCACCCGCCAGACCCAGCGCCCGGTCCGCCGGCTGCCCGCCACGATCTGCGCCGATCCCGGGAGGACCAGCGTCATCAGAACCAGCGTCACCGCCCGCTTGAACCGCACCGGCTCGCGGAGATTGCGCAGGTCTGGCTTCTCCTGCGGCATGACGTCCTTCCGTTCTCCTCCGGGCGGGCTGCTGCCGACCGTACCTTGTCCCGCACCCGTCACCAGTTACGACGTGCCGGGCCGGAAGATGGTTCGGACAAAGGCGGATCCGGAGACGAAGAGTAGCAGGGCCGACACACAGCGCAGGAAAACCCCTGCAATCACCCGGCTTGACGCAGTTGTGATGGCCGGAGCCGGGCAGATGCGTTACGAAGTCCTGCAAGCACATTCAGTGAGAACAGGAAACCGCCCATGAAACTGTTCCGTTCACTCCTGGCTGCCACCGCGGCCGCCTCCCTCACGCTGCTCGGCGCCACCACCGCCCAAGCAGCGCAACCCGCCGTCCAGACTCCTGGTGCCGACTTCACCGGGATCGCGGCGCTCAGCAACTGCTCCGCCTCGCTCGTCCGGTACGCCGAGTCCGTCAGCACCGACAGCGCCCTGGTGCTCACCAACGGGCACTGCTACGAAGGCGGGTTCCTCCAGCCCGGCCAGGTGCTGGTGAACAAGGCCTCGTCGCGCTCGATCACCCTGCTGCGGCCGGACTCGAGCCGCGCCGGCACGATCCGCGTCAACCGGATCCTGTTCGGCACGATGACGAAGACCGACATGATCGTCTACCGGATCAACGAGTCCTACGCGTCGATCAAGAGCCGGCTCAACGTCAGCCCGCTGACGCTGGCCAAGCAGGGCCCGGCCGACGGCGCCGGTATGGCGGTCGTGTCCGGCTACTGGAAGCGCATCTACACCTGCTCGGTGCAGAAGACGATCCCGACCCTGCGCGAGGGCGACTGGACCTGGCAGAACTCGATCAAGTACCAGCAGCCCGGTTGCGAGACCATCGGCGGTACGTCCGGATCGCCCGTGGTCAGCACCACCACCGGTGAGATGATCGGCATCAACAACACCGGCAACGAGGACGGCGAGACCTGCACGATCAACAACCCGTGCGAGGTTGACGCGAACGGTAACGTCACCGTCGATCAGGGTGCGGCGTACGGCCAGCAAACGTGGTGGCTCTACACCTGCCTGACCGCGACACGCGCGATCGATCTGAACAAGTCGGGTTGCCAGCTGCCGAAGCCGGCCGGCCGCTGACCGTCGGTCACCAGCTGTGCGGGGTGACGCAGACCACTTCGATATCCGGTAACGTCGCCCCGCATGGCCGTCGACTCATCCACTCACCAGGTCGTGACACCAGGCTGGTCGAGCCCGTTCGGAGTACGGACGCGGCTCGTCGCCTCCAGTGCGCTGATGCTGTTCACCGAGCTCGCACTGATCCGCTGGACCGGCTCCAACGTCGTCCATCTCAGCTACTTCTCGAACTTCGTGCTGCTCGGCTCGTTCCTCGGCATCGGGATCGGCTTCCTCCGGTCCGGTCGCGCGAAGTGGCTGCCGTACTACTCGCCGATCATGCTCGGGCTGCTCGTCCTGGTGATCGCCTGGAAACCGGTCACGGTCGACCGGGGCAGTTCCTCCAGCGTCATCTACTTCACCAGCCTGAACACCACCGGCCCGCCGGTCTGGGTGATCCTGCCGATCATCTTCGTGGCCGCGGCGATCGTGCTGGCCGGTCCGGCCGAGCTCGTCGGGCGCTGTTTCGGTGAGGTGCCGCGGCTGACGGCGTACCGCTTCGACCTGGTCGGCAGCCTGGTCGGGATCGTGACGTTCACGGCCCTGTCGTTCCTGGGGGCGCCGCCGATCTGGTGGGGCGCTGTCGTGACGGTCGTCTTCGCCGCGCTGATGATCCCGCGGGCGTCCGGCGTGCCCGGTCGCCGGGTGGTCGCCACCGGGCTGAGCGCCGTACTGGTGCTGTGCCCGTTGATCGTGATGCTCGGCGTGCTGTTCCACGAGTCGACCAAGGCGGACCTGAGTTGGTCGCCGTACTACAAGGTGCAGACCAAGCAGTACACCTGGGAAGGGGTGCCGCTGCTGACGATCACGGTGAACGGCGTACCGCACCAGCAGGCGATCCCGGCGGACGCGCGGCTGCAGTGGGAGCCGCAGTACGGGCTTCCGTACGAGCGGGCCAACGCCGGCAAGCAGCCGAAGAACGTCCTGATCATCGGGGCCGGCTCCGGGTCGGACGTCGCGATCGCGCTGAAGAAGGGCGCGACGCACGTGGACGCGGTCGAGATCGACCCGCGGATCCGCAACCTCGGCAAGCAGCTGAACCCGGACCGTCCCTACCAGGATCCGCGGGTGACGTCGCACATCGACGACGGGCGGGCGTTCCTGTCCCGGACGGACAAGAAGTACGACCTGATCCTGCTGGCGCTGCCGGACTCGCTGACGCTGGTGAACGGCGCGAGCTCGCTGCGGCTGGAGAGCTACCTGTTCACCGAGCAGGCGTTCAAGTCCGCGAAGGAGCACCTGAACCCGGGTGGTGCCTTTGCCATGTACAACTATTACCGGGAGACCTGGCTGATCGACCGGCTCGCCTCGACGGCCCAGTCGGCCTTCGGGCACAAGCCCTGCGTGGACAAGGTCGGCGACGACCTGCAGCAGGCCGTGGTGACGGTCGGACTGACCGAGCAGGACCAGACCTGCAGCGCGGCCTGGCCGGGCCCGTCGGCGATCACGCCGCCGCCGGCCACCGACAACCGTCCGTTCCTCTACCTGTTCACGGACCGGATCCCGGGGCTGTACCTCGTGACGCTCGGGCTGATCCTGGTCGCCGGCGTGATCGGGGTCGGCATCGCCGGCGGCGGATCGTCGTACCGGCGGATGCGTCCGTACGTCGATCTGTTCCTGCTCGGCGCCGGCTTCATGCTGCTGGAGACGAAGAGCATCACCGGCTTCGCACTGCTGTTCGGTACGACGTGGGTGGTCAACGCAATCGTGTTCGCCGGCGTGCTGGTGGCGGTGCTGGCCGCGGTCGAAGTGACCAGGCGCTTCCGGACACCACCGGTGAAGGTGATGTTCGCGATCCTGTTCGGCGGTCTCGCGCTGTCGTGGATCTTCCCGGACAGCTGGCTGCTCGCGATGCCGGTCGGCCTGCGGGCGCTGGTCGCCGTACTGATCGCGTTCCTGCCGATCTTCGCGGCGAACGTGATTTTCGCGAAGCGGTTCACCGACACCAAGGACGCGACCGCCTCGTTCGGTGCGAACCTGCTCGGCGCGATGCTCGGCGGCTGCCTCGAGTACGCCGACCTGCTGATCGGGTTCCACGGTCTGCTGATCATCGCCGCGGTCCTGTACGCGGGGGCGTTCCTGCTGACCCGGCGAACGCGGTACGCGCTGAGTTAGCGAGGAGTTAGCGCTGGTACGGGTTCGGCCCGCCTGCGTGTGCGCGGCTGGGTGGTCCTGGCACCATCGGTGACATGACCTGGCTTGTGACTGGTGGTGCGGGATATATCGGTGCGCACGTGGTGCGGGCCTTCCGGAGCGATGGGATCGACGTGCGGGTGATCGACGACCTGTCGAGCGGGAAGGCCGAGTTCGTCCCGGACGGCGTGCCGTTCGTGCTGGCCAACGTGCTCGACGGTCCGGCGGTACGCGAGGCGCTCGACGGGGTGAGCGGAGTCGTGCACCTGGCCGGCTTCAAGTACGCCGGGGTGTCGGTCGAGCGACCGCTGCACACGTACACGCAGAACGTGACGGGCATGGTCTCGCTGCTCGAAGCGATGGCGGAGCAGGAGATCCACAACATCGTCTTCTCGTCCAGCGCCGGCGTCTACGGGACGCCGAAGGACGAGGTGGTGACCGAGCAGACGCCGCCGGACCCGCAGTCGCCGTACGGCGAGTCGAAGCTGATCGGGGAGTGGCTGCTCCGCGATCAGGCTGCCGCCAGCGAGTTGCACCACACTTCGCTGCGCTACTTCAACGTGGTCGGTTCTGGTGACCCGTCGGTTTACGACGCCAGCCCCTACAACCTGTTCCCGATCGTCTGCAACCTGCTGGCGCAGGGCAAGGTCCCGCAGATCTACGGCACCGACCACCCGACGCCCGACGGCACGTCGGTGAAGGACTACGTGCACGTCGCCGACCTCGCCCGGGCCCACGTCGCGGCCGCCCGCGCTCTGGAGGCCGGCAAGGAGTTGGAGCGCGTCTACAACCTCGGGAGCGGCACCGGTACGTCGGTCCGCGAGATCATGGACGCCGCCCGCCGGGTGACCGGGATCGACTTCACCCCGACCGAAGGCCCGCGCCGCCCGGGCGACCCGTCCCGCGTGGTCGCGAACGGTGACGCCGCGACCCGGGACCTGGCCTGGAAGAACACCTTCACGGTCGACGAAATGTTCGCGACCGCCTGGGCGGCCTGGCCGAGAAGCTGAAAGGTCCTGACGATCCCTGCCGGGCTGTACTCTGTGCCGCATTCACGTTGTTGCCCGTCGTCCGGGCACCGATCGAGGGGTGCGATCCCATGAGTTACGAGAGCCTGCCGCAGTTCCTGGCGAAGATCGACCTCTTCGAGGGTCTGTCGAAGGACACGCTGTCGGACCTGATCGAGCGTGGCACCACGCTCAAGATCCCGGCCGGCGGCCACGCGGTCGACCAGGGCGCCGACGACGCCGGGCTGCAGGTCGTCCTGGAGGGATCGGCCGAGGTCACGGTCAACGGCGTGGTCCGGGAGCCGCTGGGGGTCGGCGACTACTTCGGTGAGATCTCGCTGATCGACGGGTTGCCGCGGTCCGCGACGATCGTGGCCGGGCCGGACGGCCTGTCCACGTTTGCGCTCTCGTCGCTGGCGTTCGCGCCGGTCGTGCGGGAGAACTCCGAGGTGGCCCAGACCCTGCTGAAGGCGCTGACCGCCCGGATCCGCTCGCTGGAGTCCTGAAGCTGAGCCCTGGGGAGACGGACGGCGCGCGCGATGGCTGAGGAACGCAAGGTCGTCTCCGTGCTGTTCTGCGACCTCGTCGGTTTCACCACCGCCTCGGAGTCGGCCGACCCGGAGGACGTGCGGCGGTGGCTCGCGCCGTACCACTCGACGCTGCGCACGACAGTCGAGCGGTACGGCGGAACCGTCGAGAAGTTCGCCGGGGACGCGATCCTGGCCGTGTTCGGCGCGCCACGGACCCGGGAGGACGACGCCGAACGCGCCGTCCGGGCCGGGCTCGCCGTACTGGACGCCGTGGCCGCGCTGCCGGACGGACCGCTCGAGGTGCGGATCGGGATCGACACCGGCGAGGCGCTGGTGTCGCTCGATGCCCGGCCCGAGCTGGGCGAACCGTTCGTCACCGGCATGGTGGTGAACCGGGCCGCCCGGCTGCAGACGACCGCGCCGGTCGGTGCGGTCGTGGTCGGGCCGGGCACGCACGCCGCGACCAATCTGGTGTTCGGGTACGAGGCGCTCGAGCCGGTCGCCGCGAAGGGCATCAGCGAGCCGGTGCAACGCTGGCGGGCCGGGCCGCCGCGGGCGCGCTTCGGCGCGGACGTCATCCGTGACCTCACGACCTCGATGGTCGGCCGGCAGCGCGACCTCGCCCTGCTGACCACGACCTTCGAGCGGGCGGTCGCCGAGCGCACGCCGCAGTTCGTCACGCTGCTCGGCGAGCCCGGGATCGGCAAGTCCCGGCTGGTGGCCGAGTTCGGCGCCTGGCTGGACGACCACGAAGAGCTGGTCACCTGGCGCGAAGGCCGCTGCCTGCCGTACGGCGAGACGCCGTACGGGCCGATCGCGGAGCTCTTCAAGACGCAGGCCGGGATCCTCGACAGCGATCCGCCCGACCAGGCGGCCGCCAAGCTGGACGCGATCCTGCCCGACGGAGCGGACCGGGCCTGGTTGCGGGCCCGCGTGGGAGCGCTGGTCGGTGCCGATGCGGTCAGCGAGCCTGGTTCGGTGACTCAGGAAGAGTCGTTCGCGGCGTGGCGGCAGCTGCTGGAGTCCTTCGCAGTGGGCGGACCCGCGGTGATCGTGCTGGAGGACCTGCACTGGGCGCCGGATCCGTTGCTGGCGTTCGTCTCCCACCTCGCCGAGTGGACGACTGACCTGCCGTTGGTCGTCGTCGTCACCAGCCGGCCCGAGCTGTTGCAACGCGGCCCGGGGTGGATGCGCGGCTCGCAGAACTCCCTGACCATCGGCCTGTCCCGGCTGACCGAGGACGAGACCGCAGTACTGCTCCGCACCCGGCTGGCCGGTCAGACGATCCCGGACGAGACCCTGCGTCGCTTGGTGACCCGCGCGGATGGCAACCCGCTGTACGCCGAGGAGCTGGCCCGGATGATGGCCGACTGCGGTCCGGAGCGGGCGGCCTCCGACGAGCTGCCCGCGGGGATCGCCGCGATCATCGCGGCCCGGCTGGACACGCTGCCGCCCGATCGCAAGGCACTGCTCGCCGACGCTGCGGTCATCGGCCGGGTGTTCTGGGCCGAGGCCGTCGCCGAGATGACCGGCCGGGAGCTAGGCGAGGTGGTCAACGCCCTGCAGGAGCTGGCCCGCAAGGAGCTGGTGCGCCCGGTCCGGCAGTCGGCGCTGCTCGGCCAGCACGAGTACACCTTCTGGCACGCGCTGACACGGGACGTTGCCTACGGCCAGGTACCGCGGTCCGCCCGCGCAGCCGGGCACCTCGCGGCGGCCGACTGGCTGGAGCTGCGCTGCGCCGCCTGCCAGGCCGAGACCCCGGCGATGATTGCGCACCACCTCAGCACCGCACTGGACCTGGCGTCCGCGGCGCACGACACGCAGGCTGTCACAGCGATCGCACCCCGAGCCCGTCAGTACCAGCTGATGGCGGCGGAGCAGGCGATGAACCTGGACACCGGACAAGCGACCGCATTGCTGGACCGTGCGCTCGAGCTCACGCCGGTCGGTGACCCGGAGCGGCCGGCTGTGCTGTCACGCTGGGGATGGGCCGCGTTCCTGGCCGGGCGGCTCGCCGACGCGGAGTCGGCGTACCGGGAGGCTGCCGCCGGCTTCGAGGCCAACGGCGACGTCCGTGGGCTCGCCCGCGTCCTGCGCGCGTCGACGTACGCGATGAGCAACATGGCCGAGAGCCTGGCGACGATCGACCGCGCGGTCGCCATGCTCGAGGAGCTCGGGCCGAGCGAGGACCTGGTCCAGCTGCTGTCCGGCCGGGCCAGCATCCTGCTGACCGCGAGCCGCCGGGACGATGCGATCGAGGCCGGCGACCGCGCGCTCCGGATGGCGGCCGAGCACGGGTGGCCGGTACCGCACCGGGCGCTGGAGTCCCGCGGGCTCGGCCGGGTCGGTCTGGGCGACACCGGCGGCCTGGTCGACATCAAGGAGGCGCTGTCCGCGCTGATCGACCTGGGCAGCGGGCGGGACGCCGCGGTCGTGTGGCTCAACTACGGCTGGGTGCTCTGGCAGATCGAGGGCCCGGTGATCGCCGCCGCGGAGCTGGCTACCGCCCGCGAGTTCGCCCTGCGCCGACGGCTCGTGGAGCTGGAGCAGCAGATCGGCTGCACGATGATGCAGATGCTGATCGAGTCAGGACGGCCGCAGGAAGCGGTCGCGGCATGCCTCGCGCGCCTCGCCGATCCCGGTCCGGCGTTCACCGTCCTGCGGCGTATCGAGGTCCTGTCGGCGCTCGCCGCGGTGGAGGTCGAGATCGGCCGGGAGTACGCCGAGGAGGCCTATGCGCTCGCGGTCGAAGCCGGATGGCCGGACCTGATCGCGGTCGCCGCGTCGCCGGCGGCCACGATCCGGGCCCGTGACGACGACCACGACGGGGTGCTGGAGATCCTGCAGCTGCTGCGTTCGTTGCCGGATCTCCCGGGCAGCCTCGAGTTCGAGGCCCGCTTGCCGTCCTTTGTCCGGGCCGCGCTGGCCGTCGGTGAACCCGAGATGGCCGCGGCTCTGGCCGGCCTGCTCGATCCGGTGCTCCCGCAGCGCGAGTACGCGAGTGTCACCGCTGAGGCCCTGCTTGCGGAGTACCGGGGTGAGTCGGCGGCCGCGGCGGCCGGATTCACCCAGGCCGCCGCGGACTGGGGTGCCTTCGGCAACAAGCTCGAGCAGGCCCATGCCCTGCTGGGGGTCTGGCGCACCACCGGCGACGAGACGGCGCTGACCGCGGCCCTAGACCTCGGGATAGTCCTTTCGGAACGGTCCCGACGGCGTCAGGTCGACGGCGCCGGGGCCGGTCAGGACGCCGCCCTCGACGGGTAGCGTGTGGCCGGTGATCCAGGAGGCGTCGTCGGAGGCCAGGAAGGCAACCGCGGCGGCGATGTCCTCCGGTTCGCCGATCCGGCCGAGCGGGTACATCTTCGCGAACCGCTCCAGGGTGCCCGGCTGATTGTCCCAGTTCGGGGTCCGAATGGTGCCGGGGGCAACGATATTGAAGCGGACGCCGAGGTTGCCGTAGCGGGCCGCGTAGTTGACCGTCAGAGCGATCTGACCGGCCTTGGCAGCGGAGTACTCGAGGTTGCCGAAAGCGGCGAGGCCGTTCACCGAGCTGATCGTGACGACGTTGCCGCGGGACTTCACCAGGTGCGGCAGCGAGGCCTGGATGCAGCGCGACGCACCGACCAGGGTCAGGTCCAGCTGCGCGTGCCATTCCTCCGACGTCACGTCCTCGGGCACGGTCGTGACGATGCAGCCACCGGCGTTGTTGACCAGGACGTCGAGCCGGCCGAACCGCTCGACGGTCGCGGCGACCGCCGCGTCGACGTCCTCGCGGCTGGTCACATCCATGGTGATCGGCAGGGCCCGGTCGCCAAGCTCTGTCGCAAGCTCGGCGAGCTTGTCTTCCTGCAGGTCGGTCAGCACCACGGCCGCGCCCTCGGCGGCCAGCCGCCGCGCGACCCCCGCTCCGATGCCCTGAGCCGCCGCCGTCACCAGCGCGACCCGTCCCTCGAACCTCTGCACGCGTTACCCCTCCAGACCCTGGATAACCCTGTCGACCTTCTCGTCCGCCACCCGGCGCTCCAGCTTGGCCGGATCCAGGTTGCGGCAGAGCACGATCGAACCACCTCCGGACATCACCCCGGTCAGCAGTCTCACCCCGTCCCGATCGGTCAGGGTCCGGGTGACGAGGATGCGGTCGGTGACCGCGTCCGCCTGGTTGATCAGGTCCGCGTGGGTGAGCTCGTCGTACGCCGGTGACTCGGCCGTCGGCGGGTCGAACGGGACGAAGACGTCCGGGTGGTTGTAGACCTCGGCGCCGTAGTCCTGGATGCCGTCCGGCAACGGCTCGCGGAACCGACCCCCGAGCGGCAGCAGCGCCGACGCTACGGTCTCCCGCTCGCCGCGGATCGCGAAGTCCGGTCCGGTGATCGCCAGCGCACCGGTCCCGCTGGTCAGCGAGGCGCCGACCGACCACGCGGACAGCGCCCAGACCACGCCCAGCCAGTGCGGCGGGAGGCCGATCGCGACCGTCTCGCCGGCCTCCAGGTCGTACTCGTCGACGAGCAGGTTGGCGGTCTTGGCGACCCAGTTGGCGGTGGTGACCGCGCTCAGCTCGATCCGCTCGCTGCTGGCGTCGTCGTAGTACGTCAGGAACGGGGCGCCGCCGTCGCGGCGGACCGCGGCCGCGAAGAGCTCGGGCAGGACTCGTGACATATGGCCCACCCTACGGTTCGGCGGCCGACGTACCGTAGGTGGGGAATCACCGGAGAGAAGGCGTGTCATGGTGTCACTGCTCGCGCTGCCCGAAGGCGGCGAATGGATTGTCATCCTGGTCATCGTGGTCCTGCTGTTCGGCGCGAAGAAGCTGCCCGAGCTGACCAAGAACGCGGCCAAGGCGGTGAACGAGTTCAACAAGGCTCGCAACCACGAGGACGACGAGAAACCCGCCGAGGTGACCCGGCCGGCCACCGATACCCCGCCGCCCGGGCCGACGAACGCGACCTAGCCACCCCGCGGTGCTCCGGGGCCCCGAGTTCTCATAAGGTCGGGGCATGCTGATCCTGGCCGGCCTGGCGCTGATCCTGGTGCTGACCGTTGCCACCGGCTACTTCGTGTCGCAGGAGTTCGCGTACGTCGCGGTCGACCGGAGCCGGCTGGAGACGCTGGCCGAGGGTGGTGACGCGGCCGCCGCGCGGGCGCTGAAAGTGACCGGACGACTCTCCTTCGTGCTCTCCGGCGCGCAGGTCGGGATCACGATCACTGCGCTGCTGGCCGGGTACTTCGCCGAGCCGTACCTCGGAGCGGGGCTGGAGCACCTGCTCGGTGCGGCCGGTGTACCGTCCGCGGTCTCGCTGTCCGTGTCGGTGATCCTGGCGTTGCTGCTGGCAACGATCATCCAGATGGTGCTGGGCGAGCTGGCGCCGAAGAACCTGGCGATCGCGCGCTCCGAGGCGCTCGCGCTGCGGCTGTCCCGGTCGACCCTCGTGTACCTGACCGTGGCCGGGCCGCTGATCCGGGTGTTCGACTCCGCCTCGAACCGGATCCTGCGCCGGGTCGGGATCGAGCCGGTCGAGGAGCTGCCGCAGGGCGCGACGCCGCAGGAGCTGGACCGGATCATCGTCGAGTCGTACGAGCAGGGGCTGCTGGACGAGGACACGATGCGGCTGCTGGACCGCGGCCTCGACTTCCGCGGCCGGACCGCGGGCGAGGCGATGGTGCCGCGGGTCGACGTGGTCACGATGCACCGGGACGAGCCGCTGACCCGAGTGGTCGAGCTGCAGGACTCGGGGCACAGCCGCTTCCCGGTGATCGGCGAGTCGGTCGACGAGGTGGTCGGCGTCGTCGCAATCGGTGACGTGGTCGAGATCGAACCGGCCGACCGGGCCCGGATCTCGGTCGGCTCGCTGGCGTCGCAGCCGGTCGCCGTCCCGACCACGCTGCCGCTGCCCGCGGTGCTCGAGCGGCTGCGGGTGGCGCGTCGGCAGCTGGCGATTGTGATCGACGAGTACGGCGGGTTCGCCGGGATCGTGACGCTGGAGGACATCGCCGAAGAGCTGGTCGGGGAGATCCGGGACGAGGACGACCTGCCGGAGACCGGGCTGGTCCAAGGCGGCGACGGGTCGTGGGTGGTTCCGGCCAGGTGGCGGATGGACGAGGTCGAGGAGGCCACGGGCGTCACGCTGCCGGAGAGCGACGACTATGAGACGGTGTCCGGCCTGGTGATGGCTCTGCTGGGCCGGATCCCGGTGGTGGGCGACGAGGTGGTGGTCGAGCTGCCGCACCGGATTGACCACGACGGTCGGCCGCTGCCGGTGGAGCAGGTCCGGCTGACGGTGCAGCGGATCGAGCGCCGGGTGCCGGACTTGGTTGTCATGGAGCTGCTGGCATGAGTACCTCGCTGGCTTTGGTCATCTCCGTGGTGCTGCTGGCGCTGAACGGGTTCTTCGTCGCTGCCGAGTTCGCGCTGGTGGCGTCCAAGCGGCACCGGCTGGAGGAAGCGGCGGCTGGCGGGAGCATGTCGGCGCGGGCGGCGATCGCTGGGGTCAGCGAGCTGTCGGTGATGCTGGCGGGTGCGCAGCTCGGGGTGACACTGTGCACGCTGGGTCTGGGCTCGCTGAGCGAACCTGCTGTGGCGCACTTGCTACACCCCTTGTTCCACCTGCTGCATGTGCCTGCTGGCGTTGGTGAAGTCATCGCACTGGTCATCGGGGTCGGCGGGATCGGTCTGTTGCATGTCCTGCTCGGGGAGATGGCGCCGAAGTCGTGGGCGATCAGCGACCCGGAGCGGGCGGCGCTGACGCTGGCCCTGCCGTTCCGTGGGTTCACGTACGTGTTCCGGCCGCTGCTGCTCGTGCTGAACTGGCTCGCGAACCTCTGTGTGCGCCTGATCGGGGTGACTCCGCAGAACGAGATCGCGAACGCCCATGGGCCGGAGGAGCTGCGGCTGCTGATCTCCTCCTCGCGTGCGCACGGCACGTTGGAGGCGCCGGAGCACGACCTGCTGACGGCGATGCTCGCGCTGCAGAACACCACGGTCGGCCAGGTGATGACACCGCTGGCTTCGGTGTCCACCGTCGCGTCGACTGCGTCGGCCCGTGAGGTCGAGCGCACCAGCCGCCGCGAGGGGCACTCCCGGCTGGCGGTGTGCGCCGGTACGACGATCTGCGGCATCGTGCACGTCCGCGACGCGGCTCGGGCGACCACGAATGGTGAGGCTTCGCTGCTCGCGTCGGATCTGATGACGCCGCCGCTGCGGCTGGCCGAGACCACGCCGGTGGCGACGGCGATCCGGACCATGAAGGACCAGCGTTCGCAGCTCGCGGTGGTCTGTGGCGGCGACGACACGATCGGTGTGGTCGCGCTGGAGGATCTGCTGGAGGAGGTGATCGGTGAGTTCGACGACGAGACCGACCCGATCGTCAGCGCTTCGCGGGATGGTTACCGTTAGGGCGTCAGCGTTGTCTGTGGCGTTGTTCTGTGTCGTCTCGTTGTTCTGCGTCGTCTGAGGAGGTTGCCGTGCCGATCAGCCGGCTGGGGCTTGTCGTTCACCAGGGCCGTCCGGTGGCGGTGCAGACCGCCGAGACCGTCCGCAAGTGGGCGGAGGAGCACCACATCGGCTGCACCGATATCGACGTCTGGAAGGACCACAAGGAGCGGCGCAGCGGGACCGACGAGCTGCACCACGCCGGTGATCCGGACCTCGTCGTCACGCTCGGTGGGGACGGGACGTTCTTGCGTGGTGCGCGGATCGCGGCGAAGAACAACGCGGCTGTGCTCGGGGTCGACCTGGGCAAGGTCGGATTCCTGACGGAGGTGGCGTGCCGGGACGTGGAGGCCGCGCTGGAAGCGGTACACCATGGCGGAGCGACGTACGAGGAACGGATGACGCTGACGATGCGCGCGTCCCGCCCGCTGGAGATCCCGGCGGGGATCGAGTCGCTGCTGCGGTACGGGCACGGTCCGGCGCTGCCGCCGCCTCCGGTACGGCACGAGACCGTCGAGGGCGCCGGGTGGGGGCTGGCGCTCGATGTGACCGCGCTGAACGACGTGGTGGTGGAGAAGCTGGCGCGGGACCATCAGGTGGCGCTCGGGGTCTACCTCTCCGGCCGGCTGCTGGCGTCGTACTCCGCTGACGCGGTGATCGTGGCGACGCCGACCGGATCCACGGCGTACAGCTTTGCCGCTGGTGGGCCGATCCTGTCGCCGAACATGGAGGCGATCGTGTTCACGCCGGTGGCACCGCACATGACCTTCAATCGCACGGTCGTTGCGGCCCCGGACGAGCCGATCGCGCTGCGCGTCCTGCCGCACTCCGGGCAGGCCGCGGTGAGCATCGACGGCCAGCTGCGCGGCGTACTGGACCCGGGGGACTGGATCGGGGTCTACGGCTCCCAGCGCCCGCTCCGGCTCGTCCGGCTCCAACCAACGGACTTCTACGGCCGGCTGAGGGACCGCTTCCGCCTCACCGACGCCCCCGCGACCGGGGTCGACGGCCAGTCCGAGCTGTTCTGGCAGCCGGCCGACTCACCGGTGCCGCCGGACCTGCAACACCTCCGGATTCCGCCCCCGCCTGGTAACGACCGGTAGGGTCTCTCCTCATGCGAAACGTGGTGATCCTGGCCGGAGGTTCCGGGACGCGGTTGTGGCCGATGTCGCGGGACGACAGGCCCAAGCAGGTGCTGCCGCTGGCAGCCGGGCAGTCGTTGCTGCGGGTGGCGTACAACCGCCTGCGCGGCCTGGTCGAGCCGGAGAACATCTACGTGTGCACGGTCGGCGCGTACACCGACGTCGTACGCAAGGAACTGCCTGAGCTCGGCGAACACAACATCATCGGCGAACCGGCCCGTCGGGACACCGCGAACGCCGTCGGCCTGGCGTCGGCTGTCGTCGCGCGCAACGACCCGGACGCTGTCGTCGCGTTTGTCGGCTCCGATCACCTGATCAGCCCGGAGGACGAGTTCCGTACGGCGATCTCGCAGGGCTTCGAGGTGGTGGAGGCGCGGCCGCAGTCGCTGGTCACCTTCGGCATCGAGCCGACGCACCCGCACACCGGCCTCGGCTACATCGAGCGCGGAGCCGCGCTGGCAGGCTTCGAGGCCTTCGTCGTGGACCGCTTCCGCGAGAAGCCCGACCGGGCGACGGCCGAGGAGTACCTCGCCACCGGGCGGTTCTGGTGGAACTCGGGGATGTTCGTCTGGCGGGCTTCCACGGTCCTGAACGTGCTGGACACGCTGCTGCCGGAGTCAGCCGCCCAGCTGCGCCAGGTGGCGTCCGTCTGGGACACACCCGAACGCGACACGGTCCTCGCCGACATCTACCCCGGCCTCCGCAAGATCAGCGTCGACTACGCGGTCATGGAACCAGCCTCCCAGGGCAAGGTCGACGCCGACGTGGTCGTCGTCCCCATGCCCGTCCACTGGCTCGACGTCGGCTCCTGGGCCGCCCTCGCCGACACCTACACCGCCGACCCCAACGGCAACCGCACCGACAGCATCACCCTCAGCTGCCTCCTGGACTCCCACAACAACATCATCGTCACCGACGACCCCAACCACCTGGTCGCCGCGGTAGGTCTCCAAAGCCACATCATCGTCCACACCCAAGACGTAACAATGGTCTGCCCCCTCTCCGACGGAGAACGAGTAAAAGACCTAGTAGCCCAAGTCCAATCCGACCACTCCAACTACATCTGACCCACGTCCTCCCCACGCGTGCTACGCGACCACTCTGTCGTCGCAAGCTCCTCCGACGCGGCCGCTCCACCCGCTCCCACCCATCCCCCGGCTTACCGCCGGCGTGCTGCCAGCTAGCGCTGGCGTGTTGCGGGCTGCCGCCCGCGGGTGACTACTTCGGGCCGGTGTCCGTGGGTGACTGGCTGGTGGTGATGGGTGGACGTGGTTCGGCCCCACGCGGTGCTACGCAGCCGCACTCGTCGCTCCGCTCCTCGCCACGTCTGCTACGCGCCGCTCCCACCCACCCACCGGCTTAGCGCCGTCCTGCTGCCCAGCTAGCGCTGGCTTGTTGCGGGCTGCCGCCCGCGTGTGACTACCTCGGGGTGGCGTCCGCGGGGTAACGGGCTGGTGGTGAGTGGCGGAAGTGGTTCAATCCGGCGTGGTGCTGATCCCGCGGGGCCGAGCGGACCCTGCACCGGCACCTGGTTGTTGACTCCGAAAGCGTCTGTTGCCGGGAGCAGATCTCCGGAACAAAAAAGCCACATAGCGGCATAAAAGTTCCGCAGATCGCCGGTGCCATCGTTGGTCGACCCCACGCAGCTCGTCAGCGTGGAGACCCCGCCACGGTCGACTGCCGGCGCGCCCTGCGCGAGGTCCTGACGATACGATCCGCCCGCGTCCACCGCCTGGCCGCGCGTTCGGTACGTAATCACCGGCCGCACAACTGACGGGCCGACGCGCACACGGCCCCACCACCAGTCCGATGCCCGCGGACGCCAGCCCCAGGAGTAGTCACCAGCGGGCCGCAAGAAGCCAGCGCTAGCTGGGAAAAGTCGGCGCCAAGCCGGAGGGTAGGTGGGAGTGGCGCCGGGCCTGTGACGGAGGAGCCGCGCGTAGTACCGCGTGGGGCTACCACCTTCACCCGGCATCACGAGTCCGTTGCCCGCGGACGCCCGCCCCACAGCCGTCACCCGCGGGCGGCAGCCCGCAACTCGCCAGCGCTGGCTGGCAACAGCCGGCGGTAAGCCGGAGGGTGGGTGGGGGCGGGCGGAGTGGGCGCGTCGGAGGAGCTTGCGACGACAGAGCGACCGCGTAGCCCGCGTGGGATGACCGGCGTGGGGAGTGTTAGCCGCCGTTGGGTTCTTGGGAGTCGGTGGCTGGGTATTTTTGGATGAAGTTGGTGAGGGCTTCGCCGCTGACGGAGCCGCAGAACTGGCGGTGGCCGAGGGACTTGCCCTTGGCGTCGGCGGCGCTCCAGTGGGCGAAGGCGACGTTCTTGCCGTCGGGCCAGCCCTTGCCTTCGGACTGCTTGTAGGGGGCCGCGATGAACTTGTTGGCCGAGCCGTCGGGAAGCTTCGCCTTGGCGAGCTTCTCGATCTGGTCGATCTCCTTCTTCGGCAGGGTGTCGCGGTACCACAGGAGCGTGTAGCCGTGCTCCAGGTTGTGGACCAGGTTCTCCACCGGCGGCCGGTCGCTCATCGAGTAGAACTTCTTGTCGAAGGGGGCCCAGACGGCGTAGTGCGGGCCGGAGGACGGCGGCGAGACGGCGTACGCGATCTTCTCGCCGTCGGGGCGGTGGTCCTGGGTGCCGCCGCCGTCGTCGTTGGTCGGCGTGTCGCAGGACGCCGCGGAGGCGGCGACACCGAAGTCCGAGACGGCCTGGTTCTTGGCGCGCGAGTCCTGGATCAGCCGGATCGCCGGGTAGGCGATGATGGCCAGGCCGATCACGATGGACGCGATCACGATGAGCATCGTGCGGCGGCGGTCCGTCCGGGCCTGGTCCCGCTGCATCTTCTCGATCATCTCGCGACGGGACTGCTTCTGCGACGACGCTTTACCCACAGTGTTGGTCTTCCCGGCTCAGGGCGGCCACCGCGCCGCCGTGCGGGAGCAGTGTACGAGGCCAGCCTAAGAAGTTGCCTAGAAAACTACTGCGACCGTGAGCCGAACGTGACCGTCGCCTCGTTCCCCGGCCCGGTCCGCACCGTCACGCCGTACCCCTCGGCGTGCAGCAGTACGGCGAGCTTCTCGGCGATCACGCCCACGGCGACCGGCTCGTCGCCGAACACCGTGACGGTGTGGTCGCCCACCTCGAGGTGCACGTCATCGACCTCGTCCAGCAGCCCGGCCCACACCGCCGGATCCACCTCGCGCACACCACCAGGAGCAGAGCGCGCCAGGACGGCGGCCCGCGCCGCCTCCCGCGTCCCCAGGCTGAACATGTCCTGCTCCGCGTCCCGCACCAGCGCCCGTGCACCCGGCCCGTGCTCGCCAGCCGGCAGTACGACGTCCTCCAGCCCGCGCAGAACCGCCACTGGTACGCCGTCCGCCTTGCCCTTGACCAGCTCGCTCGCGCTGGCGATCTCGTCCGCCAGCGCGGGCTCAGTCACCGCCAGCACGTTGCCGTGGCTGTCCGTCGTACCGCGCAGGTCCTCGACGACCCGCACCCCGGCAGCACCGATCGCCAGGTCGGTCTGACCGTTGCGCCAGGGCCGCCCCAATGTGTCCGTAATCACGACACCGACATTGACGTCGTACCGCTCCTTGAGACCGGTGCGCAGGACCCGAGCCGACTCGTCCGGGTCCACCGGCAGCAACAGGACCGTGCCAGGCGCCGTGTTGGACGTGTCGGTACCAGCGGCCGCCATCACCAGTCCGTGCCGCGTCTGGACGATCCGCGTCTCGCCGCGCTGGGCCACCACGCGCACCAGCTCGGCGTCGATCGCCTCCTGTCGCGTGCCGTGGGTCAATCGCCCCTCGGCCTTGCTGACGATCTTGGAGGTCACGGAGACGATGTCGCCGTCGCGCAGGTCCGCTCCGTCGCCCACCAGCGCGACCAGGTCGTCCCCTGTCGCCACCTCGGGCAGTCCGGTCACCGGGACGATCTCCAGGTGCTTCCTCATCGCCGTACGGCCTCCGCGAGGTTCAGCGCCGCGTTGGCCATCGCGGCGGTCAGGGTGTCGTCGTTCATCCACAACGGCACCGCCTGGACGTGAATTCCGGCGCCCGCGATCGAGTCCGCCTGCATCGCGTCGGACGTGTCGATCAGCCAGCCGTCCAGTACGCCGCCGGACGTCCGGGAGCCGTAGTACCGGGCCACGGCCGACGCAGTGGACGCCACACCGACCGTGGCGAGCACCTTGTCGGCCATGCCGCGCACCGGACCGCTGCCGATGATCGGTGAGAGCCCGATGACCGGTGCGGCCGTTTCCCGGACCGCCTCCCGGATCCCTGGTACGCCGAGGATCGTGTTGACCGAGACCACCGGGTTGGACGGTGGCACGATCAGTACGTCGCAGTCGGCGATCGCCTCGAGTACGCCGGGCGCCGGCTTGGCCTTGTCCTGACCGACGGCGACGATCTGGTGCGCCGGGATCTCCGCGTGGTACCGCACCCAGTACTCCTGGAAGTGGATCGCCTTGCGCCGCCCGGGCTGCTCCGGGTCGTCCACCACCACGTGCGTCTCGATCCGGTCGTCGCTCATCGGCAGGAGCCGCACCGGCAGCTTCCAGCGCGTGCAGAGCGCCTCGGTCACCGCGGTGAGGGTGTAGCCCGCGTCGAGCATCTGCGTGCGTACCAGGTGCGTCGCGATGTCCCGGTCGCCCAGGCCGAACCAGGTGGGCTCGACGCCGTACTCCGCGAGCTCCTCCTTGATCACCCAGGTCTCGTCCTCACGGCCCCACTTGCGTTCCTGGGAGATGCCCCCACCCAGCGTGTACATCACCGTGTCCAGGTCGGGACAGACCCGCAGGCCGAACAGGGTGATGTCGTCAGCGGTGTTCCCCACCACGGTGATCTCGGCGTCCGGGCGGGCCGCCAGCAGCCCGCGTAGGAAGGTGGAACCGCCGATGCCACCGGCCAGCACTGTCAATCGCATGGGAAGAGTCTGCACGAGTCGTCAATGCGCCGGACCACCGCACGACTATGCTGCGGTGGGTCCGAACCATCCGCACAGCTCAGTTGTACGGCCCCCCAACATCCGAGGAGCCCCTCGTGGTCACCGACGCAACCAAGAAGCTCAGAGAGCCGGTCGCGTACATCCTGCTCGCCTTCGTCGCCCTGTTCACGCTGGCGTCGCTGATCCGGCTGTTCGCCGGCGGTGCCGGCTTCGCTGCCGCCGCAGGCAACGTGCAAGGTTTCATCGTCCCGCCGGGCCTCAGCGCGCTGGTCGTGCTGTTCGCGCTGGTCGCCGCGGTGTGGCTGGTGAACGAAGGGGAACGGACCCCCAACGCACGGACCGTCGCACTGGCGGCGCTCGCCATGACCGGTTTCATCATCCTGCTCGGCCTCGTCACGGCGTTCGCCGGCTTCAGCGAGACCAGCACCGCCGGCCTGAAGGTGGTCGGCTTCGTCTACGCGCTCAGCGGCCTGGTGCTGTACGGCGCTGCCGGTTTCTACATCTTCAAGACCTTCCAGTCGCTGCCCGCGCCGGTGCGGGTGCCGAAGCCGGGTCAGTTCGCCCCGCAGCAGGGCCAGGGCCAGTTCGGCGGCCAGCAGCAGGGGCAGTACGGCCAGAGCCCGCCGTACGGCCAGCCGGGCTACGGCCAGCAGCCCCAGCAGGGGCAGTTCGGCGGCCAGTACGACCAGGGCCAGGGCCAGTACGGCGGGTACGCCGGAGCGGCCGGCGCCGGTGCCGCAGGTGCTGCCGGTGGGTACGCCGCTGCGCAGGGGGAGCAGCAGCAGTGGCCGCAGGAGCAGAGCTGGAACCAGGGTGAGCAGCACAACTGGTCTGCCGGCGAGGCCGAATCCGGCGCCCAGCACCAGGCCGGTCAGCACGGGGCCGGCGAGCAGGCGTGGACCGCTGAGGGCCAGGGCACCGAGCCGACGCAGGCGTGGAGCTCAGAAGGCCAGCCGCAGCAGTGGAGCCAGGACCAGGGCCAGCAGTGGCCGCAGGAGCAGCAGTGGGGCTCTGGTGACGCCGCTCAGCAGCAGTGGGGTCAGGACTACGGCCAGCAGCCGCAGCACGGTCAGCCGGAGTGGCCCGCCCAGCCGGAGCACGCTGCACCGGAGGAAGGCTCGCACGAGCCGCCGGCAGAGGCCCCGCAGGCCCAGACCTGGCAGCAGGAGCAGGCCTGGCCGGCCGAGGAGACCCCCGCTGCCGAGACGCCCGCACAGCCGGAGCACGCGGCGACCGAGCCTGCCGACGAGACCCGGATCGACCCGCAGGCGACGGACGCCACCAAGGGCGACGAGAACCCGCAGCAGGGCGGAAATCAGCAGGGTTGGTGGTCCCAGCCTTCCTGACCGGGCAGCAAGCCCTTACCGAAGGTGCGGCAAAAGAGCAATCGGGATCGAGTTTGATCCTGGGGTACACACCGCGAGAGGCCTGTGGCTGCAGGCCTCTCGTTCTTTTGCGGGCATGTTGCGGATGATCCCAATAGCAGAGCACGGCTTGACTTTCGTGGATTGCAGGAATGTAATTTCAACCGTGTCGTTCGTTGGACACTCGGTATCGGGGACCGTTGCAGAGCGCAGGACGGACGAGGTCAGGCATGTGGACCGCAAACCCACATGTACAGGGGAACGAACAGGGTCGAGGAGGTCGTACCGTGACAGAGCTGATGGCGATTGTCGACGGTGAGGCGATCGAGGAGGAGCCGAACTGGCAGGAACGGGCGCTGTGCGCCCAGACCGATCCAGAGGCGTTCTTCCCGGAGAAGGGCGGATCCACCCGCGAGGCCAAGAAGGTGTGCCTCGGCTGTGACGTGCGAGGCGAGTGCCTGGAGTACGCACTGCAGAACGACGAACGCTTCGGGATCTGGGGCGGACTGTCGGAGCGGGAGCGCCGCAAGCTGAAGAAAAAGGCCGTCTGACGGTCTGCAGCCGGTAGTACCCAGCACAACTTCATCAGGACTTTCCGCGAGGCCCCGGGACGCACAGTCACCGGGGCCCGCGGCTTTCCGGAGGCTCCTTGACCCGCTGTATGGTGAGTCCTCGCCGGGACCTGCGGTCGCGGTGACCGTCCGCACGCATCGAGGTGTCACAGCTCCGCATGGAACAAGAAGCCCCGGCCGGGTGGGAGTTCTTCGACTCCGTCGACTTCCCGACCGACCACACCGACGATCCGATGGGTCGTCCGCGGGTCCGGCACGTCGTCACCGCGGTCGTGGTCGGCCACGAGGGCGCGGCCTGGCTGCCCCGGCTGTCCGAGGCGTTGTGGGCGCTCAACCCGCGTCCGGACCGGCTGATCGCGGTCGACACCGGGTCCACCGACGAGACCGCTGAGCTGCTGGCCGCGATGCCGGGTGTCGAACCCGTCGTCAGCGTGTCCGCGCGGACCGGTTTCGGGATGGCGGTCGCCCGCGGTCTCGAGACGCACGGTTTCGCGCCGATCCCGAGCCCCTACGGCCCGTACGGCGACGACGGCAACATGCCCGTGGTGGAGTGGCTGTGGCTGCTGCACGACGACTGTGCGCCGGCCCCGAAGGCGCTGGAGAAATTGTTGCTCCAGGCCACTATGTCGCCGGGGACCGGCGTCTGGGGACCGAAGGTGCGGCTCTGGCCGCGGGACCGCGAGCTGCTCGAGGTCGGCGTCACCACGTCGCTCGGCGGCCGCCGCGACACCGGCATCGAGATCGGCGAGCTCGACCAGGGCCAGCACGACCAGCCGCGGAACGTGCTGGCGGTCAGCTCGGCCGGCATGCTGGTCCGCCGCGACGTCTGGGAGGCGCTGCACGGGTTCGACCCGCGGCTGCCGATGTTCCGCGACGACATCGACTTCGGCTGGCGGGCCAGCCGGGCCGGGTTCCAGGTCGGCGTTGCACCCGATGCGGTCGTCTACCACGCACAGGCCGCAGCGACCGGCGAGCGGGCGCTGGCCGGCACCAGACGGCACGCGTACCAACTGGACCGCGCCCACGCGTACTACACGGTTCTGGCGAACGCACCGGGCAAGCTGCTGCCGCTGCTGATGCTGCGGTTCCTGCTCGGCACCTTCATGCGCTCGGCCTGGTTCCTGATCGGCAAGACGCCGTCCGGTGCGGTCGACGAGTGGACCGCTCTGCTCGGCACGTTGCTGGCCGGTGGCTGGACGCAAGCCCGCAAGAACCGCCGCAGTCTCGACCAGGTCCCGTACGACGACATCAAGGGCCTGTTCTCCCGGTCCGTGCACGCCCTGCGGCACAACCTGGAGGAAACCACCAGCACGATCTCGGAGCGGATCCGTGAAGCCTGGGCGGACGAGCCGGAGGAGCAGGTCGTCACGACTGCCCGTCGGGCGAAGTCCACCGCTCGCGTGGCCGCGGACCAGCCCCGCTGGCGTCGTCAGCTGATCCGTCGCCCGTTCCTGATCGCCTGGGTCGTGCTGGCGATCAGTGCGGTCGTGGCAGCGCGTGACCTGATCGGTGGCGGCGTACTGCGGTCCAACCTGCTGCTGCCGGCACACGAGACGATCTCTGCGCTCTGGCATGCGGCTGCATCGGCTCCGCCCGGTGCCACGCCGCCTGCCTGGTTGGCGCAGTTCTGGGCGTTCTCCACGGTGTCGTTCGGGCCGAGCGGTGCCACGAACTTGCTGCTGCTCGGTGCGGTTCCGCTGGCAGGCCTGGCTGCGTGGGCGTTGCTGCGAGCCTTTGTCGTCGACCGCGTGGCGCGTGCCTGGGGTGCATCGGCGTACGGGCTGGCCGTGTTCACCAACGGCGCGATCTCGCAGGGACGGCTCGGGACGTGCGTGGCGGCGATTGTGCTGCCGCTGCTCGGTGCTGCGCTGCACACCGTGGCCAGGCGGCGTCGCGTGATCATCCAGGGCAGCTGGCGGGCCGCGTGGTTCGCCGGCATCTGTCAGGCCGTGCTGTTCGCGTTCACTCCAGCGCTTGGCCTGCTGATCAGCGTCATCCTGGTGTTCGGTGCGGTCCTGGGGCTCGGCTGGCGCCGGCAAGGTCGCCAGCTCGTGTTCTCCGTCGTTCTCGGCCTGCTGCTCGTGCTGCCGTGGACGATCGAGCTGGTGAAGCACCCGTCGCGGCTGGGCCAGGAGGCAGGCGGTCCGCCGACCGCTGCGGTCGGTCCGGGCGACAGCCTGCAGCACCTGCTGACCGGTACTCCGATTGGCGCGCCGACGCCCTGGTGGCTCGCCGTACCGCTGATCGTGGTGGCGCTGGTCGCTCTGATGCGGCCGACGCGGCAGCGGTACGAGATGCTCGGTTGGTTCGCCGCACTGGCCGGCCTGGCTGCGACGCTCGTCGCCAGCAGGCTCGGCGGCGGTAGCGGTCCGTTGATGTTCCTCATGACAGCCGGCTGGATCGTGGCCGTGACGGTGGCCTGGGACTCGGTCGGCAAATCCACTGAGATCATCGTGCAGGGCGTGCTCGGCGTGGTGCTGCTGACCACGATCGTCACGGCCGGCTTCTGGCTGGTGCGGGGCACGGACGGTCCGCTGTGGCGCGGCCCCGCTCAGGACCTTCCGGCGTACCTCGTGTCCTCGCAGGACCCACCGGAGAACCAGTCGATCCTCGTGGTCCGCAAGGCGCCTGGTGGCGAGATGCGCTTCGCCCTCGTGAAGGACGGCGGCCCACGGATGGGTTCGCTCGAGGCTGCGCCCTCGGCGGCCCAGACCAAGCCAATCACCGATGTCCTGTCGACCCTCGGTGGCGGCGGCAGCGGCGAGGAAGGCCGTCAGCTCGCCGGGCTCGCGATCGACTACATCTACCTGCCCGGTCCGGTCGACCCGAGCCTGCAGTCCACGCTGGACTCACTGCCCGGCTTGACCCGGGCCAGCGCGAACGACGGCGACGCATCCTGGCTGGTGGACCGCTCGAAGATCACCGGCAAGACGCCACTGCAGGACCAGACCCACACGGTCTGGCGGGTCCTCGGCATCATCGGCTGGCTGATCGCCCTGATCTTCTGCCTGCCGACCGTTCGCCGGACCGTCGCCGTCCCGCACGGCACCCACGCGAGGAGGGACCCCCGGTGACCCGCTTGCTGTCGGACGCCCGCGTCCGGCTCGGAGTCGTCGTGCTCGCGATGGCTGCGATCGCCGGCCTCGGCGTGGTCACCCACCCGAAGAAGCCCGTTACGGACACCCAGCAAGCCTCGGCCGAGCCCCAGCGGACGGTCGTGAACCGTACGGCGCTGGCCTGCCCGGCGCTCGCTCCGGGCGGCAAGATGACCAGCCTGGTCAGCGCGGTCTCGCCGACGCTGCCCGAAGGTACCCCGACCGCGACCGGCACCGACCAGCCGCTGTCGATCGCACCGCTACCGGCCACGTCCGACCCAGTCGGGTCCGTGCTGGTCCGTGGCAAGGTCGCGACCACCGCTGCGGCGGTCAAGCCGGAGCCGCTGTCCATCAAGGGCACCGGACCGCTCGCCGCAGGCACGGTCGCTACGAGCACGACGACCGCCACTGACGGAGTGAACAAGGGCATGGCCAGCGTGCCGTGCCAGGTCCCCGGGTCGGACTTCTGGTTCGTCGGCGCGTCCGGTGCGAGCGACCGACGCGACGTACTGGTGCTGACCAACCTCGACAGCATCAACGCCGAGGTGAACGTCAGCGTGTACGCGCGGACCGGTCCGCAGGACCTGCCTGCGGCCAGGGGCCTCGTCGTACCCGCACGCGGGTCGACCGAGGTGTACCTGCGGCTGGTCGCACCGAATCTCCGGGACATCGCGCTGCACGTGGAGTCGACCGGGGGCCGCGTGTCCGCCGCCGTCCGCTCCAACGCGACCAACGGCAGCCAGCCGGCCGGTGTGGACTGGCTGAACACCTCTGCCGCACCTGGGACCAAGGTGTTCGTGCCTGGTGTGGCGCCCGGTAAGGGGCTGCGGGTCCTGGCGATCGCCAACCCGACCGATCTGCAGGCGACCGCGAGCCTGACCGTGAACGGCCCGAACGGACCGTTCAAGCCGGCTGGTCTGGAGACCGTGCAGATCGCCGCGGGCTCGGTGAAGACGGTCATGCTCGACCAGGTGTTGCAGGGCGACCCCAGTGGGATCACGGTGTCGTCCGACCAGCCGGTGACCGCGTCGATGCGGATGACGGACGCGGCCCGCACCGAGTTCGCGTCGATCGGGTCTACCGATCCGCTGACGGGTCCGGCGTACCTGGTCATTCCCGCGCACGTGCAACCGGCGTTGCTGCAGGTGACCGCACCGGGCAAGCAGGCGAGCGTGAAGTTCGAGCTGCGGGACGCGGCCGGTCGGCCGTTGCAGACGCAGAACCTCGACGTCGTCAACGGCGGTACGACGAAGATCGCGTTCAAGCCGCAGCCGCGGGCCACCTACCTGATGGTCCAGCAGACGCGGGGGACCGTCGTGGCCGGCGTGACGCTGATGCCGGCCGAGAAGCCCAAGGACAGCGACACGCCGCAGGCGGCTGCGTGGCCGCTGAACACGTCGCTCGTGTTCCGGGCCCAGCTGGGCGCGCAGCCGGACGTCAGCGCCGCCCTGCGGTAGGCATTGAGGTAGGCACTGCGGTCGGGCTCAGCCCTCGGACGAGTTGGCGCCGGGGTCCTGCAGCATGCGCAGGTGCCGGCGGCGAGCGATCTCGACCGGAGCGCCCGGGGTGCCTGGTGCGTTCGAGCGCGGCGGGAGCGGCCGGGCGGCTTCGCGGACCGCGTTCGCCAGCGCTTCCAGGTCGTCCGAGGACGGACCGGCGGCCGCGGGGTCCGGAGCGAGCCGGATGACCTCCCAGCCGTTCGGTGCGGTCAGCCGGTCGGCGTGGTCGGCGCACAGGTCGTAGCAGTGCGGTTCGGCGTACGTCGCGAGCGGGCCGAGGACGCAGGTGGAGTCCGCGTACACGTAGGTGAGCGTCGAGACGGCCGGCTTCTGGCATCCGGCGCGCGAACAGATCCTGGCGATGCTCACGGCCAGACGTTACCCCCACTAGGCTGAGCGCGTGACCGAGGCTCGCCGTCATCGCAGGCACATCGACCGCCACGGCCGCGGCATGCTCGGCCCGATCAGCCGGCCGAGCAAGTTCGCGCCGCGCGGTCTGCCACTGCAACGGTCCGGCGCGGCGCAGTTCGACGAGGTGGTCGCGATCGAGGTGACCCGGCTGGAGAAGCGGCTGCCGCAGGTGGTCGCGCGGGTCGAGTTCGCCATCGAGGACGTGCCGAACCTGGAGCTCGACGCGACCGAGATCCCGCTCACCCACGCCACCGGCGGCACCTCGCACGAGCCGTACCGGATCGTCGTCTTCCGGCGGCCGATCGAGCTCCGCGCCGAGCGGTCCGGCAACAGCCTGTCCTGGCTGGTCCGCTCCGCCCTGGTCCTGGAGCTGGCCGATGTGCTCGCGCTGTCGCCCGAGCAGATCGACCCGGACTTCGACACCGACGAGGACTGACCGGGGGCGCTGACCCCGTTCGCGTTCGATCCTGTTCCGTAGTGTGGAAAGCTGATTGTGTCCAACGTTGTCAGCGGGAGAGGATCGTGGACTGTGAACGATCAAAAACTGCGCGTCGGTGTCGTCGGCCTCGGCTTCGCGGGGCGTACCGCCCTGGAGGCGTTCTCTGAGTTGCCGGACGTCGAGGTGATCGCGCTGGCCGGGCTGGAGAAGGACACCCTGACCAGCTTGGGCGAGAAGCACGGCGTACCGCACCTGTACGAGCGCTGGGAGGACCTGCTCGAGACGCCCGGCCTGGAAGCGGTCAGCATCGGTACGCCGACACAGCTGCACGCCCCGATCGCGCTGAAGGCGCTGGAGCAGGGCCTGCACGTGCTGTCGGAGAAGCCGCTGGCCAGGACCGTGGCCGAGGGCACCGCGATGGTGGAGGCGTCGAAGCAGGCGGGCCGGGTGCTCAAAGTCGTCTTCAACCACCGCGAGCGCGGCGACGTCGCGGCGCTGAAGCACCAGATCGACGAGGGTCAGCTGGGCCGGATCTACTACGCGAAGGCGCACTGGATGCGCCGCAACGGCATCCCGGGCATGGGCGGCTGGTTCACCAACCGCGAGCTCTCCGGTGGCGGTCCGCTGATCGACCTCGGTGTCCACATCCTCGACCTGGCGCTGCACCTGCTCGGCGAGCCGCAGGTCACCACGGTCTCGGCGAGCACGTTCGCCGAGCTCGGTCCGCGCGGCAAGGGCAGCTCCAGCAGCGTGGACCGGCCGACCGTCGACACGCTCGGCTCGAAGTTCGAGGTCGAGGACCTGGCGACGGCGTACCTGCGGTTGCAGGGTGGCGGCGCGCTGCAGCTGGAGACCAGTTGGGCGACGTACCGCGCACCGGGTGACAACTTCGGCATCGAGCTGTTCGGTACCGACGGCGGCGCCAAGATCGAGGTGCAGAACTACACCACCGAGGACACGTTGCGGATCTTCACCGACGTGGCCGGTGTCCCGGCCGAGGTGAAGCCGGCCACCGGCGCGGGGCTCGGCCACCGCGGGGTGGTCCGCGAGTTCGTCCGGATCGTCCGGTCCGGCGAGTGGGAAGGACAGAACGGGTCCGAGGCGCTGCTCCGGACCGAGGTCATCGACGCTTGCTACGCGTCCGCGAAGGCGGGCCGAGAGGTGGTACTCCATGACTGACCCCATCCGCATCACCGTCTGGGGCGAGAACGTCCACGAGAGCCGGGACGAGTCCGTCCGCAAGCTGTACCCGGACACCATGCACGGCACCATCGCGGCCGCGGTGCGGGACAAGCTCGGTGCGGACGTGGTCGTCCGTACGGCGACGCTGCAGGAGCCGGAGCACGGTCTGACCGAGGAGGTCCTCGCCGACACCGACGTACTCACCTGGTGGGGGCACGCCGCGCACGGTGACGTCGACGACGCGATCGTCGACCGCGTGCAGCAGCACGTACTGTCCGGCATGGGCCTGATCGCGCTGCACTCCGCGCACTTCAGCAAGATCTTCATCCGGCTGATGGGCACCACCTGCTCGCTCGACTGGCGCGCCGAGAACGACCGCGAGCTGATCTGGACGGTCGCGGCCGGTCACCCGATCGCGCAGGGCATCCCGCACCCGCTGGTGATCGAGCGCGAGGAGATGTACGGCGAGCTGTTCGACATCCCGCAGCCGGACGAACTGGTCTTCGTCAGCTCCTTCAGCGGCGGCGAGGTCTTCCGCTCCGGCTGCTGCTACCGCCGCGGCCAGGGCCGGGTCTTCTACTTCCGACCCGGCGACCAGGAGTTCCCGACGTACCACCAGCCCGAGGTCCAGCAGATCATCGCCAACGCGGCCCGCTGGGCGGCTCCCGTGGTACCCCGCCAGCTCCCGACGGTCCACCACCGCAAGGACCTGAACTGGTTCGAGAAGGCCTGAATACAGCTTTCCCGGCCTCAAATACAGCTTTTGGTGTGGGCCGGATAGGGTCCACGCATGGCTGATGTTGCGGCGATCTTCAAGGCGTACGACGTGCGGGGGGTCGTCCCGGACCAGTTGGACGAGTCGGTGGCTCGCGCGACGGGCGCTGCATTCGTCGAGGTCCTGGACGTCCTCTCCGGTCCGGGGGCGGTCGTGGTCGGGTACGACATGCGCCCGTCCAGCCCGGCGCTGGCCGCTGCCTTCGCCGAGGGCGTGACCAGCACCGGTGCGGACGTGATCGACATCGGTCTGGCGTCCACCGACCAGCTGTACTTCGCCTCCGGCCGGCTCGACCTGCCCGGTGCAATGTTCACCGCCAGCCACAACCCGGCGAAGTACAACGGCATCAAGCTGTGCCGGGCCGGCGCCGCGCCGGTCGGCTCGGACTCCGGTCTGCGCGACATCGCCGACCTGGTCGCCAAGGCCCTCACCGACGTGCCGGTGTCCGGCTCCGCGAGCGGTCACGTGACCCACAAGGACCTCCTGACTGCGTACGCCGACCACCTGCACGACCTGGTCGACCTGAGCGGCATCCGCCCGCTCACGGTGGTCGTCGACGCCGGCAACGGCATGGGCGGCCACACGGTCCCGGCCGTCTTCGCCGACGGCCCGGTCACGATCATCCCGATGTACTTCGAGCTCGACGGGAACTTCCCGAACCACGAGGCCAACCCGCTCGACCCGAAGAACCTGGTCGACCTGCAGGCCAAGGTCCGCGAGACCGGTGCCGACCTCGGCCTCGCCTTCGACGGCGACGCCGACCGCTGCTTCGTGATCGACGAGCAGGGCGACCCGATCTCGCCGAGCGCGATCACCGGCGCGGTCGCCGTCCGCGAGCTCGCCAAGCATCCCGGCTCGACCGTCCTGCACAACCTGATCACCTCCAAGGCCGTGCCGGAGCTGATCGCCGAGCACGGCGGCACGCCGGTGCGGACCAGGGTCGGGCACTCCAACATCAAGCAGAAGATGGCCGAGACCGACGCGGTCTTCGGCGGCGAGCACTCCGCGCACTACTACTTCCGCGACTTCTGGCGGGCCGACACCGGCATGCTGGCCGCGCTGCACGTGCTGGCCGCGCTGGGTGAGCAGGACAAGCCCGCCAGCGAGCTGTTCGCCGACTACGAGCGGTACGTCGCGTCCGGCGAGCTGAACAACACGGTCGCCGATCAGGCCGCCACGGTCGCCGCGATCGAGGACACTTACGCTGGCGTCGACGGGATCAGCGTCGACCACCTGGACGGTCTGACCGTCTCGGCGGGACAGTGGTGGTTCAACGTGCGCGCGTCGAACACCGAGCCGCTGCTGCGGCTGAACGTCGAGGCCGCGGACCGGCCGACCATGGAACGTGTCCGCGACGAAGTACTGGCCCTGATCACCGGTGCACCGGTGGAGGAGAACTGAATGGCAGTCAATCTGGACCCGGACCTGCTGAGCATCCTGGTCTGTCCCAAGTGCCGGTCGGAGTTCCGCGTGGACGACGAGGCGAACGAGCTGGTCTGCACCAACGCCGGCTGCGCGCTGGCGTACCCGGTGCGTGACGACATCCCGGTGCTGCTGATCGACGAGGCCCGGGACACGAGGGAACCGGCCGGGTCAGAGAGCTGACGGAGAGCTGATGAGCGTCTTCGACGACACGCGGCTGGACGACCCGGCCGCACTCGAGGCGGCGGACGACCTGCTCCGCCGGCTGGCCATGGCCGGTGCCCGGATCCGCGCCGAGCTGGAGGCGTCCGCCGACGTGCTTTCCGCGCTGGAGTCTGACGGCTTCCGGCCGCGGGCTGTGGTCGCGGCCGGCCGAGACGCGCGCCTCGTCCGGGCCGTGTTGGAGCCGGTCTGCCCGGTGCCGTTCCTGGCGTGGCCCGGTCCGGGTCTGCCCGGCTGGGCCGGCCCGCTGGACCTGGTGATCGTGCTGGGCGGTGCCGCCGAGGACACAGACGCGGTCTCGGCCGCTGGTGAAGCGGTACGGCGTGGTTGCGGGTTGATGGTGGCCGCGCCGGAAGACTCTCCAGTGGCGATCGCCTCGGCCGGTCTCCGCCATGCGATCCGGCTGCCGTCCCAGTCGGACGACCAACTGGCTGCTGCTGTCGCCGTACTGCAGGCGTTGCACCAGATGGAGCTGGGTCCCGAGGTCGACCACAAGGCCGTTGCGTCGTTGCTGGACGACGTGGCGATCGAGTGCTCGCCCAACAACGACGTGTCGTGCAATCCGGCCAAGGAGCTCGCGCTGGTGCTGGCGGACGCGTTGCCGCTGGTCTGGGGTGGCTCTGTCCTGGCTGCGCGTGCTGCTCGCCGGGTGGTCGAGGCGCTGCGGCTGGCCAGTGGCCGGCCGGCGCTGGCCGCTGACGCGGGCCACCTGCTGCCGGTGCTCAACCAGCCCGCGCGGGACCTGTTCGCGGACCCGTTCGAGAAGCAGGCGGAGCTGCGGCCGGCGTTGATCATCCTGGACGACGGGATCGAAGAGGCCGGCGTTGCCGAGCACCGCCGCAAGCTGGAGTCCAAGGCGGAGGCACACGACGTTCGCGTGCACACGATCACGCAGGCCGACGGCACGGACGTCGCCCGGTACGCCGCTCTGACCCAGCAGGGCCGGTACGCCGCGGCGTACCTCGGGATCGGTCTCGGCCGGCACGGTATGGCGACCGTGGACGACCCGGTCGAGCCGAGGAACCCCTCGGAGGATCCGGCGTGGTAGTGCGGCTGCAGAACACCATCCGGGACTACGCCTGGGGGTCGCGGACCGCGCTCCCCGAGCTGATCGGCGTGGAACCGGACGGGACGCCGCAGGCCGAGCTGTGGATGGGCGCGCACGAGTCGGCGCCGTCGGTGCTGCCGTCGGGTGACTCGCTGTTCGACGTGGTGTCTGCCGACCCGGCCGCGGTGCTGGGGGAGGAGACGGCGGAGCGGTTCGAGGGGCGGTTCCCGTTCCTGGCCAAGCTGCTGGCGGCGGGCCAGCCGTTGTCGATCCAGGCGCACCCGTCGCGCGACCAGGCGATCGACGGGTACGCGCGGGACGAGGAGGCCGGGATCCCACGGGACGCGGCCGACCGGAACTACAAGGACGCCTGGCCGAAGCCGGAGATCTTGATCGCGCTCGAGGACTTCGACGCGCTGGTCGGTTTCCGGCCGCTGGAGAGCACGGTCGCGCTGCTGGACGCGTTGGCTCCCGAAGGACTGGACGAGCTCGTCGACCTGCTCCGCGACGGGAAGCTGCGCGAGGCCTTCACCGACTTCATGAGCCGGGACCGGGACTCGATCCGGCCGCTGGTGGCCGCGCTGGGCGAGGCGGTCGCGCGGTACGCCGGGGACGCGTTCGAGCTGGAGCGGGAGACGTTGGCGCGGCTGTGCGCGGACTTCCCGGACGATCCCGGCGTACTCGCGGCGCTGCTGCTGAACCGGGTGCGACTGTCACGCTTCGAGGCCGTGTACCTGCCGGCGGGGAACGTGCATGCGTACCTGCACGGGCTCGGGTTCGAGGTGATGGCGAACTCGGACAACGTGTTGCGTGGTGGGCTGACGAGCAAGTACATCGACGTACCGGAGCTGGTCTCGGTGGTCGATTTCGAGCCGTTGACCGACCCGGTGCTGACCGCCGACGGGGACGGCGTTTACGAGACCGGCTGTCCGTACTTCGCGGTCCGCCGCGTCGACCTGGACGGCGGCGAGCGGGTCGTGGACGGTGCCGGGCCGCGGATCGTGTGCTGTGTGGACGGAACGATCGATGCTGGGGGCAAAGATTCCGTGGTGACGTTGTCCGCGGGTCAGTCCGCGTTCGCCGCGGGACCCGAAGGACCCTGTACCCTGCGTGGTTCCGGCACGGCGTTCGTCGTGTCCGCACGCTGATTTCCATCGTTTCGGAGGATCTGGACACCATGGCTGGTGGCGGGAACAAGGCCGTTGTCGCGGCTTTGCTGGCGAACACCGGGATCGCGGTCACCAAGTTCGCCGCCTGGGCGCTGACCCAGTCGGCGTCGATGCTCGCCGAGGCGATCCACTCGCTGGCCGACGCCGGGAACCAGGTGCTGCTGCTGGTCGGGAGCAACCGGGCCAAGCGCGAGGCGGACGAGCTGCACCAGTTCGGGTTCGGGCGGGAGCGGTACGTCTACTCGTTCATCGTGTCGATCGTGCTGTTCAGCGTGGGTGGGTTGTTCGCGCTGTACGAGGGCTACCACAAGGTGCACGACCCGCACGGGATCGACAACTGGAAGTGGGTCCCGGTCGCTGTGCTGGTGCTCGCGATCGTGATGGAGGGCTTCTCGTTCCGGACCGCGATCGTCGAGGCGAACAAGCTGCGCGGGTCGGTGTCGTGGGTGCGCTTCGTCCGCAACGCCCGTGCTCCGGAGCTGCCCGTCATCCTGCTGGAGGACTTCGCCGCGCTGACCGGACTGGTGCTGGCGCTGATCGGGGTCGTGCTGACCCTTGCCACCGGCAACGGAGTCTTCGACGGCCTCGGCTCGATGGCGATCGGCGCGCTGCTCGTCTGCGTCGCGATCTTCCTGGCGGTCGAGATGAAGTCGCTGCTGCTGGGCGAGTCCGCGACCAGCGAGTCCCAGTCACGCATCGTGGCCGCGATCGAGAACACGTCCGGCGTCCAGCGGCTGATCCACATCCGCACCCTGCACCTGGGCCCGGAGGAAATCCTGGTTGCCGCCAAGCTCGCCGTCGAACCCACCACGGATGCCTCGGTCGTGGCCGCCACCATCGACGCCGCCGAACGCGCCATCCGTGCGGCTGACCCGATGGCGCAGCAGATCTACCTCGAACCCGACATCTACACCGAGAACTACGTCCCCGACGCCCGCCCCGCCGTCCCCGAGGCGCCGTCTCACTAATGAGGTTTGGGCGGAAGCACCCCGGATCTTCCCAACCACCTCAGGGCCCTGTCGCGGTCTATCTGGGATTGGGTTGGGGGTGCGGTGAGGCGGCCTATGCGGTAGCCGAGGTTGCGGAGGTCTGCGGCGACGGACGGCTCGGCCAGGGCTTTCAGTGCGAAGGACAGGGCGGCGGGCGTCACGTCGTACCGGCGTTCCAGGTCCAGCGCGAGTTTGACCGCGGCCAGGTCGCGGTCGTCGTACTGGCGTTGGGACGTGCCGCGGGTGCGCGGCAGCAGGCCGAGCGCCTCGCGGTAGCGGAGCATTCGGGGGGTGGTGCCGAGTTGGCGCGCGGCCTCGGTGATGCGCATGACTCCAATCTTGACATTTCAGTGTCAAAAACGCGCCTGAGCCGATCAAACCACCTCTCTGCGCCCTCTAGGCTCAGGCAGGCAAACAACCACAGTTCCAGGGGAGCGGCATGACCTTCGACTACAAGGTGGCGGATCTCGGACTCGCCGAGTTCGGGCGCAAGGAGATCCGGCTGGCCGAGCACGAGATGCCCGGTCTGATGGCGATGCGGGCGCAGTACGGCGAGAGCAAGCCGCTGGCCGGCGCGCGGATCATGGGCTCGCTGCACATGACCATCCAGACCGCGGTGCTGATCGAGACGCTGACGGCGCTCGGCGCCGAGGTGCGCTGGGTCTCGTGCAACATCTTCTCCACCCAGGACCACGCGGCCGCTGCGGTCGTCGTCGGCCCGGAGGGTACGGCGGAGAACCCCGCCGGCGTCCCGGTGTTCGCCTGGAAGGGCGAGACGCTGGAGGAGTACTGGTGGTGCACCGAGCAGGCGTTGAGCTGGCCGGGCGAAGGTCCGAACATGATCCTCGACGACGGCGGTGACGCCACGATGCTCGTCCACAAGGGCACCGAGTTCGAGAAGGCGGGCGCCGTACCGGACCCGTCGACCGCGGACTCCGAGGAGTACGGCGTCGTCCTGAAGCTGCTCACCCGCACGTTGCAGGAGGACCCGCAGCGCTGGACCACGGTCGGTCAGGGCATCAAGGGTGTCACCGAGGAGACCACCACCGGCGTGCACCGGCTGTACGAGATGCACAAGGCCGGCGCGCTGCTGTTCCCGGCGATCAACGTCAACGACTCGGTCACCAAGTCGAAGTTCGACAACAAGTACGGCTGCCGGCACTCGCTGATCGACGGCATCAACCGCGCCACCGACGTGCTGATCGGCGGCAAGGTCGCGGTCGTCTGCGGGTACGGCGACGTCGGCAAGGGCTGCGCCGAGTCGCTCCGCGGCCAGGGCGCCCGGGTGATCGTCACCGAGATCGACCCGATCTGCGCGCTGCAGGCGGCGATGGACGGGTACCAGGTCTCGACCGTCGACGACGTGGTCGGGATCGCGGACATCTTCGTCACCGCGACCGGTAACCGCGACGTGATCACCGCCGACCACATGGCGGCGATGAAGCACCAGGCGATCGTCGGCAACATCGGCCACTTCGACAACGAGATCGACATGGCCGGGCTGGTGAAGATCGCCGAGCGGACCAACATCAAGCCGCAGGTCGACGAGTTCCGGTTCGCCGACGGCCACACGGTGATCGTGCTGTCCGAGGGCCGGCTGCTCAACCTCGGCAACGCGACCGGCCACCCGTCGTTCGTGATGTCGAACTCGTTCACGAACCAGGTGCTCGCCCAGATCGAGCTCTTCGTGAAGACCTCGGAGTACCCGACCGACGTCTACGTGCTGCCCAAGCACCTCGACGAGATGGTCGCCCGCCTCCACCTCGACGCCCTCGGCGTCAAGCTCACCGAGCTCTCCAAGGAGCAGGCGTCGTACCTCGGCGTCCCACTCGAGGGCCCCTTCAAGCCCGACGCATACCGCTACTGAGCTCCACTACCGCAGCGCCCCACCCAGCTCTGGGTGGGGCGCTTTGCGTGTCGGCATCAGAACCACTGGCCGGCTTCGTTGCTGCCGGGGGCTGCCCAGCCCTGGGCGTTGACGGCGGCTGGGCGGGGGTGGGAGACCGGTGGCGGGGGTGCGAACGGGCTTGGTGCCGGGGGAGGTGGTGCGAGTGGGCCGTACGGGCTGGGCGGGGCGAACGGCCCGGGCGGGACGGCGTACGAAGGTGCTGGCTGGGCGGCGTACCGAGGTGCTGGCTGGCTGGTGTACGCCGGCTGGGGTGGGGCGAAGGGGCCGAGCTGGCGGGGGATGCTGGAGAGGCGGTGCAGCTCGCGGCGGCGGCGTTCGGCCAGTACTGCGGAGAGGTAGGCGGGGGCGATGATGTGGACCGGTGGAGCGGGAGCGGTGACGGCGGCTACCCGTGCGGCCAGAGCCTCGCCCAGGGCGATCCGGGCCTCCGGCTGGAGCTCGGTGAAGCGTGCCAGGTAGTCACGCGAGGCGTTGGCCAGCTCGTCCGACAGGCGTGACAGCTCGAGCGACTGCGCCCACTGCACCAGGTGACCAGGTACGAACAGCGGCGGTGACGCCATCGGCTGATGCCGCTCGCGGATGACGACCGTACCGGCGACCATGTCACCGATCCGCTTGCCCTGCTTGTTCATCAGGCTCGCCACGATCCCCGGGCTGGCCGCGAACCACGGGGCGAAGTCGACGAAGAACCACATCAGCGTCCGCACCAGCGCGTGCCGGAACCGGATCGAGCTGCCGTCGTCCCGGACCACCTTCAGTCCGAGGATCAGCTTCCCGACCGTCCGCCCGCGGGTCAGTGTCTCCATCACCAGCCGGTAGCCGACGACCACCACCAGCACCGTGATGAACACCAGAGCGATGCCCAGCGCCTCACTGGCGTCCCCACTGATCAGGAACCCGAACAGCAGCGCAATCAGCACCGACAGCGCGATCCCCTGGATTATGACGTCGATCGCACACGCCAGCGCGCGCGTCGGCATCCGGGCGATCCGCACCTGGAGGACCACGGCTTCGCCCGTGACCAGCTGAGACACTCCGTCGCCCCCTTCCGCCCTGGACACCCCGTCGGGCTAGTCTGCCAGCGCAAGGAGCCAGACGGGTGGAGGAGGTACGGCGGTGGACGTCGAAGCGTTCGTCTCGGTCCATCAGCCGCAGTGGGACCGCCTGGCGTACCTGACCCGTCGCCAGCGCCGCCTGACCGGGGCTGAGGCCGAGGAGCTGGTCACGCTCTACCAGCGCGTGGGCACCCACCTCGCCGCGCTCAGAGCCGCTGGAGCGGACCCGGTGTCGATCGGCCGCCTCTCCGGCCTCATAGCGGACGCCCGCGGCGCCGTGACCGGTGCGCAGGCACCTGTCTGGCGCGACATCTCGAAGTACTTCCTGGTCAGCTTCCCGGCGGCCCTCTACGCATCCAGACGCTGGTGGGTCACCATCGGCCTGCTGTTCTACCTGGTCACAGCGTGGACCGCCTGGCGGGTGCTGGTCCACCCAGAGGTCATCGACTCGATCGGTACGCCGGACCAGATCAAACAGCTCGTCGAGCACGACTTCGAGTCGTACTACTCGGACAACCCGGCCCAGGACTTCGCGCTGCGGGTGTGGATCAACAACGCGACCCTCAGCGCCGCGGTCCTCGCGCTCGGCATCCTCCTGGTCCCGTCCGTGTTCGTGCTCTGGGACAACGCGATCAACCTCGGTGCCAGCGCCGGCCTGATGATCGCCAACGACCGGGGTGCGCTGTTCTTCAGCCTGATCACCCCGCACGGGCTGCTCGAGCTGACCGCGGTCTTCGTCGCGACCGCCGCGGGTCTCCGGCTCGGCTGGTCCTGGATCGTCCCCGGCGCGCGGACCCGGATGCAGGCGATCGCCCAGACCGGGCGCGCGACGATCGGTATGGCGATCGGACTGGCCGCAGTACTGCTGGTGACCGGTCTGATCGAGGGGTTCGTCACGCCGTTCCTGCCCGGTCCGGTCCGCATCAGCATCGGCGTACTCGTCGAGCTCGGCTTCCTCACGTACGTCTGGACGCTCGGCCGCCGCGCCTACCGGCAGGGCGAGTACGGCGACGTCGACGAGGCCGACCGCGAGGCTAGCGCACCGCTCTCGGCGTAGTCGGTGCCCGCCGCACGGTTGTCAGTACCAGGAGCACGAGCGCCGCGCCGATCCACAGCATGCTGCGGATGCCCAGCGTGTCGACCAGCACGCCGCCGGCCAACGCCCCGAACGCGATCGCCAGGTTGAACACGAAGCAGTAGACGGCCGTTGCCGCTTCCGCGCTCTGCGGCGATGCACGCAGTACCCAGGTCTGCAGGGTCACGGGCGCGGCGCCGTACGCCAGGCCCCACACCAGCAGCAGAGCGGCGCCGGACCACGGACTCGTGCCGAGCAGCGGGAACAGAACCAGCGCGGCGCCGAGCACGAGCGCGATCGTCGCCATCGTCCGTCCGGTCGCTCGAGCAGCCCAGGAGCCGGCGACAGCGTTGCCGACCATGCCCAGGACGCCGTACCCGAGCAGCAGCGGGCCGATGGTCGCGCTCCCGACTCCGGAGATGTCGAGCAGCGCCGGACTGACAAACGTGTAGGCGCCGTAGTGGCCGGCGACCAGCAGCGCGGTGGCGACGATCCCGGCCACCAGGACCGGGTTGCGCAGTTGAGCACGTATCGCGTGCACCCGGACGGGCTCGTCGGCCGGCAGTTGCGGCAGGAGGATCAGCCCGGCGACCAGGACGACCAGGCTCAGTCCGGTCAGCGACCAGAACGCGCCACGCCAGCCCACCAGTTCGCCGACGATCGTCCCGGCCGGTACGCCGAGCACTGCGGCGGCCCCGACACCGCCGAAGATCAGCACCAACGCCCGCGGCACCGACGGTCCCGGTACCAGCCGCACGGCGAGGCTGCCGGCGATGGCCCAGAACCCGCCGATGGTGATACCGACGAACAACCGGGACAGGAGCAGCACGGTGAAGGACGGCGCGAGCGCCGAGACCGTGCTCGCGATCGCCATCACCGCGAGGAGCCCGGACAGCAGTGTCCGGCGGTCGAGCCTGCCCACCGCGAGCGGCAGGCCGATCGACGCAACGGCCGCAACCACACCCGGCACGGTGACGGTCAGTCCCGCAGTACCGATCGGGACACCCAGTTGGTCCGAGATCGCCGGCAGCAGGCCGACCGGCAACTGCTCGGCGGTGATCATCGAGAAGATACCCAGCGCAACGGTGAGCACTCCGAACCACATCCGCGGCGTCGGCCGCCGCACCTCCTGGGACACGGACATGACGACCTCCATTGTCAAGGGAAGCGGGTTGTTTGTTGCCTTAAGCAATTACCGGCTCGGGTCAGGTGACCGCTTCGAGCGGGATCCAGCGGTCGGCCCAGCGACTCAGCGCATACACCGCGTCGTGGAGCTCGCGGCCCTTCTCGGTGAGCCCGTACTCGATCCGGACCGGGGTCTCGGCGTGGACGGTCCGCTCCACGATGCCCTCGTCCTGAAGCTCCTTCAGGCGCTCGGCGAGCATCCGGTCACTCAGGCCGGGGACCACCGCGCGCAGGTCGGCGAACCGGGTGACGTCGAGCAGCATGGCCCGCAGGATTGCGCCGGTCCACCGCTTGCCGATCACCTCGACGGCGTGGTGGTACCGCGGGCAGAACGCGGTGTCGGTGATGTCCACGAGGGGATACTAATGAATAGTAAGTAGCTAAGCAACAGTAAGTTGTTTGCCGCGTGGGCACTGTTCAGAGGTGAGTGCTACCGCCCAAGAAGTCAGGTACAGCCGGCCGTACGGCGCTGCGATCACGGTCGGGCTGATCGCGTACGGCGTGGTCCATCTGCTGATCGCGTGGATCGCGCTGCAACTCGCCTGGGGCAAGTCGTCGGAGGAGGCTTCACAGCAAGGCGCGCTCCGGGAGCTGGCCGGCAAACCGCTCGGCGGCGTCCTGCTGTGGGTGGTTGCGATCGGCCTGTTCATGCTCGTCGTCTGGCGCGCCCTCGAACTCGTCTGGGGTCATCTGGACACCGGCAAGAAGGTCTCCTCGGTGGGCCGGGGGATCGTCTACGCGGTGCTCGGCGTCAGCGCGGTCAAGGTCGCGGTCGGCTCCGGTGGCTCCAGCACCGGCCAGCAGCGGAGCGTGACCGCGCGGATGATGGCGCACGGTCCCGGCCGGGTGCTGGTCGTCGTGATCGGGCTGGCGATCATCGCGATCGGCGGGTACCAGATCTACAAGGCCGTCAAGAAGAAGTTCACCGAGGACCTGACCGGTGGAGCCTCCGACCTGACCATCCTGCTCGGGCGGATCGGGTACGCCGCGAAGGGCATCGCGTTCGTGATCGTCGGCGGGTTGTTCGGCTGGGCCGCGATCTCCTACGACCCAAACAAGGCCGGCGGCCTCGACACCGCGCTGCACACGGTCAAGGACCAGCCGCTCGGACCCGTGCTGCTGACCGTGCTGGCGCTCGGGTTCGCGGCGTTCGGTCTGTACGCCTTCAGTTGGTCCCGGCACGCGAAGCGCTGAGGTCGTCGTCGCGCCCGGCCTCGATCCGCGACCACTGCGCGATCGGCCGCCCGTCGATCGTCTTCGGCAGCACCGGATCCTCGGTGGCCCACTGCTTCGGCCAGCCGGCGGGCGAGTCCTCGTACGGCTCCTGACGTCCGTACACGGTCAGGTCCATCAGGTGGCAGCTGTTGTCCATCACCTCGACGCCGCGCATCGTCGTCCAGTACGTCTCGAAGACCCGGTCGCCCTGCCGGACGTAGGAGATCAGGTACATCTGGTTGAAGTTGCGTCCGGCCAGCAGCCCGTCGATCGAGTCCAGCGCGGAGTACCACGGCATGGTCCAGCCCATGAAGTCGTGGTACCCGCGGCTCTCGGCGTACGGACCCTGGGCGAAGACCGCGAACGTGATGTCCCGTGAATGCAGGTAGGCGAGCTCGGCGACCTGCGTGGTGCACCACGTGCAGCCCTGGCACTGGTCGGCCGCGGGGTGGCCCGCGTGCCACATGAAGTAGTAGGCGAGCAGCTGCTTGCGCCCCTCGAAAGCATCGAGGAGGGTGGTCGGCCCGTCCGGCCCGGTCACCGTGAGACCCGCATCAACCTCGACCATCGGTAGCCGTCGGCGTTGTGCCGCGATCGCGTCGCCCTCGCGGGAGTGTGCCTTCTCCCGGCTGCGCAACTGGCCGACGCCGGCGTCGAACGTCGCCCGGTCCACGACCGGCGGGAGTGCTGTCCTGTCGTCAACTGCTCGTTCGTGCGGTCTCATGCTGGTGACGTCGGAGCCGGCGCCATGTTCTCGACAAGTTCCCGACATCAGGCCTCGATGTCAGCCGGCCGGGAGGTCGCGTTTGCGCAGGCCGATCAGGCCGGCCAGGCTGAGTACGGCGGCGATCGCGGTCAGCGTGATCAGGGGCGTGACGGTGACCGATCCGCCGGGCAGCGACGGCAGGTGGGTGAACGGCGAGATGTCGCGAACCCAGTCGGCGGTGGCGGCACCGGCGCTGACCAGACCGATCAGGATGCAGATCACGGGACCGGCCCACGAAACCATCGACAGCCGCGGGACGAAGCCGACGATCAGGATCGCGAGCGCGGCCAGCACCCAGACCGCGGGGAGTTGCGCGAGCGCGGCGCCGATCAGCCGAGGCAGCTGACCGCCGACATCGCCGATCGCGGCGCCGTACGCGAGACCCTCGGCCACTCCGGCGGCCAGGAGTGCGATCGCCGGGCCGAGCAGGCTGAAGAGAAGGTGGCTCGCGGCCCACTGCCAGCGACTCGTTGCCGTTGCCAACACCGGCTCGGCGCGGCCGCTGGTCTCCTCGGCGCGGAGCCGCAGGGTCGCTTGGACGGCGTAGGCCGAGGCGATCAGGCCGACCAGCACCGTGACGCCCGCCAGGAACGAGTCGATCAGCCCGGCGGCTCCGCCCATCCGCTGGAACATCTCCTGGATCGTCGGGTCGTCGCGCATCAGGTCGCCGACGCCTTTGGCCACTCCGCCGAACAGCAAGCCCAGCAAGGCGAATCCGACCGTCCAGGCGACCAGTAGTCCCCGGTGCAGCCGCCACGCGAGCCCGATGGCGGAGCCGATCGTGCCGTCCGCCGGGCCGAGCCGGTCGGGGAGCAGTCCGCCGCCGACGTCGCGCCGTACCGCCAGCTGAACAGCTAGTGTCATCAGAACTAGTGTCGCTGCAACTAGTGTCACTGCCAGCCACCAACGGTTCTGGGCGTACGGGTGGATCTGCTGGGCCCAGGCGATCGGTGAGATGTAGGACAACCACGCGAGCGGGCCGTCCGTGTGCGCGCTCGTGTCACCCGCGGCTCGCAGTACATAAGCGCCGCCGAGCACTCCGATCGCGATCCCACGCGCGGTGCCGGCGCTGGCAGTCAACTGTGCCGCGACGGCACCAACGCCCGCGAAGAACCAGCCGACGCCGGCGTACACCAGCCCGATGGCGATGGACCCATTGGCCGGCAGGTCCTGGCTGTGCATGCCCAGAGCGAGCAGGACGGCAAGGACGACGTTGGCGCCGAGTACCGTGCTGAGCGCCGCGGCGAGCTGTGCGTGCCGGCCGACAACCGTTGCCCCCAGCAACTCACGGCGGCCGGTCTCCTCCTCGACCCGGGTGTGCCGGATCACCGTGAGCAGGCTGATCAGCCCGACCATCACCGGTACGAACCCGAGTCGCCAGGTGACGAATTCACCCAGGCTGGTGCCGGACAACTCGCCGTACAGGGTGATGAAGCCGGCGTTGCTCGCGTACTTCAGCCGCGAGCCCGGCGTCGGGAAGAGATCGCCGTACTCCTTGACGTAGCTGACCGAGATGGCTGTCAGCAGGACGATCCACAGCGGCAGGACGATCCGGTCGCGGCGCAGGATCAGCCGGATCAGGCCGGTCGTCCCCGCGAGCGCCTTCATTTGACGGCCTCCGGTTCGTACAGCCGCAGGAACAGCTCCTCGAGTGACGGCGGCTGGCTGACCAGACTCCGTACGCCGATCTCCGTCAGCCGCTTGAGCACCGGGTTGAGCTCGTCCGTGTCGACGTCGAAGCGGACGCGTCCGTCGTCCTCGCGGAGGTCGTGCACGCCGGTCAGCTGGGCGAGCCCGTTCATTGGTCCGACCAACTCTGCCTGGATCGACGTACGGGTGAGGTGGCGCAGCTCGCTCAGCGTTCCGCTCTCGACCGCGCGACCGGCCCTGATGATCGTGACGCGGTCGCACAGCGCCTCGACCTCGGACAGGATGTGGCTGGACAGCAGGACGGTCCGGCCCTCGCGGTCACTGATCTCCTGCACCACTTCGCGGAAGACCTCTTCCATCAACGGGTCCAGTCCGCTGGTGGGTTCGTCGAGGAGGAGCAGCTCGACGTCGGAGGCGAAGGCGGCGACCAGTGCGACCTTCTGCCGGTTGCCTTTCGAGTACGCGCGGGCCTTCTTCCGCGGGTCGAGGTCGAAGCGCTCGAGCAGCTCGGCCTTGCGCTTCTTGTCCACCCCGCCGCGCATCCGGCCGAGCAGGTCGATCGCTTCGCCACCGGACAGGTTCGGCCAGAGCGTCACGTCGCCTGGTACGTACGCGAGCCGGCGGTGCAGGTCGGTCGCGTCGGACCACGGGTCGCCGCCGAGGACCTTCGCCGTACCCGCGTCCGCTCGGGTCATCCCCAGCAGGATGCGGATCGTGGTCGTCTTGCCCGCGCCGTTCGGCCCGAGGAACCCGTGCACCTCGCCCGTCCGCACCTCGAGGTCGAGACCGTCCAGGGCGCGCGTCCGCCCGAACCGCTTGACCAGACCTTCCGTGCTGATCATCGTTTCCCCTTCTTGCGAATCTCTTCGACTTGGTCCGGAGCCAGCAGCGGGATGGTGAAGACCTCCAGCAGCGCCTGGCCGATCCGGGCGTACCCCTCGGGGCTGGTGATGTCGTCGCCGATCGCCTTCGAGATCTGGTCCCGGAACACGAACGTGCTCAACTTGATCGCCGCCATGGCCGCCGCATAAGCGCGCCGGTCACTCGGCTCGATCCCGTACTGCGTGGTCCACTGCTCGATCGTGTCCACGGCCCCGAGGAAGAGCGCGGTCGCCGTCTCCGAACCGTCCATCATCGACCGCACCAGGTAGATCTGCAGCCGAAACACCCGCGGGTGCAAGCTCCCCGGATCCAGCCCCGACACCCCTTCGGCCGTCGACAACTCGTCCCCGACCTCCGCCATCCGCTCCTTGGCGTACTCGTCACAGGCATCCCGCAACGCTTCCTTCGACCCGAAGTGATGCCGCACCAACCCCGACGAAACCCCCGCCGCCGCAGCAATATCCCGAATCGAAGCCCCCTCGATCCCGCGCTCCCCCCACAACCCGATCGCCGCATCCCGAATCCGCGCCCGAGCCGTCAGATCATCCACCGGCCGATCCATCCCCACTCCCTCCTACACACAAAAGCAAACTACTACACAATCGTGTAGTCAAGCCCTGGCAGTCGACCCACGCTCGTTACGCGCGGGCTAATCTCGTCGCTCCGCTCCTCACCGCCCCCACTCCACAAGCTCCCACCCACCCCCGGCTTAGCGCCGTATTCCCGGCTGCGCCGAGCTCCCGGCTGCCGCCCGGGTCCTCCGGGCTGGCGCCCGGGGTCTTCCGGCTGCCGCCGGGTCTTCGGCTGCGCCGGGCTTGCCGGCTGCCGCCGGCGAGTTGCTGGCTGGCGCCCGCGAGCGACTGCCACCCGCGCCTCGCCAATCCGTCCGCGCGAGCGGAGCCGCGCTGCGGGGATACCGGGCCGCGCGTCCGCGTAGGCGAACCCAGCCGCTGGTCCGCGTCAGCCCGTACCACCCCGACGCCGCACACGTCGCTGGCCCACTGACCCGTCTTCACGGTCCACCCATCTCATCCGGATCCGGCGCGGGTGGGTTGCAGTCACCGCGTGCGGCAGCACGCAACTCCGGGCGGTAGCCCGGAACTCGCGGGCGATAGCCCGCAGCACGCCGGCGGCAGCCGGCAGCACTCGGCGATAGCCTGAAAACGGCGCTAGCCGAAACGCCCGGCGGTAGCCGGAAGCTCGGCGCAGCCGAAGCCCGGCGCAGCCGAGGGTACGGCGCTAAGCCGGGGGTGGGTGGGAGCTCGCGGAGTGGACGCGGTGAGGAGCGTAGCGACGAACGTAGCGCCCGCGGAGCGTGCGTGGGGTTGTAAGAAGATTACTTAAGTGTGACGAAGTTTTGACATTTGTTGACAGGGGTGGGGGTGGTGGTGTGGTTTCTTCCTCAAACTCCGACACCGGCTGGGGAAGGTTGGGCGGGCGATGAGGAAGTTGTTGGCGGTGCTGGCGGCGTTGTGTTTGCTGGCGGTGGGGCCCGGTACGGCGGTTGCTGCTGAGCCTGGGGCGCAGAAGAAAGTCATCAAGATCGGGGTCACGCAGTCCGTCGACTCGATGAACCCGTTTCTCGCCGTGCGGCTGGTGACGGGGTCGATCCAACGGATGATCTACGGGTTCCTGACTGTGCCGGACTCGAAGACGCTGCAGCCGAGTCCGGACCTTGCCGAGTCCTGGAAGACCTCGCCGGACGGGCTGACCTGGACGTTCCAGATCCGGCAGGCGAAGTGGTCGGACGGGCAGCCGATCACGGCCGACGACGCGGCCTGGACGTTCAACAAGATGATGACCGACGACGGCGCCAAGACCGGCAACGGTCCCGCGGTCGCCAACTTCCAGAGCGTCAGCGCGAACGGGCAGGAGCTGACCATCAAGCTCAAGACCCCGCAGGCGTCGATGCTCGACAACCCGGTCCCGATCATGCCCAAGCACGTCTGGGAGAAGATCAAGGACATCTCGAAGTACGACGCCGAGGTGTACCCGACCGTCGGCAGCGGCCCGTACGTTGCCGTCGAGCACAAGAAGGACCAGTTCGTCCGCCTCGAGGCGAACCCGGCGTACTGGCGTGGTCGCCCGAAGATCGACGAGCTCCAGATCATTTTCTACGACAACCCGGCCGCCTCGATCGTCGGGCTGAAGAAGGGCGACATCGACCTGATCGGCCGGCTCAACCCGCCGGACTTCGAGTCGCTGAAGAGCGACCCGAACATCGTCCAGTGGAACACGCAGGGCCGGCGGGCGACGTACCTGCAGGTCAACTACGGCGCGACGACCAGCGACAACAAGCCGATCGGCGACGGGCATCCCGCGCTCAAGGATCCGAAGGTGCGGACCGCGCTGCACTACGCGATCGACAAGCAGAAGCTCGTCGACGAGGTCCAGGGCGGCCTTGCGAAACCGGCCGACGGCTCGATCATCCCGCCGCTGTACAAGGACTTCTTCTGGGAGGCCCAGGGTGACGAGAAGATCACCTTCGACCTCGCCAAGGCGAACAAGATCCTCGACGACGCCGGCTACAAGAAGGGCCCGGACGGCGTTCGCACGATGCCGGACGGCTCGCGCAAGCTGCAGTTCCGGTTCAGCATCCACACCGACACCCCGATCGAGGAGAAGCTGTCGGAGTACCTGACCGGCTGGTTCAAGGAGATCGGCATCACGCTGACCACCAAGCGCCTGGACTCCAGCAAGTTCACCGAGGAGACCGGTACGACGGCGCTCTTCGACCTCGCGATCAGCGGCTGGTCGGTGAACCCCGACCCCGAAGAGGTACTCGGCACGCACCTGTGCAGCCGCCGTCCAACCGCGACCGGCCAGGGCGGTGGTACGGAGTCGTTCTACTGCGACCCGCAGTACGAGAGCCTCTACCTGCAGCAGCAGAAGGAGCTCGACCGGACCAAGCGCGCCGACACGATCAAGAAGATGGAGGAGCGGCTCTACACCGACGCTCCGGTGATCGCGCTGTACTACCCCAACGACCTCGAGGGGTACCGCAAGGACCGCATCGCGAGCATCACCCCCATCCCGGAGGACAAGGGCCTGCTGTACGGCGGCTCGAGCTATTGGCCGTTCTACACGCTCGAAGCTGTGTCGACTGACACCGCGAAGGAAGGCGGCAGCAACACCGGCGTGATCGCGGGCGTCTCCGCGGCCGTCGTCGTACTCCTGATCGGCGCCTTTCTCGTACTGCGTCGCCGCCGTGGCGCGGCCGACGAGCGCGAATGACGGTCACCGAGACGAGTGCCGTCGAGGCGCTCGACGAGCGCCCTGCCCGCCACGGTCTGCTGCGGTACGCGGCGACCAAGGCGGGCGGTGCGCTGCTGAGCATCGCGATGGTGATCATCGCGACGTTCTTCCTGTTCCGCTTGCTGCCGGGCGATCCGGTCCGGGCGCTCGCGCAGGGCCGGAACATGACGCCGGAGCAGCTCGACCTGGAGCGGGCGCGGCTCGGCCTGGACAAGCCGATCCCGGAGCAGTTCGTGCATTTCGTGAGCAAGACGCTGCAGTTCGACCTGGGTGTCTCGTACGAGTACAAGCGGCCGGTGGTCGACCTGATCGGCGAGCGGATCGGATCGACGCTGCTGCTGACGGGTACGGCGCTGGTCCTGGCCGTCAGCCTCGGGCTGTGGCAGGGCGCGCGGGCGGGCTGGCGTCCGGGGAGCCGGTTCGACAAGGTGTCGACGGCGATCTCGCTGGTGCTGTGGTCGGTGCCGACGTTCTGGCTCGGGTTGCTGCTGCTGATGGTGTTCGCGGCCGGCATCGGGCCGATCCCGGGCATCTTCCCGACCCGGGGCAGCTCGAGCGTGGACAAGCCGGACGGGTTCGCGGGCGTGCTGGATGTCGGGCAGCACATGGTCCTGCCGTGTCTGACGCTCGTCGCAGTCGTGTATGCGCAGTACCTGCTGGTGATGCGGTCGTCGGTGCTGGACGAGGTCGGTCAGGACTACATCACCACGGCGCGGGCGAAGGGGTTGCGAGACGACGAGGTACGGCGGAAGCACGCCGTACCGAACGCACTGCTGCCGACCGTGACGTTGGTGTTCATGCGGATCGGGTTCGTGGTCGGGGGTGCGGTGACGGTCGAGGCGATCTTCAGCTGGCCGGGGCTCGGGCAGCTGTTCTACGAGGCGATCCGGGTGCCGGACTTCACGTTGATGCAAGGAACGTTCCTCCTGATCACGGTGTCGGTGATCGTGATGAACACGCTGGCGGACGTGATCTACCACGTGCTCGACCCACGGGTGAGGTCGGCATGAGCTCTGTGGCATGGGTACGTCGCCGGCGGTCCATGGGCCGGTTCTGGGCGGACTTCCGAACGCATCGCGCGGGTGTCGCCGGACTGGCGATCCTCGCGGTGGCCGTCGTCCTGGCGTTGGTCGCTCCAATCTTCATCGACTCGGGTGTGACGAACGTGGTGAGCGGGACGGGCGCGAAGCTGGCGCCACCGAGCCTCGACGACCCATTGGGGACGGACGAGTCGGGGCGGTCGATCCTGCTGATGATCTGGTGGGGGTCGCGGACCTCTCTTCTCATCGGGTTCTTGGCGGCCTTGCTGAGCATGGTGATCGGGACGGTGCTCGGGATCGCGGCCGGGCACTTCCGCGGGTGGGTCGGTGCGGTGATCCTGCGGGTGACGGACTGGTTCCTCGTCCTTCCTTCGTTGGTGACGGCCTTGGTGCTGGCGGCGATCCTGGGCGGTTCGACGGCAACGATCATCGTGGCGATCGGCGTGACGTCGTGGCCGTCGACGGCTCGGCTGATCCGCGCGCAGACGCTGGCGGTCGAGGCGCGCCCGTACATCGAACGCTCGCTTGCGCTCGGTGCCGGCCATTGGCACATCACGACGCGGCACGTGCTGCCCAACGTCGCTCCGTTGCTGTTGGCAAGCACCACACTGGAGGTGGCGAGCGCGATCGTGACCGAGTCGACGCTGGCGTTCCTCGGTGTCAGCGCCAACAACACCTCGTGGGGCACGATGCTTCGCGGGTCCTACGACTGGGGTGCGGCGACGGCCGGTGCGTGGTGGTACATCCTCCTTCCCGGTCTGTGCATCGTGATCGTGGTGATGGCTTTCACCTTGTGTGGAAGGGCTTTGGAGACAGTTCTCAACCCGCGACTGCGGACCCGGGCGGTGTGATGCTCTCTCTGGACGAGTTGTCGGTCTCCTATCAGTTGCCGTCCGGCGCGGTGCCTGCCGTCCGTGGGGTGTCGTTGGAGCTGGCCGATGGTGAGGCGTTGGGGCTGGCAGGGGAGTCGGGGTCGGGGAAGTCGTCGGTGGCGATGGCTTTGCTGCGGCTGTTGCCGCGATCGGCTGTGGTGACCGGCCAGGTGTTGCTGGACGGCGAGGACGTGCTGACGATGAAGTGGGGGCGGTTGCGGGCAGTTCGGTGGTCGGGTGCGTCGATCGTCTTTCAGGGAGCACAGCATGGGCTGAACCCGGTCCAGCGTATCGGGGATCAGATCGCGGAGCCTTTGGTTGTCCACAGGCTCGCTTCGGGGGCGGCGGCGGACAAGCGTGTGCGGGATTTGCTTGAGCAGGTAGGTCTTCCGGCTTGGCGGGCGCGAAGTTATCCGCACGAGCTAAGTGGTGGCCAGCGGCAACGAGTCATGATCGCGATGGCGCTGGCGTGCTCGCCGCGACTGATCATCGCGGACGAGCCGACGACCGCGCTCGACCTGATGGTGCAGGCGCAGGTGCTGACGCTGATCCAGGACCTGATCGCCGAGCACGGGATCTCGCTGCTGATGATCTCGCACGACCTTTCGGTGCTGGCGGACGTGTGCGACCGGCTGGCAGTGATGTACGCCGGTCGGCTGGTCGAGGTCGGGCCCTCGTCGACGCCATTCCGGCATCCGTACAGCCAGGCGTTGGCGGCCGCCTTTCCTACGGTCGGCGATCCGGCGTCTCGGCTTGCTCCGCGCGGGTTGGCGGGTGACCCGCCGGACCCGCAGCAGTTGCCGGGCGGGTGCGCGTTCCATCCGCGGTGCCCGGTCGCGCTCGAGTCGTGTGCGACTACCGACGTACAGCTGCTTCCGGCCGGTGTTGGTCACTCTGCTGCGTGTGTCCTGGTCGAGGAAGGTGAGTCGCTTGCTCGAGGCAACTGATCTGCGGGTGGAGTTCCCGGGTCGTGCTGGTCGGCGCGCGCGGGCGGTCGACGGCGTCAACCTGTCGATCGGCGCCGGGGAGATCGTGGCGCTGGTCGGCGAATCGGGGTGCGGCAAGACGACGCTCGCACGCACCCTCCTCGGCCTCGAGCGGCCGACGTCGGGTGTTGTCTCGTACGACGGCGGGCCGCTGACGTACTCCACCCGCGCCCTGCGCGCGTACCGCCGCCAGGTGCAGCTGATCCTCCAGGACCCCACTGGCTCCCTCAACCCCCGCCATACCATCTATGAAGCCGTAGCCGAAGGTCCTCGGATCCATGGGCTGTCAGACGAGGAGAGCGTGGTGACCGATGCGCTGTCCCGCGCCGGTCTGCGTCCGCCGGAGCGGTTCTTCCACAGGTACCCGCACGAGCTGTCTGGTGGTCAGCGGCAGCGAGTGGTGATTGCCGGTGCGCTGGCGCTCGACCCAAAGGTGCTGATCGCCGACGAGCCGGTCGCCTCCCTCGACGCGTCGGTGCGTGGCGAGATCCTCGCCCTGCTGCTCAGGTTGCGCGACGAGCTCGGCCTGTCCGCGCTCGTCGTCACCCACGACCTCGGCCTCGCCTGGAACATCGCCGACCGGGTCGCCGTCATGTACCTCGGTCGCATTGTCGAGTCGGGCCCCACCGAAGAGCTCCTCACCAACCCGCAGCACCCGTACACCCAGGCGCTCCTGTCGGTCCTCCCGGAGTCGCCCGCGCGCATCATCCTCACCGGCGAGCCCCCGGACCCCACCCGCATTCCCACCGCCTGCCGCTTCCACCCCCGTTGTCCCGCCTCCACCATCCAGGCCTGCACTACGGTCTCCCTCCCCGTCCTCCCCACCGCTCTTGCCCATCAGACGGCTTGCCACTTGGTTCCAGCTATTGACAATAGTTAACAGCTGATAGAACTATTGCGGTATGACGGAAGCTTCCGTGGACCGCTTCTTCGAGGTGCTCGCCGACCCCACGCGTCGCCAGGTGGTCCGCCTGCTGGGCGAAGGTCCGCAGCGTGCCGGCCAACTGGCCACCGCGACCGGCGCGTCCGCACCCGCCATGAGCCGCCACCTGAAGATCCTCCTGGAAGCCGGCCTGGTCGCCGACGAACGCGTCCCTGACGACGCCCGCGTCCGCCTCTTCCACCTGAACCCCGAACCGGTCGTCGCCGTCCAAGCCTGGCTCGACCAGGTCCAAGCTCACTGGCGCGACCAGCTGGACGCCTTCAAACGCCACGTGGAGGCCCGATGACTCCGCACTCGATCCTGAACGGGAGTTTGTGATGACCGAACCCTCTGCCAGCGCGGCCGTTGAGGTTGCGGCCGATCCGTCGACCGCGTTCCGGATCTTCACCGAGGAGATCGATCAGTGGTGGCTGCGGAACCCGATCAACTTCTTCGACTCCGGACGGGTGACCGCGATGCGGATCGAGCCCGGTGTCGGCGGGCGTGTGCTCGAGGTGTACTCCGGTGACGACGTGCTCGAGCTCGCCACCATCACCGACTGGGAACCCGGTTCGGTCCTCGGCTACCGCAGTACCGTCGACGACACCGAGACCCGGATCACCTTCGAGGCGGCCGGTGCCGGTACGCGCGTCACCGTCGTACAGTCCCTGATCACCCCGGACGGGAAGGCGTTCTACTTCTGGCCGCGGGTGGTGCGCTGGCTGCCTGCGTGGGCCGAGCGTCGTACGACGGCGCCGGAGCGGCGGGAGGTCGGACGGCTGTCGATCGCCTTGTACTACGACGATCCCGCCGCCGCGGCCCGCTGGCTCCAGGACGTCTTCAGCCTCACCTCGTGGGACAGCGAGCCGTACCTCCCCTCGTGGATCGAGCTCCACGTCGGCGACGCGGCCGTCCTGCTCTTCAAGCGCACCGAGCCCGTCACGAAGGACCACACGGTCTGGGTGTACGTCGACGACCTCGAGGCGCACTTCGCCCACGCCGAGTCCCGCGGAGCGAAGATCGTCGAGCCGATCCACCACCACGGCTTCTCCGCGTACGAGGCCGAGGACTTGGAAGGTCACCACTGGACCTTCGTCCAGGCGCGCCCCACCCAGCGTTGATGGCTGAAGAGCAGCCACTGGCGGGCGGCCGGCTGACGCCGGGCGTGGTGCGGGTCGGTGACACGGTACGACGGCCCGCGTCGGTCAAGTCCGCCTTCACAGCGGACCTCCTGCGGCTGCTGGACGACCGCGGCTTCACCGCAGCCCCGCGCTACCTCGGGCAGGACGAGTCCGGGCGGGACATGCTCACCTACCTCGATGGCTGGGTCCCCGCCAGGTTCCAGCGCTGGTCAGACGACCAGATAGCTGCCGTAGGCAAGCTCCTGCGCGCCTTCCACGACGCCACCAGAGGAAGTGCCTTAGCAGCCCACCACGAGGTCGTCTGCCACCACGACCCCGGCCCCACCAACTTCGTCTTCCAGAACGATCTCCCCGCCGCCCTGATCGACTACGACCTGGCCGAACCCGGCAGCCCCCTAGAAGACCTCGGCTACGCCGCCTGGACCTGGTGCATAGCCGCCAAACACAACGACCCCGACCGCCAGGCCCACCAGGTCAGGGTCCTCGTAGACGCCTACGGCCCAGTCCAACGCGGAGCCGTCATCGACGCCACCCTCGAACAGCAACTCCGCAACGCCCGCTTCTGGCACGAACACCCCTCCCCAGAAGCCGCCGAACGCATCCGCTGGTCCCGCGAAGCCCACGCCTTCACCTACACCAACCGCCACATCTTCGAGGCGGAGCTCAGCAATTTTGGCTAGCCGTCGGCGGGTGTCACCGGAAACGGGAAGTCGGCGCGGTCGTGATCTGGGATCACCAGGCGGAGCATCGGACGGCGCAGGCGCTTCTCGACCGCGGCGTAGATGACCTCGTAGCCGCTTCGGGCGCCTTCCAGCAGGGCCCACGAGCGCATCTCGTGACGGAGAACTTCGGTGTGGTTCTCGAGCGGGGCGAGATCGAGGATGGCCGGCGACGAGGTCGGTGTCAGACGTTGAGCTTCGATCCGGAGCCTGGAGTGCTTGTAGGTTCGAACTGCCTGAATGTAGCGAGCGCCCAAGCCCTTCCGCAGATGGTTGAGACGGTAGCCCGCCAAATAGCTCAGCGCGGAAACGGTCGAAGTGGTGGTTCCCACCGGACGCGTGCTCAAGGACAGGATGTGCGAGATGCTCGGATCGGACTCCGCGAGCATGAACGGATGGGCTGTCAGCGCGCCTCCGTCGATTGCGTCGTACCCGCGGAACCGGGCAGTGCCCCGGGTCGCCAGCGGCAGCCACATGGTGGCCCGCAAAGCGTCGTACAGATCGTCCTTCGACGTGAACTCGGTGATGACGCGGGTCGTCAGCGCGTCGACGTCGGTCACCATGACGTACAGCGGTACCGGAGAGGCGAGCACGCTCTTGTAGTCGAGTGGCTTGCGCCCACCGACGACAGTGTCGAGCGCGTACGACAGGTTCATCGCGGACTGCTTCCGCAGTAGTCTGCCGAAGTCGAGGAACTCCTTGGACACCAGATCCTCGAAGTAGATCGAGGTGGGGTACCAGGTCTCGCCGACGGTGAAGTAGGCCGCATTGATCGCACCGGACGAGCACGCGTAGATGACGTCGAACGCGTCCTTGAGATCAAGGTCGTCAAGCGCGGCGAGCATCCCTGCTGAGACCACCCCACGCAGCCCACCGCCTTCGACGGCGAGGGCGACCCGATGCGGGTCCCGACGGCGCCCCGGCCGGCTCCCGCTCGCTCGACGTGCCCGCAGTACCTCCAGAACGGGATGATCCGCCGCCCACGGTAGCTCTCCTCCCATATTCTCCCCCTGCCGACGAGTCTCAGGTGTGGACAGCTGTCGATGCGCATCCGGACTTCTGGCACGCGCGCTGGCGGCTGACTCTCTCCGCGGCCAGGACGGCCCGCTGCAACGCGATGCGGATGTCTCGGCCACCGAGCCCGCATTTGATGACGTAGAAGAGACCAAGGTTCACCGCCGCGACGGTTGCGGCGTACAGTTCGACATCCTGCAGTTTGCCGATGTAGATCAGAATTCCAATGATCCACACAATGAGTGAGTAGAACAGCGAGCTCGGGATCCAGGCCGCGAATTCTTTCAACCCGGTGACGTCGCTGTTCTCATCGGGCACGGTGCTGATGTCGGCCGTTCGGGCGACTGCCAAGGCGGACTCGGAGAACTTGACGACCGCGACCGTCAGGACGAGTGCATACGTCTGCCCGAGCGCCGACGCGATCGGCCAGAATCGAGCATCGACGAAGGTGACCGAGAGCACCAGCGCGGCGTTGATGATCGCGAACAGCCGCATGTTGAGCTCAGCGGCCCAGGCCCGGAACCTGAGCTTCGGCGTCTTGTCGGCCGCGGCAAGCGGAGAGATTCGTGCGAACGGGCTTTGGTACATCTTGATGCCGAGCAGCGCGTAGCTGAGGCCAACGGCACGGGCGAGCCAGTTGTGGCTGAAGTCCGGTACGACGTACCCGCTGACCCGCATGCGGTCGATCAGCGGAAAGCCGTCCTGCACCGCGCCGACTGCCTTTCCCTGGGCCAGCCGATTCAAGCCTTCGACGAGCGGATTGCCCCAGTCCCAGTTGGCGTCCCTGAACAGCCACCACAGCACGAAGACGGTGGTGGTCGACGACACCACCCCAGAGATCCACGACCACCGGTAAAGGCGATGCAGAACGCGGGTCTGCTCGGGCGCCCGGTGCTGTCGTCTCAGGACGCGCATCAGCTCCCGCTGCCGGCCCAGCTCGCCTTGAAAGGGCAGCAGCACTTCGCGGACTCTCGACGGTAACCGGCGGGCAAGTACGCCGTACTCGGCCTGACTCGCAACCGCGATCTCCATCTCGATCCTGAACACCTCGTCGAGTGCCTCGTAGACAGACGTTGCCGGGTTGCCGGCGGTCTGCGGGAGGTTGAGCAGACGCTTCGCGGGATCTCGATCGAGGATGTCCTCCAGGAACCGTGCGATCGATGGAGTGTCGGCGTAGAAGACGTCCGGCACCACGCCGTCCTGGCTTGGGCTGAGTCCGCCGAACAAGATGAGTAGCTGCCCGAGTGAGTAGAAGTCAGCTTTGGCGAGAGAGCTCTTGGCTGCCTTGACCTCAGGCGCGACGAAGATCGAGTCGGCACCGTCCGTACCGCTGACCGAGCGGGTGTAGAGGTAGTTCGGTCCGAGGTCGATGAAGACCATTTTGTAGGTGTCGCCGATCTGGGTGACCATGATGTTCGAGGGGGACAGATCTGCGTGGTAGCGGGTCTGGAATTCCACGGCGAGCTTGTCGAAGCCGATCAAGGCGTGGAAGAGCGCATTACCGCACTTACGCAACTCCTCGAAATCGACGCTGCCGGAGACACCAGTTCGAGTCCGGTCGGCAGCGTTGGGCTTCATCTTGGCCAGAAGCGCGCTGACTCCATGTCTTGGCGCCGGCTCCGTGGCAGATGTGGTGCTGCTGCGATGGGCCTGCAGGAACTCGGCGAGCGTCTTGCCAGGCAGGAACTGCATGGTGATCCACGATCTGGTGCTTGCCAGCGCGCGTACGACAGGAACTTCCTGCGACCCGATGGCTTCGGAGGCTGACCCACGTGGGCTGTAGTGATCGGCGTACGTCGCGGTTGCCTCGGCGATGACATCGATGTTCTGGAAGGGTGGAAGCAGCAGTTTGACGGCCAGTTCCGGGTCGTGCTTGTGGTCTGACTGCGCCCTGAGGATGACGGACGTGGTTCCGTGTCGATGGAACCGGCAGGTGCTGAAATCGAGGCGACTCCACATCTCCAATGCGTCTTTGTACGCATCCGTCGCGGGACTGGGAGCGGGATCCAGCAGGGGGTCGTAAACGCGGCTGATCGCGTTCTGCACAAAGATATTCTGCACGAGTTCACCGCAGGTAGCGGTGCAGTTGTGAGTGGCTGCCTGCGGTGCTTGGAGAAAGATGGGGAGATCGGCGGTCACCGATCTCCGCGCCTCGGACTCCTGGATCCCGAAGCAGACGAGCAGGAAGAGTCCGACGAAGCCGAGTAGCTCGCACAGTTCGTGGCTCTGGGCGTGCGAGCTGTCCAGTTGATCTCGCTGTTTGCACCACCACAGCAGGACTTGCTCCAGCGAGTTGGCCACGGGCTCGCCGAGTTGCGGTGGATTCAGCTGAGCGTCCAGGAATCTGAAGTCGACCGGAAGGTCGCGCAGTACCTGACGCCAGCGCCTGGCGGTGTCGTCCGGCGATCGATTGGTCAGACCAACGGTCAGGTCGCAGAGCTGCGAGAGGACCATCGGAGAGTTTTGCGCGGTCTGTGTTCCGCCCGCCTTGACGACGTCGGCAAAAGCACTGGTCAAGCGAATGTAGACATCATGTGAACTCATAACGATGTGAGTAGCCCGCCGGCGAAAGCAATTCCCGCTGCGGCCTCGCGGCCGCACCTATGCCCTGACTATCGAAAAATCCCGCATTGTGTTACCTGAGCTGGAGCGAACGATTGAATCGCGCTCGATTTCTCAGAGCCGCCCGGCCTTCTTCAGAGCTAGGTAGGTGTCGGCCAAGGCCGGGGCGATGAGGGCGGGGGGTTCGTCGACGACTGTGGCGCCGGCTCGGGTGAGGAGGGCGGTTAGGCGGTCTCGGTCGAGGCGGGTTCGGGCGGCTGAGGCGGCGTTGTAGATGTCGATGAGGTCGGTGCGGGTGGACTCGAGCTCGTCCAGGCGGGGGTCGGCGACCGAGGCCAGGACGACGACGTGGCGGCGGAGGAGCGGGCCGATGACGGGGAGGAGGGACTCCTCGATGACGGCTGGGTCCAGACCGGTGAGGAGGACTACCAGGGAGCGTTGGCCCAGGCGTTCCAGGACCTGGGAGACGACGATGCGAAAGTCCGTCTGGACCAGCTCGGCTTCGACGTTGGCCAGCGCGTTGACGAAGGACGGGAGGACGTCCTCCGGTGCAGGGCGGCGTACGTCGGCGCGGACGGCGGAGTCGCAGGCCAGGAACGACACGCGGTCGCCGGCGCGGGTCGCGAGCGCAGCCAGCAGCAGGGCAGCGTCCATGGCGTGGTCGAGCCGCGGCGCGTCTCCGACGCGACCGGCGGACATCCGGCCGGAGTCGATGACGATGGCCACCTGGCGGTCGCGCTCCGGGCGCCAGGTTCGCAGCACGACGTTGCCGCGCCGGGCCGTGGCCCGCCAGTCGATGCTGCGTACGTCGTCACCGGGTACGTAGTCGCGGAGTGAGTCGAACTCGGTGCCTTGGCCGCGGACGAGGAGCGCAGTGCGGCCATCGAGCTCGCGTAGGCGGGCCAGACGGGAGGGCAGGTGTTTGCGGCTGTTGAACGGCGGGAGCGCGCGCACGGTCCACGGCACCTGATGCGAGCCCTGGCGGCCCGCGAAGCCGAGCGGGCCGATCGAGCGCACCGTGACCCGGGAGGCCTGGCGGTCGCCGCGTCGGGTGGGGATGAGGTGCGTCGTCACCCGTCGGCGCTCACCCGACGGCAGGTCCAGCTTGTGCGGTGGGTCTTGTACTCCGGCCGACGGCGACCAGGCGTCCCGCAACAACCCCCGCACTCGCCGGCCTGGGTTGGTGACCAGCATCGAGACCACAGCCGGCTCGCCGAGGCGTACGGCGGTGTCGCCCTCGCGGCTGAACTGCAACCGCCGCGGTGACCCAGCCAGCAGTAGGTCGACGGCGCACACCACCAGCACCGCAGCCACAACCAGACCGATCCCGCTCCACGACGGCAGCACTACAGCGACGAACACCACCCCAGCCGCCGCGAGGAGAGCAGTCCGCCCGGTCAGCACCATCAGCGTGGTACCGGGACTGTCGCCAGCACACTCTCCAGCACCGCGTCCGCGTTGACACCTTCCAGCTCGGCCTCGGGGCGCACCTGCACTCGGTGCCGCAGGCAAGGACGCGCCATCGCCTTGACGTCGTCCGGAATCACGTAGTCGCGGCCGGACAGCCAGGCCCAGGCCCGCGACACCGCCAACAACGCAGTAGCCCCACGAGGGGAGACGCCTAGCTGGAGCGACGGCGACTGACGGGTGGCGCGGCACAGGTCGACGACGTAGGCCAGCACGTCCTCGCGGACGGCCACGCGACGTACGGCGTTCTGGCCGGCGAGCAGGTCCTCCGGACCGGCCACCGGACGTAGCCCGGCCGCCTCCAGATCGCGCGGGTCGAACCCCTGCGCGTGCCGCGCCAGTACGGCGATCTCCGCGTCCCGCGGCGGGATGTCCATCGTCACCTTCAGCAGGAACCGGTCCAACTGGGCCTCAGGCAACGGATACGTACCCTCGTACTCCACCGGGTTCTGGGTCGCCGCCACCACGAACGGCACCGGCAGCTTGCGCGGTACGCCGTCCACGCTGACCTGCCGCTCCTCCATTGCCTCCAGCAACGCCGCCTGCGTCTTCGGTGGGGTCCGGTTGATCTCGTCCGCGAGCAGGATGTTCGTGAACACCGGCCCCGGGCGGAACTCGAACTCCGACGTCTTCGCGTCGTACACCAATGACCCGGTCACGTCACCCGGCATCAGGTCCGGGGTGAACTGCACCCGCTTGGTGTCCAGCCGCATCGCCATCGACAGCGCGCGCACCATCAGCGTCTTCGCCGTACCAGGGACGCCCTCCAGCAGCACGTGGCCGCGGCAGAGCAGGGCGAGCACCAGTGCGGTCACGGCGGTGTCCTGAGCGACCACTGCCTTGCCGATCTCGGTCCGCAGCGCGACCAGCGCCTGCCTGGCCTGGTCGGCGGTGACCTCGGTAGTCGTCACGGGTGTCGTACCTCCTGCGTGAGTACGTCGAGTTCGTAGGACAAGGACATCAGGTCGGCGTCGCTGGCCGGCGGCTCACCGTAGAGCAGTTGGTACAGCATGGCCGGGTCCCGTCCGGTCCGTGCGGCCACGGTGGCGACCAGAGCCACCGGCTCGGACCGCTGGGGGATGCGGTGCGCCTTCTGCAGCTTCCCCAACGCAGACTCGCGCAGAGCAACCGCGGCACGGTCCCGTGCCCGCGACCGCCGGTACAGCCGGGCGCGTCCTTCGGTCGTCTCGGCCGCGTGCACGATCACCGGCAGCCGCTCTGCCACCACGGGACCGAGCCGCCGCCCACGCCAGATCGCGACGACCAGTACGGCGAACGCCAGCGCCCACGCGATGTACCGAACGTCCGGTGGGATCAGCGGAGCCGCGGAGTCATCACCGCCAGTCGCTTGGAACTGCGGCAGGTACCAGGTCAGGTCCCGGTGCGTACCCAGCAGGTTCAACGCCAGCGCCGCGTTGCCGTCGTCGGCCAGCTGCGCGTTGGTGAACGTGCCGACGGTCCCCACCACATCAACGGTCCGTCCGGCAGTCTGTACTCGGATCACGGTGTTGTTGACCCCGTCGCCGTAGCACGCCTGCGCATCACCAGGAGCAGAGTACGTCGGCCCGCTGACCGTCGCCGTACCCGCCTTGACCGCCGCCGGCAGCTCGCACCCGGGCTCGCGGCTGCGCGACGCGATGGTGTTCCCGGTCGGGTGCACGCCGGGGGCGAGGACCTCCAGCGCGCGGCTGCTCGGCCGGACCAGGATGATGTGGTCCCAGTCCGACTGCGCGATGTCCTGCCAGTCGGCACGGTCCAGAGCACCGGACGGGCCGATGATGAGCGCCTTGCCCTCGCCCTCGCTGGTAGCGGCGGTCAACGCCTCCGTGCCGTGCACGGACACGTTGTGGTTCTTCAGCAGCGCCGCCAGCGCCCGTGCACCGTCCGGCTGCGCCGAGTCCGGGCTGAACGGACCAGAGGTGCTGGCACTCGACGCAATCAGGAGGACAAATGCCGCCAGCACTATGACCCCAGTGACGAGCAGCGGAATCCGCAGCACCCGCCAGCTCTCGCCGACGCTCCGGCCGACCGGCGTGCTCATACCCGCACCCGCGCAGTCCGCGCCACGTCGTCCGCCGCCACCACAGCGGCGTACCGCTCGGGTGTCCCAGGACGGTTGCCGTAGACAACCTCAGTGAAGATCAGTGCGGCCGGCTGCAGCCGCTCGCCAAGGTCGAGAGCGACCTTCACCGCGTCAGCGACCACCTCGTACGCCGTCCGCCCAGGCCGCTCGTCCAGCACCGTCCGCTCGGTCAGCTCGGCCACACACGCCCGGAACCGGCTCCGGACCGCCAGCGCGTACTCACCGGAGGCCGCCTGCTGCTCAGCCAGCGCCCGGTACTCCGAAGCCCGCTGCGGCCGGTCCGTGTCGAACACCGCCTGCGAGCCCCGCTTCCGCCCGCTGGTCCGCAGGATGCCGGCTCGCCAGAGCACCACGACGACGATGAGAACGAGCAGACCGATCAGCATCCCCAGACCGGCATGTCCGTTGCTGGAAGTCCCGCTCAGGCTGTCCAGGAAGTCGGCGACCCAGTCCAGCACCTTCTGCAGGCCCCGCTGGAGCAGCGAGCCACCGGACTCCCGGTACGCCGACTTCGACAGCTCCTTGGCCGCCTCCTGGGCCGCCTGGTCCCGGCCGATGTCGACCGGCGGCTCGTCCAGCAGGTACCTCATGACGGACCCCGCAGCACCGGCCGCATCCACAGGTCGAGGCCTTCGCGCCGGACCCGCAGGTCGAGGTAGATGAGCGCCTGGACCGCGGACATGAAGGCGAGGCTGGCGATCACCGTCATGACCGCGGCCAACCCGACCGCGACCGCCAGCACGAACGCCACCACCCCGGCGCCGTCGCTGTCGTTGCCGTCGCTCCACCGGCCGAGCGTGATGACCAGCGCGGTGATCCCATACTGCAGCGCGTAGCTGACGATGTTCACCACCACACCGCCGAACAGCAGGATGCCGAACACCCGCCAGAACTTGCCTTTCACCAGCCGCCACGACCGCCGCAGCGCGCCCCAGATGCCCACTCTGGCAGGGATGTAGAGCCCAATGTCCGGAGCATGCCGGCCCTCGAGCAGTACGACGGTCCCGGCCAGCACCAGCCGGATGCCGAACACCAGCACCAGTACTCCGCCGACCAGGATCATCACCAGCGCGACCGCACCGGCCACGTCGGACGAGCCGGTCGCGTCAGCACCCGCCCCGATTCCGAGGATGGCCAGACCCCAGCCACCGATCAGCAGCATGAACGACAGCGACTGCACCAGCCCGACCGCGGCCAGCGAAGGCAGCGCGGGCCGCACCAGCCGCAGCAGCTCCTTCGGACCGACCCGCTGCGCCAGCTGGCTCCGCACTGCGGCCAGGGCGATGATCCCGGCCAGCATGCTCGACACCACCGAGAACAGCACGAGCTGCACGCCGTACGTGAGCAGCAACGCCGCACCGGCCTGCTGGAACGGGTCGTCCGCACCGAAGAACCCGCTGAGCCCACCTGGTACGGCGACCTCGGTCAGAGCGGCCTGGACCGCGACCAGGGAGATACCGGCCAGCACCGGAAGCCCGAGCATGATCGTCTTGTTGTCGGAGATGGTCCGGGCGGCGTTGTCGAGCAGGTCGGCGGGCAGCCACGGGCGGAGCGGCTCGTTGGCCATGTCCTCGTACAGAGAGATGTCCCCGTCGGCCACTGACTACCCTCCTTCGGGGGTGAACCGTCGTACCGGCTGGTGCGTGAGTTGTGGTGAACCCCCGCAGTGCACCATGATCACAGCCCAAACCCGGGGTCATACGGCGATCCGGCGTGTGCACTACCCGGGGAATGGGACACTATCCGTAGTGCGTACGGCAGGCACCCGCCGGCCGCACACCGATCGGACGGCAAGGAGTAGGGCGTGGCAGACGGTAACCGGACGATGCGGGGCCGCATCCTCATCGTCGACGACGACACCGCGTTGTCGGAGATGCTCAGCATCGTGCTGCGCAACGAGGGCTACGACACCTATCTGTGTGCGACCGGTGACAAGGCGGTACCGGCGTTCCGGGAGTTCAAGCCCGACCTGCTGCTGCTCGACCTGATGCTGCCCGGCATGGACGGGATCGACGTCTGCCGGGCGATCCGGGGCGAGTCCGGCGTACCGATCGTGATGCTGACCGCCAAGAGCGACACCGTGGACGTGGTGCTGGGCCTGGAGTCCGGTGCGGACGACTACGTGGTCAAGCCGTTCAAGCCGAAGGAGCTGGTGGCCCGGATCCGGGCCCGGCTGCGCCGGATGGACGAGCCCGGGCCGGAGTCGCTGACCATCGGGGACCTGACCATCGACGTGGCCGGCCACTCGGTGAAGCGGGCCGGTGAGACGATTCAGCTCACGCCGCTGGAGTTCGACCTGCTGGTCTGCCTGGCCTCGAAGCCGTGGCAGGTGTTCACCCGTGAGGTGCTCCTGGAGCAGGTCTGGGGCTACCGGCACGCGGCCGACACCCGGCTGGTGAACGTACACGTCCAGCGGCTGCGGTCCAAGATCGAGAAGGACCCGGAGCACCCGGAGATCGTGGTGACGGTGCGCGGGGTCGGCTACAAGGCGGGTGCGGACTGATCGAGTACGGACGCGGCCAAGAGTCGCAGGCTGCTGACGGACCGGCCGACGAGCCGGTCACCGGCACGACCCCCGGTCCGGCGCAGCAGCCCACGGTCCCGCCGGAGGAGCACGGGACCGAGTCCCGCGGGACCGAGCTGGAGCTGACCGCCGCCGCGGCGGACTGGCCTGCCTACCCGCAGCCGCTCTGGCGGACGCACCCCAAGCACTGGCCGGACATCTGGCGCCGCTCCATCCAGGCCCGGATCGTCACCGGCACCCTGCTGATGTCGACGCTGGTGCTGATCCTGGTCGGCTGGGTGATGATGAGCCAGGTCACCGACGGCGTGCTCGAGTCACGCCGGGACAGCGCCCAGGCCGAGGCGCTGGCGCAGCTGACCCAGCTGTCCAACACGATCAATGCCGCCGGCAAGAACACGATCAACCAGGAGCTGTCCGAGCTGGTCCTGGGCACCAACCGGCCGGGTCTGTACGACGTCGTGCTGGTGCCGACGGACAAGTCCGCGTCCAACGCGATCCGCTACACCGGACTGGTCGACAGCAACTCGATCCCGCAGGCGCTGACGGCCTCGGTGATGACCGACGACTCGAAGCTGTACGACACCTACACGGAGATCAACTACCGCGACGCCCCGAGCGTGCCCGGTCTGGTGATCGGCTCACAGCTCCGCATCCCCGCCACCAACGAGCGGTACGCCGTGTACTTCCTCTTCCCGCTCACCGCGCAGCAGGACACGCTCGACGTCGTCCAGCGCGCGCTGGTGACCGCAGGTCTGCTGCTGATCGTCCTGCTCGGTGCGGTGGCCTGGCTGGTCACCCGCCAGGTGGTCACGCCGGTCCGGATGGCTCGGCGGATCGCCGAGCGGCTGGCGGCCGGCAAGCTCGAGGAACGGATGCAGGTCCGCGGTACCGACGACCTGGCCCGCCTGGCCGTCTCCTTCAACAAGATGGCCAGCAACCTGCAGCGGCAGATCCGCCGGCTGGAGGAGCTGTCCCGGCTGCAGCGGCGGTTCGTCTCCGACGTGTCGCACGAGCTGCGGACGCCGCTGACCACGGTCCGGATGGCCGCGGACCTGCTGCACGAGACCAGGGACCAGTTCGACCCGATCAGCCGCCGCTCGGTCGAGCTCCTGCAGAACGAGCTCAACCGGTTCGAGGAGCTGCTCGCCGACCTGCTGGAGATCAGCAGGTTCGACGCCGGGGCGGCCGCGCTCGACCTGGAGGACGTGGACCTGCGCGACATCGTCACCCGCGTCCTGGAGAACCACGAGACCCTGCTCGGCCGCAAGGGCTGCGAGGTCGTGCTGGACATGCCCGTGCCGTGCCGGGCCAAGGTGGACGCCCGCCGGATCGAGCGGATCCTGCGCAACCTGATCGGCAACGCCATCGAGCACAGCGAGGGCCTCCCGATCCGGATCAGCACGGCGTACGACGACGATGCCGCCGCAGTGGCCGTCCGCGACCACGGGATCGGCTTCCGGCCGGAGGAGGCCGAGATGGTGTTCAGCCGGTTCTGGCGGGCCGACCCGGCCCGGGCCAGGACCACCGGTGGCACCGGCCTCGGTCTGTCGATCGCGCTGGAGGACGCCAGGCTGCACGGCGGCCGGCTGGACGCGTGGGGATCGCCTGGCGAGGGCGCGTACTTCCGGTTGACGCTGCCGCGCCGGCCGGACGTGACACTGACCGGCTCGCCGCTGCCGGCCCGGCCCGCGGACGCCGCTCGGGTCATCACCGACCTGGTCGACGTCGGAGCGCCGTACCAGAAGCTGAACGGTGGTGAGGACCGGTGAGGCGGCTCGTGGCCGTGCTGGTGGCTCTCCTGCTCCTCGCAGGGTGTGCGACCGTACCGACGAAGGGCACCATCCGCAGCGGCAGCCGGCAAGGGCTGGCGCCGGAGCTGGGTGGCGTCGGCGTCGAGGCCAAGCCCCCGCGCCCGGGCAGCGATGCCAATGGGATCGTGAGCGGCTTCCTGGAGGCCATGTCGGACTCGCAGGCGTTCGACCAGGCCAAGCTGTACATGACCCCGGAGGCAGCGGCCAACTGGCACCCGGAGGCGCAGACCATCGTCTACGAGCAGCAGCCCGACCAGCTCGCCAAGAAGGGCAACGGCATCCAGCTGACGGCCCCCAAGATCGCCACCATCGACGAGCGCGGCGAGTGGATCCCGGCCGCGCCGGGGGAGCGCGCCGACTTCTTCTTCAAGATCAAGAAGGTGGACGGGCAGCTCCGGGTCGACTCCGCACCGGCCGGCGCGATGCTGGGCAGCAACCAGGTGGACCTGAAGCTCGCGTCCCGGGACCTGTTCTTCTTCAACCCCAGCCTGGGCATGCTGGTCCCCGACCCGGTCTACCTGCCGCTGAACCTGTCACCGGGCCAGGCGGCCACCCAGCTGATCCAGGAGCTACTGAAGGGCCCCACCAGCCGCCTGGGGAACGGTGTGATCTCGCTGGCACCACCGGGCACCGAAGTGCAGGTGTCGGTCCCGGTGGACCTCGGTGTCGCGACCGTGGCGCTCAACGACGCCGCAGGGTCGCTCCGGGACCAGGACAGACACTTCCTGGCGGCGCAGATCGTCTGGACGCTGAACCAGATCAGTCTGCGGGCCAAGATCACTGTCAGTGGCGCACCGCTGCTGCCGGACGACCCGGAGATCCTGCCGTTCTCCGACTTCAACCAGTACGACCCGACCGCCCCGGCCGGCTCGCTCACCAACCTCTACGGCCTGCAGGGCGGCAAGGTGCAGCGGATCCAGGGCCTGGACGGGGCGTCCAACATCGCCGCGCAACCGCTCCTCTCCAGCCAGCTGCACGACTACACCGCCGAGTCCTTCGCGGTGAACCTGCGCGGCGACTCCGGTGCGATCGTCACCACCAACTCCGACGGCGACGAGGTGGTCGCGTACGCCCGCCTGGACTCGACCGACAAGCCGGACGAGGTCAAGCGGATCCCGGTCGAGGGCAGGACCCTGACACCGACGTACGACGCCCAGGACAACCTGTGGATCCTCGACCACGCCGACAGCTCCAAGCCGCGGCTGCGGGTCCGCGGCCGGGACGGGAACCTCAGCCCGGTCGCGGTCGACTTCAAGGGGGACGCCCCACTCGTCCTGCGGATGGCACCGGACGGGGTCCGGGCACTGCTGGTGATGCGGTCGAAGTCCGGCAAGAAGTCGACGTACGTCGAGACCGGGACCGTCCAACCGGTGATCGGCACCAAGAACGTGCAGCTCGGCCAGTTCCGTCCGCTCCGGCTGCAGCTGAAGGACATCACCGACGCGGCCTGGAACAAGCTGGGCATCCTCGTCATCGGTACCACCACCGCGCCGGTGCAGAGCGCGGTCCGGCAGGCGTGGCAGGTGAACCAGGACGGCTCCAAGCTGCAGCAGCTACCGGGGTCGTCGCAGGACTTCGTCGCCACCCGCGTAGCGTCGAACACGAACCAGGACACGCTGCCGGTGATCCAGGACAAGGACGGGCACGTGCACTGGCTCAGCCGCGACCTGTCCTGGGTCTCGATGGAACCCGACGGCACCGGCCCCACGGTCATCCCCACCTACCCGGGCTGAGTTGTCCACAGGCTCGGGCCGATCCGGTTGCCGGGCGGCACCAGGATCGCGGATCGTGGGTGCGGTGGCCGCCCGGGACGCGTTCGTGGACCTCGTGCTGGGTGGACGCTGCGCGGGCTGCGACCGGCCCGGCGTCACGCTCTGTGGTGGTTGCCGAGAGCTACTGCGAACCTTGACTCCGTTCCGTGCCTGGCCGGACCCGTCGCCGGTAGGTCTGGCGCCACCGACCGCGGCCGCGCCGTACGGCGAGGAGCTCCGGCGGCTGATCCTGGCGCACAAGGAAAACGCCCGCTACGCCCTCGCCCGGCCGCTCGGCGAGGTGCTCGCCACGGCCGTCCGCGCGGCTCTCGGCGACCGGCGGGCCGGTTGGCTGTGTCCGGTGCCGTCGTCGCGGACGACGGTCCGGCAGCGCGGCCACGACCCGCTGACGCGGATCACCAAGGCCGCCGTGCGATCCCTGCGCAGACAGGGGATCGACGCCCGCCGGGCGTCCGCGCTGCACGTCGCACGGCGTCCCGACGACCAGGCCGGGCTGTCCGCGGAACGGCGTACCGCCAACCTGGCCGGGGCTTTCGCGGCGCGTTCGCGCTGGGCTGAAACGCTGACGGATCAGCCGGTCCTGCTGGTCGACGACGTGATCACCACCGGTTCCACGCTCGCGGAGGCGTGCCGCGCCTTGGAATCCCGGGGAATCCCGGTCCTCGGCTGCGCCGTGCTGGCGGCCACCCGGCGGCGTTCACCGTCTGGTTCATGAGAACTTCCCTACCGGTTTTCGCCGAAGCCGACTAGCGTTGGCCTATGACACCCGCACGGGCTTGTCGGGCAGTGAAGTGGCGCAGGACCGGATCAGCCGGATTCCTGGCCGCGGAGTCCGACCGGCTCGATGGCGGGTGTTCTCGTTTCGGGCGCCCCAACCGCAACCGGCGAAGCACGGGTAACTCCGACGGGGGTCCGGAAACGTAAAAGAAGTCGCCGATCGATGGAGGTTTCCGTGGACGTCGTTGTCAAGGGTCATCACTGCGAGGTCAGTGACCGCTTCCGGCAGTACGTCGAGGAAAAACTCGAACGGATCGAGAAGGTCGATCACCGGGTACTGCGGTGCGAAGTGGAAGTCAGTCAGGAAAAGAACCCGCGACAGCACGACCGGGCGATGCGTGTCGAGCTCACCATGTACACCAAGGGTCCGGTGGTCCGCGCCGAAGCGTGCGGTGAGACCAAGACCGCAGCGTTCGACGTCTGCCTGGACCGTCTCCGCGCCCAGGTCCGCAAGGCGGCCGACCGCCGCCGGGTGCACCGTGGCGAGCGAGCGCCGGAGGGCCTTCGGCACGTGAACGCGAAGCAGCCGATCAACGGCAACGCACCTGTAGTGGAGGAACCAGCCACCGAGGACGAGGTGGCCACGCACAAGTACGGCTCGCTGCTGGTCACCGGCGACGGCCCGCTGGTCATGCGCGAGAAGACCCACACCGCCAAGCCGATGACCCTGGACCAGGCGCTCTACGAGCTGGAGCTGGTCGGGCACGACTTCTACCTGTACGTGGACGCCGACGAGAACCAGCCGAGCGTCGTCTACCGCCGGCGCGGCTACGACTACGGCGTGATCCGCCTGGCCGTCTAGACCCCGGGAGGAGCACCCGAAGGGGCCGGGCAGTTCGGTGAACTGCCCGGCCCCTTCTCCCTCTCCCCTGCAAGAGGTGCTCAGCTGTCGATCTGTTGCTGCAGCTCCGTGGCGTAGGTGGCGACCTCGGCGTACACGCCTGGGTTGCCGGCGTCCGCGCAGCCGACGCCCCAGGAGACGACGCCGAAGAGGCGGCCGTTGAGGACCAGCGGGCCGCCGGAGTCGCCCTGGCAGGAGTCTTTGCCGCCGGCCTCGTAGCCGGCGCAGATCTCGCCGTCGGCCGTGTATCCCTGGCTGGCGTACGCCTTCTCGCAGTACGCGTCGCCCAGCACCGGTACGTCGACCTTCTGGAAGGTGTCCTCCGGTCCGGTGCCCTCCGTGGAGCCCCAGCCGAAGACGACCGACGCAGCACCGGCCGTGTCGGCCGCCTTGTCCGTCTCCAGCGCCAGCGTGGGCACGCCGTCGAACGGTGTCGCCAGCGTGAGTACGGCGACATCATGTCCCGGCTGCTTGCCGTACTCCGGGTCTACCCAGATGCTGCTGACCTTGGACTCCTTGCCACCCGTCTGGGTGAGCACGTCGCGCCCCTGGATCGCGGTGTAGGTGGCAACCGCCTCCTGTGCGCAGTGCGCGGCCGTGAGGATCTTGTTCGCCTTCACCAGCGTCGAGCCGCACCACTGGCCGCTCGGCGAGGGCGAGCCGCTGTTGTTGAGGGCCACGGCCCACGGCGAGTCCGCGGTGTGCGCGACGGTGCCGCCGACGATCCGGGTCTTCGGTACGTCGGGCGACTGCGCGGCCGACGCAGAGCCGGCGACGGCCACCGCACCGAGGGACGCCGCGGTCAGTGCACCGGCCGCGACGACAGCGCGCACCAGCTGCTTTCTTCCTGTCATGCCTCACTCCAGGTTCCTAGGGGCCGCGCGGGCGGGCGACCTCCCCGGGAGCCTCTCCCGAACACACTCCGTAGCACACCTCCCACTTGCGGTAACACCAGAGTTATGCCCCCACCGCGCGCTTAGCATTTTCTGGACTGGTCCGGTGGGAGGAATCGATGCAACTACCTGCTCCGGTACTGCGCTACCGCGTCCTCGGCCCGCTGGCCGTCTTCCAGGACGGAGTACTCCTGGACCTGGGTACCGACCGGCACCGGCGGGTCCTGGCCGCTCTCGTCCTGCACGCGAACGCCCCGGTGTCGATCGCCGACCTGCTCGTGGCGGTCTGGGGCTACGACACACCCGACGACGGCCCGCAGCAGCTGCGCACGCTCGTGCGCGAGGTGCGCGACCTGGTCGACCCACACCGTGAGGCCGCCAGCGACGGAGAGCTGACCACGACCCCCGACCGCCGGTACGTCCTCCAGGTGCGCCGGACCGAGCTGGACGTGACTGTCGTCGAGGACAGCCTGGAGACGACGCGCAAGCTCCGCGCCGAGGGGCGCCCGAACGAGGCGTCGAGGGAGATCCGCTCGGCCCTCGGCCGGTGGCGCGGTCAGCCGCTGGCCGGACTGGACGGCCCGGGCTTCGCCACGGCGCGCGAGCGCCTGCAGGACCTGCGGGCCGAGGTGCTCGAGGAACTGTTCGGCGCCGAGCTGGACGCGAACCGGCCGCAGCTGATCCTGCGGGACCTGATGGCGGCGGTGGTCGAGTTCCCCCTGCGAGAGCGCCTGCGCACGGCCGTGATGATCGCTCTCTACAGCCTTGGCTGGCAGCAGGATGCTCTGTTCCAGTACGAGAACTACCGTGAGCTCCTGTTCCGCACCACCGGCAGGGAGCCCTCAGCAGCCCTGTACGACCTGCGGGAGCGCATGGTTCGCTCCGACCCGTCCCTCCACTCCCTGCCACCCCGCGCCATCCAGCGACAGGCCCTCCCGGCGCGACCGCCCTTGCCGCCGATGCCACGCCTGCGGCCTACCCGTCGAGCCAGGGCGTCTGTCTGGGCACAGTTGGGTGGTGCGGTCGTTCCCCTGGTGACGTTCGGGTTCGGTAGCCCGGTCTTGTTCGCGGTGCTTGCAATCCGGCGCCGGAGCGTCTGGCTGGCCCTGTCCGCGGCGGTCTACCTTTGCGCGGTCGTGCTGCTGTTCAGCGGGTGGGAGAACAGCGAGGCCCTCTGGTCGGACCTGGTGCTCGCGGGCGAAATGATTGCCATCGTCTCGGCCGCCGTCCAGGCGGCGATCGTGATCGGCACGCCGCCCAGGAACCAGCCGTGATCGGTTTCTGTCGGAGGGGCCCGGCAGAATTCTGGGGGTGAGTACGCAAGTGTTGTCGACGGCTCAGGCGCGGCGGATCGGGTTGGCGGCGCAGGGTTTCATGGATCCGCGGCCCAAGGGTGTGCCGGACATGCGGGCGCTGCAGCGGGTGCTCGGGCGGATCAAGCTGATCCAGATCGACTCGGTCAACGTGCTGAGCCGGACGCAGTACCTGCCGCTGTATTCGCGTCTCGGGCCGTACCCGCGGGACCTGCTCGACCGCGCCGCCGGCAAGGCCCCGCGGCGGCTGGTGGAGTACTGGGCGCACGAGGCGTCGCTGATCCCGGTCGAGACGCACCCGCTGATGCGCTGGCGGATGGCCCGCGCCACCACCGAGGCCTGGGGTGGCCCGCGGTCGATCGCCAAGGAGCGGCCCGACCTGCTCAAGCAGGTGCTGGCCGACGTCCGCGACCACGGTCCACTGACGGCCCGCGAGATCGACGACGACGTCGAGCGCACCAAGGACAACTGGGGCTGGAACTGGTCGGACGTGAAGCGCGCCCTCGAGTTCCTGTTCTTCGCCGGCGAGATCACGGTCGCCCGGCGCAACCAGCAGTTCGAGCGGATGTATGACGTACCCGAGCGGGTCCTGCCCGCCGGCGTGCTCGCCACGCCGACGCCGACCGTGGCGGAGGCGCACCGGGGGCTGGTGTCGATCGCCGCGCAGGCGCATGGGGTGGCGACCGCCCAGTGCCTCCGGGACTACTTCCGGACCGCACCGGAGCCGACGCTGCAGGCCATCGCCGAGCTGGTCGAGGAGGGGGAGCTGCTGCCGGTCCAGATCGAAGGCTGGAAGCGCCCGGCGTACCTGCACAAGGACGCGCGGCTGCCGCGGCGGGTCAATGCCCGGGCGCTGGTCAGCCCGTTCGACTCGCTGGTCTTCGAGCGGACCCGGACCGAGGTGCTATTCGACTTCCGGTACCGGATCGAGATCTACGTCCCGGCCGAGAAGCGCATCCACGGGTACTACGTGCTCCCGTTCCTGCTCGGCGACCGCCTGGTCGCCCGCGTCGACCTCAAGGCGGACCGGACCGGCGGCGTGCTGCTCGTCCAGTCGGCCCACGCGGAGCCCAAGGCGCCGGTGGAGACGGCGGAGGAGCTGGCCGCCGAGCTGATCCAGCTGGCCGACTGGCTCGGGCTGGACCAGGTCCGGGTGGCCGGCGGTGGTGACCTTTCGCCAGCGCTCAGTGACGCTCTGCGCGGTTCCTGACGTGGCAACGGGAACTTTTCCGGCCGCCTGAGCGTGGGTTCAACGGGGCGCCGACATCCACAGAGGCACGCTGCGCGCGTGGCTTGGCACACCCGGCCCCGTACGATGGGGGACGCACGCCCTTCCCAGGGAGCCGGCGTGCCCTGTCGGCGTTGGCCGCATCCCAGGTTTCAGCAGCAAGGAGAGAACTCCCGTCATGAAGGTTGTCGACAAGGTTCTGCGGATCGGTGAGGGCAAGATCCTCCGCCAACTGCAGGGCATCGCGAAGATGGTCAACTCCATCGAGGACGACTTCGTCAACATGTCCGACGAGGAGTTGCGCGGCCAGACCGCGGAGTTCAAGCAGCGGCACGAGAACGGCGAGTCCCTCGACCAGCTGCTCCCGGAGGCCTTCGCGGTGGTCCGGGAGGCGGCCAAGCGGACGCTGCACCAGCGCCACTACGACGTCCAGATCATGGGTGGCGCCGCGCTGCACCTCGGCAACATCGCCGAGATGAAGACCGGTGAGGGCAAGACGCTGGTCGGCACGCTGCCGACGTACCTGAACGCGCTGTCCGGCAAGGGCGTGCACGTGGTCACGGTGAACGACTACCTGGCCAAGTACCAGGCCGAGTGGATGGGCCGGGTGTACCACTTCCTCGGCCTCGACTACGGCGTGATCCTGCCGGAGATGTCGCCGGCCGAGCGCCGGGTGGCCTACGCCAAGGACATCACCTACGGCACCAACAACGAGTTCGGCTTCGACTACCTGCGCGACAACATGGCGGGCAGCATCGAGGACTGCGTCCAGCGCGAGCACAACTACGCGATCGTGGACGAGGTGGACTCGATCCTGGTCGACGAGGCCCGGACCCCGCTGATCATCTCCGGCCCGGCCGAGGACTCGCAGCGCTGGTATGTCGAGATGGCCCAGGTCGCGAACAAGCTGAAGGCGTGGACGCTGGCCGACGAGGCCGAGCTGAAGCGGAAGAACCCGCGGATCACCGACCACGAGATCGATGAGACCAAGCGCCGGGTCGCCGACTACGACGTCGACGAGAAGAAGCGCACGGTCGCGATCCTCGAGCGCGGGATCGAGAAGGTCGAGGACCGGCTCGGGATCGACAACCTGTACGAGTCGGCCAACACCCCGCTGATCAGCTACCTGAACAACGCGCTGAAGGCCAAGGACCTCTTCCACCGGGACAAGGACTACGTCGTCGTCGGCGGCCCGGGCGAGGAAGAGGTGCTGATCGTCGACGAGCACACCGGCCGCACGCTGCACGGCCGGCGGTACAACGAGGGTCTCCACCAGGCCATCGAGGCCAAGGAGAAGGTGGAGATCAAGGAGGAGTACCAGACCCTCGCGACGATCACCCTGCAGAACTACTTCCGCCTCTACAGCAAGCTGGCCGGCATGACCGGTACGGCGATGACCGAGGCCAACGAGTTCTCCAAGGTCTACAAGCTCGGCGTGGTCGCGATCCCGACCAATAAGCCGATGATCCGGGTCGAGGAGCCGGACCTGATCTACCGCACCGAGGACGCCAAGTTCGACGCGGTGGTCAAGGACATCGTCGAGGTGCACGCGACCGGGCAGCCGATCCTGGTCGGCACCACCAGCGTGGAGAAATCCGAGCGGCTGTCCCGGCAGCTGCTCAAGGAGAACATCAAGCACGAGGTGCTGAACGCGAAGCAGCACGCGCGCGAGGCCGCGATCGTCGCCGAGGCCGGCCGCAAGGGCGCGGTCACGGTGGCCACCAACATGGCCGGTCGTGGTACCGACATCATCCTCGGTGGCAACCCGGAGTTCCTGGCCGACAAGGAGCTGCGGGCCCGCGGGCTCGACCCGGCGGAGGACGTCGAGGAGTACGAGTCGGAGTACCCGGCGCTGCTGGAGCAGTTCGAGAAGCAGGTGAAGGAGGAGCAGGAGGAGGTCCGCGCGCTCGGCGGCCTCTACGTCCTCGGCACCGAGCGGCACGAGTCGCGCCGGATCGACAACCAGCTCCGCGGTCGCGCCGGCCGTCAGGGCGACCCGGGCAAGTCCCGGTTCTACCTGTCGCTGGAGGACGACCTGATGCGCCTGTTCAAGCGTGAGATGGTCGACTGGGCGATGTCGCGCAACAACGACGACAGCCAGCCGCTGGAGAACAAGGTCGTCACGAAGGCGATCGCCTCCGCGCAGGGCCAGGTCGAGGCGCAGAACTTCGAGACCCGGAAGAACATCCTCAAGTACGACGACGTGATGAACCGGCAGCGCCACGTCGTGTACGACGAGCGCCGCCGCGTGCTCGAGGGCGCCGACCTGCGCGACCAGGTGCAGGACATGCTCGAGGAGACCGTCACCGGCTACGTGCAGGGCGCGACCGCCGACGGCTTCGCCGAGGACTGGGACCTGGACGCGCTGTTCACCGCGATGCGGACGCTGTACCAGACCGAGCTGACCGAGGAGCTGCTGATCGAGGAGGCCGGTGGCGAGAAGGCCGGCCTGACCCAGGACTTCCTGGTCGAGCGCTTCCTCGAGGACGCCACCGCGGCGTACGAGCGGCGCGAGGAGCTGCTCGGCGAGGACGCGATGCGCGAGCTGGAGCGCCGGGTCGTGCTGAGCGTGCTGGACCGCAAGTGGCGCGAGCACCTGTACGAGATGGACTACCTGCGTGAGGGCATCGGCCTGCGCGCGATGGCGCAGCGCGACCCGCTGGTCGAGTACCAGCGCGAAGGCTACGACATGTTCGCCTCGATGATGGAGTCGATCAAGGAGGAGTCGGTCGGCTTCATCTTCAACGTCGAGGTCGACCTGGAGGCGATGCGGGCCGAGATGGAGCTCGCCTCCGAGGCCGAGCTGGCCGACGAGAACAGCCTGGCCGGCCGCCGGATCGAGGACATCCTCACCCCGGGCGCACCGGTCGCCGAGTTCCCCGGCCGGGACGAGGCGCGCCCGCAGGACGAAGTACGCCCGCGGGACACGCCGCGGCTACGGGCCAAGGGCCTGACCGGTGACAGCCGCCCGCAGCGGTTGTCGTACTCGGCGCCGAGCATCGACGGCGACGACGAGGTGGCCCAGCGCGAGGAAGCGGTCGACGAGGGCTCGTTGATGTACGCCGGTACGCCGCGTAACGTCGCGTGCCCGTGCGGCTCGGGCAAGAAGTACAAGCGGTGCCACGGCGACCCGCAGTCGGACGTGTACAAGTTCTGAGATGTGGCTGACGGAGAAGTTCGGCCTGGGCGTGCCCCTGGTGGGTGCGCCCATGGCCAACGTCAGCGGCGGGAAGCTGACCGCGGCAATCTCGGCCGCGGGTGGGCTCGGCATGCTCGGCGCCGGCTCTGCGGTGACCGCTGACTGGATCCGGACCGAGGGCGCCATCGCCGCGGCGGGCGGGAAGCCCTGGGGTATCGGGTTGATGGCGTGGTCTGTGACCAAGCGTCCCGAGCATCTGGACGCTGTGCTGGAGCTGAAGCCTGACCTGGTTTCGTTGAGCTTCGGGAACTTCGCGCCGTACGTCCGGGCGCTCCAGGATGCGGGCATCACCGTAGCCACCCAGGCCGGGACGGTTGCGGATGCGCGCGAGGCGGTCGACGCCGGGGTGGACGTGATCGTCGCCCGCGGCGCGGAGGCCGGCGGACATGGCCGCAACGCAGTGGGCACGCTGCCGTTGCTGCAGGCAATCCTCGACCTGACCGACCTTCCGGTGCTTGCCGGCGGCGGAATCTCAGGCCCGCGCGGACTGGCCGCTGTCCTGGCAGCCGGCGCCGCGGGTGGCTGGATCGGTACTGCGTTCCTCACCTGCGTCGAGGCGCTGACGTCGGAGCCGGTGCGCGAGCGCGTGATCGCGGCGGACGAGACCGACACCGTCTACGGGACGGTGTTCGACGCGGCGTCGCGCGCTGGTTGGCCGGACGAGTTCGGCGGACGGGCGCTGCGGAACGCGTACTTCGACCGCTGGGAAGGCCGCGAGCAGGAGCTGAAGGCGGACGACGCCGGACACGCCGACTACGTGGACGGCACGAAGGCCGCCGACCCGGCCCGCGCATCGATCTACGCGGGCCAGGGCGTCGGGGCGCTGACCGATCAGCCGACTGCGGCCGAGGTCGTCGCCGGGTTCGCGACGTACCGGGACTACTTGAGGGCCGCCCTCAGCGACGGGTCCAAGTAGTTGCTGTGAGCAAGCACTAGGTCGTTGCACAGGTCCCAGATCTGCTCGACCGGGAGGTCGGTGGCCGGGTCCATCATGACTGCTTGGCGGATGGCCAGCGGGTCTTGTTCGATTGCTGCCTTCACCACCAGTTCGCAGACGTTCAAATAGGAGCGGTTGAGCGCGGCGCACTGTGCCGGCAGCGCACCGACTGCAGTGGGTTGCACGCCCGAACCGTCAACCAGGGAAGGGACCTCGACCGTAGCCCCGGACTGCAGGTTGGGGATCAGGCCGTGGTTCGGGACGTTGGCGTAGATGGTGCGAGGCGTGTTGGTGACCATGCTGTGGATGATTTGCGGTGCGTACTCCATCGTGGGATCTACGGACAGCGGCTCGCCGGACTTGAGCGCCACCCGGGTCTGCTCGTAGGACGCGAGGTTCTCGGCGACGATGCCGAGGTAGGCGCCGATCGGCAGCCGGAGACGATCGACCTCGGACGCATGATTGAGGTACCACGGAACGTACTCGGCGGAGTGCTCGCTGGTCTCGGTCGGGTAGTAGCCGAGCCGACTGTACATGTCGACGCGGACCCGGCGGAGCAGTTCGGGGTCGTTGGCGATCGCCGCGTCCAGCCGGTCGTACAGGTTCTCGCCGTCGCGCTCGAAGCGCAGTACCCAGGACTGGTGGTTGACGCCGGCCGCCTGGTAGGTGACGTCGGAGTAGGGGACTTCGACCAGGTCGGAGAGGCCCTGCATGGTCCAGTAGACCGAGTGGCAGAGGCCGACGACGTTCCGTACGCCGAGGGCCTTCAGGTACCAGACGTTCATCGCCATCGGGTTCGTGTAGTTGAGCAGCCAGGCGTCGGGACAGACCGCGGCGATGTCCTCGGCGAGGCCGCGCAGTACCGGGTACGTGCGCAGGGCGCGGAAGACGCCGCCGACACCGAGGGTGTCGCCAATGGTCTGGCGGACGCCGTAGCGGGCGGGGAGCTCGAAATCGAGCTGCGTCGCCGCATTCATCCCGACTTGCACGATGTTGATCACGAAGTCGGCGCCGTCGAGCGCTGCGCGCCGTTCGAGGTGGGCGGTGATCCGCACCGGACGGTCCTGAGCGAGGTACGCCGCAGCCGCCGCGGCGGTGTCGAGCCGCTCCGGATCGATGTCGTGCAACGCGATGTGCAGCGGACCGAGGTCGAGGTCGAACAGGTCGGCGAGCAGGCCTTGCGTGAACACCACGCTGCCCGCGCCGATGAACGCAATCGTCGTCATGCTGTCGCTTCTTCCCAGGTCGGTTGGGCCGCGGTCCCGCCGGCGGCGCGGGTGGAGAGCGAACCGCAGGCGGCGGCGATCGCCAGGGCGCGGTCGGGTTTCATGCCCTTGAGTACGGCGGCCACCCAGCCGGCGTCGAAGCTGTCACCTGCGCCGACGGTGTCGACCGCCTCCACTTTCACCGCCGGTGCGGTGATGACCCTCGAACCGTTGTGGGCAAGAGCGCCCTCCGCGCCGTTCTTCACCACGACGAGCGGACCACGACGGGCCAGGATGCCGGCGGCGTCCACCACGGAGTGATGGCCGGTCAGGGCGAGAGCCTCGGCGGCGTTGGGGAGGAAGTAGTCGGTGACGCGCAGGATCGGATCGAGAACCATCCGGTCCCATCGGCCCGCCGGGTCGTCGTTCGGGTCGAGTGAGGTGGTCGCCTTGGCGGCTTTGGCCTCCTTGAAGATTCCGGCCAGGCCGACTGCCAACTCGGGCAGCAGATAGAACGAGCCCGCATGCACATGCCGTACGGACCGGATCAGGTCTCGCGGCACATCCTCCGCCACTGTGCTGGGCAGACATCCGGGCGACGTCAGGATGGCGCGATCGTCGCCCGAGGTGAGGATCGTGGTGAGCGGCGTGGGCAGAGCCGGATCGGTCAACACTGCGTCGACGTTGACTCCGCGCGACGCCAGCGCCGTACGGACGAACTCGCCGGCCGCGTCGTCACCGACCCGGCCCGCGAACGCGACGCGCAGTCCGAGCCGGGCCGCGCCGCAGGCCATGATCGAAGCCGAGCCGCCGAGCACCAGCGAACCGGAGGGAACCAGCCGTTCCTGCTGCCCGAAGAGGATCGGTTGCGCGACCGGCCCGACCACCACGTCAGGGTTCGCGTCACCGATCACGAGAAGGTCGAAAGTCATATCAGCCCTTGAGTCCGGTAGAGGCCAGCGAGCGGATGAACGCCTTCTGGGCAAGGAGGAAGCCGAGCAGGACCGGCAGCACGGTGATGACGTTGCCGGCCATCACGGCGGCCCACTGGGTGTGGTGCTGGCCCTGGAAGGTGGTCAGCCCGAGCTGGAGGGTGTACGTCGTGTCGGTGTTGATCGCGATCAGCGGCCAGGTCAGGTCGTTCCAGGTGGCGAGGAACGTCAGTACGGCGACCGTGCTCAATGCCGGCCGGGCCAGCGGCAGCACGATCGAGATCAGGATCCGCAGCCGCCCGCACCCGTCGATCCAGGCCGCCTCCTCGAGCTCGCGCGGCAGCGAGACGAAGAACTGCCGGAACAGGAACACCGACAGCGGTGTCACCAGCGACGGGACGATCAGCGCGCCGAGCGTGTCGATCAGCCCGAGATCCTTCATCACCAGGAACGTCGGGATCATCGTCAGCTGGAACGGGATCACCATCGTGGCGAGCATCAGCCCGAGCACGACCTTCGACCCGGCAAACCGGATCCGCGCGAACGCGTACCCGCCGAGCGTCCCGAGCACCAGGTTCGCGGTCACGGCGACCGCGGAGACGATGAACGAGTTCAGGAACCAGCGCGGAAACAGAGCGTTCCCCAGCACGTACTTGTACCCGCCGAGGTTGATCGCGTGCGGCCACAGCGCCGGTGGGAACCGGTTGATCTCCGCGTTGCTCATCACCGAGCTGACCAGCAGCCAGACCAATGGCAGCGCGAACAGCAACGCCAGCGGCGCGAGCACGAAATGCCAGGCGCTGAATCTCTTCATCGCGCCGCCGCCCTTCGCCGGTAGATCTGCAGGGCGACGCCAACGATCAGCAACCCGACCGCCAAGGTGTACGCCGCCGCCGCGCTGTAGCCGGCCGTGAACGCCTTGAACGCCTTCTCCCAGATGAAGTACACGATCACCGTGGTCGACCCGAGCGGTCCGCCCTTCGTGGTGACGAAGACCAGGTCGAACACCTGCAACGCGTTGATCGTCTGGAACAGCAGCAGGAAGACCGACACCGGCGTCAGCGTCGGCAGCGTGACATGACGCAGTACGCCCCAGCGGCCGGCGCCGTCGATCCGCGCCGCCTCGACCAGGTCGCTCGAAACCCCTTGCAGGCCGGCCAGGTAGACGATCACGCAGAACCCGGTCCCGCTCCACAAGGAGATCGCGACCAGCAGGTAGAGCGCTTGACCGGGATCGCTGAAGAAGCCCTGCCCAGGCAGCCCGACCTTGTGCAGCACCGAGTTCGCCACGCCGAACTCCGGGTCGAGCACGAACGAGAACAGCACGCCCTGCGCCGCCGCCGACACCACGAACGGCACGAACACCAGGGTTCGGTAGAGCCCGATCAACGCGATCTTCCGGTCCAGCGCGATCGCGATCGCCAGCCCGGCGACCACGCTCAGCGGCACGTAGAGAACCGTGTAGATCAACGTGTGCGCGACCGCCGACCCGAAGGCCGGGTCCTTCATCAGCGCCTGGTAGTTCGCCAGCCCGACCCACTCCGACGGCGAGACCAGATCGTTCACCTGGAACGACAGCAGCAACGACCACAGCACCGGTACGACGCTGAGCCCGAGGATGATCACCACGGACGGGCTGACGAACGCCCACCCGGTCGCACCCTCGCCACGCGCCCGCCGCTTGGCCGCCTTGCTCCGTGGGTCGAGGGTGAACGTCCCGACCACGCTGGCCATCAGTTCGGCACCGCCAGCACCTGGTTGCACTGGTCAACGGCCTGTTTCACCGCGTCGGCCGGGCTCTGCTTCCCGAGCAGCACAGCGGCGATCGCCTGCCCGAGGTGCTGCGAGATCTGCGGGTACTGCGGGATCGTCGGCCGCACCTTCGCGGTGTCGAGCGCCTGCACGAACACGTCCAGCCCGGTGGTCTCGCTCGAGTGCTTCTTCCAGGCCGGTAGGTCCGCGGTCGCCTTCGTGATCGGCAGGCTGCCGCCCTTCGTGTCCCACTGGATGTCCTGCGCGGGTTCGGCCAGCCACTTCACGAACTCGGTGGCCGCCTGCACCTTCGCCTTGCCGTTGTCGAACACGGTCCAGGTGTCCGGCCCGGAGATCGTCACCGGCTTCCCGGAGTACGACGGCAGCGGGACGACGCCGTAGTCGATCTTGTTGTCGTTGAGCTCGGGGAGCTGCCAGGGGCCGGTGGCAACCATCGCCATCCGGCCGCCGAGGAACACCTGGTAGAGCTGCTCGCTGCCCGGCTTCGGGTCGACGTACAGCGACTTGTCGGTGCGCAGCCGGTCGAGGGTCTGCAGCGCCTTCTCACCGACCTGGTCGAAGCCGACCTTCTTGCCGTCGCCGCTGACGACGTCGCCCCCGAGGTCCCAGATCATCGGCCAGATCCGCCAGACCGTGTCCTCGTCGCCGACGCCCGGCCAGCCGGTGCCGAAGATGCCCTTGGCCGGGTTGGTGAGCTGCTTCGACAGCGCGGTGAAGTCGTCCCAGGTCCAGCCCGGTTTCGGCGCCGGCACACCGGCCGCCGCGAACAGCTTCTTGTTCCAGACCACGCAGAGCGAGTCGAGCAAGGCCGGCGCGGCCCGGACCTTGCCCTTCACGCTGACCGCGTCCTTGGCGGCCGGCCAGTAGTCGTCGATCTTCAGTTGACCGGTGAGATCGGCGATCTTCGGGCTCTTGGTCAGGCTGGCGAGGTCCGACCCGAAGATGTACGCGATATCCGGGTAGGACCCCGCCGCCAAGCCGGCGGTGACCTTCTGCAGCATGCTGTCCGCGGTGACCCCGCCCCCGCCGCCGACCACCTTGATCTTCGGGTGGGCGGCGTTGAACGCAGTGATCAGGGCGTCGATCGCGGCCTTGCCGGTGTCGACCTGGCCGTGCCAGAGGTCGAGCGTGACCACGCCGTTCGGATCTGCGCCCTGGTCGTCGTTCTTGCCGCACGCGGCCAGCGAACCGGCGGCTGCGGCGGCTGCGGCGACAGCCGCGGCGCGCAGGACGTCGCGGCGGGACAGGGTACGAGCATGCTGAGACATGGCGGTCTCCAGTGCCGGGGGGATGAAGGAAGGGTCAGCAGGTCTTGCGGACGTACCCGGAGTCACCCGGGACGGAGACGTCCACGTCACGCTGCACGATCGTCAGCGTGCTGCCGTACTGCGAGCAGGCCGTAGTACGGCCCTTGTTCGTGTACTCGATCACGATCACGTTGTTGCCAAAGGCATCGACGTAGTCACCGCACTCGTTGTACTGGCCGCACTCCTCGGCGACCGCGAAGTCGAGGCCGACGGCCTGCCGGTCACCGGCCAGCTCGACGGTGTTCTTCTGCGCGATGGCCAGGCTCTTCGAGTGCGCGTGGGTGGCCAGCAGGGTCAGGTACCCCTTGGCCTGCGCGGCGGTGAGCAGATTCTTCGAGCGGGTGTAGCTGTCGTAGTTGTCCGGCTCGATCGCCTTGTAGCCCTTGGCGGCGCAGCCGTCGATCCAGCCGTTGACCTTGGCGGCGACGCGGTTCCGTTTGTCGGACGTCCGGACGTCGAGCAGGGCCTCGCCCCAGTCCTGGTCGATGACCACGTTGCCCTTGGCGTCGCGGAGCAGCAGGTCGGAGTCCCACTGACCCTCCTCGCCCGGCTGGACCTGGAAGGCGTTCACGTAGCAGATGTTGTAGAGGCCCGCGGCGGGGGCCGCGGTGCGGTCGCGGGTGACCACCTGGACGCCGGCGGGAGGCGTGTACGCGCCGCCGATCTGGTAGTCGAACTTGGCGTGCGTCGGCGGCAGCGTCACGGCCGCGTCGGCGGGGCTTCGGGTGAGCACGGAGGCGGAGGCGGTGACTGTGAGGGCGGCGGCCGCGGTGAGGACGACAAGGCGGCGAGAGAGTCTGGACACGATTGCTCCATCGGTCCCGGGGACGCGACCCCGCCTCGGGCCTCACCTGAGCCCTGGCGCCTGAAAACCGGACTTCGGGCCTGTGCCACTGGCTGGCCCGCTACCGGCTGGGTGCGTCACTGCCGACCCAGGGTAGACCCGGGCGCGCCGGTGCCGTCAAGCACTTGGCTGCAAACGAGTGCGCGGAACTGGCCGGAGATTGCGGTACTGCGCAATCGAGCGAAGTCTTGACAGTGTGGGTTTTAACCGGTTTAGATGCTGGTTAAACCGGTTTAAATGGAGGATCTCCGTGAGCAAGCGGCCGACGATCGCAGATGTGGCGCAGCGTGCCGGGGTGTCCAAGGGCGCGGTCTCGTTCGCGCTGAACGGACGGCCCGGGCTGGCGCAGGCGACTGTCGACAAGATCCTCGCGGCCGCCGACGAGCTCGGCTGGCGGCCGAGCAACCGGGCTCGGTCGCTGTCGGTCTCGAAGGCGTTCGCCCTCGGTCTGGTGATTACCCGGGACCCGGCCGTGCTGTCGTCGGACCCGTTCTTCCCGGCCTTCATCGCCGGGGTCGAGAGCGTGCTCTCCACGCGCGGACAGGCCCTGGTCCTACAGGTCGTGACCGCGGGGGAGTCCGAGGAGGACGGTTACCGGCGGCTCGCCGGCGACGGGCGGGTCGACGGCGTGCTGCTGTCCGACCTCCGGCACGACGACCCGCGGATCGATCTGCTGGTCGAGCTCGGCCTGCCCGCTGTCACGCTGAACCGGCCGGACGGTACGTCGCCGTTCCCGGCCGTCACGTTGGACGACCGCCCGGGGACCCGGGCCGTGGTCGAGCACCTGCTCGAGCTCGGGCACACCCGGATCGCGCATGTCGCTGGTCCGTCCGCATTCGTCCACGCCACCGCTCGGTCGACAGCTCTCGTCGAGACCTTGGCGGCCGCCGGTCTGGAGCCGGCCGCGGTCGAGGTCGGTGACTTCACCGCGGCCGGCGGGATCGCGGCCACCCGGCGGCTGCTCGCGCTGCCGAAGCCGCCGACCGCGATCGTCTACGCCAACGACCGGATGGCGATCGCCGGTCTCGGCGCGGCGCAGGCGGCCGGCCTGACCGTGCCGGACGACCTGAGCGTGGCGGGCTTCGACGACAGCGAGCTCGCCGAGTACGTGCATCCCGGCCTGACCACGGTCCGCGCCGACCCGTTCCGCTTCGGCGAGGCGGCGGCCCAGACCCTCAACCGGGTCGTCGACGGCGAGTCCGACGTACCCGATGTCGAGCTGCCCCCCGCGCAACTCGTCGTCCGACGCTCGACCGGCCCTGTGTAACTGGAGGAATTCCCATGAAGGTGCAAGCTGGACTCTTGGCCCTGGTGCTGACCGGGTCGCTCGTTGCGTGTGGTGGTAGCGGCGGCTCTGGTGATGCCGACGCCGCCGCGAAGGCGCGTGGGCCGATCTCGATCTGGTACTCGAACAACGCCGAGGAAGTGGCCTGGGGCAAGCAGATGGTCGCGGCCTGGAACGCGGAGCATGCCGATCAGAAGATCACCGCGCAGGAGATCCCGACCGGGAAGTCGTCCGAGGAAGTCATCGGCGCGGCGATCACGGCCGGCAACGCGCCGTGCCTGATCTTCAACACGTCGCCGGCGTCGGTGTCACAGTTCCAGAAGCAGGGTGGTCTGGTGCCGCTGGACGCGTCGTACATCGAGGACCGGTCGGGTGACGTGGCGAAGCAGTACAAGTCGCCGGACGGCAAGTACTACCAACTGCCGTGGAAGTCGAACCCGGTGATGATCTTCTACAGCAAGAAGGCGTTCGCGAAGGCCGGCATCGCGACTCCGCAGCTGACGACGTACGACGACTTCCTGACGGCGTCCAAGAAGGTGGTCGCGGCGAAGGCGGCGAAGTTCGCGATCTACCCGGCGCCGAGCAACGAGTTCTACCAGTCCTGGTTCGACTTCTACCCGCTGTACGCGGCCGAGAGCGGCGGCAAGCAGTTGGTTGCCGATGGCAAGGCGACGTTCAACTCCGACGAGGGGAAGTGGGTCGCGCAGTTCTGGCGGACGATGTACGCCGACAAGCTGGCGTCGCCGGAGAAGTACACCGGTGACGCGTTCGTGGACGGCACCGCCGCGATGGCGGTCGTGGGTCCGTGGGCGATCGCGACGTACAAGGGGAAGGTCGACTGGGGCGTCGTACCGGTGCCGACCTCGTCGGGCAAGCCGGCGTCGGAGATCCACACCTTCAGCGACGCGAAGAACGTCGCGATGTACTCCGCCTGCAAGAACCGTGGGACCGCCGCGGACGTGCTGAAGTTCGCGACGAGCAAGGATCAGGACGGCAAGTTCCTGCAGCTGACCGGGCAGATGCCGCTGCGCAAGGACGTCGCGGGCACGTACCCCGACTACTTCGCCAAGAACCCGGACTACAAGGTGTTCGCCGACCAGGCCTCCCGCACGGTCGAGGTGCCGAACGTGCCGAACTCGATCACGATCTGGCAGACGTTCCGGGACGCCTACTCCAAGTCCGTCATCTTCGGCCAGCAGGATCCGGGCGCTGCCCTGGACGGGGCCGCGCAGAAGATTGACGAGCTCGTCAAGCAGTCATGAGGAAGCTCCTCGGCGATCATCCGGTGGGCACGGCGTTCGTCACGCCGTACGTCGTGTTCCTGCTGGCGGTCTTCGCGTACCCGCTCGGCTTCGCGGTCTACATGTCGTTCCACGACTACTTCTTCGCGGCGCCCGGGGCGATCGTGGACCGGCCGTTCGTCGGGTTCGACAACTACGTGACGGTGTTGTCGGATCCGGCGGTACGGCGGGCCTTCGGGAACGTGCTGGTCTTCCTGGTGATCAACGTCCCGCTGACCGTCGTCCTGTCGATCGGCCTGGCCACGGCGCTGAACGCGGCGATCCGCTGGCGCACGTTCTTCCGGGTCAGCTACTACGTGCCTTATGTGACCGCCAGCGTGGCTGTTGTCGGCGTCTGGCTGTTCCTCTTCAACTCCAACGGCTTGGTCAACTCAGTCCTCGGTCCGCTCGCACCGGACCCGTCCTGGTTGGTGAACTCGTCGTTGGCCATGCCTACGGTCGCGATCTATGTCACCTGGAAACAGCTCGGCTTCTTCATCCTGCTGTACCTCGCGGCGCTGCAGAATGTGTCGGGAGACTTGTACGAAGCGGCCGAGATGGACGGCGCCGGGCGCTGGCAACGCTTCCTGAACGTCACGGTCCCGGGCGTACGGCCGGCCACGACGTTGGTGGTACTGCTGGCGACGGTCACGGGTGCGAACCTCTTCACCGAGCCCTACCTGCTGACCGGGGGTGGTGGTCCGGACGGAGCATCCGCGTCACCGGTACTGATCATGTATCAACGCGGGATCGAGCAAGGAAACCCGGACGTGGGATCGGCGATCGGGGTGTTGCTCGTCATCGGCGTGCTGCTGCTCGCGCTGGTCGAACGCCGCTTCGTGGGGAGGGAGGACTGAGATGAAGCTCAAGTTCGTCGCGCTGCTGATCGGGGCCTTCGTGTTCCTGTTTCCCTTCTACTACATGCTGATCGGCTCGCTGCAGGCCGAACCGGATCCGTCGGTCGGCGGGGCGTTCCCGTCGCCGGGGAACCTGACGCTGCACAACTACCGCGAGATCAACACGTCGATCCATCTCGGGCGGTCGCTGATCAACTCCGGGATCTTCACCGGTGGGGTGATTCTCGGCACGCTGGTGTTCGGGGTGCTCGCCGGGTACGCGCTGGCGCGGTTGCAGTTCCGCGGGCGTGGGCTGGTGTTCAACCTGATGCTGCTGATCCAGGTCGTGCCGTTCCAGCTCCTGACGATTCCGCTGTACGTGCTGATCGTGCGCAGCTACGGGCTCGCCGATTCGTATCTCGGGATGATCCTGCCGTTCGCGATCAACTCGACCGCGGTGTTCGTGTTCCGGCAGTACTTCCTGCAGTTGCCGGCCGAGCTGTTCGACGCGGCCCGGATCGACGGTGCGTCGGAGCTCAGCATCCTGTGGCGGGTCGCCGTACCGCTCGTGCGGCCGGCGTTGCTGACCGGCGTACTGCTGACGTTCATCGGGCCGTGGAACGAGTTCTTGTGGCCGTTCCTGATCACCAAACAGCAGGATCTGCAGCCGTTGGCAGTGTCGTTGTCGAACTATTTGACGACGGTGTCGGCGCGGGCCGCGAACCCGTTCGGTGCGGTGCTCGCCGGGGCCTGTGTGCTGGCGGCGCCCGCCGTGACCTTGTTCATCATCTTCCAGCGCCGGTTCATCTCGACGAACCTGTCGTCCGGCGTCAAAGGCTAGCTTCGAAAGGCTTCTCGTGACTGTTCCTTACACCCTCACCCGTGTCGGCGTGCTGATGACCGCCGAGCCGGGCAACTCGCTGGAGGCCGAGGGCGTGCTGAACCCGGCCACCGGGCACACGCCGGACGGACAGCTCTATCTGCTGCCCCGGCTGGTTGCTAAGGGCAACGTGTCGCGCGTGGGCCTGGCCCGGGTCGAGCTGAAGGACGGCGTACCGGTCGGCGTCGAGCGGGAAAGCGTCGTCCTGGCCCCGGACGAAGGCTGGGAGCGAGGCAAGAACAATGCCGGCGTCGAGGACCCGCGCGTGACCTTCATCCCGTCGCTGGGGCTGCACGTGATGACGTACGTCGCGTACGGTCCGCTGGGTCCCAAGCCGGCCCTCGCTGTTTCCTCGGATCTGCGCAACTGGCGTCGACTCGGGCCGCTGCATTTCGAGTACCAGGCTTCGTTGGACACGGATCTCAACCTGTTTCCGAACAAGGACACGGTGTTCTTTCCGGAGCCGGTGCCGGGTCCCGACGGCGAGCCGTCGTACGCGATGCTGCACCGGCCGATGTGGGATCTGGGGTGGTTCCGGGAGGGCGAGGGCGTGCACCTGCCGGCCGGGGTGACGGATGACCGGCCGGGGATCTGGGTGTCGTTCGTGCCGGTCTCGGCGGTCGAGACCGACCTGAGGAACCTGGTGCACCTGCGCAACCACCGGCTGGTGGCGATGTCGGAGTACCCGTTCGAGGAGCTCAAGATCGGCGCCGGACCCGCGCCGCTGCGAGTCCCCGAAGGCTGGCTGGTCCTGCACCACGGCGTCACCGGCGAACAGCCCCAGGGCTTCGACCCCACGACGCAAAAGGTCCGGTACGCCGCCGGCGCGCTGCTGCTCGATGCGTCCGACGTCACCCGCGTCCTCGACCGCACCGCCGAGCCCCTCCTGGTCCCCGAGACCGACGAGGAGAAGATCGGCACCGTCGGCAACGTCGTCTTCCCCACCGCGATCGAAACCGTCAACGGCACCCCGTACGTCTTCTACGGCATGGCCGACACCGCCATCGGCGTCGCCAGATTGGACCGCCTCCCATGAATCCCACCAGCCGAACCGTCCTCGGCTTTGCCGGATCGCCTGCTATGACACCCACCCGCCGCACGGTCCTCGGCGCGTTCGCCGCGAGCACACTGCCCGTGGCGAGCGCGCTCCCAGCCACCGCCTCACCAGGCGAGCGAAGCGAAGCCGGGCGGGCCGCGACCACCGGGACCGGCCGCCTCTCCAACCTCGGCCACCTGGATTTCCTACGGTCCTGGGTCACGCCTCCCAGGACTGCTGGTCACACCACGTTCGGCGAAGGTCCGCTGGGTGTCCTCTGGACGTATGCGGACCGCCAACCAGACGGCTCCTACAAACGCATCGGTGGCGGCACCTACGACCCAGCCACGAACACCTACGGCCAGGGTGCGTACAACGCCGACGACATCGGGCGGGCGACCGTCGTATACATCCGGCACTGGAAACAGTTCGGCGCCGCCAGTTCGCGCGACGCCGCCCACGGACTCCTCCGCGGGTTGACGTTTCTCCAGTCCACCAACGGCAACGTCGTCCTCTGGATGCAACCCGACGGCACCCTCAACCCCAGCGCCGACCCGGTCGAGCTTCCCGACCCGTCCGACTCCGGCCCGTCCTACTGGCTGGCAAGAACCGTCTGGGCACTAGGGGAGGGGTACGCCGCCTTCCGTAACACCGACCGCGCCTTCGCCGGCTTCCTCCGCGAACGCCTCGAGCTGGCGATCGCCGCCCTCGACCGCCAGGTCCTCGTCAACTACGGCAAGTACAACGTCGTCGACGGCCGCCGCCTCCCCGCCTGGCTGATCGTCAACGGCGCCGACGCCACCGCCGAAGCCGTGCTCGGGCTGTCTGCCTACGTAGCGGCGGGCGGCTCACCGCGAGCCCGCACGGCTCTCGCCCGGTTCGCCGAGGGCATCGCGGACATGGCCGCGGGCACGACCCGCACTTGGCCCTTCCGCGCACTGATGCCCTGGGCCGAGTCGATCTCCGACTGGCACGCCTGGGCCGCCCAAATGCCCACCGCCCTCGCCGCTGCCTCTGCAGCACTCAACAACCGCAGGCTGCTTGACCCCGCCGTCGGCGACACCGCCGGATTCACCCCGCTCCTGCTCACCGCCGGCGGCCCGGACAACGGCTGGCTCCCGGTCCCGATCGACCGCACCCAGATCGCGTACGGCGTCGACGCCCGCCTGCAGGCCCTCCTCGCCGTCAACCGCCCCGGCCCGAAGCAGGTCGCCGCATTTGTCGCCGCTTGGTACTTCGGCGCCAACCGCGCCGGCACCCCGATGTACGACCCAGCCACCGGTCGCACGTACGACGGCGTCTCCGGTGACGGCGTCGTCAACCGCAACTCCGGCGCCGAGTCCACCATCCACGGCCAGCTCTCCATGCTCGCTCTTGACGCACACCCGGAGGTCGCCCGCCTGACCGGCACTCCGACGTACAACGGCCTGCGCACAGTCGAGGCCGAGACCGCTACCGGCGGACAGGTCGTCACGCCGCCTTCTGCGTGGACCGGCGAGTCCCAGTGGAGCAACGGCGCGTACCTGTCCCTCTCCACCACTGCCACGTGGACCCTGCCTCCAGCACAGCAGCCCCGCCTGGTCCTACCGGTTGTCAACCTCGTCGACACGGCCCCGCCACGGACGAGCTGGACCACAGGCTCTCGCGCCCTCGGCACCATCACCCACGTGTGCGGTCCGCAGGGCATCTCTGCTGCGCCCGGCGCGCTCCAGCCACTCACGCTCCCGCACCTCCTCCCAGCAGGCGCGACCGAGCTCACCGCAACCGCCTCTGGTACGGCGCAGCTCGACGCGCTCCTGCTGCTCCCGACGATCAGCAGCCTCCGCATCGCCAACGCCGTACTCCTCGTCAGCGTCGACACCCAGCCGCGCACGGTGAGCCTGCCTGGTCGCGTCGCCTACTCCTACACGGCGTACGGCGAGCTGTACGCGCACGGCAGCCCGGCGCGTACCGTCGTACCGCCGGGCGGGTTCACCGTGGTGCTCGGGTGAGCGCCTCCGCACACCAGTTGGCGACGAAGGCGAGCGCCTGACCGCGCTGGCGGAACAGGTGCTGGCTATTGGCCTGCTGGTGGTACGCGTTGTGGTTGGTGTCCGCAGCGCGACCCAGCAGGCCGGGGAGCAGCCACGCGTACTTGACCCCCGACGCGGCGACCGCCAGCCGGACATCGTCGGGATTGCCGTGCCAGCCGGCCTCGTGAAGCCCGTCGAGGTAGTTGGCCACGCAGGTCTCGGCGAGCTCGGGCAGCCGCTCGGCCGGCCAGAACAGGTCGAAGACGGCGTCCGGGATGTGGTTGCCGATGTCCTCGCCCAGCGCGCCGTCGCCGGTGAACGCCCAGTCGAACAGCGCGAGCTCGCCGGTCGGGCGCTGGACCACGTTGGAGACCCAGAAGTCGAGGTGGCAGCGAGCGCGGGGGAGGGCTGCGACCAGGTCGAGCAGGCGGTCGCGGTTGGCGAGCAGGTGGGTCCAGCCCTCACGGAGCCCGGCCGGCCAGGTCTCCGCGATCAGGGGTTGTTGCCAGGCCATGTCGTCGTCCAGCAAGTGCCAAGGGACCTCGCGGCTGGTCGAGTAGTCGCGAAGGAACCCGATGGAGGTCCAGTCGCGTTCGCCGGCCGGGCGGGCCTGCCAGCGACCCCATGCGCGTGCCAGCGCTGCATGCTCGGCCAGGCTGAACTGCGTACCGGGGGTGCCGCCGATGTCTTCCATCAGCAGTACGGCGCCGTCCGCGTGCTCCTCGACGTCGGCGTTGGGCAGGACGAGACCGGCGTCAGCCAGGTGCCCGCGCAGGTCGTCGTCCCGGTAGACCTCGAGCTCGCGCCGCCAGTAGTTCCAGTGCCGCGGGTCGGTCGTGGCGGCCCAGGGACCACTCTGCGGCTCGCTCGGCCGGCGAAGTTCCTTGCGTACGGCGCTGCGTCCGTCGCCGTACGTGATGCGCTCGACGGTGGCGGTCACTGCGTTGAGCGGGTTGTGCCGCAGCGTCGTCGCCGTACTGATCTCGCCCGTCATGAACAGCAATGCTGACACGCCGGCGTCGGTCAGCCCAGCAGAATCCGCGGTGGAAGACCCGTCAGCGCCTTCACGTCCCGGGTGAAGTGCGCCTGGTCGGCGTATCCGGTGCGCACGGCAACGTCCGCCAGCGCCAGCCCGGTCCGCGCCTGGTCCAGCGCGACATTCATCCACAACACCCGGTCCAGCAACTTCGGCCCGTACCCGAACGCATCCAGGCACCGCCGATGCAGCTGCCGCTCGCTCAGGCCGAGCGCAGCGGCGAGGCGGGACACGCCGGCGACCTTCCGTAGCCGACCGGCACGGACGCTGCGCAGTACTTGGGAAACCAGCCCGTCCGACGGGTCCCCGACCAGGGTCGCAACCCCCAGGTCCAGCGCCTCGGCGCGATCCTCGGCGGTCAGGATCCGGTCGCGGAGTTTGCGGCTGCGGGTGGGCGACCAGAGGTCGGCAAGACGGACTCGCTGGTTGAGCAGGTCGCGGGCCGGTACGCCGAGGAACTCCGGCGCGGCACCCGGCGCGAAGCGGATGCCGGCGTACCGCGTCCCGCGCTCGGCGTTGCCCATCCACGCGTGACTGTCCGGACCTGCGACGTACAGGTCGTCGTGCATCAGCAGCAGGTCCATGCAGCCGTCGGGCAGGATCCGGTAGTCGCCGCCCTCGGCCTCACGCGTCCACAGGTCGGCGCCCGGGATCCGCGCGGGGCGCTCCCGGTACGGCGCGACAACCTCGATCACGTCTCCAGTCTGCTACGCCCCACCGACAGTTTCAGCTCCGCGGCGGGTACTGCTCGGGCGGGACGACGTCCAGGACCGGTACGTCGACCGGGACATACTTGACCAGGGCAACGTTCTCGCGGACCAGCTCGTCGCGGACCGGCGTACCCGTGCGGCGGTCGATCACCGTCCGCCAGATCTCGTTCCGCCGGAAGTAGTCCGCGCCGACGCGCAGGAACCGCTCACCCTTGGCGAACACCCGGTACGACGACTCGGCCGGGACGTCGGCCAGGATCTCGCCCTCGAGGTACCGCTCGCCGACGCCGACCTTGAGCTGGAAGGTTTGGTCGGTGTCGTTGCGGAACTGCAGGTCCACGTAGTTGTAGACGATGCTGCAGCCGACACCCCACGGCAGCACGCGGCCGTTGTCCGGGAACGGGTCGAAGCTGTGCGTCGACCGCTGCGTCACCGTCATCGGCGAGTGCAGGACCATCCAGTGCAGCAGGTTGGCGAGCTGGCAGATACCGCCGCCGATGCCGGGGCGCGCCTGGCCGTTCGACAGCCGCATGCCCTTCAGGTAGCCCTTGCGGCGGGTCGCGTTGCCGACCAGCTTGTTGAACGAGAACGTCTCGCCCGGGCGGATGATCAGCCCGTCGATCTGGGCGGCCGCGAGCCGCAGGTTCTTGACCTTGTTGTGCTGCATCCACATCTCGGTCTCACCGAGCTGACGCAGCAGGAGGGACTTGTGCCGCTTGATGCGCACCGGGAGGTCGTTCGGCTGCCGGGTGTGCGCGTACGGCGTGGCCGACCGCATCCACTCGAGTCGCTTGATGCCGCGGTGGTAGCGGATCGCCAGGGGGTACAGCAGCGGGAGGCGCTCGCTCAGCCGGCGACGGCGTACCGCAGGCAGCACCCGGGCGCGCTCCGCGTCGCTCAACTCCTCCACCCCGATTCGCCACGGGAGGGTGGTGGGCGCTGGGATGGTGATGGTGCTCTCGGACATTCGTTCCCCCGAAACGAGAAGGCTGGTATCGGATCGCGCTCAGTACGATGCCGCAGCTGTCAGTAAGGTTCGGCGCGGCTCCATTACGAACTGATGAATCCGACGTACGGCCGGGTTCATCCGAGCTCGAGCGCCGTACAGACCCAGCGGTTCCGGCGAATCTCCATCCGCAGCGCGATCGCCCGCGACCGCCCACCGTGCCGAACATGCGCCGCAACCTCCGCGACGTTGGGCGCCGGCTGACAAACCCGAACCGACCGCACGACAGTCCGCTCCTTCCCACTCCGCGTCACCGCAGTCGTGTTCAACCCCAGCAACCGCACCCGCCGATTCAACTCACTGAACACCGCCTCATCCGTAAACCGCACCAACTGAGAAACCGGCCGATCCCCCACCAACACCTCAGAAACCGCCAAAACCAACCGCCCACCCCACCCCCGAACCTCCGGCACCCGCACCCCAGAAGCAGCCCCAGGCTCCACCACCCTGAGCCGCCGCAGCTCGGGCTCCACCGCGGGAGCAGCACTGTCGTCACCACCCGCCACGACAACCAGCTCCGGTGTCTCGACGGCTTCCTCTTCGGCCGATTCATCAGCCGGAGCCGCCGGTGTCGCGGTGGCCTCCGGGGGTGTGGGGGATTGGGGTTGGAGGGTGGTGTAGGCGGCGAGGGTGGAGAGGGTGGTGGGGGTGGCGGTTACGCCTAGCCGGGTTATTGCGGTTAGGCGGAGGGCGAGGGCGTCCGTGGTCAGTTTGTCGGCGTGGTGGACGGTGGCGGGGACGGTGTGGTCGCCGGTGTGGAGGCGAGGGGTGGCTACGCCTACGAGTGCTACCAGGTCGTCCGGGGTGGCGGAGGTGCTGGGGGTTTGGTTTGTCCGGTGCTGGAGGTCGTCCGCACGGAGGTTCTGTGGCTGGCTCATGTCACTTCTCCTGTTGGTTCGGCAGAACGTGAGGACCGGCGGAAACGGGCGGAACTCTTAGCACCTGGCCGGGAAGAATCAGCTCGGGATCGGGCCCGATCAGCCGGCGGTTGACCGCGTACCAATCCGGCCACCGCGCCGCGATCTCCGCGTTCGAAGCCCCCGGCCCGAGCTCCCGCGCGGCAATCGCCCACAACGAGTCCCCCTCCCGCACCACAACCCGCCCCGGCACCCCGGACCGCAGATCCGTGTACCGCACCCCCGCCCCCTCAGCCGGCCGATCCGGCACCCCCACCCGCCGCCCCCGCCCACCCGGCCGGTCACCCACCCGCCCCCACCCACCCACGTCCCCAACCCGGCCATCAGTAGCCCTGCGGTTTCCGGTGGGGTCGTGCGAGGCCCGGTCGTCTGCAGCTGTCGGCGTGCGCTCGTCCGACAGTCCAGCAGTCCTGCGGGAGAAGGTGCGCCCGCCAGCGGTCTCCACCGAGGGCGTGGGCTGGTTGGCGAGGTGGATGGTGGACGGGGGCTCGGTGGAACGCCAGTCCGGCGTGCTGGATGAGGACGTGAGGTGGAGCGTCGACTGGGGCTCGGTGGCAGCCCACTTGGTGTCGCGGGCCCCGGCAGAAGGCCGGGCGGTGGTGCGGGGGTGGGCGGAGGACCCGGTGGGGTTGTTGGGGTGGGCGAGAGAACCTGCGGAGTTGTCGGGGCGGGGCGACGGCGTCCCGGCTGAGTCGTGGGGGCTGGGGGCGGCTAGGTGGAGGGTGGATGGGGGTTCGGTGGTGCGGTAGGTGGGGGTTGAGGGGTTGGGGGTGGCGTGGGCTGCGGTGACTGTTAGGGGGGTGACTGCGGCTACTCCGATGGAGGAGCGGAGGAGGGTTTGGGCGGTTTGGGTGGTGATTCGGCTGGCTAGGGCGCCGGCTAGAGCGCCTAGGGCGCCTGGGAGTTGTTCGAGGACTGTCACCGCGACGGCCAGGGTCAGCCAGGTGTAGGCGATCCACGCGACTGTGCCGACCGCCAGGACCGTCATCGAGTCCAGGTCGTACGTCTTCAGGCCGCTGATCGAACCCGCCGTCATCCAGCGCAGCAGGCAGCCGAGCGCGACCAGCGCCAGACCCGCGACCCCGCCTTTCACTACCCGAGTCATCTGGTTAACCCTCGATCTATGAGTTTGCTTGAGTTTGCCTTGGCTTGATCACTATAGACTGGCAATGGTCGCGTTTAGCAAGTCTTTGGCCCACGCAGAGTCACCACCGCGGCCTGCGGGACCCGGTAGGTTCGCGGGCATGCGATGGGATGCGTTGTTCGCGGACCTCGAGTCGCAGTTCGAGGCGCTGCAGGACGGTGACCTGTACGGCGAGGTCGCCGACCGGATGCGCGCCGAGGTCGGGAAGATCACTGTCCTGGACCGCCTCCGCGGTGCCGTCGACACCGTCGTACGCGTCGAGCTGAGCGACGCCGACCCGGTCCGCGGCACGCTCACGCGGGTCGGGAAGGACTGCCTGCTGATCGAGACCGAGCGCTACGAGGAGTGGCTGATCCCGGCCGCCGCGCTCGTCGCAGTACACCAACTAGGCCCGTGGGCCGAGCCGGCCGGAGCCGTTGAGGGCAAGCTCGGCCTGGCCCACCTGCTCCGCGGCATCGCGCGCGACCGCTCACCGGTCACGCTGTTCTGCGCCGGCGGCACTCCCGTCACCGGCACCATCGACCGCGTGGGCGCCGACTTCCTGGAGCTGGCCGAGCACCCGCTCGACGCGCCCCGCCGCCGCACCGAGGTCTACAACGTCCGCCTGGTCCCCACCCAGGCCCTCAAAGCCCTCCGCCGCCGCTGATCAGAGCCCAAGCAACGGGCCACCTAGTGCGCCTCGTCCGCGACCTCGGCCTCGTCGCCGAAGGGATGGGTGTCGATGAACTGCTTCGTCTCCGTGTAGAGCCGCTCGATGTACTTCTCCAGCTCGGTCGACTCGACCCGCCACTGACCGCGGCCGCCGATCTTGACCGCCGGGATGTCGCCACGCCGGACCAAGGCGTACACCTGGTTCGCGGAGATGTTGAGCACCTCGGCGACATCGGCGAGCTGGAGGAATCGGGGAGTCGGCATCCGTCCTGCTCCTTCACGTAGTGGCTGGTTCCTGCAGTTTGCCATGGTTGACGACCGGACGACCGCGTTTGTCCCCAATCCTCACCCCCTGTGGATGACCGAGCACACCGCGCTCCCGAACCAGGCAGAATGACGCAAGCGAGGTCGAGGACAACTGGGGAGTCGAGCCGTGGTCGAGACAGCAGTGCGAAGCGGGTTCGGAGCGCCGTCCGCCCCGGCCCAGCGCAACCGGAAGGCGCGGTGGAAGGACGGCCGCCTGGTCCTCGGCGTTCTGCTGGTCGCCATCACCGCCCTGGCCGGAGCCAAGATCCTCAGCGCCGCCGACGACACCACCACGATTTGGGCCGCGAAGCACGACCTCACCCCAGGCACGTCCCTGACCGCCGCCGATCTCACCACCGTCCGCGTCCGCTTCACCAGCAGCAACGACGCGAGCCGGTACGTTGCAGCCGACGCCGACCTGAAGGGCCTGATCGTCGCCCGCCCGATCGACGCCGGCGAGTTCGTACCCAAGGACGCCGCCACCTCTCAGGCCAACCGCGACCGCACCGAGCTCCCGCTCTCGGTGGCGACCGGCCGCCTCCCGTCCGACACCGCCAACGGCGACACCGTGGACATCTGGGTGGTGCCGAAGGACGCAGGTCAGAAGGCCACCCTCTGGTGGAGCGACGTCAAGGTCCTCCAGATCGACTCCGTCAAAGGCGTCTCGGGCGGCACAGCCCGCAGACAGGTCCTGGTCGGCCTGACCAAGGACGACCTGACCCGGCTCCCGGCCGCCCTCACCGCGATGAGCACCGGCGAGCCGACCCTGGTCCGGAAGGCCGGCTGATGTCGACGCCCATCCTCCTCGCCATCACCGGCGCGCCGTGGGAAGCAGACGTCGTACGCCGGACCGAGCGCGCCGCCGGCATCCGAGTCGTACGGCGCTGTGTCGACATCGCCGACGTGATGGCGGCCGCCGCGAGCGGACAGGCCCGCGCCGTCGTCATCGCAGATGCCCTACCCCGCCTCTCCTCCGACGCCGTCGCCGCACTGCACGCCCGCGGCATCGTCGTCCTCGCCATGGTCGACCCGACCGAGAACGGCGCTCCCTTCGGTGCCGAGGACAGGCTCAGCCGGATGGGCATCGAGCGGATCCTGCCCGCCGACGTCAGCCCGGGCGACCTCGCCCGCGCCGTGACCGAGGCGGTCGAGTCCGGCCCGCCGATGGCGACGTCGTCCCACTTCGGCGGCGGCTTCGTACCGCTCACGCCGGAGACGGCGGCCAACCCGCGGCCGACCTATCCACAGGGGAGTGGGCGGCTGATCGCGGTCTGGGGCCCGACCGGGGCACCCGGCCGGACGACGGTCGCGGTCAACCTAGCCTGGGAGCTCGCCGCGAAGGGCACCCCGACCATGCTCGCCGACGCGGACGTGTACGGCGGCACCGTCGCGCAGATGCTCGGGATGCTCGACGAGACCTCCGGTCTGGCGGCGGCGGCGCGCTCGGCCTCGAACGGTTCGCTCGACATGATCATGCTCGCGAAGCACGCCCGGCAGATGGAGCCGCGCCTGCTGGTGCTGACCGGGTTGAGCCGTGCGGACCGCTGGACTGAGCTGCGACCGGCGGCCGTCGAGTCGATCTGGCAGACAGCAAGGACGCTCGCGCCGTTCACAGTGGCGGACGTCGGGTTCTGCATCGAGACCGACGAGGAGATCTCCTTCGACTCGCTCGCGCCACGCCGCAACGGCGCGACGGTGTCCACGCTCGAGGAGGCCGACGAGGTGATCGTCGTCGGTACGGCGGACCCGGTCGGCCTGACCCGCCTGATCCGGGCCGTCCACGAGATTCGCGCCGTCGTACCCTCCGTGAACCTTCGCGTCGTGGTGAACCGGGTCCGCTCCAGCGCGCTCGGCGGCTCGCCGGCCGAGGCCGCCAACGAGGCCCTGGCGCAGTACGCCGGCGTCGAGGTCGCCGCCCACCTCCCGTTCGACCAGAACGCTGTGGATGCGGCGATGTCCCACGGCCGCAGCCTCGGCGAGGCCGCCAGATCCAGCAAGCTCCGGAAGTCCATCCAGCAGTTGGCCGCGGCCGTGGCACACGACCTGGCCCCGGTTCCCGTCTGACCCCGGACTCAGGGTCAGGCCGGGGGTAAACCCCACCGACAGGTCCGCCCGGATGTGTCAGGGTGGAGAGGTCCCCACCAGTACGACCAGTACTTCAAGGAGCAGCATGTCCGAGGTCCAGGGCCGGTCGCCCGGCACGATGAGCAACGAGCGGCGGTACGGAATCGCGATCTCCGTCGCGCTCATCCTCGGCGGGCTGTACTGGGCGCTCACCGGGCTGAGCGACGGCGAGAAGAGCAGCGCCGACAACTACCCGGTGCAGGGCGACGCGCTGGTGATCAAGAACGGGTCGGCCGAGCTCGAGATCCGCGCGGGGGACGGCCCTGACATGCACGTCGAGCGGCAGTTCGAGCGGACCGCGCTCGGTCACGACCCGAAGGAGAAGTACGGCGACGGCAAGCTGGAGCTCAACTCCGGCGGCTGCGGTTTCCTCTGGTTCGGGTGCAAGACCAGCTACGTGCTGACCGTGCCGAAGGACCTGCGGCTGACGATCGAGAGCAGCAGCGGCGACGTGAACCTGTCCGGGATGCCCGCCGGCGCGACGATCAAGGCGAGCTCCGGCAGTATCGAGGTCCACGACGCCGGCGGTCCGCTGACGCTCGAGTCGAGCTCTGGAGACATCGATGCCGACGGCCTGACCGCGACCTCCGTGACCACGAAGAGCAGCTCCGGCAGCGTCGCGCTCGACTTCACCGTCGCCCCGCAGTCGGTCGATTCCAAGTCGAGCTCCGGTGACGTCTCGATCCGCATCCCGTCCGGCGACGAGTCGTACCAGGTCGACACCAAGACCTCCTCCGGCGAAGAGTCCGCGAACGTCAAGGTCGACCCGAGCAGCACCCGCACCCTGCACGCCAAAACCTCCAGCGGCGACGTCACCATCGAGTACAACCACTGACGCGACAGCACGTGGCCACGAGGGTGGGGACGGTGACCGGGATCCCGGTCTGAGTAGGCTTGCCGCCATGGCTGAGGTGCGCGCGGTACCGCGCGGGTTGCTGGTGGACTGGGGTGGCGTGCTGACCTCGGGCCTCGACGCGGCCCTGCGCAAGTGGGCCGAGCTCGACGACTTCGATTTCGACTCCTACCTCCAGGCAGTGCTCAAGTGGCTGCCCAGCGAGACCGCCGACACGGCCGAGCTCAACCCGGTCCACGCGCTCGAGCGCGGGCAGATCGCCGTACCGGACTTCGAGCGCAAGCTCGCCTCGATCCTGGTCCGCCGCGACGGTACGCCGGTGCCCGCCGACGGCCTGATCGAGCGGATGTTCGCCCATTTCGAGCACCAGCCGGACATGGCCGGACTGATCCGCCGGGCCAAGGCGACCGGGATCCGCACCGCGCTGCTGTCGAACTCGTGGGGCAACACCTACCCGCGCGACACCTGGCACGGCATGTTCGACGACATCGTCATCTCCGGCGAGGTCGGACTGCGCAAACCCGAGCCGGAGATCTTCCTGCTCGCCGCCCGCCGCCTCGACCTGAAGCCGGAGGACTGCGTGTTCATCGACGACCTGCAGCTCAACGTCGACGGCGCCCGGGCGGTCGGCATGACCGCGATCCTGCACACCGAGTACGACGAGACCCGGCGAGCGCTGGAGTCCCTGTTCGGAGCCGACCTGACGTGACCGTGACCACCCCTCCCTCCTCCCCAACCCTTCCGGCCGGCCGTCGCCGCGTCATCGTCGCCGTGGTCGCCTGCGCGGTCCTGGTCGCGATCGGCGCCTGGATCGGCAGCCTGTTCGGCGGCATGATCGACCTCCGCGTCTACCGGATGGGCGGCTCGGTCCTCCTGCACGGCGACTCGCTGTACGACGCCCACCTGGCCGGCTCCGGTCTCCCGTTCACGTACCCGCCGTTCGCCGCGATCGCGATGATCCCGCTGGCCGCCGTACCGTGGGCGGTCGCGCTGGTCGTCTGGACCACGATCTCGGTGCTCTGCATCACCGCGCTCTGGCGGACCAGCCTGCCGAAGACGTTCTGGAGTTTCGTCCACACCCGCAAGCGCACCGCGGTCCTGGTCGCGCTGACCGTCCTGTCGCTGCTGCTCGAGCCGGTCTGGCAGACCATCCAGTTCGGCCAGATCAACCTGTTGCTGACAGCAATGATCCTGCTGGACCTGGTCCGGCCCAACGACGCCCGCCTGCGCGGTTTCTGGCTCGGCGTGGCGATCGGCGTCAAGCTGACCCCGGTGCCGTTCCTGGCCCTGCTGCTGATCACCAAGCAGTGGCGCGCGCTGCGCAATGCCGTCTTCGGGCTGCTGGCAACGATGGCGATCGGCTTCGCGGTCGTCCCGCACCAGTCCTGGCGGTACTGGACCGACGTCATCCTGGACGCCAACCGCGTCGGCGGGATCGCCTACACCGGCAACCAGTCGTTCAACGGCTTCCTGCATCGGCTGGGCAACAACGCGGGCTGGGTCCAGCCGACCTGGTTCGTGCTGTCGGCCGTGTTCGGCCTGCTGGTGCTGTGGATCGCGCGCCGCTACTGGCTGGCCGACGAGCGCGTCACTGCGATCTCGGTGATGGCGCTGGCCGTGCTGTACGCGTCGCCGATCTCGTGGAGCCACCACTGGGTGTGGATCATCCCGCTCGGCGTCAGCCTGATCCGTGCCATCAACCGCGTCTGGGGCCTGAACCCCGCCGTCGTCACCGGTGTCCTCTTCTACGGCCTGTTCGTGCTGCGGTCGATCTGGTGGGTGCCGTACCGCGACGACCGCGAGCTGGGATGGTCCTTCTGGCAGTCCATCCCCGGCAACTCGCACCTGATCGTCGGCATGATCGCCTTCATCCTGCTGGCGGTCATGAGCTTCAAGCTGCCGAAGACTCAGGAAGAGAACAGCAGCAGCAAGCCACCGCAGGTGTAGGCGACCATCACCACGAGCAACGGCAGCTGACCCGCCAGTGCCTTCGCCCGTGGGAACAGCGCGACTGCCCGGTCGTGCGCCGAGGTGACGCCGAGCAGGTGGCCGACGACAACGGCGACCACCTGGGTCACCGCGATCGCCGTGCTGTGGTTGGTGATCCCGGTGTTTACCGCGAGTAGCCCGGTGCCGAAGATGTTCGCGCCGTTGCTCAGCGGGTCGCTCAGGTAGATCAGCGTCCGCTGGCCCTCGAGGATGAACAGCGTGAGGTAGTGCGCGACGACGTACCCGAAGGCGATCGGTACGACGGAGTGCGCGAACAGCCCGGGCAGCGACGTCCGCGAGCTGTCCGACAACCGGCCGGCAAGGACCGTGGCGCTGGAGTAGGTCACCAGCACGAAGAGGATGAACACGATCAGCGCGCCGGTGCCGAGCCACGTCATCGAGATGTCCTGGTTCTGCGCCCAGCCGATCCACGTCGACGAGTTCGAGAACCCGTCGTACGCCGTCGAGCCGAGCAGTGCTGCCACCATCCCGACCAGGCCCGGCTGCGGTTTGAGGCCGTCGAGGTTCTCGAGCGGACGGCGTACGACCAGCGAGCCGTCGGTACGGCGACCCCACGGCGACAGGCGCGACATCAGCGTCGCGTAGACCTCGAACGGGTCGCCCTGCGCGAACCAACGGTCGCCGAACAGGACCGCGCCGAAGAGCGTGATCACCACGTACAAAGCGATCCACGCCTGCAGGACGGGGATCGTCGCGCGGTCCGGTGCGACCAGCTCGAGCCAGGTGAACGCGAAGATTCCGAGCGCGGCCGGCCAGAGCCCGGCCCATCGCGGCAGCTCCAGTAGTCCCTTGGAAGGGGGCTGGCGGAGCAGTTTCGAGAGCAGTAGGTGAATCGTGCGCAGCGGGTTCAGCGTCCGCCAGACCGGGCCGAGCACGATCGAGATCGGTACCAGCCCGACCCAGACCAGGATGTAGATGAACCCGAAGATCGGGTTCGTCAGCCGGTCCACGCCGAAGATCAGCGACACCATCGCGTACAGGAAGATCGCCAGGCCGACCAGCCGGACCACCCAGCGGAACCAGCCCGCGTCGACCGTCCGGGTGATTGCGGCAGGCAACGGCTTGCCCGACAGGTTGCCCCGGTACTTCGGACTCCGCCAGGCGAGCCCGAGAACGACGAACGAGAGCGCGACCGCCACCGCCGCGCCCCCGACCGCCAGCCCAAACGGAACCGGCAGATCCTGCCGCCCACCAATCCCGTGCAGTGGGACTGGAATGATCACGAGACGACGAGCTTTGCGACCAGCTTGCCGCTCTTGTGGGTCTCGACCTCGAAGGTGCCCTTCATGTTCGCGGTGAACTTGACCGAGGTGGGCTTGCCCGGGCTCAGCTCCAGCTCCTTGTCGTAGCCGTGGATGTGCAGCTCGTCCTCGGCGTCGCTGACCGCGGTGACCAGGACGGTCTGCCCGGCCTTGACCTTGATGCTCGCGCCACTCGGGTTGACCTTGCCGTTGGCAACGGTGACGTTGATGGTCACGTCGGCCTGCTCACCCGAGGGGTCGGCGGTGTTCGACGGCGTGTCCGTCGGCTTCCCGGACGTCGGCGTCGAGGGCGCATCCGACGGTGTGGTCCCCGAGGTGGTCGACGGGGTCGAGGCCGGGCTGCTCGGCGACGGGGTGCTGCCGCTGCTGGAGTCGCCTCCACCACAGCCCGCCAGGACCAGCATGCCGAGGGTGGGCAGGAGAGCGGTGGCAGCACCGCGGGTAAGCGTCGAACGCATCGGTCCAGCAGCCTTTCGAGGGGTTCACGATCTTCTCGGGGTGCAAGACACACCCTCTTGCCTGACGAACACCGATACCGCAGTGTTCCCGTAGCAGCAGTGTTGCAGCACACTGTCCGAGCCGGCCGCTAGGGTTGAGCAATCAGAGAGAGGAAGGTGACCCGGATGCCCGACCGGCTGACGTCGCTGGACCTCACCTTCCTGAAGGCTGAGTCGCCGGCCACCCCGATGCACGTCGGGACGGTCGACATCTTCGAGCCGCCGGTGCACGGTGACGAGGGGTTCGACTACGAGAGCCTGGTCGCGCTGATCCGGGACCGGATCGCGTTCGTGCCGAAGTACCGGCAGCGGGTGCAGCAGGTGCCCGGCCGGTTCGCCGGACCGGTCTGGGTGGACGACGAAGAGTTCGACATCACCTTCCACGTCCGCCGCTCGGCGCTCCCGCGGCCGGGGACGCACGCGCAGCTGCTCGAGTTGGTCGCCCGGATCATGTCCCGCCGGCTCGACCGCGCCCGCCCGCTCTGGGAGATGTACCTGGTCGAGGGCCTCCAAGGTGACCGGTTCGCGATCATCTCGAAGTCCCACCAGGCGCTTGTCGACGGCAACAGCACGGTCGACATCGGCCAGGTCGTCCTGGACTCGACCGCGCACCCCAACGAGACCCCCACCGACACCTGGCAGCCCGACCACCCGCCGTCCGCGCTGGAGCTGCTCATCGGCGTGCTCTCGGACGCGAGCCGGCATCCGACCGCCGTCCTGGAGCTGGCCCGCGCCGAGCTGGCCAGCCTGACCGGCTCGACCTCGGTCCGCGAGGTGCTCGGCGGCGTGGTCGGTTCGCTGGCGGCGCAGCGGCACGCACAGGAGAGCTCACTGCACGTGAAGACGTCCGGCCAGCGCCGGTTCACGACTGTGCAGACCGACCTCGAGGACTACCGGACCATCCGCGCGGCCCACGGCGGCACCGTCAACGACGTCATCCTGGCCGTGGTCGCGGGCGCGTTCCGGGCCTGGATGATGACCCGCGGCGAAGGCGTCGGCCCGACCCGCAGCGTCCGCGCCGTGGTCCCGGTCAGCATCCGCGACGACGATGACGACGAGCCGACCTCGCTCGGTTCCCGGGTGATCGCCTCGACCGTGACGCTCCCGGTGGGGGAGAACTCCCCGGTCATGCGCCTGCACCAGATCTCGTACCAGACCAAGGTGTACAAGGACACCGGCCGCGCCGTCAGCGCCCGGTCGCTGGTCGGGATCGCCGGCTTCGCCCCGACCACGCTGCACGCGCTGGCCGCCCGGGTCGCGACCGCCACGGTCCGGCCGATCGACGACGTGGTGATCACCAACGTGCCCGGTCCGCAGTTCCCGCTCTACGCCCAGGGCGCTCCGATGCTGGCGTCGTTCCCGGTGGTCCCGTTGATGCCCGGTCAGGGCCTGTCCGTCGGCGTCACGTCGTACGACGGCAAGGTCTACTACGGGCTGAACGCCGACCGGACGGCGATGCCGGACCTGGCCGTCTTCGCCCAGTGCGTCACCGACGCGCTGGACGAGCTGCTGGACACCACCAAGGGCAGCCGGAACCGGGCCTCCCGGGGCCGGAAGAAGCCCCGCAGTACCACCAAGAAGGCGGGCTCATGAGGGTCTACATCCCATCCACCCTGCGGCTGCTGAGCGCCGCGTGCAACGCCGCCGAGCTCGGCCCGGCGCCGCTGACGGCGTACGCCGTGACGCCCGCGCTCCGCGAGTGGTACGCCGAGGGCGACGACGAGGAGCTCGAGTACGCCGCGATGGCACAGGCCGCCCGCGCCTCGGTCGGGCTGCTGGCCGCGGACCCGGAGACCTCCCGGCGGCGAGTGGTGATCGCCGCCGAGGTGAGCGCAGTACCGCCGGCCGATGGCTCGATGGAGCTGGGTGACGCCCGGCTGGAGCTGCACGTGGTGATCCCGTGGCGGTCGGTGGCGTCGGTCCACCTGGACGCCCCGCAGGCGACCACGGTGATCGGCAAGGCCGCGGACCAGTGGGAGGCGGCGCAGAACGGCGACGACGACGCGCTCTTCGCCCTCGATTCGTGCGAGGGTGAAGACCTGATGTGGTACGCGACACAGGAGATCCCCGATCTGCTCGCGGCGGAGGGGCCGCGAGGGCGCAACGGATCGGCAGAGGGATCGGCAGAGGCCCAAGGGTCGAACTGACGGGAGCTGATGGCGATGCAGGCGATCTGGAAGGGTGCCATCTCGTTCGGGATGGTGACGATCCCGATCAAGGTGTTCTCCGCGACCGAGGAGAAGGACATCTCGTTCCGTCAGGTGCATGTCGCCGACGGTGGGCGGATCAAGTACAAGCGGGTCTGCTCGATCGACGGTGAAGAGGTGCCGTACTCCGACATCGGCAAGGGGTACGAGATGCCGGACGGACGGATGGTGGTGCTGGAGTCGGACGACTTCGCCGACCTGCCGCTGTCCAGCAAGAAGGTCATCGACGTGCTCGAGTTCGTGCCGGCCGACCAGGTCGACCCGCTCTACCTCGGCAAGTCGTACTACCTGGCCGCCGACGGCGGACCGGGCGCCAAGCCGTACGTACTGCTTCGCGACGCCCTCGACGGCTCCGAGCTGTATGCCCTGGTGAAGGTCGCGCTGCGGTCGCGGGAGAGCCTTGGCCTGCTGCGGACCGTCGACGACGTCCTCGTGCTGCAGGTGATGCTGTGGCCGGACGAGATCCGGGACAAGTCGTTCGCGGCGCCACCGGAGGACGTGGAGATCCGGTCCCAGGAGAAGGCGATGGCGTCGTCGTACATCGACACGCTGCGCGGTGAGTTCGATCCGGACCAGTACCACGACGACTACCGCGAGGCGCTGGAGAAGGTCGTGATGGCCAAGGCCGAGGGTGTGCCGCTGCCCGAGTCCGACGAGGAGGAGACGGAGGGCGCCGAGGTCGTCGACCTGGTCGCCGCGCTGCGTGCCTCGGTCGAGGCAGCCAAGGCCCGGCGTGCGGGTGGCGGGTCCGGAGACGCCGAGACGGCCAAGAAGGCTCCCGCGAAGAAGGCGGCCGCGGCCAAGAAGGCTCCGGCCAAGAAGGCGGCCGCCGCCAAGAAGGCTCCGGCGAAGAAGACTGCCAAGAAGGCCGCGAAGAAGTCCGCATGAGCGAGCGGACCGACATCCCCGCGGACAGCTCGGAGATCCCGGTCGACCCGGCGCACCCGCCGGTGACGCCGGGGTCCTACCTGCTCGAGCTGATCCCGGTCCCGGTCAGCGACATCGACCGGGCCAAGGCCTTCTACACCTACCAGGCAGGCTTCGTCTGCGACGTCGACGTGAGCCCGGCCGAAGGCGTTCGGATCGTGCAGCTGACGCCGCCGGGCTCCTACTGCTCGATCAGCCTCACCACCGGGTTGGTGCAGATGGCGATGGAGCCCGGCTCCCAGCGCGGGCTGCACCTGGTGGTGAAGGACATCGAGGCCGCGCGCCAGGAGCTGATCGGCCGCGGCGTCGAGGTCAGCGGAACCGAAGACCTCGGTGGCGTCTTCTACGCCTGGTTCGCGGACCCGGACGGCAACACCTGGGCGCTCCAACACATGCCCTGGCGGCCTTAACAGCAGCACTCTGTGACCGCGATCGCACCGGACCTGTCAGGTTCGTGGTCTGGAGTTGGACATGGCACCATGAAAGACGCTGCGAACCAGTCACGTCGATCGAGGAGCACCGCACCCATGGATGCCGTCACCGCTGTCCCCACGCCCGCGAACGAGCCGGTCAAGGGGTACGCCCCGGGTTCGGTCGAGCGTACGAGTCTGGAGGCGAAGCTCAAGGAGCTGACCGCGGCCGGAGCGATCGACCTGACCTGCACGATCGGTGGCGAGCAGAAGCTCGGCGGCGGCGCGACGATCGAGGTGGTGCAGCCGCACAAGCACGCGCACGTGCTCGGCACTCTCGGCAACGCGACCGAGGCGGACGGTCAGGCGGCCGTCGACGCGGCGCTCGCGGCGGCGCCGGCCTGGCGCTCGCTGTCCTTCGACGACCGGGCCGCGATCTTCCTGAAGGCCGCCGACCTGCTGGCCGGCCCGTGGCGCGACACCCTGAACGCGGCCACCATGCTCGGACAGTCGAAGACGATCCAGCAGGCCGAGATCGACGCAGCCTGCGAGCTGATCGACTTCCTCCGGTTCAACGTCGCGTTCGCGCGGCAGATCGTCAGCGACCAGCCGATCTCGTCGCCGGGCATCTGGAACCGGGTCGACTACCGGCCACTCGAGGGCTTCGTCTACGCGATCACCCCGTTCAACTTCACTGCGATCGCCGGCAACCTGCCGACCGCGCCCGCGCTGATGGGCAACACCGTCGTCTGGAAGCCGTCGCCGACGCAGCAGTTCGCGGCGCACTGGACGATGCGGCTGTTCGAGGCCGCGGGCCTGCCGGCCGGCGTGATCAACCTGGTCACCGGCGACGGCATCGAGGTCAGCAAGGCCGCGCTGACCCACCCGGACCTGGCCGGTATCCACTTCACCGGCTCCACCAAGACGTTCCAGTCGCTGTGGGGGACGGTCGGCACGAACATCGCGGGGTACAAGACCTACCCGCGGCTGGTCGGCGAGACCGGCGGCAAGGACTTCATCCTGGCGCACCCGTCGGCCGACCCGGCGGTACTGAAGACCGCGATGGTCCGCGGCGCGTTCGAGTACCAGGGCCAGAAGTGCTCGGCCGCGTCCCGCGCGTACGTCGCCCGCTCGGTCTGGGACCGGATCCGCGACGACCTCGTCGCCGAGACCGAGTCGCTGACCATGGGTGACGTCACCGACCTGTCGAACTTCCTCGGCGCGGTGATCGACGACCGCGCGTTCGCCAAGCACAAGGCGGCGCTCGACCGGGCCCGGTCCACCGACGCCATCGAGGTCGTTGCCGGTGGCACCTACGACGACAGCGAGGGGTACTTCGTCCGCCCGACGCTGCTGGTCTCGGACGACCCGACCGACGAGATCTTCACGACGGAGTACTTCGGGCCGATCCTCGGCGTGCACGTGTACGACGACGCGGACTACGCCTCGGTGATGCAGGGGATGGAGCACTCGGCGCCGTACGGTCTGACCGGTGCGGTGATCGCTCAGGACCGGCACGCGATCGCCGAGGCCGCCGACTACCTGCGGTTCGCGGCCGGGAACTTCTACGTCAACGACAAGCCGACCGGCGCGGTCGTCGGGCAGCAGCCGTTCGGCGGGGCGCGGGCGTCCGGCACGAACGACAAGGCCGGCTCCATGTGGAACCTGATCCGTTGGGCGTCCCCGCGTTCGATGAAGGAGACCTTCGCGCCCCCGACCGACTACCGCTACCCGCACCAGGGTTAATTCAACGAGCCAGACCTCTGCGGACGGTGATGTAGAAGGTCGTCAGGTCGTCGATCAGGGCCTCGACCTGGCGTTCGTTGCTGAGCTCGGCCTCGAGCAGCCAGTCCGAGATCAGGTCGAACATGCCGCCGACCAGCCCGATCGCCACGCTGTGGCGGACCGCGCGCTGGTCGGCGGTCGGTTCACCGTCGAACCGGTCCCAGAGGCTGGTCAGGAAGCCCGCGGCCCAGCGCCGGTTGGTACGGCGTTGCCGCTCCACCGCCGCCGAGATCCCGGCCGCCATCCCGAACGTCACGTTGGTGATCCGCGGATCGTCGACGAGCGCGTGCACGAACGTCGCCAGCAGCCGCGGCGCCGCCTCGCGCTCGTTGCCGGGTGCGTCCCGGGCGGCCGCGACCATCCGCTCCTGGAGCCGCTCGGAGGTCCGGGCGAGGAGCGCGACGTAGCACTCCTCGCGGCTGGCGAACAGCTCGTAGAAGCTCTTCGTCCCGATGTACGCCGTACTGCAGATCTGCTCGATCGATGTGCCGAGATAGCCGTGCGCGGCGAACAGCCGGAGCGCCGCGTCCAGCAGCTGCTCGCGGCGTTCGGCGCGGCGCTGGCCGGCGTCGAGTCCCCGTATGGTCCTACTCATGCGCTGGACGTTACCCCGTGTACCGAATCCGTAACCGAGGGAACTTGTTTCGAACACGACCTCTTGTTTGTAACCGGAGATCGTGCTGCACTTTCCGTGATCCACTCGTCACGGGGAGTCTCTCATGCGCAACCTGTTCCGCCGAATCGCCCCGGCCGTGGTGGCCGCCGCCCTGGTCGCCACCGTCGTCACGGCACCAGCCGCCACCGCCGTACCGTCGTCCGGCGTCGACAACTGGTCCTGCAAGCCCTCCACCGCCCATCCCGACCCGCTGGTCCTGTTACACGGCCTCGGCGGGAACGGCCCCGGCAACTACTCGTACCTCGGACCGTTCCTAGCCGCCAAGGGGTACTGCGCCTTCACCCTCACCTACGGCCAGGCGACCCCGGCGATCCCGGTCGGCGGCACCGTCTCGATCAGCCAGTCGTCGGCCGAGATCCAGGCCTTCGTGCAGCGCGTCCGGCAGGCGACCGGCGCCGCGAAGGTCGACCTCGTCGGCCACTCCGAGGGTGCGTTCCAGAGCATCTACGGCCCGAAGGTCCGCGGGTACGCCGGTCAGGTTGGCAAGGTGGTCGCGCTCGCGCCGCCGACGCACGGTACGACGTTCGGCGGGCTCGTCAGCGTGGGTGACTACCTCGGACTCGGTCCGCTGGTCGACCAGGTGCTGAACCAGTTCGGCTGCCAGGCGTGCGACGAGCTGATCGTCGGCGGGTCTGCCGTCGCCCAGGTGATCAACGGCCCGATCGCGCAGCCCGGAGTGAAGTACACGGTGATCGCGTCCCGGTTCGACGCGCTCGTCACGCCGCACGAGACGTCGTTCATCCGCGAGCCGGGCGTCCGGAACGAGTACGTCCAGGACAGCTGCCCGCTCGACCCGGTCGGTCACGTCGGTCTGGCGTTCGACCCGACGGTGGCGCAGCTGGTCGCCAACGCGCTCGACCCCGCGCACGCCCTCCCGGTGGTGTGCGCGTTCGGCCCGCCGCTCTAGGCGGTGCGGTGCAGTTCCTGTGCGGGTGGATCGACGAGCAGGGCGGAGCCGCACTGCACGCAGATCCACTCGTCGGGTTCGTCGACCAGGTGATCCGCGGCCTCGATCCGTTCGAACGGCATCACCGTCGCGCAGAACACGCAGTACTGCGAGTCCGCGTCGGCCGGCGCGGTCCGCGCACGCTTCTTTCGCATGACTGGCTCACCTCCGGAGCAACTCTTCTCATCAGGTTGCCACCGGAGGCGAGTTCGTCAGCGTAGCGACACTCTCAGTGCGTCCACTCGCGGCCGAGGTCGTGCTCCTTCTGCAGGCCGGAGCGGATCGCGTCGACCACGAACGGCTCCAGCTTCTTGCCGATCAGCGGGACCGCGACCTTCACGTCCAGGTCGATCGCCTGGACCGTCTTGCCGCCCTGCGCGCCGATGCTCGCCTTGCCCTTGAGCGTGACCGGGGTGTTGCTGATCTCGCCGGTCACGTCCGCGGTCCGCGAGCCGTCGGCAGCGGCCGGGCGCCAGGTCTCGGTCTGCACCACGGTCAGCGTCTGGCCGACGAACTTCCGCGCCATGTCCGGGATGTCGGTGGCCGCCATCTCGCGCTTGACCCGGACGACCGTGTTGCCACCGGACTCGCTCACCTGCACGTCGTACGACAGCGCTTTGGTCTTCGCGCAGGCCTGCTCGCGGAAGGTGGTGTCCGTTACGATCGCGAACACTTCCTCGGGGGAGGCGTCGTACGACGCCGACAGCTTCAGCTCCATGCCGCCCATCATGGCATTACTGCTCGGTCACCAAAGCCTCACACGGCGTTCAGGAGGTCGAGGGCGGAGTGCTGGCGGGCGGCATCGAGCTGGTCGACCGGGCCGGACCAGCGCAGGCCGTAGTGGTCCAGCGGAGTACGGTCGGCGGCGTACGCGCGGTCTGCCTGACGCTGGAGGTACGGCGTGTAGGGGTGGTCCGGGAGCGCGGCGTTGAGCTTGCCGAGGCCGCGGGCGTAGATGCCCTTGAAGGACGGGCCGTCACCGCCGCAGTCGCCGGTCTCGCAGGGCTCGCGGAGGATGCCGTCGGCGGTGTGGATCGCGGCGGCCGTGGTCGACGCGTCGGCGAGCTGGCGGGCAGTGGTGAGGTACGCCGAGTTGTTGGTTGCCTTGGACAACTCGGTGAGGGCGGCCAGGACGACCCCCTGGTTGTAGGTCCAGGTGGTCTGGCCGTTGTTCCTGCAGGCGCTGTCGAGACCGTCGTTGATGAGCTTGGCGCTGTTGATCATCCCGGTCTGCTGGAACCAGTTCCAGCCGTCGACCGCGCGCTGCAGGTAGGTGGTGTCGCCCGCGATCCGGTTGTGCAGCGCGGCGCTGAGGTGGATGTAGAGCTCGTTGGTGATCGCGTTCTTGTACGTCTTCGCCTCGCTCCACCACACCCCGCCGCCGCAGGAGTTGTCCCAGTACGCCGCCATGTGGTCGGCGTCGGCGCGGGCGGTCTGCAGGTACCGCGCGTCGCCGGTCAGGTCGTACGCCGCGACCCACGCGAGGCCCCACCAACCGGTGTCGTCGATGTAGTCGTTGCGGAACTGTCCTTCGGCCTTGGTCAGGTTGAGGTCGTAGGTGCGGCCGATCGCGTACTCGTAGCTGTGCATGCCGCTGACGCGGATGTTGTCGATGATCGCGTTGAGGGCGTTGGCCGAGTTCCACCAGCCGGTCGTGTCGAACAGTCCGGTGGAGAGGTTGTAGTCCTGCATCAGCGCGGTCGCGGCCGCCGTACGGCGATCCCAGGCGTTCCACCTCGTCCGGGCCCAGGGGGAGCAGGCGATGTCGGCGCGGTTGCCGGCCTTGCCGCAGACGCGGAGCGCGCCGACGCCGAGGTTGTTCCAGTCGTCGACGTTGAACATCTGCGTGCGCCAGCCGCGTTGGCCGCTCGGGATCGCTGTGATGCCGAGCATGCCTTCCCAGGTGCGGCCGCCGTTCATCGAACGGTCCAGCCAGACCTGGTCGCCGGGGTCACCGTTCTCGATCGAGGCCCAGCCCATCGCGTCGGTGTCGTCGAAGTGCAGGTTGAACGTGCGGCCGAAGAGGGTGGTGGAGACCGGGACACGGTCGCCGGGGGAGAGGGCGGGGTCGCGGGCGTCGCAGTACTTGTTGCAGATCGTTGCTTGCGGCTCCATGGTGTCTCCCGGGGTGCCGGACGGCTGGGCCGGTGCTGGTGCTCCGAGGGGGGTGAGGGTGGTGAGCAAGACGATACTGGAAACGATTCCAACGAGCATGAGAGTTCTCCCTGGGGCGGTAGGAAGAGTGGGGTGTCACCGAAGGTAGGTGGACGGCCACATCACGTCAAGGCTTTGACAGGGTGAACGTGGCCGGGCCCGGTGGTCAGGTCAGGAGGGCGAGGAGGAGTGCTGCGGCGACCGCGAGGGCGGTGGCGGTGGCGACTCGGGCGCCGCGCCGGCTGCGGCGGCGGAGCGTCGTACGATCGACGGTCAGCGCGCACGGGTCGAACCCGAGGTCGTCCTTCGGCGCGAACACACTGCCGACCCGCTCGAGGATCGTGCGCTCCGCCGCCCGCCGGGTCGCCAGCGCGACGACCCGCCGGCGCAGGACCTCACGCGGCTCGATCGCCGGTACGGCGAGACCCGGCGGGACCGCACCCTGCACGACGGCATGCGCCGCCGCCACCCGCCGCGCCCGGCTGATCGCAGGCGGGAGGATCAGGTAGGCGAGGTGGACCAGCGCGCGGTAGTCGTCCAGCAGCAACGCCTCGATCAACGGCTCTTCCCTGGTCGGCCCTTGAATCGGACCGGGGATGATCGGCGTCTCGACCGTGGCGGACATGCAACTCCTCAACTCGGCGTACTCCAGGTGCAACGATCCAATCGCTGACCAGTCACGAACAGGTCGGTTAGTCTCCGTGTCATGAGCACTGGTGACGGGGTCGCGGGACAGTGGGGCGGAGCCGACGTCCACTTCGGTGAGGAGGGCGGGCGGCTGACATACGGCAGCTACCTGCGGCTGGGCGAACTACTGGACCAGCAGCGGCTCGAGTCCTCACCGCCGGCGCACGACGAGCTGCTGTTCATCACGATCCACCAGGTGTACGAGCTGTGGTTCAAGCAGGTCCTGCACGAGCTGACCGCCTCGCGGGACGCGATGCTGTCCGGTGAGCTGTGGCTGGCCGAGCACCTGCTCCGCCGGGTGCACACGATCGAGCGGACGCTGACGCAGCAGGTCGACATCCTGGAGACGATGACGCCGCAGGACTTCGGCGAGTTCCGGCACCGGTTGTCGCCGGCCTCCGGCTTCCAGTCGGTCCAGTTCCGCGAGATCGAGTTCCTGTCCGGGGCGAAGGACCCGTCCTTCGTACGCCGCTTCCGCGGCCTCACCACCGCGGAAACCGACCGCCTGCACCGCCGGCTGGACGAACCCACCCTCTGGGACGCGTACCTCGAGGTCCTCCGCAAGGCCGGCTTCGACACCGACACCGAGGACGCCGTACGGCACGCCCTCCGGAAGGTGGCCGGCGACCGGTCGCAGTACGCGGCAATCTGGGAACTCTCCGAAGCCCTCCTCCAACACGACGAACTGGCCGCCGCCTGGCGAGCCCGCCACGTAGTCATGGTCGAACGAATGATCGGCACCAAACCCGGCACCGGCGGCTCCTCCGGCGCCACCTACCTCCGCAGCCGCCTAGACCTCCGCTACTACCCCCTCCTCTGGAACCTCCGCTCAACCCTGTAGGTGCTGGTAAGCCCACCCACGCGTGCTCCGCGGCCGCTCTGTCGTCGCTCCGCTCCTCCTACGCGACCACTACGCCCGCTCCCACCCACCCTCCGGCTACCGCCGGCATGCTGCCAGCTACCGCTGGCGGGTTGCGAGCTGGCGCTCGCGGGTGAATACCCCGGGCTGGCGCACCACTCGCCGTACTGCTGGTGACGGGCTGCGGTGGTTCGACTCAGCCTGGAGGGCACGGGTGATCTTCGGAGATTAAGTGCCACCAGGTGGCATTTTTGTTCCGGAGATCTCAGCGCGTGGAGGGAAGCCGGCGTGGTAGCTCGCGCGGACCGGCTACTTGGCGTCGGACAAGGAGGTGAGGGCGACTACCCTGCCCCACCCACGTTCCCTCTTCGGCTTCGTCTGTCTGATGGCGATCCAAGGCGGTTCCGGACGATCAAGATAGGCGTTTCGACTACTTTACATACTCGATTTGCCTCGGTAATCTAGTCGAGTGTTCGCACTGGAGGAGCTTGAGCGGGCGTTGAGCACGCTCGGCGCCGTTCTCCAGAGCCGTCGTCTGCAGAGTCGGATCCTGGTGGCCGGCGGTAGCAGCCTGCTGCTCCTGGGGGTTGTCAAGCGGCCAACCGCTGACGTCGATGTCATTGGCCTTGCCCGCGACAATTACTACGTCAAGGCTGACCACATCCCTGCCTCGCTGGAGGCCGCGGTCCGGGACGTGGGTGCTGCGCTAGGCCTCTCAGAACGCTGGATGAACAACGAGCCGGCCGGGCTGTTCGATTTCGGCCTGCCGGCGGGGTATGAGGCTCGGGTCGACGTCCGGAACTACGGAGCGCTCGAGGTCCATCTGGTCGGCCGGTTCGACCTGGTCTGCTTCAAGCTCTACGCGGCCGTCGACCGCTTCGGGCCACACGAGAGTAAGCATCTGTCCGACCTGCGTGCGTTGGCGCCGAACCAGGAAGTTCTTCTGGCTGCTGCACGCTGGACCAGGACCCAGGATGCATCGGAAGGCTTCTTGCTCAACCTGACAAGCGTCTTGGCCCAACTTGGATTGGATGCCGAGGATGTCACCCTCGACTGAGTGGCCAACCTCGCTCCGTGAGTTGGAGAGCGATTTGCTCTGGGGCGCGTGGGCTGAGCTGGGAGTCTCAGGTTGGGGACGGACGCACCAGAATTGGGCGATCGACCCGGAGCCGCTGATCGTTCGGACAGCACAGGTCGCGGATGCCAATCCACGGCTCCGCGACGAAGTGCTTGACTGGTGTATCCACTACTGGCGATATGTGTCGCGCGCGCGGCTGCGCGTGCTGCTCCGCGGACGGTCGAGTGACGTCCTGGACGCCTGGGGCTGGTTCGCGGCGACGGTCAACGAGCATTCGGCCGCGCGCTGGCCGGATGCAACGGAAGCGATCGCGTACGAAACAACCGGTCGCTCCGCATTGCTCACGATGGAACAGCCGTCGCGTGCATGGTTGCGCATGAGGGCAGTCTTCGGCGTCGGCGCCAGGACCGAGATCCTCCGCTACTTCCTTTCGGGACCTACGCTCGCTTCGACCGCGGGCATCGCCGAATGGGCCGGTTACGGAAAGGCCAATGTTGTCCGCGAGTGCGACCTACTCGAGAAGGCCGGACTCCTACGGCGGCGTTCACGCGCCAACCGTTATTACTACTCCGTCGCTCGGCCGGCCGCGCTTCACGATTTCGTCGGAGCCCTCCCGCGCTACCGGCCGTCGTGGAGTGCGTTGCTGGACATGACGTCCGTACTCGTCGAGCTCGAGGATGCTTCGGCTTCGCTACCCGATCAAGTGTTGATGGTTGAAGCGCATCGGGTCAGCAGGACGCTGGACGACCTGCTGGATCAGCTGCAGATCGAAACGCGTCCGGACCTGGCTGAACCCGACGAGTACTGGCCACGCTTGCGAGACTTCGGAAGCGGGTACCTCACTGCTTGGGCCTCAGGTGTTTGGGATCCTGAGCCCAGGCAACATCCTCCTACCTACCGCCTCTAAGGAGTTGTGTTGTGAAGGTTTACTCCGAGATTGGGGTGCGGCGGTTTTGGCAGGTGGTGGGGGATTTGGTGGTGGTGGGGTGGGGGTGGTTGTGTGTCGAGCTCGGGTTGCTGGTGTTTCGGGTGACGAATGCGTTGGGGGCGCCGGGGCGGAAGGCGGCTGAGGCGGGGGACGGGTTGCAAGGGGACCTGCGGAAGTTGTCCGAGCCGATCGGGAAGGTGCCGGTGGTGGGCGACCAGCTGCGGGCGCCGGTTGACGGGGCTGCGAGTGCGGCGGGGAAGTTGGCGCAGGCGGGGCGGGATCAGGCGCATGCGGTCGAGCAGCTCGCTTATGTGCTGGCGGGCGTGGCGATCGGGTTGCCGATTCTGTTCGCGTTGCTGATCTGGTTGCCGCCACGGATCCGGTTCGCGCGGCGGGCGACGGCGGTGCAGAAGTTCATCGACAACGCGGCTGACCTGGATCTGTTCGCACTGCGCGCGATGGCCAACCAGCCGATGCACAAGCTCGCCAAGATCTCCTCCGACCCGGTCACCGCCTGGCGCGACGGCGACCGCGACATCATCGCCAAGCTGGCCACCCTCGAGCTCCGGACCAACGGCCTCAAACCACCCCGGACCCCTGCCACTACCTGAACCACCAGTGCGTTAACTGCCGCTTGAGGGTTTCTTGACGGTGGTGAAGTTAGGCTCGATGGCATGGCGCGGGTACTGCTCGTCGAGGACGACGATGCGATCAGGTTGTCGTTGGGGAAGTCCCTGACGACCGCTGGGCATGTCGTCGCGACCGTGGCCACCGGTGCCGAGGGAATCGCCGCCGTGGCCCGCGACAAGCCCGAGGTACTGCTGCTGGATCTGGGACTGCCGGATCTCGACGGCAAAGACGTGCTCGCGATGGTCAGGGCCGTCAGTGAGGTCCCGGTGATCGTCGCGACCGCGCGCGACGACGACGCGAGCGTGGTGCGACTGCTGGATGCCGGCGCGGACGACTACGTGATCAAACCGTTCAGCGCCGCCCAGATGGACGCGCGGATCCGCGCCGTACTGCGGCGGCTCGGGCAGGACCAGCAAGGTGAGTCGACGGTCGAGGTCGGCGCGTTGAAGATCGACCCGCGCAGCCGCGAGGTGACGGTCGACGGGCGGCCGGTCGAGCTGACGCGCAAGGAGTTCGACCTCCTGCTGGCGCTCTCGAGAAGGCCCGGGACCGTGATCACCAAGCGCGAACTGCTCGCCGAGGTCTGGGGACTCCCGTGGGGCGGCGGCGACCGGACTGTCGACGTACACCTCTCCTGGCTCCGGCGAAAGCTCGGCGAGACCGCCGCTCAGCCACGCTTCCTGCACAGCGTCCGCGGCGTCGGCGTGAAGCTCTCGGAGACCTGAGTGCGCCGCCGCATCCTCCTGCTGTCCGTCGGCATGACCACGCTGGTCGTGCTCGCGTTCGCCATACCCCTGATCCTGCTGCTCCGCAGTACGACGGCCAACGAGGCGAAGGACAAGGCCCGATACCAGGCCGAGAGCGTCGCGTACTACGTGGGCGACAAGGACCACACCGCCGACGACATCAACGCCTACATCGACGGCCTCGCGAACGTGTCCGGCCGGATCTCCGTCCGGATGCCGGACGGATCTACCCTCGGCAACCCGCCGCCCGGCGGCGTACCGCAACCCAAGACGATGCCCGCGGACTACGGCGACGACGACGGCGACGAGCACAAAGGACCGCCGAAGGTCGGTGACGCCGACTACCGCGACGTCGACGGCGGCACAGCTGTCGACGTCGGCGTGGACACGCCGAACGGCCCGGCGTCCGTCTGCCTGTACCTGACCGCCGACGAGCTGTACGACGGCCTCACCCCCAGGCTCCTGATCCTCGTCGGCGGCTCCCTCCTGGTACTCCTCCTGAGCATCCTCGGAGCAGAGCTGGTGTCGCGCCGACTCGCACGCCCGTTGGAGGAAACGGCGAGTACTGCGGAACGCCTCGCCAAGGGCGACGTCGACGCCCGAGCCCCGACCACCGGCCCGGCCGAGGTCGCGAAAGTAGGGGCCGCACTCAACGATCTCGCCGACCGCATCGACGAGGTGATCGCCGTCGAACGCGAAGCCGTCGCCGACCTCTCGCACCGCCTCCGGACCCCGCTCACCGCGCTCCGCCTCCAGGTCGAAGCGCTCCCCGACCGGGAGAGCGCCGAGGAGCTCAACACCCAGGTCAACACCCTCGAACGCGCCCTCACCTCGGTCATCAGTGCCGCCCGCAGACCGCAGCGCGAGGGCCGCGTCCCGCACAGCGACGCCGTCGAAGTGACGAGAGCCCGAGCCGCCTTCTGGGAGCCCCTCTTCGAGGACCAGGGCCGCGAACTCACCCTCGACCTCCCGCAACCACCCGCGATGGTCCGCTCCTCCGCCGAAGACCTCGCCGCAGCCCTCGACGCCCTGGTGGAAAACGTCGTAGCCCACACCCCCGACGGCACCCCAGCCCACATCACCCTCACCCGCCAGGACAACGGCGTGCGCATCTCCGTCGCCGACACCGGTCCCGGTATCCCCCTTGGCGCCGGCGAACGCGGGCGCAGCGATCGCGGCTCCACCGGCCTCGGCCTCGACATTGCGAGAAGGTGCGCCGAAGCGGCCGGCGGCAACCTCACCATTCACCGCAACGAGGTCGTGCTGACCCTCAGATCTTCGAGGGACGCTTAGCCGGCGGAGTGACGAGGATTTTCGCGACTGCCAGGGCGCGGCGCAGGTGTGGGGCCTCGTCGTCGGCTCGGGTTGCGGCTGCCAGTTCGACTGAGGCTTGGCCGGTGAGGGCGCGGTAGGCGACGCCTGGAACCAGCAGTTCGGCGACCGGCGCCGGAACGATCGCGATCCCCAGGCCGGCCGCGACAAACGTGACGAGGGTGGACGTCTCGGCGACCTCGTGGCGGACGCAGGGTTCGAATCCAGCTGCTCGGCAGCGGGCGAGGACGGTGTCGTGCATGACCGAGCGGCCGCCGCCGGCGTGGATGACGAAGTCCTCGTCGGCCAGCTCGGTCAGCCGGATCCGCTTCCGTGCAGCCAGCCGATGCGCGTCCGGTACGGCGACGATCAGGCGATCGGCGCGCAGTACGTCGAGGCTCAGCGCCTCCTCGTCCACCGGCGGCCGGAGCAGACCGAGGTCGATCCGCCCGTCCAGCAGCGCCTCGACCTGTGCGGGGGCGAGCATCTCGCCCTGCACCGACACCTCGACATCGGGCAGCTCCTCGCGCAACGTCCGCACGAGCTGCGGCAACAGGCTGTACGTCGCCGACCCCACGCACCCGATCACCAACCGTCCTTGCAACCCAGCCGCGACCCGCTGCGCTTCGCCCGCCGCCGACGAGACCGCGGCGACGATCTGCCGCGCCCGCACGAGGTAGGCCTCGCCGGCCGGCGTGAGCTCGACCCGTCGCGTCGTCCGGCGAAGGAGCTGAAGTCCGAGCTCGCTCTCCAGTTGTCGAATCTGCTGCGACAGCGGGGGTTGGGCCATGTGCAGGCAGGCGGCCGCACGGCCGAAGTGCCGCTCCTCGGCGACGGCGACGAAGTACCGCAGGTGGCGCAGCTCCATGGGATTGATACTCGCAGAGTCTTGATTCGGCGTATATGAGTATTTCTCCATATCGGTTCCCGCGGCCTACCGTCGAGGGCATGAGCGATGTGGTGATCTGTGCGCCGATCCGTACGCCGGTCGGCCGGTTCGGCGGCGCGCTGTCGGCGCTCTCGGCAGCGGACCTCGCCACCGCGGCCCTGACCGAGCTGGTACGGCGTACCGGCCTCGGCGAAGGTGATATCGACGACGTCATCCTCGGCCAGTGCTACCCGAACGCCGAGGCGCCCGCGATCGGCCGCATCGCCGCGCTGAACGCGGGCCTCGGCATCGGTGTCCCCGGCGTCCAGGTCGACCGCCGCTGCGGCTCCGGCCTGCAGGCGGTGCTGTACGCCGCCGGCATGGTCGCGACCGGCGCTGCCCGACTTGTCGTTGCCGGAGGCACCGAGTCGATGTCGCAGGTCGAGCACTACGCGCTCGGTCTCCGCACCGGCGTCCGCGGCAGCGTGCAACTCGAGGACCGCCTGATCCGTGCCCGCCAGACGGCCGGAGGGAAAGACCATCCCGTCCCGGGCGGGACGATCGAGACCGCAGAAAATCTGCGACGGGACTATCAGATCTCCCGCGCAGAACAGGACCAACTCGCCCTGCTGTCCCACCAGCGCGCAGTAGCCGCCCAGGCCGAGGGCCGTTTCGCCGACGAGCTCATCCCGCTGGAGGTCCCCGGCCGCCGCGGTACGACGACGCTGGTCACCGCCGACGAGCACCCGCGCCCCGACACCACGCTCGAAAGCCTCGCCGCCCTCCGCCCGATCATGCTCGAGGACGACCCCGAGGCGACCGTCACCGCAGGCAACGCCAGCGGCCAGAACGACGGTGCCGCAGTCTGCATAGTCACCACCCGAGCCGAAGCCGACCGCCGCGGCCTCCGCCCGCTCCTGGCTCTCCGCTCCTGGGCAGTAGCCGGTGTCGCGCCCGAGGTGATGGGCCTAGGGCCGGTCGGCGCAACAGCCGCCGCCCTCGCCCGCGCCGACCTCACCCTCGACGACCTGGACCTGATCGAGCTCAACGAAGCCTTCGCCGCACAGGTTCTGGCCGTCCTCCGCGAATGGAAACTCAACCCCACCGACGACCGCCTCAACCCCAACGGCTCCGGCATCTCCCTGGGCCATCCGCTCGGCGCCACCGGAGCACGCATCCTTACCACCCTCGCCCACGAACTCCACCGCCGCGAAGCCCGCTACGCCCTGGAAGCCATCTGCATAGGTGGCGGCCAAGGCATTGCCGCCGTCTTCGAGGCCGTCCGGTGATCGTCGGATGAGTGTCGACAAGGTCGTGCCGAGTTCCGCCGAAGCCGTCGCCGACATCCCCAACGGGACCAGCCTGGCGGTCGGTGGGTTCGGCCTTGCCGGCATCCCGTGGTTCCTGATCGAAGCGTTGCTCGAGCAAGGCGCCAACGACCTGACCATCGTCTCCAACAACTGCGGCGTGGACGGTGCCGGCCTCGGGCTGCTCCTCGAGCAAGGCCGGATCAGCCGCGTGATCGCGTCGTACGTCGGCGAGAACAAGGAGTTCGCCCGTCAGTACCTGGCCGGCGAACTGACCGTCGAGCTCACCCCCCAAGGCACCCTCGCCGAACGACTACGAGCAGGCGGCGCCGGGATCGGCGCGTTCTTCACCCCTACCGGTGTCGGCACCCTCGTGGCCGAAGGCGGTCTGCCCTGGCGCTACGCCCCCGACGGAACCGTCGCCGTCGAGTCCCCGCCCAAGGAAGTCCGCACGATCCAAGGCCGCGACATGGTCCTCGAAGAAGCGATCGTGACCGACGTCGCCCTGGTCCGCGCCGCCGTGGCAGATCGCGCCGGCAACTGCGTCTTCCACGCCGCCGCCCGCAACTTCAACCCGATCGCAGCCATGGCCGGCCGCCTCACCATCGTCGAAGCCGAGCAGGTCGTCGACACCGGCGTACTCGAACCCGACGCCATCCACCTCCCCGGCGTCTTCGTCCAACGCGTCGTACAGCTGACCCCAGAACAAGCCATTCGCAAAGGCATTGAAAAGCGCACCACCAGAACCCGCGAGCAGGCCTGAGATGGCCTGGACCCGCGACGAAATGGCGGCCCGAGCCGCCAAGGAACTGCACGACGGCGAGTACGTGAACCTCGGCATCGGCCTGCCCACGCTCGTCCCCAACCACCTCCCGCCCGGCTCGTCCGTCATGCTGCAGGCCGAGAACGGCATCCTCGGCGTCGGCCCGTTCCCGTACGACGACGAGGTCGACCCGGACCTGGTCGACGCCGGCAAGCAGACCGTGACCGTCGTCCCCGGAGCGTCGTACTTCGACTCCGCGACCAGCTTCGCGATGATCCGCGGCGGTCACATCGACGTCGCGATCCTCGGCGGCATGCAGGTCTCGGCGTCCGGCGATCTCGCGAACTGGCTCGTCCCCGGCGCGATGGTCAAGGGCATGGGGGGCGCGATGGACCTGGTCAGCGGCGCGCGCCGCGTCGTCGTCCTGATGGAGCACCGTACCCGCACCGGCGAACCCAAGCTCGTCGAGACCTGCACCCTCCCGCTGACGGGCCGCCGCGTCGTCCACCGCGTGATCACCGACCTGGCCGTCCTCGACGTCAATGAAGGTGCCTTCGAGCTGATCGAGCTAGCTCCCGGAGTCACCCTTTCCAACGTGATCGAAGCCACCGCGGGGGTCGTGCACCACTGACCCAGCTGCATGACCATGATGGACGTGACGAGTCCGCAACCGGAGGGGAACGACATGCTGCTGGGGATCGCGCTACCGACGTACGGCGACGACGCCGGGACCGAGGCCATCGTGGAGACGGCCGAACGTGCGGAGCGGATCGGGCTGGACAGCGTCTGGACGTACGAACGCATCCTGCGACCGACCGCCGAGGTCCAGTACGCACCCGGCGGGCCGTCGTTCCCGCTGCCCGACTTCTACAAGTCGGCGTACACCCCGCTCGAGACCCTCGCGTTCGTCGCCGCTCGCACCAGCCGCGTTCGGCTCGGCACGAGCATCGTCAACGCCCTCTTCCACGCGCCGGCGATCCTCGGACGCCGGTTCGCGACGCTGGACCAGCTGAGCGGCGGCCGGGTCGTGGTCGGGCTCGGACAGGCGTGGATGAAGGAGGAGTTCGAGACGGTCGGCGTACCGATGAAGCGCCGCGGGGCCGGCTTCAGCGAGTACCTCGAAGCGCTGCGCGCGGTCTGGGCCGAGGACCCGGTGTCGTTCTCCGGGCGGTTCTACGAGATCGCCGAGTCCGACGTCAACCCGAAGCCGGTCCAGGTCGGCGGCCCGCCGATCGTCGTCGGGACGGCGTCCCCGGCCGGGCTCGAGCGGGCCGGCCGCGCGGGCGTCGGGATCAACCTCAACACCGCCCCGCTCGACGACCTCAAGTCGATGATCACCACCTTCAAGAACGCGGCGGCCGGCGCGAGCCACGATCCCGACGTACAGCCGATCGTCATCCGCGTGAACGAGGAGATCACGCCCCAGCCGCTCTCCGGCGACCGCCTGCCGCTCGCGGGCTCTCCGGAGCAGATCGCCGAGGACCTCCAGCAGCTGGAGGCCCTCGGCGTCACCGAGGCGTTCTGGTCGATGAAGGACACTCCTTGGCGCGACCGTGTCCCGGCCGTGGAGTCGCTGCTCGGCGTCCTCTGACCTACTTGCGGTCGTACAGCAGGCAGAGGGCGCCGCTCTCGGTCGGTGCAGAGTGCGTGAGCGTCCACGACGTCGCCGCGACCGTCTCGTCGAACAGCGGGACGCCGCCAGAGACGAGCTCCGGGCACAGCGTGACCGACAGGCGGTCGAGCTCACCGGCCGCGAGCAGCGCGCGGATCACGCTCGAACTGGCAAGCACGATGATGTCGCCGCCCTGCTCCTGCCGCAGCTCCTTGACCGTCGCGACCGGGTCCGTGGACGCGAGCCGGCTGTTCTCCCAGGCAGCCTCCTCCAGCGTGGTCGAGAACACGACCTTCTCCACCTGGCTCAGCCAGGTGGAGAACTCGCGGCACTCCACCGGCGCGTTCTCGTCGTCGGCCACGGTCGGCCAGTAGCCGCCGAAGCCCTCGTAGTTCTTCCGCCCGAGCAGGGCGGTCGTGGCCGTCGAGGTCACCCGGCTCATGTGCTGGAGCGAGCCCCGCGTCATGGCGTGCGGCGCGATCCAGCCCATGTCGTAGTCGCCGCCCGGCCCGTTCACCTTGCCGTCCAGCGAGAGGGTGATGTTGCCGACCACGGTCCTGTTGCTCATTTCGGTGTCTCCTTCGCGTCGAGGTACCTCCACCCTCGCCGTCGATGCCGCTCCCGGTCGTCACCAGATCGAACGACATCCCACCCGGCTCCGCACGATCTGCACCCGGCGAGCTTGCCGGGGGTCGGGGACCCGGGAGATGCGAGGATGGCCGGTATGCGGGCCGTTGTCAGTCCAGTGCTGGTCAACCGGCGGACCGAGCTCGCGGCCGTGCACGCGGCGTACGCGCAGGCACGCGCTGGGCGATCGGGCACCGTGCTGATCTCGGGCGAGGCCGGCATCGGCAAGTCACGCCTCACCCAGGCCGCGGTCGCGGCGCTCGAGGGCGATCCTCTGGTGCTGACCGGCGGTTGCCTCGAGCTCGGCGCGGACGGTACGCCGTGGGTCCCGTTCCTGGCGATCCTGCGCAACCTGCTGCGCGAATGGGGTCGCGACCGCCTGCTCGACGCGCTCCCGGCCGGTGGGTCGGCCCTCGCCGGCTGGCTGCCCGAGCTGTCGTTTCCGGAAGGTGCCGGCGGTCAGGTCCGTCTCTTCGGCGAGGTCCTCGGCCTGCTCACCCGGGCCGCTGAGGAGCGCCCGCTGGTGCTGGTGATCGAGGACCTGCACTGGGCGGACGCGTCCAGCCGCGAGCTGTTCGTCTACCTGGTCCGCAACCTCGCGAGTTCCGCCGTACTGCTGGTCGCGACCGTGCGTACCGGCGAGCTCCCAGCCGGGCACCCGACTCGGCAGCTCCTGTCCGAGCTTGGCCGGCGCCCGGAGGTGGTCGCACTCGAGCTGGAGCCACTCGGCAGACAGGACGTCACCGCTCTCCTCGCAGCCATCGACGGCCGTCAGCCGGATCCTGTCGCGAGCAGCGAGATCTACCGCCGGAGCACCGGCAATCCGCTCTTCGTCGAGGCTCTGTTCGCCTCCGGTACGGCGTCCGCCGACGGCCTCACCACGCTCCTGCTGAACCGCGTCGCCGACCTGTCCCCGTCCGCGCGCCAGGTCCTCACCACCATCGCGGTCGCCGGCGGCACCGTCGCGGACGACCTGCTCGCGAAGGTCTCGGACGAGTCCGTGGACGTCGCGATCCGCGAACTGGCCGGCCGCCAGCAGATCTCCGTCGTGGGCTCGCAGTACGTGATCCGGCACGACCTGATTCGCGAGGCCGTCTACAACGACCTCCTGCCCGGTGAGCGGCGCGAGCTGCACAAGCGGTACGCCGAAGCGATCGAGCCCGACCCTGACGCGTCCGCTGCGCTGGCCCGGCACTGGATGGTCGCCGGTGAACCGGCCAAGGCGCTGGTGGCGGCGTGGCGAGCGGCGGACCGAGCCGAGCGCCAGTACGCGTACGACGAGCAACTCAACATGCTGGACCGCGTCCTCGAGCTCTGGACCGATGGCCTGATCGAGGTGGAACGCGCCAAGGTCCAGGAGCTCGCCGCCGAGGCATCCTTCGCCACCGGCCGCTCCCAGGCAGGCGTCGATCACGCCACCGCTGCACTCGCCGCGATCGACCCGGCCGCCGAACCCCATCGCGTCGCCGCCCTCCTGCGCGTCCGCGGCCTTCTGCGCTGCCGAATCGACGGCACCGGCACGGACGACCTGCTCCGAGCTGTCGACCTCGTCCCGGAGGAGACCGTCCTGCGCAGCCGGGTGCTGTCGGCACTTGCCTTCACCGAGTTCGTCACTGCTCCGGCGCCTGACATGGCCCAGCACGCACACGACGCTCTGGCCCTGGCGGAGCGCCTCGACGACCGCCAAGCGCTGGCCGACGCGCAGCTCATCCTCGGCGGCATCAGCCTGCACCGCAGTGGACCTGAGCCGGCTCGCAAGTACCTGCTGGAGGCTCGCCGGTCGGCGGAGGCGGTGCGCGACCACCACACCTACCTGACCTCCCTGCAGTGGGAGGGCCAGACCTTGACGGATGCGGGCGAGCCGGCCGAGGCCGTCGTACTGCTCGAACAGGCTCAGCAGCAGGCTGAGCGGTGGGGTCGCGCGCGAGCCCGCGGGACGATGCTCGCGCAGAACCGCTCGCTGGCGCTGATCCGGCTCGGTGAGTGGGACGAGGCGCTCGACGTCGCGTACGGCGCGCTCGCGGACGGGCCGTCGCCCTGGTACGACGCGGCGCTGCGCTTCGGGATCGCGGAGGTCCACGTCCGGCGTGGGCAGTACGACGAGGCGGCCGGTCAGCTTGCGCAGATGATCACGCCACCGGCCGGAGCCGGGAGCGAGTTGGCGCTCCAACGGCTGCCGATCGCGGTGGCGCTTGAGGTCGGGCGGGGCGACGTACCGGCGGCCGACAAGCTGCTCGCGGATGCCCTGGCCGAGCTGGGCGACCGGGACGGGCTCGATCCGCGTTCGGTCGCCACGGTGTACCTGGCCGCGCTCGAGCTCGAACGCGAGCGGTCCGGGCGCCGGCGACAGGTCCCGGCCCGGTCGGTCGACGTACGGCGGATGTTGCCGGAGGCATCGCACTGGCCGGTCGTGACCGCCGTACTGCGAACCGGCGACGCCTTCGCGGCGGGGACCTTGCCGGCGTGGGATGCGGCGGTGCGGGCCTGGCGCGAGGTCAAGGACACGTACCAGGTGGCGGCCACTCTCGTGGGTTCGGCAAATGTTGCTCTACGCAACAACAACAAGCCCGGCGCGCGCCGCCGGCTGGACGAGGCTCGCGCGCTTGGTACTCGACTCGCCGCGGCGCCTTTGCTTGCCGAGATCAACGACCTGGCTGCGCGGGCGGGGCTCGAGGCAACCAGTGCCGAGGCCGAGGAGCCTGATCTCGGTCTGACCGACCGCGAGCTCGTCGTCCTCCGCACCCTCGCCCGCGGCCTCTCCAACGCCCAGATCGCCCGCGAGCTCTTCGTCTCCCCGAACACGGTCGCCACCCACGTCGCCCGCATCCTCCGCAAACTCCAGGTCACCACCCGCACCGAGGCCGCCGCCGTTGCCCATCGCAACGGACTCAGCTGACCCGGCCAGTCTGAAACGCGCGGCGATAGCCGTTCGGGGACGTCTGGAGCTGGCGACCGAAGTGCTGTCGCATGTTGATCGACGTACCGAATCCGCAGTGATGGGCGATCTCCTCGATCGGCATCGTGGTCGTCTCGAGCAGCTCCTGGGCGTGGTGCAGGCGTTGGCGCAGCAGCCATTGCAGGGGAGTGGTGCCGGTCTGTTCGCGGAACTTGCGGTTCAGAGTGCGCGGGCTGACGGCGGCGTGCGCGGCCATGTCGGCGAGGGTGATCGGATCGCCCAGGTGGTCGCGGATCCAGCGCATGGTGGCTTCCAGCGAGCCGCACTCCGGGCCGGGGTCGGGATGCACGATGAACTGCGCCTGGCCGCCGTCGCGCAGAGGCGGCAGCACGATGTGGCGCGCGACCTCGGCGGCGACGGCGGAACCGAAGTCCTGCCGGACCATGTGCATGCAGAGGTCGAGACCGGTCGCGGCACCGGCTGAGGTCAGTACGTCGCCGGAGTCGACGAAGAGCACGTTCGGGTCGACGGTGACGTTGGGGTAGCGGTCGGCGAGAACGCGGGCGCTCGTCCAGTGCGTTGTCGCGACCAGCCCGTCGAGCAGGCCGGCCTCGGCCAGCACCAGCGAGCCGCCGCAGATCGAGGCGATCCGGACGCCCCGCTGGTGTGCATCCTGGAGCAGCTCGACCACCTCGGCCGGCGGGTCGCTCACCTCGTCCCCACCCGGTACGACGATGGTGTCGGCGGTCCGCGCGTCGTCCAGCCCGTACGGCGTGTTGATGTCGAAGAGCTCCAGCCCGCCCGGACCGCGGACGGCCGCACCGGGCCGCTGGCCGCAGACGATCACGTCGTACAGGCGTGGTCCCCAGAGCTCACCCGCCTCCTTCTCGAGCGCCCTCTCCTCGTCTTCATGGGCTGGCTGACCGACCAACTACTAGACGCAGGAATCAGACGACGATCTGGTCGAAGGTCTCCAGGGGGACGAAGGCGGGCTCGCGGGATTCGGCGGATTCGTCTGGCGGATGGGCGAGGGGGTCGGCGGCGACGTACGGGCTCAGGTCGTAGCCGGTTGCTTCGGCGAGGTCGGCGATGGCTATCTGGAAGGTGCGGTACGGGCCTAGGACGAAGCCTTCGACGGCTTCGACCCGGGAACGCTTCTCCAGGAGTTCGCGGATCAGGTCGCCCTGGCTCAGCAGGTACGCCGTCGCGTGCAGCTTCTTGCCGCCGGTGGCCGGCATCACCACCAGCTTCCAGAACTCCCGCGGGATCTGCAGCTTCGGGACGAGGTCCGGATCGTCGGACCGGAAGATCGGCCCGGTGAACACGCACGCCTTGAAGCCCTCCGTCCGCGCACTGTCCAGGATGTAGTTCTCCAGGCCCTGCCAGAGCAGCTTGCCCTGGTTGAGCTGCGAGTGCTGCAGCGCCGCGTTCGTGTAGTGGAAGGTATCCGCGTTCGCCGCCTTCGCCAGCGCGGTCGCATCATCGATGCTCGTCGCATCGACGTCCCAGTTGGGATCCTCGCGCCGCACCATGTGTCCACGATCGATCTGCGGGTCGCTGTAGTCGTCCTGCCCGAGCTGGATCTCGGCCGGGATCCGCTGGTCCGCGAACCACTTGTCCCGCACACGCTTGATCCGCACCGAGTGCTTGCCGTCGATGTTGACCGCCGTCATCAACGGCTGTCGCCGATCTGCGTAGTACTTCACACCGAAGTGCGTGTACCGCAGCTCGAAACCTCCACCATTCGGCAGCGCCAGCAACCCTTCCGTGGCAGCATCAAGCCCCGGCCAAGGCGCCGCCAGCTCCTCCCCGAGGAAGCCCGCGTCGTACCCCTGCCGCCCGTCGAAGAACGAGATGGCGTGCGTTCCGTCCGTGGCCTCGGGCTTGGCGACCGGCCCCCGCGCCCTGACCGCGACGGCCGGCCGGTCACCGGCCAGCAGTCGCTTCAACGTGCCGACACCGACCGCAAAGTTCGCCTCCTTGTACTTCCCCGAGAAGTGGATCCCCACCACCTTCTTGTTCTCCAGATTGACCAGCGGCGAGCCCGAGTTCCCGCCCAGGCTGGTGCAGTCGTGGCGCAGCGCGGCCCCGTCGCCGGACGCCTGCATGACGAACCCAGGCGCGAACCGCTTGACGTCGAACAGACCCTGGAAGTACCGGATCTGGTCGTCCCGGTCATTCCGCGAGTCGTACGCCGGGTAACCGATGAGCGCGACCCGTTCGTCCCGGACGGCCTCCTGATCGGCCAGTGGCAGCGGCGACGGCAGGCCGGCGCCCTCGATGCGGAGCAGCGCGACGTCGGGCGACGCCTTGTCGGCGAGGTAGATGATCTTGGTGACCTCGACCGGCTGCGCGACGCCGAGTTTGGGATGCACCTGCTCAGCGAAGTCGATCCTTGCCTTGTACAACGGACCGGCAGGCGCACGGACGAAGATCCCGCTGCCGTCCGCCACTCGCGCGGCGACCAGTTCGGCGACATGCCGGTTGGTGGCGACCACGCGGCTGCCCGGACTCGGTTCGTCGATCACCCACCCGGTCCCGCCCCAGTCCATCTCGTAGTTGACGAACTCCAGCCGCCCGACCGACTTCACGTACGACTGGACCGCCTTGATCCGGATCTCGGTGTCGACCGCGAACTCCGGCAGCGGCTGCATGACGACGAGATCGTTCTCGACCAGCAACGGCGGCCGGCCGATCCGCCGGACGATCGCCTCCAACTCGTCGACCGGAAGCACGCTCTCCAGGTCGTCACCCTTGTCGAGCACCTCCGCATCCCGCTCCGACACCAGCACCGGCGGAACCTCACCCGCGGCGATCGCCCGCAGGATCTCCTTGCGCAGGGCATCGTTCTGCAAGCGCGCACTCAGCCGGGCCTTGCGTACGGCCTCGTCCTGTCCTTCTGTCATGGTCTTCCCCCTCTACATCTGGAAATGCCGCCGCCGAAGCAGCACAGCGAACGGCGGCACAAACGCACTCGGCACATTTCGCCTCAATAGGAGCGCCGCCGCGCCCATGACGTCCTTGCGAGCAACCTGTCCCGCATCGCTGTAGATCTTCGGCGCGCGCCGGCGCAGCAGTTCGAGTACGTCGTCAGCCCGCAGCTCCGGACACCACGCCTCCAACTGCGCTTCTGCCCTCGCGTAGCTGTCCGACCCGTCCCGCAGTCCCTCCACCCGATCAGCAATCGAGACGTCAACAGGCCGCGCCCACGCCGTCGGCTTCGTGCTTCTGTAGGACCACGAGCCGGCCGTCGTACGCCGCCAACGCTCAGCCGCTTGCGCCACCAGCCGCAGGTCGGGATCCTCATGCAGGTACGCCGCAGCTCCGATCGTCTCCGCGAGCAACCCCATGTCGGCCAGCGCCTGCGGCGGCTGCACAGACCCGCGGTTGTGCCACGGTTCTGAGCCTTGCGGTGCGAGATACCCCAGCTCGTCCAACGCCCGCCCGACCGAGGTCGCCCACCGACTGAAGTACTCATGCCCCGGCAACTGACTCATCGTCGCGACCAAGTCGGTGAACGGCGTCAGCACCGCAAACGCCCGAGCTGTCACCACCGAAGGATCGGCGCCGCTGACCTCCAGGGGGCCGGTCCGCCCGGTGATGCGCTCCCAGCCCGGATTCTCGCCGGAGAAGACGGTCGTCCGGATGCCTTGCTCCCACCACGTCGTGGCGTTGGCCGCCACGTCGTACTGCTTGATGGTCCGCTGGAACTCGATCCCGGCCCGCTGGAACGCGAACCGCAGCGCCGCGCTCGCCAACCCGGAAGCGGTCGACTCCATCGCCAGGCTCATCGCGCTGCGCCCGACCGCCGGATCCTCGACGAGGGCTTCCACGCAGGCGTCGAAGCTGAGCTCGGCCCCCAGCTCCAGCCGGCAGATCGTGTCCAGGAACGACGTGTTGTCCTCCGGCACAAACGGCGACCGACCCTCGCGACCCGGCGCTCCCGCCCGATCCCAACCACCCTGCCGCTCGAGCAACCCGCGTGCCTCACGCCATCGCCCTGAACGCCACAGGAAGGTGACTGCCGGGTTGGCGTCCGGGCTGGTCGGGTCGAAAGCAGCGCCCGCATAGGCGCGGTCGTAGATGTAGTTGCCCTCGAGCCAGTCCGACCTCTCGTTCATCGCCCGGAGCTCGGCGACCGCGTTCCCACCCAGCGGTCGTCCAGCCTGGGCCACTTCGCCGCGGAAGCTCGTCGACCGCTCGCCCCGGCTCTGCAGTACGACGTCCTGGGCGACCTCGGGCAGTTCCTCGATCGTTGGTAGGTCCAACTGGGCCAGCACCGCCGGATCGATCGGTGGTACGGCGGTCCGCCGGCGCATCAGCTGCAACTGGTGGTACGCCGACTCCACCGCGGCCCACCCCTCGCTCCGCACCCCGAACCACCGAGCCGCCGCCCGGTCGATCCGCGCCGACTTGGCCGGCTCGGCGTCGTACATCGGGGACAGCAGCATCTGGCGCACATCGGCGCGATGCCGGACGAATCCGATCGCCACCGCGTCCGGCTGGACAAGCCAGTGCTGACCCGCCAGCGCCTGGAACAGCTCGTCAGCCTGACCACGGGTGAGGTCTTTCAGCCCAACCTGCGGCCCGATCACCTCCCGAATCACGTCGGCGTTGATCCGCCGCACCACGAGCCCGGGGATCGCCAGCTTCTTCAACGCGTCGTTGTCGAGCCGGGACAAGATCGCGCGGTACAGAACCGGAACTGCCAGCTCGCCGCGCCCCCGCGCCTTCGCCAGCGCCCGGGGTCCGTGCTCGTTCGTGAACTTGGCCGCCAGCCGGAGTGCCAACGGATTCCCGTCGGCCGCCGCCCGCACGGCCGACCACGATCCCGGCTCCACCTCGAGTCGATGCAGCAGCTGATTTGCGCTGACGTCGTCCAGGCCGGTCAGGGGGATTCGCTCTTCGACGCGGTCGAAGATGCTGTTCAGGGCCTCGCCGCGTCCTGCGCCGACGACTACGAGCGGCACGCCCAGGGAGCCGGCGAGGTCGTCGAGCCAGAAGAACAGCCGGTCGCGGTGCGTCTCGCCTCGGGCCCGCAGTACCTCCAGCGTGTCCAGCAACAGCAGCATCCGCCGCGGCGGACTGCTCAGCGCGTTCGCCAGCACCGCGGCGAGATCCTCCGGGGAACCCTTCCGGCCGCCTTTGAGCGACAGTTCTCTCGCCGCCCGGTCCCGAGCGTGCTGAATCGCCTGCTCGGCACCGGGAACCTGTGCAGACACCTGCCGAGCGACCTCCAGCGTCAGACCGAGGAGGTCCAGTACATCGAGCCCGGCCCGGTCGAAGTCCAACCGGACGACCACCCAGTCGTCGTCCTGGCCCAGCAGCCGCGCCGCGACCTCCTCGAGCAACGCCGACTTCCCGATCCCGGGCAAGCCGTCGATGTAGAGCGCCTTGAGCGGCCGTTGGGTGACGACCTGGTCGAGCCAGCGGATGATCTGCGCGAGCTCTGCATCGCGTCCGAAGAACCCACGGTCCCGGTTGGCCGTCGCCGACTCCACGAGATCGAGATGCGTAAGCGCCGCCTTTACCCGCGGCACCTCCTGGTACTGCGGTGCCAGCGGCCCGGCCCGCCCCAGCCCGATCGCGATCCGCTCCAGCACCTCCCGGACGGCACCCCGCCCGTCCTCGCGGTCCGGGGCCGGTCGCGTCGCCCTGGCCACCGCGGTCGCGACCGCGTCGGCAGCGAAGATCCCGACCGCCTGGATCGCGCTCAGCAGATCCCTCGTCGGCTGGTCGTCCGCCGCTGTGTCCCAGCGCCGCGCGACCTCACTGCGTACCTGGTCAGCCGGCAGCCCGTTCAGGATCCGCTGCCGTTCGACGCCGCGCATCAACCACTGTCCGGTCACTGCCGACAGGATCGTGTCGCACGCCTGCGACAGCCCCGCCGCGATCGCGGTGAGTTCGCTCGGGCCGGCTGCCTCGACCTGCTCGACGCTCCGGACGGCCTGCACCGGGTCGAACGGTCCGGACAGGGCGGCGTACAACCGCGCCTGCTCGATGCCCTGGGCAACGATCGGCGAGTCCTCGGCCCGGGACCGGGTCGGCAGCACGTTGTCGTACTCAGACATGACGCGCCTCTTCCTGCGCGCGGAGAAACGCCAGATAGGGCTGCAGCCGCTCGACGACAGTGCCGAGCTGTCCCACCCCGTAAGACTGGTTCACGTGGTCTAGGCCCTGCAACGCGATCTCGGTCTGATCCGTGATCTGGTCCGGACCGACATCCGGCGCGAGCTCGGCCGCCGCGCGGGCCAGACAGTTCAGTACGTCGTCACGCGTGAACTCGCCGACGAAGTCCACCACCAACCCGGCGGGTCCGTCGCCACTCGCCACCTCCGGATCGCCGAACTCGAGCCCGCCCAGCTGCACGGTCTCCAGCCCCGCGACCACGACCCGAATCCGCGGCAACGTCAGACACGCCGCGACGAACCCCTCCAGCTGCAGCCGGGCCGCGTCGGACATCTTCACGACCGGCCCCTCGAAGAAGAACCACACCGTCCGCCCGAGCTTCGCCGCCGCCTCGTTCACCGCGACCGCGAAACGAGTAGCCTGCCCGAGGGCCACTGCTTCCGGGGCGGCCTGGAGCGGATCCACGCCTCCGGGCGAGGGCGGCTCGACGACCTGCAGGCCCAACGCCCTGACCCGGTCCGCGAGGTCCGCGACCAGGTCGGTCACGGTGTCACCGACCGGTACCGAGACCGGCAGCTGCTGACCGCCGTACCGGAGCAGCAGCTCGTCGAGGATCCGGTACGAGAAGCCGAGACCTGTCTTGTCGTCGCTGCTGAGGCGTTTCACCCGGATCCCACGGACCCGCGTGCTCTCCTTGGCCGCCTCAGCGACGCTGCGGACGAAGAGGTCCCGCCCGATGACCAACTGGTCGCTCTGCCCGTCCAGGTGCCAGAGCTCGGTCGGTGCGATGTCCTTCCGGATCAGGTCGGCGAGGTCGTCGAGGAAGAGCGACGCCGGGACGAACCGCCCGGACTTGTCGACCGATCCGTGGCGGTACTTGCCTTGGTGCAGCCCGAAGAACTCGAACTGCTCGTTGAAGCACGCACCACCGGACGACCCGCCCTCGGTGGTCTTCACATCATGGCGCAGCCGCACTGTGACGTGCGGGATCTTCCAGGTCTTACCCTTCGCCATCCCCTTGTCAACACCGGCCGGGAAGTCGAGCAGCCAGAGCTGCGCCCGGGAGGTGGCGGGCGGAGCCGTGGCGGGCATCCGCACGAACCCGAGGTGCCGCGCGGCCGGTCTGCGCAGGGTGAGCAGGGCGACGTCGTGCCGGTTCAGTACGTCGGCATCCTGGCTCGGAGCGATGTGGTCCCACTCGTCGTTGCCGCACGGGGACTCGTAGCACGGCGGTACTGCGGCTTCGTGCGTCTTGCCGTCGGCGAGCGTCACGGTCAGCCGCGGCTGCGGGTCCTCCACGACTCCGGGCTTGGCACGCCGTACGACGTGCCAGGCGGTGAGCACGAGCCCCGGTCCGACCAGGCAGCCGGAGCCGCTGAACTTGTTGTCCACCTCGATCCGGCACCGGAAGGCCTTGGCCCGCTCGACGAAGTGCTGCATCCCTTCCAGGCTGACCCGGTCGGAGCCTTCCGCCGTACTGTCGAGCTCGACGCCGCGCGCACGAAGTGCTTCGGCGAACGCGTCCAGCAGACCGCGCGCCTCGAGCTCGCGGATGCAGAGCTCAGCCGGGTCGGTTGCCACCAGACCGAGCGACCGCTGTACACCGGCCACCGTTTCGAACGCTGCGAGGTTCACCACCACGCCCACGTCCTGCTGGATCGCCGCCAGCGCCTCGTCGGCAACGGCTCGGCAGGTGGTGATGATCTCGATGAGCTCGGCATCGTCCCACACGGGGGAACCTCCCTGTCGTCATGGTGTTTCCGGTACAGGGCGGGCGAGCCAGGTCGGCGTGCGACCAGGGGCGTAGCGGGTGTAGCGGTCTCGGAGGCGGTGGTTGTTCTTGTTGGTGTGGTCGTCGAAGCCGAGGAAGTGCAGGGCGTTGTTGCCCATGAAGTCGGCGGCCGGACCGGGTCCGAGCCGGGCGCGGTAGAGGTCGCGGTACGTCGTGAGGAAGTTCTCCCACTCCGGGTGGATCGCGAGCATGAACCAGTCGGTGCCGTACATCAGGCGTTGCCGCATCACCTCGGTGGTGGCGCGGCCGAACATCTCGTGCAGGCGGTCGAGGTACGGCCCGGACAGCGCGGTGTCGTAGATCTTGTGGTCGCCGACGTCGGCGTACAGGAAGTCGAACCGCTCGGCCGCGTTCGCGATCTGCCAGATCCAGGCCGCCGGGTCCTCGACCGCGTGCGCGCCGCCGAAGTGGCCGAGGTTGACGTGCAGCTCGGGGTACTTGCTCAGGACATCGATCCACCCGCCGGGACCGGCCAGTCCGGCGTTCTTGTAGACGTCACTGGCGTACTGCGAGTTGTTGCAGTGGGCCGTGATCGGTACCTGCTCCGCCTCGCACCACGTGTAGAACTCGTCGAGCACTTCGTTGAGCGCACTGGCCTCGTCAGGCGTGATGTCGCCGACGGCAACGTTCTTCAGCGGGCGGAATCCCATCGGTGGGTAAAGCTTCACGCCGACGAACCCGAACCGCTGCACCGCGTCCTGGACGACGGCGAGCGGCGTGTCGATGTCGCGGGCCTGCCGAGCCCGTACTTCGTGCCGCGGGTCGAAGCCGACGAACGGGTGGATCCGCGCCTTCGTCGGCCACGGCAGGCGGTCGAGCATGCTGAGCCGGCTGATCTGCTCCTGCAGGATGACCTGCTCGCGGATCGTCGTCCGCGCCTTGTCGCCGAGCGCCGTACCGAGGTCGACGAGCATCGGGCAGAAGAGGTCGACGTCGGAGTAGACCGAGGTCAGCACCCCGGTCAGGTCCAGGCGTGATTTCGTGAACAGCTTCGCCCAGGTGACCGCCCGCCGTACGGCGCGGGTGACGTCGAACAGGCCTTCCTCGGTGTCCAGGTCCTGCGCGGCGCTGCGGACCAGTGCCGGGTTGCGCTGCAGGAGATCGGTCAGCTCCGCATCGACCTCGAGCCGGAGCTGGTCGAGTGGCTCGACCGGCTTCTCGGCCGGCGCCAGTCCTTCCAGAACGTCCTCGAAGATGCTGTCGCCGAGCAGCGCGTCGAGCCGCGGCTTCTCGTCGGCGTACCCCGGGGCGCCCTTCTGCACAATAGTGTCGAGCAGCGCCGCAACTGCGGGACTGACCAACGAATCGTGCAACCCGACATGCCGGACGAACCCCCGGACCGGCAAGTCGTCTGCATTAAACGTATGACAGTGAACATCCACCACCGGCATTGCGATCCCTCCCCACTGATGAGGAGGGAGCCGACCCCGCCGGTGATACACCTTCGGCCCGTCTTCGGAGCGAGCCGAGGCGCTCAGAGCAGGCGGGTGAGGACTTCGGCGTCGGGGGAGGACGGCTCGGCGTGGTACGTGATGATGACGAGGGAGTTGGTGCCGGCGACGGCCAGGGACTGGCGGCGCAGCGTCAGCGGGCCGACCGACGGGTGGTTGAACACCTTGAGCTCGTTGCGGGTCGGCCGTACGTCGTGCTTCGCCCAGAGCTCGCGGAACCTGTCGTCGACCATCAGGTCGGCGACGAGTTGGACGATGTACGGCGACTGCTGGTTGGCCTCGGCGCGGAGGGCGGCGGCGGTCTGGGCGGCGACGTCGGACCAGTCCGGAAACAGCTCGCGGGCCGCGGGGTCGAGGAAGATGCCGCGGACGAGATTCTGGCCGGGTGTGTAGAGCGGCGAGAGCGCCATGGCCAGTTTGTTCGCCGCCACCACGTCGAACTGACGGTCGCGAACGTACGCCGGCGTCTGCGGCCAGGCGTCCACGAGTTGCTCGATCTCTGCCAGGTCCACGGTCTGCTCGCCCGGCACGGCCGGCGCAGCGGCAAGGGCAAACAGGTGCGCGGTCTCGTCAGGGCTCAGTTGCAGCGACTTCGCCAACGCCTGCAGGACCTGCGCCGACGGATTGCGGTCGACGCCCTGTTCGAGCCTGGTCAGATACCGTTCGCTGAGACCGGCAAGCCGCGCCAGCTCGTCGCGGCGCAGCCCGGGCACGCGGCGTCGGCCGGAGTACACCAGTCCGGCTTCGTCCGCGCTGATCCGTCCGCGTCGCGCTTTGAGGAAATCGCCGAGCAGGTTCATCGCTCCGAGCCTAGCTGCCTACCCCTGGCAGGGGCCTGGTTGCCGGCCGACCGCCGCGGCACGGTCGAAGTATGAAAACTTGGTTCATCACTGGTGCCTCCCGAGGATTCGGACGCGTCTGGGCACAAGCCGCGCTGGAGCGCGGAGACCAGGTCGCGGCGACCGCACGCAACCTGGACGACCTCAAGGAACTGGCCACGCAGTACGGCGACCGAGCGCTGCCGCTGAGGCTCGACGTGACCGATCGCGATGCCGTCTTCGCGGCTGTCGAGCAGGCGACCGAAACCTTCGGACAGCTCGACGTCGTCGTCAACAACGCGGGGTACGGCCTGTTCGGCATGATCGAGGAAACGACCGAGCAGCAGGCGCGCGCCCAACTGGAGACCAACTTCTTCGGTGCGCTGTGGGTAACGCAAGCGGTCCTCCCGGTACTGCGCAACCAGGGCAGTGGGCACATCCTGCAGGTCTCCAGCATCGGCGGCATCGCCGCCTTCCCCACCCTCGGCCTCTACAACGCGTCGAAGTGGGCCCTCGAAGGCCTCAGCGAAGCCCTGGCCGCTGAGGTCGCTCCGTTGGGCGTCAAGGTGACGATCGTCGAGCCGGGGCCCTACGGAACCGACTGGTCCGGCGCATCCGCGGTCCACACGACCCCGATCGACGCCTACGACCCGGTCCGCGAAGCTCGCCGTACCACGGCAGCCGCTCGCACTCCCGCGGCGCCTGACGTCACTGCCGGAGTCGTCCTGCAACTCGTAGACACCGACCAGCCCCCGCTCCGCCTCTTCCTGGGCTCCTACCCCTACCCAGTGGCAGAGAAGGCGTACGCCGACCGCCTCGCGACCTGGACCGAATGGCGCCCGCTCGCGGAGCAGGCGTCAGCGCATTGACCTCCGAGGGAATTGTTTCGCTTCCCCGAGAATCGCAGGGTAGTCGTCATGACCACCGACGAGATTCTCGAAACCCTCCAGAAAGCGTTCGGCTTCGTGCCCGCCGGAGCCACCTCGATGGCCGACCGATCCCCGGATGGCCGCGCTGTCCCGGCTGACGCGCACCCTGATCGAGCAGCGCGGCCACCTGGACGCCGCCGACCTGGAGGCGACGACCCAGGAACAGGTGCTTGAGGCAATCATCGGCGTGGCGATCTCGACGATGACGAACTACACGGTCAACCTGCTGAGCGCCGGCTTCACGCCGCCGCCTCTTCGCCCTCCTCCAGGCCGGTCAGCGAGAGACCCCACCCGAGCCGGCAAACGTACTCCGCCGCATGTTCCACCCCAACGGCGTTCGCCGCCACGTCAGCAACTGGCCGGAGGTCGCCGTCACTACCCTCGGCACACCGCAGGACGTGACCCTGCAAGAGCTCCGGATCGAATGCTTCTTCCCCATGACCCTCGAAACCAGATCAGCCGCTCACCAACTGGCACAGACCTAGCGCACAAGGTGGTGGTGACGGGATCACCTGATTCGGGTGATCTCAGCCAGGGGTGGTTCCTGTCTGCTGGTCGCGGCGACGGGAGGTGGGGCTCATGCGCAACAGACGACTGCCGCGGGGCCTTGTCGTCGCCGGCGCGCTCGTCGTCGTGGGACTGGCGTACGGCGTTGTCGCCCCGGGACCGGCCGGCGGGGCGGACGGACCCCAGTCCCAGCAGGTCGAGGAAGGGCGGAAACTGTTCGCGGTCGGCTGTTCCAGCTGCCACGGTGCACACGCCGAGGGTGGTACGGACGGCGAGGGGCGGCAGGCGGGGCCTTCGTTGATCGGGGTCGGCGCGGCCGCGGTCGACTTCCAGGTCAGTACCGGCCGGATGCCGGCGGCACAGACCAACGCGCAGATCCCGCAGAAGCCACCGGTCTTCACCGAGCAGGAGATCGCAGCGCTCGCGGCGTACGTCGCCTCGCTCGCGCCTGGCCCCGCGATCCCGGCGCCCGAGCAATACGACGTCAGCAAGGTGCCGCAGGCCGAGGTCGCCCGCGGTGGCGAACTGTTCCGGACGAACTGCACCGCCTGCCACAACTTCGCCGGCCGCGGCGGCGCCCTCCCGAACGGCCGCTACGCACCGTCGCTGATGGGGACGTCGCCGCGCAACATCTACCAGGCGATGCTGACCGGCCCGCAGCAGATGCCGGTGTTCTCCGACGATGTCCTGCTGCCCGAGGACAAACGCGCGATCATCGCCTACGTCGTGAGCCTGCAGCAGGCCCCCGACCCGGGCGGGCTCCCGCTCGGCCGCCTCGGACCGGTGTCGGAAGGGCTGTGGGGGTGGCTGCTGGGGATCGGCCTGCTCGTCGTCGTCGCGGTCTGGATCGGCGCGAAGGTCCCGCGCGTCAAGCCGAAGCCATCGGACGACGACTGATCCAGGCTGATCAGGACTGACGAGTACCGGGCCCTGCCGGAATTCGCTCGAACCGGTTAGTCTCGATATTTCAGCCTGGGGAGCAGGTCAAGACCACGCCAGTCGGTCAAGAGCACGGAACGTCGGCCAGGGGAGGGGCGACGCGGGTGACGACCCCGACGCCAGCACACCAGGACTTCGATGGACCGGTTGCCGGAGGAATTCCACGGCCGCCGCTGACGCTCGTGTCCAGGCAGCGCCTGCATTCGGCGCTCGACCTCGGCGCCTGCTCGTCGCTGACGATGCTGGTCGCACCGGCAGGCACTGGCAAGACGGTGCTGCTGTCCGACTGGGTAGCTCGTCGGCAACGGTCCGGTGACCCGGTGGTCTGGGTACCAGGGCAACGACCCGACTCGCTGGCTCTCGCGCTCCACCAACTCGCCAGTGACGACACAGCCGCTCCGGACCCGATCGTCGTGGACGATGCACACTTGCTGCCGGCCGAGACGGTCGCGGAGCTGGCCCAGGTACTGCGAAAGGCGCCGCACTCGGTCCGGCTGCTGTTGGCGAGCCGGTACGACCTGCCGCTACCGGTGCCAGAGCTCGAGCTGCACGGCCTGGCACTGACCCTGCGATCGGGCGACCTGCGCTTCAGCGACAGCGAGGCGGCCGAGCTTGTCCGGGCGCACGCCCAGCATGCGACCTCGGAGGACGTGCAGCTGCTCCAGCAACGGACCGCAGGCTGGGCTGCCGCGCTGGTTCTCGCGGCACGCGCCCTGGCGACCTCCGGTGACGCCGTCTGGCCGTTCGCCAACCAGCGACCGGTGCTCGACCTGCTGCTGGGCGAGACCGTCAGCACGTTGGACACGCGGGTGCAGGCGATGCTGCTCAGTACGTTCGGCGCGCGGACGATGACCGCCCAGCTCGCGACGATCCTGAGTGGCGACAGCGAGGCAGGCGCGATGCTGGCCGATCTCGCGGGCAGTGGCCTGCTGGTGACGGCGTACGGCGACGGCCCGGGCGGACCGCAGTACCGCTATCACCCGCTGCTCGTCGAGCTGCTCCGGCGACGTGCGGCCGCCGACACCGACGCCGCGCGCATGGTCGTGGCAGCGCAGCACCGGTCGGCGACGTACTTCGAGAACCGGGGCGACGGCGCGACCGCGTTGCGGAGCGCTCTCGGTGCGGACGATCCGGCGCTGGTGGCTCGGATCCTGCTGGTCCACGGTCCGGAGTTGCTCGCCCGCGGCGACCTCGCGCTCGTGACAGCGGGCTTCGAGTCCCTGCCGGACGTCGACGAGTACCCGCACCTGATCGGAGTGCGTGGACTGCTGCGCCGGCTGACGGGTGATGTCGCCGGCGCGGTCCTGGACGCTGCGTCGGCCGATCGGGTCGCTAACGCGTCGAAGCCGCCGGAGGACGACGCGTTGGCGGCGGACGCGGCGCTGCTGCACCTGTGGGAGTCCCGGTACGGCTGGCACGACGTGCGGGCTGCGATCAGCCAGGCGACCTCACTGCTGACGCTCGATCCGGACGGCGGCGGCCGGGCCGTGCTCGGCGCCGAGCGGCTGGCGTGGCTGCTGATCGAACTCGCCGCCGCCGAGATCTGGGCCGACGAGCTGGACGACGCCGTGCGGCACCTCGACGAGGCCGTGGTCACCGGACGGATGGCGGGACACGCGCGGTTGATCGCGGGTGGACTCGCGCACCGAGCCGTCGCGCAGTACGTGCGCGGTCAGGTGCAGAACGCGGGCCAGTCGGCGCAGGCGGCGCTCGACGTAGCCGGAGAGGACGGGCTGCCGCCGGAGTACGCCGTTCGCGCGTACGTCGTACTGGGATTCGCGGCCCTGAGTGAGCTGCACCTGGACGACGCCTGGCAGTGGTACGAACGGGTTGCCGAGATCGAGGTGGCCGACTCCGACACCGTGGTGGCCGGCCTGCGGAAGGTGCTGAACGCCGTACTGCTGATCGAGACCGGTCGGCTCGACGATGCATTGACCGCACTCACCGCCGAACTCGCGGCGGCCGGACCGCTGCCGTCGTTCCTGTCCCGGGACCTTGCGCTGCCACGTCTGTGGCTCGCCTTGCTGCTCGGTGACCGGGGCGGAGTCGCGACGCAGCTCGCGGAACTCGAGCGAACCGGGAACACGTCCGAGGTCGAGCTCGTCCAGGCGATCCTGACGATCGGCGAGGACGATCCGCGGTCCGTCGCGGCGACGATCGAGGAGGTGCTCGGCTCGACTGCGGCGTACCTGCCGCTCGCCTCGGCGGCGGGCGCGTTCCGCACGGTTCTGCTCGCCCGTACGTCGAACCACACGGCGGCCGATGCCTCACTCGTGGACACGCTCAACCGGGCGGCGCCGCAACGGCTCCTGCACAGCCTGGTCCAGGCCGGCTACGAACCTGCGTTCCTGGACGTATTGCGCCGGCATCTCGCGGGACCGAGTCCGCACCCGTTCGCGGCCATCACCCTAGAGAAGCTCTCCGGCCATCTGGCCGCCTGGAGCGGCTCGGCCCGGCCGACGTGGCTCGCTCGGACTGGTCCGGACGCGCGGCCGGGGCGCCGCCTCGACGCGGTGGTCAACGGGGCCCACATCCACCTGACGGCTCGCGAGGCCGAAGTACTCGACCAGCTGGCACTCGGTAGCTCGTACAGCGAGATCGCCCAGGCGCTGTTCATCACCGAGAACACGGTCAAGACGCACCTGATGTCGCTCTACCGCAAGCTCGGCGTCGAGAAACGCTCTGCCGCGCTCCGCACCGCCCGCGAGGTCGGCCTGACGACCCCACCAGGAAGCGGGTCATCCTAATCGGAGGAGGCCGGGGCCTGGGGTCGTTGATGGGATGAGGCGGTCCGGCGCGTACGGTGACGCGCCACTCCGGGAGGGACCCGTCATGACCCATCTGGTAGTGCTCGGTCTGGACAGCCGCGAGGACGCCGAACGCGTCGTCGAGCTGACCGAGGAGCTGGCCAAGCAGGAGCTGCTGCAACGCGAGGACGCCGCGATCGCCTACAAGGATGCCAAGGGCAAGGTCCGGATCCAGCAGACGATGAACCTGACCGCAGCGGGCGCGGCCAGCGGTGCGCTCTGGGGAACGCTGATCGGCCTGATCTTCCTGAGCCCGCTCGCGGGCTTCGCCGTCGGTGCCGCCAGCGGTGCGATCGCCGGGAAGCTCACCGATGTCGGCATCAGCGACCAGCTGATCAAGGACGTCGGGCACGAGCTGCAGATCGGCCACGCGGCCGTGTTCCTGCTGGCCCGTTCCGCGACGGTGGACCGGGTCGTGGACGCGCTGAAGCCGTTCGGCCCGACGGTGATCCAGACGAACCTGACGAAGGACCGCGAGGAAGAGCTCGTCCAGGCCCTGCAGGGCTGATCGGGGGAGCACACCATGCCGGACGACTTCGATCCGATTCCCTCCACCCGGTCCCGGCCGACGGTCGGCGTCGGCTCGCTCAAACAGGCCATGACCGAGGCGGACGCGCTGGCGGTCCCGGTCGCGGCCGGCGCGGAGCCGGCCGCCGAGCTCGGCGCCGACTCCGCCGGCCTGGCTGCGGTGGGCTTCACGGCCGACCGCGGTCAAACGCTTGTCCGCGCGGCAACGGACGGCGGCCCGGTCCGCGTTGCCGTCGGCATCGGTACGCCGGACCGCCTGGACGCCTCGCTCGTTCGCGACCTCGCGGCCGAGTTCGCCCGGGCGGTCCCGTGGCACAAGCGGCTCGCCATCGAGGTCCCCACCCCGGCGAGCGGCATCTCGGTCGCGGACTTCGCGCAGGCCGCGACCGAGGGCGTGCTGCTGTCCCGCTGGCGGTACTTCGTCGGCCGCGGCGCGGACGAGCCACTGCTCGAGTCGCTACTGGTCGTGGCCTCCGACGATGATGCCGAGCAGGCAGCCGCTGGTGCGGAACGCGGCCGCGTGATCGCCGCGGCGTACTGCCTCGGCCGGGACCTGGCGAACTGTCCGGCCAGCACGTTGTCGGCGGTCCGGATGGCCGAGGTCGCGCTTGAGGTCGGTGCCGCGACAGGTCTGCGGGTGGAAGTGTTCGACAAGGACCAGCTGATCGAGCTCGGCTGCGGGGGACTGCTCGGCGTCAACCGAGGCAGCGTGGAACCGCCGCGAATGATCCGGCTCCGGTACGAGCCGGCCGACCCGACGGGCCGGATCACCCTGGTCGGCAAGGGGGTCATGTACGACTCCGGCGGCATCAGCCTCAAGCCGAGCGACGAGTCGCACGCCCAGATGAAGAACGACATGACCGGCGCCGCCGCCGTCCTCGCGGCGATGACCGCGTTGCGCGACCTCGGCTGCCCGACGGCCGTCACCGGCTACCTGATGTGCACCGACAACATGCCGTCCGGCTCGGCGATGAAGCTCGGCGACGTACTGCGGATGCGCAACGGCAAGACCGTCGAAGTGCTGAACACCGACGCCGAAGGCCGGCTCGTGATGGCCGACGCGCTCGCGCTCGCCACCGAGGAACCGGTCGACGCGATCGTTGACATCGCCACCCTCACCGGTGCCTGCCTGCGCACGTTCGGCGTCGAGGTCGCCGGTGTGATGGGCAACAGCTCGGAGGTGGTGAGCCAGCTGAAGCAGGCCGGCGAGGTTACCGATGAGCCGGTCTGGGAGCTCCCACTGCACCGTCCGTACCGCTCGCAGCTCGACTCGACGATCGCCGACCTGACGAACATGGGTGGCGTCAACGCGGGCTCGATCACGGCTGCCCTGTTCCTCGAGGAGTTCGTCGACGGCCGCCCCTGGGCCCACATCGACATCGCCGGTACGGCGCAGGCCCCGGCGCCGCGCACGTGGCGGAACAAAGGCGCGACCGGCTCGGGCACGAAGCTGCTGATCGAGTTCGCGCTGGCCTTCACCCCGGTCGAGTCATGAACGCCAAGACGGTCGACGAGCGGCACCGCAAGCCCGGTGGGATGCAACGGGTGCTCGACGGGGTCGAGCGGGTCGGCAACAAGGTCCCGCACCCGGCGCTGATCTTCCTCGCGCTGATCGTCCTGGTCATCGTGCTGTCCCAGATCCTGGCCTGGACCGGGACCAGCGTCACGACCGAGGTCGCCGAACCGGCCACGGTCCAGGTCGCACCGGAGTACCCGCAGGGCACCAGCGTCCCCGGCAACGACGCCCCGCCCGCGGTCGCGGTGCCGGACTTCGAGTTGCACCACGAGAAGATCACCGCCGAGAGCCTGCTGACCGGTGACGGCATCCGCTTCATCTTCACCACCGCCGTGCAGAACTTCAACGACTTCGGGGTGGTCGCGGTCATCCTGGTGGCAATGCTCGGCGTCGGCGTCGCCGAGGAGGCCGGCCTGATCGCCGCGCTGATCCGGAAGATGGTGAAGGTCGCCCCGAAGGGCCTGATCACCTTCATCATCGTGCTGCTCGGCGGCATCTCGAGCGTCGCGTCGGATGCCGGGTACCTGGTGCTGATCCCGCTCGGCGCGGCCGCGTTCGCGTCGCTCGGCCGGCACCCGCTGGCCGGGATCGCGGCGGCGTACGCCGGGGTCAGCGCGGCCTTCTTCGTCAACATCCTGATCACACCGGCGGACGGCATCATCACCGAGGTGACCAACGAGACGATCGAGCTGGTCACCCCCGACATCCACCTGAACGTCACCCACAACTTCTTCTTCGGCATCGCCGCGACGCTCTTCTGCGCGCTGGTGATGACCGTGATCACCGAGCGGCTGCTCGAGCCACGGCTCGGCAAGTACGACCCGGCCGAGGCGCCGTCCGACGCGCCCGTCGACCACCAGCCGACCGAGGAGGAGCTCGCGCTGGAGTCCCGCGGTCTGCGCTGGTCGGTGTACTACCTGCTGATCGCCGCCGCGATCGTGTCCGCGCTGACCTTCATCCCGGGCGCGCCGCTGCGCAACCCGGACACCGGCGAGATCTTCGGGTCGTCGCCGTTCATGAGCAGCCTGCTCTTCATCATCTCGATGCTGTTCCTCGCCGCGGGGCTCGGGTACGGGCGCGGCGCCAGGTCGCTGACCGGCAGCACGAACGTGATCAACGCGATCGTGAAGACGTTCAACGGGCTCGGCGGCCTGATCTTCCTGATGCTGCTGATCGCCCAGTTCATTGCCTACTTCAACTACTCGAACATCTCCACGCTGGCCGCGACCGGACTGGCCGACCTGCTCGAGCAGGCCAACATCGGCGCGCTGCCGCTGCTGGTCGGGTTCATCCTGCTGGTCTTCGTGATCGACCTGATCATGCCGGGCGTGATCCCGAAGTGGGCGATCCTGGCGCCGATCTTCATCCCGCTGTTCTACCGGCTGGGGATCGCGCCGCAGACCGTGATCGCGGCGTACCGGGTCGGCGACGGACCGGCCAACGTGATCACGCCGCTGATGGTCTACCTGCCGTTCATCGTGCTGGTCTGCCAGCGGTACCGGAAGAAGGCCGGTCTCGGCACGGTGGTGTCGATGATGCTGCCGTACACCGGGATCGTCCTGGTTGCGTGGACCCTGTTCTACGTCGCGTGGTACCTGATCGGGATTCCGTGGGGTCCGGGCGCGCCGGTGCACCTCGGCTAGGCGGCGATGGACGACGGCACGGTGAGCCTGCTGGTCCTCGGGCTCACCGTCGTGGTGTTCGTGTGGAACCGGCTGCCGGTCGACGTGGTCGCGCTGCTCGCGGCGCTCGCGCTGTGGGCGACCGGCCTGCTCGGCTTCACCGAGGTCGTCGCGGGCTTCGGGGACCCGGTGGTGATCTTCATCGCCGCGCTCTTCGTGGTGAGCGAAGGCATCGACTCGACGGGTGTCACCGCCTGGGTCGGCCAGGCCATCGTCAGGTACGCCGGTACGACGCGGAGCCGGCTGCTGATCGCTGTCACCAGCCTCTGCGCGGTCCTGTCCGCGCTGATCACGCTGAACGGCGCGGTCGCCGCGCTGCTGCCACTCGTGGTGATGCTCGCGGTACGGATCGGCCAGCCACCGTCGCGAATGCTGATGCCGCTCAGCTTCGCCGGCAGCGCGGGTGCATTGCTGATGCTGACCGGTACGCCCGTCAACATCATCGTCTCGGACGCGTCGGCGGATGCCGGTGAAGGCCCGTTCGCCTTCTTCTCGTTCGCGCTGGTCGGAGTACCGCTGGTGGCCGGCACGATCGCGATCTCGGTACTGCTCGGTCCTCGGCTGCTGCCGTCCGCGCGGCCCGCGCACCCGGCCGTGGACTTCGCCCGGCATGCCGAGACGCTCGAGCTGCACTACGCGCTCGGCGGTACCGAAGAGTTGATGAGCCGGGACTCCGGCGTCGTCGAGGCGGTCGTCCCACCGCGATCATCGCTGATCGGCGAAACGGTGTACTCGGGGATGCAGCGTGGGGCGGATCTGGTGATCGTCGCGGTGCAGCGGATGGGCAAGGACCGCGGCGGCAAGCCCACCCAGCTTGCCGAAGGGGATGCGCTGCTTGTTCGCGGCCCCTGGTCCGCGCTGGACGAGCTGACCCGCGACCGCGACATCCTGCTCGTCGACTCGCCGGAGCTGATCCGTCGGCAGGCCGTGCCGTGGGGACGCCGGGCCTCGATCGCCGTGACGATCCTCGGCGCGATGGTGGTGCTGCTCGCGACCGGTGCCGTACCACCCGCACTGGCGGGGCTGCTCGCGGCGCTGGCGATGGTCCTGACCAGGGTCGTCCGGCCGGCGCAGGCGTACCGCGCGATCTCCTGGCAGATCGTCGTCCTGATCGGTGCCCTGATCCCGTTGTCGGCGGCGATCCGGACCAGCGGCGGTGCCGACCGGATCGCCGACCTGATCATCGACGCGATCGGCCCGGGACGCCCGTACCTGTTGCTGCTCGCGCTCTTCGTGCTGACCACCGTCCTCGGACAGGTGGTGAGCAACACGGCCACGGTCCTGATCGTCACGCCGATCGCCGTCGCGGCCGCGCACGGCACGGGTACGTCGGTCCGCCCGGTGCTGATGCTGATCGCGGTCGCCGGTGCGGCGTCCCTGCTGACACCGATCTCGACGCCGGCGAACATGATGATCATGAGCCCGGCCGGATACCGCTTCGGCGACTACTGGAAGCTCGGGCTGCCGGTGCTGGGGTGGTGGTTGCTTACGGCAATGATCGTCATCCCGCTGGTCTGGTCGTTCTGACTACGCGAGGGTCAGGGTCGCGGTGGCCGCCGTACCCGCTCGTTGGTACTCGAGCTTGACGGTGTCGCCGGGCCGGCGAGTGAGGGTCGCGACGACGATCTGCTCGCTGCTGACGGCCGGCGCGCCATCGATCGCGGTGATGATGTCGCCCGCGCGCAGTCCGGCCTTGACCGCCGGGCCGTCGGCCGCGAGGACGAACAAGCCCGGCGGCGTACCGGCGGACTTTGCGGCGGCGGGCGGAATCTCCTGCACCTGGAGGCCGGTGGTCGGATGGTTCGCTGCTCCGGTGGCGATGATCTGCTCGGCGATCGGCATCGCGAGGTCGACCGGGATCGCGAAGCCGAGGCCGACGCTGCCGCCGCCGCTGACTCCCGCGGAGTTCGGGACCGTGGCGATCGCCGCGTTGACGCCGACCAGGTGGCCGTCGCAGTCGACCAGCGCGCCGCCGCTGTTGCCTGGGTTGATGGCGGCATCGGTCTGGATCGCCCCGACCAGGTGGTGGGTCACGCCGTCGCCCGGGACCGGCACGTAGCGGTCCAGCGCGCTGACGATGCCGGAGGTGACAGTGCTGCTCAGGCCGAGCGGAGCACCCAGGGCGACGACCGGCTGGCCGACCTGGAGGTCCTTCGAGGAACCGATCGTTATCGGTGGGAACGGGTCGTCGGCTGACTTGAGCACCGCGAGGTCGGTGCTCGGATCGGTGCCGACGATGGTGGCAGCCGAGCTGTGGCCGTCGGTGTACAGCACGGAGACGGCACCGCCGGGGGCAGTGGCGACCGAGATGACGTGGTCGTTGGTGAGGATGTAGCCGCCCTGCTTGATCACCTGCCCGGAGCGGGTACCGCTCTGGCTCCCACGCCGCGCGGCGATCGTCACGACCGACGGCAGGACGTGGTTGGCGATCGGGACCGCCGGACACATCGCGATCGGGGTGTTCGCCGACGCGGTTGTGGCGTTTGAGCCGTTGCCGCGGACCTCGAGAAAGATCAAGGCGGTGATGAGGGCGCCGACGACCAGACCTACGGCGGCGGCGAGGAGTGGCAGTCGTTGGGCAGGGTGGGTGTCTGCCTCGGCCATCTCGGCCTCCTCGGATCCGCTCCGGAGTCCTCAGGAGTCGGCGCGCACCTGGACTCCCTGCTCGCCGTCCCGAGAATAGGTTTCCGGTCCGCCGGCCGGTTCCCCCGCGGCGGGTGAGGGCGGGGGCGTCGCGACGCGGTCGAAGTACAGGTAGGCAACGGCTGTGGCGGCGAGCGGCATGGCGATCGCGAAGATGACGGACGAGATCACGTCGACGAGGACGGGCGACCAGTCGGTGGCCAGGAGCAGCACGATGCCGGTGATCGGGCCGGCGGCGAGGGCCAGGCCGACAACAAGCGCCAGCGGACCTGCGGTTCGCCACCACCTGCGCCGGACGAGGCGGCGGCTGCGGCGCAGCGCCGTACCTCCGTTGAGGTGTTCGGCAACCAGGGCCTGCACGGCGAACGCGCGACTCACGGCGTAGTAGACGGCCAACGGGATCGTCGCGACGAAGATCGTCAGCACGAACAGAACGACGACGTACTGCGTGGCAGCGCGCGCGAGCGGCCGGCGGATGTCGACGACGTACCGGAGCGCGGCCGTCGCGGTGACCGGGTTGCCGCGATCCAGTTGGTCGAGCGTCCGCATCACGGCCGCCAGCAGGACCGTGTACGCCGCGATCGTGATGATCGTGACCGCCAGCGCGAGCGCGGACGCCCAGAAACCGGTCGCGTCCTCGGTCGGTGCACCGAGATCGATCGGGGCGTCGCGCCGTTCGGCCTGCAGCCTCGCCAGGCTGACGGTGATCAGGCCGAGGACGGCGAAGGCCGCGCTGAACCCGCCGAACAGGGCGGGGCGATGCCGGAACAGCTGGACCGACGCCGTCACGGTCTGGCCCCACGCTCGGCGGCGGCGCGCGGGGAGTGGATCGGCATCGGTCCAGCGGGTGCGGCTTGCGACGTACCAGATGACTGCGACCAGCACGGCAATCAGCAGCCCGAGCAACCAGGCGTGGTTGAGCGTCTCGCGGACGAGGTTGGAGCCGGTGGCGACCGCGGAGCAGAAGACGCCTGTGCTGCTCGGACCGAGAAGCGAGCCTGCCGGTACGACGGTGCTGTCGTCGCGCCAGGTGTTCTCCGCGTCCTGGATCGGCGCGGTCCAGGACGCCTTCATGTTCGGCCCGGTCGGTCCGTCGAAGAACGAGCGCTGCCGCTCACCCCACCGGCCCTGGAACGCGAGCCACGGATACTCCTGCACGTAGTCCGCCATCGGGACGTACGCCACCTTCGGGGTGATCCCCGCTTGCGGCCGGGTGGTGTCGTCGCAGCCCAGACCCTCTGAGCCGCGGCCGAGGTACAGGCGCTGGCCGTACTTGTTGGCGTGCGAGCCGGCTGCTGGATAGACGACCGGGTGCGTCCCACCGGCCAGCTCGAGTTTGGCGTCACCCCAGCGCGCGCGCTCGGCCCCGCCGTGCTGGCTGTAGCCGACGGCGGTCGGGTTCGTCGTCAGCGCGGCCTCCGGGGTCGCGACATCGAAGACGAGCTGGATCGACTCCCAGTCGCCCTCGTGGGTGTTGTTGTAGTCGTTGAAGACGTAGAAGAACCAGTACTCCAGCGAGAGTTCGCCGGGGTACGCCGGATCCGTGGCGACGTGGGCGTAGACGGTCGCGGGGTGGTTCGCATCGATCCGCGCGGACCAGTCGGCGTAGTCGCAGCCGGGGCGCAGCGGATCGCCGGGGAAGTCGAGGAAATGGCCTGGATAGCCCAGACCGAGGTCCTTCGCCGTCGGCTCGGTCTTGATCAGGTCGGGCGGACGCCACGGGCCGCGCAAGGCGACCTCTTGGCTGTCGAGCACGCCTTCGACGGCGGTCGGGCGGAACTGTTCGCCCCTGCACGGCGACGTACTCTGCTGCATTCTGACCACCGGGGCGTACCGGTCGGCGAGTTGCTCGGCGGCGGTGTCATCCGGGCCGCTGGCCTTGGCTTGTCCGGAGCCGCAGAGCACGATCAACGCCGACAGGGCGAGCGTGACCGTGGTCCGGACGGTTGCCGTCATAGCGACAGGATGCGTGGGGCGGGGCCTGCCGCGCACCATCCCACGCCGACCTGAGATCCGGCCGCAAGCTCACCCGGTTCGGGTGATGCCCCCGGCGGCAGCTGTGGTACGGCGCCAGATCAGGATCGTGAGCAGACCGACGACGATCGGTACGAACTGCACTGCGACCCGGCAGACGATCAGCCCGGCCATCAGGGTCGTCGTCTCGATCGCGCTGTGGTCGGACACGAAACTCACGTACGTCGCCTCCAGCACGCCCGCGCCCATCAGCGGCAGACCGGTCAACGGGTAGATGACGAGGAAGCTGCAGGCGAGCAGGAGCAGTACCGGTCGATCCATCCGGACGCCAACGAACGCGAGACTCAGGATCAGGACGCCTGCCTCGGCGACGATCAGCGCGAGCAGGTTGAGGCTCACCAGCCCGCGTCTTCTCCGCATGATGCCGGCGCTGTGCTGCTGGAAGGTGACGAACCGGTGCGCCCAGGCGTCCGGTCCGCGGCTGGAACGACGTACACGCTGCACCAGGCGACCGAGGAGCCGGCCGAGCGCTGCGGCGGTGCGTTCGGCTCTGAGCGCGTACAGGAGACCGCCGAGGAGCGCGGCCGCGCCGGCGCCGAAGACCAGCGCCGACCACGCGAACGGCGCGTAGAAGGTCTGTGCGATCCAGAACACCACGAAGCCGAGCGCGGGCGCGGCCAGCCGGGCGACGTAGAACAGCAAGGTGCTGAGGGTGAGGCCGGATGCCGCTTGCGTGGTCCCGATGCCCCAGGACCGCAGCATGGCCAGCCGGATCATCACGTCACCCGGTGCGGGCGCGATCATCGCGACGGCTGTGGCCGCGACGTCGTTGACCATCGCCTTGACCGGTCGGAGTCCGTCGACGAGGAGTGCCAGCGGGCTGGCGACCACGAAACGGCGTACCACCATCGCGACCAGGAGTACGCCGATCTGCCAGCCGGCCAGGTGGGTGAGGCCGTAGCCGACCTCGCTCCAGTCGACGCCACGCAACAGGCGGAGGAGCAACCAGACGACCACCACGATCAGGACGACCCGGCCGAAGCGCAGGAGCGGCTTCGGGATCCGCCGCCGTACCGGAGTGGAGGTCACACCCCAGGCTGTGGTGCTCGGGTGCGGCGGGCATCCCACGGCGCGGGGGATGCTGCCGTGGGGCTTTGTGGCAGAGAGTCGACTCGGGGTCCCGAAAGAGGGGTGTGTTCCCATGGGCCACTACGTCATCCGGGTGCGGGGCAGCCTGTCGCGCGACCTGACCGACGCGTTCCCGTCCCTGACCGCCGCCCCCGAGCCCGCCCAAACGGTCCTGCACGGCTACCTCGCCGACCAGGCCGCCCTGGCCGGCATCCTGAATCACCTCGACATGCTCGGCATCAGCATCCTCGAGGTCCTCCAGGTCCCACCCCCCGAACCCCCGGGGTGATGTGGACGGCCAGCCCGTCAGTCGAGGTGGTGCCGGCCGGAGATTGTCGCGGTGCCGCCTACTTCGACGATCGGAGTGCCGGGCGATCCGGTAACCGTGGCGGTCATGGTCGCGGGCTGGCCCAGGGAGTCGCCCATGTCCACTTGCAGCTTCGAGTGCCCACGAGTCGACAGATGTGCCGCCGCACACGCTGTGCTGTTGGCATTGGCGATGTCTTCTGGAACACCGATGGACGGAGCGAACATGCGGGCTACGGTGTGGCCGTCAGACGACGGTGTGACGTAGACGTAGCAGCCGAGCAGGTCGAGCCGATCGGTGACCGCCTGCAGCGTTGGCATGTCGGGCGCCAGGTTCGCGAGCGTCTGCCGGTCGGCGAGCTCGACCAGCAGACGCGGTCGTCCGACGGAGGCGACGTGGCATCCGGCGACCTCGGCGCTGACTCGTAACGCGGACAGAATCGGATCAGCTTCCTCGATGGTCGCGGCACGCAGGTCGATCGGGCCGGGCTCGAAGGCCGCGCTGTAATGGCCCGCATTGCCGATGGCGTGACCCGGCAAGGATCGTGTCGTCGAATGCAGTACTCCGTCGTACCGGTCGTTGCCGCTGCGCTGGGCCAGTACCGCGAGTGCGGCTACCGTGCCGTGGCCACAGGCGGGGAGCTCGCCGGTCGAGGTGAAGAACCGCAGCCTGACTGCCGCGGGATCCTGCGCGGCTATGAACACCGCCTGGGATGCTCCGACCGCCCCAGGTACCGTCCGCCGCGCAGCGTCACTCAAGTCGCCGTCCTCGACCACCGCGGTCCGGCTCCCACCGCGTCCCGACCGCAGACACGCCTGCACGACAGTCACCTCGAGACTCACGACCGGTCCTCCCTCCTCGGGCGTCAGCCGTCGTCGAGCTTTACCGCCAGCGCCTCCACATTCTCGTCGATCCGCCCCGGACGAGTGGTGCCGGGGATCGGAACGGCTCCCGGACACCTCCTCCTCACCAGGCCAACGCGACCTGAGCCGGCGTCGCGTCAAGGATTCGGCTCCACAACGAATACTCGCTCTGGACGGCGGTGATCGGGTGTACCGCGTGCGCACGGCGAATCGTCTCGGGCGCAGCCACTGAGCCCGTCACGCCGCGTTCGAGAGCCAGTTCCAGTCGATGTCACGAAGGAATGGAATCAGACACTTCGGTCCCGAACTCGACCTGCGGTTCACCGGTCAACAGTTCCGGCACGCTGGCAAGAAATGCGGACACGTACGGCGTAGCGAAGTGCGCATCGCAGGCGGACTGGTCAACATAACGCTCGAAGACCAAGAAAACTCCGTCGTCCCCACGGAATACCCCGTAGTCGACCGAACCCCCTTCCTCCCGCGTCAGGCGCTTCAGTTCGAGAAGCACCTGCTGAACCTCGCTCACGCGCTCCGGACGCGCCTTCAGGATGGCGAATACTGTGGTCATGGCGACCATGGTCGTCGTCACCCGGGAGGAGCAATAGGAAAAAGCGGCCATCGACCGGTGCCGTGAACCAGATAGAATAGGTGGCATGCGCAGGACGTTTGTGCCGGTCGGGCAGGCGCTCGCGCGGTACGTCGATCGGATCTGGACCTGGGAGGGCGATCCGAGCGAGCTGCCGGCACTGTTGCCTGGCACCGGCGCGGAGTTGATCTTCCATCGAGGTTCGCAGGTCACTGCACATGGTGCGGACGGTCCGGTCGCGCTACCTCGGGCTCACCTGCTGTGTATGCGCCGGGAGCGGTGGACTTTGAGGGCTGATGGGATGGTGGCGTTCACCGCCGTCCGCCTGCGCGCCGGTGGCCTTGCCTACTTGACTGACCACCCCGTGGAAGACCTGATCGACCGGGCCGTCGACATCGATGACCTTCTGGGCCCCGCCGGTCGGCAGCTCACCTCTGCGTTGAACGGCGCTGGTGACCTCGCGGTGCGTGCCGCCAGGGCCGAGCAAGTACTCCGTCGACAGCCGGCCCCGCGCAGAGATCCGCGGATCATGGCCGCCGTTCACCAGCTGTACCGACAGCCAGCTTCGACCTCGCTCCAAGATCTAGCGCCGGCGTTGGGCGTCAGCACCCGGCACCTACGTCGAGGATTTTCGGCGGTCGCCGGCGTGTCACCCAAGGAATTCCAGCGGCTCGTTCGATTCCAGCAGGTGATCCGGACGATGCTCCTCAAGGCGCCGGCGAGCGCAGTCCCCGTCGCGTTGGCCGTCGGCTACTACGACCAGAGCCACTTCATCAAGGAGTTTCACCGTCTGGCCGGCGAGAGTCCTGGCCGAATGCTAAGCCGGCCCCAACCACACTTCTATTTGCCGAGCCTGCCCCGACCATAGATCATCGGAATTTTGTCCGCTTGACCTAGAGCGCGGTCTAGCGCCTAGCGTCTTTGGGGTGGCTAACCAATCTATTCACTCCGACTTCGGCGGCAACAGCACTGCAGCTGAAGTCATGTCCACCGTCGACCTCGCGGGCCGGTTGGCCTTGGTGACCGGGGGATACTCGGGCCTGGGGCTGATCTTGACCCGTGAGCTTTCCCGGGCCGGTGCTGACGTTGTCGTCCCCGCTCGACGACCGGAGGCCGCAGAGCAGGCGCTCGACGGCATCGAACGGGTCGAGGTCGAACAGCTGGATCTCGCCGATCTCGCGTCCGTCCGCGCCTTCAGCCAACGGTTTCTGGAGCGGCACGACAGGCTGGACCTCCTGATCGCGAACGCCGGTATCATGGCCTGTCCCGAGACACGCGTCGGCGCCGGCTGGGAGGCGCAGTTTGCGACCAATCACCTTGGCCATTACGCCTTGACCTGTTTGCTGTGGCCGACGTTGCGCTCCGCCGCGGGCGCTCGGGTGGTGTCCGTCGCCTCGGGATGGGATCCGGCCTGGTCCATTCGCTGGGACGACGTTCAGTTCGAGCGCGGGTACGACAAGTGGGCTGCCTACACCCAGTCCAAACTCGCCAACATCCTCTTCGCCCGCCACCTCGACCGGCTCGGCGCTGAGGCCGATGTCCACGCCTTTGCGGTCAATCCCGGCTACATCCTCACTCCGCTCCAACGACATCTGGAAATCGAAGAGATGATTGCGGCAGGCTGGATCGACCAGGAGGGCACTGCCACGCCGGGCTTGTTCAAAACCCCCGAGCAGGGCGCGGCCACGACGCTGTGGGCCGCCACGTCACCGACACTTGCAACACACGGCGGCGCCTACTGCGGCGTGGCTTAGGTGATGAGCGCGAGCACCGCGTGCATCTCTTCGGCAGTGAGCGGGCCTTGGGCCTCGGCTGTGAGGCACTCGGTTAGTTCGGCGCGGTTCTTGACGCCGAGTACTACCGTCGCCACCCCGGGCACGCTGAGTGCGTAGCGGTGCGCCAGCGTTGCGGGGGTTTCGCCGAGTTCGGCTGCTAGCTTGCGGAAAGGCTCGGCTCGCGCGAAGTCCACGGCTGCCGGGTGATCGGGGGGCGCATCCCGGTCGAGCGTCGAGGTCAGCGAGCCCGCCGCGACTGCGCGGATCCCGATGACCCCCACCCCATTGCTGTTGGCCAGCCGCCGGATCGCGTCGTTCGCCGGCGGCACCCCGTCGAAGACCCAGAGGTCGCCGACCATGTCCATCGGGTTGACGATGACCTGCGCCGCGTCCGGCCTCGGCGCCTCCCGCAAGGCGTCGAGCACGGTGTCCGGATGCCCGATTGCGGTGATGCCCCAGGCCCGGATCAGCCCCTCATCACGCAACCGCTCGAACTCGGGCAGCACATCGTCACGGTAGTGCCGCCAGGCGATTGTCCCCGGGTGCGTCCGGTCGCGCGGGCTCAGATGCGTGTGCAGCAGGAACAGGTCGACGTGGTCCCGCCGCAGCCGGGTCAGGCTGTCGTGCAGACTGCGCCGGATGTCGTCGTCGCCGTTCTGCGAGTGCACCTTCGTAGTGATCATGACGTCGTCCGACGGCCGCAGCGCCTCGCCCGCCGCCCGCTCCGACTCCGAGTCCGTGCCGTAGCCCGGCGCGAGGTCGAGCATGGTGATCCCGCCGTCGATCGCGGCGCGGATGGTCGCCACCGCCTCGGCGCGGCCGGTGCGGCCCCAGACTCCCGCGATGCCGCCCCCGCCGAGCGTGAGCGCGCTGACGCGGCCCAGCCGCCCAAATTCTCTCATCTCCACGATGGATTCTCCTCGAATCAGTCCTCCGATCGACCGTAAAACCTAGAGCGCACTCCACCTCAAGACCCGTCCGCGCTGGGCTTGCCTTTGAGTGCGCTCGAATGCCTAGGGTCCAGCACATGACATCGACGAACGACATCAAGACCTGGATCATCACCGGCGCGAGCGCGGGACTCGGGCTTGCGCTGGCCGAGGCAGCGCTCGACGCGGGTGAGCAGGTGGTTGGTACGGCGCGCCGGGCCGGCCGGTTCGATGCGCTCAAGGCCAAGTACGGCGATCGGTTGCTGGCAGTCGAGCACGACGTACGCGACACGTCTGGCGCGGCGGCGGTCGTGCAGCGCGCGCTGGACGTGTTCGGGCGCGTCGACGTACTGGTGAACAACGCAGGGGTGGGGCAGGTCGGGGCCGCCGAGGAAGTCACGGACGACGAGCTGCGAGACATGCTCGATCAGCACCTGCTCGGACCCGCCGCCTATGTGCGAGCGGTACTTCCACACCTGCGAGAGCGCCGTACGGGTGCGATCGTGCAGATGAGCAGCCAGGGCGGGCGGATGTCGTTTCCCGCGGTCGGCAGCTACTCCGCCGGCAAGTTCGCGCTCGAGGGCTGGTCCGAGGCGCTCGCGGGCGAGGTCGCGCCGTTCGGCATTCGAGTATTGATCGTCGAACCCAGCCGTTTCCGCACCGAGTTCAACGCCGCCGACGTGCTCAAGACGGCGGCGCAGAGCACGACGTACGACGGGGTGATCGGTACTGTCCGCGCGAACATGGCGGAGGCCGACGGCGTACAGGAAGGCGACCCGCACCGCGCTGCGGGCGTGATTCGCGACATGCTCGACACGGCGGACGCCCCGCTCCGCCTGCCCCTCGGCGCCGAAGCCGTCCGGAACCTCACCCGCGTGTACCAACAAGCGCTCGATGACGTCCAGAAGTGGGCCGAGGTCAGCGAATCGGCAGACTTCCCCGGCCTGCCGCCGGCCGTCCGCGCATTCTGAGGGCACCCGGGCCGGTCAGCGGGGCGGTCGGAGTACTGCGAAGGGGTCGGTGACGGTCAGCTCGCGGGCGACGAATTTGTAGACGGTCGCGGGCCGGCCGCCGCTCTGACCGGGGGAGGCCCGGCGCTCGGTCGGGTCGATGACGTGGCGCCGGGTCAGGACGCGGGTCAGGTTGGTGGCGCCGAGCTCATACCCCAGCGCGGCGCCGAACAGATCGCGCAGCTCGGCGATCGTGAACTCCAGGGGAGCCAGCGCGAAGCCGATGTTCGTGTAGGACAGCTTGGCGCGCAGCCGACCGACCGCAGCATCGATGAAGTAGTGATGGTCGAACGCGGTCTGCGGCAGATCGTCGACCGGATGCCAGACCGTGTCGGCCGGAAGCACCGGCTGTACGTCGGACGGAACCAGGCCGAGGTACGCCGTCGCCAGGACGCGGGCCCGCGGATCGCGATCGATCGCACTGTGGGTGGCCAGCTGCTCGAGGTGTGCGACGTCGCGGACGTCGACCTTCGTCGCCAGGTGCCTGGTGATGGCGTCCCGGAGCCGCTGCGTGGGCTCCACCCCGCCGCCGGGCAGCGCCCAGCGCCCGCGGTACGGGTCCCGTGCGCGCTTCCACAGCAGGACGCACAACCCGCCGTCCCGGACCGACAACACCACCGACAGCACCTCGTGCGGGTAGCTGGGGAAGTTAACCGGATCACCTTTCTTGGCTGCGGGCACGCCGCCGATGGTAGCGTGCAGCTAGTTATCGCCTCTGAAGCGAAAACCCCACGAGAGGTCGGAGCACGCTATGCCACTGACGATGGAGACGGTCCGGACCGCGGTGACGGCCGCATTGGCCGAGGATCAGGCGGTGGACGACGTCAGCACGCGATGGAGCGTCCCGGCCGAACTAGAGGTCGAGGCGACGGTGGTCGCCAAGCAGGCGGGTCGCGTGGCCGGTCTGCCGCTCCTCCAGGACGTGTTCGCCGCGATCGATCCCACTGTCACGGTGCGGCCGGCTGTTGTCGACGGCGATCCGGTCCGCCCTGGACAGCGGCTCGCGTCGATCAGTGGTACGGCGCGCTCGATCATCACCGGCGAGCGGGTGGCGCTGAACTTCGTCCAGCGGATGTCCGGCATCGCAACCCTCACAGCAGCCTTCGTGGCCGCGATCGGAGCGCGCCCGGTCCGGCTCCTCGACACCCGGAAGACGGCGCCCGGCCTCCGGGCCATGGACAAGTACGCCGTCAGCTGTGGCGGCGGTACGAACCACAGGCTCGACCTGGCCGCCATGGTCCTGCTCAAGGAGAACCATCTCGCCGCGGCCGGCGGCATCCTCCCGGCCGTACGCCGGGTCCGGGACGGCATGACCGCGGAAGGCAGAGGGATGGCGATCGAGGTCGAGGTCACCACCGCGGCGGAAGCCCGCGAAGCGCTGGACTGCCACGTCGAGTGGATCCTGCTGGACAACATGCCGCCCGCGGAGATGGCGCAGATCGTCGAGCGGCGCAACGCCTCCGGATCCACTGCGCAACTCGAAGCCTCCGGCACCATCACGCTCGACACCGTCGCAGACGTCGCCGCCACCGGTGTCGACGCCGTCTCGGTCGGCGCCCTGACCCACTCCGCCACGGCACTCGACATCAGCCTGCTGGTCGCCCGCGACCACGGCGTCAACTGAGGAAGAAGGAACTGTTGTGACGATTGGTCAGAACACAGCGATCACCTGGCAGGACGAGGTACGCCGCCTCGCCCAGGAGCGCGACGCGGTGATCCTCGCCCACAACTACCAGGAACCGGCGATCCAGGACGTCGCCGATCACGTCGGCGACTCGCTCGCACTGTCGCGGATCGCTGCCGAAACGGACGCCTCCACGATCGTGTTCTGCGGCGTGCACTTCATGGCGGAGACCGCCAAGCTTCTCAGCCCGGACAAGACCGTGCTCATCCCCACTGCTCAGGCAGGTTGCTCGCTGGCCGACACCATCGACGCTGACCAGCTACGGGCCTGGAAGGCCGAGCACCCCGATGCCGCGGTCGTTGCCTATGTCAACACCACCGCGGCGGTGAAGGCCGAGGCCGACGTCTGCTGTACGTCGTCCAACGCGGTCGAGGTGGTGAACTCGATTCCGGCGGATCAGCCGATCCTGTTCCTGCCCGATCAGTTCCTCGGAGCACACGTCCGGCGGCAGACCGGCCGGGACAACATCGAGGTGTGGATGGGCGAGTGCCACGTGCATGCCGGCATCAGCTCGGCCGACCTGCGCGCTCAGGTCGCGGCCGATCCCGAGGCCGAGGTCCTGGTCCATCCCGAGTGCGGCTGCGCGTCGTCCGCGATCTGGCTCGCCGGCGTGGGTGATCTGCCGGCCGAGCGCACCCACATCCTGTCCACCGCCGGCATGCTGGACACTGCCCGCGACCTGACCGCGAAGACGGCCCTGATCGCGACGGAGATCGGCATGCTCCATCAGCTGCGCAAGGTCAACCAGCGGACGAATTTCGTGCCGGTGAACCCGAAGGCCTCGTGCCGCTTCATGAAGATGATCACCCCGGAACTGCTGGTGCGATGCCTGCGGGAAGGCCGCGACGAGATCCAGCTACCGCCCGAGATCGTCGAGCGGGCCCGGCGTTCGGTCGAGCGGATGGTTGCCATCGGCAAGCCTGCGGGTGCTCGGTGACGCGCGCCGTCGACGTGGTCGTGATCGGCTCGGGCGTGGCAGGCCTGTCGACCGCGCTCGGTCTCGCTGCGACCCGCGACGTACTTCTGCTCAGCGCGGGAGACGGCAGCACGCCCTGGGCGCAGGGCGGGGTCTCGGCCGCGTACGGCGCGGACGATCCGCTCGACCACTGGCGGGACACCGACATCGCGGGCGCCGGATTCTGCGATCCGCGCAACGTTCGGGCGCTGGTCGAGGAAGGACCGCAGCGCCTCGCGGAGCTGATCGCCCACGGAGTTCGGTTCGACCGCAACGCCGATGGCTCGCTGTCGAGAACTCTGGAGGGCGGCCACAGCCGTCCCCGGATCGTGCACGCCGGCGGCGACGCGACCGGGGCGGAAGTGCATCGCGCGCTCCGTACCGCAGTGCGGCGAACCAGCGTCCGGACGATGACCGGACGGACCGTCGGCCTGGTCCAGTCGGACTCCGGAAGCATCGTCGGTGTGCTCGTCGAGACCGGCAACCGGCTCACGCAGATCGACGCGCGCGCCGTCGTACTGGCTACCGGCGGTATCGGCAATGCCTACCTGGCGAGCACCAATCCGTCGTCGGTGCGCGGCGACGGCATCGCCCTGGCGTTGCGAGCCGGCGCATCGCTGGTGGACATGGAGTTCGTCCAGTTCCACCCCACAGCGCTGCACACCGGTGAGACGAGTGGTCAGTTGCCTCTGGTCACCGAGGCCGTCCGTGGCGAAGGCGCCGTACTGCGCGATGCCCAAGGTCGCAGGATCATGGACGGATTGCACCCGCGAGCCGATCTGGCTCCGCGGGACGTCGTCGCTCGGGCGATCGAGGCGACGATGCGCCGGGACGGATCCGACCACGTCTGGCTGGACGCGACAGGTGTCGCGCCCGACGTACTCCGGCGGCGGTTCCCGACCGTACTGGCCTCCTGCGCACGCATCGGCGTCGACATGGTGTCCGAGCAGATCCCGGTCGCGCCGGCCGAACACTTCCTGTGCGGCGGCGTTCGCACCGACCGCAACGGCGCAACCGACGTACCAGGTCTGTACGCCGTCGGCGAGGTCGCGGCGACCGGCGTACACGGGGCCAACCGGCTCGCCTCCAACAGTCTGCTGGAGGGACTGGTCTTCGGGCGGCGCGTCGCCACGGCCCTGACCCTCGAGCTCCCCGCGGCGGACTACGGTGGCTCACACGAGGTCGCGCTGGGCGAGGATCGCGAACCGGAGCGGATCCGCACGATCCTGAGCAGGTACGCCGGCATCCGTCGTGACGGCGCTGGTCTGAACGCCGCCGCGGACGAGCTCGAAACCGGCGGCACCGGACCGCTCGCAACGGTGGCGCGGTCCGTCGTCGTGGCAGCGACCGCACGTCAGGACAGCCGCGGTTGCCACTGGCGCTTGGACCATCCCCACTCCGACCATCGCTGGGACGACCACATCGTCGTACGTCTCGACGAGGAAGACCGACCGACGGCCGGGCAACTTCAGCGTTCGGAGGCTTGAGACGACCTTGTCTGCTAGTAGTGGATGTGAAGGTGGTCGACGACAGGAGTGGTGGATGCGCGCGATGATGGTCGAGCAGCCTGGCGGACCGGAGGTGCTGCGGCTGGGAGAACGGCCGAAGCCGACGCCTGGGCCGGGTGAGGTGTCCGTCGAGGTCCAGTACGCCGGCGCCGGGTTCGTGGACACCTTGTTCCGGGCCGGCAAGTTCGGGCTGCCGACGCCGTTCGTGCCTGGGCTGGAGGTGACCGGGCGGGTGCGGGCCATGGGCAACGATGTCCACGGGCTGTCGGTCGGGCAGACGGTCGCGGCGCTGCTCAACGACTTCGGCCGCACGGCTCGCGCAGGCGGGTACGCCGAGGTCGTGGTGGCGCACGCGTCGATGACCTGCGCGCTGCCTCGGCACGTCGATCCCGCGGTGATCGCGGGCGTCCTGATCAACGGCGTCACCGCCTGGCTGGCCCTGCACGATCTCGCGCGACTCGCTGTCACGGACACTGTGCTGGTGCTCGGCGCGAGTGGCGGTCTCGGCGGCATCACCGGCCGCCTGGCCGCACTGCGCCCCGCGCGGCAAGTCATCGCGGTGGTGGGCAGCCCCGGCAAGCGCCAGGCCGTCGTCGACGCCGGCGGCTGGACCGACGTCGTACTGGCCGACGAACTGGACCAGCTGAGTGAGCTCGACGTGGTGATCGACTCAGTCGGCGGTGAGCTCCGCGCCCAGGCCTTTGACCTGCTCGCGCCCTTCGGCCGCATGGTTGTCCTGGGCAACGCAAGCGGTGACGACCGTGCATTGTCGGGCGACGCGTTCTGGCACGGCACCCGCCAGGTCCAGGGCCTCAGCCTCGGCTCGGTGGCCCACCTAATCCCCGACAAGGTCGGCACAGCCCTCCGAGCGGTCGTAGACCTGGTCGCCCGCGACGTCCTCCGCGAGCCGAAGCCCGACGTACAGCCCCTGAAGCGAGCAGCCGACGTACATCGAGCACTGGAGTCCCGCTCGGCCCCCGCCAAGACGGTCCTGGCCGTCAGCTGACAGCAACCCTTGGCGAGGTCGCGGTCCCCGGTGGGTGCGTTCGTTGGCGTGTCCTGAGCCGGCATCGGGCTAATGTTCGCGGTGTGACCGGGACCGTGTTGGCAGGCGACGAGTTCATGCTGCGCGCCGGTCAGTACCGGCCGGAGTTGCTTGCCTACTGCTATCGAATGCTCGGATCGTTGGCCGATGCCGAGGATGTGGTGCAGGAGACTTACGTGCGTGCCTGGCGGGCCTTCGACTCGTTCGAAGAGCGGGCGTCGCTGAGGGCCTGGTTGTATCG
>NZ_JBEZYC010000009.1:0-373832 GCF_040638345.1 Kribbella sp. NPDC026611
ACCCCGTTCGAAGCCCTCACCAACCACCAACGAACAACCCCCGCCGCCTAACCAACCACCCACCACAACTGTCCAAGATCCTTGACACAGCCCACCCCGGCTTAGCGCCGGCTTCCTGCCAGCTACCGCTGGCGAGTTGCTCGCTGCCGCTCGCGGGTGACAACTCCGGGCTGGCGCATTACTCGCCGTACTGCTGGTGCCTGGTGCAGGTGGTAGTCCCATCGCGCTGCTACGCACCGCTCCTCCGTCGCCGAGCTACGCGCCGCCCCACCCACCCTGTTGTTCGGGGGCGAGTGGCCCCCGGTGCATCCGGCTACCGCCGGGGGTTCGCTCGCTGCGCTCGCGGGGTTCGCGGCTGGCGCCGCGGGTTGCTCGCTGCCGCTCGCGGGTGACTGCCCCGGGCCGGCGCATTACTCGTCGTACTGCTGGTGGGTGGTGCTGCTGGTAGTCCCAGCGCGGTGCTACGCACGGCTCCTTCGTCGCCGAGCTACGCGCCGCCCCACCCACCCGTCTGTTCGGGGCGAGTGCCCCCGGTGCATCCGGCTACCGCCGGGGGTTCGCTCGCTACGCTCGCGTGTTGCGAGCTGCCGCTCGCGGGTGACAACTCCGGGCTGGCGCACTACCCGTCGTACTCCTGGCGCGTGGTGCTGGTGTAACCCCACCGCGGGGCTACGCACGGCTCCTTCGTCGCCGCACTACGCGCCGCCCACCCACCCTGCCTGTTCGGGGGCGAGCGCCCCAGGTGCGTCCGGCTGGCGCCGGGAGCTCGCTTCGCTCGCGGTTGCGAGCTGCCGCTCGCTGGTTCGCGGCTGCCGCCACGGGTTGCTCGCTTCGCTTGCGGTTGCGAGCTGGCGCTCGCGGGTGACTACGGCGGGCTGGCCTACTAACCCGTCATACCGGTGGTTTCGGGTGCTGCAAGTGAACCCTGCGCGGTGCTACGCACTGCTCCTCCCGCGCTGGCCTCACGCTCGATCTTCGGAAGGAAAGTGTCGTCACATGACACTTTTCCTCCGGAAACCAGGGGCGCCGGGCCTACAGGTTGCGGAGGTCCACGCAGGAGCCGTTGGGGAGGTCCTTCGTCAGGAGCGACCAGATGCCGGACGCCGCCGTCTCGGGGCTAGACAGCGCTCCGGTGGACTTCAACGTCTGGAAGCGGGCTACGGACGGGAACGACTCGACATCTGCAGAGCGGATCTCCGACTGCATGGGAGTGTCGACCACCCCGGGCGCGACGGCCAGGACCTGGCAGGTGGGTGGGAGTTCCAGGGCAACCGTGCGGACCCATTGTTCGGAAGCTGCTTTGCCGGCGCTGTACGACGACCACCCGGCATACGGTGTCTTGGCGGCCCCGGAGGAGATCAGGATCAGGTGCCGCGGGCACGACAAGTGGGCAGACGCGCGGAGGAATGCGCTGCCCAGGATCTGGGGTGCGGCTGAGTTGAGTAGGACCGCGTGGGTGTAAGCATCCCGGCCCACCTTCTCAGCAGGACCGATAGGGCTGATCGTCCCGGCGTTGTGGATGAAGACGACTCGGTCGCCGGTGTACGACGCCAGCTCGGTCGTGAAGTGCTGTTCGACGCGGAGCCAGTCGGCAGGATCTGACAGGTCGGCCTTGAAGTGTTCTACACAACCACCAGTGCGGGACAGATCGATGACCCGGGCGTCCGGGAACGGTACCGACGCGGCGAGTGCGGCGCCGATCCCGGACGAGGCTCCGGAGATCCAGACGAAGGGCCTCACGAGCGCCAGGCGCAGGCGACCTGGAGGAACAGGTCGTTGGCCTCGGGTTCGCCGATCGAGACGCGGACGCCGTCGCCGGGGAACGGGCGGACCGAGACACCCTCGGCCTGAACTGCCTCCGAGAACGCCACCGTCTCCTCGCCGAGGTCCAGCCAGACGAAGTTGGTCTGGGTGTCCGGCACCTCCCAGCCGGACGCGCGCAGTGTCGCGACCACCCGGGTCCGCTCGGCGACCAAGGACTCGACCCGCTCGAGCAGCTCCTCCTCGACCTGCAGCGACGCGATCGCCGCCGCCTGGGCGACGTACGAGACCCCGAACGGCAGCGCGCACTTCCGGATCGCGCCGACCACGTCCGGATGCCCGATCGCGTACCCGACGCGGAAGCCGGCCAGCCCGTAGGCCTTCGAGAACGTTCGCAGGACCAGCACGTTCGGCCGGTCGCGGTACAGGTCGACGCCGTCGACGACGTCCGGGTCGCGGACGAACTCGCGGTACGCCTCGTCCAGCACGACCAGCACGTTCGACGGTACGGCGTCCAGGAACGCGAGGAGCTCGTCGCGGTGGACCACCGGGCCGGTCGGGTTGTTCGGCGTACAGACCAGCACGACCTTCGTCCGGTCGGTGATCGCCGCCTCCATCGCCTTGAAGTCGTGGCGGGCCTCGTCGGTCAGCGGGACCTGGACCGAGGTGGCCCCGGTCAGCTGGACCGCGATCGGGTACGCCTCGAACGAGCGCCAGGCGTACACCACCTCGTCGCCGTCGTGGACCGTCGCCTGCAGCAGGTGGTACAGCAACGCGACCGAGCCGGTGCCGACCGCGAGATCGCTCACCGGTACGCCGAACCGCGCGGAGAGCGCTTCCAGCAGCTCGACGGCGCCCATGTCCGGGTACCGGTTCATCTGCTCAGCGGCCTGGACCGCGGCGGCGAGCACGCCGGGGAGCGGCGGGTACGGGTTCTCGTTGCTGGACAACTTGTACGTCGGCCGGCCGTCGGTGCGCGCCGGCGGACGGCCGGGCTTGTAAGCCGCGACGTCGTCCAGGCAGGCGCGAAATCGAACCTCAGGGTCAGGGGTCATGACCGCAGGTTAGTCCTTACATCCGCACGCCGGTACCCGTCCCCCACGAGGGTTTGACTACAGCCCCATCCGCCCTCAAACTGACTGATTGTCGGACAATCAGGGGATCTGGCCACCAGGTCTCAGCGCGTCAGGAGGGTGTCATGGGTCAGCGGCTGGAGTGGGGGCGCCGGTATCTGATGGTTCGTCCGGATCACTTCCGGATCGACCACGTGATCAACCCGTACATGTCGACGCAGGACCAGCCGGACCCGGTGCTGACGCTGAAGCAGTGGGAGTCCTTGGGGCAGGCGATCGTCGACGCCGGTGGCGAGGTCGAGGTGCTCGCGCAGCGGTCCGACTCCCCCGACATGGTCTACGCGATGAACCTCGGGCTGGCGGCCGCCGACGGCCGCGCGATGCTCTCGCACATGCGCTTCGAGCCGCGGCGCAAGGAGTCGCTGACGGCCGCGGAGTGGTTCGCCGAGCACGGTTTCGCGCTCGGCCGCACCGGCGGCGAGGGCGTCGGCCCGCACTTCGAGTCCGGGGACGCGTTCGTGTTCGGCGACAGCCTGGTCGTCGGGTACGGCCCGCGCACGGAGGCCGAGGCGCTGAAGCACCTGGCCACCGACTGGAACATCCGGGTCCGCGGCCTGCGGATCGCGCACGAGGGCATGTACCACCTCGACCTGCCGTTCTGCCCGGTCGACAGCACGCACGCGATGATCTACCCGCCGGCCTTCGACGCGGCGAGCCAGGCCGAACTGTCCGGGATCGTTCCGGACCCGATCGTCCTCACCGACGCGGAGGCCTTCGCCTTCAGCGCGAACTCGATCGTGGTCGGCGACACGATCATCATGCCGGCCTGCTCGGACCGCCTGCGCGCGATCCTCACCGGCCTGGGCCTAACCCTGGTCGTCCTCGACCTGTCCGAGTTCCACAAGGGCGGCGGCTCGGCCCGCTGCCTGACCAACCCGCTGGACTTCCCGCTCGCGGACATCACCGTCCCCGGCGGCGAGCTCATTGCCCCGGCTTGACCCAGATCAGCTCGAGCGTCTCCGGCTTGTACCCATGCCCGGTCAACCAGTCGAGCGCATTCTGCCGCCCCTCGGGGTAGGTTACCCGGATGTAGAACCCCAGCACCTCGGGGTCGTCGGGGTGCGCCTGCGACTTGCCCTGGTCGATGGTGAAGCCCGGGCCGTGGTACGGCAGTTCCTGGAGGATCGGGTACTTCCTCGCCATCCGGCGGTTCAGCTCGTCGAACCGCCGGCTGGACTCGGCCTGGAGCTTCTTCTCCTGCTCCAGGTTCTGCGCTTCCCAGGCTCGGCCCTCGTCGCTGTTGGCGAACAGGAACACTTTCGCGTCGGTGTCGCCGCGGACGTCGATCGTCTGGGAGTAGGTCTCGAAGCCACGCCGCTCACCGGTCAGCGTGTGCTTGCCGCCCTTCACCTTGACCTCGCCGTTGGCCGGGATCTGCTTGCCGTCCAGGGTCAGGGTGAGGTCGTTCGGGACCGATGTGACCTCCAGCTTGTGCTCGCTCCCGCCGCCGAAGAGAAGGACGCTGCCGATCACGATCAGCACCACTACGAGGACGGTGCCGCCGACAACCATCATCCGCCGGTTCAGCTCCATGCGCCTGCTGCTCCCTACTGCTTGAGTCGGGCCACGACGTAGTGGCCGCCGTAGTCGGAGAAGAACATGTGCTCCGCCTGAGGTGTGTGGCCCCCCAAGGACGCGGACGCAGCGTTGTACTTGGCGTTGTCGCCGCCCGTGTAGGGGCCGGTGTAAATGTAGGTGTGCCCGGAGCCGTCCGGCCTGTTGATGATGAAGATGTCGCCCGGATGCAGATCGTGTTCGTCGTTGAGGTTGTCGTACACGTCGTACTTGCCGGAGCTCCTCAGGTACGGCAGTTGGGTGCGAGTGCTGACGCCGGGGTAGTCCTTGTCGGCGCCGCTCATGTGCATCACGGTGGCGACGAACACACCACAGTCGGTCAGGTCGCTGTTGCCCTTGTTGTACTGCGCGTTGGCTGCCGCGTAGCCCGGGCCGCCGTCGTTGTGGTAGTTCGCCGGCTTCGGCTCGTGCGAGTTCTTCTCGGTGTCCCAGGCCAGCAGCAGCGCGGTCTTGACGATGCCTTTGGGGTCGCCGGTGCAGGCACCGCCCGCGGCGGGCGCCTGGCCGGCGTACTTGTCGAAGGTGGTTCGGGCGTCTGCCTGCCGGTGCTTGAGCTCCGGCGAATTCGGGTCCGTGCTGAATTTCTCGAACTCGAAGCCGAAGATGTAGGCCGCGTCCTCGACCGTCTTCGCGGCCTTGACGTGATCGCCCACCTCCTTCTTGGGCATCGGGCCCTTGCCGTCGAGCTGCTCCTTGAGCCACTTGAGCTGGAATTCGAGCGTGCCGATCGTCTGGTCGTCGGCGCCGGTGCCCCTGGCGTTCTTGATGAACTCGCTCGGCGGGTGCCACTGCGCGATACCCCAGGCCTTGTCGGAGCTCGCGGCCTGCGCCGTTGGCGTGTTCGTGCCGGGGAGATCAGGGTTCATCAACAGCGGCTCGACACTCGACTCCGCGACCAGGTTGCCGGTGATCCCGGCGGCCTGCTCCTTCGTGTAGCCGCTGGTGACGAAGAAGTTAAAGGCCTTCTGCTCGTTGTTGGCGCCGGTCAGCGGACCAGTGCCGCCGCCGCAGCCGCCGCAGCCGCCGCCAGTCGCCCCGGCCGGCGTGCCCGGGTCGCCGAAGATGTCCTCGTCGTGGGGCTTCTCGTTCTGGTAGTTGCCCTTGCCTTCCTTGTCCAGCCACATCTCGAGGTGGACGTGTTCGCCGCTGTCACCGGGCGCGGCCTCGTCACCGGAGCCCGAGGTGCCGATCTGCTGGCCGCGCTTCACCTCGTCGCCGGGCTTGACCATGATGTCGTGGAAGAACTGGGTGTGGGTCTGCAGGGCCTCGCCGTGGTTGATGACCACGGTGTTGTTGTCGATCGAGACGACCTTGCCGTCCTGGATCGCGTAGACCTTGCTGCCTTCCTTGACCTTCCAGTCCAGGCCGGAGTGGCTGTAGCCGTTCTCGTCCGGGTCCTGCCAGCCCTCGTCGAGGTCGTGGCTGTCGGTCGGGTAGCTGAACGACTTACTCTCGGTCGTGACCGGCTGGCAGCTCTGGGCGTCAGCCGTGCCGCTCAGCGCGGACAGGAGCATGGCGATCACGATGACCAGGGCGAAGATCATCACGAAGGGAATCATGATGATTCCCCAGATCTTGTTAGCCACGCTCAGCTCCTCGGTCCCTCGGCGGCTCCCCGCGCCGTTCCGCGGAGAGGGGCGGCCGCTGGCCCCTATGCTGCCCGAAAACTGGGTCAGTATGTCGGGAGTTATCCACAGGCGGGCACCCAGACCGGGTCGCGCGCGACAACGGCGCTGGACTGGACGAGAATCTCCCCATGTACGAACGGCTGCGGGTAGACCGCTCGACCACCGTGGACCGGGTGGTCGACGCCCTGCGCGCCGCCATGTTCGCGGGCGACCTGGAGCCCGGTACGCCGTTGCGCGAGCAGCCGCTGGCCGAGGCGCTCGGGGTCGCCCGCAGCACGGTCCGTGAGGCGATGACCATGCTGGTCACGGAGGGCCTCGCGGTCCGCGAGCCGAACAAGGGCGTCAGCGTCGCGATCCTGCACCCGGAGGCGGTGGCGGACATCTGCCGCGCCCGCTTCGTGCTCGAGTCCGCCGGGATCCGCGCCTGGTACGACGCAGACGAGCCGGCCCGCGAGCGCGTCCGGGAGGCGATGCGGGTGTTCGCCGCGACCGCGAAGGACGGTGCCGACCCGGAGGCGATGACCGAGACGCACCTCGCCATCCACCGCAGCCTGGTGGCCCTGACCGGCAGCGACCGCCTGATCGCCACCGCCGACTCGATCCTCGGCGAGGCCAGGCTCGCGCTGGCCCGCGTGGACGCGTTGCGGCAGGACGCGCGCCAGCAGGTGGCGTCCCACCGCAAGCTGATCCGGCTGCTGGAGCGAGGCGAGCTCGACGACTGCATCGCCGAGCTCAGCCTCCACCTCGACGGAGCGCAGGAGTCACTCCTCGAAGCCATCGCGATGCCCCAGAGCTGATGCACGGCTGCTAGGACGCAGCTGGTCGCTCCACGGCTCCGTCGGCGGTCACGTCGTACGTCCTCGCCCCAACGCGCAGGCCGGTCAGCCGGGCGGTGGGGTCGAGCGCGGCGACCTGTGGGTTGGCGGTGACCGTGCCGTCGAGCGCTACCTCGATGCCGAAGATGCCTTCGAGTACGAGGCTCACCCAGGAGCCGGAGGACGAGCAGGACCAGTCGATCAGGTACGGGAACTGTGGTGGCACCTTGCGCGCACCACCAGCCATCGCCGGTTGCGCCTCCTCGACGAAGTGCGCCTGGCCGCACGGCCCCTGGTTGGCGGAGCGCGCCAGACCAGGCAGCCAGTCCAGCAGTACGTCGCCCCGCCCAAGCTGGAACAGCGCACGCCCCGCATCCGCCGGCCAGGCCGGGTACGCGCCGTTCCACTGGTGGTCCGGACGAACGCTGAAGGCCGCGTCGGCGTCGTACGGCGACAGCGCGCGCATCCACGTGGGTGTCTGGAGCTCCCGCTGGAAGAACGACACCATCTCGGACCGCTGCGACTCCGAGAGGTCGCCGGCCATCGTCGTACCGATCAGGTTGAAGTCGTAGCAGTGGCGAACCGGGACCAGCGAGCCATCGGGCTGGCGGGCATGCCAGAAGCCGCGGCCCTCGACGTAGAGCTCGTTCACGTGGCCGGCCTGGATGGTTGCCTCCTTGCGGAGCAGCTCGGCGCGGTCGGTGTCACCGGAGCGCTCGGCCACCTCAGCAGCCACCCGCATGCACCAAACGTTGGCCGCGTTGAAGCTGGCTACCTCGTGCACGTAACTGCTGACGCACTCCAGCAGGTTGTCGATACCGCCGTAGTCCGCCAGCGCGTGCTCACCGCGCAGGCCGCGCCAGGCGGTCGCCCAGTCGTGCAGGTGGTCCCCAACGGCCTTCTCACCAACAGCAACGTCCAGGAAGCCGTCGTCGCCGGTGAAGCGCACGTAGTCGCGGACCAGCCGGGTCATGGCGAAGTCGTTGACCGAGTACCAGTAGCCGACCGGTCCACCGGTCAGCCACTCGGTGCCGAAGTGCTGGTGAATGTCCAGGTCGATCCAGTGCTCGATGTGCTTGCGCATCGGCGCGGGGTCGAGCAGTGCATGCGTCAGCGAGGACAGGCTGTAGTCCCAGATGAAGGTCGTGGTCTGCCAGTACCGCGGCATCAGCGTGTCGTACGTCCGGCCGAGCACGCTGGCCGGGTTGTCGCGGCGGAACCAGACCACGCCGAGCACGCCCCACCAGTACAGCTTCTTCAGCGCCGCGTTGGAGGTCTCCAGCACCGGCAGCGACCCACTGAAGCCTTCGCTGGACGGGTCGAACGCATCTGCCAGGGCCATGTCCCACACACCCTCGGCCACCGCCAGCACCGCGGGTACGTCGGCCACGCACACGTCGAAGTGCTCCGTCGCCTCCTCCACAGACCCCGCGAGCACGTGCACGTAGGACAGCTGCCCGTGCCCAGCCTCATCAAGCACCACGGTGGCCTGCAGCATCGTCCTGTCGACAGTGCTGGGTATATCGAGACCTTGCATGCTCACGGCTGATTCAGACTCACCGAGGACGCGGTCGCCTATTGCTCGAAGGGTGTTCGGCTCGGACGGAGGCTCGGGGCGCAACCACGCGGTCGACGAGCGGGTCGCAGTACTGGCCAGCGAAAGCCCCAGCCGTACGGACCGCCCCGCCTCCCCGGACACCTCCAGCAGGACGACCACAGCCGGGCGACCGGGAGCGCACGCGGTTGTGGTGCGGAGGTGGAGGCCGTCCACAGTGGTCGAGCGGACCACGCGGTCGGGGCGCCACACGACCTCGACCGTGCCGCCGTACGAGCGGGTCAGGCGGCCGTCGACGTACAGCTGGCCGGTGATCGTGTCGCCGTGCGAGTACGGCGGGAAGTTCACGCTGCGGATCGCGGCGACGTCGAGGTCGACCTGCGCCGTACCGAGGAAGTTGGTCAGTCCGGGCGGGTTGAACATGTCGTCGTACGTGTGCGTGAGGACGTCACTGGCCAGGTCGGCGCTGCGCGGGATCGTCATGAGGGGTCGGCCCAATCGGAGTTCGGGAGCAGGGGGTACCAGCCGGGGCGGGCGGGGTCGCGGTCGTAGGGGTACGGGCCGAGCTCGCGGAACAGCTCGGCGTACTCGGCCAGCTTGACCCGGTCCAGCTCGACGCCGAGCCCGGGCGCGTCCGGTACCGCGATCGCGCCGCCGGCGTACGAAAGCTTGCCTCCGGCAATGATGTCGTCGCGCAGGTGGTGGTAGTGCGCGTCGGCGGCGAACGAGAGGTTCGGTACGACGGCACCCAGCTGCAGCATCGTCGCCAGCTGGATGCCGAGCTCGCCCGACGAGTGCACGGCGACCCCGAGCTGGAACGTCTCGCAGACCCCGGCCGCTTTGATACACGGCCGGATCCCGCCCCAGAACGTGGTGTCGAGCAGGATCACGTCGACCGCCGGGTCGCGGACGTTCGCGGCGAGCTGCTCGAAGTTCACCACCACGGTGTTGGTGGCGAGCGGGATCGGGGTGTTGGCGCGGACCCGGCGCAGCCCGTTCATCCCCCAGGTCGGGTCCTCGAGGTAGTCGTTGTCGAGGTCCTCGATCCCGCGCGCGAACCGGATCGCCTCCTCGACGCTGAACGCGCCGTTCGGGTCGAAGCGGACGCGGTGCCCGGGGAACGCCTCGGCGAGCGCGCGGAAGCACTCGCGCTCGTAGTCGGGCGGGAAGACGCCGCCCTTCAGCTTGTGCACGGTGAAGCCGTGCGCGTCCACCAACTGCTGGGCGTGCGCGACCAGTTGCTCGGCGGTCCGGATCTCGCCGGTGCCGTCGTCCGCGGGGTGGCGGAAGAACAGGTAGCTGGCGAACGGGACCTTGTCGCGTACCTTGCCGCCCAGCAGCTCGTGGACCGGCACGCCGAGCTGGAGACCCTGCAGGTCGAGGCAGGCGAATTCGATTGCTGCTAGCAACTGAGTGCGGTTGTTGTAGAGGCTGGCGGTCGGGTTGGCGAGCATCCAGCGCAGCGCCTCGGTCTGGGCCGGGTCGTGACCGAGCAGGTACGGCTTGAGGCCGGCGACGGCATCCTCGGCGCTCTGGCCACCGCCGCCCATCTCGCCGAGGCCGATCAGGCCGTTGTCGGCTTCTACTTCGACGACCGTCCGGACGAAGCGTCCCCAGTGCGCGCCGTTGCTGTGCCGGAGTGGCGCCTCGAGCGGCACGGTGACGGTGGTGGCGCGGACGTCGACGATCCTCACTTGGCTCCCTCCGGGAGGACGACGGGCAGCCCCGCGGTCAGCCCGCCGTCGACCTTCACGTCCGCGCCGGTCATGAAGGACGCGGCCGGCGAAGCCAGGAAATGGATGACCTCGGCAACTTCTGCCGGCGTCGCAACCCGACCGAGCGGGTGCGACCGGCCCCACTCGGCAATCACCTCGTCCGTTGACCGCTCGCCGGCGAACTGCTGTGCCGACGTCCGCAACATCGGCGTATCCACCGAGCCTGGGCAGACTGCGTTCACCCGGATGCCGCCCGGTGCGTGATCCACCGCCATTGCTCGTACCAGACTCAGCAGCGCGCCCTTACCCATGGAGTACGCCGCGACGCCGGTCTGCGCCGCATACGCCTGCACCGACGCGACCACCACAACACTCCCGCCCCGGGGCAGCTTCGGCACAAACGCCTGACAAGCAAAAAACACCCCGCCGACGTTGACGGCCATCACCTCGTCGTAAACGTCGCCGGGCGTGTCAATCACCGTCCCGTACCGCTGAATACCCGCTGCACAAACCAGCACATCCACCCCACCGATCTCCTCCGCGGCGGAAGCCAACGCAGCCCGGTCCGAAACATCAACCTGAACCCCAGTCACCCGCCCACCCAGAACTGCAGAAAAAGCAGAGCCGCCCCAATGCCCATCCGCCGGGGCAGGTGGGTGGTGGGCCGAGTCGCCCCCATGCCCATCCGCCGGGGAAGCGGGGTGGCGGGCCGGACCCCCGTCGCCCCCGGACCCACCGGCCGAAGCAGGCACGTGGTGGGCCGAGTCACCCCCGAGCCCATCCGCCGGAGCCGGCAGGTGGCGAGCGGAGTCACCGCCAAGCCCACCGGCCGGAGCAGCGGGGTGAAGGACCGGATCCCCGTCGCCTCCGGGCGCCTCGGCCGGGGCAGCGGGGTGGTGGGTTGGGCTCCCCAGCTGGGCCTCTAGGGCTGCTAGCGCCTCGGCGTCTCGGTCCAGGGCTATTACGTGGTCTCCGGCTGCCGCGAAGCGTTCGACTGCTGCTCGGCCGATTCCGGCTGCGCCTCCGGTGACGACGACTGTGCGCCCGCCAGCCACCCCGCCCCGAGAGATGGCGTGCTCTTCTCCGCCGAAAGCGGCGTCGGACTGCTGCGGCATGGGTGTCCTCTCAGAACTGGCCCAGGGCTAGGCCCCGGGAGAAGAAGCGTTGGGCGGCGAGGAAGAGGATGACGGTGGGGAGGGAGACGAGGAGGCCGCCGGCCAGGACGGTGGGGAGAGAGGCGCCGCCGTACGTGCTCTGGAGTCCGGTCAGGGCCGGCATGATCGGGCGGACCGATTCGGACTGGCTCAAAGTGAGCCCGAGCAGCAGGTCGTTCCACACGAAGGTCGCCTGCAGGATAAAGATCGCCGCCAGCGCCGCCCCCGCCATCGGCAGGTAGATGCTGCGGAAGATCCGGAACAGCCCGCCGCCGTCCACGACCGCGGCCTCGAAGACGCTCCGCGCGATCCCGGTGAAGAAGTTCCGCATCACGAACGCCGAGAACGGCACGCTGATCGCGGTGTACACGACGATCATCCCGGCCCGGGTGTCGTACAGCCCGGAGTTCGCGTACCCGGAGAACAGCGGCATCAGGATCATCTGCACCGGGAAGATCGTCCCGCCGAAGATGAACACGAACCACAGGAACCCACGCCGCAACCGCAGTACGACGACCGCGTAGCCCGCGGCCGCACCGATGAGGACGGCGAGCACCGGCGCCACCACGGAGTACAGCGTCGTCGCGACCAGCGTGTCCCCGAGCGCGGCCTTGCTCCACGCGTCCCCGAAGTTGGCGAAGAGCGCGAACCCGTCGGGGCTCCACACGCGATCAGCGTCGTACCCGTCCACCGGCTTCGACGCGTTCACGATGAGCAGGTAGACCGGTGCGAGCCAGATCAACCCGAGGAGCACGAGGACGCCGGTTCTAACCCTGCTCACGGGCGTCCCCCAGCTGGTAGCGCAGGTACAGGATCGAGGCGGCGAACGTGACCAGGCTGAGGAACAGCGCGATCGCCGCACCCTGGCCGTAGTCGTTCAGCACGAAGGTCTCCTTGTACATCGACAACGCGAGCGTCTCCGACGAGGTACCCGGACCACCCTGCGTCATCACCCAGACCACGTCGAAGGTCTTGAGGCTGCCGACGATCGACAATCCGATGACAACTGTGGTGATCGCGCGGAGCTGCGGCCAGAGCTGGTGCCGGAAGAGCGCGAAGCCCTCGGCACCGTCCAGCCGGGCGGCCTCCAGCGGCTCGTTGGGGATGGACTGCAGACCTACGACGAAGAGCAGAGCGTTGACGCCGGCAGCTTGCCAGGTCACGGCCACGATCATGATCAGCGTGTTGCCAGGCCCGGACTGCAGCCAGCCGGTGTGGGCGCCGGGCAGGCCGAAGAAGCCGAGTGCCTGGCCCAGTGCGCCGTCCGGCTGGAGCACGAAGCCCCAGATGACGCCCACTGCCACACCGGAGATCGCATAGGGCAGCAGGAACGGCAGCCGCAACCACGTCCCCCACTTGTGCCCATAGGTCAGTACTGCGACGACCAGCCCGAGCGCCACGGGCAGGGTCACCATGCCGACCACCCACAGCAGCGTGTTGACCAGCGCCCCGACCAGGTCGGGGTCGCTGAACATCGCCTTGTAGTTGGCCAGCCCCGACCACACCGGTGACGCGAGCCCGTCGTAGGAGGTGAAGCTGACGTACGTCGTCCACAGGAACGGGAGGTACAAGAGCAGCGCTACGACGGCTACCGCCGGCAGTCCGAACAGCGGAGCCGTGCGCGCACCGGTACGGTCCTTCACTTCTGCTTGGCCCAGTACGCGTCCGCCTCGGCCTGGATCTTCTGCAGGCCCGGCATCGGGTCGCCCGGCTTGGTCACGAACGCGCCGAACACCTCGAGCGCCTTGTTCGCCACCGGCACCGGCGTCGCCTCGAACCACCGGTTGATCAGGCGATACCCGGTGACGTCCTTGTTCAGCTGCGCCAGACCCGGGTCCTTGACCTCCGCCTTCGGGTTGAAGGACAGGTCGCCGCGCGAGTTCGCCCAGGCGGTCTGCGCCTGCGGCGTGACCCACCAGTCGGTCCACTTCTTCACCGTGGACGCGTGGTCGGAGGCGGCGGCCGAGCACACCGGCCCGGTCTCGAAGATCATCGACGTCTTGGGCAGCGCCGGATTCACGTTCGGAATCACGAAGAAGTCGTAGTCGGTGCCCGCCTTCATCTTCAGCGTGTTCAGGTTGCCGCTGAACCAGGTGCCGAAGTTGATCATCGCGACGTCGCCGTTCTTCAGCTGCGCCTGCGGCTCGGTCTTCGCGCCCGGATCGCTGAAGTACCCCGCGTCGATCAGCTTCTTCCACTCGTTCATCACCTCGACCACGCCCGGGTCGGTGTACTTCGCCTTACCGGTCGCGAGCGCGTCGTACAGGTCGGGGTCCTTGCCGGCCAGCAATGTCTCGAACCAGACGAACGAGAACAGGATGTTGGTCTGGTAGAACGGCTTCACGCCGGCCGCCTTGACCTTGTCGGCGGTGGCGAGCAGCTCGGCCCAGGTCGTCGGGGTCTTGGTGATCCCGGCCTTCTTGAAGACGGCCTTGTTGTAGTACATGACCCAGTAGCCGGCGTTCAGCGGCACGCAGTACTGCTTGCCGTCGAAGGTGAAGTACTGCTTCAGCTGCTCCGGCACGTTGCCATCAGCAACTGCCTTGGTCCACTGGTCGGTGGTCTCGGCAACGAGCTTCTGGTCCACCAGATCCTGAAGTTCCTTGCCGGTGTGCCAGGTGAACAGGTCGGCCTTCTCCTTGGTCCGGAACGACGACCGGATGAAGGCGGTGTACGTGTTCGAGTCGGAGTACCCGACCGGCTCCATGCCGACGCCGATGTCCTTCTTGCTGGCCGCGCCGACCTGGGCGAACGCGTCCTTCCACCCGCCTTTGTCGTTGTAGAACTTCAGCGAGTCGACCGGCTTGTCGTCGCCCTTCTTGGGCGCCGCCGCGCCACCACCGCCGCCACAGGCGGACAGCGCCAGCGCTCCGGCGACGACGAGGGCGGTCAGTGTCTTACGCTGCCTCATGCGCGTCCTTCCAGGTCCAGTCGTTCGTTGATGACGGCGAGGACGCCGTCCAGGTGCTCACGGGTGAGCAGCTCGGCGAGGTCGGGGTCGCCGGAGCGGACCGCGTCGTAGATCGCCCGGTGCTCGTCCAGGTCGGCCTGGCGGTCGCCGTGGATGTGCAGGATCTCCAGCTGCTCGCGTGCGTTCACGACCGTCACCGACTCGACCACCTCGGCCAGCGTCGCGTTGCCGGACGCCTGGGCGAGCGAGCGGTGGAAGTCCATGTTCACCTCGGCCAGCTGCGCATGGTCGCCCGACGCGATCAGCTCGGCCGCAGCGGCAAGGTCGTGGCTCATCTGCTCGAGCGCCTCGGCCCCCTGGGTCCGTGCGGCGAGCGCAGCGACCGGCGGCTCGATCAGCGCGCGAGCCTGCAGCAGCTCCACGAGCCGGGCCGCCGAAGGCGCGAGCGCCAGCGGGTTAGCCAGCACGAGCCTGCCGACGTTGGGACCGACATACACACCAGACCCGTGCCGCAGCTCTACAGCTCCGGTTGCCTCGAGTCGCCGGAGCGCCTCCCGCACAGTGGGTACGGCGACCTTGTACCGCTCGGCGAGCGACCGCACAGCCTCGAACTGATCACCTGGCGCCAGCTTGCGCTCGGCGATCAGCGCCAGCATCGACGTAGCCAGGTCATCCAGCAGACTGCGCCGTACGACGCCACCCGAGGCGCTCATCGGGTCGCCGCCAGGGTCACCGCGAGGAACCTTGGCCGGTAGATGCTCACGTCGCCGTACAGGTCGTCGCTGACCAGGCTGTTGACGTTGTAGCTGACCAGGAGCTCGTCGCCGCGGCGAAGGTCCGGGTGCTCGTGGGAGTTGTAGGTGATGATGTTCCCTCCGGTCTCCGGGGTCTGGTAGAGGTCGACCGGCTTCACCCACGGTCCGGTCGGCGAGCAGCCGAAGTACGCGACCACGCGGCTGCTGAACAGCTCCTTGGTGTCGTGCGTGACCAGCAGGTAGCCGTCCTCGAAGGCGGTGACGCTGTGCTCGTTGGCAACGCCCTCCAGCACCCGCACCGAGGCGGACTCGTCCTGCGACCAGCCACTGCCCGTCCAGTACTCCCACGGCTTGCCGGTGAGGTCGTCGCCGCGCACGCGAGCAACGTGCTGGTACTTCGAGGCGCCGAGGTCCTCGACTCCGTAGATGTAGGTGTAGCCGCGGTCGCGCAGCAGCCACCCGGACCACTGCACGTTGGCAGCGGACGGGATCGGCTTGAGCGACTGGAGCTTCAGCGTCTTGCTGTCGAACCGGGCCAGGTAGTTCGCGACCCAGCGCCAGTCCCACTGCCCCGGGCCGGTCTTCTCGAAGCGCAGTGCGACCACGTCGAGGTTCTTGCCGGCGTTGCTGGTCTGTGCGGCGCCGACCCAGTACCAGCCGTTCGACGGCGGCGGGATCAGCGCGGTCGGGTGGCTCGCCGTACCGCCGGTGACCGTGGTGAGCCGGCTGCCCTGCTGGACCACGAACGAGTTGTTGATGAACGGTGCGGTGGTCGGACGGCTGCCGTCCGGGTTCACCGGGCCGAGAAACGTGTCGGAGAAGATCCAGACCGTCCGGCCGCCGGACAGCTGGACCGAGTAGGTGCTGTCGGCGCCAGTCCAGCCCTTGCCGGTATTGCTGTAGGCGTTGAGCAAGCCCTCCGGCGCGGCGTGCGGCACTGTCGTGGCCGTCCAGTTGGTGCGGACAGCACTGCAATCCGCGGAGACAGCGGCAGAAACACCAGGGACGGCGAGGCCGCCGACCGTCAAGGACAGCGCGAGAGCCACACCAAGGCGTCGAAACATGAAAGTGATCAGATCACTTGGTCATTTTCGTGTCAAGACTCAGGGTGGAATCAGGGCGGGTGCCCAGCGTGGCGCTCCGGGCCGGATGGCAGGATCGTCGGCATGAAACTGATCATCAGGCTGGTTGCGAACGCGGTCGCCCTGGCCGTGGCGAGCTGGCTGCTGGCCGGCATCACGCTGCAGGGCTCCACCACCGGGCGCCGGATCCTCACCCTGCTCGTGGTGGCCGCGATCTTCGGCATCGTGAACGCGATCGTGAAGCCGGTCGTGAAGACGCTGTCGTGCCTGTTCGTGTTCCTGACCCTCGGGCTGTTCCTGGTCGTGATCAACGCGGCGATGCTGCTGCTGACCTCGTGGATCACCGGGAAGCTCGACGTCCAGTTCCATGTCGACGGCTTCTGGTCCGCGGTCTGGGGCTCGATCATCATCTCGGTCGTCGGCGTGGTGGTGAACGCACTGCTCCGCGACAAGGAGGACGCGCACTGACCATGCGGATCGAGATCGTCTGCTCAGGCAACATCTGCCGGTCCCCGATCGGCGAGGTCGTGCTGCGCGCGAAGCTCGCCGCGGCGGGGATCGACGGCTTCGAGGTGACCAGCTCCGGGACCGGTGGCTGGCATGTGGGTGACCCGATGGATCCGCGCGCCGCGGCCGTCCTCGAGCGCAACGGGTACGACGGCAGCGCGCACCGGGCCCGCCGGTTCGACCGCGCCTGGACGCCCGATCTCGTGCTGGCGATGGACTCGGGCCACCTGGCCGAGCTCGGCGGCGACGCCCAGCTCTTCGCGGCCGACGACGTACCGGACCCGTACTACGGCGACGAGGACGGCTTCGACGACGTCCTCGCCCAAATCGAGAAGGCGGCCGACCAGTGGGTCGACCGCCTTCGCACGACTAGTTCTGGCCGATCTCCGACTTCAGGCTGACGAACCAGTCGACGGTCGGGTCGAAGGCCTTGCCGCCGGCGATCCGCGGGAACTCGATCGCGCGCAGCTGGTCGCCCCGCTCCTCGTCGTGGCCGACGACGCCGCTCTCACCGCGCAGCGCGGCGTCGACCGCGTAGTCGGTGCACTCCTTGATCAGCGCGAGGTCGCGGTCGTTGGCCGCGGCCGAGCGGCTGAAGTAGCCACTCTTCTGCACCATCGTCTTCTCCGCGCCGATCCGCTCCGCGAACTGCTTCGCGAACCAGGCCCCCGGGTTGATCGTGTCCAGCTTGACGTGACCGAACGGGTCCCGGGGCACGTCCTCGCCGCGCGACTCCAGCTCGGCGACGATCGACTCCACGCCGGCACCCTCGGACAGGAAGATGTTGACGCAGTCCTCGGAGTCCATCACCTTGCGCAGCCGGTCCGCCTCGGCGTCCAGGTCGATCGTTGCCTCCGGCACGTACACGGCGTGCACGTCCCAGCCCTTCTGGTCCAGGCCGATGCCCGGGTTCCACTCCTGCTCGTCGACCCACTGCTGGTAAGCCTGTGCCGTCGCGGCGGTCAGCCAGCCGCAGTTGCGGCCCATCACCTCGTGGACGATCAGCATCCGGGGGTTCGACGTGTGCTCGCCGATGATGTTGCGGGCGAACAGCGCGCCCTGCTCGGCGGCGGTCCACGCGCCCAGGCTCTGCCGGATCGGGATCACGTCGTTGTCGATGGTCTTCGGCAGGCCGACCACAGTCAGGTTGTAGTCGTGCTCCTGCAGGTACGCCGCCAGGTCCGCGGCGGTCGTGTTGGTGTCGTCACCACCGATGGTGTGCAGTACGTCGACACCGTCGGCGACCAGCCGCTCGGCCGCGACCTGCAGCGCGTTCTGCCCGTCCTGGATCAGGCCGCGCTTGACCAGGTCGGCGGTGTTGGTCAGCTTCACCCGGCTGTTCCCGATCGGGCTGCCGCCGAACTTGTGCAGCACGGCCGCCTTCTCCCGCACCTCGGGCGTCACCTCGAGGAACCGGCCGCTGAGCAGCCCGTGGTACCCGTTCAGGTAGGCGATGATCTCCACATCGGGCGCCACCGCGGTGTAGCGCTCGATCAGCCCGCCGACAGCGGACGACAGGCAGGGCGCGAGCCCGCCGGCGGTAAGCAGGGCAACTCTGCGGACAGCCATGGTCCAGGGTCCTTCCGAAGTGTCTGAAGTCGCCCCCACCCTAGTGATGCAGACCACTCCCCGCGGTGGTTGGGGTTCACCTTGCGGACAGCGGGACCGGACGAGGTGGGACCGGCGTGGAGACGACGAAGGAGCTGGTGGTTTGGCCGTGCACGAGGAACTTGTCCAGGACGTCTTCGAGAGCGGCGATGGCGGGGACCTGGACGCGCATCAGGAAGCAGTCCTCGCCGGAGATCCGGTGGCACTCGGTGACCTCGGGGGTTCGGTCGGCCAGCTCGATGATGCGCGGGATCTGGCCCGGGCCGGGTCGCAACCGGACCCAGGCGGCGACCGGTCGGCCCAGTGCGGCCGGGTCGATGTCCAACCGGTAGCCGCGGATCACGCCCGACTCCTCCAGCCGGGTCACCCGCTCGCGCACGGTCGGGGTCGAAACCCCTAGCCTGCGGGCCAGCTCGGTGGTCCGCAGCCGGGGGTCGGCAGTCAGCTCTTCCAGGATGCGGATGTTGAGGCTATCCAGGAGTTGACTTCTCGTTTCGGTAAGTTCGGCGGCCATTCTGGCTCCGTTTCGCCATGTGCAGGCAGAGATGTCGTTCCTAGGCTAGTCACGTGTCAAGCCTCGTGGAAGCTCCCCCCGACCGCCGGCTCGCGACCGCTGCCGCAGCGGTGACCGTCGTGCTGTGGGCCTCGTCGTTCGTCGCCATCCGGCATGCCGGCACCGAATTCTCGGCCGGCGCCCTCTCGCTGGCCCGCCTCGGGCTCGGCAGCATACTGCTCGGCGCGATCCTGCTCGCCCGCCCCAAACCGGAGGTCGCCGTCCGGCGGTGGCCGGCCAGACGGGACTGGCCTCCGCTGCTCGCGTGCGGTCTGTTGTGGTTCGGCGTCTACAACCTGGCGCTCAACGAGGCCGAGCGCCGCCTCGACGCCGGCACCGCGGCCATGCTCGTCCACATCGCTCCGCTGCTGATCGCCGTACTCGCCGGAATCACCCTGGGCGAGGGCTTCCCGCGGCGGTTGGTGATCGGCGGTCTGGTCGCGTTCGGCGGCATCGTGGTAATCGGTACGTCGACGTCGACCGGCCGCGCGGAGACGTGGGGTGTCGTGCTCTGCGTAACGGCCGCCGTGTCGTACGCCGTCGGCGTGGTCACGCAGAAACCGCTCCTCAGTCGCCTGCCCGCCGCGGAGGTCACCTGGCTCGCTTGCACCATCGGCGCGGTCCTCTGCCTCCCGTTCGCGCCCACGCTGGTCAGCGAGGTCCGCTCCGCGAGCGCCGGCACGATCTGGTGGGTCATCTACCTCGCCGCCTTCCCGACCGCGCTCGGCTTCACCACCTGGGCCTTCGCGCTCCGCCGTACCAGCGCCGGGAAGATGGGCATCACCGTGTACGCCGTACCGGTCGTGGCCATCGCGCTCGGCTGGATCTTCCTCGGTGAGACCCCGGCCCTGCTCGCCCTCGCCGGCGGCGCGCTCTGCCTCGGCGGCGTCGCCATCTCGAGGAGGACGCGATGAAGTTCGGCGTCTTCGTGCCGCAGGGCTGGCGGATGGACCTGACCGAGCTGGCCGATCCGGTCGAGCAGTGGGAGGCGATGACCGCCGTCGCCCGCGCGGCCGATACCGGGCCGTGGGACGCGATCTGGCTGTTCGACCACTTCCACACCGTTCCTGAGCCGGTCCGCGAAACCGTCTTCGAGGCCTGGACGACCACGGCCGCGCTGGCCCGCGACACGCAGCGGGTCAAGATCGGCCAGATGGTCGGCTGCAACGGTTACCGCAACCCCGCGCTCTACGCGAAGATGGCGGCCACCGTGGACGTCGCCAGCCACGGCCGCCTGTACGCCGGGCTCGGCGCCGGCTGGTCGGAGGGCGAGTGGACGGCGTACGGCTATCCCTGGACGAGTCAGAAGGACCGGATGGGGTCGTTCGCGGAGTCGGTCGAGCTGATCCACCGGCTGTGGACCGAGGACGACGTGGTCTTCCAGGGCAAGTACCACTCGGCCGACAAGCCGTACGTCGTGCCGCGCCGGAAACCGCCGCTATGGATCGGTGGCGGCGGCGAACGGGTCACGCTCCGGCTGGTCGCGAAGTACGGCGACGCGTGCAACTTCGGCACCGGCCGCGTCGACATCATCGAGCGCAAGCTCGCCGTACTGCGGGAGCACTGCGAGCAGGTCGGCCGGGACTACGCCGAGATCGTCAAGTCGACCAGCCTGAACGTCTTCCCGGTCGAAGCCGGCGCCGACCCGGTCGCGGCGACCGCCACGGCCCGTGGGCGTTACACGCTCGACGAGTTCGCGGAGATCGGGTCCGGCGGCACGAGCGGCGTACGGGCCGAGATCGTCACGACGAAGGACCTCATCGAGCACGTGGGGCGGTTGGCTGAGGCGGGGATCGAGTACGTGATCGTCTACATCCCGGGCGTCGCCTACGACCACGAACCGTTGCGGTTGTTCGCGGAGGAGGTCGTGCCGCGGTTCAGCTGAGGTCCGTCGAGCGCAGGTGCTGGTGGATGCCGTCGTACACGGTGGTGCCGGGCAGCAGGCGCTTCGGGACCTTGGTGACCACGCTGTAGTTGGCGTCGACCACGTTGGCCAGCGGGACCTCGCTGATCTGGCTGAGCAGCTGGTATGCGTCCAGCTTGTCCAGGCCGTACAGCTCGCCCAGCCAGCCGACCATGTCCACCTGACCGGCCCGCCACGCGTCCTCCAGCGGGCGGCTCGACCCGACCACGGCCAGGTACTCGTCGTTCTCGATCCGCGGCCAGGTCGGACCGGGCGTCTTGAGCAGCTCGACGACCATGGCGACGTTCATCGCGCCTTCGACCGCCGTACCGCAGGACTCGCCCTCACCCTGGCGGTAGTGGCCGTCACCGACCGAGAACAGCGCGCCCTCGACGTTGACCTTCAGGTAGCAGGTCGCTCCGGCCCGCATCTCCGGCGTGTCCATGTTGCCGCCGAACATGTCCGGTACGAGGGACGAGCGCGCCTCGCCCGCGGCCGGTGCGACCCCGACCGTGCCGAGCATGGGCTCCAGCGGAAGGGCGAGCTCCAGCCCGCTGCTCTGCGCGTGGAACCCGACAGTCTGGTTCGCCGAGTCCACGTCATAGACCCAGGTCCGCTCGGGCAGCGGGTCCTGAAGCGTCGCCGTCCGGTCGGTGCTGGTCAGCCCGCCGAAGAACGGGATGGTCGTGGAGACTCCCCAGCTCCGGGCCGGGGTGAGCTCGACGAAGTGCAGGACCAGGGTGTCCCCCGGTTCGGCGCCCTCGACGTGGAATGGGCCGGTCTGCGGATTCACGAACGGCATCTGCAGCGAGGCGCTGGCCAGGTCCGCGGTGCTCCGGATGGTGCCGCAGTACGCGTCTTCGGTCCACAGCCGGAGCGCGGTGCCCGGCTTGACCCGGCGCACCGGCGGCTTCCCGCCGAAGGTCCAGGCATACTCGTCGGGTTCGGGCGTGAATTCGAGGATGTCCACCTGTGAAAACCTAAGGTGTCCCCGAGGTACCGGGCCAGGGCGGCTCGCGATTTGAGGCTCTACCGTCAGCGGGTTCTCAGGCGATTCTCAAAAAGCCGACCTACTGTCGGTCACGGAACTTCGAGTGGAGCGGGGTGCGCGATGCGGGTGCTGGTGGTGGACGACGACCGGGCGGTCCGGGACTCGCTGCGCCGTTCGCTGGAGTTCAACGACTTCGAGGTGGTCACCGCCGCCGACGGTGCCGAGGCGCTCGCGGTGATCGGCAACGTCGAGCCGGACGTCGTGGTGATGGACGTGATGATGCCGCGGCTGGACGGGCTCGAGACGACCAAGGCCCTGCGGGCCGCCGGCAACAACGTCCCGATCCTGGTGCTGACCGCGCGCGACGCGGTCGCCGACCGGGTGGACGGCCTGGACGCCGGCGGTGACGACTACCTGACCAAGCCGTTCGCGCTCGAGGAGCTGCTCGCCCGGCTGCGGGCGCTGCTCCGCCGCAGCAGCACGCCCGGCGAGGGCGGCCAGCGCGGCGAGGTCCTGCAGTACGCCGACCTCGTGGTCGACGTGGACGCGCACGAGGTGCACCGCGGCGACGTCGCGATCCAGCTCACCCGGACCGAGTTCTCGCTGCTCGAGCTGCTGATCCGCAACCCGCGCCGGGTGCTAGAGCGGGCCGTCATCCTGGACGCGGTCTGGGGCTACGACTTCCCGACCACGGCGAACTCGCTCGAGGTCTACATCGGCTACCTGCGCCGCAAGACCGAGGTGCACGGCCTGCCCCGGCTGATCCACACCGTCCGCGGCATCGGGTACGTGCTCAGGGACACCCCGCCGTGAGCCAGCAGCACCCCGGCGACTTCCCGTCGTACGCCGACCGTCCGCAGCAACCACCGCAGCCTCCGCAGCCTGTTGCCAAGAGCAACGGAAACCGTATGGCGGCGACCGCTGCCCGCACCCAGACCTGGTGGAACGAAACCCTCCACAGGCTGAGCCTGCACGCCCGCGTCACCCTCCTCGCCGCGGTGGCCGTCGGCCTGGCGGTCGCGATCGTGAGCATCGCGGCGTACGTCACGGTCCGCCAGCAGATGTACCAGAACCTCGACAACAGCCTGGTCATGCGGGTCTCCCAGGCCTCGCAGAAGGGCGTCCTGACCAACCTCACCAACCTGTCGAACGTCTCCTCGGACGCCTTGGGGCTGAGCGACATCCAGGTCGGCGTGCTCGCCACGGACGGCCAGGAGTACGCCGCGCGGAACAGTGTGCCGCCACCGGTAGGCGACGACGAGCTGCAGGTCGCCCGGAATCAGAACACCAACGAGGCCAGCCTGCGGACGGTCGGCGTCCGGAACGGCAGGTCGCACCTGCGCGTGGTCGCCGTCGCGGTGCAGTACTGCCCGGTCGGGTACACCGACGACTGCCGGCAGAACCCGGACGACTTCCAGCAGCCGGGTGCGCTCGTGGTGGCGCAGTCGCTGGGGCCGATCGACAAGACGCTGCACAACCTCGGGATCGTGCTCTGGGCGTTCGGGCTGATCGGCGTGATCGGTGCCGCCCTGGCCGGGAACGCGGTGGCCAGGTCCGGGCTGCGGCCGTTGGCCCGGTTGACTCGGGTGGCCGAGCAGATCGCGGTGACCGAGGACCTGAAGCCGATCCCGGTCGGCGGGACGGACGAGATCTCCCGGTTGGCGATGGCCTTCAACGCGATGCTGAGTGCGCTGGCGCAGTCCAGAGACCGGCAGCGGCGGCTCGTCGGGGACGCGGGGCACGAGCTGCGGACGCCGCTGACCAGCATCCGGACCAACCTCGACCTGCTGGCGCAGGCGGACAAGCGCGGTGGTCTGCGCCCGGAGGACCGCCAGCAACTGCTGGACGACGTACGCGCGCAGATGGACGAGCTGACCACCCTCATCGGCGACCTGACCGAGCTGGCCCGGGACACCCCGCAGGTGCACAACGCCGAGCTGATCGAGCTGTCGAACGTGGTCGAGGACGCGCTGATCAAGGTACGGCGACGGGCGCCGGGGATCGCCTGGGACGTCCAGCTCCAGCCGTTCCCGGTGTGGGGCGACGAACGCCTGCTCGGCCGTGCGGTGACCAACCTGCTCGACAACGCGGCGAAGTACAGCGTGCCGGAGGGTGCGGACCAGCGCAGCGACGGTGAGCCGATCGGACACGTCACGGTGCAGCTCATGGACGGCGTACTGACGGTCACCGACTCCGGGCCGGGGATCTCCGAAGCTGATCTGCCGCACGTGTTCGAGCGGTTCTACCGATCCAGCGAGGCGCGCAGCCGGCCCGGATCGGGGCTGGGGCTGGCGATCGTGAAGCACGCGGCGCAGCAGCACGGCGGGGTGATCTACGTGCGCAACGTGCCGGGTGCGGGCGCGCAGTTCACGCTGTGGCTCCCGCACGCGGCGACGCAGACCCGGTAGGCGTCTTCAGAGGATCTTCATGGAGTTCTTCGGTGGCTCCGAGAAGATCTTCAGGGGGTTCTCAGGTCCGGCCGACACAGTACTTCTCATGACCGAGAACCAGCCGCAGCAGCCGCAGAACCAGCCCGGCCAGACCCCGCAGCACCCCGCGGGACCGGAGCGGACGCAGCAGTTGCCGATGTATGGGCAGCATCAGCAGCAGCAGTTCGCGCCGAACGCCGGTCAGTTCGGGCAGCAACGGCAGGAGTCGGGGCCGCAGGGGCAGCGGCCGGGTCAGCACCCCGCAGGTGGTGGCGCTTACCCGCAGTTCGGCGCGCCGGGGACGCATCAGGGGGCGTCTCCGGGCCCGAACTGGCCCCCGTTCGGCCCGCAGCCGCCGGCCGGCGGTACGACGACGGCGGAGAAGCCGAAGCGGCGTACAGGGCTGGCCCTGGTGGCGCTGACCGCGCTCCTGGTCGGCACCGCGGGCGGTGTCGGTGGCGCGGCGGTCTACTCGGCGACCAACGACAGCTCGACGAACACCCCGTCGGTGACCGCCCCGCTGAACGGCAACCAGGCGGCACCGGTCTCGGCACCTGACGGCTCGGTGCAGAGCGCCGCCGCGAAGGTGCTGCCGAGCGTGGTGAAGATCGCGGTCGCGACCCAGCAGGGCGCGGCGACCGGATCGGGCATCGTGATCAGCAAGGACGGCCTGATCGTCACCAACAACCACGTGGTGGCCGGCGCCGGACCAGGCGCGAAGCTGTCCGTGATGCTGAACGACGGCCGGACGGTACCGGCCACGGTCAAGGGCACCGACCCGCTGACCGACCTCGCCGTGATCCACGCCGACGCGACCGACCTGACCCCGGCCACGCTCGGCCAGAGCGGGCGGCTCGCGGTCGGCCAGGACGTGGTGGCGATCGGCTCACCGTTCGGCCTGGAGGCGACCGTGACGAACGGTATCGTCTCGGCGCTGAACCGCCCGGTCACCTCGGGCGACGAGCAGCAGGACAGCACGACAGTCTTCCCAGCAATCCAGACGGACGCCGCGATCAACCCCGGTAACTCGGGCGGCGCCCTGATCGACCTCGCCGGCCAGGTGGTCGGTATCAACAGCGCGATCAAAACCGCCGGCGGATCGGGACAGTCCGAAGGCGGCAACATCGGCCTGGGTTTCGCGATCCCGATCGACCAGGCCAAGCCGATCGTCGACGAGCTGGTGGCCAAGGGCAAGGCCACGCATGCGCGGCTCGGCGTACAGGTGGGCGACGCGCAGTCTTCCGACGGGCTCACGAGCGGAGCACGCCTCGGCGAGGTGACGTCCGGCGGTGCGGCGGACAAAGCAGGTCTGCAGGCGGGTGATGTGGTGACCGCTGTAGACGGCAAGGCGATCGCGTCAGGGGACGCGTTGGTCGCCGCAGTCCGCTCGCACCGCCCGGGCGATCAGGTCAAGATCACCTTCACCCGCGCAGGCAAGACCCAGTCGGTCACCCCCACCCTCGGCTCCGACAACGGGAACCCCACCGGCTGACCACCCGTCTCACCTACCGAGGACTGCGCCGCCCACCGAGCGGCGCAGTCCTCTTTACTTGGGGTCATGAGTGTGGATGTACGGCGGGCCGCGGACCGGTTCCGCAGCTCGAGTGGCTGGCTGGAGTCGTCGCATTCGTTTTCGTTCGGGGAGTACTACGATCCGGCGAATGTCGGGTTCGGGTTTTTGATGGCGCACAACGACGAGGTCGTGGCGCCGGGTCGTGGGTTTGCGGAGCACCCGCACCAGGACCTGGAGATCGTGACGTGGGTACTGCGGGGCGCGCTCGCGCACCGGGACTCGCAGGGGAACAGCGGAGTGGTCTACCCGGGGTTGGCGCAGCGGATGAGTGCGGGGTCAGGGATCCAGCACTCGGAGTGGAACGAAGGCCAGGAGCCGGTGCATTACGTGCAGATGTGGCTCCGGCCCGATCGTTTCGACCTCACGCCGTCGTACGAGCAGGCCGAGCTCGATCTCAGCACCGGGGAGCTCGTCCCGGTGGCGTCCGGGCTCGCGAAGCACGCGGGAAGCACAGCGATCCGCATCAACCAGCCCGGCGCCGGCCTGTCCGTCGCAAAGCTCGCGGCGGGGCAGTCGGTGCACCTACCGGCGGCGCCGTACCTGCATGTCTTCGTGGCGGCCGGGACCGCGGAGCTCGAAGGAGCCGGCGAGCTGAGTACTGCGGACGCCGCCCGGCTGACCGACTCGGACGGCGAACGCGTCACGGCCGGTCCAGGCGGCGCGGAACTGCTGATCTGGGAGATGACCGCTCGAACCTGAGCTCCGCTACGCTCGCGCGGTGACGGACCGAGCGGACGCGAGCGGGTTCACCGAACGAGCCGGACAGGTCGGCGTGTGGCTGCCGCCGACGGTGCTGGACGCGACCGCAGCCTACGTTCTGGTCCGGGAAGTGGCGCGGATCGATGCGCTCGGATACGGGTCGGTGTGGACAGGCGAGCGTCTGGTCGGCGCCGAGGCCTTCGCCCGGCACGGTCAGTTGCTGGCGAGCAGCCGACGGCTGGTGGTCGGGACCGGGATCGCCAACCTGTGGGCGCGGGTCCCGGAGGCCATGCGCGGCGGCGCGGTGACCTTGGCCGCGGCGTACCCGGGCCGATTCGTGCTCGGCATCGGCACCAGTACGCCGAACGTCGTCGAGCGCATCGGAGCGACGTACGACCGCCCGCTCGCCCGGATGCGGGCCTACCTCGAGCGGATGGACGCGGTCGAGGGACCACCGGACGCCACCTGCCCGCGGGTCCTGGCGGCGCTCGGGCCGAAGATGCTGGAACTGGCGGCCGAACTGACCGACGGTGCGCATCCGTTCCTGACGCCGGTCGAGCACACCGCCTTTGCCCGCACGGTTCTCGGCCCGGACAAGCTGCTGATCCCCCACCAGACCGTCGTCCTGACCGACGACCGGGACGCGGCCCGCGCGGCGATCCGTGCGACCTACGGCCCGCTGCTCGAGCTGGCGACGGATTCGCCGTACGTCGCGAACCTCCGCCGGCTCGGCTACCAGTCGGACGACAGCGAGCGCGTGCTGGACGCACTGTTCGGGTACGGCGACACCGCGGCGATCACCGACCGGGTCCAGCAACATCTCGACGCCGGCGCCGACCACGTCCTGATCCAACCGTTCGCCGCCGGGCTGACCGAGATCGTCGATCAGCTGGAAGAGCTGCGCTCGGCCCTCTTGGCCTAGTGGGTTCTATTGGCCTAGTCGGTCTGCTCGCTCATGGTCCAAACGTGACGCAGGGACTGGCCCGCGACGCCCTCGGGGTTCTGGGCGAAGCCCTCGACGAACTGGCTCATGTGCTGCTGCCAGCGCTGGTCGACCGGGTCGTTCTTCAGCTGCGCCACGGCGGCCTCGAAGTCGTCGGACACGACCAGGTGGAAGAGGTCTCGGCCGCTGCGCCAGATCGACCAGTCGCTGATCCCCGCGGCGTTCATCGCGGTGATCAGTTCCGGCCAGACTCGAGCGTGCTCGAGCTCGTAGGCCTCTTCGGTACCGGGAATCAGCCGGCTGTGCAGAGCAAGGCGGGTCACAATCGTGCAGGATACGCCCGCTCCGGCGGGCGCTGGAACGCGGTTCCAGCATCCCGGTGGACCTCTGCCGCGCCGATTCACGCTGCCACTTGGCCCCGATTCGCGGGCACTCTGGTGCCAACTCAGGCGCCGGGACCGGCGTCGTACTTGGGTGGGTTGAGTAGTTTCGCCCTCGTGGCAGGTCCAACCCGCCGCAGGCCGTGCCGGGTGTCCATTCGTCGTCGTGCGAGAGTTGGGAACGTGAAGCGAACCACAGCGATCGTCTGCTTGAGCAGTCTGCTGATCACCGCCGGGTGTTCCGACAGCAAGTCGGGTGGCGGGAAGTCCGGGAGCGACGAGCAGCAGGCGTCCGGCGCGGTGATCAAGCAGTTCGCCGACGCCTGGGTGAAGGCCTGGGCACCGGACGGCAAGCCGGACGCGGCCGGTGCGCTCACCGACAACCCGACGACGTTCGCGAAGCGGCTCGACGACGTCGACACCGCGCTGGTCGCCAGCACGGTGACGGTCGCGCCGCAGGACAAGCCGAAGTGCAGTGACGACAACACCTGCACCCAGGACCTGGCCGTCGAGGCTCAGCTCCGCGGGATCGGCGCGATGAAGTGGACCAGTACGGCGACCGCGGTGAAGACCGGCGACGCGTGGAAGATCAAGGCCTCCGGCGACACGATCTACCCCGGCCTCGGCGACACGAACTACCTCAAGCGCGTCCGGGCGGTGCCGGACCGCGCCTCGATCCTGGACCGGAACGGCGTCGCCCTGACCGCGAACCGGCCGGTCGTGATCGTCGGCGTCGAGGCAGGCACCAAGGCCACGGCGGCGACGTACGCGGCGTTCACGAAGTACCTCGATGTCGACGGCGCGAAGCTCGCGGCCCGCGCGAAGAAGGCGCCGGCCGGCCAGTTCGTGGACGCGATCACGATCCGGGCCGACCAGTGGGAGACGCTCCGGCCGACGATGACCAAGCTGCCCGGGGTGCTGACCATGGGCGGTACGGCGTCGCTGCCGCCGAACCCGACGTTCGCCCGTTCCATCATCGGCACGATGCGGACCGCGACCGCGGACACGCTGAAGAACGCCGGCCCGACCGCCTCGGGGCAGGACCAGGTGGGGACGACCGGTCTGCAGTACGCGTTCCAGCAGCAGCTCGCCGGGACGCCGGGCGGCACGGTGACGCTGCGCGACGGCAAGACCAAGCTGACGATCAAGACGGTCTTCGCCGAGAAGGGCACCGCCGGGAAGCCGGTGAAGACCACGCTCGACACCAAATTCCAGCAGTACGCCGAGGCCGCGCTGGCGACCAGCAAGCTGCCGGCGTCGCTGGTCGCCGTCCAGGCGTCCACCGGCCAGATCCTGGCCGCGGCGAACGGTCCGCAGCCGGCGTCGTACAACCGGGCGTTCCAGGGCCGGTACGCGCCGGGCTCGACGTTCAAGATCATCACCTCGGCGGCGCTGCTCGCCAACGGTGAGACCGCGGCGACCCCGCTGCCCTGCACGGACACGATCAACGTGTTCGGCAAGACGTTCAAGAACTACGACGCGCTGGCGGCGTACGGCGTGGGGACGATGCAGAAGGCGTTCAACGAGTCCTGCAACACCGCGTTCATCTCGCAGCACGCGAAGGTGCCGAAGGACGGGATGACCAAGGCCGCGGCGATGTTCGGCATCGGGCGCGACCTGAACCTGTCGATCTCGGCGTACGGCGGCCAGGTCCCGGCGCCGAAGGACGACGTCGAGGAGGCCGCGTCGATGATCGGCCAGGGCACGGTCACCGCCAGCCCGCTGGCGATCGCGCTGGTCGCCGCCACCGTCGACCACGGGACGGCGATGAAGCCGGTGCTGGTGCCGGCCAAGGACGCGGCCGGGCCGGCCGCCTCACCGTTGCCTGCGGCAACTGTCGCGGCGCTGCGCACGTTCATGCGGACCACGGTCACCGGCGGTACGGCGAAGGTGCTGGCCGCGAACGGCGCGGTCGCGGCGAAGACCGGTACCGCCGAGGTGGTGGTGAACGGGAAGGTCACCACGAACGCCTGGATGGCCGGCTACCGCGGCGACGTCGCCTTCGCCGTCATCGTCGAGGGCGGCCAGTCCGGCTCCCACACCGCAGGCCCGATCCTGAAAAACTTCCTCACCAAGTTCAAGTGACCTGAGAGTACTTCTCCGAAGATGCTGAGAGTTGGCTGAAAGCGCCGGGTTGCCGGGTTTTGGTCACTTAGGGTCGCCGGATGGAGAGCTTGGTGTGCCCTAAGTGCCGAGGCGGAATGCGGTCGTACGAGCGGAGCGGGATCACCGTCGACCAGTGCGGCGAGTGCCGCGGCATCTTCCTCGACCGTGGTGAGCTGGAGCGGCTGGTGGATGCCGAGGCGCGGTTCAACAGTGCGCCCCGGCAGGAAGAGCGGCGGTACGACGACCGGCGGCAGGAGTACCGGTCCGACGACGACCGGCGCTACAGCAACCAGAACCAGTACCACCACAAGAAGAAAAAGAACTCGTTCCTGGAGAACCTGTTCGACTGACGGGGCGGTTACCGTCGGGCGATGACGGTGCCCTGGGCGATGGCGCAGAGTGTGATCGTGCCGGACTCGTCCAGGGTGGTTAGCTCGCAGGTGCAGGTCGCCTGCCGGCGGCTCGAATGGGCGACTCGGGCCTCGGCGCGGAGCACCAGGCCCTTCGCCGGGCGCAGGTAGCTGATCGTGAACCCGCCGGTGAGCACGTCCGCGCCGAGCGCCGTACCACCGGCGAAGGTGATCGCGTTGTCCGCGGCGTACGCGAGCACGCCACCGTGCAGGAAGCCGTTCTGCTGCCGGAGTTCGTCGCGGATGTCGAGCTCGAGCGTCGCGCCGCCGTCGCCGAACGCGGTAACCCGCGCGCCGACCAGCACGCTGAACGGTTGCGCCGCGAGGACCTGCTGCGCCAGCTCGAGATTCAGCTCCATGGCCACAAACTAGTGCCACGCACTAGGCCAGGCGCTCCTCCTCGGTTGTTCCGCCCCAGACGCCGTAGGTTTCGCCGACCATCAGCGCGTGGTCGCGGCATTCCCGCTGGACCGCACAGGTCCCGCACAGCGACTGGGCGAGCAGCTCGCGGGCGTGCTTGCGCGGGCCGCGTTCGGACTCGGCCGCGAAGAACAGCTCGGGGTTCACGTCGGCGCACGCCGCCCGGTCCTGCCACTCCCAGTTCTCCAGCAGGGGCGACGGCAGGCCGTCGGGCGCCTTGCTCACTACACCCGAGGGCGGTTTGCGCCGTCTCATCGTCGTACCTCAGCTTGGCGGTCTTGGTCGGATACTGGTCCCAGTACCCGTGGGCAAACGCGCCGTGTTGGCTATCGTCGGGCAGGTGATCACGCCCACGGTGCTCCTCCGCCCGATTGCCGCCAGCGAGTACTCGCAGTGGAGGACGCGCGCCGACGCGACGTTCGCGGCCGGCATCGGCCCGGCCCGCGGGCTGGACCCGGAGGCGGCGCTGACGCTGGCCCGCGCGGAGATCGACAAGCTGCTGGTGGACGGGCCGGGGACCGAGGACCACCTGATCTGGATCGCCTGCACCGGTGACGAGCCGGTCGGGAGCCTGTGGATCTGGACCAAGCCGCAGGTGCCGTTCGTGTTCGGGATCGAGGTGGACAGCGAGCGCCGCGGCCGGGGGTACGGGCGGGCGATCATGCTCGCCGGCGAGGCCGAGTGCCGCGCACGGGGGTACGCGCAGCTCGACCTCAACGTGTTCACGAACAACCGGACCGCGGTCGGACTCTACGAGTCGCTCGGCTACACGGTCGTCGCGCAGCAGATGCGCAAACAGCTCTAATCCGCTGGACGACGCTTTCCGGGTCTGCCTATCGTGGGTTCCGGCAGCCGGTTGTTCAGGCGCCTTCATGCGGTGATGCTGCGTGCGGTGATGCTGCCCGGTCCGACAGTCACACCGACTCTCGAAAGCGGTAGCCACGTGACGAATGTTCACGCCCGGCCGCGGGTGATCGCGGCACATGATCTGACCAAGACGTACAGGTTCCACCAGCAGGGCGCGGGCCTCGGCGGCGCCTTGAAGAGCCTGGTCCGGCGCAGGTACGAGACCCGGCTCGCGGTAGACCGGATCAGCTTCGGCATCGACCGCGGCGAGGTGGTCGGCCTGCTCGGCCCGAACGGCGCCGGTAAGACCACCACGCTGAAGATGCTCTCCGGCCTGCTCTACAAGACCTCCGGCGACCTGCAGGTCCTCGGCCACACACCATCCGACCGCAAGCACGACTACCTCCGCCGGATCGCACTCGTGATGGGCCAGAAGACCATGCTCTGGTGGGACGTGCCGGCGATGGAGAGCCTGCTGCTCCACAAGGAGATGTACGGCCTGTCCACTGCGGAGTTCGAGCGCAACGTCGCCGAGCTGGCCGAGCTGCTCGAGGTGCAGGACCTGCTGAACGTGCAGGTCCGCAAGACCTCGCTCGGCGAACGGATGAAGCTGGAGCTGATGGCCGCGCTCGTGCACGGTCCGGAGATCCTGTTCCTGGACGAGCCGACGATCGGGCTGGACGTGGTCGCGAAGGCCCGGGTCCGCTCGTTCCTCGCCGAGGTGAACCGGCTCCGCGGGACCACGATCCTGATCACCAGCCACGACATGGACGACATCGAGGCGCTCTGCTCGCGGGTGATGATCATCGACCACGGCCGCCTGCAGTACGACGGCTCGCTGGACGAGCTCGTCCGTACGGCGCGGCCGCGCAAGCTGGTCCGGGCGACGTACGCGACGCCGGTCGACGGCTCCCGGCTCATCGGCCTGGACGGGGTAGGCGGTGTGGACGTCTCGGGAGAGACGGTTGTACTCGAGGCGGATCGCGAGCGCGCCGGCGCCGTGCTGTCGGAGCTGACGCGGCTCGGGCCGCTGGTCGACCTGGATGTCGCGGACGCGGACATCGAGGAGATCATGCGCGACCTCTTCCTGCGGGAGGCGTGATGGTCTGGCGCAATCTGCGCGTGCTGCGGCGGATGACCGCGGCCGACATCGCCCAGGCCTCGGTGTACCGCGGCGAGTGGGTGATCTTCATGCTGGCCAACATCTGCGTGCCGATCATCTCGCTGCTGATCTGGCGGACGGCCCTCGCGAACGGCGCCGGCCTCCCGGTCGACGAGCGCTACGTGACGACGTACTTCGTGCTGCTCGGGTTCGTCACGATGGCGACGTCGTCGTGGATGGCCGCGTTCCTCGCGCAGGACATCCGGCTCGGGAAGCTGTCCAGCTGGATGGTCCGGCCGGCGTCGCTGCTGCTCGGGTTCGTGGCGAACAACCTGTCGGAGAAGTTCCTGAAGCTGTTCGCGCTGGTGCCGATGATCGGCATCGTCTGGTGGATCTTCCACGACTCGATGAACCTCCCGGCCGGCCCGGGCCGCTGGGCGCTGTTCGCGGTCAGCATCGGGCTCGGCGCCGCGCTGGTGTTCACGATCGACATCCTGATCGCGTCGCTGGCGTTCTGGATGGACGACGTCACCGGGCTGCTGCAGGCCCGGGCGATCGTCGCGGGCGTGCTGTCGGGTGCGGTCGTACCGCTGGCGTTGATGCCGGCGTGGTCGCGCGGTTTCGTCGACTACCAGCCGTTCCGGTACACGGTGTCGTTCCCGGTCGAGATCGTGGCGGGCCGGTTGTCCGGTGCGGACTTGGCGGCCGGGCTGGGTGTGCAGCTCGGGTACGTCGTCGTCTTCGGCGCACTCGCCCGGCTCGTCTGGGCGGCGGGGATCCGCGCGTACTCGGCGGTGGGCGCATGATGGTCCATCTGCGGTTGTGGCGGCGGTTCGTGCTGCAGGCCGTCGTCCGGGAGACGCACTACCGGGCGCACTTCCTGACCACGTTGGTGGTCGGGCTGGTGCAGCTCGGGGTGGGGATCGTTCCGACGCTGCTGCTGTTCGGGTTCACCCAGGAGGTGCACGGGTGGACGCGGGCGGAGGTGATCGCGCTGGTCGGGGTGTTCCAGATCGTCACCGGGCTGCTGGCGACGTTCATCGCGCCGAACCTGAACCGGATGACGGCGTACCTGACCGAGGGCGAGCTGGACGTCGTACTGCTGCGGCCGGTGTCGAGCCAGTTCTACCTGACGTTGCGTTGGGTGAACGTCGCGGAGCTCAGCAATGTTGCCAGCGGCATCGTTGTGCTGGTTCTCGGGCTGGCGCAGTCCGGGGTGACGCCTTCGGTGCCGGAGGTCTTGCAGGCCGTCGTCCTGGTGGTGTGTGGGCTGGTGCTGCTGACGGCGGTGTGGTCGGCGATGGCGTTCCTGGCGTTCTGGCTGCAGTCGGTGAACCCGATCTCGGGCGTGTTTCTCGGGCTGGTGGAGGCTGGGCGGTATCCGCTGGCGTTCTTCCCGGTGGCGGTGCGGACGTTCCTGACCTTCGCGTTTCCGGTGGCGTTCGCTACGACGTTTCCGGTGCGGGCGCTGTCGGGTGACCTCGGCTGGGGACCGGTCGGGCTCGGGGTCGGGTTGGCGGTGCTGGGGTTTGGGCTGGCGCGGTTGCTGTGGCGGCGCGGGCTCTTGACCTACGCGAGTGCGTCCAGCTGAAGGGTCTTTGTCGGGGGGCTGTGGTTTGCTGTTGGTATGAGCTGGTGGGTCCTGCATGTGGACATGGATCAGTTCATCGCGGCTGTGGAGATCCGGCGCCGGCCTGAGTTGCGTGGGCTGCCTGTCGTGGTCGGTGGGTCCGGAGATCCGACCCAACCACGGCAGGTGGTCGCCACTGCGTCGTACGAGGCGCGGGCTTTCGGCGTGCACTCGGGTATGCCGGTGCGGGCGGCGTACAAGAAGTGTCCCGACGCCGTCTTCCTGCCGACGGACCCTGCGGCCTATGACGCGGCGTCTCTCGAGGTGATGGACACTCTCCGCACCTTCCCCGTCGTCGTCGAGGTCTGGGGTTGGGACGAGTGCTTCGTCGGGGCCGAAACCGACGACCCCGAGGCCCTGGCCGCTGACCTGCGCGCCGCCGTCGCCACGACCACCGGCCTGACCTGCGCAGTAGGCATCGGCGACAACAAGACCCGAGCCAAACTGGCCACCAACTTCGCCAAACACACCCGGTCCCACGCCCAGCCGTTCTCCGGAGCGGGCGACGGCTCCGCGGCCGGCATCTACCGCCTGACCGCCGACAACTGGCGCGACGTCATGAACCACCGCCCGGTCCGCGACCTCTGGGGCATCGGCACCCGGATGGAACACAACCTCAACGAACTGGGCATCACCACCGTCGAAGAACTGGCCGCCGCCGACGTGGACACCCTCAAGAAACGCTTCGGCCCCAAGATGGGTGCCTGGTACGCCGCCCTCGGCCGCGGCCTGGGCGACACCCACGTCACCGACGTCCCCCGCGAACCCGTCTCCCGCAGCCACGAGGAAACCTTCCCCACCGACCTGACCGACCCCACCGACATCGCCCGCGAAGTCCGCCGCATCGCCGAGGAAGTCACCCACGAGGTGGTCGCCGACGGCCGCACCATCCAACGCGTCTGGGTCAAACTCCGCTTCACCACCTTCTACACCCCCATCAAAAGCCGCAAACTCCCCAACCCCACCCAAGACCCCGAGGTCATAGCCACCACCGCCCTGACCCTCCTAAAGAAATTCGAACTCCGCCGCCCCATCCGCCTCATCGGCATCCGCGTCGAATTCGTCCCTCCCGCATAGGTCGCTGCTCGCTATATAACTTTAATCTGTGAAAGTTATATAGTGGCTCCCGTGAACCAACCCGGAGAGCTCCCGCTGGCGGTCGGCTGGGAACGCTGTGAATGGGACGGGGCTGACAGACCCATGTCCCGGCGCGAACGAGCCGCGGCCACGGGTCAGTACCTCGCCTCGATTCCGCCGGCGATCTCCGGTCTGGATTTCGAAATCCCGTCCGACCTTGCGGCCGAGGCCGAAGACGCTCTGATCGAGATCTCTCGTTTCGACGCCGAACTGTCCGCCGCTCTCCCGCGAGCCGATGGCGAACTCGCGCCACTCGCGGTCGTCCTGCTCCGCACCGAGTCAGCGTCCTCCTCGCAGATCGAGGGTGTCACCGCCGGCGCCAAGGCACTGGCCATCGCGACCCTGAACGAATCCTCGGCGCAGAACGCCCGGATGGTCGCCGCCAACGTGGAGGCCATGCAGAAGGCGATCGACCTGGCTGACGACCTCAGCATCGATTCGATCCTCGCCGCCCATCGCGCCTTGATGCACGATCAGGCCTACGCCCTCCCCGGCCGAACGCGCGACGGTCAGGTCTGGATCGGCGGCGGGCCGACGCCGCACACCGCGACCTTCGTCCCACCTCGGTACGAACGGGTCCCGGCGTTGATGGACGATCTGATTGGCTTCTGCCTGCGGACCGACCTTCCGGTCCTCACCCAGATCTCGATCGCGCACGCCCAGTTCGAGACGATCCACCCGTTCAACGACGGTAACGGCCGCACCGGCCGGACCCTGGTGCACGCGATGCTCCGCCGGTCCGGCGTCACCCGGCGTCTGACCGTCCCGGTCTCGGCTGGTCTGCTGACCGACACCGAGGCGTACTTCGCTGCGCTCGGCTCGTACCGGGAGGGCGACCCGGCACCGATCATCAGGCAGTTCAGTCGCGCCGCGTTCGCGGCCGTCGGCAACGGCCGGAACCTGGTCGACGACCTCACCGGAATCTACGCCACCTGGCAGCACGACGTCCCCTCACGCGAGGGCTCGAGCGCCCGGAGGCTCCTTCCGCATCTGCTCAGCCAGCCGGCAGTCACCGTCAAGCACGTCCAAGAGCATCTGAGCGTCTCTCAGCCCGCAGCACAGCGCGCGATCGACCAACTTGTCGAGGCGGCAGTCCTCCAGCAGATCTCGACCGGAAAGCGCGATCGCGCCTGGATCGCACGCGACGTAATCACCGCCCTCGACAACTTCGCCACCCGCTCCGGCCGCCGCAGCTGACCCACCCGGGCAGACCCTGGGCCTGTGGAGCCGTGCGCACCAGTTCAACCACCCAACCCGTCACCACCAGTCCGTCTACGAATGGACACCAACCCCCGGTAGTCACTGCGAGCGCAGCGAGCAACCCCGCAGCGGCAGCCGCGAACTCGCGAGCGAAGCGAGCGAACCCCCGGCGCCAGCCGGATGCACCGGGGCACTCGCCCCCGAACTAGCAGGGTGGGTGGGGCGGCGCGTAGTGCGGCGACGGAGGAGCCGTGCGTAGCACCGCGATGGGACTACCACCTCAGCCCATCATCAGCAGTACGACGAGTAGTACGCCAACCCGGGGTAGTCGACCGCGAGCGGCAGCTCGCAACCCCGTGAGCGCAGCGAGCGAGCCCCCGGCACTCGCCGGGAACTCCGGGGCGCCCGCCCCGAACAAACGGGTGGGTGGGGCGGCGCGTAGCTCGGCGACGAAGGAGCCGTGCGTAGCACCGCGATGGGACTACCACCTCAGCCCATCATCAGCAGTACGACAAGTAGTACGCCAACCCGGGGTAGTCACCCGCGAGCGGCAGCTCGCAACTCCGCGAGCGCAGCGAGCGAACTCCCGGCACTCGCCGGAAACACCGGGGCGCTCGCCCCGAACAGACGGGTGGGGGGGCGGCGCGTAGCTCGGCGACGGAGGAGCCGTGCGTAGCACCGCGATGGGATTACCACCTCAGCCCGTCATCAGCAGTACGACGAGTAGTACGCCAGCCCTGGGGTAGTCGTCCGCGAGCGGTAGCGAGCAACCCGCGGCGGCAGCCGCGAGCACGCCAGCGGCAGCTGGCAGAAAGCCGGCGTTAAGCCGGAGGGTGGGTGGGAGCGCGCGTAGTGGTCGCGTAGGAGGAGCGGAGCGACGACGGAGTGGTCGCGGAGCACGCGTGGGTCGGCTACCAGCAGCACGCGTGGGCGGTTAGGTGAGGTTGTAGGTGGTGGTGGCTGTCGTGGTGAAGATTGATTGTTGTTCGGTGGGGGTGAGGGCTGAGGTTAGGGACTCGGCGGCTGCTACTACCTCGGCGTACGTGGCGGCCAGGAGGCAGACGGGCCAGTCGGAGCCGAACATGACTCGGGATGGGGTGAAGGACTCCAGGACTACGTCGGCGTAGGGCTGGAGGTCGGCGGAGGTCCAGGTTTGCCAGTTGGCTTCGGTGACCATGCCGGAGAGTTTGCAGGTGACGTTGGGGAGGGCAGCCAGGGAGCGGATGCCCGTGGCCCACTCGTCGAGGGGGTCGCCGATGACTGGTTTGGAGATGTGGTCGACCACGAAGGTCAGTTGCGGGAGGTTGCGGGCCGTCTCTACAGCGGCTGGGAGGTGCGGGGTTTTGGTAAGGAGGTCGTACGCGAGGCCAGCGTCTGCTACCGCAGCCAGGCCGCGCTGGACGTCGGGGCGGAGGAGCCAGTTGACGTCGGGTTCGTCGTGGACCTGGTGCCGGATCGCCTTCAGGTACGCCCCGTCGGGGCGCGACTGCAGGCCGTCGAGTACGTCGGTGATGTCGTCGGCGGTGAGGTCGACCCAGCCCACCACCCCGGCCACCAAGTCGTTGCCAGCGGCAATCTCCAGGAACTCGACCGTCTCCTCCACCAGGCCGACGGTCTGGACCAGCACCGTCGACGTCACGTCCGCGGCCGCGGCGAGTGGTGCGAGGTCCTCGATCGAGTAGTTGCGCCGGATCGGGTCCAGCTCCGGCCCCACCATCCACGGCTGCTCGCGGATGCTCAGGTCCCAGACGTGGTGGTGCGCATCGACTCTGCTCATGCGGCGGTCGTTCCTTCGGTGTGGATGAGGCGGATGACCTGTTGGCTCATCCGGTCGTAGTCGTGGTCGTTGGGGAGCTCGCCCTGGACCCGGTGGTCGCGCATGACGACGACGCGGTCGGCGAGCGTGATCATCTCGGGAAGGTCAGAGGTGATCAGCAGGATCGCCAGGCCGTTCGCCGCGAGGTCCCAGATCAGCGTGTGGAAGGCGTCCTTGGTGCGGACGTCGATCCCGACCGTCGGCTCGTCGATGATCAAGATCTCGGTCTGCGCGGCCAGCCACTTCGCCAGCGAGACCTTCTGCTGGTTGCCGCCGGAGAGCGTGCCCGCATGCTGCGCCGGTGAGGCGATCCGGATGCCGAGCTGATCGACGTACGCCGCGACCGTCGCGGTCTCCGCCTTCGCGGGAACGTAGCCGAGCGCCTTCCGCAGCCGGTCCCAGATCGTCACCGCGATGTTCCGGCTGACCGACTGCTCGAGGAAGACGCCCTCCTCCTTCCGGTTCTCGGTGACGTACCCGATCTTGTGGTTCCGCAACGCGTCCCGCACGTTCCGGATCCGCACCTCGGACCCGCGCACCCGCACCGACCCAGCTGTGATCCGATCCAGCCCGAGCAACGCCTTGGCGAGCTCACTCCGGCCGGCGCCGACGAGACCGTACAACCCGACGATCTCCCCGCGGCGTACGGCGAGATCCACCTCCGCATGCCCGGTCGCCGTACCGACTCCCGACAGCTCCAGGACCGGCGGCGACGCCGAATCCACCGACCGCGGCGGCAGCGACAACGCCTCGTGCACCCGTCCGACCATGAGATCGACGACCTGGTCGCGGGTGAGGTCGGCCAGCGCGCCGCCCGTCAGCACCGAAGCGCCGTCGCGGAGCACGGTGACCGTGTCGCAGATCTGGAAGACCTCCTCCAGCTTGTGGCTGACGAACAGGATCGCGCGCCCGTCGTTCTTCAGCTTCTCGACCACCCGGAACAACAAAGCGGACTCGTTGGGCGTGATCGACGCAGTGGGCTCGTCGAGGAGCAGCACGCGGCTCTCCACCGACAGCGCCTTCGCGATCTCGACAAGCTGCGCCTGCGCGACGGAGAGCTCGGTCACCGGCTGGTCGGGATCGAGGTCGAGCTCCAGCTCGCCCAGCCAGCGAGCGGCCTCCGACTTGATCGCGGCACGATCCACCAGGCCTCGGGCGGTCGGGAGCTTCTGCAGCAGGATGTTCTCCCCGACGGTGAAGCCAGGGATCAGGTTCCGCTCCTGGTGTACGACGCCGATCCCCGCGGACGCCGACTCGTGCGGTGAGCCGAAGGACACCTCGCGGCCGTCGAGGAGCAACCGCCCGCCGTCCGGCCGGTACAGCCCGGTGATCACCTTGATCAGCGTGGACTTGCCGGCACCGTTCTCACCCAGCAGCGCGTGCACGGAGCCTGCCTCGAGCGACAGGTCCACCCGGTCGAGCGCGCGGACGCCCGGGAACACCTTCTCCACCTGCGATGCCTGGAACAACGTCATGACACACCTCCGGCCACGGTCGCGTCGGGTGTCTTCACGACGGTACGGCGATCCTGCCGCCGGCTCCGCAGCTGACCGAGCACGACCGAGCCGAGCACCACCGCACCGACGACGAAGTTGACCCACGACGGCTCGAGCGAGAACTCGGCCCGCGCGGTGTCCACGAAACGCACGATGAACGCCGCCAGCACGGTCCCGAGCACGACCGCCGAACCGCCGGTCAGCAATGCGCCGCCGATGATCGGCGCCGCGAACGAAGGCAGCAGCCAGTCGCCGCCGATGCTCTTGTTCACGCCCGGCGAGGACGCGACGGTCAGAATCGCGGCGACGCCGAGGATCGCGCCGGACAGCGTGTGCGCGACGATCACCGAGCGGTCGTTGGAGATCCCGGACAGCCGCGCCGCGATCGGATTGCCCCCGGACGCGAGCAGCTGCCGACCAGGGACGGTACCGCGAAGCAGCACCGAGAGCGCTCCGGCAACGAGCAGCGCCACGACGAAGATCCACGGGATCACGCCGAAGATCGCGGCCGCCCCGAAGTCCTTCAAACCCTGCGGATACGCGTCCACGGTCCGGGTGCCGACCAGACGGTACTGGACGCCGAGCAGCACGGTCATCGTCGCCAGCGTGACGATGAAACCGTTGATCCGCGTCAGCACCACGAGCACTCCGTTCAGCAGTCCGGCGACGGCAGCGAGCAGGAACCCGATCAGCAACGCGAGCGGGACCGGTACGCCGTGGTCCGCTATGAGCACGCCCATCGCGGCCGCGGCGAATCCACCGATCGCGCCGACGGCCAGGTTGAGTTGACCCACTGCCAGGACCACCATTTGAGCCAACCCGATCAGAACCGGCACCGCAAGGAACTGAAGTAGCACTCGTAAGGAATTCGCTGCGACCAGCTCGCCCTTGGACGCGATCACCAGGAAGACGAAGAACACGACGCAGATGACGAGCAACGTCATCTCGGTGGAACGGGCGAAGCGCTTCATCGGGATCTCCTTCGGACGGCGGCCGGCTGCCGGTCCGACAGCAGCGTCCGGACCCGGTCGGTGCTCAAGGCAACGAGCAGGATCAGGCCGAGGTAGATGTTCAGGCTCTCGAGGCCGACGCCCAGCAGGTCGAGGCCCTTGCGGATGACGGACGTCAGCGCCGTGCCCAGGAGCGTTCCCCAGATGGAGACGAACCCGCCGGCCAGCAGCGTGCCGCCGAGGATCGGGCCCAGGAAGGAGGGGAGCATGAACTCCTCGCCGATGGTGGCTTTGATCGAGCCGGTCGAGACGGCGAGCATGAACCCCGCCAGCGCGGCCAGGCAGCCGGACATGGCGTGGGCGATGATCACCCGGCGCGCGGTGGGGATGCCCGAGAGCTCAGCGGCGCGCACCGACGAGCCGGTCATCAGCAGTTCGCGGCCGAGCCGTGTGCGCGTGAAGATCCACCCGACCACCACCATCGCCACCACGGCGAAGATCGCCAGTTGCGGCACAGCAGGCGACCCGCACAGGTTCCCGACGCACACGTCGGCCAGCGAGTAGTTCCGCAGCTCCCGCATCCCCGGTGGCTTGGTCACGAACGCGGCGTTGTCCGTCAACGCCGTGTAGACGAGCGGAATCAACCCCAGCAGCAGGAAGTCCAGCGCGAGCGTCACCACGAAGCTGTTGACCCCGGTCCGCGCGATCACCCATCCCGCCAGCGCACCGATCGCCGTACCCGCCACCAGTCCGACGAGCAGACCGGCGTACAGCCCGAACTCCCACAGGTCGTAGGAGATGCCGGTGATCATCATCGAGAACGCGGCCATCCGCCCGACCGCCAGGTTCATGTGGCCGATCGACAGCACGCACAGCTGCGCCAGCCCGACCACGGTGAACATGGCGATGTCGCGCAGCAACGGGAACACCACCAGCTGCTGGTTGAAGAACGCAGGCCGCAGTACGCCGAACAGCGCCGACAGCAGCACCACCAGCACGAGCAGACCGATCCGCTGGTTCGCCCACCACGGCGTACCGCGCACTGCCGGAGCCGGTGCCTCCTCCTGCAGAGCCTCGGTAGCGGTAGAGGAAACCGGCGCGCTCATCCCACGCGCCGATCGTCGATGGCGTCAGCGTCCCAGTCGATCCCCAGCCCCGGTACGTCGGGAGCGACCGCGTGCCCGTCCGCCACGGTCATCTCCGACCGCGTGATCGCCCGTAGCTGCGGTATGTGCTCGACGTACCGCCCATTAGGTACTGCGGCCGTCAGGCTGACGTGCAACTCCATCAGGAAGTGCGGGCACACCTCCAGGTTGAACGTCTCGGCCAGATGCGCCACCTTCAGCCACGGGGTGATCCCACCGACCCGCGCTACGTCGACCTGCACGATCCCGGCGCCGCCGGCAGCGACGTACTCCCGGAACTGCGAGACGGAGTACAGCGACTCCCCCACCGCAATGGGGATCGACGTCCCAGCCGCCAGGCGCACATGCCCAGTCACGTCATCCGCCGGCAACGGCTCCTCGAACCAGGACAGATCCACGGCCTCGAAAGCAGCAGCTCGCCGCCGGGCCTCTGGGTACGTCAGGGACTGGTTGGCGTCGACCATGATGTCCATAGCCGGCCCAACAGCGTCCCGTACCGCCCGCAGCCGCTCCAGGTCCTCATGTACCCGCGGCTTCCCCACCTTGAGCTTCACACCCGGCCAACCGGCCTTCTGCGACGCCAGCGCGCCCGCAACCAGCTCCTCAGTTGTCAGGTGCAACCAGCCACCCTCGGTGTCGTACAGCGGCACCTGGTGCCGGTACCCACCAGCGAGCCGCCATAACGGCTCACCGGCACGCAGGCACCGCAGGTCCCACAGAGCCGTGTCAACGGCCGCCAGGGCAAGTGAAGTGACCGCACCGACCGTGGTGGCGTGTGTGGACCAGAACAGGTCCGACCACAGCTCCTCCACGTTCCGTGCGTCCTTGCCGACGAGCCGCGGCAACAGATGGTCCCGCAGCAACGCCAGAACGGAGGTGCCACCAGTACCGATCGTGTACGAGTAGCCGAGACCGCTCAGATCGTCTGTTGTCGACAAGGAGACGAAAACGGTCTCCTGCTTGAGGAAGGACTGCACGGCGTCGGTCCGCACGGTCTCCACCTCGAGGTCGACGAGGTACGCCGTGGCGTGCGTGATGATGCTCACCGGCAGCTCAGGTGCTTGACGAACTCGGTCTGCAGCTCTTTGGTCTTCGCCTGCCGCTCCTGGTCGTACGTGTCCACGTTGGCCTTCGTCACCACGAACGAGCCGGAGTCCACGATGACGCCCTCGTCCTTCATCGTGCACTGCTTCGACTCCAGCAGCGCGAGCAGCCAGCCGCCGACGTACGCCTGACCGACCGGGTTCTGCGTGACCGTCGCCGCGACACCGCCGGACTTGATCCCGGCCAGGATCTTCGCGTCGTCGTCGATCGCGACCACCTTGATCGGAAGCTTGCTGCTGGCAACACCGTCGGCCGCGGCCACGGCCGGGTTGTACGCCGTCGTCACGATGCCGTTGATCTTCGTGCCCTGTGCCGCGAGCAGGTCCGCGACCGCCTTCTGCGCGGTGGACAGATCCTTGTCGATATCGGTGATCACCGGCAGCTCGGTGACCTTGCCGTTGGTCTCGGCGATCGCCTTCTTCACGCCGGCGATCCGGCGCTGGGTGTTCGAGTCGACGTTGTTGCCGGTCAGATGCACGATCGTGCCCTGGCCGCCGATCGCGGCAATGGTCGCCTTGGTCGCCTTGTACGCCGCGGTCTCGACGTCGGTGGACAGGCAGAAGTCGGCCGAGTTGGTGTTACCGGCCGGGCAGGATGCGAGCGAGCCGACCGCGAACCCCTTGGCCTTGAGGTCCTCGAAGGTGGAGTTGATGTCGGTCGGCGACACGCCGAAGATGCCGAACGCGTTGTAGCCCTGCGCGGCCAGCGAGTTGATCACGTTGTTCTGCTTGCCCTGGTCCCACTCACCGGTCTCGTTGAAGGTGACGGCACCGAGCTTGAACTCGCTCTTGTCGGTGTCGGCAGTGGTCTTCCACGGCTGGAAGTAGGGGTGCGCACCGCCCGGGATCAGGGCCAGTTTCACCTGCGAACCGTCCTTCAGCGTCACCGGCCCGGAGGAAGTCGAGGTGGACGCGTCGTCCCCGGTCGCGGCGCTGCCGCTGTCGGAGGCGTTCTTGGTGGTGCAACCGGCGGCGAGGGCGACCACGGCCAGGCAGAGCGCGGTCCGGCGGATCGTGACGTTCATGGGGCGGCTCCAGATCCTATAGGATATTGCGAATCCGATGCTGCCGCCTCACACTGGACCCGTCAAGAGTCGTCGAGGTAACGATGAGGGTCGGGTAGTTTGGGTGCTTGCCCGGGAGGAGCGACAGTGACCGATGCGCACGTGGGTCTGGCAGGGCAGCTCGCCCGCCTGCCCCAGCGGCAGGTGCTCAGTGACGACGTCTACGAGACCGTCAAGGGGCTGATCATGGACAGCGTGGTCGAGCCGGGGACCCGGCTGAACATCGACGCGCTGACCCGTGAGCTGGGCATCTCGCAGACCCCGATCCGGGAGTCGCTGGCCCGGCTGGAGTCCGACGGGCTGGTGATCAAGGAACCGCTGCGCGGGTACCGGGTGTCCTCCCGCCTGACCCGCGAGGAGTTCGAGGACCTGTTCGAGTACCGGCTGCACATCGAGCCGTGGGCCGCCGGGCGGGCCGCCGAGCGGTCGGGCACGGACGACCTGGCCCGGCTGAAGGCCGAGATGCTCAGCTACACCGACGTACCCGACCGGCCGGCGTACGAGAGCTACCGCGCGATGGCGGCGCACGACCAGCGGTTCCACGACCTGGTCCTGGAGCTGTCCGGCAACGAGACGGCCCGGCTGTCCTTCCAGCGGACACACTGCCACCTGCACCTGTTCCGGCTGTACTACGGTGGCGGCATCGCGACGAAGGCGTTGCGAGAGCACAAGGCCGTGGTGACCGCGGTCCGCAAGGGCGAACCGGAGGAGGCGGCCGCGGCGATGCGGTCGCACATCGAGGCCTCCCGCGCCCGCCTGCGGCCGATCTTCGATCAGGACCCGCCAAAGACTGACTAACGCTGGGAGACACGCAGTGGAACTGCTCCGCCTCGGGGCAGTCGGCGAGGAGCGCCCGTACGTGCGCGCCGCCGACGGCACCGTTCACGACCTGAGCTCTGTCACTCAAGAGACCGGGGGCGACATCGACGGCGCGTTCCTCGCCGCTGACGGCATCGCCCGGACCCGCGCCGCGCTCGAGGGCGGCGACCTGCCGGTGGCCGACGTCGAGGGCCTGCGGATCGGCGCACCGATCGCGCGGCCTGGCGCGGTGGTCTGTATCGGGATGAACTACGCGGCGCACGCGGCCGAGTCCGGCTCCGAGCCTCCGAAGCAGCCGATCGTCTTCTTCAAGCACCCGAATACGGTCGTCGGGCCGGACGACGACGTGCTCGTGCCGCGCGGATCGGCGAAGACGGACTGGGAGGTCGAGCTCGCGGTCGTCATCGGCAAGCCGGCGCGGTACGTCGAGACCGACGAGGACGCGCTCGCCTGCGTCGCGGGGTACACCGTGTCGAACGACGTGTCCGAGCGAGCCTTCCAGATCGAGGAGTCCGGCGGCCAGTGGTCGAAGGGCAAGTGCTGCGAGACGTTCAACCCGCTCGGGCCGGCGCTGGTCCCGGCCGACGAGGTCGATCCGACCAAGCTCGGCCTCAGGTCGTGGGTGAACGGTGAGCCGCGGCAGGACTCGAACACGGCCGACATGGTGTTCTCGGTGGCGGCGCTGATCCGCGACCTTTCGCAGTACATGGTGCTGAGCCCGGGCGACATCCTGAACACCGGTACGCCGGAGGGCGTGGCGCTCTCGGGCCGGTTCCCGTACCTGAAGGCCGGCGACACGATGGAGCTGGAGATCGACGGCCTCGGGCGGCAGCAGCAGAAGCTCGCGCAGGCCTGAAAACTGTCCCCGGCCGGCTCTAGGGTCGGCCGGGTGACTGACTATCTCGCGGACATCGCCTGGTCCTACGACAACGTCGCGGTCCCGTACGCCGAACGGGTGGTCGACGGCGCCGACTGGGAGGTCGAGGCGTTCGATCTGCTCGCGTCGTACGTCGACGACGGGCCGGTCCTCGACGTCGGCTGCGGCCCCGGCCGGACCAGCGGGCTGCTCGCGGCGCGCGGTCTGGATGTCGTCGGCATCGACCTGTCACCTGGGATGATCGAGGTGGCCCGGCGCGACCATCCGGACCTGGACTTCCGCGTCGGCTCGATGACCGCGTTGGACATCCCGGACGGATCCGTTGCCGGTGTCGTCGCCTGGTGGTCGATCATCCACCTACCGCGCGACGTCGTACCCACGGCCTTCGCCGAGTTCCACCGCGTCCTCGCGCCTGGCGGCGTACTCCTCCTCGGCTTCCACGTCGGCGAACACTCGACCCACAAAACCTCCGGCTACGGCGACCACCCGATGAACATCCACGTCCACCGCTGGACCGCAGCCACCCTCACCCCGCTGGCACTGACCGCCGGCTTCGTTCCCGACACCGCGGACGTCCCAGAGGACCGCTTGCTCTTCCGGAAGGTCTAGAGGTCGTCGACGTAAGGGGTTTGGCCGGTGAAGGTGAGGCGCCAGTCGCTGGTTCGGGCGTCGACGGTGAGGTCGTAGCCGTTGCGGCGGGCGGTGAGGTGGTGGTGGTCGCCGGACACGTCGTCGACCTCCACCTTCCAGCCGCGGGCTTCGAGGGTCTCGGCCGCGAAGCTGATCTGGGCCTCGGGGTCGGGAGTCGTCGGGTCACCGGTCTCGACGGTGATGGTGCAGACGGACTCGCGGCCGCGGTCGTCGGCGAGGGCGCCCTCGTTCACCGGGCCGACGTCCTGGGTCACCGTCGGTGTCTGGTCCGGTACGACGGTCGCCGCCACCGCGAGGAGCTCCGAGCGGAGGTGGTTGCGGGCTTCGGTCAGGGTCACGGTTCCGTGATACACCGTCCGGCCAAACCCTCGCGACACCTGCCCGCGATTCTTCACGAAGCAAACCCTTGCCGAGCGGGTCAGCCGAAGGTCAGGGACCAGGTGCCGGCGTGGTGGGAGAGGGCAACGGTCGCCAGCGGCCGGACGTTGACGTGACGGAGGGACTCAGCGGGCGCGTCCAGCACGTAGAGGACGATCGCGCGGACGACGGCCGGGTGGACGACGGCGACGACCGTACTGCGGTCCTCGTGGCGGGCCGTGAGGTCGCCCAGCCAGTCAGCGGCCCGGGCCAGGACGTCGTTCTCGGTCTCGCCGCCGGGCGTTGCCGTGTGCGGACGCTCCAGCCACGCCGAGACCGGCCCCGGCTCCGCGCCCAGGAGCGACTCCAGGTCACGCCCGGTCCACTCGCCGTACTCGCGGTCCCGCAGCGCCGGGTCCACAATCGGGGACAACCCGAGCGCCTCCGCCGTGCGCACGGCGGCCGGCTCCGGCCCGGCGTACGACGCGTCCGCGGTGAGCTTCAGCTCACGGGCCGCGTCGACGCTCGCGGGATCGGGCTCGGCGTCGCCACCGAGCACGAGTCCACGCAGGGCGGGGGTCAGGGCATGGGCAACCAACGTCAACGCCGTCAAGCGCCAACCACCTTCCGTCAGGCCGTCAAGCGGCGAAACCTGGTCGTCACGCGGCGACCTTCTGTCGAGCCGGTTGGCGGTCGACTGCGGCGGCGTACCCGAAACCGAGCAGGAGCCACAGCGTCGCCTGCGTACCGAGCGAGGCGAACCGGAACTGCCAGAGCAGCGTAGCGGGGAATGTCTCCGGAACCTCGTTGATCCGCGGCAGGATCAGGTAGGCCGCCACCACGACCGCGACCAGCCCCACGACGCCACCGCCGAGCCGCGCGACCTCGCCGTACCGTGCCGCCCAGCGGGACAGCGCCACGCCGGCCCAGACCGCGAGCAGGCCGATCACGAGCGTCAGCAGGTACGTCACTGTCCGCCGGGTGATCGTGTCCGGATCACCGACCGCGGGCGGGTTCGGTGGATATTTGAAGAACGGGACGAGCACGATCCCGACGAACCCGGCCGCCGCCAGGCCGAGCGCGGCGTACGCGTCGTTCGTGGTCCGGAGCTTGCGCCGGAGCAGGGTGAACGCGACGGCGAACATCCCGCCGAGCGCGACGCCGTAGAGCCCGGTGGCGAGGAACAACCCCGCCCGCTGGCCGTCCCGGCTGACCAACGGCTTCTCGTCGTCAGCGGCGTGTTCGTCGGCGGTGCCGTGATCATGTGCGTGCGCGGCGCCGGACTCTTCGATCGCGATCGCCGCGTCGACGCGCGGCTCGCCCATCACGTAGGCGAAGGTTCCGGCCAGCAGGCCGGCGAAGAGTCCGACGATCAGTCCGCGCACCAGGAGCGATCCGAAGGTGCGCATGGTTGCTAGTGGCAGGGCACGCCGAGCAGGTGCCGGCCGTCGTGCATCAGCTCGTGCAGGTACATCCCGGACCGGGAGACCGCGCCCTGGTCGAAACCGACCAGGTAGGCGAGCAGGAGCATCAGGCCGACGCTGAGCAGCGCGGTGACGAGGAGCTGGGGAGAAAGAGCCGGTACGGCGACCGAGCGGGCAGGAGCTGCCATCTGAACCTCCTGGGGAAGTGCGCGTCCCCTTCGAAAGGCTGCTGGTGCCCGAGCATCCTGACTCACGAGCCGGAGCTCGCTCACAGTGGCGCGGCCGTGCCGGTCTCTCACCGGCTTCCCTCATGGCACCGCAGGTTGTCCCTGGAACCGTAGAGGCCCGGTCCGAGCCGGGTCAATGCGGCACGGCGCGGCGGTGATCTATCCCACCTGTGAGATTTCGGCTGCGCCGCGACCGCGTCGCACTTACAGTGGGCAGATGCCGTCCGCTCATCACCTGATCGCGTTCGCGATCACAGCGTTCATCATCATCGTCGTCCCCGGCCCGAGCGTGCTGTTCATCGTCGGGCGCGCGCTGGCGGCCGGGCGCCGGGAAGCCGTGCTCACGATGGTCGGCAACACCGTCGGGGCCGCGGTGATGCTGGTGCTGGTCGCGCTCGGGCTCGGCACGCTGATCGCGGCGAGTGCGATCGCGCTGACCGTGGTGAAGCTGTGCGGAGCGGCGTACCTGATCTATCTCGGCGTGCACGCGTTCCGCGCACGGAAGTCGCTGGTCGAGGCGATGACGAGCGGTTCGAAGCCCGGCGGCAGCCGGAAGGCGCTGCGGCAGGGGTTCCTGGTCGGGGTGACGAACGCGAAGACCGCGGTGTTCTTCGCGGCCGCGCTGCCGCAGTTCGTGGACAAGAACGCGAGCAGCCCGGCCGCGGTCCAGATCCTGCTGCTCGGCCTGGTCTTCATCCTGATCGCGCTCTGCTCGGACAGCACCTGGGCCCTCGTGGCCGGCACGGCCCGCCAGTGGTTCGCCCGCTCACCCCGCCGGCTGGAAATGGTCGGCGGCACCGGCGGCCTGATGATCATCGGCCTCGGCGCCAGCATCGCCGTCACCGGCACTAAGGATTAGTACGCCGGGCCGCCTGGACGCCGATCAACGCGAGCATGGCCGGCAGGCCGAAGGCCAGGAGGTACGCCGTGATCGCCGAGTGCGGCTCGACCGCGGCGAACAGGGACCCGCCCACCGCCAGGATCGTTGCCGTAGCCAACGAGTCGCTCAACTGCAGCGCCGAGCTGTTCGCGCCCTGCTCGTCGATCTCGGAGTACTCCAGGACGAGCACGGACACGGTCGGGAAGACGGTCCCCATCCCGAGCCCGGTCAGGCCCCAGCCGAGAATGCCGACGACGACCGGTACGTGCGGATCGAGCGTCAGGGCCGCGGTGACGATCCCGAGCACGATCGAGATCATCCCGGCCTGCAGGAAGACCGTGTGCGAGAACGGTTGATTCGGCCGGCCGCGGTACCACGAGGCCGCCGTCCAGCTGAGTGCGCTGACCGTCAGCACGAGTCCGGCGAGAGCTGGTGACAGTCCACGCTCGCGGGTCAGCATGAGCGGCAGGAACACCTCGGCGCCGAACCCGGCCGCCGCCACCAGACCGCGCAGCGCGACCACCGACGGGAGACCACGCCCGAACGCGAAGGTCCCCCGCGGGAGCAGTCGGGGAGCGAAGGCAACCACTCCGGCGAGACCCGCCACGAGCAACACAATCTGCAGCACCCCGCGCAGCTGGCCGCCGTAGTGCAGCAGACCAACCCCGACCGCGGCGGCGACCGCCCACATCGCCCGCTTGTCCCACAGCTTCCCTGGCCGAACGTCGTGCGCGCGACCGCGGGCCAGCCCGGGCCGCATCACCAGCGCCGCCGGGATCGCCATCACCGGGACGGCGAGGAACACGAGCCGCCAGCTCGTGTGCTCGACCACCAGCCCGGCGATCGCTGGTCCGACCAATGATGGGACCACCCATCCGGTCGAGAAAGCGGCGAAGATCCGCGAGCGCAGGCGCGCGGGGTACAGCTGACCGACCACGACGTACAGCGCGACCGTCAGCAGACCGGATCCGAAGCCCTGGATGATGCGCCCGGCAACCAAGACTCCCATGGTCGGCGCGAGTCCGGCGATCACCAGACCGGCCAGGAACCACGCAGTACCGTGCCAAAGCGGCCGGGTCGGGCCCTTGAGGTCGCTCCAGGTGCCGGAGACAACCATCGCGACCACGCCGGAGGCGAGCGGCCCACCGAAGGCGAGCGCATACAGACTGAGACCGTCGAGGGCCTGCGCCACGGTCGGCATCGCGGTCGTGACGGCGAGCGCCTCGAACGCGACCAGCGTGATCAGCGCGACCATGCCGATCGTCAGGGCGCGGTACTGCGGGCTCAGTACGCCACTGGTGTCAGGTGCGGTGTCCTCGGCGATAGTGGTCATACCGAGAACCCTGGCCGCTCAAGTGCACTTTAAGTCAAGGCGGCGAGGACCAGCGCCAGGATCGGCGGGACCGCCTGGGTGGCCGCGGCGCGGAGCATCCGGCGGTCGGAGGCGAGCAGCACGATGCCGGCGCCGGCCATGCACGCGCAGGCGAACAGGGCGATCGCGTGGCCCTTGTCGCCGGCCCAGATCAGTCCACCGAGCGCGCCGATCGCCAGGAACAGGTTGTAGAAGCCCTGGTTGAACGCCCACGGCCGCGCGGCCGCCATCTCGGTCTCGTCCTTGACCAGGAACCGCCGGTAGGTGCTCGGCTTGCGGAACAGCAGGCTCTCCATCGCGAACACGGCGAGATGGAACAGCCCGGCAACCACCACGAAGACCTGCGCGATCACGCTCACGCCTGGAAGGTACCGTCAGCCGCGCCAATCCGTGGCGAAGGCGCGCGCGGGGTTGGTCCGGAACACGGCCTCGGCGACGTCGGCGCCGAAGTACTGCGTGATCCGCGGGCGGAGGTGGGTGAGCAGGTACGGCATCCCCGGGCCCTCGCCGGTCACCGCGCGGGCGCGGGCGGTGGTGGTGTCGCCGCCGAGCAGGAGCTGGCCGCCGTACCCGGCGTCGACGAGGGCGGCGAGGCAGTCCATCAGGCGCGGGTCGGTGGCGCTGTTGGCCCGCGACGGGCCGTCGAAGGCGAGCCAGGAGCCGCGCTTGGCGAGGTCGAGGTGCGCGCGGTGGTCGGGGAAGCGGTTGAGGTGACCGAGGATGACGGCCGCCGGGTGTACGTCGAGCTCGTCGACGAGCAGATCGAGTACGGCGTCGGCTGCGGAGCCGAGCTCGTGGTGGACGGCGATGGGCGCGTTGGTCGCGTGGTGCGCCTCGGCGGCGGCTCGCAGTACCAGCTCTGCGTGTGCGTCGAGGACGTGGAAACCGCCGGCCAGCTTGATGATCCCGGCCCGGACCTGGGTGTCGCCGATGCCGACGGTCAGCTCACGCACGAAGATCTCGGCCAGCTGATCCTGAACCTTGTCGACGAAGCCCTCCGGGTAGTGCTCGCGCCGGTGCAGCCCGGTGGCGGCAACCAGCGCAACCCCCGTGCGCTTGGAGATGCCGGGCAACAGGTCGGCCCGCCGGTTGAGTCGGTGCGGGGTCCACTGGACGATCGCCTGGCCGCCGACGTCGGCCCAGGCGATCACCTCGGCCAGAGCAGCTTGCTCGTCGTCCAGCTCTTGTCCTGGCAGCAGCTCCGACCGGAAGAACAGGTGATCATGCGAGTCGCACACCCCGAACGCCTCCGGCAGAAGGTCGTTCAGGACGGTCCGAATCCGCATAAGCACCCCTAGCCCACTCGAAGTCTGTCGAACCCCAGACTAGGCACCAAACCAGGCCGCCCCGCAGCTCGCACCGGGGTGGCCTCGCCGTCCTAGCGGCGAGGCTCCCCGGCGATCCCGTTGGTCAGCGGCCGCGGCGGCTCGAGCGGGAGGAGCGGGCGCCGGCTGAGAAGGCAGCCGCTCCGCCTGCTCCGGCACTCGATCCAGAGCGCGAGCTGGGTCCGCCGGACTTGGCGCCGGAACGACCCGGGGCGGACTTGCTCCCGGAGCGCGGAGCGGTGCCGGTGCTACCGGACCGTCCCGCAGCGCTCGCACCACCGGAACGTCCGTTGGCGGGCTTGCCGGAGCGTGCCGCGGCGGGGGTGCGGCGGCGGCCTCTGCGGGGGCCGGTGCGGGCGACGTCAGGTCCGCTCTGGTCGCCGCGGGGACTGGCGGGAGCGGCGGGCGGCGGCTCGACGTATGTGCGTTCGCCGGGGGCCAGTTCGGTGAGGAGGGGGTCGCCGGTGGTGAGTTTGGTGACAGTCGGGCGGATACCGGCCTGGCGGGTCAGGTCGCGGACCTCGCGGACCTGTTCGTCGGTCATCAGTGTGACGACAGTGCCCTCGGCGCCGGCCCGGGCCGTGCGGCCGGAGCGGTGCAGGTACGCCTTGTGCTCGACCGGCGGGTCCGCGTGGATCACCAGCGCGACGTCGTCGACGTGGATCCCCCGGGCCGCGATGTCGGTCGCGACCATCGTCTTCGCCGTACCGGCCGCGAAGGCTTCCAGGTTCCGGGTGCGGGCGCCCTGGGAGAGGTTGCCGTGCAGCTCGACCGCCGGCACGCCCTGGGCGATCAGCTTCTTGGTCAGCGCCTTGGCGCCGTACTTCGTCCGGGTGAAGACGAGCGAGCGTCCGGGCGCGGCGGTCAGGTCGACGAGCACCGGCAGCCGGTTCGCGGGCTGGATGTGCAGGACGTGGTGCGCCATCTTCGCGACCGGCGACTGCGCCGAGTCGACGCTGTGCGTGGCCGGGTCGTTCATGAACCGGCGGACCAGGACGTCGACGCCCGCGTCGAGCGTGGCGGAGAACAGCAGCCGCTGCGCGCCGGCCGGAGTTGCCTCCAGGATCCGGCGCACCGCGGGCAGGAAGCCGAGGTCGGCCATGTGGTCGGCCTCGTCGAGCACGGTGATCTCGACGGCGTCGAGCTTCGCGTGCCCGGCCTGGACGTGGTCCTCGAGCCGGCCGGGGCAGGCGACGACGATGTCGACGCCCTTGCGCAGGCCGTTGATCTGCGGTCCGTGCCCGACGCCGCCGAAGACCGTCATCGAGCGCAGACCGAGGGTGTCGGCGAGCGGGGTGATCGAGGCCTGGATCTGGGTCGCGAGCTCCCGGGTCGGCGCCAGGATCAGCGCGCGCGGCCGGTTCGGGCGGGCCTTGGCCCGGTTGGTCGCGAGTCGCGCCAGCACCGGCAGGACGAAGGCGTACGTCTTGCCGGAACCGGTCCGGCCGCGGCCGAGCACGTCCTTGCCGGCCAGCGAGTCCGGCAGCGTGGCCGCCTGGATCGGGAACGGTTTGGTCACCCCGGCGGTGGCCAGGGCCGCCGCCAGCGGTGCGGGTACGCCGAGATCGGCGAAGGTCAGGTTGTCGGGGACAACGATCGGGGCAACTGCGGAGTACGTGGCCGGCTTGTTGCTCTCAGCAACATTGGTGGCAACAGTGGTGCGAGAGCGCTGCCGGCGTGGGCGTTGACTGATGGTTGGTGCTCCAAAGAATGGTGGGGAGTCGTCCTGCCCGGCGCGGCCGGAACGGGCCGCGGCGCGTGGTGGTCGACTGCTGGCGCGAGACGTTCGCGCACACCGGCCCGAGGCAGAACTGGGCGGGCCGTCGGAACCAGTCTACGGCATCGGCGGTCGACCCTGCCGGAGTTTCGCGTCACACCAGTAAGTTGTGCGCCATGACGACACAGTTCCGGGTGGATCCGCCGACCGCGGCGGGCGAACGCGAGCTCCTGCAGGGTTTCCTCGACTTCCACCGCGGCACGCTCCTGTGGAAGGTGTCCGGGCTGAGTGGCGAGCAGCTCGCGGCGCAGGCGGTCGAGCCGTCCACGCTGTCCCTGATCGGGCTGGTCCGGCACCTGAGCGAGGTCGAGAAGTACTGGTTCCACCGCGCGCTGGCGGGTCATCCGTCCGAGCCGAAGTACTGGACCGCGGAACACCCCGACGGCGACTTCGACCTCGTGGACCCCAGCCAAGCCGAGCAGGATGTCGCCGACTACCGCGCGATCGTCCAGCTCTCCGACGACCTGGCCGCCCGCTACGAGCTGGACCACACCTTCATCCGCCCGGGCCACGAGGGCGCGTACTCCGTCCGCTACCTCTACATCCACATGATCGAGGAGTACGCCCGTCACAACGGGCACGCCGACCTCCTCCGCGAACGCGTCGACGGCACCACCGGCGAGTAGGCCCCTACATACGCGCTTTCAGTACGTCGACCTCGCACCCCGGGCTGTACGGGTCGAATCCGTGCGCGATCAGCCAGCGGATGTTCAGGAGGCCCCGCATCGACCACCAGGCACGGATGACGTCCAGGTCCGCGTCGCCGTAGCCGGCCAGCAGGTCGGGCAGGTGGTCCTCGTGGCCGAGCGTCACCGTGGCGACGTCGAAGAGCGGGTCGTCCTGGGCCGCCTCAGACCAGTCGAGGATGCCGGTGACCTCGTCACCCTCCACGAACACGTGATCGATCTGCAGATCGCCGTGCGTGAACGCCGGGGTCCACGGCCGGAGCGCGGCCTGGGCGACCTCGCGGTTGCGTTCGACGAGGTCCTTGGGCAGGACGTCCTCAGCGACGAGCAACTCGCACTCTGCTTCGAGCTTCGTCACCAACGCGTCGAGGTCCCGGCCAGGCCACCGTGGCAGCGGCGCGTCGTGCAGCTTGCGGAGGGCAGCACCAGCTGCGGCCCACGCCGCCGGTGACGGGTTCGCGGACCCGCCGAGCTTGCCGAGCGGTGCGCCGCGCAGGGCGGCGAGCGCGAGCACGGGCGGCTGCCGCCACAGGACCTGCGCGGTTGGGACCGGTACCAGCTCCATCGCCTCGACCTCGACGTCGATGTTCGCCTGATCGACGTCGATCTTCAGGAACACGTCACCGACCCGGAGCGTCGCGCGGTCCTGATGGGCCACCACGACCTTGATCTCGTCCACGGCGCCCATCCTGGCGGGGATCCCTACCGGCGTCACCGCATTTACGGCTTGACGGCCTTGATCAGGCCCACGATGTCGGTGGCGATCCCCCGGACGACCGGGAGCCGGGTCAGCCGGAGCAGCCGGTCGACGAGCGGGACGGCCCGGTTGACGAGCGACGTCGTACGCCGGAGGTCCGGCGACTTGTCGTGCACCCAGAAGAGCACGACCGCCATCTCCAGCAGCCACAGCAACTCGGGCAGTTCGGCCCGGAGATCCGCTGGCAACTTCAGGTCGGACCCTTCCGCGACCTGCCGGAAGATCTCGATGCCGGCTTCGCGCGCCGGCGCGGACTGCTCGCTGAAAGGCGACAGCGGGCTGTTGGGATCGGCCGCGGTCTTGAAGAACGTGCCGGCGAACTCGTGGTACGGCGCCGCCACCTCCAGCCAGGCGAGCAGCACACCGGTCATCCGGGCCGTGAACGACTTCTCCGCTTGCAGGATGGGCTCGACGGCCTCCCGGTGCTGGGCGACCAGGAGGTCGTAGTACGCCTGCATGAGGTGCTCTTTGGAGCCGAAGTAGTAGTAGGCGTTGCCCACCGAGACCCCGGCCTCCCCCGCGATCGCGCGCATCGTCGTCTTGCCGTAGCCCTGCTCGCGGAACATCCGCAGCGCCGTCGACAGGATCAGCTCGCGCGTCTGCTCACCCTTCGCGGTCGCACCGTCCGTCACATCGGTCAGCGTAGTCACCTCCATCCTTGGTCCACCCCCTCAGCCCGGCCGCGGCCTGGACGATCGCCCGCGCGACCGGCCGCATCGCCGGACTCGACAGCCGCAGTGCCGTGTGCCTGTGCTCCCCTGTCGCCCACAGGCACACGATCCACGCGCGGTCGCCGACGTACACAGACCCGTCGTCGGCGACCACCGTCACCTCGCGAAGCGTCGCCTCGTGGTCGAGCTCGGGATAGAGCGCCCGCGCGTACGTCGACCCCGCCGCGACGAACCGCATCCGCACCACCCCGCCCGACCCGTCGGGCGCCGGCCGCTGCGCCGCCAGCCAGTCCTTGAACCGGCGGCACAGCCCACACCCCGCGTCGTACAGGACCGTCAGCTCACGCATCAGTAGCCGAACGGTCCAGGTGCGATGACCGGCCCCGGCGTGGGCAGCGCCTCGTTCAGTACCTCGTTAGGTGGCACCGGCGGCGTGGTCCGCTGCTCGAGCTGGCTCCGCCGGCGGATCGCGTTGAAGATCCACACGTTCGCCAGGTGCAGCCCGCCGAGCACGAGCATCACGGTCCCGAGCTTCACGCTCAGCAGCTCGAACAGCCCGCTCGCGTCCAGCACCGGCCGGTCCGTCCCGAGGTACAGCGTCACGAACCCCAGGTTGATCAGGTAGAACCCGACCACGAGCAGCCGGTTCACGGCGTCCGCGAACAGCGCGTTGCCGTCGAACACGTCGATCAGGAACATCCGTCCGTTCCGGCTCAGGGTTCGCGCCACCCAGATCGTCAGCGGTACCGCGATCACCAGGTAGATCACGTACGCCGTCACAGTCAGGTTCATCTCGTCCCCACTTCTTGAACACGTTCAAATTCTGTCGTGCAGCAGCGTAGGCCAAGTTTTTGAACATGTTCAAGTAGCCCTTCACGTGATCTGGCTCTCCTCCGGGGCAGGATGGGCACCATGACGACCTGGACCTTCGAAGGCACCGTGCTTCCCACCGGCGAGACCGCTCGGCTGAGCTTCGGCGCGGACGCCGCCACCGAGCAGCTCCCCGGCCGGTACGCCGTCCCCGGGCTGGTCGACGCGCACTGCCACCTGACCTTCGAGTTCACCCAGACCGGCCCACGCCTCGGCGGTGACGACTTCGCGAACGAGCGGCTCGAGGAGCTCACGAAGGCCGGCGTGAGCGCGCTCCGCGACGTCGGCGGCAACCGCGACGTCACACTCAAGCTCGCCCGGACCCAGGACGACAGCCGCCCGTACGTCCTCGCCGCCGGCCGCTTCTTCGCCCCGGCCAACCGCTACTTCCCGACCATGTACGAGCCGGTCGCCCCGGAGGACCTGCTGCGAGCGGTCGAGCAGGAGATCGCCGACGGCGCGACCTGGCTCAAGCTGGTCGGCGACTTCCCGCAGGTCGGCCCGGACGGCCCGATCCGCCGCAGCCCGGTCGGCCCGACGTACGACCTCGACGACATCCGGGCCATGGTCGACCTCGCCCACTCGAAGAACGTCCGGGTCGCCGCCCACACCACCAGCGAGCTCGTCTCCGACCTGATCGCCGCCGGGATCGACTCGGTCGAGCACGGTACGGCGCTCACCGAGCAGGACCTGCAAGCGCTCGGCGCCCGTGGTGGCGCCTGGACCCCGACCATGTGCGCGTCGATCGAGCGCAACCCCGACGCGAGCCCCGAGCAGGAGGCCAACCGCCAGGCCCGGTCGGCTCACCTCGCCGCGGTCCTCCCCCTCGCCGACCGGTACGGCGTCCGCGTGCTGACCGGGTCGGACGTCGTCGGCACGGTCGCCCGTGAGATCGAGCTGCTCGTCGAGCACGGCCTGACCGTCGACCAGGCGATCGCCGCCGCGTCGACCAGCGCGCAGGAGTACCTCGGCCTCGAGAACACCGGCAACCTGGTCACGTACGACGCAGATCCGCGCGAGCACCCCGAAGTACTCGCGCAGCCGGCCGCGGTGATCCTCAACGGCCGGCGGGTCCGATGAAGGAGAAGGACCTCGACAAGTGGGTCGCGAAGTACCGCAAGGCCTGGGAGTCGAACGACCCGGGCGACATCGCAGCGCTCTGGACCGAGGACGCGGCCTGGTACCGCCGGCCGGACGAGGAGCCGGTGCTCGGGCGAGACGCGATCGTCGCGGCCTGGCACGAGGTCGCCGACTCGCCGGGTGAGACGACATTCGAGTACGAGGTGCTCGGCTTCGGTGACGGTGTCGGGTTCGTCCGCGGGTGGACGACGTACCGAACCGATCCGCCCGGCGAGTTCAGCAATCTGTGGGTGATCCGGCTGGACAAGGACCGCGCGTACGAGTTCATCGAGTGGTGGATGGAGAAACCGTGATCGGTTACCGTGGGACCAGGCGCTCAGGGCGCCACCGGTCCGCGGGAAGGGCTCAGCCCACCTGGTCCTGGACTGGTGTTGCACCCGGTTTCACCTCCTTTCTCGCCTGACGACGCGGACAGCAGGCTCGTAGAGAGGAGGTCGCGATGGCGACCCGTAACCTTCCTGACGACCCACGCCTGGAGCACCTGCGCAAGCAGGCCAAGACCCTGCTGAAGGGCGTCCGCGCCGGTGACCGCGAGGCGCTGGCCCTCGCCGACGAGTTTCACTCCGTCGACACCCTGGCCGAGGCGCAGCTGGTGATTGCCCGCAGCTACGGCTTCGCCAGCTGGCCGCGGATCGTGCGGCACCTCGAGCTCGTCGATCGCTACAGCCGGTCGCCGCACCGGCAGGCAGTCGGCGGCCCGCTCGATACCCCGGAGCAACGTGCCGACGAGTTCCTGCGGCTGGCAACGCTGCACTACGACCAGGACGATCCGGCCCGGCAGCAAGCCGCGCGGGACCTCCTGGACCGGTTCCCGGAGATTGCCCAGAGCAACATCTATACCCGCGTCGTGGCCGGCGAGCTCGACGGTATCGACTACGACCAGGCTGCGGTCGAGGGTGGACCGTACCAGTGGGAACCGCTGCTCTACCTCACCTACAGCCGCCTCGACGTGCCCAACCAGGTCGAGATCGCCCGCCGCCTGCTGGAGAACGGCGCCGACCCGAACGCGGGCTATCTCTGGCAGGGCATGCCGTCACCCTTCACCGCGCTGACCGGCGTCTTCGGTCGCGGCGAGGGCGACCAGCCGGTGCACAAGGACCGCGTCGAGCTGGCCCGCCTGCTGCTCGATGCCGGCGCGGATCCGAACGACAGCCAGACGATGTACAACTGCGGGCCGGGTTGTCCGCCGCCGTGGGACGACGTCCACCTGGAGATCCTGCTGGAGTACGGGCTGGGACGTGGCGACGGTGGCCCGTGGCACGAGCGGATGACGACCGCGCACCCGACACCGCAGCAGCTGTTGGAGGACGAGCTGGTGTTCGCGTCGTCGAACGGTCTGCTGCACCGGGTCGAGCTAGTGCTTGCCCAGGGCATCGATCCGGAGGGCCGCGGGACACGTCATCCGGTGTTCTGCGGACACCGGGCCTACGAGCTGGCCGCCGTACAGGGACACACCGAGATCGCGGAGGTGCTGCGTGCGCGTGGTGCGGCGCCGCTCGACGAGGTCCACGAGGTGTTCGCCGCTGCCATGCGCGGTGAAACGCCGGATGTCACCAAGGAGCTCGCTGCGCGGGCCGTCGCGCGCAACCCGTTCCTGCCGATCCGGGCGGCGGAGATCGGCCGGACCGAGGCGATGGAACCGCTGCAGCGGCTGGGCTTCGACCTCAACGTGATGGGGATGTCCGCGCCGCTTCACCAGGCGGCCAGCAACGGTCATCTCGACACAGTCCGGAAGCTGGTGGAGCTCGGCGCGGACCCGGAGCTGCGCGATCCGTCGTACCAGGGCAACGCGCTGGGCTGGGCCGAGTACAACCGTAAGCAGGCGGTGGTGGACTACCTCAGGGGCTTACCGCAAGGAACAGGAACGCGCTGAACACCGCCAGGTGGACGGCGCCCTGAAGCAGGGTCGCCCGGCCGGTGGCGAGGGTGAGCATGCTGGTCACCACGGTCAGGGCGAACAGCACCATCTCCTTGCCACCCAGGCCCAGCACCAGCGGACCGCTCAGCCAGATCGAGGCGATCGCGATCGCGGGGATGGTCAGACCGATGCTGGCGAGGGCCGAGCCGAGTGCCAGGTTGACGCTGGTCTGGAGGCGGTTGCGCAGTGCCGCGCGGACTGCGGCAACCGTCTCCGGCAGCAGCACGAGCAGCGCGATCACGACGCCGACGACGGCGAGCGGCGCGCCGGCCGACTCCACGGCCGACTCGAGCTTCGGTGACACGACCTTGGCCAGCCCGACCACCGAGATCAGGCAGACGAACAACAGTCCGAGGCTGAGCAGCGCGGTCTTCCCGCTCGGAGCCGCGGCGTGCTGATCCTCGTCGGCGGCGGCTTCGTCCTCGGAAACCGGCAGGAAGTAGTCCCGGTGCCGGATCGTCTGGATGAAGACGAACACGCCGTACAGCACCAGCGACGTGATCCCGGCGAACGCGAGCTGCGCCGAGCTGAACTGCGGCCCCGGCGCGCTGGTCGTGAACGTCGGCAGCACCAGACTGAGCGTGACCAGTGCGGTCATCACGGTGAGCGCGGAGTACGACGCCTGCACCCGGAAGCCCTGGACCCGGTGCCGCAGCGAGCCGACGACGAGCGCGAGCCCGAGAATGCCGTTGCACGTGATCATCACCGCGGCGAACACGGTGTCGCGCGCGAGCGACGCGGCCTTGTCGCCGCCGGACGCCATCAGCGTGACGATCAGGGCGACCTCGATGATCGTCACCGCGAGCGCGAGGATCAGCGTGCCGAACGGTTCGCCGACGCGGTGCGCGACGACCTCGGCGTGGTGGACGGCGGCGATCACCGCGGCCCCGAGGCCGAGACAGACCAGGATCAGCAGGACCACGCCGAGGCCGCGGCCCCAGGACACCAGCAGGACGACGAAGGCGAGCGGCGGCACAGCAAGCGTCCAGCGCGGCAGCCCTTGGATCACGGAGTCTGTCATCCCCATCCAGCCTAGTGGGAATGGCCTTGGCATCCGGGGACGTACGGGTGATGCTTCTCGCATCATGACAGTGCAGATCAGAGAAGCGACGGACGAGGACTGGCCGGCGATCTGGCCGTTCTTCCACGAGATCGTCGTGGCGCGGGAGACCTACACCTACGATCCGCACCTCACCGAGGACGCGGCGCGGGAGCTGTGGATGTCGCCGTCGAGCTCACCGCTGCGCCGGACCACGGTCGCGGTCGATGCCGACGGCACCGTTCTGGGCAGCGCGAACATGTACCCGAACCGGCCCGGCCCGGGTGCGCACGTGTCCAGCGGAAGCTTCATGGTCGACGCCAGAGCGCGCGGCAAGGGCGTCGGGCGGCTGCTCTGCGCGGACATGATCGAGTGGTCGACGCGGTCCGGGTTCCGGTTGATCCAGTTCAATGCCGTGGTCGAGACGAACAAGTCCGCCGTCCACCTGTGGCAGGCGCTCGGGTTCCGGATCGCCGGCACGGTGCCGGGGGCGTTCGACCATCCGACCCTCGGGTACGTCGGCCTGCACGTCATGTACCGCCCGCTGCCATGAGGGCACGGGACCTGTGGAAGGCGCTGGAGCCGTTCCACGCGATCACGTACTTCGCGCCCGAGACCCGGCAGGCGACCGACGCACTCGGCCTCAAGGGCGGGTGGATGAGCTACTTCGCCTGCCGTTCCGCGCCGCTGGGGCCGGTCGATCCTGCGGTGGTCGCCGCGGTGTTCTACAACTTCCATCCGTCGATGGTTGCCCGAGCGCTGCCGGACGCATGGGGCTACGCGTCACCGGCGCACGTCCTGGAGGCGCGGCTCACGGCTGTGGACAAGGCCGTACGGCGGATCTTCCCGGACGGCTCGTTCGAGCGGGCAGCCGAGCTCGCTCGTCACGCGGCCGAGGTGGCTCCGGTCGCCGGACGGCCACTCGCGGCGGCGAATGCGGCGCTGGACTGGCCTTCCGAGCCGCACCTGGTGCTATGGCACGCGACCGCCGTACTGCGGGAGTCGCGAGGTGACGGCCATGTCGCGGCGCTGGTCGCCGCTGAGCTGAGCCCGTGCCAGGCGCTGATCACGATCTCGGCGGCCGGCGGGCCGTCGAAGGAGGTCTTCCAGCTCAACCGGCGGTGGAGCGACGCGGAGTGGGCCGAGGCGTCTGACGACCTCTGTAGTCGCGGACTGCTCGACGCCTCCGGTGCACTCACAGCGGACGGACGTGCGCTGCGCCAGCAGGTCGAGGACACAACAGACGCTCTCGCCGACCAAGGCTGGCGCGCGCTGGGCGACGACCTGACCGCCGAGCTGCACGACGTCGTACGCCCGCTGAGCGCCGTCGTCATGTCCGCCGGCCTGCTCCCGCCCGACAACCCGATGGGCCTGCGCTGGAGCTAGTCCTTCAGCCTCTCGGCCATCACGGTGATCGCGTAGGCGATGTCCTCGCCGGTCGGTGCCTTCTCGGGGTCGAACAGGTAGAGCGCCACCACCCCCAGCAGCAACGCCTGAAAAACCGACCCGATCCGTTGCACCGTGTCCGGGTCGGCATCGGGATCCACGCCACCGAAGAGATTCGCAACGCCCTCGCGGGCCTCTCCCTGCAGTTTCGACAGCTCGGCCAATAACTCCGGTTGGGTGCCAAGACTCAGCACCTCGAACTGCGTCGCCCACAACGCCTTCACGCTCTGCGCCGACAACGTCGAGATCGACAATCGCCACGTGTCCACGAACCGCTCGTAGGCATTGGCTCCGGACGGCCCGGCCCCCATCGTCTTCGCGACGTCGGCGCCCCAGTCGTCCAGCGCCGCACGCATGGCCTCGTTGAGCAGCGCCTCCTTCGACCCGAAGTGGTAGCCGATCGCGGCCAGGCTCACCCCGGCCGCGGTCGCGATGTCCCGCGCCGTCGTCCGGTTGTAGCCCTTCTCCAGCAGACACGCCTTCGCGCCCTCGACCAGCGCCTCGCGGTTACCCATGCCCAGCAGCGTAGCACATTTGTCTGGAACATACGTCTTGCACATTTGTATAAGACCGTTGTACGGTTCCTTCACCAACAACTTCTGGAGGGTTCCGATGACCACAGTTCTGATTTCCGGCGCGAGCGTGGCGGGTCCGGCGCTGGCGTACTGGCTGCACCGGTACGGCTACACCCCGACCGTCGTGGAGCGCGCCCCCGCGATCCGGCCCGGCGGCTACGCGGTCGACTTCCGCGGCGCGTCGATGACCGTGCTCGAGCGGATGGGCATCCTGGACGCCGTCCAGGCCAAGGCCACCAACATGGGCGACATCACCTACGTGAACGAGCAGGGCAAGCGGGTCTGCAGCACCCCGCCGAGCGCATTCAGCGGCGAGCTGGAGATCCTTCGCGGCGACCTGGTCGACATCTTGTACGAGCGCACCGCCGCGACGACGGAGTACCTGTTCGGCGACTCGATTACCGCGCTGCACGACGACGGCGACGGGGTCGAGGTGGTCTTCGAGAGCGGGCTGCGGCGCCGGTTCGACCTGGTCGTCGGCGCGGACGGCGCGCACTCGAACGTTCGCCGGCTCGCCTTCGGACCGGAGTCGTCGTACGCCCACGACCTCGGCTACCACGTCTCGGTGAGCACGGTGCCGAACCATCTGGACCTGGACCACAGCGGCCGGATCCTGAACGTGCCGGGCAAGGCCGTCGGGACTTACAGCGCCCGGGAGAACACCGAGGCGAAGGCGCTGTTCTACTTCTCCACCCAGGAGAAGCTCGACTACGACCGGCGCGACACGCTCGCACAGCAGGCGATCGTCGACGAGCAGTTCGCGGGGATCGGCTGGGAGGTACCGACCCTGCTGGCCGGCATGCGGCAGGCGCCGGACTTCTACTTCGACTCGATCACGCAGATCAAGCTGGACAGCTACTCCCGCGGCCGGGTCGTCCTGGTCGGCGACGCGGGGTACTGCGCCTCGCCGCTGTCCGGGATGGGCACGAGCCTCGCGGTCGTCGGGGCGTATGTCCTCGCCGGTGAGCTGCACGCGGCCGGTGGTGACCACGGGCGGGCGTTCGCGGCGTACGACGAGCGGATGAAGGGCTTCGTGCTCGCCTGCCAGAAGCTGGCCGAGGACGGCGCAATGTGGTTCATCCCGGGCAGCAAGGGATTTCTACGGCTCCGCAACCTGACGCTGCGGATGATGCCGTACCTGCCGTGGCGGAAGGTGATCGAGCAGGCGCCGTTGAAGGTCGGGAACTCGATCAAGCTCGTGAAGTACGAAGACCAGCCGCAGCGGCCCGCAGCACCGCGGCGGTGAGGGCGTCGAGGATGCCGGACTCGAGCTTCCAGTGCTGCCAGTACAACGGCACGTCGATGTACTTGCCAGGGGCAACATGTACCAGCCGCCCGGCGGCCAGCTCGGGTCCGGCCACCTCGTCCTCGAGCATCCCCCAGCCGAGGCCGATCCGGACCGCCCGGTGGAACGGCGCGGACGCCGGGATCGCGTGGGTCGGCGGGTCCAGCTTCCGCCGGGTCACCTTGCGGAGCAACCGGTGCTGGAGGACGTCCTTCTCGTTGAAGACCACCAGCGGGGCCTCCGCCAGCGCGTCCGGGAGCGGCCTGCCCTCGAGCCAGCGCTCGGCGTACTCCGGGGTGGCGACCGGAAGGTACCGCGTCTTCCCGAGCGGTACGACGCGGCAGCCCTGGACCGGCCGCGGGTCGGCGGTGACCGCGGCCAGGACGGTCCCGTTGCGGAGGAACTCGGCCGAGTGTTCCTCGTCCTCCTGGTGGACGTGGAACCGGGCGTTGTGCGTGCGGGACAGGTCGAGCATGGCCGGCACGAACCAGTTGTTGAGCGAGTCCGCATTCACCGCGAGCGGGATCCGCTGCGCGTCGATCGTGCCGCGGACGGCGGCGATCGCCTCGAGCTCGAGCAGGGCGACCTGCCGCGCGAGTCTGAGCAGCGCCTCGCCCGCCGGGGTCGGCTTGGCCGGCTTGCTGCGTTGCACGACCACCTGACCGAGGCCACTCTCGAGCGCCTTGATCCGTTGGCTCACCGCGGACGGCGTCAGCCGAAGCTTCCTGGCCGCGGCGTCGAAGCTGCCCTCGTCGACGACCGCGGCGAACGTCTCCAACTGGGCCGAGTCGAACTCCATGATGAAGCAATACTAATGGTGCATCAGAATCTTTAGCTGGTTTACTGCCTGTCCGCTCCCTACCGTCGAAGACATGCCCCTCCTCGCCGGCTTCGCCACGGCGTTGTCGCTGATCGTGGCCATCGGCGCCCAGAACGCTTTCGTCCTCCGCCAAGGCCTCCGCCGCGAACACGTCCTCCCCGTCGTCCTCACCTGCGCCCTGTCCGACGCCATCCTCATCTCCAGCGGCATCCTCGGCCTCGGCGCCCTCCTCACCCGCAGCCAGCTGGTCCTCGACCTCACGAAGTACGCCGGTGCCGCCTTCCTCTACACGTACGCCGTCCTGGCCGCGAAGCGAGCCTTCAACCCGAGCTCCATCACCCCGGCCGACCACACCCCCAACGCCCTCCGCGCCGTCGTCCTCACCTGCCTCGCCTTCACGTACCTCAACCCGCACGTATACCTGGACACCGTCGTCCTCCTTGGCTCGCTGGCCAATCAACGAGGTACGGACGACCGCTGGCTCTACGGCCTCGGCGCCGTCATTGCCAGCTTCACGTGGTTCTTCTCCCTGGGCTTCTTCTCCCGCAAACTGTCCGCGCTCTTCGCCCGTCCTCGGGCCTGGCAGGTCCTCGACTCCGGAATCGCCGTTCTGATGGCATCCCTCGCCACCTGGTTGCTGCTGCCCTGAGAATGTGCGCGTGGACGTGACAGTGCTGTGTGACGCGGTCGCTGTGTTTCCGGAGTCTGTTGAGGCTGCGATGCCTGGGTGGGACTCGACGCATGCTGCATGGACCGCGGAGGCGATGCCGGGCAACGTCGTCGGAGATGGATGGTTCCTGCACTTCCACAGTTACCTGGTGACGTCTGACGCCGGTGTCGTGCTGATCGACGCGGGCGTTGGGCCGGCTGGTGGCGAGGCGGCCGAATGGCTGGGTGTTGCCGGACGATTGCCGCGGCTGCTGGCGCAGGCCAGCGTGGAGGCGACGGACGTGGATGCGGTCGTGCTGACCCACATTCACCTCGATCATGTGGGCTGGGCGGCCGATGGAGTACGGCCGCTGTTCCCCAATGCGGAGTACGTCGTCCAGGCCGCGGAGCTCGCGCACGCACGGAGCGGGCCGACGTACGAGCACCGGATCCGGCCGCTGGAGCTTGCTGGGCAGTTGAGGGCGATCGAGGGCGAGAAGGTTCTGCGGGGGATTCGCTTGGTGCCCGCGCCTGGGCACACTCCGGGACATCAAGTGGCGGTGACTGAGCGAGCTGTGCTGGGTGGGGATGTGCTGGTCCATCCGGCGCAGGCTCGGTGGCCGGAGTTGACCTATGTTTACGAGCGCGATCCGGCGGTGGCCGTCACCTCACGCCGAGAGGTGCTTGCGATCGCCGCCGAGCTAGGAGTCCCGATCGCGGCCGCACACACGCACACTGCGCTGACAGCCGATGCTCGAGCCATCCAACAGTCGACCTCATTTGAAGCGTGTGCGGTGCACAAGCTTTAGCGGTAACCCGTGGTGTCTGCGGGCTTGCCTGGTGCTTCCACCTCCGCGATGTAGCGCCAGGCGTCCGGCTGGCTGCCGTCCAGGTCGGTGAAGCCGTAGTGCTTCGCCAGGTCGCCGCTGGAGGTCGACTTGCCGTGCCAGCGCGCCACCTCTGGGTCGGAGGCGAGCGCAGCGACCGCGCGGCCGACGTACGACGGGCTCTCGGAGATGGCGAAGTGGGGGATGCGTTCGGTGGCGTCCTGCCAGTTGGATTCGGTGACGCCGAAGCCCTCGAGCATTGCCTCGGAGCGCAGCCAGCCGGGAGTGAGCAGCACGACGGTTGCGTCGTACTTCTTCAGCTCGTGGGACAACGCGAAGGCGATCCGGCTGACCGCGCCCTTCGCAACGTCGTAGAAGAACGAGACGCGGTAGTTCTCGGCGTTGTAGTCGTTGGTGCCGTCGGTCATCTCGATGACCAGGCCGCCTGGTGACTTGATCAGCAGCGGGAGTGCGTAGTGGTTGGTGATCACGTGCGTGTTCACCCCGAGCTCGAGCAACCGCAACCCGCCCGCGAGGTCGCTCTCCCAGACCGTCTTGTCCCACTCGGGCTCGCCGTGCTGACCCCAGATGTCGTTGACCAGGAGGTGCAGCGCGCCCTGCTCCCGCTCGATCCGCGCGACCAGCGCCTCCACCTGCGCGGGGTCCAGATGATCCGCCGGTACGGCGATGCCGTGCCCGCCGGCCTGGTCGACCAGCTCCGCGGTCTCCTCGATCGTCTCCGGGCGGTTCATCTCCGACCGCGCGGCGCGCGTCGTCCGCCCGGTCACGTACACGGTCGCCCCGGCCGCCCCCAGCTCGACCGCGATCCCGCGCCCGGCGGCCCGGGTCGCCCCGGTCACCAGCGCGATCTTCCCCGCCAATGGCTTGCTCATCCCGGATCCTCCTAAATCCATACACCGTACGATTAGGTACCATACGGCGTATGAATAACGCTGGCAAGCGCTCCGGCCGGCCCCGCGCGGGCGAGGAGCGGCTGAGCCGGGAGGCGATCCTGGCCACCGCGCTCCGGATCGTCGACGACGAGGGCATCGACGCGCTGACCATGCGCCGGCTCGCGGCGACGCTCGGGGTGAACCCGATGTCGCTCTACCACCACCTGCCGAACAAGGCCGCCGTACTGGCCGGCCTGGCCGAGCTGGTCTTCGCCGGGCTGGAGCTACCCGACCCGGGTGACGCCGTGCCGTGGGACGAGCAGTTGAAGGAAGCGGCGCGCGCTTACCGCAACGGTCTCCGCGCGCACCCGAACCTCGCGCTCCAGGTCCTGTCCGACACAGCCGCGGTATCTGACATCGTCGTGGTGACGATGGAGCCGTTCTACCGCGCGCTCGACCGGGCCGGACTGGCGGCGCGGCAGATCTTCGAGGCAGCGAACACGCTGATCGACTTCATCCACGGGTTCAGTCTCGGCGAGGCGTCCGTCCGGGCGGAGACCTTCGAGCTCGCACCCGACCTGCTGACCAGGGTGCGTGCGCTGCCCGACGGCAAGGCGCCGACGCTGAGCCGAATCGTCGAGGAGCTCGGCGCCGACGGGCTGGCCTACGACTTCGACAGCGGGTTCGAGTCCGGGCTCGCCACGTTGACCGCCGGCTTCGCCGCCGCCGTCCGGTAACGCGAGATCGCCACTCCGACCAGGCACAACGCGCCACCGGCGTACGCCAGCGGCGCCGGGCTCTCGCCGAGCAGCAGCCACCCGAGCAGGATCGCGATCGGCGGCACCAGGTACGTCGTCGCACCCATCCGCCCGGCCGTGGTCCGGGCCAACGCGTAAGCCCAGGTAGTAAAGGCGATCGCAGTCGGGAACGCGCCGAGGAACACCACCCACCACACCGTGGACACCCGCGCGTCGCCAACCTCCCGCACGAGCGCCGGCCCGAACGGCAAGCAGGCAACGGTTCCGATCACACAGGACAGCCAGGTCACCTCCAACGCGGGCAACCTGGCCAGCAAGGGCTTCTGGGCGACCACACCGCACGCGTAGGCGACAGCCGCGACCAAGCAGAGCACGACGCCCCAGGTCTCCGCACCTCCGTGCGACGACGACAGGCCGATCACCACGACCCCGGCGAAGGCCACAATACTGCCGATCACCAACTGCCGGGGAAAGCCTTCCTGCAGGAGGATCCCGGCCAGCAGGGCGATCACCAGCGGGCCGATGTTCACCAGCATCGCCGTCGTCCCCGCATCGAGATGACGCTCGGCTGCGTTCAGCGCGAGGTTGTAGACGCCGAACCACAGCAGCCCGCACACCAGCAAGAGCTTCCAGTCCGCCCGCGTCGGCCACCGCCGCGGCCGGGTGAATACGAAGACACCAAGTAGCACGCTGCCCACCAGCAACCGCCCAAGCGACAAGGCGCCCGCCGAGAACTCGGTCCCGACGTGCCGGATCGCCACGAACGCCGACGCCCACAACAAGACCGTCACCGCGGCCGCGCCAGCGGCCAGGACGCCAGGTTTCCTCATGCTGATACAACGCGCGCTCGGCTCATGGTGTGAGGCTAAGGCTCTGACACTTCGGCGGCCGCCGAACTGCGCGGATCCGGCAGCGCGAACGGTACGACGAACGCCGTCAGCAGCACCGGGATCGTCAGACCCGCGACGAGCACGGCCATCGAGAACCAGACCGACCCGAGCGCGAACCCGGCGTACACCGCGACCGCGAACACCTCGGCGAAGAATCCCGACACCGACGTCACGGTGGCTCGGGCCGGACCGGTGATCGCGTCCTGGAGCCGCGACTCCGACACCACGATCACCAGCTGCATGAGTCCGTACCCGACCGCGATCGGCAGGAATCCCCACTGCGACCGACTCAGCGACCCGCTCGCGATCAGTACCGCGGTCGCACCCAGCGCGACCGCGAAGGTTGCGGCAGGCAACTTGTAGACCGGACCGGCCAGCGCGCCGCCGATCGCCTGTGCAGCAACGGTTCCCGCGATCAGCAACGGCACCGCGCTCGTCGTCGCACCAGCCTCTCGGGCGAGCAACGGGAAGTACTCGTCGAAGGCCAGGAACCCGCCCAGCAGCGCGACCAGCGCCACCGCCCGGCGTACCAACCGGCTGGTCAGCACCTCGGACACACCGGACCGCAGCATGTGCAGGTAGTTGGTGAACGCCGCGCGAGCGCCGGGATCGTCCGACTCGCGTGCGGTCTCGACCGCCCGGGCCTCGGGCAGGGACCAGGCGACCGCGGCCTGGAGCACGTTCGCCAACACGCTGACAATGCCGGCCAGCGTGTAACCGCCCAGGTTGAACAGCGGCGTCGCGAGCGCGGTCGCCGCCAGGTTCGTCACGAACGACGCGGAGCGAGCTCGACCGAGCAGCGTCGCGAACCGTTCGGTCCGGCCACGGGCGGCGAGCTCGTCGTACACGAACGCTTCGTAGGTGCCGGAGATCAGCGCGGACGACGTACCCCAGAGCACGAACCCGGTCGCGAATCCCGCGAAGGTCGGCAGCGTGATCCAGGTGGCGTAGCCGAGGGCGCTGAGCAGCGAGCCGAGCACCAGCAGCTTGCGGCGCGAGAACGAGTCAGCCCAGGCACCGGACGGTACTTCGAGCACGAAGGCCGTGGCCGACCAGATGACGAACAGCAGCGAGACCTGCGCTGCCGACAGACCGTGGTCGGTGAACAGCAGCTGGTACAGCGGGTAGAGCGGGATGAAGTCCTGCAATGCCTCGAAGGCAACGACCCGGACCGAAAGGCCCCTGTCAGAACGTCAAAGGTGCGGGCTCGGGAATCTCATGCCATCGAAGATACGGCATAAACCGCGGGCGCCGGCGGGCAATTTCGGCCAGAGTTGACGCATGGGACAGGTCAGCGAACGGTTCTGGGCCAAGCTGCCGGACGGCAGCCGAGAGGCCCTCGTCGACGGGCTGAGTCAGTCCGAGCTGCAGTCGGTGCTGCTCGACGTGACCCGCGAGCGCGCGGCCAAGGTGACGCCGGCGCGGCTGTTGCAGCGCTGGCAGCAGGACCGGTTCGTCCAGCCGTCGGCGGTCGACCCCCGGCAGCTGGTGAAGACGCAGCAGCGACTGTGGGAGCTGCTGCCCGCGAAGTTCGAGGGTGTCCAGCTGTCGCCGGTGGCACCGCTCGGCACGTGTTCGGCGATCGCGACCATCAACCAGCACCAGGTGGTCAGCACGATCCGCGGTACCGAGGTGGCCAGCGATCCGACCAACGAGCTGGCGATCGAGGCCGCGGTACGGCGCCGCGCCGGGCAGGAACGCGTCCACCTGGCGACCTGCCAGCGCGTCGTACGGGCGCAACCGTTCGACGGGCCCGGGATGTCGGCGCACTTCGAGCTGTTCGTGCTGGTGTCGAGCGCGCGGGACACCGGGTCGGGGCGGACCGAGGCCGAGCTGCTGATCGATCACCTGCGGTTCTGGCACGACGTGCTGGGTGATGCGGCCGACCTGAGCTTCACCCTGTTCACGCCATCGGCGATGCGCGAGCGGATCGACGACACGGTCCGGCCGGCGCTCGAGATCGATCTCCGCGAGGACACCGAGCGGACCAAGAGCGCGACCTACTACGCAGGTCTCGGCCTCGGCATCGACCACGCCGACGCGCGCGGCCTGGGCGACGGCGGCTTCACCACGTGGACCGCCGACCTCCTCGGCAACGCCAAGGAACGCTGCCTGACCTCGTGCATCTCGACGGAACGGCTGACAGCGACGACAGTGTGAGGCATGACCGAGCACGATCTCGAGGACGTGATCGTCACCATCGAGCACCCGTTCGGGACGCTCGAGGTGCCGTTGACCACCTGGATTCGGCGTGGGCCGGGGCCACGCACCCTCCTGCGGCCCACGGCGGCCAGCTCGCGACTGACCGGGGAGGCGCTACCGCTGGACGTCATACCGTTCCGCTACCGCAACGATTCGGCGTCCCGGCGCGCGATCGCGGCCGGCGAGATCGAGGATCCCTGGCCGGAGGTCTGACGCAGGTCGAGCAGGCCCGCGTCGGTCGGGCGGAAGCCGCACGCCTCGAGGTAGAACGCCTTCAGGTGGGGTTCGAAGTCGACGTGCAGCCAGTCGCAGCCGGCCTTGGCGGCTTCCTCAGCCGCGGTGAGCACCAACTGCTTGCCGATCCCCTGCCGGCCGAACTCCGGGTGCACAGCGGTGTCCAGGACGAAGGCGTGCGCACCGCCGTCCCAGCACACCTGAACGAACCCGACCAGCTCATCGTTGCTGAAGGCCCCTACCCAGGTCAGGGCCCACCGCTCCAACCGCTCCCGCCACGGGGTCAAGCTGTAGTCGCCCTCGAAGGCCGTCGAGTGCAGAGCGGACAGGGCCTCGTCATCGACCGGGAACCGGACAACGTAATCGATCATTCGGATGCGCCTTCGGTGCTGAGGAGGATGACAGTGCTGTCGCCGTTCAACGGCAGCCGGCCGCTGGCGGCGCGAAGTCCGGCCAGGGTGGCGGCGCCGCTGGGTCCTGAAGAGATGCCGGCCGCGCGTAGGTCGTCCACGGCCCGCTGCGCCGCGTCATCCTCGACGGTGGCCGAGTAGTCGAGCCCGGACCGCAGTACGGGCCAGGCGAGCGACGACGGCGTGCCGCAGTTGAGGCCGGCCATGACGGTTGCGCTGGTGGGGACGGTGGTGAGCTCGCCGGTCAGGAGGCTTGCGGTGACGCAGGCGGCGTTGGCCGGCTCTACGCCCAGGAGCGCGGGTGCCGCCGGCCCGCTGCGGTAGTGCGTGACTGCTGCCTGAGCCAGTGAGCCAACACCCATCGGTACGGCGACCAGGTCGGGCTGTACGTCGATCTCGCGGAACAGGGTCGAGTAGCCGTCGACGATGTACTGCGGGATCACCTCGTACCCGGGCCAGGCCGAGTCCTGGATGAGTAGGCGCGAGCCGGTGGCGTACGACGCAGCCTCGGCGACCGCGGCGTCGTACGACTCGGGGACGACGGTCACCGTCGCGCCCTCGGACCGGATGGCGTCCACCGCGGCGTCACCGACGACGTCCGGGATGAACACGTGCGACGCCAGGCCGAGCATGGTCGCCCGGCGAGCCACCGCGCGGCCGTGGTTGCCGTCGGTCGCAGTCACGAGCTCAGTGTGGTCCCGCAGTGCACGGTGGATCGCCCACCACGCACCGAGCGCCTTGAACGCGGGCAGGCCGAGCCGGCGCGACTCGTCCTTCACCAGCACCTGCCCGACACCCAGCTCCGCCGCCAGTGAGGGGACTGGCGTCAGCGGGGTCGCCCGGTACGTCGGAAGGCTCTGGTGGAACGTCAGCACCTCAGCCGGCGCAGCAGTGGTACGCCACGACCGTGCGGTCGGGTTGCTGTACCAACGCACCAACTAAGCGACCAGTGCGAACGCCTGGGCCGACCCGTACTGCGCTCGCGGCATCCCGCCCGGAGTGGGGACGAGCGGACCGGTCCGGTCCTCGACCCGGATCGCTGCGGTCTGCAGCCGGACCGGCAGCGTCGAGCGGAGCGCGGTGGCGAGGTCGAACTGCACCTCGGTCAGCAGGTCGGTCAGCTCGAGCTCGAGCGCACGACAGATCGCCGCGAGGATCTCCGAGGAGGGCTCCTTGCGGCCGCGCTCGATCTCGGAGAGGTAGGGCACCGACACCTGGGCCAGCTCGGCGAGCTCGCGCAGGGTGATCCCCCGCTCGCGCCGTAAGCGGCGGAAGACGTTCCCGATCACCTGGCGTAGCAACACGTCTGGCCCTCCTCGCCTCCGGATGTCCTGTACCGAGTGTGCCACTCGCCCGAGGTCCAACAGGCCGGGATCTGCCCTGAGCAGATTTTCTGCGGTCCGCTGCTGGCTGTCCGGTCAGGCGCTGAGGGCTTGCTGGAGGTCCTCAGCCAGGTCCTCCGGGTCCTCCAGCCCGATGCTCAGCCGGAGCAGGCCCTCGCCCGGTTTCGCCTCTGCCGCCACCAGGCGGTGGGTCAGGGCCGCAGGGTGCTGGATGAGCGTGTCCACACCACCCAGCGAGACCGCGTGGGTGATCAGCTTCAACCCGGCGGCTACCCGCGAGGCCGCTTCGAATCCCCCGGACAAGGCGAAGGCGATGACAGACCCGGGACCGGCTTGCTGGCGTCCGATCAGTCCGGCGGGGTCAGTGAGGCCTGGGTAGTACACGCGGTCTACCGACGGTTGCGCGGAGAGCCAGTCCGCGAGCTTGATTGCGGTTGCCTGCTGCGCCCGTACTCGGACCGGCAACGTCTGCAGTCCCCTGTGCAGTTCGTACGCCGCCAACGGATGCAGCAGGCCACCTGTTACGGCGCGGATCTGCCGGAGCCGACCGACCCACTCCACGCCGGCCGCGACGACGCCACCCATCACGTCGCCATGACCGCCGAGGTACTTGGTTGCCGAGTGCAGCACCAGGCTCGCCCCGTGCCGGGCCGGCTGCTGCAGGACAGGCGTGGCGAACGTGTTGTCCACCAGCACCGGTACGTCGCCCGCCGCGGCCGTCACGGCCGCGAGGTCCACCAGCTCGACCGTCGGGTTGGCCGGCGTCTCGACGATCACCAGGCCGGTGTCCGGACGGATCGCGGCCGCGATGCCGTCCACAGACGCCCAGGTGACGGTTGTCCCCAGGAGGCCTGTGGACAACAGGTGGTCGGAGCCGCCGTACAGCGGCCGTACGGCGACGACGTGCGGACGACCTGCGGCGACCGTCGCGAGCAGGCAAGCGGTGAGCGCAGCCATGCCGGAGCCGAAGGCGACTGCGCCATCGGTGTGCTCGAGCTCGGCCAGCGCGTCCTCGAAACGGGCCACGGTCGGGTTCCACAGCCGCTGGTAGACCAGGCTGCCGCCGGCCGGGGCGTGACCGTTCGCGAGGACGTCGTACGCCGTACCGCCGCTGTGGACGCCGGGGAGCGGGTAGGTGGTGGACAGGTCGATCGGCGGCACGTGGACGCCGAGGGCCGTCAGGTCGTCGCGGCCGGCGTGGACCGACCGGGTGTCGAGCTGGTGCATCGCTGCCTCCTCACCTGGATGGGGAATGAGGATGGAATCTTCTGCGAGCCAGTGGCCAGAGTTCCGAAGAAAATTCGTCCACAGGGTTGTACACACGCTGTGGATTCTGTGGATGGGCCCTAGAGTGAGGGCATGCCGAAGGATCGTCGGAGCCCGGGACCGGCTCCGCGGCCGGTACCGGACGGGCTCGACGACGTCGACCGGGAGCTGGTCCGGCTGCTCGCCGCCGACGGGCGGATGCCGAACAACGCGCTCGCCGAGGCGACCGGGATCGCGGCCTCGACGTGCCTGACCCGGGTCCGCGCACTGCGCGAGCGCGGGGTGATCCGTGGTTTCCACGCGGACGTGGACCTGGCCGCGCTCGGTCAGCCGCTGCAGGCGCTGATCGCGATCCGCATCGGCGCCCATTCCCGCGACGAGATCAACCGCTTCCGCGCGAAGGTCCCGGCATTACCGGGGGTGCTGTCGCTCTTCCACGTCAGCGGCGCCAACGACTACCTGCTGCACGTCGCAGCAGCAACCCCCGACGCCCTCCGCGAGTTCGTCCTCGACCACCTGACCGCCGACCCAGCAGTAACCCACGCCGAAACCAGCCTCATCTTCGAACACGTCCGCGGCGGCTAGGTCCGCCGCGTGCCCGGGGCAGGGAGGCCCGCCACCTCATCCGCTGGGCCTCGGCGACTACCTGCTTTTCAGTCCCCAGGCCTGCGCCAGCAGTTCGTACGACCGTCGGCGTTCGTCCGGGTTGTGGATGTTCGTTGTGATGATCAGTTCGTCCGCGCCGGCTTTGTTTGCTTTCCGCAGCAGCTCGGCGGCTACGTACTCCGGCGGACCGACGGTGACCAGACCGGTCCACTCCTCGATCGCAGCCAGCTCAGCGTCCGACCACGGGTACTCCGCGGCTTCCTCAGGCGAGGGAAGCGGTCCCGGACGGCCGGAGCGCAACCGCAGCGTCGACAACGCGTTGGCCCGCGCCAGCTCAGCTGCCCGCGACTCGGTCTCCGCCACGATCGCGGAGAGCGCCAGGATCGCCCGCGGTTCGCCGGCGTGCTCGAAGCGCCGGTAGTTCGTCTTGTAGGACGAGATCACGCCGGCCGGGTCGAGCGTCCCGAAGTGCCCGGCGTACGCGAACCCGGTCCCGAGCGCGGCCGCCGCCTGACCGCCGTACGTGCTCGACCCGAGGATCCAGATCGGCGGCAGCGGTACGTCGTCCGGCTGCGCGCTGATCGGCGCGAACGGGTGATCCGCCGGAAAACCGTCGACGTACGCCAGCAGCTCGGCGTACTGCTCGGTGAAGTCGTCCGCCCCGAGCGCCTCCCGGCTGCGCCGCAACGCGAGCGCGGTCAGCTGGTCCGTACCGGGCGCGCGCCCCAGGCCGAGGTCGATGCGGTCCGGGTACAGCCCGCCGAGCACGCGGAACGTCTCGGCGACCTTGAGCGGCGAGTGGTTCGGCAGCATGATCCCGCCGGACCCGACCCGGATGCTCGACGTCGCGGCGGCGACGGCCGCGATCATCACCTCGGGGCTCGTGCTGACCACGCTGCGGATGTTGTGGTGCTCGGCCAGCCAGTAGCGGTGCTAGCCGGCCGCCTCCGCGGTGCGAGCCAGTTCCAGCGTCTCGTGCAGCGCCTCCGAGGGCCGGGTCCCCGACGGGACCGGCGAGAGGTCGAGCACGGACAGGGGCATCGGTTCGGCGGTCACGTCCAACCTCCAACTGATGCCAGCGACAACCTATTCCGGGTACGGCGTGTCCGCCCGCGCGTCGCGCAGACAACGCGCCCACCACGCCAACTGACGCAACATCGCACCGGCCGCCCGCGGCGTACTCGCATCCACCGGCTCGCCGGATGCCGTGAAGTCCTCCTCGCGGAAGCCCAGGCTGTCCCGGATCGTCACCGCATGCAGCTCGCCGAAGACCAGCCGCAACGCCTCCGCCGCTCGCAACCCACCGGACCGCCCGCCGTACGCGACAAACCCCACCGGCTTCGCATACCAAGGCCGCCGGACGGCGTCAATCGCGGTCTTCACGTCCCCCGGATACGCGTGGTTGTACTCCGCCGTCACGATGACCGCCGCATCCGCATCCTCGATCCGCTCCGGCAACTCCGCCACCGGAACCACGCTCAGATCAACCAGGTCGAGCTTGAACCCCTCCGCCCGCTCGACCTCCCGGGCGAACCACCGCGTCACCGCCGTCCCGAACCGCCCATCCTCGAGATTGCGGGTCAGCACGACGAGCCGCAGCGGATGAACAGTCACCTCGGCGACGCTAGTACCTCAACAAGACTTGAGGTCAAGGTCAGCCGGCGGTGTCCCGGTCTGGCGCCTGGCCGGGTGGGGTGGAGGGGCGGAGCTCGGTCTTCGCCGCGTTCATGAGCTCCGTCCGATCGCTCTCCTGGGCCACACCACCGCTTGGCGGTTCCGGCGGTTCCTCGGCGAGGACGCCCACGGTTTGCCAGGCGGTGGTGACGGCGGCGACCTGGCTCGAGTCCGCACCGAAGAGGTCGCGTGCGGCGGCCTGTGTGGCCTCGGCGAAGGTCTTGAAGTCGGCCGATTCGGAGAGGGTTCCCGAGGTCAGCGTGGTGTACCAGATCTTGCCGGCGTCGTCGTACGCGTTCCCGCCAAGAGCGGCCGCGACCAGGTAGAACGCGCGGTTCGGGATGCCGGAGTTGAGGTGCACACCGCCGTTGTCATCGGTGGTCTCCACGTAGCCGGCCATCGTGTCCGGCTGCGGATCCTTGCCCAGCCGCGGATCGTCGTACGCCGTACCCGGTGCCTTCATCGAGCGCAACGCCACGCCCTGCACGCCGGGCATGAACAGACCGGCACCGATCAACCAGTCCGCCTCCTCGGCCGACTGCCCCAGCGCGTACTGCTTCGCGAGCGAGCCGAACACGTCGGAGATGCTCTCGTTCAGCGCGCCCGACTGGCCGTCGTACGCGAGGTTCGCGGTGTACTGCGTGACGCCGTGCGTCAACTCGTGGCCGGTGACGTCGATCGAGGCGGTGAAGCCGCCGAAGATCTCGCCGTCACCGTCGCCGAACACCATCTGCGCGCCGTCCCAGAACGCGTTCGCGTACCCACGGTCGTAGTGCACGGTCGAGGTCAGAATCAGCCCGGCGCCGTCGATCGAGTCGCGGCCGAAGCAGTCGTGGTACATCGTCCAGGTCGCGCCGGTCCCGTCGTACGCCTGGTTCGCCGACTGGTCCTGGACCGCGTCCTCACCCTCGGACCGGACCAGCGTGCCGGGCAGGTCGGTCCCGTGCTCCGCGTCGTACACCTCGCGTCTCAGCCCACCCTCGGCCGACGCCCGGCCCAGACCGGCGGCCGGCCGGCTGCGCAGTACGGCGTCGTGCTGCAGGGACAGCCGGAAGCGGGCCCGGAGGTTCGGGTCGTCGACGCTCCGCTCGAGCTGCTCGAGCAGGTACGGCGGGATGATCGAGTGAAACACCACTACAGGAAACCCCGGCAGCGGATAAACTCAAGGATTTGTTGGCGGCTGTCAAAGAATTCGCAGAATGCAGCCCGATAACCAACGGGACGTATTTTAACACAAGGGGTAGGAATTGCCGAATCCGGTCGACGCCGAACAGGCGCACCTGACCACGTTCTACGCCGCGCTCGACACGGAGCGCGAGCGGACCGACGCCCGCACCGGCGACGAGCAACTGGTCCAGACCCGCAACGCGCAGGCCCTGCACCAGCGCGACGGCCGCATCCGCGACCTCAAGCTCCGCCAGGCCCGGCTGAACGCGGCCGAGGAGGGCCTGTACTTCGGCCGCCTCGACACCGCCGACGGCGACGTCCTGCACCTCGGCCGGATCGGCCTGCACGACGCCGACTACGAACCCCTGCTGGTCGACTGGCGCGCACCGGCCGCACGGCCGTTCTACATCGCGACCGCGGTGGCCAACCACGGCGTCGTCCGGCGCCGGCACATCCAGACCCGGCTCCGGCGGGTCCTCGACGTCCAGGACGAGCAGCTCGACCTGGCCCGGGACGCGGTGGACGCGTCCAAACCCGGCACCGGCGTGATCGGCGAGGCCGTGCTGATGAAGGCGCTGGAGGCCCGGCGGACCGGCCGGATGGAGTCGATCGTCCAGACCATTCAGGCCGACCAGGACCGGATCATCCGCTCCGAGCTGCCCGGAATCCTGGTCGTCCAGGGCGGTCCGGGCACCGGCAAGACCGCGATCGCGTTGCACCGGGCGGCATTTCTGCTTTACACCCACCGGGAGCAGCTGGAAAAGCGCGGAATTCTGGTCGTCGGGCCGAATGCGGCGTTCCTCCGGTTCATCGGCCAGGTGCTGCCGTCGCTCGGTGAGGACGGCGTCCGGCTGGTCACGATCGCCGAGCTGTACCCGGGTGTGGACGCGACCCGGCCGGAGACGCCGGAGAGCGCCGAGGTCAAGGGCCGGACGGTGATGGCCGAGGTGATCGCCAAGGCGGTCGTCGACCGGCAGTGGCTGCCGGAGAGCCCGGTCCGCGTCTCGGTCGACCGTACCGAGCTCACCCTCGACCCTGACGTCGTTGCCGCCACCCACGACCGCGTGAGCAACCGCAACCTGACGCACAACCAGGCGCGGCCCTTCGTGCTCAACGAGCTCACCGACTACCTGACGAACCAGTACGCCGAGCTGATCGGCACCGACCCGCTGGACGGCGAGCAGCTGCTCGACGAGTACGAGCTGGCCGAGCTGCGCAAGGAGGTGCTCGCCGAGCCCGCAGTACAGGCCCTGCTCGAGCAGCTCTGGCCGCTGCTCAGTCCACAGCGGCTGATCGAGGACCTGTACGGCGACGAGGGCCGGCTGGCGTCCGCGGCGCCACAGTTGTCTGCACTCGATCGCGAACACCTCCTGCGGTACGGCGACGACTGGAGTCCTTCCGACGTACCGCTGCTGGACGAGGCCGCCGAGCTGCTGGGCGATGACGGGTCCGAGGCCGCGCGCGCGCGGGCCGCGCGGGCTCGTGCGATCGCTTACGCCCAGGGCGCTCTGGACGTGCTGAGTGGTTCGGGGTCGACGGACTGGGACGAGGACGACGACGCGGAGATCCTGACCGCGAAGGACATCCTCGACGCGGAGGCCCTGGCCGAACGATACGAGGCTGACGACGACCGGACGCTGGCCGACCGGGCCGCGGCCGACCGGCGGTGGACGTACGGTCACGTGATCGTCGACGAGGCGCAGGAGCTGTCGCCGATGGCGTGGCGGGCGATCGCGCGCCGGTGTCCGCTGCGGTCGATGACGGTGGTCGGCGATGTCGCGCAGACCAGCGCGATCGGTGGCGGGACGACCTGGGCGGGTGTGCTCGGCGAGACGTTCGGCGACCGTTGGCGACTGGCTGAGCTGACGTTGAACTACCGGACCCCGGCCGAGGTCATGGAGCTGGCCAACGACGTACTGCGGGAGGTCGACCCGAGCGCGCGTACGCCGCAGTCCGTCCGCTCGACCGGCGTAAAGCCGTGGCACGCGGACGTCCCGGCGGCGGAGCAGGCGCTGTACGTCTACAAGCTCGCCGCGGAGGAGACGCAGTACGGCGAGGTCGGCGTGATCACGTCGCGCAGCCGGCTCGAGCTCATCCAGGAAGCGGTCGACGGCCTGACCGGCGTCACGGTCCTGAGCGCCCGCGAGGCAAAGGGCCTCGAGTTCGACTCAGTCCTGGTCGTCGACCCGGACGGCATCGTGATCGAGTCCCCCCGCGGCGTCCGCGACCTGTACGTCGCCCTGACCCGCTGCACCCAACGCCTCGGCGTCATCGGCAACCTACCGGACTTCCTCCAAACCTCAACCGCCTGGAGTTAGACCGATGGCAACCCCAACAATCGTGCAGTCCTCGTCGCCGTGGTTGCGCCAGGTGTGGCAGGTGCCGTTCTGGACAACGACGTCCCCGGCTCGCAGGGCCGTCTGCTCCCCGTCGTCGAGCTCCAGCGTCACCTCGCCGGAAACAACCACGACGTAGTCGATGCTGTCGGTGGCGTGCATCCCCGGCGGTCCGGGGACGCTGCGGGCCATCGCCCCCGGCATCTGCCGCTCGAGCTCGGCCAGGGCTGCGGCCGCGTCGACCTCCGCGGGTACGGCGACCTCGCCCGGCGGGATCAGGTTGACCATGAAGCGCGAGCCACCCGGCGGCGGGTAGTACGCCTCGGCGCGCCGCGGTGAGCCGTCGTCAGGAAAGGTCGGCGGTTCGTCCGTACCCCACACGCGGAAGGCGGCGTACCCCGGCAGGAGCGCGCTGGTGATCGCCTCGACGGCGCTGTCGTCGACGACCCGGGACCTGCCATCGGTGTTGTGACCGGTGACCACTCGGCGGATCTTCACGACTCCTCCATACGGTAGCGTATCCATACGCAACCGTATCCTTGAGCGCGCCGCAGGGTCAATACGCTGCCGTATCCTGGGCCGGTGGTGAACGAACCGAGCCGGCTGTCCGCTCAGGACTGGGCGCGGGCCGCGCTGGAGGCGATCGCGAAGGGCGGGCTGGCCGCGGTTGCGGTCGAGCCGCTGGCGCGCACGCTCGGCGTCACCAAAGGCAGCTTCTACGCGCACTACCGGACCCGCGACGAGCTGGTCGCCGCGGCACTCACCGAGTGGACCCGAAGTCACGGCGCGGACGGCTTGTCCTGGTACGCCGACATCGCCGACCCCGAGCAGCGGTTGCGGGAGCTGGTCACGGCGGTCGTGCAGGCCGTACAGCCCCTCGCGCCGTCGGTGCATCTGAGCCTGCTCGGCGACCGGAACGACCCGCGGGTGCGGGATGCGGTTCGACAGGTGAACCAGGCGCGACTGGAGGTGCTGACGCAGACTTACCGGGAGCTCGGGCTGTCGCCGGAGCGCGCGGCGTCGCGAGCTCGTGTCGCGTACGCCGCCATCCTCGGGCTGATGCATCTCGCCCAGACCGATCCAGACGGCACCGACCCGGCCGTCCTCGCCGACGAGGCGACTGCGGCGTTCCTACCCCGCGCTTAGTGGTCGGCGCAGCAGTTCTGTTGGTGCTGGAGTTCGAAGGGGATGAGGACGTCGCCGGCGGCCGGTTGGAGCTGGAGGACCAGGCGGCCGTCGCGGCGTACGGGGCGGAGGAAGTCGAGCGTGTCGATCAGTGTGTCGTCCTCGACCGGTACGCCGCCGATGCCCTCGAGTTGATCGATACCGCAGCGCGTCCGTAGCTCGGCCGCGGGCAGGACGCCGTGCGCCTGCTCGTGACCGGGCCACCGGACCACGCGTCCCGTCGTACCCAGCGCCGCCTCGACCGCGGCGACGTAGGCGCCCCGGACGAGCCGGCTCGGACCGGCGAGCTCGGGCTCGCTGGCGCCGGGCCGGGTGACCGCCAAGCCGACGTTGCGGTCGGCAACCATCTCCCGGACCGTGTCAGCCAGGTCGGCGGTGCTGGTCAGCGATACCGCGACGTGCGGGTGATCGTCGCCGGACACCATGTGGGTGCAGGCGACGACCGGCTGGTCCAGCACGTCGATCAGGTCGTACAGCAGGTGGTCGGCCGCGGCCGTGTCCGAGCTGTCGGCATCGATCGCAATGATCACAAGAGCCTTCTTCGGGTAGAAGCAGTCTTACTTCGGCAGCACCCAGATCGGGTTGGTGTAGAACCACAGGTCGACCCACGGGTCCGCGTCGCCGACCACGTCCAGCTTGGGCCCGGCCGGGTCCACCGCCGCGCCGAGGTAGCCCGGCTGGCTGCGGTTCCCGTCCGTACCCCGGATCCGCACGTACTGCGCTTCGTCGGCGCGACCCAGCGGATGGATCAACTCGAACGTACCGCGCTTCCCCGAGGTGTCCCACTGCTGGACGACCTTCGTGTTCGGGGCGGTCATCGTGTCCTTGTCCCCGACCGGTCCGGTGACCGAGCCCTGGATCACGTCGACGCGGTTGAGCGTCGGCACGAAGTTGGCCCAGTTCGGCATCGTCTGCGTGGTGATCCGGACGACGAGCTCGATCGGCCGGCCCTTCTTGACCACGAGGGCCCCGCCCAACGGTTCGCCGTACCGTTTGCCAACTTCGCGCACCTCGACCTCGACACCCTTGACCAGCGCGCCGTGGTCGACCCAGACGCGACCGTTGCGCAGGCCCGCCATCACCGCCAGGTAGTCGCGGCGGGACGCCCCCACGTGGGTGCGGCTGTAGAAGCCGGGCCAGAAGTCGCTCGCGGTCGCGTTCACCGTGTTGCCGTAGACCGGGTCCATGTAGCGGCCGTCGCGGTCGAACTGCTCCTGGCTGGAGCCGTCGGGGCGGCGAGCGGTCTCGTTCCAGTTCACGTGCGAGTCGGAGTTCGCGGTGATCCACCACGGCTTGCCCTCGGCGAGCAGGCTGTCCCAGAGGCCGCCGACGGTCGCGGTCATCCAGTCGAAGCCACCCCAGGTGCGGTAGCTCTCGGCCGGGAAGGCGGGGAAAGAGTTCGGGTTCGGGGCGTTGCCGTAGAGGCCGCGGGCGGCACCGTTGCCGATGCCCTTCGGGAGTCCGCCGGCCTGGTGACCCGGCGCGCCCTCGAAGCCGATCGCGATCCGCGGGTCGGCGTCGCGCCAGTTCCGGATCTCGTGCGGGCTGTCGATGCCGTTGCGGGCCGGGTGGTTGGCCAGGAACAGCGCGTCGGCGACGCGGCGCTTGGTCACCTGCTGGCCGAGCCACTGGATCCCGGAGACCGCGAGGGCCTCGTTGACCGGCGAGTTGGCGCCGGCGTTGTTCACGCTGCCGTCGTAGCTGTTCTCGAACTGCTTCAGTACGTCGACCTCGCGGCTGCCCGGGGCGACGAAGACCGTGCCGTGCTCGGCGGCCGGGATGTTCCACTCCAGGCCCTGGAAGATCAGCGTGTCTCGCAGCTCGGCGCGGGCCGCCTTGATCTGCGGGTTGACCAGGTCGACCCCGATCCGGGCGTGCGTCGCGCCGCCGTGGTCGGTGATGACGAGCCAGTCCAGGCCGAACGCGGTCGCGTGGCGGGCCTGGTCGATCACCCGGTACAGACCGTCGGAGCTGAGCTGGGTGTGGATGTGGTGGTCGCCGGCCAGCCAGGTGGTCGGCCGGTCGCCGGGCTGGAAGATCCAGCCGTCCTGGGGGGCCGTGGCCGCGGCGAACTGGGCTCCCGTCACCGCGAGCGCCGCCGTTCCTCCGAGAATGCCGGCCGAGCGGAGCAGTGCGCGGCGCGAGACCTCCGCCGGCGACAGGTCGCTGTCCGGTACGGACTCGTCCAGCGCGGCGAGTGTCGCCTCGTCGAGCTCGGTGTTCGGGTGGTGGTGGTCGTGCCCATGGTCGTGGCCGTGCTCATGGCCATGCCCGTGGCCGTGGTCGTGCGGGTGGTCGTGCGAGTGCCCCATCCCGATGTCCTTTCCTGGCGGAATCCCGCGCGGATCATCACCCGTTTGCGTGACCACCAGATGTTGCGCCGGTGAACAGAATTCCGGGTCGAGGCATGGACAACGGAAAGTGACGAGGTTTCAATGATTTGCGGGGGGAATCATGAATGGAGAACCGTATTCACGCACGTATTGTCACCGCCGCGACCAGCACGGTAACGCGACCTTGGCGGCGCTGGGGGGAGTGGCGGTCGGCGTCATCCTGGTGCTGCTGACCTGGCTGCTGGTGCTGATGACGAAGGACGATCCAGCGCCGAAAGCAGCGGACACACCACCGTCGGCTCCGGCTGTCGCAGCGCAAGCACCGGCAGCCTCGGCGCCGGCACCGGTGCCGACCCGGACGGTCGTCGTACCCAAGCCGCCGGTCAAGACGACCACGGCGCCCGCGCTCGGGGACGTCCGTTCGTTGCCGGCCGGGTTGTTCTGCCGGGACCTGGACGCCAGGGGCTACAGCTATGTCGCCGCGATCGACTACTGGCGGATGCACGGGCAGCCGAACCAGATGGATGCCGACCGCAACGGAATCCCTTGTGAGACCGTCTATCCACGCAGCGATGTCGCGGCGTACTGGAACGGGCGGGTGATCAGCGGCGCCGTCTACTGGACCGCCGGCCTGTTCTGCCGTGACCTGGCGGCCCGTGGGGCGTCGTACGCCGAGGCGGTCCGCTACTGGTGGTACTACGGCATGCCCGACCGGATGGACGCCGACAAGAACGGCATCCCGTGCGAGACTGTCTACTCATCCGTCGCCGTCAACAGTTTCTGGTACCCGTGACGAGACATACCTGGGCAGTCTTTCTGGTCGTCATCCTCGCCGTGACCGGCGGTGGTTTGTTCACCCTGAAGGCCACTGGTGCCTTCACCGAGAAACAACCCGCCGCCGCGCCACCACCCACACCGAGCACCGCACCACCCACACCGTCGGCCACGGCGCCACCGACGGACGAGCGCCCGACACCCGCGGAGCCCACGCTCAAACCGACAGCGACGCACCCACCGTCGTCGAAACCCAGTTCTGTGCCCACGAAGCAACGGCCTGTCACACCCACGTCGTCCCGGAAGTATGTGTTCCCAGTAGGCGGGTGCCGCGCCGACGCGTCCCAGAGCCACCACGACTACCCGGCCTCGGACATCTTCACCGCCAAGGGTTGCCTGTTCGTCGCGCCCATCGACGGACGCGTGGACGAGGTCACCCGGGTGGACCGCTGGGACCCGAAGACCAACCGCGGCGCCGACCGCGGCGGCCTGGGGGTCTCGATCGTCGGCGTCGACGGCGTGCGGTACTACGGCTCGCACCTGTCAGCGATCCAGCCCGGGATCGTGCCGGGGGCGCGCGTGCACGCCGGACAGACGCTGGGCCGGACAGGCAACACCGGCAGCGCCCGTGTCACCCCGCCGCACCTGCACTTCGGGATCAGCTGGCCGACCGCCCCGAACACCTGGTGGATCCGCCGCGGCATCGTCCCGCCGCAGGAATTCCTCAACAGCTGGCACCACGGCGGCCAACTCTCACCGGTCAGCCTCGTCACCCGAACCCACGCGAAGTACGGCCGCGAGAACGGCTGCCGCTCTTACTGCTGACGAACCGCGTCAGCGGACGCGCCCCTCACGCAGAGCGGCGAGCGTCTTCTCCAGGCGACGGTCCCGAGTGGCGTCCGTCTTCGCCGACGCCAACTGCAGCACGTGCCACTGCCGGTTGCTGTAGCTGAGCGTGTCCCAGAAAGCTCGAGCGTCCGGGTCACCTGCCAACGCGTCGGCCAAGGGCGTCGGCATCTCCAGTTCCCGCGGCGCGGTGTCCAGCTCCACGTCGACCTCGAGCATCTCCCCCGGCGCAACGCCGGCCTCGGTACGACGCTCCGCCGAAAACCCGAGCAGGTAGCGCCCACCCAGCCGCGCGATCGACGTACGGAACGTGTAGCCCTTCACCGTGACGCTGACCTTCGGCCGCCCACCACCTCCGAGCGACTCGACCACCGACTCCGGGACCTCGAAGCCGGCCGTGTTCTTCCCGGTCAGCAACAGCTCAGCGGTGAACTTCATGGGATCTCCTCAGGCGCGGGTGTCGATGGTACTGCTGAGGAAAGTGGTCTAGTCAGGATGGTTGGCCGTTTGCGGGTGGGCTCGAAGAATGAGGAACCACCCGACCGCAGGAGGTTTCTCCGCCATGAAACCGTCCAAAGCCCTGGCCGCGGCTGTCGCCGCGGCGACTGTCACCACGGCTCTCACCGCGCAGCTTCCGTCCACCGCCCAGAGTCGTGCCCCGCACACCCAGCTCTGGGCGGCGCGGGCGGCGACGCACGTCTTCAAGGACTCGTCGCCGGCCGACACCGGCGGCAGTACGACGCTCCGGCTCGACAGCGCCCGCAACGAGTTCGAGGCGGGCCAGGTCGTCATCCGCCGCGATCAGAGTTTCACGATCAAGCGGGTCAGCTTCACCCCGCTCGTCTCCGGACGCGGCCTGATCCCGGCCGGCGACCTGACCTACAACTTCGTCAAGTACACCGCCCTCAACCACACCTCGGTCTTCGGCGGCAACCAGTACGTGTACGCCCCGAGTCGGCCCGCACCGGACGACTTCCCCGACGGTCTCTCCAACGACCGGTCGACCGCGGTCCCCGCGAACACCACGCAGCCGATCTGGGTCCGCGTCCACGTCCCGAAGACCGTCAACGGCGGCGTGTACCGCGGCCTGGTCAAGGTCGAGACGGACCACGGCACCGAAGTACTGCCGCTGTCTGTCAACGTGCGCCCGGTGACGATCCCGGACGCCAAGGACAGCGGCTTCACCGACGTCGAGTGGACGCTGTTCTTCGGCACGGTCTCGTACCAGGACCCGCCCAGCGGGGTCGAGACGATGCTGCGCAACTACGGCGCCTCGCCGTTCACCCCCAAGTGGTGGAAGCTGATGGAGGACTACGCGAACCTCCGCCGCGACTACCGCAACAACAACCTGACGCTGCCGATGAACACGCTGCTGCTGGCCGGCAACACGACGGTCGACGCCGACGGTACGGCGCACTTCGACTGGTCCAAGGTCGACCAGGTGGTGAAGTTCTTCGCCGACCGCGGCACGGTCAGCCGGCTCGAGGGCTTCTGGGTCAACGGCGGCCCGACCTCCGGCGACCACTGGGGTGTCGAGACCCTCGCCCCGAACGCGGACGGCAAGCCGGTCAAGACCTACGTCCCCTGGGACTCCCCCGCAGCCGACCGCTGGATCCAGCAGTACGTCGGCGCGCTCCGCGACCACGTCAAGAAGATGGGCTGGGAGAGCAAGTGGTGGATGCACATCGGTGACGAACCGCAGGGCGACGCCGGCAGCAAGGGCTGGAACGGCATCTTCGACAAGGTCAAGCAGATCTGGCCGGAGGTGAAGATCGGCGACGCGACCTTCTCGGACCCGGTCGCCTCGCAGGTCAGTACGCGGGAGGACGTCACGATCCCGAACCTGCTCAACTACGAGTGGAACCCGGCCCCGTTCGACCAGGCCCGAGCGAGCGGCAAGGACCTCTGGCTGTACAACTGCAACATCCCGACGCTCGGCTACCTCAACCGCTTCATCGACCAGCCGGAGTACTACCAGCGGCTGATCGGCTGGCTGGCCGCCGCCCGGAACGCCAACGGCCACCTGCACTGGGCGTTCAACAACTGGAACATCTCGATGGACGACCAGGACGTCAAGGGCGACTTCTGGGTGGTGAACCCGGACAAGGAGCACAACCTGCTGGAGCGGACCATCCGGCTCGAGTCGCTGCGCGACGGCATCGAGGACTGGGAGGTCGTGTCGATCCTGAAGAAGACGCACCCGGACCTGGCCACTGACCTCGCCCTGGCGCTGGCCAGCACGCCGGGTACCTTCACCGGCGACGTCACCTACCTCGAGCGGATCCGGTCACTCGTCCTCGACGCGGCCGCGGGCCGCCCGGTCGCCGCACCGGAGCTGGCCGAGCAGATCAGGTCCGGCGCCGCGGTGGATCTGGGCGCTCAGCATCAGGTCGACGGTGCGTTCCTGCAGTGGGGTGCGCAGTACCCGGCCGAGTACACGATCCAGAGCTCGTACGACGGCGTGAGCTGGGTCGACGCGGCCCGTCGTACCAAGGCCAACGGCGGCGAGGACTTCGTCGGGATCAACGCGAAGGCGCGGTACCTCCGGCTCAAGCAGCCGGCCGACGGGCTGGTCAGCTTCAAGGTCGCCGGCTCGCCGCTGCCGCGGGAGAACCTCGTCGGCGGCCGGACCTACACCAAGTCGTGGACGCCACCGGCCAGGTTCCCGGACTCGACCGGCCTGGAGTCGACCGACGGCGTGATCTCGGACAACTGGGGTGACGGCCGGCCGTACGTGATCCAGGGCGGCGACGGCGAGACGAAGGCCTTCGACGTCAGCTTCGACCTCGGCGCCCCGAAGACCGTCCGCGAGGTCGACATGCAGGGGTACGTCGAGTACTCCGGCTACCGCCCCGACACCGTCCGGGTGCTGACCAGCGACGACGGCGAGCACTGGACCGACCGCGGCGGGGTGAGCCGCCCGAACGATGCCTCCGGCAACAGGTTCGAGGTCCGCTTCGCACCGGTCCGGGCGCAGCACGTGAAGGTGGCCTTCACCCGGACCTTCACCAAGGCGGCGGACGGAGTGTTCCTGGACGACATCGAGGTCTACTGATGTCGAGACGGGCGCGGCGGCTCCGACGTACCGGGCGTAACGACGCCTGACGAATGGAGAGATCGTGTCCAAGCCCGTTCTGAACAGCATGTTGCTCGGCAGTACCGACCCGGAGCGGCTGAAGAGCTGGTACCGCGACGGGTTCCAGGCGGAGGTCGACGGGTACGGCAACCTGAACCTCGGCGGGTTCGGCCTGGTGATCGAGCAGCGCGACGACGTCGCGGCGAAGACCGCGGAGCCGGGACGGTTCGTCGTGAACTTCGCGGTCGAGGACATCGAGGCGGCGGCCGCGCAGCTGCGGTCGCTCGACGTGGAGTGGCTGGTGCACCCGGAGGACCGCGGGGTCGGCTGGTTCGCGACCCTCGTCGACCCGGACGGGAACTACGTGCAGCTGATCCAGATGAAGCCGGAGTACTACGCGGGGCTGTAAAAAGTCGTTCGCACCGGAGCTGGGGGTTCCGGTGCGAACGAGGTACTGCGTATCAGGCGCATTGTCAGGGGAGAAAGGCGGCAGGTGAGGGGCAGAACGCCCTCGCTCACCTGCCGCCCCCGTGCTCGGTGAGGAGCACTGGCGCCGGTACCTTTGCTGATCGAGGTGAGGCGACTCGACCGGGCCCCGGTCCGCGTTGGGTTGTCTGGTGAGGTGCGGACCGCGAAAAGGTGCCGGAGGCCCTAATATCGGGCGAGCACCGTTCAGCGTGGTGCTACGTCCCACATGCGCTCGCCGGGCAGCGGGTCGGGGAGCTTGTCGATGGTCGGCATCGGGTCGTTGGTGACCCGGAGGCCGGCGAACCGGCGGCTCATGGCGTCTGCGTACCGCTCGGCCAACGCCGGCTCGGCGTTGTAGTCGGCGATCACGTGCTCACCGAACCAGACACGGACGCGTCGGCGCTCAATGGTCTGGGTGGCGGTGGCGGTTGTCACTGGTCCTCCTGGCTGTTGCATCGCGGTGGACGGCCTGGAAAACGCGGGCGAGCGCGGTGATGGTGCGCCGTAGTGTTCACCGTCACGTCAAATCCAACGCAGCACCCGACCCCAGGTCACGCCCGGATTCCGATTTGTCCGGCGGCGGGCAAACTTTTCCGGAACCGGCCACACCCGAAATCCTCGACCAGGTGTTCGATTGTCTGGATTCAGGAGAACGGGCCGCGGACGGAGACGCCGCCGTCGAGCACCAGCTGCTGGCCGGTGACGTAGGCGGACGCGTCCGACGCGAGATAGACGACGGCCTCGGCGACTTCTTCGGAGCGGCCGAAGCGGCCGGCCGGGATGTCTTCCACCACCTCGGTGGCGACGTGGGCGTTGGCGACCGCGGTGGCGATGGCGCCGGCCGCGGCGACGTTCATCCGGATGCCGTCGCGCGAGTACTCGGCCGCGACCGTCCGGGCCAGGCTGAGGATGCCGGCCTTCATCACGCCGTACGCCGCTTGCTCGGGCGCGGCCATGAAGCCGGTGACCGAGCCGACGCTGACGATCGTGCCGCCGGTGCCCTGGGCGAGGAAGACGCGGAGCGCGGCCCGCACGGCGCGAGCGACGTACCTCAGGTTGACCTCGTAGATCGTGTCCCAGTCCTCGTCGGCCATCTCGTGCAGCTTGACCGCGGGGACGAACGCGACCTGTCCACCGACCACGGTGACCAGTACGTCGAGACCGCCGAGCTTGTCCACCGCGGTCTGGATCATCGCGTCGATGTCGCCCGCCGAACGCACGTCACCGGACACCGGGTACGCCGTCGCGCCCTGCTCACCCAGCGCGTCTGCTGCCTCGGTCGCGCGGGCGAGGTCGACGTCAGCGACCACGACCGCGGCCCCTTCGTTGCCGAAGGCGCCGGTAATCGCCCGCCCGATCCCGCCGCCACCACCGCCGATCACCAGAGCTCGCTTACCACTCAGTCGCATGGTTCGAGGCTAGTTCAGCAGGGTTGCAAGATTCACAGCGTTTCCTCAGGAACGACACGCCGACCTGTCAGAACCACTCCGTACGCTGGATCTTGTGACCATCGAAGACGCTGGAACCAGGCTGCAGACAAACGCTTTAGCGGTCCCCGACCGGGTGACCGCGGACCTGGTCCCGACCACCGAGGCTGGTCCCGGCGCGCTGGCGGCGGTGCAGACCGAGCACCTGATCGGTGACATCGGCGCGGCCCTGCGACTGCTCGACGCGGTCGAGCGCGTGCGTGGGCACGCCCACCCGCTCATCCTCGGCCTGCAGGACGCCGTCGGCATGAAGATGCCCGCCGCCCTCGTCCTGAACGCGATCGCCAACGGCCGCACCACCCCGGACGAGGTGGCCGAGCAGGTCGGCATCACCCCCGGCGAGGCCGAGCTGGCGATCGCCGACCTGGAGGTCCTGGGCATGGTCCGGACCGCGCCCACCCTCACCGTCACCTCGATGGGCCACGCCCGCCTCTCCCAGCTCGACGCGCTGACGGTCCGGATCCTGGATGTCATCACCGGCATCCTCGGCCCCACCGACGCCGCCCACCTGGTCCGCCTCCTGCACGCCGTCGCCGACGGCCTCGAATCCACCCCCGTCACCAAGGCCGTCACCCAGTCCCTCCCGCAAACGGTCCTGCACAACTAACGCCCCGCCCTCCCGTTCCCCTCCCCTCCCCTCCCTCCCCGCCTCAGCCCGGTCGCTGGCTCGGGTCGCGTTCGAGGGGTTATCCGCTGGTGTTGTGGGTTCACCATTGGTATACGAGGGGAGAAGGCTCAACTCGAGGGGATATCCCCTCGTACGTCGGCGCGCGGGATCGGCTCGCGGGGCGGGGTGTCGAAATCGGTGGGGTGGTCTCGACGTAGCTGGTGTCAAGAGACCTAGGAGGGCATCAGATGTTCAAGGACACGAAGGCGTTCAGCGGGTTTTCGGTGGACGACATTCCGGCGGCGAAGGAGTTCTACGGGACCACGCTGGGCGTCGAGGTCTCGGAGGAGAACGGCATGCTCCGGCTGCACATCGCCGGCGGCAACCCGGTGCTCGTCTACCCGAAGCCGAACCACGTGCCGGCGGAGTACACCGTGCTCAACTTCCCTGTGGAGGACATCGAGGCGGCCGCGCGCGAGCTGACCGAGCGCGGGATCACCTTCGAGCGGTACAACGACGAGCACGACGACCTCGGCATCTTCCACGGCGGCGGCCCGCTGATCGCCTGGTTCAAGGACCCGGCAGGCAACGTGCTGTCGCTCATTCAGGTTTGAGGCACGGAGTCGTTGTACTGGCCTAGGCGGCCTGTGTAGCGCTGGCCGTTCAGGTAGGGCCAGGCGTATGCCGTGCAGCCGTGGAGGCCTAGCGTTTGTTGCTGCATGACCGGTGCCGGCTGGCCAGGGCCTGGGCAGAGTTCGTGTCCGCGGCCCAGCCGGTGGCCGGTCTCGTGGTTGACCATGTACTGCCGGTACGCCGTGAGCGGTGCGCCGTATCCAGGGACGCCGTGCGTCCACCGCGCCACGTTCAGCACGACCCGGTCGCCGATCCGGCAACTGGTGTACCGGTCCGGCGCGGCGCCGCAGATCACGTCGCGCGTCTGCGGGGTCACGAGCAGCAGCATGAAGTCCGCCGTCTCCCCCGGCCCGACCTGCTGGAACCGCCACAACCCCCGCGACGCCCACCCTTCCGGCGCGCCGTACGTCGCCCGCACGAACTGCGCGAACGCCGCCTTGTCGATCCCCTCGATCCCGCCCTCGATGCCGATCTGGAACCGCATCACGCGCCCGCCGGTCCCGATCACCCCGGGAACCGCCGGGAGCACGGAGTACGACCGGTTGCCCGCGGCCGGGTACGTGATCACCTCATCCGACCGCGCCGGACCTGAGCTCTCCGGCTGAACCGGCTTCTGTACGACGCCCGATGCCGGCCGGCCGGCGCCCGTCGAACCGGCCGGTCCGATCGACTCGGCCGACACGACCGGAACGCGGTCGGGCAGGCCGTGCCTGGTCAACGGGCTGGCCGGGAGCTGGTACAGCGCTCCGGCCACGACGACGACTCCGACAGCGAGCCCGATCGTCCTGACTACAGTCCAGCGACGCATCTAGCTGAGCTCCTCACACCGCGCCCCCGCGGGCGCGCTCTCACACTGCTCTTGCCCTAGTGCCCACAAACCCTTCTCCACCCACGGGCGGAGACCGGATTTCCACCTCCCGTTTCCAACACACTCGTGTTAGTTTCGATCGAAGAAGCACACCTGTACCAAAACAAGGAGCCTTCGATGAACCGCTGGACCGCAGGCCTTGCCGCGGTGACCCTGCTGACCGCCGCGACGCCCGTGATGACTGCCTGGGGAGCACCGCCGTTGCCGCATCTGACCGCGGACACGAACCGCGACGGCCTGCTCACTCCCGCCGACGACGCCGGCAAGACGACCTGGACCGACGACCGCGGCGCGATCTTCCTGCCCAACCTCGACGACGACCAGCGCCGCTGCAAGGTCGACCCGGCCGAGCTCGATCTCCGCGGCCGCGCGGTCGACGACAAACTTGCCGCCTGCAACGATGCGGCCGACGACCGGATCAACGGCCCGCGCGACGCCGCTGACCTGGCGCCGCTCGCGATCGCTGCCCAACGCAACCTTTCGCCGACCGCAACCGGCCGTATCACCATCACGCCCGCGGACAAGGCCCGCGTCTTCGCCGCCGGCCGTCCGGTGAGCTCACTGACGGCCGGCCAGCTACGCAACGGCGTACGTCTGGCGTTGGAAGGCCGCGACATCGTCCGCGATCCGGCGAAGTGGGACGGCCTGATCACCGTCACCGTCGAGGTCACCGATCAGGGCCGGACCAGCTCGGATGCAGTCCGGATGCGCGTCGCGCCGCTGATGTTCCAGAACGATCTCCAGCCCGCGCAGACCGTGCTGGCCGGCCGTCCCGCAAAGGGACCCGGCTGGTGGGACGGTACCCCGCCGTACCCGGACGGCGTACCCGGGGAATGGCGGAAGTTCGCCCAGAGCTTGCGTAAGGCAACCACCAGGGTCCGGTTCGTGAAGGGTACGCCGGACGGCTGGAAGGACATGTGGTGGCAGGACACCTTCGAGCCCACGACCGCGAGCATGCCGGCCGTCGGCGGCCCGCACACGATGCGCATCCTGATCCGCTCCGGCAACGTCTGGGACATCGGCGGTACGTCGACCCCACGGCCCGCCGGCCGACTGCTGTACCGCGATCTCCGCGGACCGGACGTCGGCATCGTCCAGGAGCTCGCCGCCACCGCTTCGGACAGCCTCGACGACCTGCTGAACATGGGCGGCAACCTCGAGTCGCTCCCGCCGTACGCCGGGTACCCGCACGGCCGGATCGTCTACGGCTCCGGCGAGCGGCACCCGGATCCGGGCTTCATCACGATGGTGAAAAGCCAGGGGTACCAGCCGCCGCTGACGATCGACACCTCCTGGCTGATGGTCGGGCACGCCGACGAGACGACCCACGTGGTCCGCGCGAACAACGCCCGCGGCTGGACGCTCGCGGTCGCCGACCCGCGGCTCGCCGTACGCCTCCTGCGAGGGCGCCCCTACCCAGGTCTGAACCTCACCGACAACGAGGCGGCCGCGAAGCACATCGACGACCAGCTCAAGATATTGCTCGAGGCAACGGGCTTGCGGGCCGACGAGCTCGTCCACCTGCCCGTCCTCTTCGACCGCGTACCCAGGTACGGGCTGCTCAAGGCACTGACACCGGACCTGGTCAACGGTATCTCACTCACCGAGCACGAGTTCGCCGCTCCGGACCCGCACGCCCCCAAGGTCAACGGCCGGGACATCTTCAAGAGCGCGACCGAGCAGGCTCTCGCCCGCAACGGCGTCCGGGTCCACTGGGTCGAGGACTTCTTCTGGGCACACCTCGGCGGCGGCGAGGTGCACTGCGCGACCAACGCCCTCCGCGACACCAGCCGCGCTACGCCCTGGTGGTCCGGAACCGCATCGTCGGGTACTTCGCCTCGATGAACCCCAGCCCGAGGTAGAGGTCGGCACCGTAGTCGGTCGCGTGGAGCTCCACCTGGCCGACCGCGGTCTCGTCCTGGAACCAGTCCATCAATGCGACCACGCAAGCCCGAGCCAGCCCTCGCCGGCGAAAGTCGGGCTCGGTGCTGACGTTGTAGAGGTGTCCGCGCGCGGTCGTCAGATCGTTCGGCCCCGGCGCGTGCAGCTGGATGTCGCCGGCGGCACCGGCCACCACGCCGGCGACCGGGTCGTCGACGACGTACGCCGCGAACGTGTCCGGGTCGGCGAGCCGCCGCGCGAAGAAGTCGAGCGCGATGGCGCGCCAGGGTGCGTCCGGTCCGCCGACGTCGACGCCCATGGCGGAGAGCACCAACCCGCGCAAACGGACCAGGGACTCCGCGTCGTCCGGCTGTGCTCGGCGTACCTCGATGTCGGTCACAGCTCACATCGTGCCAACTTTTTGCCGGGTCAAGGAATCGAAGGGGGTATGGCCCCGAGCAGAGCGCAGCGTGCTGCGCGTCCCAGCTGCGCCCGGAGAGAGCGGCGACGATCGGCGGTGGGGGCGCTGGCGATCGCGGTCCTCGGGGTCCTGCTGCCGGGTACGGCGTACCTGGCCGCCCGGCGGTACCGGCTCGGCGCTGCCATCACGACGCTGAGCCTGCTCGGGTACGGCGCAGCGGCGTACCTCGTGCTGCGGAAGCGGGACGCGGTGATCGGCTGGGCGCTGGACCCGAACGTGCTGCTGTGGATGATCGCCGGCCTGGGGATGCTGGCGATCATCTGGGTGACCGTGCTGGTCACGTCGTACAAGATGCTCCGCCCGCTCACCGCCTCACCGGGCGCTCGGCTGGCCGGGTCGCTGGTGGTCGGGGTGGTGGCGTTCGCGCTGGCCGTGAGTACGGCGTCGGGCGCGCAGACGCTGGTCGCGCAGCGGAGCCTCGTGGACAAGGTGTTCGCCGGTGGGGAGTCGCAGAGCCGGACCCGGCCGAAGATCTCCTCGAAGAAGGACCTCTGGCAGCAGCTCCCGCGGCTGAACATCCTGCTGCTCGGCGCGGACGACGGCGCCGGCCGGCAGGACACCCGGACCGACTCGGTGATGGTCGCGAGCATCGACACCCGGACCGGAAACACCTCGCTGATCTCGCTGACCCGGAACTTCATGCGGATGCCGTTCCCGCCGGACTCCGAGCTGCACAAGATCTACCCGACCGGCTTCTGGGACCCGCACGGCGAGAAGGAGCAGCCGGAGTTCTACCTGGACGCGATGTACCGCAACGTCCCGAAGCTGCACCGGGATGCGATCGGGCCGTCGGACAACCCGGGCGCCGACGTGCTCAAGCTGTCGGTCGGCGAGGCGCTCGGGCTGCAGATCCACTACTACGTGCAGATCAACCTGGCCGGGTTCGCGCAACTGGTCGAGGCGCTCGGCGGGATCACGGTCAACATCAACTACCCGGTCCCGGTCGGCGGCAACGACGACAAGCACATCCCGCCGAGCCGGTACCTGCAACCGGGACCGGACCAGCACCTGATGGGGACCGACGCGCTGTGGTTCGCGCGCGGCCGCTACCGGGTCCCGACCGCGGACCTGGCCCGGCAGGCCCGCCAGCGCTGCGCGGTCAAGGCGATCGTCGAGCGCGCGACGCCGCAGAACGTGCTGGCCAACTACCAGTCGATCGCGAAGGCCGGCGAACAACTGATCCGGACCGACATCCCGCAGGACCTGCTCGGGCAGTTCGTCGCGCTCGGCCAGCGGGTGAAGACCGCGAAGATCGCCAACGTCGACCTGGACAAGAAGCACAACTTCCCGACCGGCGAGAACCCGAACTACGCCGCCATGCGCGAGATCGTCCGGAAGGCGCTCAACCCGGTCCGGACGACCACCCAGCCGGTCCGGCCGAAGACCACCACCAAGCCGAAGACGAGCACCATCAAGCCGCCCACGAACGCGGCCGACCTGACGTCGGAGTGCGCCTACCACCCGGGCTCACCGGGCTAGGCGTAGCGGACGCCCAGGCCGCCGTCGACCGCCCAGTTGGCGCCGGTGACGAACGCAGCTGCTTCGGAGGCGAGGAAGCAGACCACCTCGGCCACGTTCTCCGGCGTACCGATCCGGCCGAGCGGGTGTACGCCGAGCGCGTGCTCGCGTTCGTGCGGGAACTCGCCGAAGAACTCCTCGAGCAGGTCGGTGGCGATGTACCCCGGGCTCACCGCGTTGACCCGGACGTTGTGCGGGGCAACGTCCAGCGCGAGCGAGCGGGTCATGCCGAGCAGGCCGGCCTTGGCCGCGGCGTACGGGAACATCCCGGCGGTGGTCAGCTGCGCATGGATCGAGGCGACGTTCACGATCGCGCCGTGCCGGTGCTCGATCATCGAGGGCAGCACCTGGCGGGCCAGCAGCCAGGCGCCCTTCAGGTCGACGTCGAAGACACCGTCCCATTCGGCCACGGACATCGTGGTCGCATCGGCGTACGAGTTCTTGCCGGCGTTGTTGACCAGCACGGTGACCGGTCCACCGAGCTCCTCGGTCAGCCTGCCGACTGCCTGCCGCACCGACACCTCGTCGGTGATGTCGCCGACCGCGGTCGCGACCTTGGCACCGGACAGCTCGGCCTTGGTGGCGGCCAGTTGATCGCCGAGGACGTCGATCAACCCGACGGCTGCGCCTTCCTCGGCGGCCTTGAGCGCCACCGCCCGGCCGATCCCCCGCGCGCCGCCGGTCACCAGCACAACCTCGTTCACCAACCGTCCCGTCATGCCTCGACCCTAGGCTCGAGTGGGACGGCGAGACACCCCCTCGACCGTCAGCTGGGCGGCAGGACGCAGAACTCGTTGCCGTCCGGGTCGGCCAGCACCACCCAGTCGACATCGCCCTGGCCGATGTCGATGCGCTGGGCACCTAGCGCGATGAGGCGTTCGACCTCGGTCTGCAGGTCGCCGCCGGGCGGCGTCGCCAGGTCCAGGTGCAGGCGGTTCTTCGGTGCCTTCGGGTTGACCGGCGGGCCACCCCAGCTGATCTTCGAGCCGCCCTGCGGCGACTGGATCGCGGTCTCCTCGTCCTGGTCCCAGACCAGCGGCCAGTCGAGCGCTTTGCTCCAGAAGTACCCGACTGCCTGGCTACCGTCCGACGACAGCGCACCGATGAAGTCGGTGTTCGCGAGGAAGTTGTTACCGGCCTCGACCACGCAGAACTCGTTGCCCTCGGGGTCCGCGAGGACGACGTGCAACTCTTCGGGCCGCTGGCCGATGTCGATGTGCTTGGCGCCGAGCTCGAGGGCGCGCGCGACGGTCGCCTGCTGCGCCTCGGGCGTCGCGCTGCTGAGGTCGAAGTGCATCTGGTTCGCCCGGTCCTTCACCCGGTCGCTGGCCACGAAGCGCAGCCGGAACTGGGTGTCCTTGTCCGGCAGCACGTCGCACCCCTCGGTCTTCCGGCCCATCAGAGCAGCCCAGAACTGGGCGAGTCGGACCGGGTCGTGGGCGTCGAAGGTCAGTGCGTGCAGTGTGAGGGTCACCTTGTCGAGGCTAGGTCGCGGTGGCGGTCGGCCGCAAAGCAAATACGGCGGCGGCCGTCCGGGCGTAGCGGTCCGCCGCGGCTCGGCTCAGCGGCTGCCGGAGCAGGACGAGCTGGTGGTACAGCGGCGCGGTCGCGGTCATCACGACCTGGTGGGCCTCCGTCGTGGGTGCGACCTCGCCGCGCTCGACGGCACGCCGTACGACGATCTCCGTGCGGGCGTAGCGGTCGATCCAGAACTGGGTGAGTGCATCGGCCGCTTCCAGCGTACGGAAGGAGGCGGCGATCACCGCACGGGTGAGCGACGGCTCGGCGGTGAGGGCTTCGTGTACCTCGCGGTTGACGGCTCGCAGGTCGCCCTCGAGGGAGCCGGTGTCCTTGGGCATCCAGTCGTCGTCGATCCCGGCCTGCAGCAGGTCGACGAGCAGGCCGGCGACCGACTTCCACCGGCGGTAGACGGTCGTGCGATGAACACCGGAACGGATCGCGACCGCGTCGATCGTCAGCCCGTCGTACCCGTGCTCGGCGAGCTCGGCCTCGACCGCGGCCAGCACCTCGGTCCGCACCCGGGCTGTCCGCCCACCTGGCCTGCTTGCGCGTCCGGCATCGGTCATGCCATCATCTTAACGCAACAGTCGTCGTATTAAGGAGCCGGCCAGTGATCTTCTGACCCCCGCCGTTCGCATCCCACGAACCCGCGAGTCAGGAGGATCTCTATGTCTACCCAGCTGTCTCTGCACGCTGTCAGCAAGTCCTACGACCACCACCTGGTGCTCGACCAGCTCACCGCCGCGTTCCCGCCCGGCCAGGTCAGCGGTCTGATCGGCCAGAACGGATCCGGCAAGTCGACGTTGCTCGACGTGCTGGCCGGGGCCTTGAGTCCGTCGGAAGGCTTCGTCGCGCGGCGCGGGCGGATCGGGTATCTCCGGCAGGAGGTAATCGAACCGCGGCCGGACGAGACGCTGCGGCGGGCCCTCGGGCGGTCTCCGGGCGCGACCGGGCTCGGACTCTTCCGCCCGGAGCAACTGATCACGCGGGTCGGAGCGTTATCTACAGGTCAGCGCCGGCGGTTGGCGCTGGCGCGGTTGCTGACCACGCCGTTCGACGTACTGCTGCTCGACGAGCCGACCAACCACCTGTCCCTCGCGCTGGTGGAGGAGCTGGAGGCGGCGCTCGACGGGTACGCCGGTGCGCTCGTGGTCGTCAGCCACGACCGCCGCTTCATCGCCCGCTGGCGCGGGACCGTCGTCGACCTGAAGGAGAGCTCTCTTGTCAGTCACTGAAATCACCGTCGCCGGCCCGAACGACGGTCCGTACGGCGTCGCCGTCGCCGGTGGTGAGGTGTGGACGACGCTCGTCCACACCGGCCGCCTGGCGACGGCCTCCGGGCGGGTCTTCGACCTGGAGGCACCGATGTCGCGGCCGAGCGTGGTCGTCGCGGGGCCGGACGACGCGGTGTGGTTCACCCGGAGCGGGGATCACCGGGTCGGGCGGCTCGGGTACGACGGGACGCTGTCCGCGATCGACGTCGCCGGGTCGCCGTACGGGCTGTGCGTCGGGCCGGACGGGGCGTTGTGGTGCACGCTGATGGATGCCGACGCGATCGCGCGGGTCACGGTGGACGGCTCGGTCACGACGTACCCGATCGGGGTGGCGGGGGCGTTTCCGGCGATGATCACTAGCTTTGCTGGAGACTTGTGGTTCACGCTGAACCAGGCGAACGCGATCGGGCGGATGACTCTCGAGGGTGTGGTCACCACTTATCCGCTGCCCACGGAATCCGCCGGACCGGTGGGCATCTGCGCGGGAGCCGATGCGATCTGGTTCGTCGAGATCCTCGCCGGCCAGGCCGGACGAATCACGGCTGAGGGAAAGATCGAGGAGTTCCCTTTACCTGTGGATTCGAAGCCGCACGCGGTGGCTCCGGTGGCGGGTGGTGGATGCTGGATCACGCTCTGGGCGACCGGCGCGCTGGTCCGATTGGATGCCTCCGGCAACATTGTCGAAGAGCATGCCCTGGGCAAAGATTCTGAGCCGCACGGGCTGGCGCTGGGCCTGGACGGGTCGGTCTGGGTCGCACTGGAGAACGGGGCGCTGGCTCAGAAAGCTTAAATGCGATGGTTCAACGATAGCGTTGAACGTATGGATGCTGATGCGGTAACGCGGCTGCTGGGGCGGCCGCGGGTGCTGGGGTTGGGCGAGCCGACGCACGGGTCGACGGCGCTGCTGACGCTGCGGAACGAGTTGTTCCGGCAGCTGGTCGAGGAGGCGGGATACCGGACGATCGCGCTCGAGAGCGACTGCATGATGGGGCTGATCGCAGACGAGTACGTGGCGTCCGGTACCGGCGGGCTCGACGAGGTGATGGAGCGCGGGTTCAGTCACCATGAGCTGGGCGCGGGGCCGGGCAACCGTGAGCTGGTGCGGTGGATGCGGTCCTACAACGACGGGCGGCCCGCGGCCGAGCAGGTTCATCTCATCGGCTTCGACGGACCGCTGGAGATGAGCCACGCGGCCAGTCCGCGCCAGGCACTCACCGCGCTGCACTCCTATCTCGGCGAGTGGGTCGACGCAGGTCCGGCGGCCGTCCTCGACGAGCTGCTCGGCGACGACGACGCATGGACGAACCACGACGCGATGATGGTCCCGTCCGCATCCATCGGCCGAAGCCCTGAGGCACAACAGCTCCGGCTGCTCGCCGACGAGCTGACCAGTGTGCTCGACACGCAGACGCCCTACCTGATCGCGGCGACCTCGCGCGATGCGTGGGACCGGGCTCGCCTGTATGCGCGCACTGCAACGGGTCTCCTTCGCTACCACGCCTGCATGGCCGCGCCGGTGCCCGATCGTTGGGCGCGGCTCTCGGGGCTGCGGGACGCGATGATGGCGGCCAACGTCATCGCCGCCGCCGAGCGATCACCCGTCCTGGTCCACGCCCACAACAGTCATCTCCAACGCCCGATCAGCACGATGCGCATGGGCGACCAACAGCTGGAGTGGTGGAGCGCCGGCGCCCAGGTCAGTGCCCGGTTGGGATCGTCGTACGCCGTGATCGCGACGGCTGTCGGGACGATCCGAGCGCACGACGTCGGCGTACCGCCTGTGGACACGATCGAAGGTCACCTCGACAGTCTGCCTGCGCAGTTGCATGATCCACGACAGCTGCCGACTGGATTCGCTCCTCGGCGCTCACCGTGGTTCGGCTATGCGCCGCTCGACCCAGCGCAGCTGCCGACGTACGACGGAGTGATCTATCTCAAGGAGGCGTGAGTAGCTTCACTCCCGGGAGGGAGGACGGCGGCGGCCGCGGGGAGGAGAGTGGTTGCTGTGAGCACAGTGCTGATGGGGCGGGGGTCAGCAGCGCGGGTCAAGGACGTGCTGTCGATCGGGCGGCCGGCGTTCTGGGTGGTGTCGGTGGTCCCCTACTACACGGGGATCCTGCTGGCCACGCACCGGCTCGTGCCGCCGTTGGCGGAGTGGCCGCGGCTGATCATCGGTGCTGTCGTCCTGGGACCGTTGGTCTGGCTGGCTGTGCTCGGGATCAACGACGCGTACGACCTGCCGAGCGACCGCCTCAACCCGCGAAAGTCCAAGTCGCCGCTGCTGGACGGACGGATCACGCTCAAAGCCGTTAAACGGTTGGCCTTTGCGGCCGCCGTCGCCGCGGTCGGACTCAGTCTGCAGGTCGGCATCATCTTCGCCGGCGGCGTCCTGCTCGCGGTTCTGCTCGGTTACGCGTACTCCGTCCCGCCGGTCCGGCTCAAGACCCGCGCCGGCTTCGACGTCGCCGTCAACGCCCTGGCGTTGGGCGCTTTCGGCCCGCTCGCCGGGTGGGCCGCCATCAACCCGGACCTGAGCGATTTCCCTTGGCTGATGGGCCTCCAGGGCACGCTGGCCGCCGTGGGCCTCTACCTCCCCACCACCATCGCCGACCTCCCCGCAGACCGGGCAGCCGGCTACCACACCATCGCAGTCCGGTACGGCGCCCGCACGGCGTACCTGATCGGCTACACCGCCTGGATCGCCGCCGCAGCCCTCTCCGTCATCCTCGCCGCGACCGCCACGATCATCCCCCGCACCATGCTCCCCCTGGAACTGATCATGGTCCCGGTCCTCGTCGCCGCCTACCGCAAACTGATCGGCCAACCTCAATCCTTCAAGAACATCATCATCCTCGCCACCCTCTTCCTCTTCCCCTGCCTGACCTTCGCCCTCACCTACGCCGGCGTGCTGGGGCGGTTTCGGTAAAGGCGGTTGGCGGAATCGGCAAAGATTTGATCACTGATCTTTACATCGATGGACCGGGCCGGGATGGTTGGGGACCATGACTCTGACCCGCCCAGAGCTCGAGACCGACTACACCCTCGGCCGGTCCGACATCAGGCATTTCGCGGAGCACGGATTCGTCAAGCTGAAGAACGTGCTGAGCGCGGACACGATCGCGGCGTACGAGCCGGAGATCACCGGGAAGGTGATCGAGCTCAACACGCAGGATCTGCCGATCGAGGAGCGCGACACCTACGGCAAGGCGTTCCTCCAGGTGATGAACCTGTGGCAGGACAGCGAACGCGTGCTGGAGTTCGTGTCCTCGCCCCGGCTCGCGCGGATCGCGGCGCAGCTGCTCGGCGTACCGTCGGTGCGGCTGTACCACGATCAGGCGCTGTACAAGGAGTCCGGCGGCGGCGTCACCCCGTGGCACGCAGACCAGTACTACTGGCCGTTCACCACCGACCGCTGCGTCACCGTCTGGATTCCCTTGCAGGAAACGCCGATGGAGATGGGTCCGCTCTCGTTCGCGGCCGGCAGCCATACCTTCGAGCACGGCCGCAACCTCCCGATCAGCGACGAGTCCGAGCAGGTACTGCGGGACGCGCTGGCGGAGCAGGCCTTCCCGGAGGTGTCCGAGCCGTACGAGCTAGGCGAGGTCAGCTACCACCTCGGCTGGACCTTCCACCACGCCCCCGAGAACACCACCGACATCCCCCGCCGGGTGATGACCGTCATCTACGTCGACGCCGCCATGGAGATCGCCGCACCGGCCAACCACGAACAGGAGAACGACCTCGCCAGACTGGATGCCAGGCAACCAGCCCGGCGAACTGATCTCCTCGCCCCTCAACCCGATCCTCTACTAGCAGCGCACGTCGTAACCGCCGGCGCAGAGGTTATGGCACTGGGAACGATGGGGGCGGACCTTCGCCGGTGGAGCCGTCGGCTGCTTCGCGGAGGAGGTCGGCGTGGCCGGTGTGGCGGGCGTACTCCTCGATCATGTCGGCCAGCAACCGGCGCACGCTCATCCCGGCGTGGGTCGGTTGATCGAGGTCACCGCTCGCCAGCGCCTCGGCGAGTGCGGATCTGGATCGGTGCACCGCGCCGACCCATAGTGCCCGTAGCGCCTCCGGCGTGTCGTCCGCTGCGGTGCGCCACGGCCGGTCCCAGTCGGTCTCGGGATCGAGCGCGTCGAACGGCGCCATCGCCGGCCGACCTGCCAGGTGGCCCTGGAAGTAGAGCTCTTCTACCCATGCCAGGTGCTTGAGCAGACCGCCCAACGTCACCGACGAGGCAGCGACTCGCAAGGTCATGGCCTCGGCGCCGATGTCGGCGCATTTCCACGCGAACGTACGCCGGTTCCGCTCCAGCGTGATCAGGGCGGTGTCGAGCTCGTCACCGTGAAGGAACAGTTCGACGTCCCACGCCGGCGGCTTACCGACGGTGAAACCCGGAGGAAGTTTGGCAACCATACGGATCACCGTAGGCCCGGTTCCGGACGAAACCCTTCCGCATTGCAGTCGGTTCAGGGAACGAATGTGACCGCCGCCGTCAGTCTTGACCGACGGCCGCACGGTCGCGCAGCGTGTCCTTCTTGGATTTGTTCCCGCAGGTGTTCATCGAGCACCAGCGGCGCGTGCCGGGCCGGGAGGAGTCCAGGAACAGGGCTCGGCAGTCGTGTCCGGCGCAGTGGCGGACCCGGCCGATGGCCGTCGAGCTGACCAGGTCCACAGCGTCTCGGGCAACGAGGGCCAGGGTCGCCACGACCAGGTCGTCGGCTCCCCAACGCAACCGGCCCGCAGGGTCCAGCCACGGCGCCGGGACCGGCAGCGCGGCCATCTCGTTGACGGTCTCGCGCGCCTGCGCGGGACACGACGCGACCCCGGCCTGGCCGCGCGCCGCGGTGATCAGCTCGTAGATCGCCTCACGCAGCACCCGCGCCCGGGCATCCTGCCCCTCCCCGGTCGACTCCTCCGGGCCGAACTGACCGGCCGGGCCGAACTGGCGGACCCAGGCCAGCAGCGCGGCCGGATCCGGCAACTCCTCCTCGACGTCGGCGGTGCCGCCGTGGCGGAGGGTCCGGATGAAGTCCAGGCACAGCCGCCCCGCTCCACCGCGAAACGCGGGGACGGGCCTCGCAGCAGTCATGGCAACACCATACCCCGCGGAACCGGTTTAACTGGTACCGTGACGAACCAGTTAAACCGGTTCCGATTGCGAGGCCTCATGTCCCACGACCTTCAACGGCCCGACCGCACCGGTACCGCACCGGGGCGCCCGCTGATCCTGCTGCTCGCCCTGGCCTGCGGCATTGGCGTGACCAACGTCTACTTCCCGCAGGCGATCGTCCCGCTCGTCGCCGGCGGACTGCGCGTCACGCCCAGCGCGGCCTCGGCGGTGGTGACCGCGGCGCAGTTCGGCTATGCCGCTGGGATCTTCCTGCTGGTACCGCTCGGCGACAGGCTGACGCACCGCCGCCTGATCGTCACCCTGCTGACGATCACCGGCCTGGGCCTGGTCGTCGCTGGGACGGCGCCCACGCTGCCCGTGCTGGTGGCGGCCAGCGCCCTGATCGGCGCAGCGACCGTGGTCCCCCAAATCATCATCCCGATGACGGCGGGACTGGTGCCGGCCGACCGGAATGGTGCAGTCACCGGCACTCTGCTCAGCGGCTTGATCGGCGGCATCCTGCTCGCCCGCGCCTTCAGCGGCATCCTCGGGCAGTGGCTCGGCTGGCGCGCCCCTTACCTGGTCGCGGCGGCGGCCACGGCACTGCTCGCGCTGATCCTGGCCATGGCACTGCCCACCACAACCCCGTCCTCACGCGAGCGCTACCCAGCACTGCTGGCCACCTCTCTCCGTCTACTGCGCACTGAACCGGATCTGCGCCGCTCGGCCCTGTACCAGGCGCTGATCTTCGCGGGCTTCACCGCGGCCTGGACGAGCCTGGCACTCCTGGTCACCGGACCGGACTACGGACTGGGCGCCTCGGCCATCGGGCTGATCGCACTGGTCGGCGCGGTGAGCATGTTCGCCAGCCCCATCGCCGGGCGCTACGCCGACCGTCGCGGGCCAGACCCGGTCAACCTGGTCTGCATGGTGGCTGTCATCGGCGCGGCCGCCCTGCTCATCACCGGCTCCTTGGGTCACGCCGTCGGCCTGATCGGGCTGACCGCGGGCATGCTCGTGCTCGACGTGGCGATGCAGTCGGGCCAGGTCGCCAACCAGGCAAGGATCTTCGCGCTGCGGTCCGAGGTTCGCAGCAGGCTCAACACCGCCTACATGACTTGCGCCTTCCTCGGCGGCAGCATCGGCTCCTGGCTCGGCGTGCGCATCTACAGCACCTTCGGCTGGACCGGCGTATGCCTACTCGTGGCAGCACTGGCCGCCCTCGCCCTCACTCGGCACCTCGTCGGTAGGCGAAGTGACCTCTGTACCTATTAGTATGTACAGCATGATGCCAGGGATCAGTCGAGTGGTTGTGCTTGATCAGAAGTTGCCGGAGGCGCTTGCCGTACGGCGGATGGAGGTGCGGCGGATCACGATCGAGCCGGACACCGCGGTGGGTGCGCACGTGCACAATGGCCCGGTGTTCGGGAGTATCGAGGAGGGGTCGGCCGTGTACCAGCAGGCCGCGGACGACGAGGAGGTTGTGCTGCGCCCGGGCGACGTCTTCTACGAGCCGGCCGCCGAGCGGATCTCGCGGTTCGACGCGCTGGAAGAAGGCGTCACCTTCCTGGCCTACTTCCCGCTCACGGAAGGCCAGGAGTCCGCGCTGGACCTGATCTCATAGCGTCCGCTTCTGCGGGTAGATCGTCTCGCCGCGCTCCAACTGCGCCACGAACTGAGCGATCTTCTTCGCGCGCGTCTCGGCGCGCTTGACTGTCGTCACCCGGTAGATCACCGCGAACCGGTTCGCGCTGGTCAGGATCTCGAACATCGCCTGGGCTCGCGGCGAGGCGGCCAGGGCCGCGGCCAGGTCGTCCGGAATCTCCGCACGGCTGGACGTGTCGTACGCCGCCTCCCAGCGACCGTCCGCCTTCGCCCGCTCGACCTGCACGCGGCCGGCGGCCTGCATCCGGCCCTCCGTCTCCAGCCGGGCGATGATGTCGACGTTCCGCTGCGACCACATGCTGCGCGGCCGCCGCGGGGTGTACCGCTGGATGAACGTCGACTCGTCTCGGCCCTTGCGCTGGCCGTCGATCCACCCGTGACACAAGGCTTCCTCTAGCGCCTCGTCGTACGTGAGGCTGGTCGGCGTGGTGACGTTCTTCTTCGCGAGCACCAGCCAGACGCCCTCGTCCTGCCGATGATTCGCGACGAGCCACTCCCGCCAGGCAGCGGCATCGGCGACGGTCAGCTCGATCATGAAGCAGCGTCCTGGAAGCGCCCGGCCAAGTGCGCGGCGGCATCCTTCAACTCCCGCGGTCCCTCGAACTCCAGGTCGCACTCGAACATCCCGAACGACGCGGCCAGCCCCGTCCATGACCATGCGGTCAAGGTGAGCCGGCACGAGGTCGGCGTGAGCTCCTCGACGACGGTCCCGTTTCGCCCCGCCCACTGCGCGATGTCGCGAGCCTTCGCCTGCAGGATCGCCGTACCGCGGCAGGTGAACTGCTCCCCGGAGGTCTTGAACCGCGAAGCGATGTACGTCGCCACGTCCGGCGTCGGCAGCTCCCGCGGCGTGAACCGCGGACCGGTCGGCGTCTTCGGCGTCATCCGGTCCACCCGGAACGTCCGCCAGTCCTTCCGGTCCAGGTCCCAGCCGACCAGGTACCACCGGCCGCCCCACGTCACCAGGTGGTGCGGCTCGACCTTCCGCGGCGGCACCCACTCGTCGGACGCGCCCGGCGAGGCGTAGTCGAACCGCAGTACCTCGTTGGCCCGAAGCGCCATCCCGATCGCGATCAGCTGCTCGGAATCCACGGTCGTACGACGGTCCGCGTACCGGTCGACCGTGGTGACCTGCAGCGCGTCGACCCGCTGCCGCAACCGGGCCGGCATCACCTGACGAACCGTGGCGAGCGCACGCAGCGCCCCCTCCTCGATCCCGGTGACCGTCGTGGTCGCGGTCTGCAGCGCGACCGCGACCGCGATCGCCTGGTCGTCGTCGAACAGCAACGGCGGCAGGTCAGCACCCGCGTCCAGCCGGTAGCCACCATCAGGACCCTTGGTGGCCCGGACCGGATATCCCAGGTCGCGCAGCCGATCCACGTCGCGCCGGACCGTTCGCGGGCTCACCTCGAGCCGTTCGGCCAGCAGCGCACCAGGCCAGTCCCGCCGCGCCTGCAGCAACGAGAGCAACGCCAGAAGTCGAGCCGAGGTTTCGGACATGACCTCAGCTTGGCACGAGTAGCGGCCATGTCCTGTCCGCTTCTGCTGGAAACGTCAGAGGCACATCGAGATCGAAGGAGACAGCCGTGATCAGCACCCGAGCGCTCACCCGGGACTTCGTGGTGAGCCGTACCGAGACCGTGCACGCGGTCCGTGGCATCAGCCTGGACGTCGAACCCGGCGAGCTGGTCGCCGTCCTCGGCCCGAACGGCGCCGGTAAGACCACCACGCTCCGCATGCTCACCACCTTGATCACCCCGACCTCGGGGACCGCGACGGTCGCCGGGTACGACGTGACCGCGCAGCCGAGCCAGGTCCGCCGCCGGATCGGGTACGTCGGCCAGGGCAACGGCGCCGGCCACTCGCAACGGGTCGGCGACGAACTCACCGGACAGGCCGTGATCTACGGACTGGATCGGCGGGCGGCGAAGCGCCGTGCCGCCGAGCTGGTCGACGCGCTCGAGCTGACCGACCTGGCGCGACGCAAGGTCGCGGACCTGTCCGGCGGTCAGCGGCGCCGGCTCGACGTCGCGATGGGCCTGGTGCACGCGCCCTCGCTGCTGTTCCTGGACGAGCCGTCGACCGGGCTGGACCCGCAGAACCGGGCGAACCTGTGGGACCACATCCTGCGGATGCGCGCGGAGTACGGGATGACGATCGTGCTGACCACGCACTACCTGGACGAGGCGGACTCGATGGCCGAGCGCGTCGTCGTCGTGGACCACGGCGAGGTGATCGCGGACGACACCGCCGACGCTCTCAAGGCGAAACTGGCCGGCGACCGGCTCGCCCTCACCGTTGCTCCCAGCAACCTTGCACGGCTCACCGAGCTGGCGAAGAAGTTGCCCGGAGCCCGCGAAGTGGTTGCCGTTGGCGATGAGGTGAGCGTCCGCGTCGCGGACGGGCCGACCGCACTGCCGGAACTCATCACGGCCGCTCAGCAGCACGGCGTACCGGTCGCTGCGGCGCAGGTGCACCGCCCAACCCTCGACGACGTGTTCCTCAACCTCACCGGCCGCAGCCTCCGCGAAGAGTCGACTGGAAAGGCAGCTTGATGACCACCCTCACCCTCAACCCGACCACTACCGCCACCACCGAGCCGTCGTCCCGCAACCTGTTCGGGGACATCCGGACGGTGATGGCCCGCGAGCTCAAGCCGGTCCTGCGAGACCCGTTCACGATGGTGTTCGGGATGGTCCAGCCGCTGGTGTTCCTTGCTCTGTTCGGTCCACTGCTCCGCGGCTCGATGGGCGGCTCAGTTGGCAACGGCGTATGGCAATGGTTCGTGCCGTCGATCCTGGTGATGACCATGCTCTTCGGCACGTCGACCACCGGGTCCAACCTACTGTTCGAGTTCCAGACCGGCGCGCACGAACGGATGCTGGTCACGCCGCTGTCCCGCTCGTCGCTGCTCATCGGCCGCGCGCTGAAGGAGATGGTGCCGCTGTTCGGCCAGGCCGTGATCGTGCTCGCGGTGATGACACCGTTTGCGTTCGATTTGCACGTCGGTGGCGCGATCGTCGGCCTGGCGCTGCTCGCGGTGTTCGGCGTCGGGCTCGGCTCGTTCAGCTACGCGCTGGCGCTTGCGGTCCGCAAGCAGGACTGGATGTTCTGGATGGTGCAGCAGACGTTCCTGTTCCCGCTGATGATCCTGTCCGGCATGCTGCTGCCGCTGGAGACCGGCCCGGAGTGGATGAAGATCGCGTCCAAGTTCAACCCGCTGTCGTACCTCGTCGACGCGGAACGGGCGCTCTTCTCCGGCTCGGTCACGACCAGCCCGGTGCTGTGGGGATGGGTCGCCGCGCTCGCCACCACCGCGCTCGGCCTCACGATCGGCGTCCGCACCATGCTGCGCTCGGCAGATTGACCCAATTGCGCCGTCGCCGCGCTCGCCACCACGAGCGCGGTGGCGGCGTAATCGACGTCAAGCACACCGGAGCCCTCGCGCCCTTCAGGTGGGTGCGAGGGCGACGATGTGGCCGGTGTAGGCGACGTCGAGGAGGATCAGAATCGGTTTCATGGCTCAAGTTCACCGGGCTGAGCTGAGACAAACCATGGCTGCTGAGTGCAATTTGATGTCTGTGGCACTCAGGGCGGCGTACTCTCCTCGCATGGCTGTTCTGGATGACCTGCTGGCCGGGACCCGGGCGCGGGACGGGGTGTTCAATCTGACCATCCTGGACTCGCCGTGGGCGATCGAGATCCGGGACGAGGCGCCGCTCGCGCTCGCCACCCTGGTCCGCGGCTCCGGCTGGATCACCCGGGCCGGCATCGAGCCGCTGCGGATGGAGACCGGCGACGTCGCGATCTTCACCGGGACCACGCCGTACGTCGTCGGCGACAGCGTGGACACGCCCGCGCAGCTGCGCATCCATCCCGGCGGCGTCTGCGAACCGTTGCCGGGCGCGCCGGCGGACTACTCGGCCCGGCTCGGCGTGCGCACCTACGGCAGTCGCGCGCACGGCGAGGTAATGGTTGCCAGCGGCACCTATCAGGTACCGGGCGACGTCAGCCGCCGGCTGGTGACCGCGCTGCCGCCGGTGCTCGTCGTCCCGGCCGCGGAGATGGGCGGGTCGGTGCTGGACATGATCACCGGCGAGATCCAGCGGGACGCACCCGGCCAGCAGAGCGTCCTGGACCGGTGGCTCGACCTGGCCCTCATCATGACGCTGCGCGCGTGGTTCGACCGGCCGGAGTCCGATGCGCCCGGGTGGTACCAGGCGCAGAGCGATCAGGTGGCCGGTACGGCGTTGCGGTTGCTGCACGAGGATCCGGCGTACCCGTGGAACGTCACCGAGCTGGCCGATCGGGTCGGGGTGTCGCGCGCCTCGCTCGCCCGCCGGTTCACCGCGCTGGTCGGTGAGGCGCCGATGAGCTACCTGACCGGCTGGCGGATCACCCTCGCGGCGGATCAGCTGCGGTCGACCCGCGACACGGTCGAGACGATCGCGCGACGGGTCGGGTACGCGAACGCCTTCGCGTTGAGCGTCGCCTTCAAGCGCGTCCGCGGCGTCACGCCGACGGACCACCGCCGGGCGGCGTGAAGGTCAGCCGACCGTCGACTTCATGAACGCGAGCGCCTGCGGCCAGGCGAGCCGGAACGCGTCCTTGTTGACGTCCTTCCCATGCCGCGACTTGTCCGAGAAGCCGTGGTCGGCGCCGGGGAAGTACTGCGCGAAGGTCGCGCCGACCGGCCGCGCCTGCAGCACCGTCTGCAGCGCCTCGAAGTCCGCGTTCGGTACGGCGGCGTCCGCGCTCGGGTAGCTGACCAGCACCGGCGCCGTGATCCCGGCCGCGTCCGCGATCGCGTCGTACGTCTGGTGCGGCCGGAGCTTCGACGGTGTGGTCGGGTGGAACGCGACGACGTTCGACAGCCGGTGATCCCGCGCCGCGAGCAGGAAGGCGAACCGCCCTCCCAGGCACCAGCCGATCACGCCAGGTCGGCTGCAGCCGAGCTCACCGGTCAGGTAGTCGAGCAGCTCGACCTGCTCCGCGAGCGCCGCGTCGTCATCCAGCTGCGTCAGTAGCTCGCCCAGCTCCTCGCGGGTCGAGTTGTCGGTACTGCGGCCCTTGAACGGATCCCACACCAAGGCGGTGATCCCTTCACCGGCCAGCTCGTCGGCCCAGGCCCGGACCTGCTCGCCGATCCCGGTGATCATCGGGAGCAGCAACATCCCCGATCGCCCCACCCGCGCCAGGTAGGCGTCCTGCTCGCCGACCGTCACCGTCACACCCATGGGCACATCTTCACATGCCCACCTTCTGGTACTCCGGCTCGATCACTCCGATCACGCGTTCGACGTCGCGGCCGTACGGCTGCCCGAGGTACTTCTGCGCGATCTCGTCGACGAGCCGCCAGCCCTCGTCACCGTCGATCCACTCGACTACACGGCCGCGGAGAATGACCGGCTCGTACGGGTTGCCGGCCGCGGTCAGCGAGAGCGCGACGCGCGGGTCGCGCTGCAGGTTGCGCGCCTTCTGCGAGTCCGGCCCGGTCAGGAAGATGATCCGCTCGCCGAGGGTGTGAACCCACAGCGGAATCGAGTGCGGCGAACCATCCGGCAGCAGAGTTGCGAGGTGAGCGAGCGCGTTGCTTTCGACAGCGGCGCGTACGGCGGGCTTCAACATGGTCAGATCTCCTCAGCGAACGATCTCGTAGTGCAGGTGGGTGACGCCGGGCGCCGGCACGGCCTCGATCAGCCGGAGCTGGACGTGCTCGGGCAGCTCTTGGAAGAACGGCCGACCGGCGCCGAGCAGGATCGGCACCTGGTGCAGGACCACCTCGTCGACAAGGCCGGCCTGCAGCGCCGCGGTCACCACACCGCCGCCCATCAGGCCCACGTCCTTGCCACCAGCCAGCTCACGCGCGGCCGCGATCGCGTCCTCGATGGTGTGTGCGGCCGTCTGCCGCTCGCTCAGCCCCTCGACTGGGCCGTGGCTGAGCACGACCAGCGGTGCATTCGGGTGCGGGCTGCCACCGCCGAACCGGCCGGAGTCTTCGTACGTCTTGTGGCCGGCGACGATCGCGCCGTCCCGGGCGGCCAGCTCGTCGAACACCCGCGCGCTCGGGGCGCTGAGCTTGAACCCGTCGAAGACCTGGCTCGGGGTGTCGCCGTCGAAATACCAGTCGAACAGCATCGACGCGTCGCCGAGGCCGCGGTCGGGGCCGGCGTCGCGGCCGGTGATGTAGCCGTCGACCGAGACGGCGAGGGCGGTGAAGACCTTGCTCATCGGGCTTGCCCTTTCGGTTGGGGTTCCTTGAAGGAACGCTAACACGATGGAGTTCCTTCGGGGAACCCCAAGGGCTAGACTGGCTGCATGCAGCGGACAGACTTTGGTGAGTTGGCGTGTTCGATCGCGCGCACGCTGGACGTGATGGGTGAGCCGTGGTCGCCGCTGATCCTGCGGGACATCTGGGTCGGGTTCTCCCGGTTCGAGCAGCTTCAGGCGGACCTTGGCATCTCCCGGAAGGTGCTGACCGAGCGGCTCAACCACCTGGTCGACCGCGGCGTGATCGAGCGGCGGCCGTACGACCGGCGGCCGCGGTACGAGTACGTGCTGACCGAGAAGGGCTACGACCTCCTCGACGTCCTGATGGTGATGGTCGCGTGGGGCGACAAGTACCTGGCCGGCGAGGCCGGTCCCCCGGTCCTCTACCGGCACCACGCGTGCGGCGAAGTCAGCCACGTCGACCTGCACTGCGCCACCTGCGACAAGCCGATGCACGCCCGCGACATCGACATACTCCCAGGCCCCGGCGCCGCGGCCTAGCCGCAGTACGCGCGAAACACCTCGAGCATCCGATCGACCCGGCGGATCCGGTCGAACCCCCACGTGTCGACACCGGGCCGGTCGACCTCCTGCAGCACCCGGGCGGACATGTCCCGCAGACCGCGGGCGAGCAGCGCATACTCGAGATGACCGAGGTCGAGATCGCGTACGCCGTACTCCTCGAGGAACTCCACCACCTGCGGCCCCTCGGCCGCGACCCACACGTCGTGCTCCCGCGGTCCGATGACGGCGTCCTCCCGGTCGAGGATCGCCAGCACCTCACCCTCGTCGTCGAGCAACAGGTTCAACCCGTGGAAGTCCGTGTGGCAGACGACCTCCCGCACCGGCTTGAGCCCCGCGATGACGTCCCGCACCCGCTCGATCGCGGCAGCCACCTCGTCCCGCCGGTCCACGATCCACGGGTGGTCGAGATTCCGGCCCAACTCCCAGATGTGCGGCTCGTCGAGGTTTCCCGCGGGCAGGTCCACCCTCGGCGGTACGTCGCGCACCTGCCGCAACGCCCGTGCCGCCACCCGCCAGTCGTCCCAGGTCGCCGTACGCCCTTCTACATAAGGGAAGACTGCGTAGGCGCGGTCATCGGCCATCGCCGACAACTCGCCGCGCACGGTCCGGACCGGCTCGATCACCGGCAGTCCCAGTGCCGCCAGCTCGCTCAGCGTCTCGAGGCCGGTCGGCTTCTCACCGGCCGGCCACAGCTTCACGAACCAGCGCCGATCGACCACCCACGCGTCGGTCCGGAAGCCGCCGGGGTGTGGCTGGAGCGCCGAGGTGGTCAGGCCGTAGTCGCGTGCGAGGTCCACGCCCGCATGATCACATCATCGTTGTGCGGCGAGCATCCGGAATACGGCGAGGTTGACGAGGATCAGGATCAGGGCGGAGAACAGGAGGAGGGCGACCTGGGCGGGCAGGATCGCGATGCCGAGGCCGATGGCGAGGACCGGGATGGCGAGGCCGGCGTACGCGATCAGGAAGAGGGCGGCCAGGACCTCGCCGCGCGAAGACGGGTCGGCGAGGGAGGCCGCTGTCGCCACCGCGCCGCGGAAGACTAGTCCCACGCCGGCGCCGGCGATGACACCGCCGATGACGAAGAGGGTGAGGCTCGGGATCAGGCCGCCGGCGGCCACCCCGACCAGGCCGACGGACATGGCGACCAAGCCCAGGCGGAGCTGAGCAGGGCGGGTGAGACGGACGAAGACGACCTGGCTCAACGCGCCGGCGATGAAGACCGCGAACGTCACCAGGCCGGCCAGTAGCCGCGACGTGTGATGCAGCACGCCGGCCAGAAAGGTCGGCGCCAGCGACGTGAACAACCCGAAGATCGCGAACGCCGCGAACGCACCGATCGCCGACGCGAAGAACAACGGACGAGCCGACGACGGCAGCGACACCCGTTGCGGCCGGTACGCCGGACGCTCCTCCAGCCGCTCGACCGTCTCCGGCACAAGCGCAATCCCGAGCGCGCTGACCAGCAGCAGAACCAGGAAGACTTCGTACGGCCGCTGCAACGGCGACGACACGTACTGCGCGAGCAGTCCACCGACGAGCGGACCGAACGCCAGCCCACCGAGGTTCACCATGCTCGAGATCAGCGCGGACCGGCTCGGGTCCTCCCCCGGCCGCGCGACCTGCCGCAACTCGGACAGGTGAGCGGTCGCTGTCGCCGTCAGTACGCCGACACCGATCCCGCAGATGAACCGCGCAACCAGCAGACCCGGCACCTCGGGCCAGATCAGGAAGATCGCTGCCGCCAGCGCCTCGGCCAGAACCGCGACGAGCGCGACCCGCCGGCGCCCGAACCAGTCACTCAGATGCCCGGCCAGGTACAGCGACGCCATCACCCCGACCGCGTAGCTGGCGAAGATCACCGTGATCACGTACGTCGGAAAGCCGTCGCGCTGCTGGTAGATCGCGTAGAGCGGCGTCGGGATCGTCGAGAACGCCATCGTGGTCAAGAACGCCGCGGCGATCACCCAGAAGCCCGGAGCGTGGGCGAACCGGATCCGTCCGACGGTCCGGGAAGTAGTCATGGTGGACATGTCACCAGAGTGCCGCGCCACATTCATCGAGTCCAACGAAAGTTCTTGCAGGCTCTTATCGACAGACTCGATAATTACACCTGTGGACAGCCGTCAGCTCGAGTACTTCGTCGCCGTCGCCGAGGAGCTGAGCTTCACCCGCGCCGCGCAACGGCTCTTCACCGTCCAGTCCACCGTCTCGGCCGCGATCCGAACTCTCGAAGCCGACCTGAAGACGACCTTGTTCGACCGCTCGACCCGGCGGGTGACCCTCTCCGCGGCCGGCCAGGCTTTGTTGCCCGAGGCAAAGGCTGCGCTCGAGGCCCTGGACCGGGCCCGGGCCGCGGTCGAGGAAGCGTCGAGTGGGCTGCGGGGCAGCATCCGGATCGGGACGCTGGCCCGGCTCAGCCTGATCAACCTGGCCGAGCTGCTCGGCGGCTTCCACCGGAAGTACCCGTTGGTGGAGGTCCACGTCGCCACCTCACGGACCGGTTCGAGCGGCCTCGCCGACGACGTCCGGCACGGACGACTCGATCTCGCACTCCTCGGCCTGCCCCGACCGGAGCTCATCGGCCTCGACGCCCGCAACCTCGCGACCGTGCCGTTCGTCGCCTTGCTGCCGTCCACACACCCGCTGGCCTCGCGGTCCACGGTACGGCTGGCCGACCTGTCGCAGGAGCGCTTCATCGACATGCCACCAGGGTTCGGCAACCGCACGATGGTCGATCGCGCCTTCGACGCGATCGGTACGCCGCGGCGGCTTCAGGTCGAAGTACCCGAGCTGACCACGATCCCCGACTACGTCCGCGCCGGCCTCGGGGTGGCCGTCGTACCCGAGCTGGAGTTTCCGGACGAACCGACCGTCGTCAAGCTACCGATCGAGGGTGCCGAGCTGACCTGGACGTTGTCGGTCGTGACGGCGGCGGCCCGTCGGCCGAGCAGGGCGGTGGCCGCCCTGCTCGAGCTGATCGGCGAGTCGACCAGCCGCCCGTACTTCTAGTCGACCCCTTCGAGGCGACCCTTCTAGGCGACCCAGACCTGCCAGTCGGCGAGCTCGTTGTAGCGGCGCAGGCCAGCCACACCGCTGAGCCAACCGAGCCAGGCACCGTACGGCGGGTTGGACTCGTCGAAGCCGCTCATCACGAAGGTGAGCCGGGTCTTGCCCTCGGACTCGGCCAGCTCCCAGGTGCTGATCCCGGCCGGGCCCCAGTCGACGGACATCTTCTGGCCCTCGACCACCTCGACGACCTCCGCCGCGGGACCGGTGTCGAAGCCGCCCATCGCGAACCGGCCACCGACGTACGGCTCGATGCCGATCGGGAACCCGAACCACTCCGACGCCTTCTCCGACTCGGTGAGCGACGCGTAGACCTGAGCCGCCGGCGCGTCGATCAGTGCCTCGCCGGAGAAGGTCGCGGAGGTGAAGTCCGGGCGGGTGGTCAGCTCGCGACCGTCCAGGTAGTCGACGAGGTTGGCCAGCGCCAGCGCCCAGAAGGTCTGCAGTACTCCGCGGATGTTCGCGCCGCTGATCGCGTCGGCGAAGTCGAAATGCGTCTGCGACAGCTTGATCACCGTCGACTCGTCACCCTGGGGGACCAGCGTGATCTCGGTGGTGGTCTCCTCGCCGCCGAGTGTCCACGCCAGCGTCAGCGTGCTTCCGTCGTACCCGACGACGCGCTGGTGCGGTGCGTCGCCCTCGGGGATGTAGCGGCCCCAGAACTCGAACGTGCCGGGCAGGTCGACGGTCGAGTGCTCGCCGAGCCAGCGGTTCAGGGCCTTGGGGTCGATCAGCGCCTGCCGGACCTCGTCGAGGCCGTGGTGCGCGCGGACCTGCAGTACCAGTGGTTCAGTCATGTTGATCTCCCTTGGGGTAGCACGCCACGGCCAGCTTGAAGGCGTCGCCCTCGCTGCCGCCGTAGCGCTCGAAGAGGTCCTGCAGCGTGCCGCGCAGGTCCTCGAAGAACTCCCGTCGCCGGTCCGGCGGGACCCGGATCTCACCGGACACCCCGATGGACGGCAGCTCCGGGGCCGACCGGTCCAGCGCGGCGATGTCGGTCTGGACCTCTTCCATCAGGTCCAGCACGTAGCCGAGGCTCAGCTCGTCGCTGGGCCGGCGGAATCCGCCGATCCGGCCCACGAGCTGGGGCGACAGCCAGTACGACCGCGCCGTCGCCTGGTAGATGCCCTCGTGGATGCCGCGCACCTTGCGCTCCTCCACCAGCGTCGCCAACCCGGCCTCGACGAGGCGCTTGACGTGGTAGTAGACGCGCTGCGACGTCTGGCCGAGCTGCTCGGCCACCTCACCACAGGTCGCCGGCTCGGCCAGCCGCCGCAGCACCTCGATCCGTTGCGGCTTGAACAGCGCCTCGGCCTGCTCGAGCTGCTCCAGGTGCATCACGTCCTTGATCACACAAGGAAGTTTGTACGTAAAAAACTTCTTTGTCAATCAGGAGATTTACATCACTCCGGAATGTAAATGGTGGGTCGGGCGTTGTAGGAGGTGCTTGGTGATGTATCACCAACCAGACACCCAGGACCTGGGCGCCTTTGCTACGGATCGTCCGGCACGTTCCTGCCGGCGAAGGAGAGGAAGCGCGACATGGCAACTGTCTCGTTCAAGGGGGCGACCCGGGTCTACCCGGGCACCGACACCCCGGCGGTGGACAAGCTGGACCTCGATATCGAGGACGGCGAGTTCATGGTCCTGGTCGGGCCTTCGGGCTCCGGCAAGTCGACCGCGCTGCGGATGCTGGCCGGCCTCGAAGAGGTGAACGAAGGCGGTATCTACATCGGCGACAAGGACGTCACGAACGCCCCGCCGAAGGAACGCGACATCGCGATGGTGTTCCAGAACTACGCGCTCTACCCACACATGTCGGTCGCCGACAACATGGGGTTCGCGCTGAAGATGCAGGGCATCCACAAGGACGAGCGCGCCCAGCGCGTCCAGCAGGCCGCCAAGCTGCTCGGCCTCGAGGAGTACCTCGACCGCAAGCCGAAGGCGCTGTCCGGTGGTCAGCGGCAGCGGGTCGCGATGGGCCGGGCGATCGTGCGATCGCCGAAGGTGTTCCTGATGGACGAGCCGCTGTCGAACCTCGACGCGAAGCTGCGGGTGCAGACCCGCACCCAGATCGCTGAGCTCCAGCACCGGCTCGGCGTCACCACTGTTTACGTGACCCATGACCAGGTCGAGGCCATGACCATGGGCGACCGGGTCGCGGTGCTGAAGGACGGCGTACTCCAGCAGGTCGACACCCCGCTGAACCTGTACGACCGGCCGCGCAACAAGTTCGTGGCCGGCTTCATCGGCTCCCCCGCGATGAACCTGATCGAGGCCGAGATCACCGACGGCGGCGCGAAGATCGGCGACTACGTGGTCCCGATCAAACGCGAACTGCTGGCCAAGGCCGGCGACGACAAGACGCTGACGCTCGGCATCCGGCCGGAGTCGTTCCACCTCGCCGACGAGGGGCTGCCGGTCAAGGTCGCCGTGATCGAGGAGCTCGGCTCCGACGCCTTCCTGTACGGGACGGCGGAGCACACCGACGAGAAGCAGCAGATGATCGCGCGGATCGGGACCCGGATGCACAACGACAAGGGCACGCTGGTGCACCTCGCACCGGACCCCGAGAAGCTGCACCTCTTCTCCACCTCCACGGAGGAGCGGCTCGTCGGTTGACCGGGCGGCTTTCAGGTTGACCGGGTAGGCGTTTAGGTTGACCAGGTGGGCCTTTGGTCGCGGGACACCCCAGGAGTGATGGAGCTGCCGTCGGGTCGGCTGGTGCGCGGACGTGGTCTGCGCAACGGCCCGGCGGCAGCGCCGTTTCCGACGTACGGCGTGTATCTGCTCGGTCAGGAACCGCCCGACGTGCCGTGGGAGACGCGGTGGGTGCGCTGGCCGGACTTCCGGCTGCCGACTGATGTCGTGGCGGCTCGCGCAGCCTTTCTGGACGCGTTGGAGCGCGCCGGCGACGGCCGGGTCGAGTTCGCGTGCAGTGGCGGACGCGGACGGACCGGTACGGCGCTTGCGTGCCTCGCCGTACTCGACGGGCTGCCGGCCGCGGACGCTGTCGACTACGTACGACGGCACTACGACAAGCACGCGGTGGAGACGCCGTGGCAGAAGCGGTTCGTGCGGCACTTCGAGTAATTGTGTTGACGGCGGGTCGGCGTCTCGCGTTGGCTCGGTCGCGTGACGATCGAACGCTCCAACCCCGCCGGGCTGCACCCGACGCCTGGATATCACCACGTGACGACGGTCCAGGCCGACACCCTGATCTACCTCGCCGGGCAGTGCCCGTTGCAGGCCTCTGGTGAGCTGGCCGAGGGCGGGCTCGCCGAGCAGACCGCGCAGGTGATTGCGAACACGCTCACCGCGTTGAACGCCGCCGGCGCTCGGCCGGAGGACGTCGTCCGCACAGTCATCTATGTCGCCAGCTCAGATCGCGGCGAGCTCAGCGCCGTGTGGGACCTGCTCACCGCGTCGGAGTTGGCGCCGGCGTTCACGTCCGCGAGCACACTCCTCGGCGTTGCTCAGCTGGGCTTTCCTAGTCAGCGCGTCGAGCTCGACGTCACCGCTGCGCTGTGATCGTCCCGGCCGAGGTCGTTGCTTATGACCCGCGCTGGCCGTTGTGGTTCGCGGAGCTACGCGCCGGCTTGGCGCGGCCCCTGTTCGGCGTACCGCACCGGATCGAGCACGTCGGCAGTACGGCGGTGCCGGGGCTGGCGGCGAAGCCGATCATCGATCTCGACATCGTCGTACCGTCGGCGGAGCTGGTGCCGCTTGCGGTGGAGCGGTTGGTTGCTGCCGGCTACCGGCATTCCGGCGACCTGGGGATCGCGGGGCGGGAGGCGTTCGAGCTGCCGGCGGACGCGGAGCGGTACCACCATCTGTATGTCGTTGTCGATGGCAACGATGCTTTCCTCGACCATGTCATGCTGCGGGATCACTTGCGGCGGGACGCGGCCGATCGCGAGCGGTACGCCGCCCGGAAGCTCGAGCTGGCGCACCTGCTCACGACGGATCGGGCCGCCTACGTCGCCGGGAAGGCGGCGCTGGTGCAGGAGATGCTTGCTAGAGCTGGTGGTTCGCCTGCAGGCGGCGGGCCGGGTCGTACTGCCGGCGCAGAGCGGTCAGACGGGTGAAGGTCTCCGGCTCGTAGACCTCGCGGAGGTCGATGCCGGCGTCGTTGAAGTTGAACAGCCGGCCGATCGTCGCGGGCTGCCAGGGCGCGAGGATCTCGCGTTGGAGCTCGTCGCCCTCGGGTGGGGTGATGACCGTCAGCGAGTACGCCGCGTCGCGGTGACCGATCGCGTTGGGTACGGCGGGCTCGTGGGCCAGCGCGCCGCCGAGGTGGCGGATGGCGATCACACACCTCATCGGCGCCTCGGGACCGGCGAGCTTCGGGAGCGTCTGCAGGGCGGCCGGGTCCAGGTCGCTGAGCAGGACGTTGCGGGAGCTGAAACTGTCCGGGCGATCGGGCTCGTTGAAGATCTTGCCGGACTCGGCGTACGGCAGCTCGCCGACCGTGTCCATCGCCGGCTCGCCGATCGCGCGCAGCGGCTTGATCAGGTCCTCGCCTTCGCTGGTGATCGCCAGCGAGATCTGTGCGATGTACTTCCCGCGGATCGGCTCCGGCACCGGCTGGATGTCCGGCAGCGGGACCAGCGACAGCCCGGACGTGACGTGGTCAGGGACGGTCTGCGTCCACTGCCGCCAGATTTGCAGGACCTGCGGGTGCTCCGCGACGTCGAAGTACAGGCTGCCGCCGTACAGCGTCGGTACGTCGAAGAGCTCGATCTCGATGCCGGTGACGACGCCGAAGTTCCCGCCACCACCGCGGAGCGCCCAGAACAGATCCGGGTCGGCGGTCCGGCGTACACCGTCGAGCGTCACGAGCTCGATCCGGCGGACGTGGTCGGCGGCGTACCCGAAGCGCCTCGCCATCAGGCCGAGGCCACCGCCGAGTGTGTAGGGGATCGCGCCGAGGCCGGGGAAGCTGCCGGACAGCGGCGCGAGCCCGTACGGCGCGGTCGCGTCGAGGACCTCGCGCCAGGTCGCGCCGGCCTCGATCCACGCGGTCCTCTGCTCCGCGTCGACCGTGACCTGGTGGAATCCGCGGGTCGCGATCAGGACGCCGCCGTCGAGACCCCGGCCCGGACCGTGACCGGATGCCTGGACGGCCAGGTGCAGGTCGTGCTCGGTCGCGTAGCGGACCGCTTCCTCCACCTCGGCGGCGCTCGTGACCGCGAAGATCGCGTCCGGCCGGTGCGGGTCACGCCGCTGGAACCCGAGCCGTGCGTTGTCATATCCGTTGCTCGTCTTGGTCAGCATCATGGCACCGACGCTACGAGCCCTTGCGGACACATCTTGTCCGCAAGGCATGATTGTTTGGTGAGCGTGCGGAAGGAGATGCCGGGCCGGTTGCTGCGGTTGCTCTCGCTGCTGCAGAGCCGGCGGGAGTGGTCCGGCCGGGAGCTGGCCGAGCGCCTCGGCGTCACCGAGCGGACGGTCCGGCGGGATGTCGACCGGCTGCGGTTACTGGACTATCCGGTGACCGGCACGACCGGGACCGCGGGCGGATATCGGCTGGGGCCGGGGACGCAGCTGCCGCCGTTGCAGCTGGACGACGACGAGGCGGTCGCGGTGGCGCTCGGTCTGGTTGGCGCGGCCGGTGGTGGGGTTCGCGGGATGGCCGAGAGTTCGATGAGCGCGCTGGCGAAGCTGGAGCAGGTTCTGCCGGCGCGGTTGCGGCCGCAGCTCGCGGCGGTGGGGTCGGCGGCGGAGGCTGTGCCGCGTCCCGGCGTACCGCAGGTGTCACCTGACGTGCTGGCGATGCTTGCGCGCTGCTGCCGCAATCACGAGATCGTTGCCTTCGACTACCACGGCCGGGCTCGCTCGGTCGGTCGGCGTCGCGTGGAGCCGCATCAGTTGTTGTCGCTGACGTGGCGCTGGTACCTGCTCGCGTTCGACCCGTCGCGCGACGACTGGCGCATCTTCCGGGTCGACCGGATTCTCGAGGTCACGCCCGTGGGACACCGGTTCACTCCGCGGATCCTGCCTGCCCCGGACGCGGCGACGTACCTGGTCGAGTCCTTTGCGTCGGCCCAATACAGCCACACCATCCACCTGACCGTGCACGCTCCGGCTGCTGCTGTTTCGGAGACATTCGAAGGCGTTGTCCGCGGGATCGTCGAACCGGTTGATTCGTCCTCCTGCGTGGTGCGGTTCAGCGCCGACACCCCAGCGATGCTTCTCACCCAGGTCGCCGCCATCGCCGCCATCGCGTCGTTTGTTGTCGACCACGCAACCCCGGAGACAGCCGCGTTGATCGTCCAGGCCGGCGAACGCCTGCAGCAGTCGTTCGCCGGCCTAGGCAGCGATCAACCCAATCCCTAGCGTCAGCACGCCGAGCGCGAGGAACGCGGCGCCGATCCACAGGACCCAGATGAACTGGTTGGGCTGCGTGCGGTCCTTGCCGGCCGAGCTCGCGAAGAAGCCGCCGGACATCAGGATCGCGGCGGCCGGGGTGGCCAGGCGGGCGACCCAGAGCCAGAAGCCGGAGTACGTCGTCTGGTCGACGTACAGCAGGCCGACCAGGCTGAGGATGACCAGCACGCCGGCGTGAGCGTGGCCGGCCCGGGCGAACGACTTCTGGAAGCCGGTCATCGGAATCTGGCCGCGGACGATCCGGGTCATGAAGTAACCACCGAACTGGATCGTCACGATCGTCAGCAGGATGACACCCGCGATCGTGCGGGATGCGTCGGTCATGAGTGCACTTTCTCCTTGATTTGCGGGGATTCGGAGGTGGTGATCCTGGTCGCACGAGCGATCCACAGCGCGGTGGCCAGGTAGAGGATCTGTTCGGGGATGCGCTGCCAGAGCGGCGTCGCCGCTCCGCCGGCGAACGGGACGTGCGCGGTCGCGGCGTGGATGTTGGCCGGGAGCAGGGCGATGAACAGCGCGGCCAGGGCGTAGGCGGCCGGCTTGCGGGTCGCGGTGAGCACCAGACCGGCTGCGCCGAGCAGCTCGAAGACACCGGTCAGGTACACGAGCGCGTCGGCGAACGGGAGGAACGGCGGCACCATCCGGACCATGTCGGCATGGTTGGGCATCACGGTGACGCCGGCCGGGACGAAGTGTGCGCTGGCGGTGAACAGCAGCATGACGGCGAGCCCGTGCGCCGCGCTCGCGGGCCAGGTCGCGAACCGCAGTACGCCGCAGGCCCCCAGCGCGCGGAACAGCAGCGTCGTCAGGATCAGTACGAGGGGGATCATCGGCCCGCCTTCTCAATGGATAGTCAAGGTATCCGCTTATGGATACTGATACTATCCATCACAACCTCGAGGAAGGCAAGCGATGCGGATTGGCGAGCTCAGCAAGGCGACCGACGTACCGGTACCGACGATCAAGTACTACCTCCGCGAGGGCCTGCTCCCCGCGGGCGAGCTCAGCAGCCCGAACCAAGCGTCGTACGACGCTGTGCACGTCCGCCGGCTCCGCCTCATCCGCGCCCTGACCGAACTGGCCCAGGTCCCGGTCGCCCAGGTCAAGGAGATCCTCGAGTCCCTCGACTCCGACGACATCCCCCTGCACGAACAGATCGGCCGCGCCCACCGAGCCCTGACCCCCACCCGCCGCCTGACCACCACCCCCGAGGCCCGAGCCACCGCCGAGTCCCAGGTCGCCGCCCTGATCACCCGCCGAGGCTGGACCATCGAACCCGAAGCCCCCGCCCTGGCCACCCTGATCGACACCATCGCCGCCATGGAAACCCTCGGCCAACCCCACCTCTCCAGCTACCTCGACGCCTACGCCGAAGCCGTAGAGCACTTCACCCAACTAGACATCGAAGCAGTAACCACCCGCCCCACCCGCGACCAGCTGGCCGAATCAGTAGTCATCGGCACCATCCTCGGCGAAACCCTGATCGCCTCCCTACGCCTCCTGGCCCAAGAATCAATCTCAGCCCAACGCTGGAAGAACCGCTGACTCAGCCGAAGAGCTGGGCGTTGAGCGTGTCGGCGGTCCAGGTCACCCACTGGCGTTCGGTCCAACCAGCCTCGATGACCAACGCACCGTACGACTCGGGCCCCATCAAGAAGTCCAGGAGGTCGGCGGCCTTGCGCTGGGCCAGGCCGGCGCGCAGCGGGGTCTTCTTACGCAGGGCAACGACGAGCTCGCCCATGTCGTGGCGGCGAAGCTCCTTGGACCGGGCGTAGATCTCGCCGACCGGCTGCTGACTGACCGAGTTGAACACGGCCAGCATCGGCGCGATGCGGGCGTTGAGGGCAGCGACACCGGCGACGATCTTCGCGAGCGCCGCACGGGCATCCGACTCCTTCATCGCGGCGACGTGCCAGGGCTGCAGCGCCGGTGGCATCGGGGTGTCGCCGAGCACGGTCCACTCGTGCACCGCCTTCAGCAACTCGTCCTTCGTCCGGAACGTGAAGTAGACGGTCTGCACCGCGACCCCGGCCTGCTTGCCGATCGCCTCCATCGTCGTCGCCCGGTACCCGCCCGCGCAGAACAGGTCGTAGGCAGCCCGAACGATCCGCGCCCGGGTCGCCGCCGCCCGCTCCTGAGTCGTCGAGCGCTTGACACCGGCCATGCGTCGTACTCTACTTCTAGTGGTAGCCACTAGTGGCTACCACTAGTCAGAGGGGGAAATGATGACCGAGACACCACTGGACGCGACCGGGACACGACTCGACCGGCGCAGGGCGGCGGCACTGGCGGCGGTGAGTTGCGTGGCGGGCGCCGTACTGCAGCTCGGCTACGGCGTAGCGGCGATCGCGGTCGGCTACCCGCGGATCACCGAGCCCGCCTTCGAGGCCGTCTGGCTGCTGGTCAACCTGGGCATGGCCGGCGGGCTCGCCGGCTGGCTACTGCTCGACGTGGCCTGGCCGCGCCGCCTCGCGCTGATCGCGGGCGGTACGGCGATCGCCGGTCAACTGCTGCGCGTCGCGGTCTCGATCTGGCTGATCGCCGACCAGTCGGCAGCCGTCGATGGGCCGATCGTCGCCGGCATCCTGCTGATGTTCGCAGGCCTGGGCACCCTCGGCGTCTGCACCCTCCGCGGCCCGCTCACGGGCTGGCCGTCCTGGGCGCCCCTCACCACGGTCGCCGCCGGCATCGTCACCGCCGCCTGGTACTCCATCGACCGCCCCACCCACTTCGTGCTGCTGGGCCTACTCTGGGGCACCGCCTGGACCGCCTTCGCGCTGACCCTCCGCCGACTAACCGTCGTGGGCCATGTCCACAAACCGTGAGTAGTGGCCCTGGAACGCCACCACAACATCAGCAGTAGGCCCGTTCCGGTGCTTGGCCACGATGAAGTCCGCCTCCCCCGGCCGCGTCGACTCCCGCTCGTACGCATCCTCCCGATGCAGAAGGATGACAACGTCGGCATCTTGTTCGAGCGAATTATGAACAGCCATTCCATCGGCGACAAAATTGTGAGTACCGAGGACCGTGGCGTCGTACACCTTTTCCTCGCCGAGACTCTCGATCGAGGTCACCGTGTCCCAGAAGATGTCGTTGGTGGCGAGCACCTCGAGATCGGCGTCGTCGAGAACATCGGCGACCTTCGCCAGGCGCTGACGGCTCGGGGCATGCTTCCACATCGTCGAGCCGCAGAACTTGGTACCCATCGCGGTGGCGAACTCCCGGTGCGTGACGTTGCGGTCGGCAAGGATCTCGCGGACCTGGGACCAGACCTCCTTCGGCACCGTGTCCAGGTTCGTGTTCGCCTTCAGGCCGCGTAACGCGACGGCGACTTCCAGCGCCTTCAACCCGCGCAGGCCGTGCACACCGATCCCGTCGCAGAAGCGAAGCTGGTTCTCGGCGCCATAGACGTAGAGGTGATAAGTGTCCCGGTAACCGGCCTTTCGCACGGCCTTCACGCGGCTGAAGATGTTGTGGCGGAGGAGGAGGCGGGCGAGGTCGTCGGCGAGACGACGGCTGGTGGTGGCGTAGTAGATCCGCGCCTGGCCGGCCTTCGCGTCCCAGCGGACCGAGCCGTCAGTGGCCCAGAGGTGCCGGACGAAGTGGGCGACCTGGTCCTTCGGCAGACCGAACACGCCGGCCGGGATGAACTTCTCGTGGCTGCGCAGCCCGAAAAGCCCGAGACCGTCGAGCCAGGCAGCGATCGGATTGCGCCGGCCACGAGCCAAGCGGTACGGCGCGGGCAGGCGGAGCGTGGTCACGCGAGCGGCGGCGTACTCGTCACGAATCGCGGTGATCCCGAAGCGCCGGTGTGCCGCCTCCGCGACCGCGGTGAGGTTCCCCTCGTCGATGCTGGCATAGCGAATCGGCTGCCGCTTGACGAAGGATCCGTCGCCGATCAGGTGGGCGAGCATCGTGAGCTCGTCCTCGTCCCACGGGGTCACGTCGAGCGGCGGCGGAACGTGCCGGAGCGCTCCGAGCCGCACCCCCGGTGTCAGCTCACCCAGCGGCGTCCAGCCGTCGTAGGTCAGGAACGGATGATTCGCCGTCGCCTTGATCTCCCGGCCGGACGCGAGCCGCAGCCGGAAGACCTCCTTCACCCCGCTCGGAAACGCGTGGGTCAGCGTGCGCGGCACCAACTTGAGTCGATCGTCGAGTGACCACACCGGGACGTCCCGCGCGTCGGTCTCCAGCAATTCCCCGAGCGAGATCTCCGCGCCGGTGTCCGCCCGCAGCAACCGGGTGTCAGCGGTGAGGCAGCCGGATTCGCGGAGGTCGGAGGCCATGGGGCGTTTGTCGGAGCGTTGTTCGGAGCCTCGGTTGAGCTGGCAGATGGCTACTACCGGGAGCTCGAGCTCCTTGGCGAGGAGTTTGATGGAGCGGGAGAACTCGGAGACCTCGAGCTGGCGGGACTCGACCTTCTTGCCGGACGTCATCAGCTGGAGGTAGTCGATGACGATCAGCTTGAGGTCGTGGCGCTGTTTGAGGCGGCGGGCCTTGGCGCGGATCTCCATCATGGTGAGGTTCGGCGAGTCGTCGATGAACAGCGGGGCCTCGGAGACCTCGCCCATCTTGCGGGCCAGGCGGGCCCAGTCCTCGTCGGTCATCTTGCCGTTGCGCATGTGATGCAGCGGCACCTTCGCCTCGGCGGAGAGCAACCGCATGGTGATCTCGTTGCGGCTCATCTCCAGCGAGAAGATGCACGAGGTGAGGCCGTGCCTGATCGAGCAGGACCGGGCGAAGTCCAGGCCCAGCGTGGAGTTGTGCGTCGGGATCATCGTCTTGCCGGCCAGGTACAGGTGGTCGGCGTTGTCGACCTCGACGCACCTCACCGGGACGCTGTCGACCTGCTCCACCCACTCGACCCGCCGCTCGCCCTCACCGGCGAGCGCGGCCGGGAAGCCGTGCCCGGTGATCTGCCGTGGCGCCGACCCGGGGATCGGCGGTGTCAGCCCGGGACTCGCGGACATCGCCGTGAACAGGTCGGCGGTCGTGCAGACCACCGGGCGGCCGCCGTCCTCGACCAGCCACTGGTGCTCGGCGTCGGCGACGATGGTCGCGCCGTCCGAGAACGAGAGCCGGAAGCACGGCCGGTCCACCATCACCTCGGTCGCCGCGACCACGGTCGTCGGCAGCCCGTTGGCGTCGAGCAACTGGTCGCCGACCGCGACCTCGGCCATCGTCGTCCAGCCGGCCGGCGTCGGCAGCGGGGTGTCGAGCGCCAGCGCCTTCCCCATCGCGGGACGCGCGGCGACGATGATCATCTGGCCCGGGTGCAGCCCGTTGGTGAGCTCGTCCAGGTCGGTGAACCCGGTCGGTACGCCGACCATCGCGTCACCGCGGGAGTCGATCGCCTCGATCTCGTCGAGGGTCCCCTCCATGATGTCCTTCAGCGGCGCGTAGTCCTCGGCGGTGCGCTTCTCGGTGACCGAGTAGATCTCCGCCTGCGCCTCGTCGACGACGTCGTCGACCTCGCCCTCGCCCGCGTACCCGAGCTGGACGATCTTCGTCCCGGCCTCGACCAGCCGGCGAAGGATCGCCTTCTCTCGGACGATGTGCGCGTAGTACGACGCGTTGGCCGCCAACGGCACCGACGCGACGAGAGTGTGCACGTACGGCGCGCCGCCGATCCGGGTCATCTCGCCGCGCCGGTTCAGCTCGGCGGCGACCGTGATCGCGTCGGCCGGCTCGCCGCGCGCATACAGGTCGGTGATCGCGTCGAAGACGGCCTCGTGGGCCGGCCGGTAGAAGTCCGTGCTGCGCAGGGTCTCGATCACGTCGGCGATCGCGTCCTTGCTCAGCATCATCGCTCCGAGCACGCACTGCTCGGCCGCGAGGTCCTGCGGTGGGGTGCGGTCGAAGCCCATCTCCGGCCTGCGCTCTTCGTGGCCGTCGTCCTGGCCCCCGCGGAACTCCGCCACGCTCACTTCGCCCGACCTCCTCGCCGCGACTGCCCGATCCCAGGTGCCGGATTCGAACACCTGATCGAACCATAGCCATTCCGTCGGACAGTTTCTGCCCCTCGGACCGCATCGGCCTCGCGACCGTACGCCGGTCCCGTCACCCAAAGCCACCCGGCCGTCCACAGGGGGTGTGGACGAACCGTGGATAACCCCCGGAAGGCATGTGCACAGGTTGGGAACAACCCTGTGGATATCTGTGGGCAACCATCCACAACAGGCCCCTGACCTGCGCTTTCTCACATCAACAACTGTGGAGAAGAAAAACTTCGAGACGAATTTCAGCGGTCCCGCCCGGACCTGGGTAACCTCGCTCCCGATGAGACGCAATCGGTGGGTCGGCGACCAGGACCGCGAGATCCTCCGCCTCGCCGTACCGGCCTTCTTCGCGCTGGTGTCCGAGCCGCTGATGCTGCTCGCCGACTCGGCGATCGTCGGCCACCTCGGTACGCCGCAGCTCGCCGCGCTCGGCGTCGCGGGCACGATCCTGCAGACCCTCGTCGGCATCTGCGTCTTCCTTGCCTACGGCACCACGTCGGCCGTCGCCCGGAGGATCGGCGCCGGCGACCACAAGGGCGCGCTTGCCCAAGGCATCGACGGGCTGTGGCTCGCGTTGCTGCTCGGCGTCGTACTCGCGCTGCTCGGCCTCGCACTCGCGCCACAGGCCATCGCCGCCTTCGACCCGTCGCCGGACGTCGCCGACTACGCCGTCACGTACCTGCGGATCTCCTGCTTCGGCATCCCGTCGATGCTGCTCCTGCTCGCCGCGACCGGCGTACTGCGTGGCCTGCAGGACACCAAGACGCCCATGGTCGTAGCGATCACCGCCAACCTCGCCAACATCGGCCTTAACGTCTTCCTCGTCTACGGCGTGCACCTCAACATCGCCGGCTCGGCCCTCGGTACGGCACTCGCCCAGACCGGGGCCGGGGTCGCTCTGGTGGTGGTCGTCGTCCGCGGTGCCCGCCGCGACGGCGCCAAGCTCCGCCCGGACCGCCCAGGCATCCTCGCCTCGGCGCAGATGGGCGTGCCGCTGATCGTCCGGACGCTGACGTTGCGTGCGGCAATCATCCTGCTGACGTTCGTCGCCACCGCGCTCGGTACGACGTCGGTCGCCGCCCACCAGGTCGCCTTCACCCTCTGGTCCTTCCTGGCCCTCGCCCTCGACGCGATCGCCATCGCCGCGCAAGCACTCACCGGCCGCTCGCTGGGCGCCGGCGACGTGGCAGGCACGCGTGCCATCACCCGCCGGATGATGTGGTGGGGCCTGTTCTCCGGACTGCTCGGCGGCCTCGCGCTGTGGGGCCTGCGCGACATCTACGTCCCGTGGTTCACGTCCGACCCAGAGGTACGCCGTACGCTCGCCGCCGTACTGATCGTCTCAGCGGTGTGGCAGCCGCTGAACGGCGTCGTGTTCGTGCTGGACGGAGTACTCATCGGCGCCGGCGACGGCCGCTACCTGGCGCTGGCGGGCGTCATAGCCCTCGTTGTCTACATACCGCTCGCACTGGCGGTGCTGTGGCTCGGTGGCGGCATCGTGGCGCTGTGGTGGGCGTTCGGTGGGTACATGCTGCTCCGGTTCATCACGCTGACCACCCGTGAACGCCGAGACGGGTGGCTGGTCACCGGGGCTACCCGCTGACCCCGCAGTGCGGGATCGTGGGACATCGAGGAAGGGAGCGGCGTGTCCGACACAGACGACCAGGAGCGCGACGAGCTCGACCAAATCGTGCAGCGGCACGACGAGGAGCGCGCGGCGCACGACGAGCTGATACTGGACGAGGTCCGGACCAGGCACGATCACGCCAGGGACGCTGAGGTCGCCGATGCCATCAAGCGCGCTGACCTCGACGACCGAGCCGGCCTGCAACATCGCCGGCAGGCCGCGGACGACCGCCGGCTTGCCGACGATTCCCTGGCTCGCGGCCAGCGGCTGCTCAGGGAGGCCGCGGAGAACCCCGAAGCGGTCGACGCGGAGGAGAAGGCCGAGAAGGGTCATCGCCTGACCACGGTCAGTTCGATCGCCGAAGCCGAGGCCGCCGCCGAGCTGCGCCGCGCCGACTGGTACCGCGCCGCCGCCGACGACACCCGCCGCGACGCACGTCCGGAACAGCCCGACCCGATCGAGGCCGTCCAGCAGCCGCCTCAGAAGCCGCCGGTCGCGCAGCAGCCACAGCCTCGCAAGCTGGTGCGGAGGAACGTCAAGCGGACACTGCCCGGTGAGGGCGTCAACCTCGACATCACCATGGACCGGGACACCTCCCGCTGACCGCTGCGGCTACGGCTCGATTCGCTGCGCCTGGATGATCAGCAGGTTGGCCGCGACCACCGCGACGAACACCACGGCTGCCACTGGGTGTCCCAAGCTCCACAAGGCGGCGCCCGCCAGGCCGAACACGAGGAGCTTCACGGACCACCGCACGGCCGGTCCGCCGGACTTCGCGGTCGGCGCCGCGTACCTGCCCCACAGCACCACGGTCAGCGCCGGCAGGCCGATCGCGAGCAGCAGGCGGAGCGTGGTGGAGCCGGTCGCGGACCAGCCCCACCAGGCGAAGATGCCGATGGCAACCAGCTCGACGAGGAAGGCGAGCAGGAGGTTGCCCCACTTCCAGATAGTCAACACCGCCACACGGTCAGACGCCGCGCAGGTTCGGCTGGCGCTGGTCGAAGAACAGGCCCGCGGGCGGCTCCTGCACCGGCAGCGGCGGGATCGGGTAGTCCGTGTGGGTGTTGTTCCGGCAGGCGGCGAACGGGCCGTCCGGGTCCAGCAGCGCCATCATGTGCGGGTCGGCGTGGTCACGCCACCACACCGACATACCGGTCGCCGGGTCCAGCCGCAGGTGCTCCCAGGCGCGCCAGATCGAGTCCAGCCGGCTGAGGGCCTCCGCGTGCCGGTACCACTCCGGGCACCAGATGAACTGCTGCCCGAGCCGCCGCGTGTAGAGGTAGACCAGCCGGTCCTCCACGAACGCTGCCACGTGCGGGTAGAAGAGCTCCTGCTGCTCACCATCCATTGCGGTCCCCCTCGTTCTGCTCCCAGACCGGACGCTCCGGGCCGCGCGGCGCGGGCGCCTGCTGGGTGCCGGCCGACACCCACGGGTTGTTGCTCACCGGTACGACGGCGGCCGCACCGGGATCGTACTTCGCCAGCGACGCCTTCACCGCACCGGCGTCCGGCCGGGTGAACCACGGCACGGTCTTCACCATCGTGGCCGGGATCCCGGACGGGAACACGACCGCACGGCCGGGCGGCATCGCCGCCAGGTCGGACACCTCGAGGATGTTCTGCCGCTGCGTCTGCCGGCTCGTCCCGCGCTTGCCCTCGTTGTACGAGACCGAGCTGGAGATGATGTCGTAGTCGCCGATCAGCTTGCTCAGCCGCTCGAGGAAGTTCGAGTCCGAGGCGCCGCCGCCGTACACGCGGATGTTCGCGGCCGACCAGAGCTTCTCCATGCCGTGGTCGCCCCAGCACTCCTGGCCCTGGGCCCAGGACTGCAGGATCGTCATCAGCACGATGCCGCGGGAGCCGAAGTGGCTGTAGAGGTCGGGCAGGTTCTTCCAGCGGCACACGTTGGCGGCCTCGTCGAGCACGCCGACCAGCGGCTTCGGCATCCGGCCCATCGGCATCCCGCGCGCGTACTGCTCGGCGGCCTCCACGACGGCCACCGTCAGCGCGGTGACCAGCGGTCCCGCCGTACCGGCGCCTTCCTTGGAGAGGCTGTAGAGCGTGCCGCCCTGGCGGACGAACTCGTGCGGGTTGAACTGCGGGCGGGTGTCGTTCGGCCCCTGGGGGACGACCCAGCGGGTGACCTTGCGGTTCACCATGAACTGCGCGCTCTGCTGCGCCGTGCCGTACACACCGGCGCGCTGCTTGTCCGGTGCGTTGATGACACCGGCCAGGGCGTCCGCGGACAGCTGCAGGCCCGGGGTGTTGCGCAAGATGCGCTCGGGCTCGTCGTTCCGCTGGTCGGCCAGCCAGGAGTACACCTGGGTGATCGGCCGCTTGGCCACGGCCGCGGCGAGCAGCAGGCCGGCCAGCAGGTCCGTGCCGGCGGCGTCGAAGAACGCGTCGGTCTGGGCGTTCAGCTGGCGCTGCGAGGCGACGAAGTGCTCGGCCATCTCGCGGGCCTTGCTCTCGTCGGTGATGTATGTCAGCGGGTTCCACCACCAGGTGTTCGGCTCCTCGCACACCTCCTGCGGGTCGAACACCCAGACCGGGCCCTTCTCGGTGCGTGGCCCGCGGGTGGCGTCGACGATGTCGCGCTTGTTCGAGGTCGCGACCACCGCGCCCGGCGCGTCCAGGATCGCCGGGACGGCGCGGGACGTCGTCTTACCGGTACGGGGACCCCAGATGTCGACGTGCATGTCTTCCCAGGACCCGAAGACCTCGAGGTTGTCCCGCACGGTCCGGCCGATCATGATGCCGGGGCCTGCGTTCGGGGCGCCGAGCCGGTTCGCGATCTCCTGCGCGCCCTGGCGGGTGAGCTTGTAGATCTCGGACCGCTTCGACATCAGCGACGCCTGCCGGTCCACCCGGCCGATCGACACCTTGCGGTTGCGGATGTAGTACCAGCCGCCGATCACCAGGCCGAGCAGTACGACGTACTCCAGGATCAGCACGCCGGTGGTCGCACCGGACCACAGCAGCCGGCCCGAGATCAGGTCGGACACCACCTGGGCCGGATTCCCGACCGTGTGCGTGCCGTTGATCGCCGCGGCGATGTTCACCGCGCCCCAGAGCCCGCCGACGACCAGCGCCAGCAGTCCGATGCCGATGAACACCATCACCGACTCGGGCGACAGACCGCCCGGGCCGGTGGTCTTCCTGCCTTGGGCCATTACTCGTCAACTCCAGTTCTGGCGACCACCCGCGTGGTCGGGTCGGGCGGCGGCAACATCGCGGGGTCCTCCAGGCTGTACTCGCCGACGATCTCCTCGGTGCCGTCCTCGGCGACCTCGACCTTGACCGGGTTGCCGTCGGCGGCGGTCTTCCAGAGCTTGTTCGTGTCGTTGATCTCACGCTCGACCGAGGTCAGCCCGACGTGCACCGGGATGCCCGGGCGGCCACCGACCTTGATCAGGAAGTTGCCCCGGCCCGGAGGCGCGGCTTCCTCCCCGGTGGCCGGGTCCCAGGCCGGCGGGTCCTGCCAGCCGATGAGCATGTTCTGCTCCTCCTCGGACATCGGCACGACCTCGGACAGGTTCTCCATCTCGGCCCGCGGCAGGCCGCCGCAGATGACCATCCCGGACCGCTCGACGAAACCCTTCGCCTTCATCCGGTCCTCGGGGTGCTCCAGCGCGAGCAGGTCGGACATGGTGTGCGAGATCATCGCCATCCCGACACCACGCTGCCGGTTCAGCCGGGTCAGCGCGTCGACGCGGTCGACCAGACCACGCCCGGCCCGCAGCACCCGCCACAGCTCGTCCAGGATCACGAAGTAGTGCCGCCGCGGCTCGAGGCCGGCGTCGGCCAGCGCCTGCGAGACCGCGACCGCGCCGAACCCGTAGGACCAGCAGGCCAGCAGTACGGCGGCCTGCAGGTTGGTCTCGGAGTCGTCGATGTTGGACACGTCGAAGACGACCGGGCGGTCCATCTGCATCGGGTTGTCGGTCTGCTCGGAGAAGATCTCACCGAGCCGGCCGCCGCCGACCAGACCGATCAGCGAGGCCTCCAGGCCTTCGGTGATCTGCCGGTACCGGTCCAGGCTGCCGCGGTCCAGCGCGACGTTGCGAACCCGGTCCGGTGCGTCCTGGACGACCTGGAGCAGGTCGCGCAGCACCGGGGTGCCCTGGAAGCGCTCGTCGAGGACCTTGAGGGCCTCGTCGATGATGGTCTCCTCGCGGTCGGTCGGTGGGGCCGACCGAAGGATCGAGATCAGCGCCGACACCATCGTCTGCCGGCGGCCGTGCGCGTCGGCCTGGATCGCCTCGCGGGCCTTGCCGGTCAGCCGGAGCGCGGCCTCGCGGGACTCGCCCGGGTCGAGCACGTTCAGGTGCCCGCGGCCACGGCCGAGCTGGATGACCTGGCCGCCGAGGGCCTCGATCAGATCCTTGTAGTCCGGCTTGAGGTCGCCGAGCACCAGCGGCTGGACGCCGTACCCGGCCAGGCCGAGGGCCATCCGCCGGGTGATCGTCGACTTGCCGAGACCTGGCTTGCCGAGCACGAACATCGACGGGTTCGAGATCAGCTTGGCGCGCATGAACCAGCTGATCGGGTCGCAGCACATGGTGGCGCCGGAGAGGATGTTCCGCCCGATCGGTACGCCGACCATCGGGCTGCCGGTGCCGGCCGCGAACGGCCACAGCCCGCAGACCTGCACCGTCGTACCGCGCCACTCCTGCGGGGCCTGCAGGTACGTCGAGTACCCGCCGCCCATGCCCGGCCAGCCGCGCGGCATCGGCCGCCGGCCGCGCCGGGACGGATCGACCGGCTTCTTCGTCTTCTTGTTGTTCACCGTGACTCCCCAGCTGTCAGAGCGACTCGCGGATCCCGGCCGGGACGGACAGGTGGCTCTGCACCACGACGCCGAGCGGCAGAGCGGCCACGAACGCGGAGTCCTGCGAGCCGTACGCCGGCCGGAGCAGGACGCGCGCGGTCGCGCCCAGGTTGTCGATTGCAGCGATCATGTCCGGAATCTGCTCGGCGGTCATCACCGTGCCGGTCACGACCATGCCGAAGTTGACCAGACCCGCGCCCCGAGCCTCTTCCTGCGCCGTCCGGTCGGCGGCCCGGGCCTCGGCCAGCGAGCGCGCGGACGGCCGCTGCGAGGTCGTCGCGCGGAATGTCGCGTTGCGCTTGTCGGCCTCGACCATGCGGGCCGTCGTCGCCGCGTCCAGCGGGCGGTAGAGCAGCGTGACCCGCTTGCGGTCGATGTCCGGGTGCGGGGCGACCAACTGCGACAGCACCGACGAGAACACCTCGCCGCGCGGTGCCTGCGACATCTGCCAGGTCACCGACCACGCGGAGTCGTGCCGGTACTTGTCCCAGAACGCCTGCGCCGCCGCCGGACCGACATCGGTCCACTGCAGCTCCGGCGGCATGCCCTGGCCGCGCGCCTCGTCGATCAGTACGGCGGCCGCCGGGTCGTAGGCGATCCGGATGCTCTCGCACAGCTCCTGCGCGGCGACCGGCCGGGCCGCCCCGGCGCCAGTGGCGTTGAGGCTCTGGGTCAGCGCGGGCAGCCGGGAGGCGAGCTCGCGGCCCATGTCCTCTTCCTTGCGGCGCTTGCCGTTCCGGTCGGTGCCCTTGAAGGTGAGCGCGACCCGGGCCGCCACCAGCGCGGAGCCCTCCGGGTACGACTGCACGACCTCGGTCAGCATCGCCCGCGCGATCGCCGGCGACCCGTCCATCATGTTGTTGCCGACCTCGCGGCGCAGCCGGATCCCCGTGTCGGGCGCGCTCTCGACCGTCACCGACGCGGCCACGATGCCCGGCTCGTGGCCGAGCGAGGCGAGCCACTGGCCCCAGTGCGCGACCCAGACGTCGATCTGCTCCTCGTCGACCAGCGACGCACCGTCGGGCTCGGCGTTGATGACGACCGTGAAGTGCCGGGTGCTCGGGTAGAACAGCAGCGCGAACGGCCGCCCGTACGAGTCCTGGAACTCGCTCAGCTGCGACGCGGCGGCCAGACCGGGCAGCTGGAACTTGCCCCACGGCGTCCGCCCGACCGGACCGGAACGGTAGAGGTTGTGCTTAGCCATTTTCGCTCGTTGCCATCCAATGCGGATCGAAAGCCGTTGCAGGGTGGACAGGCCGTGCTTGTCCTTGGTCATCAGCATCAGCAGCGAGACGCCGACGATGATCAGCGTGACGAACGCGGCGCCGAGGCCGCCGGCCATCGACGCGAAGACGGTGGCGATCAGGCCGCCCATCATCAGCATCGTGCCGAGCGTGCCCAGCCCGGCGATGCCCGCCGAGGCGGGCTTGCGCCAGTTGCCGTAGGTCCGCGATACGCGGCGAATGCTCTCAGCTGCCACTTGGTCCGTCGTCTCTCATCCGGTTCTGTCGCTCGCGGTCTTCGTACAGCTGCCGCCGGTCTTCGTCGCGGTTCCGCTGCTGCCGGTACGACCCGCTGCGGCCCGGGTCCTGCTGCGGGGAGCCACCGGCACCCGATGGACCACCCCCGCCACCACCACCGCCCTGGCCGCCACCCCCACCACCGCCACCACCGTCGCCTTGGCCGATCTCGCCGCTGTCACCGGCGAACGCCTCCTTGACGCCATGCTTGACACCGGAGTGGGCCGCCTTGCCGGCCTGGTACAACGCCGCCGCTGCCGCGAGAGGTGGCGCCGCGGCGGCAGCGCCACCACCGGCGGCAGCAGCCGCTCCACCGCCACCGCCACCTCCAGCAGCGGCAGCCGCTCCGCCTTCACCGCCGGCAGCTGCGGCGGCACCGCCTTCACCGCCGCCGGCCGCACCCTCGGCCCCCTCTGGGGCGCCTCCGCCGCCGCCTTCGCCGCCGCCGGACGGGCCTTGGGAGTTGGGCTTCGGTCGGCCAACGTTCTGTGCGCCGGACGGGCCTTCCGCGTTGCTGCCCTCGCCGCTGGTCTCACCGACCGCGTTCTGCGAGTGCTCGGCCATCTTCTGACCGGCCACGCCGCCGAGCATCTTGGCGGCCAGCGCACCCGCACCAGCCGCACCCGCGGTCGCGGCAACCATCGGCACGATGAATCGCATCAGCGCCGGCAGCGCGAACAGCGCGAGCACCAGCATCGTGACGCCGGTGACCATGTTCATGATCTGGTTGCCGATGTCGTTCGCGTCGAAGCTCAGGTCGCCGTTGTTCGTGGTCAGCCGGATCGCGGTCGCGTAGACGATCGCGGCCACCGGCTTGTACAGGATGAACGCGGCCAGCCAGGCGACGATCTTCTTGAACCACTGCTTGCCCATCTCGGTGTTGGTCGCGGCGGCCGCGATCGGCAGTACGCCGATCAGCAGGATCAGCATCGCGCTGCGCACCACCATCAGCACGATCTGGATCACGCCCGCGATCACGCAGAGGATGCCGATGGTGATCAGCAACCCGACCCCGAGCGGGCCGGCGGCGGCCACGGTGAAGCCGAGCAGCGTGATCATCGCCTTGCCGAAGTCCTCGGCACCGCCGGCACCGAGACCGCAGACCCAGCCCTGGTTCCCCTTCGCCAGAGCGGTGGTGACGATGCAGTCGGAGAACTTGTCGCCGACCTCGACCAGCACCTGGGCGACCGAGATCGCGAAGACCGACGCGGTCGCCAGCGTGAGCAGCGACTTGAGGATCTCCCGGGCCTCCTCGCCGCGCTGGCTCCAGGCCATCCGCATCCCACCGACCACCACCCCGATCGCGGCGATGAACACCGCGATGAACGAGGTGTGGCCCCAGACCCAGTCGATGGTGCCGTTCGCCGGATGTCCGTTGCCGTCGCCGACAGCAATCGTCGGGACGTAGATCCAGAACGTACCGATCGTGCTCATGATCAGGCCGACCGCGTTCGCGATCGCGTCCAGAATCGGCTGGAAGAGCATCGTGATCAGACCTCCGACGAACGTCTTCAGCGCCCAGTTGACGGCGTCGAGCAGGATGTCGTACCAAGCGAGCGGAATCATGTCAGGACGCCTTCGGTGCGACGAAGCGGAGAATGGCCGGCAGCGCGACCACTGCGACGATCATCATCGTCACGCCCATGATGATCTTGAGGGTTTCCGGAGTACCGTCCGGCGCCGTGCCACCCGCGGGTTTCGGGACCGACATCAGATGGATCGCGGCGGCGTAGATCAGCGCCGCGACCGGTTTGTAGATGATGAATCCGGCCAGCCAGCCGAGGGCCCGCTTGAACCAGCTCATGCCCATCTCGGTGTTGGTCGCGGCGGCGGTCAGCGGCAGCATGGCGACCAGCAGCACGAGCATCCCGTACCGGACGATCATCAGGGCGAGCTGGATGATGGCGGTGATCACCATCAGGATGCCGACGAAGATGACCAGCACGAAGCCCAGCGTCTCCGTGGGACTCTTGAGCGGCTCGACCATCAGGGTGGCCAGCGATTTCGCGAAGGCATCGTCGTTGGCCCCGAGCGCCTGGCCGATGATCCAGCTGGAGAACTCGTCGGAGCTTTGGATCAGCACCGCCGCGAAGGTCGCCGAGCCACCGCTCACGACGGTCAGCGTGAGCAGCGACCGCAGCATCTCCCGGGCCGGCTCACCGCGGTACGAGACGGCCATCTGGACCGCGCCGATGATGATCGCGATCGCGGCCACGAAGACCACGATGAAGCTGGTGTGCGTCTGGATGAAGGTGACGGTGCCGTTGGTACTGACGTCCGGCGTCTTGATGTAGATCCACAGGAAGCCGACCGCCTTCAGCACCGCCTCGACCGCGGCCACCACGACCGCGGCGATGGCGTTGAAGATCAGCTTGAAGAATCCGCCGAGGGCCGCCTGCATCACGGAGTTGATGACCTCCATGACGCAGTCGTCCCAGTCCCAGGGCCACCACGAACATCCCAGCGCGATCATCAGTCCGCCCCACTGAACTTGACGTAGCCGTCCATGGTCTGCAGGACGTCGGGCTTGACCTGGCCGTTGAAGCTGCCGTCCGGCTGCAGCACCGCCTTCCAGTCACCCTTGGTCCACTGCATGGTCACCGGCAGGGCGGCGACCGCCTGCTCGTTGATCTTCGCGGCGACCTGGATCACCGCGCGGTTCCCGTAGTAGTCGATCACCTTGAACCCGGCGAACTGCACCCCGATCGGGGTCGGCGGCGTGGACGTGTCCCTGGCTTGCGCCAGCGCCTTCTCCCGGCCGGGGCCGGGCAGCACCCTGGCCTGCAGCACGTCCTCGGCGACCTGCTGGTTGGCGAGCTGGCCGAGCAGGACCATCGCCGCGAACACCGCGCCGGTCGGCGACTTGGCGAAGCACGACCGGACGCCGCTCGGCGAGGTCTCGGCCGGGCCGGCCTCCGCCTGCAACGGGATCAGCATGTCGCCGTCGAACTGCCAGCTGACCGCGGGCGGCGCGAGCTGCGGGACCTGCTGGTTCGGCCGTGCGTCGTGGCAGCCACCGGTGCCGTTGTGGAGCGGCGGCGGTGTCGGCTTGGGAGTCTTGGTGCCCAGCGGCACCTGGGTCTCCGGTGTGGCCGGTGGCCCACTCGGCTCCCCGGTGGACTCCGGCTCGCTGGGGACGGAGGTGCTCTGGTTCTCGCTCGGCTGGGCGGACGGGTCCGCGTTGTCACGGGCGAGGAACCAGACCAGCAGGCAGATCAGGACCGCACCGATGACGATTCCGCCGGCGACGAAACCACGCTCCTGCCAGAAGCTGGTCCCGTCGCCGTCGTCCTTGTCGTCACCGGAGTCCGGGTTCCTGCTGAACATGCCCACCTGCTGTCAGCCTCCGCGCAGCTCGCCACGTACCAGGATCACGTCACTTGTTGAAGACGTCCGTGATGGCTGTCGCCGCACCGATGACGATGCAGGCCGCGAGGACCCAGCCGAGCCGGGCCGCGTGCTCGCCACCCTCGCCGCGGCGCTGGCCGACCGCCATCATGCCGCCGGCGATCAGGATGCCGACCGTGCAGACCGAGTACGCGACCCACTTGACCCAGCCGAGGATCTTGTCGAAGTTGTCCTTGACGCCGGGCGGTGCCTCGAGCGGCAGCGTCTGGAGCTCCATGACAACGTGGTGTACCAACATCATGAGGATGAATCCCTTTCAGTACGGGGCGGGGTAGTCCGCTGGGTTTGACGCGCGAAGAGCGTAGATGGATTCAAGGACTTCGAAAACTTCGTCCGGAGTGTTGTCAGGAGAGGGTGCCTCCCCTCTGCGCCACTCCTCGATCCACGGGATGTCCCACACTCTGGGCACGCCGCCGCCGACGATGTCGGCGAAGTCGTCGAGCACGCGGGGCAACCGGCCGGGGGCGTCCGCGATCAGCACCAGCCCGAGCACCGCGACCCCCTGGACCACGCCGGACGCCCACTCGATCGCGGCCCGCTGCGCTGCGCGCAGGCCGGATCCGTGCGTCCGGGCGACCAGGATGACCGGCGTCGGCACCGGTGGCGGCGGGATCGGCCAGCGGTGGCCGGCCGCCCGGGTCCCGGGCAGGAGGTGCGACATCGTGGTCTCGCCGGCACCGCCGTGCACACCGACCCACCACAGCGTGTCTGCCACCGGAATCGCGAACTTGGGCAGCCGTTCGTCCTCCGCCGGCGCCGGTACGCCGTGCTGAGGAGCGGACGGGCCTCGTGGCGCCAGGTCCGGCTGAGCTGAGGGGGCGGGTGACGGCTGTTCCGGACCCGGAGACTGTTGCCGCGTCCACGGGTTCTGCGTCATGCCCCCTCCTCTCGCGGTGCGTCACAGGCTGTCGCCCACAGTATTCTCTCGCTTTCCGGGTGTACTTTCGTGACCCATCCACAGGCGAGGATGTTTCTACCCCCTTGTCGGGGTCAGTCGAGCCGCCGGGCTCGCGTGGTTTCTGCCTGCCCGGATTCCCTGGCATGCCTCGTGCGGGGGACATGCTAGAACGAGGACGTCCGCGTCGGATGAACGAGGGAGATCTGTGGCGGGAATGAGAGGTCATCGTGGCGGATAAGATCCCGTCCTGGCCCAAGGTCACGATTCGGCTGTACGACGACCACAACGCCGAAGTGAAGATCGCCGGCCGCAGCCACCCGGTCAACCACCACGACCCGCGGCAGGCCGCGATCGCGATCGTCAGCGAGCGGGCCGCCCAGCTCGGCCGGGCGGTGAAGGCGACCGCGGTGGAGGCCGACGGCGCGTCCTGGCCGCTGATCATCCACCCGGACGGACAGGTCGAGTCGGTCGAGGCCGAGACCGGACGGAAGAGCCGCGGTGGCGGCGGCGGGGGCGGCGGGGGCAACGGGCAGAAGCCGATCTGGCCGATCGTCGTCGCGATGGTGGTCGGCAGCGTCCTGATCCTCAGCACGATCTTCTACCTCGCAGTACTCAAGGACCACCTCGGCAACAAGAAGCCGACGAGCACTGCGTCGCCGACGCTGCCGGCGCTGCCCGGACCGAGCGTCGGGCCGGACCAGTTCACGGTCCGGCCGGCCCCGCCAGGCTTCACCGCCCAGGCGGACTGGACGGTGAACATTGCCCGTGACTCGCAACCCGCCGTTGCCCCGGACGGCACCGAGGTCGCCATCCTGACGACGGACCACAAGGTCGCCGTGTTCGACACCAACGGCAAGGTCAAGTGGCAGGACAAGGTGCCGAACGACGCCGAGAGTCCGGTCTACACCACGGTCGATGCCAAGCCGGTGCTGGCAGTGGTGACCTCGAGGACCTTGTACTACTGGGCCGGCAACGGCGCCCGCGCCACCGAGATCGAGCTCCCGGACGGGGCCGACGTCCAGTTCTTCGGCACCTCGCCCCTGGTGGTGCTGAGCTCCGGCACCGAAGCGAGCGTGGTGAGCGGTGGCGAGCTCAAGCCGTTGACCGACGTGAAGCGGTTGGCGACGATCCTGCTCGCAGAAGGCGACCGGATGCTGTCCGCGCGCTACACAGGCCCCTTGTACTGGAGCCAGCCCGGCAAGGACCAGCAGATCGTCGGGCTGAAGAAGCCGGCCGGCGCGAAGGACATCAACCACATCGTGTCGGCCAGCCCAGGCCGGGTGCTGGTCGCCTGGAACACGGCGACGCCGGAGACGGTGATCCCGTCCGTGCAGTCGACGGTGGACGGCTCGGTCGTCGCGACCTGCCAGAACGCCGGTGCTTCGGACGTGGACGGCTGGAGCTGGCTCCCGGACCCCGGCAACCGGGTCGCCGCCTGGGGCCCGTGCCTGATCAACTTCAGCACCCACAAGAGCGTGCACATCAACGACTTCCACCCGCTGTCGCTGCAGGGTACGTCGATCTACGGCACCGTCAGCGGCGATCTGTACCTGGTCAATCCTGGACGCTCGCAGCGGGTGCTCGCGGACACCACGGCGCGTCCGTGGGGTATCGCCGGTACGCACGCCATCGTCGTCCACTACGACGGCCACGACGACGTCCTGTACGCGCTGGACAAGCAGTGAGAACGCTCGGCCGAACGGCAATCGCGCTGCTGACCGGGCTGGCGCTGCTGCTGCCCCCGGTGGCCGCGGTGGCGGACGAGGATCCACCGCCGCCCGAATGGCCGAAGATGCAGGAGCCGGACGCCACCGGCTCCGGGTCGGACCCGGTGGCGGCGACCTGGCCCAAGGTGATCAAGTCCGATGACGGCAGCGGCAGCACGGACCCGGCACCGGCGACCTGGCCGAAGGTCGTGAAGAAGTAGCGAAGGCCCGTGCCTCCCGGTGTGGGTGGCACGGGCCTTCGAGGGTGCTGGGTCAGACCGCAGCGACCTCGAGGCGGACCGTGGCGGCCACCTCGGGGTGGAGCTGCACCGAGACCTGGTGCTTGCCGGTGGTCTTGATCGGCGATCCGACAGCGATCGCGCGCTTCTCGACCAGCGGTCCGCCGGCGGCCTTGATGGCGCCGGCGATGTCGGCCGGGGTGACCGAGCCGAACAGGCGGCCGGTGTCACCGGCCTTGACGTCGAGCTTCACCGAGAGCTGCTCGAGCTGGTTCTTGACCTCGCTCGCGTGCTCCTTGCCCTGGATCGCCCGGGCGTCGCGCGCCCGCTTGATCGTCTGGATCTGCTTCTCGGCGCCACGGGTCCAGCCGATGGCCAGGCCGCGCGGGACGAGGTAGTTCCGGCCGTAGCCGTCCTTGACCTCGACGATGTCGCCGGGAGCCCCGAGGCCCTCGACCTCCTGAGACAGGATGAGCTTCATGGTCCGCGCCTCCCTCAGCGAGCCGTGCTCGTGTACGGCAGCAGTGCCACCTCACGAGCGTTCTTGATTGCGGTGGCCACGTCGCGCTGGTGCTGCACGCAGTTCCCGGTCACCCGGCGGGCGCGGATCTTGCCGCGGTCCGAGATGAACTTGCGCAGCAGCGCGGTGTCCTTGTAGTCGACGTACGGGCTCTTGTCCTTGCAGAAGCCGCAAACCTTCTTCTTCGGCTTCCGAATGATCTTGGCCATTGTGGTGCTCTCTTCCTACTAGAGCCCGGCACGAATGCCGGAATGGTCACTTACGGGTTGGTCGGGCAGATCAGAACGGAGGCTCTTCCATCGAGCCGCCGCCCTGGCTGGCCCAGGGGTCGTTCTGCGGGGCGGACTGGCCGCCACCACCCTGCGGCGTCGCCCAGGGGTCGTTCTGCTGCGGGGCGCCACCCTGGCCGCCGCCGTAGCCACCACCCTGGTTGCCGCCGCCCTGGTTGCCACCGCCACCACCGAAGCCACCGCCGCCACCGTCGGAACGCGAGGTCTTGGAGATCTTCAGCGTCGCGTACCGCATGCTGGCGCCGATCTCCTCGACGTCACACTCGAAGACGGTGCGCTTGTTCCCGTCGCGGTCGTCGTAGCTGCGCGCCTTCAGGCGCCCGTGCACGACGACCCGGGAACCACGGGTCAGGGACTCGGCAACGTTCTCGGCGACCTGACGCCAGACCGAGCACGAGATGAAGAGGGTCTCCCCGTCCTTCCACTCGTTGCTCTGCCGGTCCAGCGTCCGCGGAGTGGATGCGATGGTGAAATTCGCCACCGCCGCCCCTGAGGGCGTGAATCGCAGTTCCGGATCACCCGTGAGGTTTCCGATCAGGGTGATGGGTGGTTCGCCTGCCATTGCCGTTCCTCCTGCTATCGGGTGTGGCTGTGTCTACAGCTGTCAGTAATAGCGGCCGGTGCCGACAGTACCGATGGCTGAGGACGACCCCAGGTTCAGTGCTGGTCCGGCCGGATGACCTTGGTGCGCAGGATCGACTCGTTCAGCGTGAGCTGACGGTCGAGCTCCTTCACGACCGCCGGCTCGGCGGTCAGGTCGACGACGGCATAGATGCCTTCGGACTTCTTCTTGACGTCGTAGGCGAGCTTCCGACGACCCCAGATGTCGAGCTTCTCGACCGTGCCACCTTCCTTGCGGACGATGTTCAGGTACTGGTCGATCGACGGCTCAACGGTGCGCTCATCGAGCTCCGGGTCGAGAATCACCATGACTTCGTAACGACGCATGCGCGAACTCCACCTCCTTCGGACTTTGGCGGCCACGGTCTCTCCGTGGCAGGAGGGCGATGCGATTGTCTGCTCCGCACCGGCACTTGCCGCCGGCGCCAAGCAACGAGCCCGGTCGATGGACCGGGCCACAACCAAGAGAATACCAGCGTCCGGACGGCCTCTTGACCATATCCACAGGCCGCTTTCGATCACGACGCGTCGATCATTGTCACTCTCCGGAGCCGGAGTGTCCATACCAGGAGCGGCGCGGCCAGCGCACAGGCGAACGCGGACAGCAGGGGGAAGCCGCCAAGCGTGAAGAGCCAGGGGGAGCTGGCCGTGGCGGCTGCGGAGATGGTCCAGATCGACGATTCGACCTTGCTCTCGAGGGCGGTGGAGAGCTGGGCGCTGCCAGCCAGGTAGCAGAGGTTCCACGCGTAGCCGAGGAGGAAGAGGGCCGGTGTGAAGAGCAGACCGGTCTGCGTGATGAGTACTCCGGACGCCAGTAGTAGAGCCAGGCCCGCGGTGGCCACTGGACGCGCGCCGAAGCGGTCGATGCACCAGCCGGTCAGCGGGGACAGAGCGAACATGCCCAGCGTGTGAGCGGACAGCATCAGGCCAAGCAGACCCAGACCGTCGCCGTGGTGATGCGCATGCACTGGTACGGCGGTCATCAGTCCGACCATCACCAACTGGCCGACGATCATCACCGCAGCAGGCAGCAACACTCCTGTGCCATGAGACGTGACCTCAGCAGGCACAGGCGCCTGAGCCGGAGCGGTACGTAGGTAGCTAGAGGCAACCAGTGCGGCAAACACGGCAGCTAGTGCGAGCAGGAACGGACCAGCCAGCGCAGGAAGCCCAAAGGACAAGGCGAACGACTGCGAGGGCGCCATGAGGAACGGTCCACCCGCTGCGCCCACAGTGCTGGCCCAGACGACAGTGCTCATCGCACGGGCCCGTCGTGCCGGCGGTACGACGTCTGCCGCGGCGTACCGGGACAAGAGGCTCGCAGCGTTGCCGACACCGAGCAGGAACATGCCGGCGAAGAGGAGGGCGATCGGCATACCCACAGCGGCCAGTACGGCGAGCGCTCCGCCGGCGACGCCGACGCCGTACCCGGTCCGGAGGGCTTGGGCGCGTCCGATCCGGCCGGTCCAGCGGCCGACGAGCATGGCGCCGGCTGCCGTGCCCAGCACCCCTGCTGTGTTGGGTAGACCAGCCAGCGCTGGACCGAGGTCGTCGGCGATCAGGATGGCGCTCACTGCGCTGGCAGCGACCATCGCGGCGTTCATCAGGGCGGCGGCGAGAACGACGGGGATCAGCATGCCTACCACGCTAGAAAGGCGCGCCTCGCCGCTGAAGGCACAATGAAAGGCGTCAGGCCTTGTGGAGGAGCGATCTCGAAGGTGTTCTGGGGACATGACCTTTCAGGAGCGCGATCTGGACTCGACCGACTGGCAGATCCTGGCGGAGCTGCAGTCCGACGGCCGCCTGTCCTTCAACCAGCTCGGCAAGCGGGTGAACCTGTCCCCACCGGCCGTCGCGGACCGGGTACGGCGGCTCGAGGAGGCCGGTGTGATCACGGGGTACCGCGCCGAGGTCGACCCGGCCCGAGCCGGTCAGCCGCTGTCGGCCTTCGTACAGATGCGGTGCACTACGGGCCGCTGCCTGCTGAAGACGACCCGCGCCGAGGACTTCCCGGAGGTGCTGGAGATCCACAAGCTCAGTGGCAACTCCTGCTCCATGCTGCGGGTGCGGGTCACGTCCATGCGCCATCTGGAGGGCCTGTTCGAGCGGCTGGGCGAGCACGGCGAGATGAACACCCACATCGTGCTGTCCACCGAGTTCGAGGGGCGTCCCGTGCAGCAGGCCAGTGCTGAGCGGACGGTGACCCGGTCCGCCGGATGGGGTGACTGAGATCGGGACGGGGAGGAATCGGCAACTGTCCGAGGGCGGTTCTAGGGTGGGGTCATGACTGTGAAGCTCGGTGCCCACGTGGACCAGGAAGACCCGCTGGCCGAGGCGGCCGCCCGCGGCGCCGACCTGGTGCAGTTCTTCCTCGGCAACCCGCAGGACTACAAGGCACCCAAGCTCGCGTACGCCGACGGCGAAGAGGCGCTGAAGGAGCGCGCTGCCAGCGCAGGCGTCGATCTCTACGTGCACGCGCCGTACCGGCTGAACGTGGCGAACACGAACAACCGGATCCGCATCCCCAGCCGCAAGCTGCTGCAGCAGACGCTCGACAAGGCGGCCGAGATCGACGTCAAGGGCGTGATCGTGCACGGCGGCCACGTCGGCGACGAGGACGACCCGGAGGCCGGCTTCGACAACTGGCGCAAGTGCATCGAGCGGGCCGAGCTCCCGGTCCCGCTGCTGATCGAGAACACCGCGGGCGGTGAAAACGCGATGGCCCGCCAGCTGGACCGGATCGCGCGGCTGTGGGAGGCGGTTCAGGCGTCGGGCAACGACCGCCTGGAGAACGTCGGCTTCTGCCTGGACACCTGCCACTTCCACGCGGCCGGCGAGGATCTGACCACGGTCGTCGAGCGGGTCAAGGCCATCACCGGCCGGATCGACCTGGTGCACGCCAACGGGTCACGCGACGAGTTCGCCTCCGGCGCGGACCGGCACAGCAACTTCGAGGAGGGTCACATCGACCCGGCCCAGATCGTCGCGGTCGTGCAGGCCGCCGGCGCTCCGGTCGTCGTCGAGACGCCCAACGGCACCGAGGGCCAGAAGGCCGATATGGACTACCTCAGGACTCATCTGAAGTAGTTCGCGGCAGGTTGTAGAGCCAGTAGCTGAGGCCCCACGGGAGGATCAGCGCGAGCGCGGTGCGGTTCTGCGGCGGCACCAGGACGCCGACGATGATCGTGACCAGCATCAGCACGGTCGTCAGCTGGAACAGGTCCACCGGACCGACCAGCCGAGTCCGCAGGCTGCTCCGGTCGAGCGCGCAGAGGACGTACGCCGCGATCAGCGCGAGCAGGCACAGCACGACGACGACCACTCCGAGCCAGGCGCCGGCGCCGTACTTGCCGTTGTCACGCAGGTTGTCGGACAGCAGGAACACGCCGACGAGCAGCGTCAGCCACCCGCACATCCAGAGGAACCGGGCCTCGGTCCGCTGCGCCTTCTCGGGATCCGGCTGCGGTTCGGCCTCGGCGTCGGGCTCGTTGTCAGCCTCGGTGTCGGCCTCCGGGTCGCCTGCAGGATCTGACGGGGTGGGCGGTTCGGCGTCGGGGTCGGCCGCGGACTCGGTGCTGCGCTCGGGATCCGGGTCTGCGTGGGCCATGGCGCAGACGGTAGCGCAGAATGAGCGCATGCAGCCGTGGGCCGACCGTTTCCCCGAACTGTTCGCCCCCGGCTACTGGGAGTGGGGTGAGCTCGACGTCCGGTTCACCGTCGAGCCGCCGCCGGACGAGCTGATCAGCAACGTGCACGTCGTCGCCCGGACGCCTGGCGGAATCGTTGTCTGCGGCAACGACCTCGGCTGGCGCTTCCTGCCCGGCGGCACCCGCGAGCCGGGCGAGACGATCGAGCAACTGGTCCGTCGTGAGCTGATCGAGGAAGCCGGCGCCCGGGTGACCGGCGAGCTCACCTGGCTCGGTGCGCATCGCGCCGACCACCGCCGTCCGGCGCCGTACCGACCGCACCTCCCGCACCCGGTCTCCTACTGGGCCAACGTCGTCGCGGACGTCGTCATCGAGGGCCCGCCCACCAACCCCGACGACGGCGAGCAGGTCACCGAGGTCCTGGTCCTGCCACCCGAGCAGGCGGCGCAGTACCTCGACGCTCAGCCGGGCGGGATCATGGGCCCGATCGTCAGGCTGGCTCAGGCAATGGAGCTGGTTTAGCCGACCGCCACGGCAGCAGTACGGCGCTGAGCGTGCAGCAAGCACCAGCGACCCACAGTGTGCCGCGCATCCCGATCAGCGCCACGAGCCCAGCACCGAGCGCGATGAACGCCGGCTGCACACACCGCGAGGTGATGGCCCACGCTCCCACGACCCGTGCCATGTGACCGTCCTCCGTGACCTCCATGCGGTACGTCGCGAACGACGGGTTGAACGCACCCGCGCCCACCAACAGGCCGAGCTCCGCAACGGTCAGCAGCACGAAGCCGCTCGCACCGGGCTGCGCCAGCGGAAACAGCAGCATCCAGGGAGCCCGCAGTACGCCGAAGACCAGCAGCATCCAGTGCAGCCCGTACCGCCGGGTCAGTCGGGGTGCCATCCGCGCACCGATCACCCCTCCGATGCAGGAGACCCCCAGAAACACCCCGTAGCTCCACGGCGCCAGCCCCAGGTCGCGCAGCATGAACACCGCCAGCAACGGCGGCGTCATCATCACCGGACCACCGAACAGCTGCGAGTTCCAGAACAGCGCCCGCAGCCCGTGGTGCCGCAGGATGTACCGCCAGCCCGCAGTCAGATCCGCCTTGCCCTCCCGCCGCACCGGCTCCGGCTCGGGTACGGCGATCCGCCGGATCCCGATCGCCGATCCGAGGAACGACACCGCGTCGACCGCCATCGTCACGGTCGCGCCGGCCAGGCTGACCAGCCCGCCACCGAGCGCCGGACCGACGGTCAGCGACACCCAGTTGGTCTGCTCGAACTTGCTGTTCGCCTCCGCCCGCCCGGCCGCCGGAACCAGCGCCTTCAGGTGCGCGCCGCTCGCCGCCTGGAACGCGATCGTCGCGGCCGACTGCACGACACCCGCTATGCACAGCTGTGCATAAGTCAGCGCATCGAAGAGCGCCGCGATCGGCACGGACAGCAGAACGGCGAACCGCAGCAGGTCGGCCGCGATCATCACCGGCCGCTTCCGCCGCTGCTCGATGAAGTCGCCCATCGGCAGGCCGAGAGCGGCTCCGGCCAAGGCGGACAAGGCCGCGAGCAGCGACACCTGGACCGCACTGGCATCGAGCACCAGCACCGCGACCAGCGGCAGTGCTCCGAGGCCTACCGCCGATCCGACGGCGCTGACAGTGAACGCAACCCACAACCGTTGAAAGTCTCGACCCAAAGACACCCGGCGAGCGTAGAGGGGCGCACCGACAGAAATCAGCGCAGGTTCAGGCCGCCGTCCAAGAGGATGACTTCGCCTGTCAGATAAGAGTTGTGGACAACCGCGGCGATGAGGTCAGCGACGTCGTCGGGTTGAGCGGCACGACGCATCGGACTGGTGGTTTTCCACAGGTCTTGGGCTGCGGTCCACGACTCGGTGAGTGGAGTGTCGACCAGCCCGGGCGCTACCGCATTGACTCGCACCTCAGGTCCGAGCGCGGCAGCCAGGAGCTTCGTGACGTGGTTCAGTGCGGCCTTGGAGGCGGCGTACGCCACCGAGCTGCCCTTAGGTCGAACGCCGGCGTGGCTGGTCACGTTGACGATGCAGCCGCCGGACTCGCGCAGCGCCGGGAGGGCCGCGGTACACAGCAGCCAGGGAGCGATCAGGTTGACGTCCAGTAGTCGTCGCCAGTCGTCCGCGGTCAGCCCTTCGAGGTCGTCGTGCGGCACCGGCCAGCTGATGCCGGCGTTGTTGACCAGTACGTCGAGCCGCCCGTGCTCGGCCAGCACGCTCGGGACCAGCGCACTGGCAGCCGCGTCGTCCGAGAGATCCGCCTGGTGGTACGAGCCGCCCAGCTCGGCCGCCAGTTCCACTCCGGCGACGCGGCTGGAGCGCGAGTGCACAGCGACGCGCATGCCGTCGGCGGCGAACCGCCGTACCGTGGCCGCTCCGATGCCTGACGTGGAGCCCGTCACCAGTGCGACCTGCTGCATGTCAGGCCCGGTACCGCAGGCCGTCCATCAGCAGGTCGAGCAGGCGGCCCGCCTGCTCCCTGTCGTCGGCCGCGGCACCACCCACGCCGCTGATGCTGACCAGCAGATCAGCCGGGGTGATGTCGGACCGGATCTGCTGCGCCGCCGCACCGGCGTCCAGCAGCGGCTGCACGGCGCCGACGAGCAGGTCGAAGCTCTGGGCGTACGGGTTCGCACCGGAGGCGAAGACGGCGCGCAGTGCGTCGGCCATCCCGCGCTTGCGGGCCATGTAGTCGATGAAGCGATCCATCCAGGCCCGTAGCGCTTGGTCCGGCGGCAGCTTCGCCAGCAGCTCGGCTGACGCGTCGCAGACCGCGGTGAGCTCGTTCCGGTACGCCGCCTCGATCAGCAGCTCGCGGGTCGGGAAGTGCCGGTACAGCGTGCCGATGCCGACGCCGGCGTCCTTCGCGATGCCCTCGAGCGTCGCTTCCAGCCCGCACTTCGTGAACGCCTTCGCCGCCGCGGCGACGACCTGATCGCGGTTCCGCTGGGCATCCGCGCGCAGCGGACGCTCCCCCGTAGCAGCCATCTCCCCCTCCCTCCGAGAAACCCAAACCTAGCGGACTTGCTAACCGGAGGCACCTCCGGTATCGGCGTCGAGACCGCCCGCGCGCTCGCCGTGGCCGGCGCGGAGGTCACCCTGGGGTGATGGCCGAGCCGCTGCACCGCACGCCCGAGGGCTGGGAGCACCAGTTCGCCACCAACCACCCGGTTGTGGGATCTGTCCGAGCAGCTGCTCGCGCGGGTTTGATCAGAAACCGGCTCAGCTGGGGATCTCCAGGCTGGGCCGGTACTCTGACCCCCCGTGAGTGACTTGAGCATTCGGACCATCTCGACCGACGAGCACGCCGCATATATCGCGGCCCAGCCGTCGGCGAGCTTCCTGCAGACCCCGGGGTGGGCCGCGGTGAAGAGCGAGTGGAAAGCGGAGTCACTCGGCTGGTACGAGGCGGGCAACCCGGGCGAGCTGCTCGGTGCCGGTCTGGTCCTCTACCGGCAGATGCCGAAGGTCAAGCGGTACCTGGCCTACCTGCCGGAGGGCCCGGTCATCGACTGGGACGCCATCGACCTCGGCCGCTTCCTGCGACCGCTGGCCGAGCACCTGCAGCAGCGCGGCGCGTTCGGCGTCCGCATGGGTCCGCCGGTCGCCACCCGGCGCTGGACCGCGAAGACGATCAAGGACGCGATCGCCGGTGGGCAGCAGCCCAAGCTCGGCGACGTCCGGCCGGACGTGATCGAGCCGTCCGGGGCCACGGTCACCAACCAGCTGCGCAGCCTGGGCTGGAAGGCGCCGAAAATCGCCGACGGGTTCGCGGCGGGACAACCGCAGTACGTCTTCCAGCTGCCGCTGGCCGGTCGCAGCCAGGACGACCTGCTCAAGGGCATGAACCAGCTGTGGCGGCGCAACATCAAGAAGGCGGAGAAGGCCGGCGTCGAGGTGACGCAGGGCGGGCCGGAGGACATCAAGGCCTTCCACCAGCTGTACGTCGAGACCGCGCAGCGCGACCACTTCACCCCGCGGCCGCTGCCGTACTTCGAGAAGATGTACGCCGCGATGGCGTACCAGCCGGCCGATTGCTGCGACTTCCGGATCTACAACGCCCACCACGAGGGCGACCTGGTCGCGTCGACGATCTGGGTCCGGGTCGGCGGTCACTCCTGGTACTCCTACGGTGCCAGCTCGACCGCCAAACGGGACGTGCGCGGGTCGAACGCGATCCAGTGGCGCATGATGTCGGACGCACTCGCCGCGGGTGCGTCCGTGTACGACCTACGGGGCATCACCGACACCTTGGACCCGAACGACCCGCACGTCGGGCTGATCCAGTTCAAGACCGGCACCGGCGGCGAGGCCGTCGAGTACGTCGGTGAGTGGGACCTGCCGTTGAACAAGGCGCTCTACACCGCATTCGACCTCTACATGAGACGGCGTTGACACCATGCCCCTAGTCCTGCACGTCGATTCCGACCGCTGGCGTGACCACCTTCGTTCCACCTGGCACCCCGACGTCGTCCCGGTGGCCAAGGGCAACGGGTACGGGTTCGGCAACCAGCGGCTGCTCGCCGAGTCGCGCGCGCTCGGCGCCCGGACGGTTGCCGTAGGCACCTACTTCGAGGTACCGCCGGACCCGCGCGAGGACGTCGTCGTGCTGTCGCCGTGGCGGCCGTTCCTCGAGGTACCGCACAGCAAGAACGTGATCCACACGGTCAGCCGGCTGGCCGACCTGGTCTCGATCCCGGCCGGCAGCCGGGTGCTGATCGAGGTGATGACGTCGATGCGCCGGCACGGCATCGGGGCCCGCGAACTGCGGCACACGATGCTGCTGAACGCGCTGGACCGGATTCGCTTCGAGGGCTGGTCGCTGCACTTCCCGATGGGCGCCGGCGGTACGTCGGCCAACCTGCGCGAGGCGCAGCAGCTGGCGAAGGCGGCGCTCGACGTACGCAAGGGCACGCTCTGGGTGTCCCACGTACCGTCGCAGAAGCTCGCCGACATCGGTGACAACGTGAAGCTGCGGATGGGCACCGGGCTGTGGCTGGGCGACCGTGGTGCGCTGTCGGTGCGCGCGACCGTGCTGGACGTGCATTCGGTACGCCGCGGCGAGCGGGTCGGCTACCGGCAGCGCCGCGTCAGCGGCGACGGGCACATCGTGATCGTCTCCGGTGGTACGGCGCACGGCGTCGGCCTGGAGGCACCGACCGCGGCCGCCACCGTCCGCCAGCGCGCGATCGCGATGGCGAAGGGCAGCCTGGACGCGGCCGGCATGGCGCTCTCCCCGTTCTCCATCGAGGGCAAGCAACGCTGGTTCGCCGAGCCGCCGCACATGCAGGCCAGCATGCTGTTCCTCCCGTCCGCGGTCGCACCGCCCGCGGTCGGCGACGAGATCCCCCTCGACGTCCGCTACACCACCACCACCTTCGACAAGGTCTCGATGGACTGACCGTCTGTCCGAGGCTCAACCAGTTGACTTCAGGTGGACCTGAAGTTGCAGCGTGGGTGTATGGGTTTTCTGGACCGGATCGAGGAGCGGCTCGGGGCGGCTGAGCTGCGGGTGGCGTCGTACCGGATGCTCGGGCTGCGCCGGGGCGCGACCGTCGTCGACGTGGCGTGCGGGGCCGGGCATGCGGCGGCGGAGCTCGCCGCGAAGGGCCTCAAGGTGACCGGGGTGGACGCGGATCCGGAGGCTGTCGAGGCGGCGCGGGAGCGGGCGCCGGGCGCGGTGTTCCACGTGGCATGGTCGGACGACCTGCCGCTGGAGGACGAGTCGATGGACGGCTACCGGGCCCTACGGCTGTTCCACCTGCTCGAGGACCCGGTCCCGACCGTGGCCGAGGCACGACGCGTACTGCGCCCTGGCGGGCGGATCGTGCTCGGCGGTCAGGACTACGGCTTCCTCATGATCGACAGCTCCGACCAGGACCTCACCGACGTCGTACTGCTCGGTCTGGAGTCCCGCACCGTCGTCCCACGCGCCGCTCGAAGCCTGCGCGACCTGCTCCTCGACGCCAGGTTCACCGACGTCGAGGTCGCAGTCCACACCGAGGTCGTCACCGACCACGCCCAACTGGCCCAGCAACTGAAGTCAGCCGCGGCAGCTGCCGTCGAGAAGGCGCTGATCACCCAGCAGGACGCCACGTCCTGGCTGAGCGAACAGTCCCGCCGCGGGCGCCGCGACCGCTTCCTCGCGGCGCTCCCGACCATCCTCGTCAGCGCCTCCGCACCGACTGCGTGACCGCGGCCAACGCACCGACGGACAGCGCGATCGCGAACGCGATCATGGTCGGCGGCAGGGCGAGGTGGCGGATGATCAGGCTGAAGGCGATCGAGGGCAGGCCCATACCGACGTACGAGATGACGAAGAACATCGCGAGGACGCCGGCGCGGGACGCCGGGTCGGCAGCGATGACCGTTTCGGCGACCGCGCTCTTGAAGAGCAGGCCCGCGCCGGAGCCCGCGAACGCGGCCGCAACCAGGAACAGCCACAGCACGGGGTGGTAGAGCGACACCGCCGTCAGCGCGAGCCCGAGCGGGAACAGCACCGTGCCGAGGACCAGCACCCGCCGGTACGCCATCCGGCCGACGGCCAGCTGCGCCACCGCCGAGGCAGCGAACGTCACGAACGGCGCCAGCCCGCCGACGAAGTACGACGTGATGCCGAGCTCGCCGCGCACGATGATCGCGCCGAGCGAGGAGAACAGGCCCATCACCGCAAAGGCGAAGAACCCGAGCGCAGCGGCCGCGGCAAACTGCTGCCCCGAACGGACCGCGAACCGCACCGGCCGGTCCTGGTCCGCGAGCTCGGTGTCGACCGTCTCCGGACTCGACAGCACCATCAGCAGCAGAACCACCATCAGCCCACCGAAGATCAGGTACGACGTCCGCACCGGCGCCGGCGCCCATTGCGCCAGCACGCCCGCGACGAGCGGGCCGAGCGCCAGCCCGCCGAGGTTCGACACGGTCGCGACCAGCGCCGGGAACGTCGGCGCCGCCTCCGGCCGAGCCTCGCGGTACAGATCGGTGAGGTACGCCGTGGCCGTCGACGCCATCAGGCCGATGGCGAGCCCGGTCAGGATCCGGCCGACCAGCAGACCGGGCAGCTGCGGCCAGATCGCGAGTACTGCGGCCGACGCGATCCCGGTGAGTAGGGCCGGCAGGATGATCCGCCGCCGGCCGAACCGGTCGGAGAGATGGCCGAGGAAGCCGAGGCCACCGGCCGCGCCGATCACCATCACGGCGAAGGCGACGGTCACGGTGATCGCGCCGAAGTGGTCGCGGACCTGGTAGATCGGCCACAGCGGCGTCGGCACGGTGCCGAAGGCCATCAGGGTCAGGAAAGCCGCGGCCACGAACCAGAACCCGGTCAGGTGCCGGGCGGAAGTACGAGTAGCACTGATTGTCGTCACAGTTCATTGGAACCGGGCAGAACCCGGCCGCGATACCAGCTCCGCACCGACTGGTTGAGATAGCTTCCATCTCTGCTGTAGATACTAGCCATGGAACTTCGCCATCTCCGGCATTTCGTGGCGCTCGCCGAGGAGCGCAGCTTCACGACGGCGGCCGGCCGCGAGCACATCGTGCAGTCAGGTCTGTCCACCTCGATCCGTGCGCTGGAGAAGGACGTGGACGCGCTTCTGTTCGTCCGCGGGACCAGACCGGTCCGGCTGACCGCTGAGGGCGAGGCGCTCGTCCCACTGGCTCGCCGCACGTTGGAGGCGGCGGCAGCGGCCCGGCAGACCGTGCAAGAGGTCCACGGTGCGCTGGCCGGGCACCTGCGCATCGGTGCGCTGCAGACGACCGGGCACACGCTGCCGTTCGCCGACTGGCTCGCTGAGTTCGCGTTGGCTCATCCGCGGGTGCGGATCTCGGTCATGCAGCGGGGTGCGTCGGAGATGGTCCGGCTGGTGCTGGACGGTGGTCTGGACTGCGGCCTGGTCGGGCTGCTCGACCACGATCCGCCCGGCCTTGACGTCGTACCGCTGCTGGCCGAGCCGGTCGTGCTGGCCTGTCCACGGAATCACCCGCTGGCTCAGGCGTCCGCGGTACGGCTGGAGCAGCTGACCGGTGAGCGGTTCGTGGAGCCGCCACCGGCCTGGGCGATCCGGACCGAGATCGACCGCGCGTTCGCCGCAGCGGGCCTGGAGCGCCAGATCGTCTGCGAGGTGAACGAGTGGGTGATGGTGCTCGACCTGGTCGGCGCCGGTGTAGGCGTCGCACTCGTACCGCAGGGGCTGGACTTCACCCTGCACCCCAGGTCGGACGAGGCGCTCCAGCTGGTCCCGTTGGCCGGGGTACAGCTGGAGCGCCGGGTCGATCTGGTCCTGCCGAGCGGCCACGCTGCCACACCGGCGGCGCGGCGCTTCACCGACCTGGTGCGGTCGAAGCTCAGCCCTGCTTGAGGGTCCCCTTCCAGCGGACCGTCGGCAGCAGCGCCGCGTGGTCCACCCGGTCCTTGTTGGCCGAGACGATGTCGAACATCGACTCGATCAGCGTGTCCGACAGCAGGTGCGGCTGCAGGCCGAGGCCGACCAGACCCGTGTGCTTCACGTTGTAGTAGTGCTCGGGCTGCTCGACGCGCGGGTTCTCCAGGTGCTCCACCTGGACCGGCCCGGCGAAGCGCTCGGCCACCAGCTCGGCCAGCTGGGACACAGAGAAGCTCTCGGTCATCTGGTTGAACACGCGGAACTCACCGGCGTCCGCCGGGTTCTCCACAGCGAGCCGGATGCACTCCACAGTGTCCCGGATGTCCAGGAAGCCACGGGTCTGACCACCGGTGCCGTAGACGGTCAGCGGCTCGCCCAGCACGGCCTGGATGACGAAGCGGTTGAGCACAGTGCCGAAGACCGCGTCGTAGTCGAACCGCGTGGCCAGCCGCGCGTCCAGCACGGTCTGGTCGGTCTGCTGCCCGTACACGACGCCCTGGTTGAGGTCGGTGACCCGCATGCCCCAGATGCGGCAGCCGAACTCCAGGTTGTGCGAGTCGTGCACCTTGCTCAGGTGGTAGAACGAGCCCGGCTTCTTCGGGTAGAGCATCCGGTCCTTGCGGCCGTTGTGCTCGACCTCGAGCCAGCCTTCCTCGATGTCGATGTTGGGCGTGCCGTACTCGCCCATCGTGCCGAGCTTCACCAGGTGGATGTCCGGGTTCGTCTCGGCGATCGCGTACATCAGGTTCAGCGTGCCGACCACGTTGTTGTGCTGGGTGTAGACCGCGTGCGCACGGTCGATCATCGAGTACGGCGCCGCCCGCTGCTCGGCGAAGTGCACGATCGCGTCCGGCTCGAACTCGGTCAGCACCTGGTAGACGAAGTCGGCGTCGAGCAGGTCGCCGGAGTACGCCGGGATCTTCCGGCCGGAGACCTCCTCCCACGCGGCGACCCGGGTCTCCAGGTCCTCGATCGGGACCAGGCTCTCGACCCCGAGCTCCCGGTCGTAACCGCGACGGGCGAAGTTGTCGAGCACGGCCGTGTCGTGGCCGCGGTCGGAAAGATGCAGTGCAGTCGGCCACCCTAGGTAACCGTCACCGCCCAGGACGAGTACGCGCACGGCTCGGCCGCCTTCCGTTGGGGACGTGACCCTTCACTGTCTTTCCTATCCCGAGTACCCGCTCCAGTAACGTGACGGGAGTCATCTATTCGCTGGCAATCGGCTGAGAATCTGCTTCGCCCTGCTCACAACGGGCGCGGGGGTGCAGAATAGGCCGCGATGCGTGCTCTTACCAAGGTCTTGAGCGGATCCGGTCCGCGCCACCCGCGATGGTTGCTGTGGGCGAGGTACTCGGCGTCCTCCGTAGTCGCCACCGTGGTCAGCCAGGTGGCGTTCGCTCTGTGTTACTGGTTCGGGACGCCGGCGATCGCCGCGACGCTGGTCGCGTGGCTGGCCGGAGCGGTCCCGAACTACGTGCTGAACCGGCGCTGGACCTGGGGGCGCAGCGGGCAGAAGTTGCCCTACACAATGATCGTGATCGGCTCGGCGGTCACGGCCGCGGTGGTCACCTCGGTGACCGACCACCTGGTGCAGCCGGTCGGGTCGTACGCGTGGAAGACGGCTCTGGTCACCGGTTCGTACCTCGGCACCTACGCGGTGCTGTTCATCGTGAAGTTCCTGCTGTTCGACCGGCTGGTGTTCGCCAGGTCTTCGCGCGCCGACGAGCCCGCCCCAGCGCGTACTCCCGTAGCCACGTAGTCGTCATCACGCGGCCGTAGTTCGCGCCGTACACCAGCCCTGGCCCCTTCTTGCTGATGCCGTCGCCGCGGCGCCGCATCGTCATCGGCAGCTCGACCACCCGTGCCCCGAGCGCGAGCGCACCGAGCAGGAGCTCCGACGACTGGTACTGCGGCTCTCGCAACGTCACCGCGGTCGCCAGCTCGGCCCGCATCGCGCGGAACCCGAACGACGTGTCCGTCAGCTTCCGCCGGGTCAGAACTGACGCCAGCGCAGCGAAAACGCGGACACCGACCCAGCGCAGCCGGCTGTCCGCGTCCTCCGCACCGAGCCGGCGGGACCCGGTCACGAAGTCGGCCCGGCCGAGCAGGATCGGCTCGAGCAGCACCTCCAGCTCGTCGTTGTCATACTGCCCGTCCGCGTCGGTGGTGACGATGTACTCCGCTCCGCCCGCCGCGGCGAGGTGGTACCCGAGCCGTAGCGCGGCGCCCTGTCCGCGGTTGCTTGGGGCAACGCAGACGTGGGCCCCGTTGTTCTTCGCGATCTCAGCCGTGTCGTCGGTGGACCCGTCCACCACCACCAGGACGTCAACGGCTAGGCCGGCGCAGGTGCGGGGCATGTTCTGGAGCACCGGGCCGATGCCGCCCGCTTCGTTGTACGCGGCAATCACCACGACGACCGGAGCGAAGTCGCGTTTGCCGAAGTCCTGCACAGCAAGGGAATCCACGGTGTCCGGATAGTCGGCCATCGCCGGGCGGGCCTGGTCCTTGCCGAGCAGTGCGCGCAAGCCGATCGCGCCGGCCAGCGGAAAGAACACAAGTCCCGGCAGTTGGTAGCGCCACGAGAACTCGAAGGCTGCTGATCCGAGCAACAGGATCACGCCAGCTTCTGCGGGCAGCAGAGCGGCCGACCGGAGACCAGAAGTCTTCGCCCGACCCAGTCCAGCTACCGCTGCGAGTGCCAGCAGCACGCAGAGTCCCAGGAATGAACCAGAGGCGTAGCCACCGTGCAGCTGATATGCACGCAGGATTGCCGCGGGCACGTGCGAGACCTGCGGCTCGGAGCCGCCCCACTTCACCGCTGCCTTGGCGGTGTTGGAGTCCTGCAGGTTGGGATAGGTCAGCTGGAACTGCCAGCGGTCCAGCGGTACGTCGTTGGGTGAGCTGGTCCGCGTCGGCGCGAAGCCCTTGGCGAAGTCCTTCAGCGCCGCCCAGGTGACGTCGACCGGCTGGTGCGTGATCACCAGATGCGCGAACTCGGTCGCCAGCTGGCGTTTCGTCGTACCGGGTGGGAGCGGACCGGGCCAGTTCGGGTCGCCGTAGTGGTTGTGCGCGTACTTGTCGACGCCGAGCCGCTGACCGAGAGGCTCCTTGGGGCAGAACAGCCGGGTGCCTTCGTTGAGCGGCAGCTTGGCGCAGTCGGCGACCGTAGCGGTCCGTCCGTAGAGGACCTGGTTCTCGGCACCGGTGAAACCCCACCGGCCGGTCTCAGAGTGGTAGTAGCCGACGTATGCGCCGAAGACGATGACGAAACCGGCTATAGCCGCGGCTGTTCGGCGTACGACGTCCATGCGGCGCTTGCGCCAGGCGTTGCCGACCACGATGAGGTAGAGCACCACAGCGATGAGCAGAACCATGCCGATCGCCCGGACCGCGAAGGCGGCGCCGATGAGTACGCCGACCACCGCTGCACGCCGCCAGCCGGGGACACCGCGGGCCAGAAGGAGCCAGAGGACCGCCACCAAGATCGCGTCGAAGGTGGTCTCCGCCATGATGTTCTGCTCGATCTGCACCTGGTAGGCGTCGAGCAGGATCGGCGCGGCAGCAACTGCGGCCAGCCAGCGGTACACAGTGAGGCGGCGGGCCAGGGCGTAGATCACGACCCCGAGCGCGAGGCCGACGAGGTGCTGCACGATCACCACGCCCATCAGCCCACCGGCCGAGACCAGTGGGCCGAGGACGAGGTCGTAACCGATCGGGTTGAGCTGGTCCGGGCTCAGCTTCTCCAGGTTGGTCAGGTACTGCACCGAGTCGGAGTAGATGATCGCCGGGCGGTAGGCGATGACGGCGAGGACGCGGAGGACCAGACCCGCCACGAGGAAGACTGCGAGCAGCCAGTGCTTCCTCACGCTTGTTTGAAGTATTGCCACGTCCGCGCCAGACCGTCCTCGAGCGACACCGTCGGCCGGTAACCGAGGTCGTTGGTGATGTCGACGACGACGGCCGGCATCTCGCCCGCCGGCGCCTCGATGTGCTCGGCCGGCACCGGGCAGCCGGTCACCGACCGCACGGTGTCGATCAGCTCGAGCACGGACACCGACCGGCCCGAGCCGATGATCGCGCGGCCGTCGTACCGGGTGTCGAGCGCGCGCAGCACGCCGCTGACGACGTCGTCGACGTACACCAGGTCGCGGCGCTGCTGCCCGTCGCCGTACACCCGGACGCCGGTGCCGGTGAGAGCTGCCCGCATCATCCGCGGGACGAAGCTGTCCTTGTGCGACATGCCCGGTCCGTACACGTTGGTGAACCGGAGCGCGGCGGTGGCGATCCCGTAGCTCCCGGAATACGCCGAGAGCAGCATCTCGCAGGCGGCCTTAGTGGCGCCGTACGGCGTGAGCGGCCGGAGCGGGAGGTCGGCGGTGATGGTCGACGTACCCACGTTGCCGACGACCGCGTTGGTCGAGGCGAGCACGAACCGGTCCACACCACTGCCCCGCGACAGCTCCAGCAGCACCTGCGTGATGGTGACGTTCTGCGCGAAGGTCTGCATCGGTGCGTCGACCGACCGCAGCACCGACGTCAGCGCGGCCAGGTGCACCACCGCGGTCGGCCTGGTCTCGAACGCGGCGATGCAGGTCTCCTGCTCGGCCAGGTCTCCGGTCACCACGTCCACACCGTCGCCCCAGGACGGGTCCGGCGGCTCGCGATCGACCGCGGTCACGGCCACGTCCCGCTCCCGCAGAGCAGCCACGACGACCCGTCCGATGAACCCCGAGGCCCCCGTGACCAGCACACGTTCGTCCATGCCCTCAACCTACCGCCGGTGTGTCGAACCACCATCACGTGTCGACAGTGCGCTACGAACTATTGACCAGGGGTGACTGCAGTAGGGAGGATCACCCCGGGCGCGGGCTGACAACCTTGTCATCGGGGCCGCGCACCCATGCCGGGGGACAGCTGTCGCGCCCGGTCCGGCCGTGCAAGGAGCGTGGATGAAACTCCGCCGCCCACTGGGGCTCGTCGCGTCTCTGAGTCTGGTTGTGACAATGTCATCTGCCATGACGTCAGCCCACGCCGCACCACCCGCTGCCGGAGAGCAGCCGGTGGTCAGCGGTACGTCGTACTTCACTTCGTTCGAGTCCGGGCAGCCGCAGCCCGGCCCGGCGGACACGGTCGAGACCGGTCCGGACGGGAAACCGCGCGCCGACGGCGTCCGCGGTCCGACGCCGACCGGGATCGGCGGCAGCGAGATGGACAAGGTCACCAAGGTGACCGCGAACGGTGAGAACACCGGTGGCGGCGAGATCGCCACCAACGCCGCCGACGGTGACAAGTTCACCAAGTGGCTGGTGTTCCAGCCGACCGGCTGGCTGGTCTACGAGACCTCGGTCCCGGTGGTGATCCGCAAGTACGCGCTGACCTCGGCAAACGACGCCGACGGCCGCGACCCGCAGAACTTCACCGTCCAGGGGTCGAACGACGGCACGAACTGGACCGTGCTGGACACCCAGACCGGCCAGAGCTTCGAGAACCGGTTCCAGACCAAGGAGTACAGCTTCGCGAACGAGACGCCGTACAAGTTCTTCAAGCTGGACATCACGCTGAACCACGGCGAGAACATCGTCCAGCTCGCGGACTGGTACCTGTCCAACGGCGCCCCGCTGCCGCCACCCGGCCCGGTCGCCGAGTCGCGGCTCGACTCCGGCCCGACCAGCGCGTACAACGCCCGCGCCCGGGTCGGCTTCACCGGCGTCAAGTCCTTCCGGTACGCCGGCCACCAAGAGGCCGAGGGCCGTGGGTACACCTGGAACCGGATCTCCGACGTCGACCTGAAGGTCGGCAAGGACACCCGGCTGTCGTACAAGATCTTCCCCGAGCACGTCGACGGCGACCTCAGCTACCCGAGCACGTATGCCGCGCTCGACCTGGCGTTCTCGGACGGCACGTACCTGAGCGACCTGAAGGCGCGCGACCACCACGGGTTCGTGCTGAGCCCGCGCGGTCAGGGCGAGGCCAAGGGCCTGTCCACCAACCAGTGGAACAACGTCGAGGCGGACCTCGGCAAGGTCGCGGCCGGGAAGACGATCAAGCGGATCCTGATCGGGTACGACAAGCCGACCGGGCCGGCCGACTTCCGCGGCTGGGTCGACGACATCCGGATCGCCGCCGCGATCAACCCGGACCGCGCGGCCCAGAAGACCGCGGCCAAGCACCCGTCCGACCTCGCGCTGACCACCCGTGGCACGAACGCCACCGGCGGGTTCTCCCGGGGCAACAACTTCCCGGCGACCGCCGTACCGCACGGCTTCAACTTCTGGACGCCGGTCACGAATGCGGGGTCGACCTCTTGGCTGTACGACTACGCCAAGGGCAACAACGAGGCGAACAAGCCGACCATGCAGGCGCTGTCGATCAGTCACGAGCCCAGCCCGTGGATGGGTGACCGGCAGACCTTCCAGGTGATGCCGTCGACGGCCGACACCCCGACCGCGGACCGCAAGGCACGCGCATGGTCGTTCAGCCACGACAACGAGGTCGCCCGGCCGTACTACTACGGTGTCACGTTCGACAACGGCAACGCGGCCGAGATCGCGCCGACCGACCACGCGGCGATGCTGCGGTTCAGCTTCCCGGCCGGCAAGGCGTCGCTGGTGTTCGACAACGTCAACAACAACGGCGGCCTGACACTCGACCCGGCCACCGGCGTGGTGACCGGCTACAGCGACATCAAGAGCGGGTTGTCCACAGGTGCCGGCCGGCTGTTCGTCTACGGCGTCGTCGACCAGAAGGTGCTTGCCTCCGGCAAGCTGGCGAACGGTGGTGGCGCCAACGTTGGTGGCTACTTCATGTTCGACGCCAAGACCACCCAGGTGCAGCTGCGGATCGCGACCTCGCTGATCGGCACGGAGCAAGCACGGAAGAACCTGGAGCTGGAACTTCCGGCCGGATCGCGGTTCGGTCGGGTCAAGGACGCCGCCCAGGCCGCGTGGGACGCCAAGCTGAACGCGATCGAGGTCGAGGGCGCGACGGCCGACCAGCTGACCACGCTGTACTCGAACCTGTACCGGCTGTTCCTCTACCCGAACAACGGCTCGGAGAACACCGGTACGGCCTCCAAGCCGGTAATCACCTACGCGTCGCCGACCTCGCCGAAGGTGGGTGCCGACACCCCGACCACGACCGGCTCGAAGATCGTGGCCGGCCAGACGTACGTGAACAATGGCTTCTGGGACACGTACCGCACGGTGTGGCCGGCGTACTCGCTGCTGGCTCCGGAGGCCGGTGACCTGGTCAACGGGTTCGTCCAGCAGTACAAGGACGGCGGCTGGATCTCCCGCTGGTCCTCACCCGGCTACGCGAACCTGATGGTCGGTACGTCGTCCGACGTCGCCTTCGCGGACGCGTACCTGAAGGGCGTCAAGGGGATCGACATCCAGGCGGCGTACGACGCGGCGGTCAAGAACGCGACCGTCGTACCGCCGTCGGAGAACGTCGGCCGCAAGGGGATGGACCTGTCCACCTTCAACGGCTACACGGCCAACACCACCGGTGAAGGCTTCAGCTGGTCGATGGACGGCTACATCAACGACTTCGGCATCGCGAACCTGTCGAAGGCGCTGTACGACCAGGCGAAGAAGAACGACCCGCGCAAGCAGGAGTACCTGGACAACTACCAGTACTTCCTGAACCGGGCCCGCAACTACGTGCACCTGTACGACCCGGCAGTCGGGTTCTTCCAGGGCAAGGGACCGGACGGCGTCTGGGGCAACTCCCCCAGCACGTTCGACCCGCAGGACTGGGGCCACGACTACACCGAGACGAACGCGTGGAACATGGCGTTCTCGACGCCGCAGGACGGGGCCGGCCTGGCCGCGATCTACGGCGGCCGGGACGGGCTGGCGAAGAAGCTCGACGAGTTCTTCAGCATCCCCGAGGACGCGCTGCACACCGGTGGGTACGGCGGCACGATCCACGAGATGCTCGAGGCCCGCGACGTCCGGATGGGTCAGTACGGGCACAGCAACCAGCCGTCGCACCACATCACCTACATGTACGACGTGGCCGGACAGCCGTGGAAGACGCAGGAGAAGGTGCGTGAGGTGCTGTCCCGGCTGTACCTGGGCTCGGAGATCGGGCAGGGGTACCCGGGTGACGAGGACAACGGCGAGATGTCGTCGTGGTTCCTGTTCAGCTCGCTCGGCTTCTACCCGCTGCAGGTCGGTTCGCCGACGTACGCGATCGGGTCGCCGCTGTTCACCAAGGCGACGGTCCGGCTGGCCAGTGGCAAGAAGCTGGTGATCAGCGCGCCGCAGAACTCGGCGAAGAACATCTACGTCAAGAGCGTGCGGGTGAACGGCCGCCCGTGGTCGTCGACCGCGCTGCCACACGACCTGATCGCAAACGGAGGCAAGCTCGAGTTCGAGATGACCGACCAGCCGACCAAGTGGGGCACCGGCCGCAACGACGCCCCGCCGTCGATCACGAAGCCGGGCGAGGACCCGGCGACGTGGCACGACTCGACCTCCGACACCGGCGCCGTCGTCGGTGCGGGCGACGGCTCCGATGTCACCGCGCTGACCGACAACGACGCCAAGACGCAGGTCACGCTGACCGGTGCGGCACCGACCGTCACGGTCGCCCTGCCGCAGGGCCGGCCGGTGGGCATGTACACGCTGACCAGCGGCGCCACTGGGGTCGCTCCGTCGGCGTGGGAGCTCCAGGGCTCGAACGACGGTACGACGTGGTCCACGGTGGATCGCCGTACCGGTCAGAGCTGGGCGTGGGCGTCGTACACCCGCTCGTTCAGCGTCGCCTCGCCCAAGGCCTACACGCAGTACCGCCTGGTGCTGACACCGGCCGCGGGAGCCAGCGGCGTCACCTTGTCCGAGATCGAACTGCTCGGCACCCTCAAGGGCATCGAGCCCGGCACCCACCCGAGCGACAAGCGCGTCGCGGAGACCGAGCCGAGCCCGACCCCGTCGCAATCGATCGACCGCAACTACGGCTGACCGATTCGCCGGTTCCTGTCACTTGTAGTGGCAGGAACCGGCGAACCTCAGCAGCGTGCTCATGGTCCAGCCGAGGTTGTACGCAGCGTTGGCGACGATCACGAGCCGCTTGCTGTTCCCCTGCCGGACGAACACCTCGCCCCGCCCCGCCTGGTCGCCCTGGGGCGCGTTCGCGGTCACCGCCACGTTCTTGCCGGCCCGCACCTTCGGCAACTGTGCCCACGGTGTCCCGAACTTCTCCGGCTCGAGGCCGTTGCCCACGTCGTAGAGCTCCGACGCCCGGACGTTCAGCGTGGTGGACGCGTCGTGGTACTTCTTCGGGTCCAGCTTGGGGTCGCGCAGCTCCTGCTGCTGCCACTCGCCGGCGTACGACACCCGGGCGATCCATCCCTGCGGGATCAGGTCACAGGTGATCTTCCCGGGGAAGGCCTTCGTGTTCGGCACCAACGGCACAGCGTGCACCGGAACTACCGGGCCCGGCCGGTGATCGCTGGTGTTGCCGCCGACCACCCGGTACGGCGTGGGCGTCGGGCTGGGCGTGGCTGCGACCTGCCCCTGCGTGGCGCCACCGGGCCAGAGGTTCCAGCCGACACCAACGACCAAGGCGGTGGCAACAGCGGAGGTACCAACAGCGGTGAAGCGGCGGCGACGGACGGCGCGTCGACCGCGCGCGAGGTCGGCGGCGGGATCTTGGTCTGCGACGCCGGGGTCGCCGGCGGCCTCGTCGAGGAGGTCTTTGAGGTCGGTCATCGTACGTTCTCCAGGGTTTCGAGGGGGTCGTTCAGGAGATCGCGCAGGGTGGCGAGGGCCCGCGACGTCTGCGACTTGACCGTGCCCGGCGAGCAGCCCATCAGCTCGGCGGTGGTCTGGATGTCGAGGTCGCGGAAGTACCGCAGCACGACGACCGCGTGCTGGCGGCGCGGGAGCTTGCTCAGCGCGTCCAACACCGAGAGCCGGTCGGCGGGGTCCTGGCTCGGCGGCGGTGCGGCGTCGTGCAGGTCCGCGGTGGTCGCTTCGCGCCGGCGCCACATCCGCCGGCGTTCGTCGAGGAACGCGTTCACCAGGATCCGGTCGGCGTACCGCGCCGCGCCGTCCTCCCGCCGCACCTTGCCCCAGTGGACGTAGAGCCTGGTCAGCGCGACCTGGACCAGGTCCTCGGCCCAGTGCCCGTCCCCCGAGGCGAGCAACCGGGCGGTCCGCAGCATGCGGCCGCGGTGGGCGCTCACGTACTCGAGGAACTCCGTGTCGCGGTCGCTCACGGTCCGCCCTCCCTTGTCGGTGATCTCCACCCTGGAACTACTGGGTGAGCACCTGGGAAGGTTGCAAGGCGGCGGACGTGCGACGAGGGCGGCGTGCTGCTCGCCGCCCTCGGAGGTCGCCCGGCGGAGCCTGCCCCTGAGAGGTTCCGCCGGAAGTAATGAGGGGTGGCGGTCCCCGCCCGGACTGCCACCCCTTCATCCCTATCGACGTGCGAGCACCGCCGCGGGTTGCCTCCGGCGGAAAGAGTCCACATGCCGGACAGCGGGCGCCTAGCCGGACCAGCGGCCGGTGAAGAAGCCGGCCGCCCAGATGGCGGCCAGTGGGATCGCGACGGCTAGGTACAGGCGGCCGATCCACCGGTGGCGCCGAGCGAGGACGGCGAGGCCGATCCACAGCGGCCACCAGAGGAGGGTGGCGCGGGTCAGCGAGTAGACCCAGAACGACGTACAGAACGCGCCGACGGTGGCTGCGACCCAGGTGGCCTCGCCCCAGGACCGGCGCCAGAGCAGCCAGGCGAGCAGCAGCAGGCCGATGAACAGCGTGACCAGCTCGGCGCGGAACATCCAGGTCCAGTCGCTCCGCTCCGCCGGGAAGTGGCCCTTCGTCGCGGCCTCGACCGTGTGGACGAACGAGGTCCACGGCCAGGTGAACTCGCGCGCCCAGCCCTTCTCCTGCGCCTCCTGCCAGGCGAACCACGAGCCGTAGACGTGCTTCAGGTAAGCCATGAACCCGAGCACCGGGACCGCCGGCAGCAGCAGCCACGGCGCCGACGCCCAGTCCCGCTTCTTCGAGGTGACGAACTCGACCACGAGCGCGACGGCGAGGAAGATGCCGGACACCCGGACGGTCGAAGCCAGCGCGACGAACAGCGCGGCGCGGCCCCAGCGTCCTTGCCGGGCGGCGAGCCAGGCGGGGAATGCGAAGGCGCAGAACAGCGCCTCGGTGTACCCGGCGGCGAGGAAGACGCCGACCGGGGCGCCGTACCAGATCATCGCCGCGTTCGGGCCGATGCCCTTGAGCTCGGGGAACTCGTACTGCGCCAGCCGCGCGAGGTACACGCCCGCGAACGCGCTGGCGACGGCGGAGACGACGATGCCGGCCGCGACGTACCCGATGCCGGTCCAGCTGACCACGCGGACGAGGAACGGGAAGCCGGGAAAGAACGCAGCCAGCGGCGCGCCCGACGGCTCACCGTGGGTGTAGCCGAACTCGGCGACCGCCTTCAGGTGCCAGACGTCCCACTGCAGCCACGCGTGCCAGACGTTCGGGTAGTCCTTCCCTGGGTTGAACAGCAACGGCGCCGAGATCGACAGCAGAAAGATCGCGACCCGGGTAACCAGCCACCACCCCAGGACCTCCCGCGCCGGAGCCGACGGCAACCATCGCTGCCACCGAACCCCGTCGACCCGGGCCCGCCGCGCCCGCCCCGACCGCGGCTCCTCGTCCGCGGCCGCCCGCTCATGCACGGCTCCACACACCAAACTCCGCCCGAGTCACACCCCTATCGTGCCCCATCCGTTCCACGTGGAACGCCCACACCAGCTGATCAGTCAGGAGGTGATGGTGTGTTACTGGCCGCCGGCACCGGGCTTCGGGGTGCCGGTGTCTGTTGGGTTGGGGATGGTGGGCCAGGGGGGTTTCGTGGTTTTGGTTTTGGTGGGTGTGTTGGTGGGCTTCGTCGGGGTGGTGGGCGGGGTGCTGCTCGGGGGCGGGGTGCTCGACGGAGGAGGCGTGTTCGTCGGGGTGGTGCTGGGCGGGGGTGTGCTGACCGGCGTCTTCGACGGCGTGTACGTCGGCGTCGGGCTGTCCTTGATCGCGTCCTCGTTCGGCTCGGGGAACTTGGACTTGTCGACGCCGTCGAGGGCGTTGGTCATGTACGCCAGCCAGGTCTTCAGCGGCCAGGTGCCGCCGAAGAACGCCTTCTCGTCGGTGTAGGCGTCCAGGTTGCTCTCACCGGTGCTGCCGGCGCGGTACACCACCGAGGTCGACAGGTCGGGTGTGTAGCCCGTCCACCACGAGGTCAGGGTCGCCGACCCCTCCTTGCAGCCGTCACACGCCTTGTTCTTGGCCCGGTCCTCGACGGCGACGCCACCCGCCGTGCCGGTCTTGCCGGCCACCGGCCGGTCCAGCTCCTTCGCGCCGGTACCGGTACCGTCGGTCACCACGTCCTGGAGCACGTAGTTGACCATCTTCGCGACCTCGGGATCGATCGCCTGGGTCTGCTTCGGCAGGCTGACGAGGCCCTTCCGCTTGGCTCCGTCAGCGGCCGTCCAGAGGACCTTGCCGTCGGGGCCGACCACCTTGTCGATGGTGTGGACCTGTCGGTGGACGCCATCGGCAGCGAACGTCGCGTACGCCGAGGCCATGTCGACGGCCGAGGCGTACGCGTTCGGGCCGAGCACCGTGGACGGGTTGGTGCGGTCGTTCTCCAGCGCCTTCGTCTTCGGGATGCCCGCGGCCACGGCGGTGTCGACCACCTTGGCCGGGCCGTCCTTCATCTGCTTGTCGACCAGGTCGTAGAACGCGGTGTTGATCGACTGCTCGGTTGCCTTCAGCAAGGTGACGTCGCCGTAGTCCTGGTTGAACTCGTTGCCGAGCCGGAGGCCGCGGACCGTGATCGGGCTGTCGCCCTGCAAGGTGTCGTAGATCGACCTGCCGTCCGCGAGCGCCGCGGCCAGCGCGAAGGGCTTGAACCCCGAACCGGGACGGGCCCGCAGGGTGGCCCAGTTCAGCGGGCTCTTCAGGAAGTCAGGACCGCCGTACACGGCGAGCAGCCCACCCGAGCTCGGCTGCACCGCGGCCATACCGACGTGCAGACCGGCACGCTTCTCGGGCAGCTCGTTCTGCGCCGCCTTGAGCATCTTCTTCTGCTGGCCGTAGTTGAAGGTCGTGGTGACCTTCAGACCGCCACCGCTGATCTCGTCGTCGTCGAAGCCGATCTGCTCCAGCTCGTCGCGGGCCATGTCCAGCAGGAAGCCGTTGGGGCCGGCGAAGCGGCTGCTCTTCTTCTTCGGGTTCAGCTTCGGGAGTTTCTGGCTGTACTGCGCCCGCTGCACCTCGGTGATCGTGCCCATCTGCTGCATGCCGTCGAGCACGTAGCGGTAGCGCTCGATGATCCGCTGCTTGGTCCGGGCGTCGGTCTTGTCGACGTTGAACAGCAGCGGGTTGTTCAGCACGGTGGCGAGCAGCGCGGACTCGGGGACGGTCAGCGTGTTCGGGTCCGGCTTCTGGAAGTACGCGTCGCCGGCGGCCGAGACGCCGTACGCGCCCTTGCCGAAGTAGATCGTGTTCAGGTAGCCCTCGAGCGTCTTGCTCTTGTCGCCCTGGCGGCCCATCTTGGTCGCGATGAACAGTTCCTTGAACTTGCGGTCGACCGTCCGCTCCTGGTTCAGGTACATGATCTTGACGTACTGCTGGGTGATCGTCGAACCACCCTGCAGCTGCTGGCCGCGGGCGATGTTCCAGGCCGCGCGGACCATGCCGGACGGCGAGATGCCCGGGTTGGTCCAGAAGGTCCGGTCCTCGGCGGCGATCATCGCGTCCTGGACCCGCTTCGGGATCTTGGACAGCGGCAGCGTGTGCCGGTTCTGGTCGTAGAACGAGCCCAGCGGGTTCTTCTGGTCGGCGAACGTCACCGTGGTGGTGTTGGCCGCGAACTCCTTGTTCGGGTCCGGGATCTCGGTGGACTGGTAGACGATGAAGAACGTCGCGACACCGGCGATGATGCCGAGGAAGAAGAGCGCGGCCAGCCAGCCGACCAGGCGGACCGCCCAGTGCCTCTTGTGCCGGCGCGAAGGGGTCGCCTTACGCGCCGGGGCGGCCTTCCTACGGGCTTCGCTCACAGTCCAGTCCTCGACGATCTCACGGAAGTCATTGCCCCAAAGACTACGGTGGGTGTGGTAACGGACCCGAATCCGCTCCGTAGGCTAACAAGCCCTCCGGTCGGCCGCGGCGTGCCCCCGGGCAGCCTTACGGAGTTCTTTCCTGCGGCTGGGAAGCGATTACCCCGTGACATGGGGTGCGAGCAATGTCACGGCGATCAGCGCCGCCGGGAAGCAGGCCAGGAACAGCGTGAAGGTGTAGCCCATGATGTCGCGCGCCTTCAGGCCGAGGATCGCCAGCGTCGGCAGCATCCAGAACGGCTGCAACAGGTTCGCACTCGCCTCACCGAGGTCGTAGACGACGACCATCCAGCCCGAGTCGACGTGGAGCTCGTTCGCCGCCTGCAGGACGTACGGCGCCTCGATCACCCACTTGCTGCCACCGCTCGGGACGAAGATGCCGAGCACGCACGAGTAGATCGCGACCAGTGGCGGGAACAGGAACTGGCTGCTTGCCTGCACCAACCAACCGGCCAGCCGCGCGGAGATCCCGGTGTAGGCGATCATGCCGAAGATCCCGCCGTACAAGGGGAACTGGAGCAGTACGCCGGCGGCCGCCGGTGCACCGTCGCGCACCGCGCGAGCCATCCGCCACGGCCGCCAGTGCAGCAGCAGCGCGAGCAGGAACAGGATGAGGTTGACCGTGTTCAGGTCCAGCGCGTTGAAGAAGCTCTTCCCGCTGAAGTAGCGGACCAGGTAGACCGCACCGAGCAGCACGATCAGCAGACTGAACAGCGGTGAGTGCTCCAGCCAATCACCCGGCCGCCGTACGTCGCTCTCCTCGCGCTGGCCGTTGTACGCCGACCCTCGCCCGATGAGCGGCTTCAGCTCGATCCCCAGGTGCTCCGCAGTCCGCGCACTGGCTTCACCAGGCGCGATGAACCAGGCCATCGTCACGCCGACGATGTACACGATCAGCGTGGCCGCCACTGCCTGCCAGGTGAAGATGGTGTCGCTGAGCGGGATCAACCCGCTCGCGTGCCCGCCGGCCTTGATCACCTCCTGCACCGGCGCCGGGCTGCTGCTCGCACTCGCCACCTGTAGCGCTGCGGAGCCGGACAGGCCCTGAGCCCACACGGTGCCCAGGCCGAGGAACGCCATCGCGCCCAGTGCGCGGTAGTCCGCCTTCGGCACGTTCCGCGCGACCTCTCGCGCCAGGATCGCGGCGAAGATCAGGCTGAAGGCCCAGTTCAGGTACGACGCCAGCATCGCGATCCCGGCCACGAACGCGACCGCGCCGCGCGGGCTCTTCGGGATCCGCGCCAGGCGCGTGATCAGGCGGGCGACGGGTCCGCTGGTGGCGACGGCGTACCCGCCGATGATGATCATCGCCATCTGCAGCGTGAACGTGATCAGCGACCAGAACCCGACACCCCACGCGTCGACCAGGCCGAAGCCCTTCGTCGCGGCAGGGTCGTCGGGCCGCTTCAGCAGCGGCTCACCGGAGATCAGGCCGAACAGCAGCACCACGAACGTGCCGACCAGCACGAATCCGAACGCGTCCGGGAGCCACTTCTCGGTGAAGCCGGTGAACCGCAGCGCGATCCGGACCAGCGGGCCCTCGGCCTCCACTCCGTCGTGCTTGGCGTGCTTCCCATGGCTGTCGGCCATGACCCTCCGCTCCTGGACCACGACTCTCGGTTGTCACCCCGATTAACGCAGCTCGCCGCCTGACGTAACAGGTTCCGCGCCCGGGGGTGACAAAGACGACGTTTGTCAGGAGTTGTCCACAGCCACGCGGTCTGCTTACAGTGGCGAAGCGATGTATCGAACCGATACATCAGGTCATGACAAACTGGACCGAGGGAGGTGGCTCATGGGAAACCGCAGTGGGGTCCTGGAGCTCGCCGTACTCGGTCTGCTGCACGAAGCGCCGATGCACGGGTACGAGCTCCGCAAGCGCGTCAACGCCCAGTTCGGCTGGGGACGCGTGCTGTCGTTCGGTTCGCTCTACCCGGGTCTGAAGGCGATGCTCCGCAACGGGCTGATCACGGCCGACCCCGGGACGCCGGAGTCCGGTCGCCGGCCCAAGATCGTGTACACGATCACCGCCGACGGCAAGGACTACTTCGCGCACGCGATGCACGAGGCCGGTCCGTCGGCCTGGGAGGACGACACCTTCGGCGTCCGATTCTCGTTCTTCGGCCGGACCGATCCGGCCACCCGGTTGCGCATCCTCGAGGGCCGCAAGGCCCGGATGGAGGAGCGGCTGGCCAACTTCCGGGCGGCGATGAGCCGGACGGCGGAGCGGGTCGACACCTACACCCTCGAGCTGCAACGGCACGGCCTGGAGTCGGCCGAGCGCGAGGTCCGCTGGCTGAACGAGCTGATCGACGGCGAGCGGAACCGGCAACGGCCCCCTGACCAGCACCAACCGCCTACCCAAGGAGATTCCAGATGACCTCGATCCGCGTAGCGATCGTCGGCGTCGGCAACTGCGCCAGCTCGCTCGTCCAGGGCGTGCACTACTACCGCGACGCGAAGCCCGAGGAGCGCGTCCCCGGTCTGATGCACGTCGTGTTCGGCGACTACCACGTCAAGGACGTGGAGTTCGTGGCCGCGTTCGACGTCGACGGCAAGAAGGTCGGCCTGGACCTCGCCGACGCCATCGGTGCCAGCGAGAACAACACGATCAAGATCTGCGACGTACCGCCGACCGGCATCACGGTGCAGCGCGGTCACACCCTCGACGGCCTCGGCAAGTACTACCGCGAGACCATCACCGAGTCCGACGCCGCGCCGGTTGACGTGGTCGCGACGCTGCGCGAGGCGCGTGTCGACGTCCTGGTCTGCTACCTGCCGGTGGGTTCGGAGCAGGCGGCCAAGTTCTACGCGCAGTGCGCGATCGACGCGGGCGTCGCCTTCGTGAACGCGCTGCCGGTCTTCATCGCCGGCACCAAGGAGTGGGCGGACAAGTTCACCGCCGCCGGGGTGCCGATCGTCGGTGACGACATCAAGTCGCAGATCGGTGCGACCATCACGCACCGGGTGCTGACCAAGCTGTTCGAGGACCGCGGCGTCACCGTGGACCGGACGTACCAGCTGAACGTCGGCGGCAACATGGACTTCAAGAACATGCTCGAGCGCGAGCGGCTGGAGTCCAAGAAGATCAGCAAGACCCAGTCCGTCACGTCGCAGCTGCGGGATGAGATCGACGCCCGCAACGTGCACATCGGCCCGTCCGACTACGTGGCCTGGCTGGACGACCGCAAGTGGGCGTTCATCCGGCTCGAGGGCCGCAACTTCGGCGACGTCCCGCTGTCGCTGGAGTACAAGCTCGAGGTCTGGGACTCGCCGAACTCGGCCGGCATCATCATCGACGCGATCCGCGCGGTGAAGATCGCCAAGGACCGCGGCATCGGCGGCCCGATCCTGTCCGCCTCGTCGTACTTCATGAAGTCGCCGCCGGAGCAGTACGCCGACGACGTCGCGCGCGAGCAGGTCGAGAAGTTCATCCGCGGTGAGGTAGACCGCTGATCGGTAGTGCCCCGCTCACGGGGTACTAAGGAGGTGTGCGGCTTCACGTGGGGTGTGCTCAGTGGACACATCCCGCGTGGCCGCAGCCTTCCCGCTCGAAGCTGCAGTCCTACGCGACGTGGGTGAACGCGGTCGAGAGCAACACCACCTTCTACGCAACGCCGTCGATCTCGACGGTGAGGTCCTGGGCTGCACAGACGCCGGAGGACTTTCGCTTCGTGGCGAAGGTGCCGCAGCTGATCTCCCACGAGCGCCGGCTGACCAACGCGGATCTGGAGCTTAGGCACTTCCTTGCTGTTCTGGAGCCTCTCGGCCCTCGGCTGCAAGCGGTGTGGATCCAGCTCCCGGCCTCCTTCGCGCCCACTGATCTCGGCACTCTCGCCGCCTTCCTGCACCAGGTCCCGCGCGACCGTCGGTACGCCGTCGAGGTCCGGCACCCTGATTTCTTCGCCGATCCGCGGGCCGCGCTGAATCTCGAACGCGTTCTCGCCCGGGTCGACGCCGAGTGGATCCCGTTCGACACCGGCACGCTCTTCGCGCGTCGTCCGACCAGCTTCGCCGAGCGCGACGCGCGGATGAAGAAGCCGCGCGTCGCTCGCCGGACCCGCGCTCTGACCGGTCATCCCGTTGTCCGCTACATCGGCCGCGACTCCGTGGCCGAGACCGTCGAGGGGTGGGCGTACCTCGTCGACCTCGTGGTGGAGTGGCTCACCGAGGGCCGGTCCCCGACGATCTTCCTGCACACGCCGGACAACGCCGAGGCGTTGAACCTCGCCCGGCGGTTCCACGCGGCCGTGTCAGCGGTGCTTCCTGGTCTCGAGCCGCTCCCGGAACCGGTCGCGGTCGAGCCGCCGACGCTGTTCTGAGTTATCCACAGCTGAAAAGTTCCCCGTCGAGCCGGGGCCGGATCTCCGTATGTTCTCCGCCGAATCCACACCTCGGGAGGACATCTCATGGAGCACACGGACGTTGCAACGACTGGCTCGACGACTGGGTCGACCGCTGGGTCGACTGCCGGCGCGACGGCTGACGAGCGACGGGCGCGAACCGAATGGCTGGTCGACGAGCTCGGGCGGCTCGCCGGCGCGAGCGACAATCCGCAGGAGCAGGCGCGGTACCGCCGAACTGCGGACTCACTCGTCCGGCTGGCGATCGCGCTGCGCCCATGACCGCCCCGCCCATGGCCGCCCCGCCGACATCCGCGGCCGAGCTGTTCGCGGTCAGTGCGGAGGTGGCGCGCGAGCTCGCCGGGGCCGAACACTCCGCCTGGAACGGGCAGGTCTACGAGACGACCGGCACGATCCTCGGCCTTGCGCACTGGGACGGGAGTCTCTATCTCGATCGCGAGTGCATCGTGGAGCCGCTCGAGCGGATGTACGAGCACGCCGGCGAGGAGCAGCCTGGCCCGACGCTGGTCAGCTACCGCGAGTCGCTCGGGACGCTGCTTCACGAGCAGGCTCATTTCCTCGGCCCTTTGGACGCCTCCCAGGAGGCCGCCTGTAAAGCCTTCACCGAGCCCGGCACCCGCCAGCTCGAGGAAGGTGTCACGGAAGCCTGGACCCAGGACCATCTCGACGAGTACATCCGTCGCCTCGGCATCGATCAAGTTGCTCCCGGCATCGAATCCGTCGACGCCGGTGGGTACTACCCCGCCTTCGTCCCGGCGGTCCGCCGAATCACCGCCGAGCTCGAGTCGCGCAGCGGGCTTGCCCACGGCGAGCTCGTCGATGTCCTCAACCGCCGAACCGCCTCCGACCAGGTGGCGCTGCTGACCACAGTCGTCTACAACGCCTCCAACCTCCCCGCCCTCGAACCACCCGAAGGCGACACTCGCACCCGCCTCGAAGCCGTCATCCGCGACCACCTGGCCCGCCTCGACCACTACGAGCAGTCCCCACCCGGCCACGCCGCCGCCCGTTCCCACCTGACCGCCGGCCTCCTCCTGGAAGCCCTCGACCACGAGATCCGAGTCGTAGAGTCCGCGCTCCTGACCCACCCGACCGCCTGCGAACTGCCGGCCCCCGCGGCTCGCCTGACACCCTCGCCCCTCCACCCGCCCCTCCACACGCCCATCCACTCGCCCCTCCACACGCCCCTCGCCGGCACCTCCCGTCCGCGCACAGCCCGCAGCACCACAGCTGCCACGGCGCGCGCAGGACGGGTACGGTGACCGGCGTCGAGGAAAGGACTGGAATGAACCTGGTTGCTGAGAGTGCTGCCCTCCTGGACGGCCTGGTGGACATCCGCCGGGCTCTGCACCGCGAGCCCGAGGTCGGACTGCAGTTGCCCAAGACGCAGCAGCTCGTGCTCGACGCTTTGGGCGGGCTGCCACTGGAGCTGACCCGCGGTAAAGAAGTGACGTCCGTGGTCGGCGTGCTGCGCGGTGCTCAGCCTGGTCCGACCGTGCTGTTGCGCGGCGACATGGACGCACTGCCCGTGGTCGAGGAGACAGGTCTCGACTACGCCGCAGAGAACGGGAACATGCACGCCTGCGGCCACGACCTGCACACGGCGGGCCTGGTGGGTGCAGCCCGGCTGCTGAGCGCCCACCGAGAAGAGCTCCACGGGAATGTGCTGTTCATGTTCCAGCCCGGTGAGGAAGGTCTCGGCGGAGCCGGGTACATGCTCCGCGAACGTCTACTCGAAGCGACAGGCGACAAGCCAATCGCGGCGTACGCCGTCCACGTCTGGTCGCAGGCGGCGAAGGGCACCTTCCAGACCCGCGCCGGCACAATGATGGCCGGCTCGAACCAGCTGCACATCACCGTTCACGGCAAGGGTGGCCACGGCTCGTCCCCCGACCTGGCGGTCGACCCCGTGCCGGTGGTGGCTGAGTTGGTCCTCGCGCTGCAGACCTACGTCACTCGCCGCGTGAAGGTGTTCGACCCCGTCGTCATCACCGTCACCCAACTCGAGGCGGGCGTCGCGATCAACGTCATCCCCAACTTGGCCCGGCTCGGCGCCACCGTCCGCACGCTCTCCGACACGACCTTCCAGCAGCTGTCCGCCGAGCTCCCCGCGCTGGCGGAGCGCATCGCCTCAGCTCACGGCTGCACGGTCGACGCGCGCCTCGACCTGCAGTACCCGGTCACCGTCAACCACCCCGAGCGGACCCCCGAGGCCGCATCGATTCTCGAAGCCGTCTTCGGTTCCGACCGCGTGGAGCAACTTCCCAACCCCTTGATGGGTGCTGAGGACTTCTCGATGGTCCTTCAGGAGGTGCCCGGCACGTTCATCATGCTCGGCGCCCGTCCCGACGACGTCCCCGCCGACGAAGCGCCGTCCAACCATTCGTCCGTCGTCCGCTTCGACGACGCCGTCCTCTCCGAACAGTCAGCCGCCTTGGCTCACCTGGCGACCCACCACCTCATCCCCGGAGCCGCGAGCCAAGGGTGAAGCCTGTGGCTGGTCGGTCCGCCAGAGGCCGACCAGCCACAGGGACTAGGAAGCGCTGACCGCGAGGGTGTAGCCGCCTCGGCTGCCGTACGTCGAGTAGCCGGTGTTGAGCGGGTCGCCGTAGCCCACGTTGTCGATGCGCAGGTAGTACGTACCCGGCTGGAGGGTGGCGCTAACACTGGCGCCGAGCCCGGTCGGGGTGCCGGCGTCCGCTTGGCCGGAGGCTGGGTCGTCAGAGGCGATGACGCTGCCTGAGCTGTCGAGCAGGTCCAGCTTGATGTCGAGGTTGCCACCGGTCGGCGCGGGGTTGGCGCCCGCGGTGTAGTTGCCGGCGGCACTGACATCCACGCGGTAGACGTCGGTGTCTGTCTCGGTCGCGATGAATCCCGACACCGGAGTACCGACGGTCAGCGCCGCGGCAGCGGCCGTCGTGTCACCGGCTTCGTCGGCGCGCAGCGCGAGACCATGCGTGCCGATGACCGCGTAGTCGTCCTCCTTGTTGTTCGCATCGGCGTACTCGCCCTTGCTCCACTGGCTGATCCCCCGGTAGTACCCGACGCCCATGATCGGAGCCCATGCACCATGACCCTGGTAGTAGCCGACCGTCGACGTCCCGTCGTGGTTCAGCCCGACGTTGTGCCCGGCTTCGTGCGACGCCGCCTCGGCGAGGTTCTTCGCGCCCGTGCTCACGCCCTTCGTGAACACCAGCGCCGGCTGGTAGTAGTCGTGCTGGCTCGTGCTGTCGTACACCCCGATGTACGCGACGCCGCCGCACCCGCACCCGGACTGGTACCAGGTGTCCGGATCGATCAGCACCCGCGTGCCGTACTGCTGGTCCGAGGCACCGGACCGGTCGATCGCCGACTGCGGCGGTTCCTGCGTCGTCACGTCGACGTCGAAGGTGGCGTAGTCCTCCGCGACCCGCGCCCAGACCTCGTGGACGACGTCCTGCTCGGCAGTGCCGAAGTTCGCCGGGTCGCCGTCGGTGTCGTACGCCGACACGTTGACCGGGTCGATGCCCTTCGACGCGTTCCACGCCGTACCGGTGATGGTGTGACCGTCGAAGTCGAGGTAGATGACGCGGTTCGACCCGGGCTTGCTGTGCAGCTCGAACGCCGGACCGGTCGCGCCCTGCACGGCCGACTTGGCCCACCGTGGCGACGCCTCCGGCGACTTCTGCGCGGCCGTCAAGACCGGTTCGCGGAAGAACAGTTTGCTGTCGGCATCGAGCCAGGCGGTCCTGTCGGTCGCCAGGATCTGCCGCAGCTGATCGGTCGGCAGGCCGTTGTGCGCGGCAACGTCGGCGAGCCGCGACTGGACCTTGCCGATCGCCTGACTGCCGATCAGCGGCGTGGACAGCAGTTGGTCGACCGGCGTCTGCTGGGCGTCGGCCTGACCGCCCAGCGCGACCGCCAGGCCTCCGAACGCGACGACATCGGCACACGCGAGCGCACCGGTTCTGCGGATCTTGCTCATCGGATTCTCCTCACACCCCCCGCGGGCGGGATCCCCCCGAACCCGGGGCCGTCGATCTCGGTGGGAACGACGGCCCCGGGCAGCTCACAGGTCCTACGGCCGGCCCATGGACCGCGGCCGGCGCACGGCTCAGCCGTTCGTGACGCGGACCGAGTAGGCCCCGCGGCTGCCGTACGTCGAGTAGCCGGTGTTGAGCGGGTTGGCGTAGCCGGTGTTCTCGACCCGCAGGTAGTAGCGACCCGCGGTGACCTGCCGGCTGATGCTGGCGCTCAGTCCGGTCGGCGTGGCCGAGTTCGACTGGCCGGACGCCGGGTCCGCCGTTGCGACGACCGCGCCGGACGAGTTCAGCAGCGAGAGCTTGATGTCCAGGTCTGCACCGGACGTCGCCGCGCTCGCCGCGAAGGTGAAGGTGCCGGCGGACAGATCGATCCGGAAGGTGTCGACATCCGCGTCGTCCGCGTAGATCCCGGGCACCGCGGTGCCGAGCGTCAGCGCGGTCGCGTCGGTGGTGCCGTTGCCGTGGTCGTCGGCCCGCAGCGCCAGGCCGTTCTGGCCCATCACCGCGAAGTCGTCTTCCTTGTTGTTGGCCCCGGAGTACTCGCCCTTGCTCCACTGGCTGATCGCCTTGGAGTAGCCGACGCCCATGATCGGAGCCCACGCGCCGTGGCCCGCGTAGTACCCGACCGACGCGGTGCCGTCGTGGCTCAGGCCGACGTTGTGCCCGGCCTCGTGGGCGGCCGCCTCGGCGATGTTCTTCGCGCCGGTGCCGACGCCCTTGGTGAACACGAGCGCCGGTTGGTAGTACGAGTGCTGGCTGGTGTTGTCGTACACCCCGACGTACGCGACGCCGCCGCACCCGCAGCCGGACTGGTACCAGCTCGTCGGGTCGATCAGGACGCGCGTGCCGTACTGCTGGTCGGACGAGCCGGACCGGGTGATCGCCGCGGCGGCCGGCTCCTGCGTGGTCACGTCGACGTCGAACGGCGCGTAGTCCTCGGCGACCCTGGCCCACACGTCCCGGACGACGTCCTGCTCGGCCGTGCTCCAGCTGCTGGTGTTGCCATCGGTGTCGTACGGCGTGACGTTGACGGTGGCCGGCTTGCCGCCGGTGTTCCACGCCGTGCCGGTGATGGTCTGACCGTCGAAGTCGAGGTAGATGACACGGTTCGAGCCGGGCTTGCTGTGCAGTTGGAAGGCCGGACCGGTCGCGCCGGCGACCGCGCGGGTCGCCCAGCGCGGCGAGGCAGCGGCGGAAGTCCGGCGTTCGGCCTTCGTGGCGGCCGGTTCGCGGTAGAAGAGCTTGCCGTCCCGGTCCAGCCAGCTGGCCTTGTCGGTGGCGAGGATCTTCTGCAACCGGTCGGCGTTCATGCCGTTGCGGTCGGCGAGCTCGGCGATCCGGGACTGGATCCGGCCGAGCGCAACCTTGCCCTGCAGGTCCTGGCCGAGCAGCTGGTCGATCGAGGGCGGAGCGGGCGGCCGCGCGGACTGCTGGGCGTCGGCCTGGTTTCCGGCCACGACGGCGACAACGCCGAAGGCCAGGGCGCCGGCGCTCGCGAGGGCGGCGATGCGGCGGGGGCGGGATGGCATGAAGGGGTCCTCCTCGGGGACTCCGGGCGTGCCTCACTTGACACAAACACGGGCGGTGTGCAGGGGCGCACTGTGCGTAGACTGCCCGAACGAACCGCTTCCGGTCTAGATTCGTCTCGCGATTTAACGCCGACTTACGGAGGCCGCGATGCGGTTCATGATGGTGTTCAAGGCCAGCGAAGAGTCCGAGGCGGGAGTGTCGCCGAGCGAGCAGAGCCTGACCGCGATGGGCCTGGTGATGGCCGAGATGGCCGAGAAGGGCGTCCTGCTCGCGGGCGACGGGCTGCGGCCGAGCTCGGAGGGCTTCCGGCTGTCGAACGAGGCGGGCAAGCGCCGGGTGATCGACGGTCCGTTCGCGGAGACCAAGGAGCTGATCGCCGGGTTCTGCCTGATCGAGGTCGCGTCCCGCGAGGAGGCGATCGAGTGGGGCTGGCGGTGCGTGATGGCCGACGGAGGGCAGTCGGGTCAGCTGGAGATCCGGCCGATCCAGACCGCGGAGGACTTCGGCGACGAGTACACGCCCGAGGCGCGGGCCCGCAGCGAGCAGTCGTTCCAGAAGGCCGCGGACAACCTCAAGAAGACCAGCTTCTAGAAGACGAGCACCTGGCGGATCGTGCTGCCCGCGGCCAGGTCGTCGAAGGCCTGGTTCAGGTCGTCCAGCCCGACGGTCGCGGTCAGCAGCTGGTCGACCGGGAGCCGCCCGGCTTGGTAGAGGGCGACGTACCGGGGGATGTCGCGGGACGGGACCGACGAGCCGAGGTACGAACCCTTGAGCGTGCGTTCCTCGGCGACGAGGCTGACCGCGGGGATGCTGAACGACTGCGACGGGTGCGGCAGGCCGACGGTGACAGTAGTGCCGCCCCGCCGGGTGGCGGCGTACGCCTGCTCGAGCACCTTGGCGCTCCCGACCGTCTCGAACGCGTACTCCGCTCCGCCGCCGGTAGCGGCTCGCACCTGGTCGACGGCGTCGAGGTCACGTCCGTCGATAGCGACGGTCGCGCCGAGCGACTGAGCCAGGGCGAGCTTCGACGGGACGACGTCCACCGCGAAGATCGGATGTGCGCCGGCGAGGACGGTGCCGAGGAGCGCGGAGAGGCCGACGCCGCCGAGACCGAACACCACCGCGCTCCGCCCCGCGCGGACCTGTGCGGTGTTGACGACCGCCCCGACGCCGGTCATCACCGCACAGCCGAACAACGCCGCGATCTCCGGCGGCAGGGCTGGGTCGATCTTCACGACCGACCGTGCGGACACGACGGCGTGATCCGCGAAGCCGGATACGCCGAGGTGGTGATGCACGCCGTCCAGGCGGCGGCTCCCGGACAGCAGAGTGCCGGCGGTGTTGGCGGTGGCGCCGGGTTCGCAGAGGGCGGGGCGACCGTCAGCGCAGGGCGCGCAGGCGCCGCAGGCTGGGACGAACGCGCAGGCAACCACGTCACCCGGCGCGAAGCCGGGAGACTCGGACTGGATCACCTCGCCGGTTGCCTCATGGCCGAGCAGCATCGGCATCACCCGCGGCCGCGAGCCGTCGATGACCGAGAGGTCCGAGTGACAGAGGCCGGCGGCGCGAATCCGGATCAGCAACTCACCAGGTCCGGGCGGAGCCAGTTCGACTTCTTCGATCCGTAGTGGTTGCGACTCGGCGTACGGGCGGGCCAGACCCATCTCCCGCAGTACGGCGCCACGCACGATCATCCGGTGATCCCCTCGAGCGCGGTGCGGATGGGGTCCGGAACCGGGACCGGGCGGCGGTCGGCCCGGGTGACGAAGACGTGGACGAAGCGACCGGTGGCGGCGGGTTCATCGGCGCCCTCGCGGAAGAGGGCAATCTCGTAGCGAACGCTCGAGTTGCCGAGCCGGCCGACGCGCAGACCGGCGTCGACCACCCCCGGGAACTCGAGTGGCTGCTTGAACGTGCACTGCGAGTCCACGCACAGCCCGATCACGTCACCGCCGAGGATGTCCAGCCCACCGGCCCGGATCAGGAAGTCGTTGATCACGGTGTCGAAGAAGCTGTAGTACTCGACGTTGTTGACGTGACCGTAGACGTCGTTGTCCTTCCACCGCAGGGTGATCGTCAGGTAGTGCGGATACGCGCCACGGTCCATCCGCCCACCTTAAGGGGGTGTCTCGGTTACGGCTTGCGGCCGACTCCGACCCAGAGGCTGCACATGATGTCGGTGAACTCGCCCTTCTCCACCAGGCGGTTGGTCTCCTCGTCCGGGTACCACCGGAACGGCGAGACGATGCCAGGCTCGACCAGCTCGAGGCCCTCGAAGAAGCGGGAGACCTCCTCGTGGCTGCGGACCTGCGCGTCGCCACCGTCGGCCTTGTAGACCATCATCGCCCGCTCCCACAGGTCCGGCGCGAAGTCCGGCGTGCAGTGCGAGAAGATCAGCAGCGACCCGGGGGCCAGTGGCTCGACGAGCTGGGCGACCAGGTCGTACGGCTTGAGGTAGTCCGGCAGGTAGTGGAAGACACCGACGATGCTGAGCGCGACCGGCTTGCTGAAGTCGATGAGCTCCTTGACCTCGTCGGAGTCGAGGATCGCCTGCGGTTCGGTGACGTCGGCCTCGAGGTACGCCGTCCTGCCCTCGGGGTTGCTGACCAGCAGCGCCCGCGAGTGGGCGAGCACGATCGGGTCGTTGTCGGCGTACACGACGTGCGCCGACGGGACGATCTCCTGGACCACCTCGTGCAGGTTCGGGCTGGTCGGGATGCCGGTGCCGATGTCGAGGAACTGGGTGATGCCCTGCTCGGCCGCGTACCTCGCGGCCCGGTGCATCCACATCCGGTTCGACAGGGCGGCGGTGCGGAACCCCGGGAACGCCTGGAGCAGGTGCTCGGCGGCCTGGCGGTCGATCGCGAAGTTGTCCTTGCCGCCGAGGAAGTAGTCGTAGACCCGGGCCCCGTGCGGTCGGTCGAGCTTGAGCTGCTCGTACATCCGGGCGTCGACCTCGGGGTCCTGCGATTCAGTCATGAATGTCCCATCCGCGCTACTGCTCGGCACCGAAAACCATCGTAACCGGCGCACAACCGTGCGTAACACCGGCAGCTTGACCCTACCGCTTCACGAGGCCGCTGCCACTGGCTCGGGCGCGTCCGCCGGTGGCCTTTACGCAGGATTGAATTGACACTGTCTGATGAGGGAGAGGGGACGTCATGGGTGACGTGATCGTGGGGCGGCAGACAGCGGCATTCGACCGGGAAGTCGTGGTCTTCCTGATCGGGATGCGGGTGAACTCCGTACGGAAGGTGCGGGAGTGGCTGCCGGTCGTGCGGGCGATGGGTCCGATGCTGCAGGAGCTGATGAAGGACAAGGAGAGCGGGCTGCTCGGGTTCCGTACGCTGCCGACGTGGCGAGGGGTCACCCTGATCCAGTACTGGGAGTCGGTGGAGAAGCTGCAGGCGTTCGCCGGCGACACCGGTCGCAAGCACCGGCCGGCCTGGGTGGACTTCTTCCGGAACTCGTTCAAGGGCGGCGCGGTCGGGATCTGGCACGAGACGTACGTCGTGCCAGCCGGCAACACCGAGACGATCTACGGCAACATGCCGCTGTTCGGCCTCGGCCGGATCGCCGGCGTCGAACCCGTCGGCAAACGCGGCGACACCGCCGCCGAACGCCTCGGCCACAACTAACCAGCCGCGACCGCGCAAGCAGAAGCGGCCGGGCAGCGCCACCGCCGAGCAGCGGCTCCTCCGGGCAGCGCCTCCCCCGGGCAGCGCTGGGGCCTGGGCAGTGGCTCGTTTGGGCGGGGGCGGACCGGCCGGGGTTAGTCGGACCAGAGGCCGATGCGGTTGTTGTCGTGGTCGCGGAAGATCGCCATCGTGCCCAGGCCGGGCACGGTCCACAGGGGCGTGTCGACCGTGGCGCCGAGCTCCACCGCGCGCGCCAGCGTCTTCTCCACGTCACCGACGGAGAAGTACGTGACGATGCCGACCGCCTGCGTCGGGGAAGCCTCGCCGATGCCGCCCGGCAGCGTGCCAGGTCCAGGCTGGACGAGCGCGTAGTTGGCGCCCTCCAGCAACTGCAGCTTCCAGCCGAACAGCTCGGCGTAGAACGCCCGCGCCGAGGCGCCGTCCGTCGCGGTGATGTCGACCCATGCCGGGTGCTTGCTCTCCATGCCCGGTACGTCGGAGCCAGCCATCCGCTCTCGACATGTCCGGCGGTTACAGTGCAGGCGTGCGGTTCATCCGTGATCTGTGGACGCTGCTGCAGCGACGCGACTTCCGGCGGCTGTTCGCGGTCCGGCTGACGTCACAGTTCGGCGACGGCGTGTTCCAGGTCGCGCTGGCGTCGTACGTGCTGTTCTCGCCCGAGCGCGCACCTGACGCGGCTGCGATCGCCGGACTGTTCGCGGTGTCCCTGCTGCCGTACTCGATCCTCGGCCCGTTCACCGGCGTGCTGCTCGACCGGTGGTCCCGCCGGCAGATTCTCTTCGCCGCCAATCTGACCAGGGCCGTGCTCGTGATCGCGGTCGGCTCGGTTGTCGCGATCGGCAACGCCGGCGTCCCCTTCTATCTCGCCGTACTGCTGACACTCGGAGTGAACCGCTTCCTCCTGTCCGGCCTGTCCGCCGGACTCCCGCACGTGGTTGAGCGCGACGAACTGGTGATGGCGAACGCCGTCACACCGACCTGCGGTACGGCGTCCTTCCTCATCGGCGGCGGCGTCGGCGCGGGAGTGAAACTGATCGCCGACTCGGACCTGGTCGTACTCGGGCTGACCGTGGTCGTCTACACCGCCGCAGCCTTCCTCGCGCTGCGGCTGCGACGCGACCAGCTCGGACCGGACCTGAAGGGTGACGAACCCGGGCTGGCCGAAGCGCTGCGGTCCATCGCGACCGGCCTGGTCGACGGCGGCCGGCACCTGAAGGAGCGGCGCGAGGCGGCACTCGGTCTGGCGGCGATCGGCTCGCTGCGGTTCTTCTTCGGGCTGATGACGGTCGAGATGATCCTGCTCTACCGCAACTACTTCTACGGCCCCGGCCAGCTCAACCAGGCGTTCGGTGGGCTGGCCATCGCGACCGGTGCGGTCGGTGCGGGGCTGTTCATCGCCGCGCTGGTCACGCCGTGGGCTACGCGGGTGATGTCGCTGCACCAGTGGATCACTCTGCTGTTCGCGGCCGCGGCGGTGGTGAGCGCCGTACCGATCGGCCTGTACACGCAGCCCGCGCTGGTGGCCGGTGGGCTGCTGACCGGGTTCTGTGCGCAGGGCGTGAAGATCAGCGTCGACACGCTCGTGCAGACGCGTGTCGACGACGTGTACCGCGGCCGGGTGTTCTCGCTGTACGACATGATCTTCAACGTCGGGCAGGTCTCCGCGGCCGCGCTCGGCGCGGTGATCCTGCCCGACAACGGGAAGTCGTACCCGGTCCTTGCCTTCATCGTGATCGGGTTTGCGGCCAGTGCTCTGGTCTACGGACGGCTCAGCTCAGGTGCCGCGAAGCGCGGTGATCGGCTGGATCGCGGAGGCCTTCCAGGCGGGATACGTGCCGGCGACCAGGCCGATGAACGCACCTAGGAAGGGTGAGCCGAACGCGAGCCGGTTGTCCAGGATCGGGGTCCAGTCGCGGACCCAGGACACCGACACGGTGAGGATGACGCCGACCGCGGTACCGAGCAGGCCGCCGAGGAAGCCGACGATCACGCTCTCCACCAGAAACTGGAGGGCGATGTGTCGTCGCGCGGCGCCCAGGGCCCGGCGGAGACCAATCTCCGAGATCCGTTCGAGGACGGACAGCAGCGTGACGTTCGCGATCCCGAGGCCGCCGATGAGGAGCGCCACCGCGCCAAGGAGCAGGAACAGTGCGTTGAGGTCGGACTCGACACCCTTGCGGACGGCGCCTTGTTTCGGTGGGGCGTCGACGCGGAGCGTGCTGGGGTCGTTCGGCTGGATCGCGATCGGGGCCTGGCCGGCGATCAACTGGGCGGCGCCGACGGCGGTCCGGATCTCGAGCGCGTCGGGTGACTCCAGCTTGTAGGCGTCCTCGGCGGTGCCGTTCGGCATGATCACGGCGTCGTTCAGCTCGGCGCGGCCGGAGACGGAGTCGAGGATGCCGATCACGGTGTAGGGCTGGTCGCCGATGAACACCGCCGGCTGGGAGTCGACCCGGTTGATGCCGAGCCGCTCGGCCGCATGCTTGCCGAGGACAACGACTTTGTCGGCGCGCTGGTCGTGCCCGGCGTCGAAGAACCGGCCGGTCTTGAGCACCGCGCGTACTGCGTCCCAGAGCCCGGCCGAACCAGCCATTACCCGCAGAGCCTTGCCCTGGCCGTCGTCCGGACCGGTGACGTTCTGCACCAGGTCGTCGCCGATGTCGAGGTTGCTGACGGTGCCCGCCGCGTCGACCCCGTTCAACCGCTTCACACGCTCCGGCGCATCCCATGGGAGTTGCGTAGCCGCCTCCCCCTCTTGCCCGCCTTCGTCATCCGGCTGTACGACTACCCGCGTGGCAGCGGCCAGGTCGAACCGCTGCGTGATCTGCCCGGCCGCCGTCTGCCCCAGCCCGACAGTCCCCACCAGCGCAGCAACCCCCAGCACAGTCCCGAGGGTGGTGAGGATGAGCCGGGTAGGACGAGCCGCCACCCCGGCCAACGCCTCGTCCAGCACGTCCCGCAAAGCCGGCCCAGATCTCAGCCGCGACCGGCGCGGGCGGGCGGAGCCGGTGGCAGGGCTGGTGGCGGAACCGGTGGCAGGGCTGGTGGCAGAGCTGGTGGCAGAGCTGGTGGTGGATGCACGGCGCACAAGCCCGGCCAGCAGCAGCCGCGGCCGGAACCGGCGCCGACGGCGACTGCGCTGGTTGGTGGACGGCCCGCCGGCGGGATCCGGGGGGCCTGCTTGGGTTACCACTGGAGGGTCCCGTCGACGATGCGGACCTGGCGCTGCGCGCGGCGGCTGACGTTGTCGTCGTGGGTGATGACGGCCAGCGTCATCCCCTCGGAGTGCAGTTCGTCGAACACTTGCAGGATCGCCTCCGCGTTGGCTGTGTCCAGGTTTCCGGTCGGTTCGTCGGCCAGCAGCAGGCTGGGCTCCGCGACCAGCGCCCGCGCGATGGCGACCCGCTGCCGCTCGCCGCCCGACAGCGTGGTCGGCGCGAACTCCATCCGGTGCGCGAGCCCAACCCGCTCCAGCGCCACCCGCGCGCGAGCGAGACGCTGCCGCCGCGGCACCCCGACGTACACCATCGAGAGCGCGACGTTCTCCAGCACGGTGCGGTGATCGAGCAGGTGGAAGGACTGGAAGACGAACCCGATCCGCTCCCCCCGCAGCACCGCCCGGCGCCGCTCCCGCAGGCTCATCGTGTCCACGCCGTCGAGCCGGTAGACCCCGCCGGTCGGGTTGTCCAGCAACCCGAGCAGGTGCAGCAACGTCGACTTCCCCGAGCCGGACGGCCCGACGATCGACAGGTACTCCCCCTGCCCGATCGTCAGATCCACCCCGTTGATCGCCTGCACCTCAGGCGGCCCGGGGAAGAACCGCCGGACGCCGATCATCTCCACCACCGGCCCGGGCAACGCCACAGCAGTCGCACTCATCGCCCGACCACCACCTGATCGCCCTCGGCCAGCGTGGCGTCCCCCGCCGGCGTGACCTGCGCGAACCCGTCCGCCGTCAGCCCTACCTTGACCGGGACCAGCTCGACCTTCCCGTTCCGCAGTACCTCGACCCGCGACCCACCGTCGGAACCGGACGACAACGCGGCCACCGGTACGGCGAGAACCTTGCCCGCCGTGCTCTTCACCGGGATCGTCACCCGCACGTTCGCGTCCCGGAGCAGCGCGAGCTGACTCGCGGTCAGCGTCTTCGGCGCGACCACCACGTTGTACTGGGTGCCGCTCTTCGCGACCCGCAGCACTTTCGCGGCGATCGTCGTACCGTCGAGCTCGAGCGCCGCCGCCATCCCCGCCTTCAGCCGCTGCGCGGTCGCCGCGTCGACCTTGAGCGTCACGACCAGCGACGCACCGCTCGCCGACATCACCACGCCGTTGACCGTCCCGCCGCGCTCGACCTTCACGTCGTCGACCCGGCGCGGCAGCGTCTTTACGTAGACGACCTCCGACACCGGCAGCGGCGTACCGGCCTTGAACTTCGCCTCGCCCAACGCCTCCTGGGCGTCTGCGAGGTTCTGCTCCGCGTCGTCGACGGCACCTTGTTGGACTGAGGTGTCCTTCGCATGGGCCGTCTTCGCCGCCTTGAGCTGGGACTCCGCCTGCCGGAGCTGCTTCTTCGCCGCGTCCACCTGATGCTTCGCGGCGTCGACCTGTTGCGTGAGCTGCTTGTCCGGCTCGGGCGCCTCGTACCCGGCCTTCTCGTAGAGCCGCTCGACGGCCGCCGAAGTGTCCAGCGTGTACTCGTCGTCCACCGTCCCCGGGTCCAGCCCGAGCCGGTCCAGCGTCTGCTCGAGCTGCAGTACGTCGGGACCCTTGCTGCCCGGCGACAACGCGCGGTACATCGGCAGGACGCCGGCCAACCCGATCACCGGGCGCCCGGTGATCTCCAGCAACGCCTTCCCCTCGGTGATCGTCGAGCCGACCGCAGGGACCTTCCCGGTCACGATCGGCGGGGTGCTCATCCCGCTGGTCTCGACCCGGATGTTCACCGCGCCGTCGAAGGACGCGTCACCCCGGCCGACCACCTTGCTGGACAGCGCCTTCTTCTCCACCGGCACGGTGATCTGGGATGCCTTCGGCGGGCCGGTCTTGGCGGCGGCGTCCTCCGGCGAAGTGATCCGGCTGCCCGCGGCCACGCCGATACCGAGCGAGACCGCGGCCACTGCGGAGACTCCGACCAGGACCCGGCGCCGGGACTTGGGCGTAGCGCTCACCGGTTCGCCATCTCGTCGCGGTAGGCCTCGAGCTCGGTCTTGTGCTGGGTGACGAACTCCTTCTCCGCTGCGTACTGCACCTTCTTGTACGCGTCGTCGAACTTCTCCTTCTTGCACTTCTGATCGGCGACCGCGAGGGCGATCTCGAACTTGCGCAGGTCGGCCAGCTTCGCCGAGTCGACCTTGTCGAACGACGGCGGTCCGATCAGCGCCTTGCCCTTGCCCTTGACCGGCGGCGTGGTGCCGGTCAGCGTGTCCAGCTTGGTCTGTACCTGCTGCCGCGGGTCGTCGACCTTCTTGAACCCGGCGTGCCCCGCGTCGGCCAGGCAGTCGGACCACGCGGTGGTCGCGGCCACGACGCCCGGGTCGGCCTCGATCTGCTTGGACAGCGCCTCGAGGTCCTTGAACAGGCTGTCGAACTTCTTGAAGTCGGCGGCCCGGTCCTGACCCTTGCCGTAGACCTGCTCGACCGCCTTGCCCCGGCAGCCGAGGTCCAGCTTCCCGGAGTTGGTGGCCTTGCCGCCGTCGGCCGGGAGTGCCACCACCGAGCCGTTCGGGCCGGCGTTCGGGCCGTTCAGCGCCTTGTCGTACGCCTTCTGCGCAGCCGGTGAGAGGGCATTGCGGATCTTCGTGTTCGGGTCGGAGTCGTCCTGGCCGGCCTTCGACCAGTCGATCGTGCTGATGCCGTACCCGTACTGCTCGGCGAACTTGTCCGGCGGCAGGTTGAACGCGTCGCTGAACTTGCTCTTCGCATTCTGCTCCGGCGGTACGGCGACGTACTCGAACCCGGCCGTCTTCATACAGGCCGCGGTGGCGTCCTCGACCTTCCGCTGCTTGGCCAGCTCCTCCTCGGACGGCTGCCGCCCGCCACTGGCCCGGGTGACGCGGAACATGCCACCGGAGCTGGAGAACCCCTCGCCCATGTACTCCGCGAGCGGGCTCTTGTCGCCCTGCTGGTCCCCGCCCACCGGAGCGTTGTCCTGTCCGTTCCCACATCCGGCGAGCGCCAGGACCGCGACGACGGCGAGTGCTGATGTCTTCTTCATGGCGTGGAGCGTGCCGCCGGGCCGGTGAAGAACCTGTGAAGGACCGGTTTGCACCCGATGCTCTCAGCCGATCTTCATCGGATTCTCATCAACCTCAGTCACATTGAGAGCTATGCCAGCGCGGATCCTGGTCGCCGAAGACGACCTCAAGCAGGCTGAGCTGATCCGGCGGTACCTCGAGCGGGAAGGGCATCTGACCGTCGTCGTCCACGACGGGCGGGCCGCGATCGACGAGGCCCGCCGGCGCAGCCCTGACCTGCTCGTACTCGACGTGATGATGCCGAAGGTCGACGGTCTCGACGTCTGCCGGGTGCTCCGGGCCGACTCCGCGGACGTGCCGATCATCATGCTGACGGCCCGGTCGACCGAGGACGATCTGCTGCTCGGGCTCGACCTGGGCGCCGACGACTACCTGACCAAGCCGTACAACCCGCGCGAGCTGGTGGCCCGGGTCCGGACGGTACTGCGTCGTACGCAGAGCCGGGCCGAGGGCGAGGTGTACCGGATCGGTGAGCTGGAGATCGATCCGTCGCGGCACGAGGTCCGGCTGGCGGGGGAGTTGGTCGAGCTGACGCCGGCGGAGTTCAAGATCCTGGCCTGCCTGGCGGCCGCACCCGGGCGGGCGTTCTCGCGGCAGCAGCTGCTCGAGCACGCGTTCGGCTTCGACCACTACGTGTTCGACCGGACGATCGACGTTCACGTGATGAACCTGCGGAAGAAAATCGAGCCCGGCGTACCGACGTACCTGAAGACGGTCTACGGCGTGGGCTACAAACTCGCCGACAAGGTGGTGACGTCGGATGCGTCGTAGCGTGCTGATCCGGTTCCTGGCGCTGTCGCTCGCGGTCGCGCTCGGGGCGGTGATCGCGACCGCGCTGATCGCGACGTACTCCACCTCCGAGCATCTGCAGGGCGAGATCGACGCGAACACCGGGCAGCTGCAGGTGGACGGGCAGATCTACGGCGAGCTGACGCGGTACGCCTCGGAGCACCCGAGCTGGTCGGGGGTGGACAAGCTGGTGCACGAGCTGGCCAACAAGCTCGGCCGGCGGATCGCGGTCACCGACGAGAACGGCACGGTGATCGCAGACTCGGCCCGGATGCTGGGCGCGGCGCCCGAGCTACCTTCGGTGCCAGCGGCAACGATCGACGCCCGCGAGGACGGGTTCACGGTCGGTGGAGGCATCTCGAAGACGGTCTGGGCCGCGCCCAAGGCCGGCGTAGCCGCGAGCAAGGACTTCTCGTCCGTCTCGGCGATGGCACCCGCGGTGATGTACGGCGGCTGGGGGCTGAGCGACGACGAGCGGCGGCGACGCCAGAAGCTCGCCGAGAAGGCGGCGGCTTGCTATCGCGCCGAGGGCAAGCTGTCGAGCGTCGCCCTGGCCGACGGCATCATGCCACAGGTGCTCGTCGAGTCGAAGGACGCGACGGCGGGGATCCGGACGATGCAGAAGGCAACGGCCGCGCCCACCGACAAGTGCACCCCGGTCGGACTGTTCGCGCCGAGCGCCAAGGCCAGGATCGTCAACGACGACGAGGTACGCCGGGCCACGGAGTGCCTGAGCGCGGCCGGGATCAGGTACGACGTCAACTCGATCGACGGCCTGAAGTCGGTCGAGCCGAAGACCAAGAACGAGCTCAGCGAGAAGTTCGTCGACTGCGCGCGGCAGGCTCGCGTCCAGGCGCTGACGCCGTACGTCGCACCCCAGGCGAAGCTGTATCTAGGCGCGAAGAGCACGTTCAACGTGTTCTCCGCCGAGGGGTTGTTGCGGACCGCGGCGACGGCGCTGGGGGTGTTGCTGATCGCGGCGCTGGTGATGTTGTTCACCGGGCGGCGGTTGGTGCGGCCGATCGTGGCGCTGACGGGTGCGGCACAGCGAATGCGGAACGGGGATCACGCGGCGCGCGTGCCGGTGACGGGGAAAGATGAGGTGGCGCGGCTCGGGCATGCGTTCAACGCCATGGCGGAGGCGATCCAGCGGCACGACTTCCAGCGGAAGGCGATGGTGAGCGACGTCGCGCACGAGCTGCGCACGCCGCTGGCGAACATCAAGGGGTATCTGGTCGCGTCGGAGGACGGCGTCGTACCGCTGGACGCCGCTCTGGTCACGTCGCTGTTGGAAGAGACTGGTTTGCTGGAGCATCTCGTCGCGGACCTGCAGGACCTGGCGCTGGCCGACGCCGGCATGCTCCGGCTACACCCTGGTCCGCGCGACCTGTCCGAGCTCATCCAGCAGGTCGTCTCTGCTCACAAACCGGCCGCCGATGCGGCCGGCGTCACGCTGGCTTCCAACAGTCCTGACTCTGCACCGGTCTCCGTCGACAGTGCACGCATTCGTCAGGCGCTCGGCAACCTCATCTCCAACGCCATCCGCTACACGCCGTCCGGTGGTCACGTGGTGGTCGGCGTACGGCGAGTTGCCGACGGCTACAACCTGACCGTCACGGACAACGGCGGCGGGATCGCGTCGGAGCACCTCCCGCATCTGTTCGACCGCTTCTACCGGGCGGAGCAGTCCCGGAGCCGGACCACCGGTGGGAGCGGCCTGGGTCTGGCCATCACCAAACACCTGGCCGAGGCTCACGGCGGCCGGATCACCGTCACCAGCCGCCTGGGCTCGGGCTCGACTTTCACGATCTGGCTCCCCTCCCCTGCCACACTGTCCCCGTGACCCAGCCCCCCAACACCCCCGGCCCGTCCACCCCCGGCTGGCAACAACCACCCGCCGCCTACCCACCCCAACCGGGCTACGGATCGGGCCAGCCGGGCTACGGGCAGGGTGGTCCCGGTGGGCCGGCGTACGGACCCGGCTCCGGTGGACCGAGCGGACCGGGGTACGGACCAGGCGGACCCGGCTACGGACCGGGTGGGCCGGCGTACGGACCTGGTGGGCCCGGGTATGGACCGGGAGGACCTGGTGGGCCGCGGCGGGGGCGGACGGTTCTGTCTGTGGTGCTGGCGGCGTTTGCGGTGCTGGTGCTCGTCGGGGTTGGGGCTTTGGTTGTGCCTGGGCTTGTTGGTGGGGACAAGGAGAGCGGTCCGACAGCGCCGTCTGTGTCCTCGAGTCCGCCGGCCGGGTCGCAGCCGTCGACCACCTCGCCGGTCACGCCACCAATGACACCGCCGGCGACACCGCCGGCCGGTGCCCGGAGGTTGACCGAGGCGAGTGCGTTGGTGACCAAGTTCCTGACCTTCCTGAACGCCAACGACCAGAAGCACGCGGCGGCGCTCGGCTGCACGGAGACGCAGAAGCTGCTGCCCGCCGTCATCCTGCTTGCCGTCGATCCCCCGACGAAGCTGACCGTCAACGGCCCGGCCGTCGCGCTCGGCAAACCCGGCGGCGACCCGTACTACGAGAAGCTGCTCAGCGTCCCGTTCGCCGGTACCACCAAGCACAACCCGGCCACCGGGACCGTCACCGTCATGGACGTCCCCGCCCGCCCGCTCTGCATCCGGCTGATGACCCTCAAGCTCGGCTAGACGTCCCTAGACTCGACCCCATGGCTTCGAGGAAGGCCCGCGTGGCGGACGTCCACGAGATCGCCCGCGGGATGCCCCACGTCACCGTCTGGGAACGCGACGACGGCACCAACCGGCCCGTCTACCAGGTCGGCGGCAAGTCCTTCGTCTTCTTCCGCACCGCCCGCCCGGACGCGTACGACGCCGGCACCGGCGAGCGGTACGACGACGTGATCATGATCTGGGTCGAATCCGAAGACGAGAAGCTCGCGCTCCTCTCCGCCGACTCCACCCCCTTCTTCACCACTCCTCACTTCGACGGCCACCCGTCCGTCCTGATCCGAGCCAGCCGCATCCCCGAACTCACCAAACAAGAGCTCACCGAGGTCATCCAGGACGCCTGGCTCTCGCGCGCCTCGACCCGCCGTGCCACCACCTGGCTCAAGGAACACCGTCTCGACTCTTGAGACGAAGCTGTCGGCTATATGGACAGCCGTGTAACACCAGCGCGGTCCGCAGGGATGGGTCCACTGAAGGGGGCCTCGCCAATGCTCTGGCGAGGCCTCCTCGTGGTTGAACCGTTAGCTGACGCCGGCCGTCTCGCGCTGTCACACTGAGCGGGTGAGCTCACCCCCGTCCGGGCCGGAGTACGGCTGGCAGCCGCGGCCGCAGGACTACAACTCGGCACCCAGTTACGGGAAGCCGCCGCGGCAGAGCCGGGCCGGGTTGATCATCGTGCTGATCGTGGTGCTGGTGCTGGTCGTGCTCGGCGCCGTGGGGCTGCTGGGATATCGGCTCGTATCGGACCACAAGGCGTCGGGTCCAGCGCCGGTCGTCTCGGTAGCGCCAGTACCCAGCAATCGCCTGACGCCTACCAAGAGCTCGCCGCCCAAGAGCACACCTCCGAAGACCATCGGTCCAGTCGCGGCCGTGGCCAATTTGAGTCAGCAGTTCGTGGCGGATCTGAATGCGAACAACGTGACCGCCGCCTCCGCGCTGGGCTGTAAGAGCTCGAAGAGTGTGATCCCGACTCTCATGAAGGCCTTCCTGAAGCCCCCGGCCAAGCTGGTCGCCGGTGCGCCGGTCGGGTCGAGCCTGGCCTACGCCGTCCCGCTGTCCGGGACCATGAACGGCGCCGCGGTGAGCGGAGTCGTTGCCGTCAGCAACCTCGGTGACGAGCCGATGTGCATCCGGGCGTTCTCGGTCAGCGGGGGCTGAGCGAGCGAGCCGTCTCGATCAGGTCGGTGCCGGTGGGCAGCGCCGCGATGATCGGCGTGTCCAGCCCGTTCTCGACGTACCGGTCGATGTGTGCGCGGCACTCCGCCGCCGACCCATGCACGATCAGGTCGTCGAGCAGCGCGACCGGGATTGCGGCCATCGCGGCGTTGCGGTCGCCCGCGGCCCACGCCTCGCGCATCTCCTTCATCGCGGCACCCCGGCCGAGCCAGTCGTGGAAGGCGGCGTACCCAGGCACCGTCAGGTACGTCGCAATCAGGAACCGCCCGATGTTCCGCGCCATCTCCGCGTCCTCGGTGACGCAGACGAAGATCCGCGCCGCGAGCTCCTTGTCCGGGCCGAGCTCCGCCCGCACCTTCCGCACGTCCTCCGCCGACAGCCAGTTCGTGATCGCGCCGTCGGCCTCCCGCGCCGCCAGCCGGAGCATCTGCGGCCGCAGCGCCGCGAGCATGATCGCCGGCTCCACGTCCGGCGCCTTCTCCAACCGGAACCTGCTGATCGTGAAGCTGTCGAACGACCCGTCCACCTTCTCCCCCGCGAACGCCTGCCGCAGGAACCGCAGTACGTCGCGGGTCCGCGCGTACGGCGGATCGTAGGCGATCCCGTTCCACCCTGAAACGATCGTCTCCGACGACGCCCCGATCCCGAGCACGAACCGCCCCGGCGCCAGGTCCGCCAACGCCGCAGCACTCATCGCCAGCGCCGCCGGCCCGCGCGTGTGCACCGGTACGACGGCCGTCCCCAGCCGCAACTGCTGATCCCACTCCGACGCGAGCACCAGCGGCGTGAACGCATCCGCGCCCGCCACCTCCGCCGACCAGAGATCGGTGTACCCGAGCGACGCCAGCTCGGCGACCAGCGCACGATGATCCCGCAGGGGCACCCCGGTCAACGGAACAGTCAGACCCCAACGCATCAGATCGCCTTCCTCAACCACGGGCACATCCAGGAGTCCTTATCTGTAGGTGAGCAGTTCGGCGCCGACATGTACATGCTCGTTGTAGCTGACCACAGTCAGCCCACGATGCCCCGACACCACCTTGGTGATCGCCGTGTTGATCGTCACCGGGTTCAGCTTCGCCCACAGCCCGTCGCCGCCGGACAGCAGCCGGCTCACCACCGCCGCGATCGGCCCGCCGGACGTGAACACCACGGCCGTCTCCCCCTTGCCGAGCCGCTCGGCGGTACGCCGTACCGCTGCCTCGGACCGGTCCGCGAACGCCTGGAACGACTCGGTGTAGCCGTCGCCACCGTCGATCCACCGTTGGGTCGCCGCCGCGAACATGTCCTGGAACGCCCGCTTCGGGTTCCCGGTCCGGGCCAGGTCGGCGAGCATCACCGGCCGCACGCGGTACGCCGGTTTGTGCGCGACGATCACCTGCTCGTGGTCGAACTCGTCGTACCCCGCGTCGACCTCCGCGGCGAAGCCGGCCAGCTCCGCGGTCTGCCGGTGCCGGCGCATCGACCCCGACAGCACCACGTCGGCCTTGACGTCGGCCAGCGTGTCCCCGACCCGACGCGCCTGCTGCTCGCCGAGCGCCGACAGGTTGTCGTAGTCGCGCGCACCGAACGACGCCTGCGCGTGCCGGACCAGGTAGATGACGGCCACCTCAGGCCTGCCGGATGATCCGGCGGCAGCGCCGCTCGAGCAGGTTGACCGGGAGCCAGAAGCTCTTGAACCGCGGGTTGCGGGTCTGCTTGTGGTGGTAGCGGTAGTAGATCTGCTGCGCGATCACCGCCAGCCGGAACAGCCCGAACACCTCGTAGAACGCCCAGTTGTCCGGCTTCAGCCCGGACCGGTCGGCGTAGTACCCGACGATCTCGTCGCGGGTCGGCATCCCCGGCGCGTCCGACGGCTGCAGGCGGAACCGGCGGAAGGCCCAGTCGTCATCGGCCTGCACCCAGTACGCCAGTGCGCTCCCAAGGTCCATCAGCGGATCGCCGAGCGTCGCCAGCTCCCAATCGAGCACGCCGACCACCTTGAGCGGGTCGTCGGGCCCGAGGACGACGTTGTCCAGCCGGAAGTCGTTGTGGATGACACAGGTGCGGACGTCGGCGGGCTGGTTCGCGGCCAACCAGGCCATCACGCGCTCGTAGCTGGGCACGTTCCACGTCTTGGCCTTGCGATAGCGGTCGGACCAACCGGTGACCTGGCGTTCGACGTACCCGGCGCCGCGGCCGAGATCTTCCAGGCCGGCCGCGGAGGGATCGACGGCGTGCAGCTCGGCGAGCGTGTCGATGAGGGTGAAGCCGAGCTTCCTGGTCTGATCCGGGGTGAGGTCGACGCCGAGCTCGTGATGGCCGGGGATCGTCCCGACGACACGCTCCATCACGTAGAACTCGGAACCGATCACGGTCTCGTCGTTGCAGTGGGCAACCATCGACGGGACGTAGCGGAAGACCGGTTTGAGGCCGGCCTGGATCCGGTACTCGCGGCCCATGTCGTGCGCGCTCTTCGCCTTGGTTCCCTTCGGCGGACGGCGCAGGATCAGGTCGTGGCCGTCGTACCTGAGCAGATAGGTGAGGTTCGACGCGCCGCTGGCGAACTGCTTGACCTCGGGCAAACCATCCGGCAGCTCGGTCTGCGCGCGCAGCCAGGCGTCCATCGCCGGTACGTCGAACGCGTCCTCGTCCCGTACTGCGCGAGCCGCCTCGCTCATCCGGCCTCGGCCCGCACCCGGGCGCGCTCGGCGATCTTCCGCATCTGCCGGTTGTACAACGGCCGGGCGAACCGCTTGGTGCGCCACGCCAGCAGCGCCGGGCGGTCCGGGATGATCAGGAACTGTTTCTTCCGGATCCCGGCGAGCACCGCGACCGCGATGTCGTCGGCCGTGCGCGGCGACTTCTCGATCAGCTGGCGGGCGGTCACCCCCATCGCCTTGTCCTCACCCTGGATCGAGTCGGCCAGGTTGGTCCGGAAGAAGGAGGGGCAGACTACCGACACGGTCACGCCGTACGGGTGCAGCTCGTGCGAGAGCGTCTCGGAGAGCGCGACCACCGCTGCCTTCACCGTGTTGTACGAGCTCATCATCGGCGGGTGGACCAGGCCGGCCGCGGACGCCGTGTTGACGATGTGGCCGGAGCGCTGCCGCTTGAAGACGGGCGTGAACGCGCGGCAGCCGCGGACCCCGCCCATCAGGTTGATGTCGACGACCCGGTCCCACTCGTCCAGCGTCTCGACGTCGATCCGGCCGCCGGGCGCGATCCCGGCGTTGTTGACCAGGATGTCGAGGCCGTCCCAGTGCTCCTCGCACCAGTTGACGGCCTTCGCCCAATCGTCGGGGTTGCGGACGTCGAGCTGCAGGTAGGTGCCCGGGCCGTCGGCGGCGACGTCGGTGGTCAGTACTTGGTGGCCGTCAGCAACGAACCGGGCGACCAGCGCGGCGCCGAGACCGCTGGCGCCGCCGGTGACGAGAACACGACTCACTTGGCCTCCTGGGCTGCGGCGAGGTACGACGCGAGCTCGATTCTCGCGATCACCCCACGATGCACCTCGTCCGGTCCGTCGGCCAGCCGGAGCGAGCGGGCGCTCGTCCACGCCGCCGCGAGCGGGAAGTCGTCGGACAGGCCGCCACCACCGTGCAGCTGGATGGCCATGTCGATCACGTCCTGCGCCATCCGCGGTACGGCGACCTTGATCTGGCTGACCTCGCTCAGCGCACCGGCCAGGCCTTGGGTGTCGAGCAGGTACGCCGTCTGCAGCACGAGAAGCCGCGCCTGGTTGATCGCGATGCGCGCGTCGGCGATCCGCTCGCGGTTGCCGCCGAGGTTGACCAGCGGCTTGCCGAACGCCGTCCGGCTGGTGCCGCGCTGGAGCGCGAGCTCGAGGGACTTCTCGGCCAGGCCGACCAGGCGCATGCAGTGGTGCACGCGGCCGGGGCCGAGGCGGCCTTGGGCGATCTCGAAGGCCTTGCCCGGTCCGACCAGGATGTTCGAGGCGGGCACGTGGACGTCGGTGAAGGAGACCTCGCCGTGGCCGTGAGGTTCGTCGTACCGGCTCATGGCGGGGAGCAGACGCTCGACCTTCACACCCGGGGTGTCGCGCGGGACGAGAACCATGGTGTGGCGCCCGTACCGGTGGGCCTGGGGATCGGTGAGGCCCATGAAGATGAGCAGCTCACAGTCCGGGTGACCGACGCCCGTGCTCCACCACTTGCGGCCGTTGATCACGACCTCGTCACCGTGGACCTTCGCGGTGGCAGCCATGTTCGTGGCGTCGGACGAGGCGACGCCGGGCTCGGTCATGCAGAACGCGGAGCGGATCGTGCCGTCCAGCAGGGGTTCGAGCCAGCGCTTCTTCTGCTCGTCGTCGCCGTAGCGGAGCAGGACCTCCATGTTGCCGGTGTCGGGCGCGTTGCAGTTGAAGATGTACGGCGCGACGAACGACCGGCCGGTGAGCTCCGCGATCGGGGCGTAGTCGAGGTTGGACAGACCCTCGCCGTACTGCTCGTTGCCGGGCTCGGGGGGTGGGAGGAACAGGTTCCACAGGCCGGCGGCGCGCGCCTTCGCCTGCAGGTCCTTGACGATCGGCTGTGGTTGCCACGGGTCGCCCGCCGCCCGGATCGCGGCGTGCAGCTCGGCCTCGACCGGCTCGATCTCGGTGCGCAGGAACTCCTTGACCTGCGCAATCAAGTGCTGCGCCCGGTCCGAAGGTTCGAAACCCATCAAGACTCCTCTGCTCGCCTTGACCGTAGCTCAGCTTCTAAGCAATGCTCAATAGCATGGATCACCGACTGACCGCGGAGGATCGCAAGAAGCAACTGGTCCGGATCGGTCTGATGATGCTGCGGGACAAGCCGATCCACGAGCTGTCGATCGATGCCATCGCCGGGCAGGCCGGGATCTCCCGAGGCCTGCTCTTCCATTACTTCCCGAGCAAGCGGGACTACTACGTCGCCGTCATCTCCGCCGCCGGCCGCCGCCTGCTGCGCGTCACCAAGCCGGACGACAGGTTGCCGGACGACGAGAAACTGCGCGAGATGCTGGTCCAGTTCGTCGCGTTCATCGCGCGTCGGCGGACGGCGTACATCTCCTTCGTCCGCGGCGCCGCGGGCGGCGACGACTACGCGGTCGAGGTGTACGACGAGACCCGCGCCGGCCTCGCCAAACGCGTCCTCACCTACCTCGGCATCCCCGACGTCGCCGACGAACCCGCGTCCCGCGACTACCTCCGCGTCCACGCCTGGCTCTCCTACACCGAGGACCTGGCCATCGAATGGTCCGGCCTCCCCGAAGACGACCGCCCCTACACCGCCGACTCCCTCATCACCCACGCCATAGAAGCCCTCCACACCCTCCGCAAGCTGTAGTTCTCCCACGCACGCTCGCACCGCTGGCGAGCTGCGGGCTGCCGCCCGCGGGTGACATCGGGCTTAGCGCGACGGCGAACCGCTCTACCAAACAGCCACCCCGGACACGCGACGCGGAGTCGCCACCCGAGCGGACCCGCCGCGCCCTCCTCCGAACGCCCTACCGGCCGGAGCCATCCGCACCCCCGGTCACGCCCACGGTTAGTTGCCCCACGCACCGAGCCCCTCCACATTCAGTCAACTGGAGAGGTGTTGGGTCTCGTTCAGGGAGAGGACCTGGTGGCTGTGGTGGGTGTCGTTGTGGTGGAGGGTTGTGATGCTGCCGGACGTCAGCGGGAAGAACCCCAGGTCCGTCGACCTCATGGGCATGCCCAGCCAGGCGAGGATCAAGTAGCTCGAAGCGGAGCCGTGGGAGACGACTATCTGGTTCTCGGACGGTTGGGTGAGGATGTCGGCGAGGGCTGGGTAGAGACGTTCGACCAGTTGGAGCCGGGTTTCGGCGTTGGCTGGACCGTCGTGATGGGCCAGGCGATCGCCGGACTCGGGGAGTGGGATGCGGCGTTCGGCCAGCCAGGATTGCGGGCGGCCGTCGGCGTCGCCGTTGGATCGTTCGCGGAGGCGTGGGTCGGTCCGGACCTCGACGTTGAACCTCCGCGCGATGCGCTCGGCTGTTTCGGTGGTTCGGCGGAGGTCCGAGGAGTAGATCTCGACCGGTTGCGGTCCGATCCTGTCCGCCAGCACGTCGGCGATGCGTTCGGCCTGCTGACGTCCACGCTCGGTCAGGGCCGAGTCGTGCCAGCCTCCAACGACGTCGTCGACGTGGTGCTGGGCCTCGGGGTGCGTGACGAGGTACAGGGTTCTCATGATTGTCCTGGGCAAGGGTTCCAGCTCGACGGAAAAGGTGCCGTCGGCAACATGAACCTCGCCGACGGCAGCTGCGTCTACGGAAGCAACTCTGGGGTGAGGTCCGGGTCGGGCATGTTGGGGTCGAAGGGGTAGAGGGGGCGGATGACGCTGTGGTAGTAGAGGCGGAGGAGGTCCTGGTCTACGCCGCCGGGGGTCAGGGCCAGGAGCCAGTCGGCGGCTAGGTCGTAGAGCTCGGGCTCGAGGTAGCCGATCTTGACCAGCACCAGGTCCATCGACGTGGGGTCCAGGTCCAGCAGCGTGAAGTCCGCGAGGTGGTGGTACGGCTTGCGGCGGCTGGTGAGGATGGAGTGCAGGCCTCCGACCTGGACCACCGCGGTCGTGCCGCCCACCGGGTCTTCTGCGATCGAGAAGACCGTGCCGGACAGCTCCACCGGGCCGGCTGGGCCGGAGTCGATCTTGCCGCCGGCTGCGACCTGGACCGGGTTGCCGACGCCGGCGGCGACACAGGCGGCGACGGCTTCGGCGTCGAAGATGCTCGCGTGGATGGCCGTGGCCTTGCCGGAGGTGAGCTCTTCGACCTCGAGCAGTTGGCCGAGCGTCCACGACGTGTCGTCGGCGCCCCCGGCCGTCGGGTTGTCGCCAGAATCGCTGATCAGGAAGGGTCTCGCCGTACTCGCCAGACCGGCGTCCACGCACTCCTGCAACGTCCCGGTCGGCGCCACGAAGGCGAAGTCGTCCCGCGCCGCCCAGTACAGCTGAGCGAGCTCCGCAGCCCGTGCGGTGATCAGCGCCTGATCGTCTCCGGTCACGACGACAGCGGCGCGGCAGCGCGGCTCGTCGGCCCACGCGTACCCGACCCACACCGCCGCATCCAGTACGCCGTCCTCGTCGGCGATCTCCGCCACCCGCTGGTAGATCGACTTCGCGGGCTCGAGCCGCGTCGACGTCTTCTCCCCCGGCAGCAGCACCGGCACCTGGATCCACGCCTTCCCCGGTTTGCCGGCCCCGGACCGCAGCCGCTCGACCAGGGTACGCAGGGCCCGCTCCCGGCTCTCGAGCGCGTCCTCGTGCGGCGCCATCCGGTAGCAGGTGATCAGGTCGACGGCAGTTCCCAGCTCACGCGACACGTTCCCGTGCAGGTCCATCGACGCGGACATCAGTACGTCGGGACCGAGCACGTCGCGGATCCGGGTCGCGAGATCCGCCTCCGCGTCCTCCCGCCCGACGACGCTCATGGCACCGTGGATGTCGAAGAAGAACCCGTCCAGCGGCCCGGCGTCGGTCAGCCGCGTGATGATCTCGGCGGACAGGTCGTCGTACACCTCCGGCAGGACCGCACCACCGGGCAGCGACCGCGCGTGCAGGAGCGGCACCCACTCGATCCCCTGCGCCCAGTCCTTGCCGAGGAATTCGTACCGCTCCAGCAGGTGGTCCCCACGCCGTACGTCGAAGTCCGCCAGCCCGGCCCGGTGCGGCGAGAACGTACTCGATTCGATCGCGATCCCGGCGATCCCAATCCGAAGGTTCATGCCTAGAACCTGCCACAACCGAACCCTTTCGCGCACTGCCCGGTCGCGAAATCTGGACAGCAGCTAGCCGGATGCAGCCTCGGTGAGGGCCGCGAGCAGCGCCGCGGTGGCGGGCGGGTCGGGCGGGTCGCCGTACGTCACCGCGTAGATCCGCCGCGGCGACTGCGGCAGCTCGTGCACGAGGACGCCGTCGGCCCGATGCGCCCGCAGAGCCAGGCCTGGGATGGTCGTAACGCCGAGTCCGGCAGCGACCAGTGCCTGCATCACAACCATGTCGTCGGACGCATAGGCGATCCGCGGCTCGAAGCCCTCCTCCGCGCACTGCGCCACCAGGTGGCTGCGGCAACGATCGCACCCGGCGATCCAGGTCGAGTCGCGGAAGTCGGACAGCGTTTCGGCCGGGACGGTCGACAGGAGGTACAGCGGGTCGTCGAGCAGGTAGTGCAGGCGGACCCCGGCCGGCTCGGGTTCGGTCTCCTCGTAGCGGAAGATGACTGCGAGATCGATCTTCCCGGCCCGGAGCAGCTGCATCGCCTCGATCGGGTGGGTGTCGATCAGGCTGATCTCCAGCCCTGGGTGGCGGGTGGCCAGCGCGGCCACCGCGGCCGGGATCAAGGAACCGATCGCCGACGAGAAACCGGCCATCCGCACCCGGCCGGCGGTCAGGCCCACATGGGCGGAGACCTCGGCCTCGGCGGCGTCGATCCGGCCGAGGATCTCGGCGGCCCGGTCGGCCAGCAGCTGGCCGGTCAGGGTCAGCCGGATGCCGCGGCCGACCTTCTGCAGCAGTTGGGCGCCGGCCTCGGTCTCGAGCCGGGCCAGGTGATGACTGACCGACGGCTGTGAGTAGTGCAGCTCCTTGGCTGCCGCGGTAACCGAGCCGTGCCGCGCGACGGCGTCGATGACGCGCAACCGGGTGATGTCCAGCATCCGCCGACGGTAGCCCGCCCACCCCCCGAACGCATCAACTTTCTTGATGGATTCCCGCGGAATTTGGCATTGGACCGCGTCACCGCACGCCCACAGGCTAGGGACAAACCACCAGAGGAGATGCAGCATGAGTGAGAATCTGACCTGTTCCTACGTGACCTACCTGCGCAGCGACGCCGATACCGTCTGGCACGCGCTGACCGACGCCGACGTCACGGCGCAGTGGTGGGAGCGGAACGAGTCCGACTGGCAGGTGGGTTCGACCTGGCAGCACGGCGCGAACGGATCCGGGACCGTGCTCGAGAGCGATCCGCCGAAGCGGCTGGTGCTGACGTTCCCGACCGACGTGCCGTCGCAGCTCGCCTTCGACCTCGAACAGCACCAGGACATCGTCCGGCTCACGATGACGCACCAGAAGCTGGCCGATCAGAACGTCTGCGACATTGTCGCCGGTGTCTGGCCCGCGCTGCTCGCGAACCTGAAGACCCTGGTCGAGACCGGTCAACTGCTCCCGCAGTCACCGCTCGAGATGCTCCCTGCGAAGTGAGCGGTTGAGCCGCGGACGATCAGCTCGGTGGCGAGTTCGACGTGGAGGGCTTCCAGTTCGTGGCGGTCGAGGAGGCGGATCAGGAGGCTGACTGCCATCCGGCCCATTTCCTGCAGGGGCTGGCGGACTGTCGTCAGGGGCGGTGTGGTTGCCCGGCTCAGGTCGAGGTCGTCGAAGCCGGCGATGGAGACGTCTCCGGGGACGGAGAGGCCACGCTCGGCCGCGGCTTGCAGGGCGCCGACGGCGGCCTTGTCGTTGAAGGCGACCAGGGCTGTGGGGCGCAGGTCGAGGTCTAAGAGTTCACTGGCCGCCCGGTAGCCGTGGGTCGTGGTCGGTTGGTCGTGGCGGACCAGTGCGGGGTCCGGGAGGATGCCGGCGTCGGCGAGCGCGGCTTTGTGACCAGACAGTCGAGCGTCGGCTGCCAGCCACTCACGGGGTCCGGCGATGACGCCGATGCGCCGGTGGCCGAGCGCCGTGAGGTGAGCAGTGAGCTGACGGGCGCCGGAGTGGTGTGCGGCCGACACAGACGGGATGTCCCGTGGCAGTGTGGTCCGCGGGTCGACGACGACGAACGGGTATCGCCGCGAGCTCAGCCGGACCAGCTCCTCGGCAGGCTCCGGCGGCAGGATCAGGATGGCTCCACCGACCTCCTGCTGCGCCGGCAGCCGCGACAGCACCCTGTCGTGGGCGGCCGCCTCGCCCGCGTTGAGGATCACCTGCCGGCCGTGCCGGTCCAATGTCTCCACGATCGACGACACGATCAGCCCGAAGTAGTCGGTGAGGACGTACGGGCAGCGCACGTAGACAGCGCCGTCGACCGGCTTCGCCGTACCGCCGCGGGGCACCGGCGGCCGGACGTCGAGCTCTTCGAGGGCGGCCTCGACCAGTCGGCGCGTCTCGGGCGTGACGAGGCCCGACTGGTTGAGCACGCGGGACACCGTGGCCAGGGAGACCCCAGCGGCCGCCGCGACGTCGCGCATCGTCGCTCTACGGCCTGGCATTTGTTACATCCCCTTGTTTCACGCTCAGCACTCTAGAGCACCGCTCCGACCCCTTGACAGTGGTCGACCACGAGCGTTTCCTGTGGCCGTTTGTTTCATCCCGAGGAGTGCGATGAGAACACCAGCTTTCGGCGTCGCCCTGGCTCTCGCGGCGGCGTCTCTTACCGGTCCCGCTCAAGCTCATCCCCCGTCGACCGAGGTCAAGGTCTGGGTCACCACGCCCGACCGCACCGAGCTCCTGCACCAGCGGGCGCCGGTCGCGTTCCAGCGCGGAGCGAGCGACCGGACCACGATCACGGTCGACCCGCGGACGACGTACCAGACCATGGACGGCTTCGGCGCCTCGATCACCGACTCGTCGGCGGCGGTGCTGTACCGGCTCAGCCCGGCCGACCGGGACCGGACGATGCGTTCGCTGTTCGACCCGGAGCAGGGCATCGGCGTGAGCTTCCTCCGCCAGCCGGTCGGCTCGTCCGACTTCACCGCGGCGACCGAGCACTACACGTACGACGACGTACCGGCCGGCCAGACCGACTTCGGGCTGCAGCACTTCAGCATCGCCCACGACCAGCAGCAGGTGCTGCCGCTGCTGCGCCGGGCCAAGCAGCTCAACCCGGCGCTCAAGGTGATGGCGACACCGTGGAGCCCGCCCGCATGGATGAAGACGGGCGACTCGCTGGTCGGCGGCCGGCTCAAGGACGACCCCAAGGTGTACGACGCCTACGCGCGCTACCTGGTGAAGTTCGTCCAGGCCTACACCCGCGCCGGCGTACCGGTCGACTACCTGTCCATTCAGAACGAGCCGCAGAACCGCAAGCCGAGCGCGTACCCCGGCACCGACGTACCGGTGCGGCAGGAAGCGTCAGTGATCACCGCCCTGGGTCCACTGCTGCAGAAGGCCAGCCCGCGCACCCAGATCCTCGGTTACGACCATAACTGGACCACGCACCCCGGCGACGTCGCCTCCACCCCGCCTGGTGAGGACCCGGAGACCGACTACCCCTACAAGCTGCTGCAGTCGCCGGCGGCCAAGTGGATCGCGGGTACGGCGTACCACTGCTACTCCGGTGACCCCTCGAAGCAGACCGACCTGCACAAGGCGTTCCCGTCGAAGGGCATCTGGTTCACTGAGTGCTCCGGCTCGCACGGGCCGACCGACACACCTCCGCAGATCTTCCGCGGCACGCTCACCTGGCACGCCCGGACACTGATGCTCGGCACGACGCGCAACTGGGCCAAGTCGGTCGTCAACTGGAACATCGCGCTCGACTCCACCGGCGGCCCGCACCTCGGCGGCTGCGACACGTGCACCGGTCTGGTCACGCTGCAACCGGACGGCACGGTCACGACCGACGCGGAGTACTACACGATCGGCCACCTGTCGAAGTTCGTGAAGCCGGGCGCGGTGCGGATCGGCAGCACGTCGTACGGGACGACGGGGTGGAACGGGCAGCTGATGTCGGCCGCCTTCCGCAACCCCGACGGCTCCACCGCGCTCGTTGTCCACAACGAGAACGACGACCCGCGGAGCTTCGCGGTCGCGCTCGGGGACAAGACATTCAACTACGAGCTGCCGGGTGGGTCGATCGGGACCTTCACCTGGGACCGGGTGTCGGCCGACGTACCGCAGCCGGTGTCGCTGGACGGTGCGACGGCGACCGCCTCGGCCAACGCGGCGGATGCCGGGCTGGCGATCGACGCCGACGGATCGACCGTGTGGCAGAGCAAGGCTGGACAGGCACCGGGTCAGTGGGTGCAGGTCGATCTGGGGAAGGCGCAGACGTTCCGGCAGGTCGCGCTGGACCGCGGTGGCAACCTCGGCGACTTCGCGCATGGCCGGGAGGTTGCTGTGAGCAACGACGGGACGAACTGGCGGACCGTGGCATCCGGTACGACGACCAGCCAGCTGGACACGATCAACGTTCGGCCGACGTACGCGCGGTACCTGCGGATCACCAATACAGGTACTGCGGGCAACTGGTGGACGCTGGCGGACCTGAGGCTCTACCGCTGAGCCTCCAGCCAGCACGCGACCGCGGCGGCCTTCTCGTTGCTTGCAGCAATCACCTGCAGGCCGACGGGGAGGCCGTCCGTCGGTAGCGGCAAGCTGATCGCGGCGTGCCGGGTCAGGTTCGCCAGGCGGGTGTTGGTGAGCAACCGCTTGCGCACCGCGAGACCGCCGTCTGCGGTGTCTGCTTCTGAGATCAGCGGTGCCGTCGTGAGGACGGTCGGGGTGAGCACAGCGTCCACCTGCTCCAGCAGGGCGTCCAGCTCACGCGTGATCAGCACTGCGTCTTCACGGGCCCGCTCGTACTCCGCCGACTGCACCTGCGCTGCCTCACGGAGCCGCTGCTGTACGTCTGGCTGATACCGGTCCTGGGAACGCGCCAAATGATTCGCCACGGCTTCAGGACCTTGGAGGTTGGCTGCTGTGGTGAAGCCGTGGGACCAGTCAGGCAGCTGCACTTCGACACCGCCGAATCTTTCCACCGCCGCAGACCACGCACTGAGTACCCCAGGACTGAGTTGCAGGTACTCCGGATTGGCCACGAAGCCCAGCCGGGGTGTGCCTACGTCCAGGGGCGACAGGTCGGCGAGGGCGGCTAGCGCGTAGGTGGCGTCGGCTGCTGTGCGGGTCAGGACGCCGACGTGGTCCAGCGACTGCGACAGTGGGAACACCCCGTCCGCCGGGATCGTGTTGTACGACGGCTTGAAGCCGACGACCCCGCACAGCGCGGCCGGGATGCGCACCGAGCCCGCAGTGTCTGTACCGATGGCGAGTGGGACCACACCCGCCGCCACTGCAGCAGCTGACCCCGAGCTGGACCCACCTGTCATCCGCGACAGGTCATGCGGGTTCCGGCACGCGCCAACGCGGTTGGACACCCCTGTGCATCCGTAAGCGAACTCGTGCGTGTGCGACAGCCCCACCACGATCGCCCCGGCGGCGCGCAACCGCCGTACCACCTCCGCGTCCCGCCGGCCGACCTCGTCCATCGAGGCAGACCCGCACCGGTACGGCAGCCCCTCGACCTCGATCAGCTCCTTGACCAGCACAGGCACGCCGGCGAGCGCACCAGTCCGGTCGTGGGTCGCGGCTGCCTTGCGCGCACCCTCCACGTCCAGATAGACGACAGCGTTGAGCTCAGCCGCGTCGGACGCCCGCCTCAGCGCATCCTCGACCAGCTCCACCGGATCCAGCGACCCGGCGCGTACCCCAGCAGCAATCTCCTCGAGCGAGCTCACCCACTCATCAGATCACGGTCCTGGAGGTTGAGGACGATATGTTCGCCCTCACGGTGGAAGCCCAGGCTGGCGAGGTACGGCGTCGCGTCCTGCATGCGCGGCGGCGCGAGGACCTGGGTGAAGCCCTGCGTAGTGAAGACGTCGCTGCGGCGGTAGACGAACTCGCCGGGGGTGAAGTCGCGGTACTTCGGGACCACATAGTCGAGGTCGATCTGGGCACGACCGGCGCCGGCGTCATGGGCCAGAACGACGCCGACGGTGCGGTCGCCGTGCTGGACGAGGAATGCGTACGGGCTGGTGCCAGGGGTAAAGCCCGGGTTGAAGCGGGCGATGTCCTTCGCATGCCGCTGCAGGACGTAGCCGAGGTACGAGTCGGACTCCGTGACCTGCAGGACCTGGTACTCCGTCTCGTCGTGCCGGTGCCGCAGCAGCCGCCACAGGTGCACCAGGTTGATCACGGCAAGCACCGCGTTCATCCCGACCATCGGCCAGACGCCGATCACCGCGTTGAACGCGACCAGCACTACACAGCCGACCAGGTTCAGCAGTCGCAGCCGCAAGATCCGGGTCTGCAGCAACGAGACCACAACCACTGCGGACCCGCCCCACCCGATAACGCTCCACACAACGTCCACAGCGCGAGCGTAGGCCAGCAGGCTCGATCGGCCTGACTTGCTACTACCGCGTGGCGGCCGCGGGAGCCGGTAGCAACAGGAAGCCGAGGGCCATCCCCAGCAGGCAGGGCAGTCCGTGGTTGTCATGGAGCAGCGTGCCGACCACGGCCAGCACCGGCACGACGAGCGCCGACATCCGCAGATTCGACGGAAACACGACGCCGTACCGCCGGGCGGCCACCAGCACGACCACGCTCAGCGCACCGAGCAGTCCGGCGCTGCACATCGAGTTGCCCGCACCGACCGGGTTCAGCCAGAGGTAGCTCATGAACTGCCCGAAGAGCCCACAGCCGAAGTACAGGACCAGCCAGCGCACCCGGCCGAACACGCGCTCAGCCAGGATGCCGACCGCCGCCAGCCAGACCAGGTTGACGACCAGGCCGGCCGCCCAGCCGTCCTGGAAGAACATGCCGGTGATCAGGCGGTACCACTCACCTGCGTCGATCCGCGCCGCGTCCCGCACCACGAGGTCGTACAACGGCCGGTGCACGAGCTGGGCGACGCCACAGGCGAGCGTCACCACGAACACCCCGACGGTCAGCAACGGCCGACGTGGTCCGGTGGTGAGCGCGGCGAACTGGTTCGACGGGTCGGTGCGGGTCACGGCCGCGACTCTAGGCGTCGCACGGAGCACCGGCAGGTCAGCGGGCGGACCACCACTCCAGGAGCTTGGCGCGGGCCTCGTCCTCGCCCAGCGGGCCCTGGTCGAGGCGGAGTTCCATCAGGAACTTGTACGCCTGGCCGACCTCGCGGCCCGGCGGGATACCGAGGATCTCCATGATCTGGTTCCCGTCCAGGTCGGGGCGGAGGGCGTCCAGCTCCTCCTGCTCCTTCAGCCGCTCGATGCGCGCCTCGAGGTCGTCGTACGCCGCCTTCAGCGCCTCGGCCTTGCGCCGGTTGCGCGTCGTGCAGTCGGCCCGGGTGAGGACGTGCAAGCGCTCCAGCTGGTCGCCGGCGTCGCGGACATAGCGCCGTACGGCGGAGTCCGTCCACTCGCCCTCGCCGTACCCGTGGAAGCGCAGGTGGAGCTCGATCAGCTTGCTGACCTGGTCGATCTGCTCGTTGCTGAACCGCAGCGCCTTCATCCGCTTCCGCGCCAGCTTCGCCCCGACCACGTCGTGGTGGTGGAAGGTCACCTTGCCGCCGTCCTCGAACTTCCGGGTCCGCGGTTTCCCGATGTCGTGGATCAGTGCGGCGAACCGAACGACGAAGTCCGGCGTCGGAACAGACAGACGCGACTCGAGGTCGATCGCCTGGTCGAGGACGGTGAGTGAGTGCTGGTACACATCCTTGTGCCGATGGTGCTCGTCCCGCTCCAGGGAGAGCGCCGGCAGCTCCGGCAGCACGTGCTCGGCCAGGCCGGTGGACACCAGCAGGTCGAGCCCGATCCGCGGGTGGTCGGCGGTGATCAGCTTCTCCAGCTCGTCCCGGACCCGCTCGGCGGACACGATCGTGATCCGCTCCGCCATCGCGGTCATCGCCGTCACCACGGCCGGGTCCGGCGTGAACCCGAGCTGCGCCGCGAACCGCGCCGCCCGCATCATCCGCAGCGGGTCGTCACTGAACGAGTCCTCCGGAGTACCCGGTGTGCGGATCCGCTGCCGGGCGACGTCCTCCATCCCGCCGTACGGGTCGACGAACTGCCGCGACGGCAGCCGGACCGCCATCGCGTTCATCGCGAAGTCCCGGCGGGCCAGGTCGCCCTCGAGGCTGTCGCCGTAGGCCACCTCGGGCTTGCGCGACGTGGGATCGTAGGTCTCCGACCTGTACGTCGTGATCTCCAGGATCCACTCACCCTTGCGACAGCCGATGGTGCCGAACGCCTTGCCGATGTCCCAGACGTGGTCCGCCCAGCCGGCCACCAGCCGCTCGATCACGTCCGGGTGCGCTGACGTGGTGAAGTCCAGGTCCTTGCTCCCGCGACCGAGCAGAATGTCCCGGACGGGTCCGCCGACCAGCGCGATCTCGTGCCCGGCGGTGGCGAACCGGGAGCCCAGCTCGTCGACCACCGGTGCTAGTTGCAGCAACGCCTGGACAGCCCGCCGCTGGACGGCGGACAACGATCCGGCAGGCGCTGACTGGTCGGCAAAAGGTGACACGGAGAACTAGGTTACGGTGACGGCGTGTTCAGACGGCGACTGAGAGGGTGGCTTGGGGTTCTGCGCCGTCGCGAGCAGGTGCTCGGCGGAGTGCCTCGGCGTGCTGGAGGGGAGGGTTCGATGCGGAGCATCGTGCCCTCCCCTCCAGTGCGCCGAGGTGCCCGCCGAGTGCCGCGCAGTAGGCGCAGAACCCCAAGCCACCCTCTAAGGCTCTCCGCGGCAGTAGGTGCGGGGGCGTTGATCGTTGCTACGGCAGCGGTTTTCGGCACCCCGGCCGACGCGGCGCCGGTCGACGACGCGGTCGTCCAGGTCACCATCGACTCGTTCAGCCCGGTGGCGGCAACGCCCGGCCGGCCGGTGACGATCAAGGGCCGGGTCACGAACACCAGCTCGGTCACCTTCGACGACCCGCAGGCGCTGGCGTGTATCGATCGGACCCGCCTGGCCAGTACGGCCGCGCTGGGCGCGATCTCCGCCGAGCAGAACATCCCGATGAAGGACCGGGACAGCTGCACGAACATGGTCAACGCGGAAACCCAGACCTTCGAGCAGTTCGACCAGCCGCTCGCGCCGAAGGCCTCGATCTCGTTCACCCTGACCGTGCCCTGGCCGGAGTGGAAGATCACCGACACCACCGGTGTGTACGTCGTCGGCGTCACGTTCCGCGGCAAGCCGGAGAACGGCGAGCGGGCCACGGCCGGCCGCACCCGCACCCTCATGCCCGTCATCGGCAAGGAGGCACTGACCCGCACGGTGAACACCGCCCTGGTGATCCCGCTGCGGCACCGGCCCACCCAGCTCGGCGGACGGAACTTCGCCAACGACTCCCTGGCCAAGGACCTGGCTCCGGACGGCTCGCTCGGACGGCTCCTCGCCCTCGGCAAGCAGCGCAAGGTCACCTGGCTGGTCGACCCAGCGATGCTCGACGAGATCACCCAGCTGGCGAAGGGCTACGTCATCGTCGGCCAGGGCGGCCAGACCACCCAGGGCGCCGGGCAGGCCGTCGGTGCGGCCTGGCTGAAGGAGTTCGCAGCCAGCCAGGCGCGGGGCAACCAGGTGGTCCTGCTGCCGTACGGCGACCCGGACGTGGCCGGGCTGCTGGACGCGGGCAACCCGCTGCAGAAGCTCGTCGACCAGGCCCGCACCAAGACCGAACGGACCGGCGGCGAATTGGCGCCAGGGTTCACCAACGGGCTGTGGCTCGAGGGCGGCGCCGCCGCCAGCAAGTACCTCGCTCCCGCGTCCGGCGGCTTCCCCGGCGCGACCGAGCACGACCTGAACCTGGTCAGCAGCTCCTCGTGGGCGGCAGGAACCGCCCCCACTCTCACCACGACCCCGGTGTACAACGTTCTGGCCCCGGAGGGACCCGACCACATCGTGCGGACGGTCATCGCCGACTCCGCACTGACCAGCGGTGGCCCGGACCCGGACAGCGCCCTCAACCCGCTGCAGATCCGCCAGCGCTTCGCAGCGGAGACCGCGCTGATCGCCGCGAGCGGCAAGGGCCCCGCGTCGGTCGTCGTGCTGCCGCCGCGCAGCTGGGACACCGACGGCACAGCGAGCACAGCGACGGCCGCACTGGCCGGCAGCCTGGCCCTCCCCTGGGTCAAGCCGACCGACGTCGCGAGCGTTGTCGCCGACAACCCCAGGCCGAAGGCAACGAAGGCACCCTCCGCGGACACGACGAACGGTGTCATGACCGGCGGCCAGGTCGACGACATCAAGCACCTGCAAGAGGCAACCACGACCATGCAGGGCCTGCTGGTCGACGAGACCGCGCTGCCCGAGGTCATGTCCCAGGCGTTGCTCCGGTCGGCGTCGACCAGCTGGACCGGATATCAGGACGAGGCACGGCGCTTCGCCGCGATCGAGCTCGGCTCGGCGAACCAGCAGCTCGGCAAGGTGCACCTGGTCAACGCCAGCGTCGACCGCGGCCTCCGCAAGGAGATCAAGGTCAACCTGGCCGGCAGCAAGGGCACGTTCCCGCTGACCATCACCAACGACACCGAGTGGTCGATCCGGGTCGGCATCCTGGTCTCCACGGCGAACCGGTCCGACCTGAAGATCAAGTCGCCGCAGAGTGTCGTGCTCGGCCCGAGGCAGAAATGGACCCCGCGGATCAACGCGAGCGCCGAGCAGAACGGCCTGATCCGCGCCAACGCCCAGGTCGTCACCGCGGCCGGCCAGCCGGTCGGCAAGTCCCAGGAGCTGCTGATCCAGGCCAGCCAGTACGGCAGCGTCGGCTGGATCCTGGTCGGGGCCGCCTGCGCGCTGCTGTTCGGTACGTCGTTCGTCCGCATCTACCGCCGGATCCGTACCGAGCGCCGCAACCCGGCGCCGCCGGCCGCGGACGCGCTGCACCCCGAGCCCATCGACGTACCCGAAGCGACCGCTCCGGAGTCACCCCGCCCGGACGACACTGAGAACACCGTCCTGAAAGAAGGAGTCGGTTCGAAGGATGGCTGACCGCACCCTGCGCTCCGCGGCGGTGATGGCAGCCGGAACGGTGCTGTCCCGCCTGCTCGGATTCGTCCGGATCGCCCTGCTCGCGGCCGCCATCGGTACCGCGCTGCGCGGCGACATCTTCACCGCCGCGAACACCATCCCGAACAGCCTCTACATCCTGCTGGCCGGCGGCGTGTTCAACACCGTGCTGGTCCCGCAGCTGGTCCGCGCGATCAAGAACCACGACGACGGCGGCCAGGACTTCACCAACCGGGTGCTCACCTTCGGCTTCGTCGTCCTGGCCGTCGTCACCGTCGGCTGCGTGCTGCTCGCGCCGGCGATCGCCGAGCTGTACCTGCCGAAGGAGCTGCACGACCCGTCCCGGGTGACCGAGAAGGCGAACATGGTGATGTTCGTCCGGCTCTGCCTGCCGCAGATCTTCTTCTACGGCGCGTTCGTGCTCGTCGGGCAGGTGCTGAACGCGCGGCGCCGGTTCGGTCCGATGATGTGGGCGCCGATCGCGAACAACATCGTCGCCTGCGCGTCGATCGTCGTCTTCCTGTTCGTGTACCGGGTCGGTGACACGCCTCCGACGTACGGCCACGGTGAGGAGCTGCTGCTCGGGCTCGGGCACACGGTGGGCATCGCCGTCCAGCTGCTGGTGCTGCTGCCGTACCTGAAGGCCAGCGGGCACAGCTACCGGGTGAAGTTCGGCCTCCGCGGTACTGGACTAGGTCATACTGCCCGATTGGGCCTTTGGACCGTGCTGTTCGTCGCGGTGAACCAGGTGACGCTGGTCGTGGTCACCCAGCTCGCCATCGCCGGTAGTGCCTCGAACGACCCAGGCGCGAAGGCGGGTCTGTTCGCGTACAGCACCGCGATGCTGATCATCCTGGTGCCGCACGGCATCGTCACGGTGTCGCTCGCGACCGCCGCGCTGCCGCAGATGTCGTCGCTGGCGGCCGAGGGCGATCTGGCCGAGGTGAGCCGGCTGTCCGCGCGCTCGATCCGGCAGACGCTGGCGATCGTGGTACCGGCCGCGGCCGCGATGATCGCGTTCGCGCATCCGATCGTGACGGTCATCGCGGGGTACGGCTCGGGCAAGAACAACCTGACGCTGATGTCGTACACGCTGATGACGCTGGCGCTGGGCATCGTCCCGTTCACCGTGCAGTATTTCCAGCTGCGCACCTTCTACGCGTTCGAGGACACCCGGACGCCCTTCTTCCTGCAGTGTGCGATCGCGGCCACGAACATCGCCGCCGCGGTGATCGGGGTCCGCGTGCTGCTCGACGCGGAGCACCTGCGGTTCAGCGGTGTCGTCCTGGGCGCGGCGTACGCGCTGGCCTACCTGGTCGCCGTACTGATCTCCCGGCCGGTGCTGCGGCGCAGGGTGCGGCGGGTCTCGGGCTCCGGCATCGGGCTGCCGCTGCTCGCGATGGTGATCGCCGCGGTGGTCGGCGCGGGCATCGGACGCGCGGTGCTCTGGGTGATCGGACAGGTCGTCACCTGGTCCGGTCCGGTCGGTTCGATCGTCGAACTGGCGATCGCCGGGGCGGTCATGCTGCCGGTGTACGCCGCGGTGGCCCGGGTACTGCGTATTCACGAGGTCAACGACGTGGTGTCCATGGTCACATCGAAGCTGCCGATCCGGCGCTGAACCGGTCCGCTTGTGCGCTCGTGCACCAGTCAGCAAGACACGGGGGCACTAGCATGGGGGCTGCGATCAGGCCGCGTGGGCATCTAGGAGGGCGAGAGACACCGTGTCGAACCAGACCGTGAGTCCTGGTGCGCTCCTGGCCGGGCGGTACCGGATCGCCGAGCTGCTTGCGGAGATCGACGGCGCGCGCGTGTGGCGAGCCGTCGACGAGGTGCTCAGCCGGGCCGTCGTGGTGGATGTGCTGCCGGTCGGCGACCCCCGCACCAACCTGCTCTTCGACGCCGCCCGCCGGGCGGCCGCAGCGACCGACCCGCGGTTCCTCCGGGTGCTCGACTGCGACATGCACGACGGCGTGACGTACTGCGTCCGCGAGTGGGCCGGAGGCCGTCCGCTCGAGCGCATGCTCAGCGCCGGACCACTGACCGGCCAGCAGGCCGGCTGGCTCGCCCGTGAGGTCTCCGAAGCCCTCGAGAACCTGCACCGGACCGGCTACGCGCACGGTGCGATCAGCCCGGCGACCGTGGTGGTCACGGACGCGGGCGCGATCAAGGTCGTCGGCGTCGCCACCGAGGCCGCGCTGCGGTCGTTCGGCGCCGGCTCCCCGGAGCAGGACGTCTATGCGCTCGGTGAGCTCCTGTTCTCGTCGCTGACCGGTCGCTGGCCCGGTCCGGCTCCCGCGTGGGGTCTCCAGCCCGCACCGGTCGAGCACGGCCGGCTGCTGAGCCCGCGTCAGGTGCGCGCCGGCGTACCGCGTTCGCTGGACGACATCTGCGACCGCCTGCTGAGCGACCCGCCGCGGCACCACGCTCCCCCGATCACCAGCGCCGCCGGCCTGTCCGCGGCCCTGTCCGGAGTGGTCGGCAGCTCGCACGAGCCGCCGAACCAGATGGACGAGACCGTCCAGGTCGCCCGGCAGAACGGCAGCATCGACGACGCCACCCAGGTGGTGCCCCCGTCCCCGCCGCCGGCCCTCGACCCGACGTCGCAGTACGACAGCGAGCCGAACGGGTACCGTCCGCCGCAGCCGGCGTACCAGACCGCTGCCGAGACCCGGCCGGTCCGGCGCCAGACGCCACCGCCGTCGAACGGTGGGGGCAGCCGGCGCCGCGCCGACGAGCCGAAGCCGAAGGGCGGCTGGGGTGGGCGGATCCTGATCCTGCTCGCGATCCTCGCGCTGCTGTCGGTGGTCGCGATGGCGCAGTTCCTGCTCAAGGGCGCGATGAACAACGACCAGGGCAGCGGCGACAACGGGACGAAGACCAGCGGCCCGCCGCAGACGAGCAGCAGCACGCCGACGACGACCGGTGGCAAGGCGCAGATCTCCAGCGCCCAGGACTTCGACCCGAAGGCCGACGGCGGCAACGGCGAGGAGCACAGCGGCGACGTACCGAACACGTACGACGGCAAGGCGAGCACGACGTGGGAGACGCAGACCTACCACAACAAGCCGAACCTGGGTGGCACCAAGCCGGGCGTGGGCATCGTCTACAACCTCGGCGCGAAGACCCCGATCTCGTCCGTCGCGGTCGCCCTGCAGGGTGACGACACGAGCGTGCAGCTGATGGTCCCGAAGGGTGACACCACCAAGTCCCCGCCGTCGATCGACGGCTGGGTGGCCGTGGACACCAAGGCGGACCAGCCGGAGGGTACGGTGACCCTCAAACCGCAGTCGCCGACCGAGACGCAGTACGTCCTGGTGTACCTGACCAAGCTGCCGAAGGCCGACGGCGGTTTCCGGGGCATCATCTCGGAGGTCACAATCCAGAAATGACGGCTCACGTGGACTCGGGCAACCCCCCGCCCCAGCCGGACGTGCCCCGGATCGGCACCGCCGACCCGGTGGATCAGCATGCGGGTCCGGTGAGCTACGACCAGCTGGACGACCATGAGCTGCTCCGGATGCACGTGGCCGGCAACCCGGACTCGTTCGGCTTCCTGGTCCGCCGGCACCGGGACCGGATGTGGGCGGTCGCGATCCGCACGCTCGGCGAACCCGAGGAGGCCGCGGACGCGCTGCAGGAGGCGTTCATCTCGGCGTTCCGGCGGGCCGACTCGTTCCGCGGTGACGCGAAGGTGACCACCTGGCTGCACCGGATCGTGGTGAACGCCTGCCTGGACCGGATCCGCCGCCGCCAGGTCCGGGCCGCCGACCCGCTGCCCGAGGACGAGGACCGCGCCGCCGAGCTGGCCGGACCGACCGAGGACGACCCGGCCGAGGTCCGCGAGCGCCGCCTCGACGTACTGAACGCGCTCAAGCAGATCAACGAGGACCAGCGGGCCGCGCTGGTCCTGGTCGACATGGAGGGCTATTCGATCGAGGAGGCCGCCGGGATCCTCGACTGCGCCCCCGGCACGGTCAAGTCCCGCTGCGCCCGCGGCCGCGCCAAACTGCTCCCCCTGCTCCGCCACTGGCAGGAAAAATCGCCGACCGAACCAGTGGGAACCGAATGAGCGCACCCGCCGTCGAAGCGAGGTCGCCTGCCTCTGGCGGCCCGATTGACTATGTCTTCGACCGGAGCACCAATATGACCACGCTGCCGCGTATCCCAGGTGGGGAGGCGAGCCCCCGATGACCGAATCCGGTCTGCCGACCAGCGAGCACCTCGAGCACCTGGACACGGACACCATCGCCGACCTGATCGAGAACCTGCTGCCCGCCGCCGAGGCGCATCGCGCGCGCGAGCACGTGAAGGCGTGCCCGGACTGCCAGCAGACGTACGACGCCCTGCTCCAGCTGTCCGAGGACCTCGCGGAGGAGGGTCGCGCGGACATCCCGATGCCGGCCGACGTCGCCGAGCACCTGGACGCGGTGATCGTCTCCGAGTCGGTACTGCGTGCTTCGACGGTCGGCGTGCACTCGCTGGCCCAGCTCCGCGACGAGCCGCGCCGGTACCTGCCGAAGCTGCTCGGCGCCGCGGCCGCCGTCGTACTGGTCGCTGCCGTCGGCGTCGGCATCGTGGTCGCCACCCGGGACCAGGCCGGTGAGGGCGCGGCCAGCACGACCCAGACCAGCCCACCGGCCGGCGTGGTGACGATGAGCACGAAGGACATCGGCCCGCAGGCGCAGCAGTGGCTCGAGCACACCCCGACCCCGATCCTGAACGGCTCGGCGGCGGAGATCTCCTGCGCCCGGCAGTTCGCGGCCGGCCGGCCGAACCCGAGCCTCCGGCTGGTCCAGCCGGTGAAGGTCGACGGCACCCGGGCCACGCTGATCGGCGTCCAGGGCGGATCACCGCGGGACATCCAGCTTTTCGCGGTCACGGGATGTAGCGACAACGGCGTGGCGAGCTCGTTCTACGACACCTCGGTGACGCTCCGCAACCGCTGAACGGGCAGGCGTGTGGCCTGGGTACCGTGGGAATGCTCGACCTCTAGGATCCGTTGAGTACGACGTATCAATCTCGACTCCCCGAGGAACGCCTGCATGAGCGACTCCACAGTTCGCAACGTCATCATCGTCGGCTCCGGCCCGGCCGGGTACACGGCTGCCGTGTACGCCGCGCGGGCAGCGCTCGAGCCGTTGGTTTTCGAGGGTTCCGTGACCGCCGGTGGCGCGCTGATGAACACCACCGAGGTGGAGAACTTCCCCGGGTTCTCGCAGGGCATCATGGGCCCGGCGCTGATGGACGAGATGCGTACCCAGGCCGAGCGCTTCGGCGCCGAACTGGTCGCCGACGACGTCATCAAGGTGGACCTGACCGGTGACATCAAGGTGGTCACCGACTCGGCGGGCACCGAGCACCGCGCGAAGGCCGTGATCCTGGCGATGGGCTCCGGGTACCGCAAGCTCGGCCTGGACGACGAGGCCCGGCTGTCCGGCCACGGCGTCTCCTGGTGCGCGACTTGTGACGGCTTCTTCTTCCGCGACCACGAGATCGCGGTCGTCGGCGGCGGCGACTCCGCCGTCGAGGAGGCCACCTTCCTGACCAAGTTCGCCAAGAAGGTGCATCTGGTGCACCGCCGCGGCGAGCTGCGGGCCTCGAAGATCATGGCCGACCGCGCGCACGCGAACGAGAAGATCGAGTTCCAGTGGAACTCCGAGGTCGAGAAGATCCACGGCGACCAGAAGCTGACCCACCTGACGCTGCGCGACACCACCACCGGCGAGACCCGCGAGGTACCGGCCACCGGCCTGTTCATCGCGATCGGGCACGACCCGCGCTCGGAGCTGGTCAAGGGCCAGGTCGACCTGGACGAGGAAGGCTACGTCCTGGTCAAGCAGGGCAGCACCGAGACCAACCTGACCGGCGTGTTCGCGGCCGGCGACCTGGTGGACCACACCTACCGGCAGGCGGTCACCGCCGCCGGCACCGGCTGTGCCGCCGCGCTGGACGCCGAGCGTTACCTGGCCGGCCTGGAGGACGCGGCGACCGCCGCGGCCGCCGCCGAGCCCGTCACCGTCTGAACCCTCACACCCCTCACTGAAGGAGATACGCCCGTGGGCGAGAACATGAACGCTGTCACCGACGCCGAGTTCGACCAGACCGTGCTGAAGAGCGACAAGCCGGTTCTGGTGGACTTCTGGGCCGAGTGGTGTGGACCGTGCCGCCAGGTATCGCCGATCCTGGAAGAGCTGTCGCAGGAGCACAGCGACAAGCTGACCTTCCTGAAGATGAACGTGGACGAGAACCCGGTCACCCCGAGCAACTACAGGGTGACGGGTATCCCTACCATCAACGTCTATGTGAACGGTGAGCTGGCCAAGTCCATCGTCGGTGCCAAGCCGAAGGCGGCGCTGCTGCGGGAGCTGGCCGACTTCACCGGCTGAGCACTGAAACAGGACCACCCTTCCGCCACGGCAAGGAGCAGTACCTATGGAAGCCCCGCACGGCGTGTACCAGCTCGGCGACAGCGGTGAGGCGGTCGCCGAGATCGTCGGCAAGCTCCAGCGGCTCGGCCTGCTGGCCGGCGGTCACGACGTCTACGACGAAGCGACCGCGCACGCCGTCCGGGGGTTCCAGCAGCAACGCGGGCTGATGATCGACGGGATCGTCGGGCCGCAGACGTACCGGGCGATCGACGACGCCCGCTGGCGGCTGGGCGACCGACTGCTGACGTACGTCCCGACGCACCCGCTGACCGGTGACGACGTCCTCGCCCTGCAGGCCAAGCTCCAGGAGCTCGGCTTCGCGGTCGCCCGGATCGACGGGATCTTCGCCGCGGACACCCAGCGCGCGGTGACCGAGTTCCAGCGCAACATGGGTCTCCCTGCCGACGGCACCTGCGGCCCGTCGACGTTCAAGGCGCTGCAGCGGATCCGTCCGATGGCGACCGGTGGTCGCCCGGACGCGCTGCGGGCGCGCGAGGCGGTGCGTGCCGCCGGACCGCGCTTGTCCGGCAAGACCGTGGTCATCGACGCAGGCCACGGCGGCTTCGACTACGGCTGGGAGGGCTACGGCCTGCGCGAGTCCGACATCGCGTACGACCTTGCCGCCCGGATCGAGGGCCGCCTCGGCGCGACCGGCGTCCGTGCGTACCTGTCCCGCGGCCGCGACCAGGGTCCGGACGAGCTGGCCCGGGCGGCGTTCGCCAACGAGACCGACGCGAACCTCTGCGTCTCCCTGCACACCGACGGGTCGATGAACCCCGAGGCGCAGGGCGTCGCGACGTACTTCTACGGCAACGATCTACACGGCGCCTCGTCCAGCGTGGGCGAGCAGTTCGCCGGCCTGGTGCAGCGCGAGATCGTCGCGCGCACCGACCTGCTCGACTGCCGGACCCACGCCAAGACGTGGGACCTGCTGCGCCGGACGAAGATGCCCGCAGTGCGCCTCGAGATCGGGTACGTGACCAACCCGCACGACTCCGCCCGGCTCGCCGACCCGGCCTTCCGCGACGTGATCGCGGAGGCGATCGTGGTCGCGATCCAGCGCGTCTACCTCCCGCCGGACCAGGACGCCGCCACCGGCATGCTCCGCTTCGGTCAGCTGACGGTCTGAGCGTCGTCGATTTCGCGGTGAGCCGTTCGTCAGCTGAATGAACCCGGCGATCACGCCGGGCATCATTCAGGAGGGGCTCATGGCACACCCAGTCGTCCATACCGAGATCCGATCGGCGGATCCCGACAAAACCCGGGAGTTCTTCGCGGACCTGTTCGGGTGGAAGGTCGCGTCCGAGGGCGAGTTCCCGGGCTACACGTTCATCGACACCGGTACCCCGGACGGACCGTACGTCGCGATCGGCCCGCGGCAGAGCACCGAGGACGAGGTGCTGTTCTTCGTCGCCGTGACGGACGTGGCGGCCACGCTCGAGCGAGCGGAGCAGCTCGGCGGGCGCATCGTTCAGCCGGCCCAGCAGGTACCCGGCACGAGCTTCGGTGTGTTCGCCGACGCGCAGGGTCACAAGATCGGCGTGGCCGCCACGCAGTGATCACTCCTTCTCGAGGGCGATCTTCGGGAGGATCCGGCCGAGGCCTCGCGGCAACCACCACGCGTGGTTGCCGAAGAGGCGCATCACAGCGGGCACGATGATGCAGCGGATCAGCAGGGCGTCGAGCAGCACCGCGGTGGCGAGCCCGAGGCCGAACTGCTGCAGCATCCGGTCCGGGCTGAGCAGGAACGCGCCGAAGACCACGATCATGATCGCGGCCGCCGCGGTGATCACGCTGCCTGTCGTAGCGAGCCCTTCGCGGACCGCCTCGCGGGCGTCCTTGGTCCGGCGCCACTCCTCGTGGATCCGCGACACCAGGAACACCTCGTAGTCCATCGACAGCCCGAACACGATCGCGAAGATCATCACCGGCACGAACGCCTCGATCGGCCCCGGCTGCGCGCCGAACCAGCCGTGCTGGAACACCAGCGTGATCACGCCCAGCGAAGCACCGATGCTGAGCAGGTTGAGCACCGCCGCCTTCAACGGGATCAGGATCGACCGGAACACCGCCAGCAGGAGCAGCGCCGACAGCCCGACCACGACCAGCACGAAGATCGGCAGCCGGTTGCTCACCGCGGACGAGAAGTCATCGGCCGCCGCTGTCGCACCGCCGACGAGGTGCGTCGCCTGCGTCTCCGACCCGAGCTTCGGCAACGTGTCGTCCCGCAGCCGCTGCACGAGGTCGCTCGTCGCCGCGTCCTGCGGCGCCGACTTGGGGAACGCCAGTACGGTCGCGAGCTTCCCGTCCGGAGTCTGCTGAGCCGGCGTCACCGCCGCGATCCCCGGATCGGCGGCCAGCGTCCTCCCGAGCTCCTGCGCCGCGGCCGGCCCGCCCTCGGTCACCACGACGAGCGGACCATTGAAGCCGGGCCCGAACCCGTCGGCCAGCAGGTCGTACGCCTTCCGGCTCGTCTTCGCCGGGTCATCGGTCCCCGCGTCCGCGAATCCGAGTCGCAGGTCGAGCGCCGGCAGTGCCAAGGCGATCATCGCGACGGTCCCGACCACGAGCGGTACCCACGGCCGCCGCTGGACGGCCGCTGCCAGCTTGCGCCAGCCGTCTCCCGGCGTACGTCGCTGCTTCGCCGCGTGCTTGCGCACGCTCCGCTCGATCCGCTTCCCGAACAGCGTCAACAGCGCCGGCAGCAAGGACACGGCAGCGAGCATGGTCATCAGCACCGTCAGCGTGACACCGAGTGCGATCCCTTGCAGCGACCCAAGTCCCAGCGCCAGCAGGCCGAGCAGCGCGATCACGACCGTACAGCCGGCGAACAGCACCGACCTTCCCGCGGTGTCCAGGGCGAGCATCGTCGCCGTTTCCCGGTCGGTCGCGTCCTTCAGCAACTCGTGGCGGTAGCGCGCGAAGATCAGCAGCGCATAGTCCACGCCGACGCCGAGACCGACCAGCATCATCACCGGCGCCGTGTACGACGGCACCGTGAACACGTGCGAGGCCAGCACCAGCACGCCGAGTGCACTACCGACGGCGAACAGCGCGGTCAGCAACGGAAGTGTTGCCGCTAGCAACGATCCGAACAGCAGCACCAGGATCACCAGCGCGGCGAACACCCCGGCGCCTTCGGCGATACCGCCCGGGCTCTCGACTGCCGACCGCGCGAGGTCTCCACCCACCTCGACCTGGAACCCAGGCCGGGCGAAGTCCTGTGCGCGGTCGATGATCATGCGCACGTCCGCCAGCGGCACATCCACGACGGACGCATCCAGGCTCACGGTCGAGTAAGCGGTACGTCGATCTGTCGACATGGACCCGGGTCCGGCATACGGATCCGCGACCGACGCGACATGCGGAAGCTTCCGCACGACGGCGAGCATCGACTCGACCCGCTGCTGTTCGGCGGCCAGACCGGCGTCGGCCCGGACGACGATCTGAACGGACGCCGTCTCCCCCTGCGGCTGGTGCGCCTGGAACAAGTCGCTGACCCGCTGGGAGTCCGTGTTCGGCAGCGAGTTGTCGTTCTTGTACGCGTTGCCGACCAGCAGCGACGCCGTCGTCACCGCAGCCAGCACCACGACCCACAGCATCAGTGCCAGACCGGAGTGCCGCATCGACCAGCCGGACACCCGGTGCAGCAGCCCGGGCCGGTCCTTCCCGGTCGGCCGGACCGGAGTGTCGACGGTCATGGCAATCCCCCTCAATAAGTAGCTCGTCTACATGTTGTCTCTCGACAGTAGCAGGGACATGAGTAGACTGGCTACATGAAAGCGGACGCACTGCGTGGACACCTGGACCCGATGATCCTGGCGGTCGTCGAGGCCGAGCCGCTGCACGGCTACGCGATCATGGAGGCGTTGCTGGCGCGCAGCGGCGGCGAGCTCGACCTACCGACCGGCACGCTCTACCCCGCGCTCCGGCGGCTGGAGCGAGCCGGCTACTTGGCCAGCGAGTGGAGCACGGTCGGCGGCCGGAAGCGCCGGACCTACCAGCTCACCGGTGCCGGTCAGAAGATGCTTGCCGATGGCAAGAAGGAGTGGGTGACGTTCCGGGCCGTGGTGGAAGGCGTGCTACGCCCGGGCCAGACGTAGGCACCTGGCGGCCTGGAGACTGACGAAGGACAGCGGCAGGACGACGAAACCGCCGGCGACCGAGATGTCGAGCAAGCTCGGCAGATGGCCGTTGGACACCGTCATCAGGATGCCGATCAGGCCGATCAGGATCGAGCCGGTCAGCGCGAACAGCCCGGTCACCCGGCCCACGTGGTCCCGCACCACCGGGTAGCGCATCCCGGCACCGGCAGCGATCACCGCCAGCACCGCACCGGCGATCACCACCATCCCGACCGAGCGGACGAAATCCTGCAGGAACGCGTTCAGCGCGGTCTCGCCACTGGCGTCCTGGTTCCAGCTCCAGACGCCCTGCGCCCAGACGATCGGCTGGATGATCAGCGCGAGCAGCAGCAGCATCGCCGTCCGGCGGCCCTGGCTGACGGCCAGCTCGGCGCGGTAGCCAGGAACCACGTCGTCGAGCTCGCCGAAGTCGGCGACGGCTTCGAGCTCGGCGTCGTACCGGCTCAGGCCTTCGGCCTCGAGAGCCTCGGTCGCATCCGTGAGATGGTCGCGGGCCTCGGCCAGCAGGTCGGCCTTGCGTCGGTGCGGCCCGCGGAGCGCCTTGCGCAGTGCGGCCAGGTACACGTCGACGGGGTACAGCTCGACTCGGGTGCTGGACACGCCTTCCAGTATGTACAAGCCCGGGTTCGCTTACGTCCGGGGTCCCACTGACTGGCCCCTGACCTTGCGCCGACGGCGGCGCCGGGCGACGAAGAATCCGGCGTACCCGATCAGGACCAGGGCGAAGCCGACCTTCTCCGCGACCGGGGTGGAGCCCTCCGGCCAGAGCTTGCCCTCCAGGTAGTGGTGGATGTAGCCGGCCTCGTAGACGGTCTCACCGCCGCGGCGGAGGAAGTACTTCTCGGAGGCGGTCACCGGGCAGCCGAAGTCGAGTACGACGATCAGCAGGTTCCATACCACGATGGCCAGGTGCACCCAGATCAGCTTCGGCCACCGCCAGGCGAGGAACCCGCCGATGAGGAAGAAGAGCAGCAGCGCACCGTGCACGATCATCACCAGATCGGCCAGCGCGCGCCAGATCATGGCTGGCTGCTTCGATCCAGCGCGTCCCGGACGGTGACCGGCGGCGCGTGCTCAGGGCGGATGGCGCCCATCAGCCGCTCGACAGCCGCCTCCATCTCGCTGCGCCAGGTGATCACGGACCGCAGATCGAGCCGGAGGCGCGGATTGCGCGGGTGGTCCCGGACGACACCGAAGCCGACGGCGCGGAGGAAGTCGGTCGGCCAGACGCAGCCTGGCCCGTCCCAGCGGGAGTCCCCGAACGCCTCGACCGCCCGGAACCCGCGCTTCAGCACGTCCTTCGCGACGGCCTGGACGAGGACCTTGCCCAGCCCGAGACCGAGGTACCGCGGGAGGATCCGCCCGGTGGCCAGTACGACGGCATCCGGGCTCACCGGTGCCGTCGGGAAGGCCTGGATCCGGGGCAGGTACGACGCGGGCGCGTAGACGGCGAACCCGGCCGGCTCGTCGTCGACGTACAGCACGACGCCCGCCGGACCCCAGTCGAGCAGGACCTGGGACAGCCAGGCCTCCTTCTCCAGGCCGGTGTCGCCGTTGCGGTCGGCCTGCCGGGCGGCGACCGGGTCGAGCTCCCAGAACACGCAGTGACGGCACGAGGTCGGCAGCTCGTCGAGGTTGGCGAGCGTGAGCGGTTCGAGCCGTCTGGCCATCAGCGCATCCGGTCCCGAGCGGCTGTTAGCTTCGTCACGGCGGGTGTCATCGAGTGACTGGTTCGGCCGCCGGCTGTGGCGCGGGCTGCGGGGTCCGCGCGTCGGTGGTCCTGGTCGCCTCGGGTGCGACGTACCGCTGCTGCACCTTCGCAGCCGGTTGCCGCCGCAGCAGTTCGCCCGCGAATCCGGCCAGCACGCCCAGCAGCAGTGCGCCGAAGGTCCAGCCGGCTGTCTTGCCCACGCCCATCTCGATCCTGCCTTCCGGTTCCACCGCCGGGCCGCACCTGCCCGTCCGGCCGTCTCAGCAGCCAGATCGCGGCATGGTCGAACCTGCCCCTATAAGGCATGGTAGTGAGAGGTCGCGCCGATCCACAGCCCGGGCACACCGGGGTCTTTCGACGTAGCCTGGTGACTTCCCCCTCGAGCACCGCTGGAGTAGCCCTCGTGATTGCCGACCTGCCCGATGTCCGGCAGACCCGCCTCGACAACTACGTCGACCGGTACGCAGCCCGGACCAAGGGCATGACCGCATCGGAGATCAGGGCGCTCTTCGCGGTCGCCAGCCGGCCCGAAGTGGTCTCGCTCGCGGGTGGGATGCCGAACATCGCCGGCCTGCCGCTGGACGTGGTCGGCGGCGCGGTCCGCGACCTGGTGATCGACAACGGCGGGGTCGCGATGCAGTACGGCTCCGGCCAGGGCGACCCGACGCTGCGGGACCAGATCTGCGACATCATGCGGCTCGAGGGCATCGAGGCGCACCCGGACGACGTCGTCGTCACGGTCGGCAGCCAACAGGCCGTCGACCTGGTCACGCGGGTGTTCTGCGACCCGGGCGACGTGGTGCTCTGCGAGGCGCCGTCGTACGTCGGTGCGCTCGGCGTCTTCCGCGCGTACCAGTGTGAGGTCGTGCACGTCGCGATGGACGACGACGGCGTGGTGCCGGAGGCGCTGGAGCAGGCGATCGCCTCGGTACGGGCCGCCGGCAAGAAGATCAAGTTCTTCTACACAATCCCCAACTTCCACAACCCGGCCGGTGTCTCGCTCTCGGACGAGCGGCGCCGCCGCGTGCTGGAGATCTGCCAGCGCGCGGATCTGCTGGTGCTGGAGGACAACCCGTACGGCCTGCTCGGGTTCGACGGCGAGCCGCGGCGGGCGATGCGGGCCGACGACCGCGAAGGGGTGATCTACCTCGGGTCGTTCTCGAAGACGTTCGCGCCGGGGTTCCGGGTCGGCTGGGCGGTCGCGCCGCACGCCGTCCGCGAGAAGCTCGTGCTGGCACAGGAGTCGGCGACGTTGTGCCCGCCGGTGTTCAGCCAGTTGGCGATCTCGTCGTACCTGATCCGGCACGACTGGATGGGTCAGGTGAAGCAGTTCCGGGAGATGTACCGCGAGCGCCGGGACGCGATGCTCGGGGCGCTCGCGGAGAAGATGCCTGCGGCAACGACCTGGACCAGGCCGGGCGGCGGGTTCTACGTCTGGCTGACGCTGCCGGACGGCCTTGATTCCAAGGCGATGCTGCCGCGCGCGGTGACCGCCCGCGTCGCCTACGTCCCCGGAACCGCCTTCTTTGCGGACGGTTTCGGCTCGCAGTGCATGCGGCTGTCGTACTGTCATCCGACCCCGGAGCGCATCGTCGACGGCGTCGGCCGGCTGTCCGCCGTGATCCACGAGGAGCTCGAGCTGCGGCAGACCTTCGGTCCGCTGACACCAGGCGCCGGGCACAACTACGACGCTCCGGGTCCGGAGCTCAGCTAGACCACAGCGCAAAGGTTGCGCAATGGATCGATGGGTGCGGGTGGGTCCTTGACGCGGTAGCGGTACCGTCTCAGTGGGCCTCGGGACCGGCGACCGTGCCGGAGTCGCCCACGAGTGATCGGGATATTTGTGATGAGTGATCTGGGTCGGGTGCTGGTACTGGCGGGCGGACTGTCACACGAGCGGGACGTCTCGCTCCGGTCCGGCCGACGGGTCGCGGATGCTCTGCGCAGCGTCGGCGTCGAGGTCGAGCAGCGGGACGTTGACGCTGCCCTGGTCGATCGGCTCCGCGAGGATCCGCCCCACGCGGTCTTCCCGGTCCTGCACGGCGTCACCGGCGAGGACGGCGCACTCCGCCAGGTCCTCGACCTGTACGGCGTTCCGTACGTCGGCGCGGACGCGGCCGCGTGCCGGACGGCCTTCGACAAGCCGGTCGCGGCGACCGTGGTCGGCTCGGCCGGGCTGCACACGCCGGCCTCCGTGGTGCTTGGGCACGACACGTTCCGCGAGCTGGGCGCCGGTGCGCTGATGGAGGCGGTGATCGGCCAGATCGGGCTGCCGCTGGTGGTAAAGCCGGCGCGCGGCGGTTCGGCGCTGGGTGCGTCGATCGTGCGGTCGGCGGAGGAGCTGCCGTCGGCGATGGTGAACTGCTACGCGTACGGACCGGTCGCGCTGATCGAGCAGTACATCGAAGGGACCGAGGTCGCGGTGACCGTGGTCGACGTCGGCGACGGGCCGCGGGCGCTGCCGGCGGTCGAGATCCGGCCGGACTCCGGGTTCTACGACTACGAGGCGCGGTACACGGCTGGAGCGACGCAGTTCATCGTGCCGGCTCGGCTGGACCCAGAGGTCGCCGGTGCGTGCGCTGCGGCCGCCGTACAGGCCCACCAGGCGCTGGGGCTGCGCGATCTTTCGCGGTCGGACCTCGTTGTGGACGCGGCCGGTGTCCCCTGGTTCCTCGAGGTGAACGTGGCGCCGGGGATGACGGAGACGTCGCTGGTCCCCCTGGCCGCCGAGGCTGCGGGCATCGAGCTCGGCGTACTCTGCCGCGACCTGCTGGCCGCTGCCGCTGCCCGCTGATGTCTGTCTGGCGGACCGTCTTCACGGCGCGCTGGCTGGGTTTGCTGCTGCTCGCACTCACGCTTGCCGGCGTGATGACGGTGATGGGCGTGTGGCAGCTGGACGTCTACCACTCGAAGACCGCTGCCGCGACAGCCAAGCACGCCGCTGCGGCTCCGGTCGCCTTGCAGTCCTTGTTCTCGGTCGACGAAGGACTTCCGGCGAAGGCGGTCGGGCGGCAGGTGACGATCGACGGGACCTGGGGTCCCACCGCGGACCAGGTCTTCATTGCCGATCGTGAGCGGAATTCTGCCCGTGGGTTCTGGGTGGTCAGTCCAGTGAAACTCAACGCGGCCGACGCGGTGATGGTCGTACGGGGCTGGGTCCCGTCGACCTCCTCCCCTGCCGCCGTCGCCCCCAGCGGGCCGGTGCGGTTGACCGGGGTGGTCGCTGCATCCGAGGCGCAGGACTCTTCCGCTGATGCCGCCAAGGGCCGGGTGCTCTCGTCGCTGCGGATCCCCACGATCGTGCACCTGGTGAACTACCGGCTGTACGACGGCTTCGTGATCCAGCGGTCGATCGAGTCAGGCGCAGTACCTTCGCCGGCGCCGGCCGCCGTCCAGCCGCCGCCTCCGCCGACCGACCATGCCGGTCTGCGCAACGTCGCGTATGCCTTCCAGTGGTGGATCTTCGCCGCCTTCACGCTGGCGATGTGGGTGCGGATGGTCGTCGACGCGCACCGCTCGGAAGCGGACGACGCCGGCGAGCCCACGGACGGGGAAGGTCCAGCCCACCAGGCCGATGAGCGCGTGGAGTCAAGCGGTACCGTTTCAGCGTGACCTCCTCCGCTGAACCCGCCACGATCACCCCTGCCGTCCGCGGCGCGCTGACCCGATACCGCGTGATCGCGTACGTCGTGGGCGTGATGCTGCTCCTGCTGGTGTTCCTCGCGATGCCACTGAAGTACTTCGCGGACAGCCCCGGCGCGATGGACATCATCGGTCCGGCGCACGGCTTCCTCTACATGGTCTATCTGCTGCTGACCTTCGACCTCTTCCGCCGGGTCCGCTGGTCCTTCCCGCGCCTGGTCATGATGGCGCTCGCCGGCACGATCCCGTTCCTCTCGTTCTACGCCGAGCGGAAGACGACGCACGAGCTCCTCGGTCGCTGAACACACCAGTGCCCATGCGCGATGTTTCACGTGGAACATCGGCCGCATGGGCACTTATAGGTTTGTCGACAAATCCTGGTGGGGGGCGGGACCCCGGAATTCCGCTGAGAGACGGATCCTAAGCGGACTGGCCGTTCGCCTGGTTCGGGTCCATCAGCGTGACGATGCGCTCGAGGTCGTCGATGGAAGCGAACTCGACGGTGATCTTGCCCTTGGTCTTGCCGAGGTCGACCTTGACCCGGGTCTCGAAGCGGTCCGAGAGCCGATCGGCCAGATCGACCAGTCGCGGGGCGACCGGCTTGTTCCGCCGGCGCGTAGGAGTCGGTTCCTCGGCGTTCATGTCGCCGAGAGCAACGATCTCCTCGACCGTGCGCACCGAGAGTCCCTCCGCAACGATGCGCTGAGCGAGCCGCTCGATGGCGTCACCGCTGGGCAGGCCCAGGAGGGCCCGGGCGTGGCCGGCTGACAGAACGCCGGCCGCGACACGGCGCTGTACGGACGCGGGGAGCTTCAGCAGCCGCAGCGTGTTGGAGATCTGCGGGCGCGACCGCCCGATCCGGGTGGCGAGCACCTCCTGCGTGCAGCCGAAGTCGTCGAGCATCTGCTGGTACGCCGCTGCCTCTTCCAGCGGGTTCAGCTGACTGCGGTGCAGGTTCTCCAGCAACGCGTCGCGAAGCATCACGTCGTCGGACGTGTCCCGCACGATCGCCGGGATCGTGGTCAGCCCGGCCTGCTGCGTCGCCCGCCAGCGACGCTCGCCCATCACCAGCTCGTACTTGTCCTGCTCGAGCCGCCGGACGACGATCGGCTGCAGCAGCCCGATCTCCTTGACCGAGTGGACCAGCTCCTCCATCGCCTCCTCGTCGAAGACGCTGCGCGGCTGCTTCGGGTTCGGCGTGATCTTGTCGACGTCGATCTCGGCGAACGACGCACCCGGCACCGCGGCCAGCTCCGGCCCGGTCTTCACCGTGGCCGCCATCGGCGGTGCACCCGGGATCGAGTTCGACTTGCTGCCGAGCGTCGGCGTGCTGCCGGGAGCCGGTGTGCTGGGGATCAGCGCACCAAGGCCACGTCCGAGTCGGGTGTTCATCGCGCTCCCTCGAGGTCGACCAACTGCTGAGCTAGTACCGACCGGCCACCATCGCCGGTCTCCGTTTCACGTGAAACGGTGCCACACGGGATCAACAAGATCAGCCGTTGTTCCGCATGGCGATCTCGCGGGACGCCTCGAGGTACGAGAGCGCGCCGGCCGACGCGGGGTCGTACGCCAGCACGGTCTGCCCGTGGCTCGGCGCCTCCGAGATCCGCACCGACCGCGGGACCGCGGTGCGCAGTACGGCGTCCTTGAAGTGGCCCCGGACCTCGGCCGCGACCTCGCCGGCCAGCTTGGTGCGGGCGTCGTACATCGTCAGCAGGATGGTGGAGACGTCGAGCCCGGGGTTCAGGTGCGACTTCACCATGTCGATGTGGCGGAGCAGCTGGGACAGACCCTCGAGCGCGTAGTACTCGCTCTGGATCGGGACCAGCACCTCGCGAGCCGCGGTCAGCGCGTTCACGGTCAGCAGGCCGAGCGACGGCGGGCAGTCGATGAAGACGTAGTCGTACTTCTCGCCCGCGGCCTCGGTCTCGGCCAGGTGCGCGTCCAGCACGTTCTTCAACCGGCTCTCGCGGGCCACCACACTCACGAGCTCGATCTCGGCACCGGCCAGGTCGATGGTCGCCGGGACGACCATGATCCCGGGGTGCTCGGCACACGGCTGCAGGAGCTTGTTCAGGGGCTCGCCCTCGATGACCGCCTCGTAGACCCCGGGGGTCCCCTCCGAGTGGTCGATGCCGAGGGCCGTCGAGGCGTTGCCCTGCGGGTCGAGGTCGATCACCAGGATCCGCGCGCCGTACAGCGCGAGGCCGGCGGCGACGTTCACCGTCGTCGTGGTCTTCCCGACGCCGCCCTTCTGGTTGGCGACGACGAAAACTCGGGTCTCGGCGGGCAACGGGAACTCCCGGCCCATTGTGCGTCCTTCATTCACCAGCAAGGTCCGTTCGGTGGCGGCGGCGATCGGAGTTTCGAGGAGTCGTCGCTGAAGCTCGTCCGACGTGGCCCGCGCGGCGATCTGTGCGGCAGTCATAGCGCCCATTCCAATAGGTGCGGGACTTGGCCCGAAGAGGATGTCGGTAGGGGTCGGGGCGGGTCTGCCCCCAGCTCCGTCCACAGGCCTCTGTGGACGAATCCCCGTGTGCGAGGGCAGTTTCATGCGGTCGTCATCCACAGGCGGTGGAGACTCCGAGAGGTCCCGTTCGGCGTCCACCAGCGACGCCGATTCCGGCTCAGAACCATCATCGCGCATCTCCGCTGTTTCACGTGAAACGCCCGCCGCGTCGACCGCCGCTCGATCGGAAACGGGACTTGCCTCGGCCTCGGTTTCACGTGAAACGGGAGTTGAGCCGCGATCCGTTTCACGTGAAACGGGATCCGCGTCTGCGTCGGCCGGTACGTCGAGACCGGTCGCCGCGACGGCCCGAAGCCGGGAGGTGTCGATCGGCGGTTGTTCCGGGATGGTGGGCCAGCCGATGCCGTCCGACGTCCTCGGCTCACCGGTGCTCTTCTCGGGCCACCCGAGGGCACGACTCACCAACCCGCTCACCTCCCGCGTCTTCCGTGCCGGGATCCCCCTGCAGCACGTCCGGCCACAATACTCACCACAGTGGTGGGCTGGGCCAGCTCATCGACGCCGAGTTGGTGAATGTGCCAAAGCTCGGCCCCGAGCTTCGCCAGCTCGGGCTCCGCGGCTTCCAGCTCGTCCTCGGCGGACGATCCCTTCATCGCCAGCATCAGCCCACCTTCGACACAGAGTGGCAAGCACCACCGCGCCAGTTTGCCCAAGGGAGCGACCGCTCGCGAAGCCACCACGTCGTACGACGCCGGCGGAAGATCTTCGGCCCGCGCCCGCACCACGGACGCGTTGCTCAGCCCGAGCGACTCGACCGCTTCCTCCAGGAACGTCGTACGCCGAAGCAGCGGCTCGACGAGGGCGACCTCCAGGTCCGGACGGACGATCGCGAGCACGAGGCCGGGCAGTCCGGCGCCGGTGCCGATGTCGGCGACCGAGGCCTCCTCCGGGATCAGCCGCTCGAGGACCGCGCAGTTCAGCAGGTGCCGGTCCCAGAGTCGCGGGACCTCGCGCGGCCCGATCAGTCCGCGGAGGGTGCCTTCGGTGGCGAGCAGCTCGGCGTACGCCGAAAGCGGCACCGCCGCCCGTGGAAACAGTTTCTCCACGAGCGGCGGTGTTTCACGTGAAACGTCCTCGGTCACGAGGACTCCCCGGCGACCATCACGACGGCTGCACCACCACGCGACGGCGGGGCTCCTCGCCCTCGGACTCCGACGTCAGGCCGGCGGCCGCGACCACGTCGTGCACCACCTTGCGCTCGAACGGAGTCATCGGGTCCAGCCGCACCGACTCTCCGGTCGCCTTGACCTCCTCGACCGCCTTGCGCCCGACCTCTTCGAGCTCGGCCTTCCGGTTCGCCCGGTAGTTCGACACGTCCAGCATCAGCCGGGACCGCTCACCGGTCTCCCGGTAGACGGCCAGCCGGGTCAGCTCCTGCAGCGCCTCCAGGACCTTGCCGTTCTCGCCGACCAGGTTGTTCAGCTCCGCGCCGACGATCGAGACCGCAGCCCGGTCGCCGTCCACATCCATATCGATATCGCCGTCGAGATCGGCGATGTCCAGCAACTCCTCGAGGTAGTCGGCGGCGATGTCGCTCTCCGCCTCGAGCGCCTTGAAGCGCTCGGAACCGCTGGACGAGCCGGCGGGCTCCGCCGGTTCGGTGTTGTGCATGCCGTCGGTCACGGCTACTCCTTCACAGTGTCAAGATCCGCCCCACGGGGACCCGGGTCAGTACAAGAGGGGAAGAGGTCGGCGCGCGCAATGTCAGCGCGAGCCACCGGACCGCTTCTGGGCGGCGCGCTTCTGCGCGGCCGACTTGGCCGCAGGCTGACGCTTCGCACCCGTTCCCTTCTTGCCGGCCGGCTGCTTCTTGGCAGCTCCGGCCTGAGTCTTGTTGGGCGTGTCCTGCACACCGCTCCCGGACGTCTGCCCGTTGCTCGACGCCGTGGGCTCCGGCTCGGCCGTGCCGCCCGCTGCCTGCGGGCCGCCGCGCCGGTCGCTCCGGGACTGACGCTTCGGCTGCTGCCGCTGCGCGGGCCGGCGGTCCGTCACAGTCTCGGTCGCCGTGCCGGCCGCACCAGCGGTGCCGGGGACGTTGTCGTCGGCCGGACGGCCGTGGCGCAGGTTGTGCTCACGCTTGCGGGCCTGCATGGCGTCGTACGCCGGGGTGCCCGGAGCCGGGTTGCGGCGGATCACGTAGAACTGCTGGCCCATCGTCCACAGGTTCGAGACGAACCAGTAGATCAGCACACCGATCGGGAAGTTGAAACCACCGATCAGGAAGAAGACCGGGAAGACGTACAGCATGATCTTCTGCATCTGGGCGGCCTGGCCGGTGAGGGCCTCCTTCGGCATGTTCTTCCGCATCAGCTGCAGCTGCGTGGTGAACATGGTCGCCGTCATCAGGATGATCAGCACGATCGCGACGGCCTTGACGTTGCCCGAGCCGGAGCCGTTCGCCTTCAGGAAGGTCTGCGAGATCTCCGCACCGAAGATCTTCGCGTGCTGCAGCGAGTTGACGTGCGACTTCATGATCTCGCTGTGCCACTGGCCCTTGGCCGCGTAGTCGAGCACCCGGAACAGGGCCAGGAAGATCGGCGACTGGAGCAGCAGCGGCAGGCACGAGGAGAACGGGTTGGTCCCGGTCTCCTTGTACAGCTTCATCATTTCCTGACCGAGCTTCTCCCGGTCGTGGCCGTACTTCTTCTGCAGCTCCTTCATCTTCGGCTGCAGCAGCTGCATGTTCCGGCTGGAGCGGATCTGCCGCACGAACAGCGGGATCAGCAGGGTCCGGATGACGATGGTCAGGCCGGCGATGGACAACGCCCAGGCCCAGCCGCCGTTCGGGTCCAGGACCTGGCCGAGCAGCCAGTGCCAGCCGACGAGCAGCGCCGAAACGGCCCAGTACAGCGGCGTCATGACCGTGTTGAACAGATCTACGATCCCGTCCCACACCGCGAGTCCGGGGATGGCCAGAAGAGTCACTCATGCACCTCGCTGCACAGGCCCGGCGTCGGCTGACAGTCCGGGCTGGTTGGCGGAGCCGTGAACACAGGGGTCCTCACGGTCTCCGCGCTGGTCGACATCTGTGGGTGGAACGGGGTCGTAGCCGCCGGGGTTCCACGGGTGGCAGCGGAGGAGTCGCCTCGTCGCCAGCCAGCTACCGCGCACCGCACCGTGGCGTTCGACCGCCTCCAGGGCGTACGCCGAACAACTCGGGTAGAACCGGCAGACCTGCCCGTACATCGGGCTGATCAGCAGGCGGTACAGCTTCAGGAAACCGATGATCCCGCTGCGCGCGGGGTTGAAGCGCCTCATGAGCGCAGCAGCCGCGCGAGCGCGCCGTCGACGTCCGCGACCAGTTCGTCGTACGACGCCGTGGCGGACGACGGGAGCGCCCGGACGACGGTCAGGCTGCCGGCTGGAAGGTCGGGAAGCCGCGTCGCCAGGACCGAACGCAGACGGCGGTGGACCCGGTTCCGCAGGACCGCGTTGCCCACCGCCTTGTTCACAACGAACCCGACGCGCGGCGGATCGGCAGGGCCGTCCTCCGCCAGCAGGTGCAGGACCACCGCGCGCCGGCCCGCACGCCGACCGGAACGGACGGCGCGACGGAAGTCGTCGGACCGGCGCAGCCGGTTCGACGCGGGCAACACGAGGTGGTCACCGTCAGACGAGTCGCTCAGGCCGCGAGGCGCTGGCGACCCTTGCCACGGCGGGCGGCGATGATCGCGCGACCCGCACGGGTACGCATCCGAAGACGGAAGCCGTGCTTCTTGTGCCGACGACGGTTGTTCGGCTGGAACGTCCGCTTGCTCACTGGAATGACTCCGGTTACTCGAGATCACAAAATTGTCGACAAATCCACTGATTGGATCTGCCGCTGGTGCAGTCCTGCGCAGAAGTCCGAGAGCCACGGGTGGTCCCGCAGCGAGCGCAGCACGAAACGGCCGGCTCAACACCGACCGATCCACGGTACGTGTCCGCCTGTGGACAGGTCAAACCAGGTATCCCCATAGTTTTCCACAGGCTTGTGGACAGCATAGTGGGCAACTGGTGACCGCCCGGCTCGTCACCGTCCGGTCCGGATCGCGACAGAGAGCGATCGCCAACCACGACTACTCTCCGGCGTCCACCCGACACGCCGCAAGTTGCCCCCAATTTGGACTCCATAGCCTGTGGATGACGGCTTGAAGCAGGCTGGGCGAACTTGTTAGCGTCAGCCCCTCACACCAGTGGTTCCACACCCCGCGATCGGTAACCAACCTGCTCCGGCGGTCGTTCACAACTGTGGACAACCGTGTGGACAGAGGTTCGCCCGGTGTCGGGTCGAATGGTCGCGCCGCCCGGGTCCACCCGGAACGCGCCGGCCACCGCAGCGATGGATTCGGGGAGCAACGCGTGGTCGAGGACCATTCCGCCAGTGCGGAATACACACCGGCGGAACACACCGGCAGCCAACCCGGTGAGCCGGGACAGGACCTCCGACCGGAGCCGGCCACCGACTTCCGGGCCGAGTTCAGCGCCGGTCTCCGGCCCGAGCAGGCCGTCGACTTCCGGCCCGAGCAGGCCACCGACTTCCGCACCGAGCTCCACCTACCGCTCCAACCCACCCCAGAGCCGGAGCCTGCGTCCGAGCCGACCGCCGAGCCGACGCAGCAGGACTCGGCTCCGGTTCAGTCATCGGCACCGCAGATGGATCCGGGCGACTACCTCAGCCCGTCCCTCCCGATCCCCATGCCCGGCCCACCGGCCGCCGGCTACCGCCCGGCTCCGCCGCCGGGGCATTACGGCTACCGCTCCGAGCTGGAGCGCGCCGCCACCGACCTCAACGCGGGCCCCTCGGGGGCGCAGTACTTCGGTGCCGCCCCGGCCGTCAGCAACATGCAGTCCCCGATGGAGCGCAACACCTGGGGCGGCGGCTACCAGCCCGCCGAGCCGCCCCGGCCGGAGCGACCGCAGTACGACGGAAGCCAGACCCCGCAATGGGGTACTGGCAGCGGTGACGTAGCGGGGCCCCCACGGAACGAGGGTGATGCACGTGCGGACGGCGACAGTACGACTCCCGGTAACAACCCCACCGAACCAACCAGCCCACCTGCTCAGCCGGTGCCGGCCGCACAACCGGCCCAGCAACCGGCCCAGCAACCGGTCCAGCAGGTCCAGCAGGTCCAGCAACCGGCGCGGCAACCACAGCAACCGCAGCAGCCACCGGTCCAGCAGGTGCAGTCTGCCCAACCGGTCCAGGCAGAAGCGGCAGGTCCGGTGATGGACCTCGGAGACGCGTGGGCCCGCGTGCTGACCGGCCTCCCGCCGAACCAGCGCGCCTGGCTCGCGAACTCGCGGCCGGTGACCCTGCACGAGAGCACCGCCATCGTCGCGGTGCCGGACGACTTCACCCGCGGCCAGCTCGAGACCCGGCTCCGGCCCGACCTGGAGCGCATTCTCAGCGAGAGCTTCGGCCGCGACATCCGGATCGCCGTCACGGTCGACCCGTCGCTCGACCCCGAGCTCCGCGAGCAGCAGCGGGCCCCGCAGCAACACCACCAACAGCAGCAGCACTCGCAGCAACAGCCGATGCAGCAACAGCAGCAGCCGCTGGCACCCCCGCCGGTCCGGGAGCCGCTGCGCACCGACGGTGCCTACCAGCCGACGATCCAGTCCGCGCTGACCGACCCGGACAACGGTCCGCAGTTCAGCCCGCCGCGGCCGGAGCAGCGCTACGAGCAGCCGGCGCCGCAGCAGCAGTTCGGTGCGCCGCCGCTCGGCTCGGTCGCCCCGCCGCCGAACGGCTCGGTCCCGACGCAGCAGGCCACCGAAGGACAAGGCGAGGCCCGGCTGAACCCGAAGTACACGTTCGAGACCTTCGTCATCGGCAGCTCGAACCGGTTCGCCCACGCGGCCGCCGTCGCCGTGGCCGAGGCACCGGGCAAGGCGTACAACCCACAACTCATCTACGGCGACTCGGGTCTGGGCAAGACCCACCTGCTGCACGCGATCGGCCACTACGTCCGGAGCCTCTACACCGGGGCCCGCGTCCGGTACGTCTCCAGCGAAGAGTTCACCAACGACTTCATCAACGCGATCCGCGACGACAAGGCGTCCCAGTTCCAGCGCCGGTACCGCGACGTCGACGTGTTGCTGATCGACGACATCCAGTTCCTGGAAGGCAAGATCCAGACCCAGGAAGAGTTCTTCCACACCTTCAACACGCTGCACAACGCGAACAAGCAGATCGTGATCAGCTCCGATCGCGCCCCGAAGCGGCTGGAGGCGCTGGAGGACCGGCTGCGGAACCGGTTCGAATGGGGCCTGATCACCGACATCCAGCCGCCCGACCTCGAGACCCGGATCGCGATCCTGCGGAAGAAGGCGGCCACCGAGCGGCTGACCGCGCCGCCGGAGGTGCTGGAGTTCATCGCGTCGAAGGTGCAGACCAACATCCGCGAGCTCGAGGGCGCCCTGATCCGGGTCACCGCGTTCGCCAGCCTGAACCGGCAGCCGGTCGACCTGAGCCTGGCCGAGATCGTGCTGAAGGACCTGATCCCCGAGGGCAGCAAGCCCGAGGTGACGGCCAGCATGATCATGGGCCAGACCGCGTCGTACTTCGGTCTGTCGATCGACGACCTGTGCGGATCGAGCCGCAGCCGCGTGCTCGTCACGGCCCGGCAGATCGCGATGTACCTGTGCCGCGAGCTGACCGATCTGTCGCTGCCGAAGATCGGTCAGCAGTTCGGTGGCCGCGACCACACGACGGTGATGCACGCCGAGCGGAAGATCCGTCAGCTGATGTCCGAACGGCGCAGCGTTTTCAACCAGGTGACCGAGCTGACGAACCGGATCAAGCACCAGGCGAAGCAGCAGTAGGAACCACACAGGCTGGGGACACAGCTGTGGATAACTGTGGGTATCGCAGTGGACACACCGCTTTGTCGTGTGGACGGGCTGTGGGGACAGAATCCGTCGTCCTCAGCTGTCCTCAGACACAGCGACGGCCGTCCACACGGCGTCCACATGGCAATTCGGGGTCTGACCTGCACGAACGGGGGTTTTCCACACTATCCACCGGTGCGAAGACTCCTATGGAATCTGTAATGGGATCAAAGTCCGCAAATCGATCGACCGGCCCAACCTGGGGAAAACCCCACTCTCGCGCCGGTTGCGGAGACCTGTCAGGCTGTTCCCGTAAGCATCCGGAGCACGACCGGATCGACGCCGACGCGACCCGCCCGGAGCGCCACGTCAGGCCCGATGGGCGCAGAGCACACTTGTCCGTGGCAGGATCTGCCTGGCACACAGCCGAATCAGGAGGCACCCAGCGGTGAAGTTTCGCGTCGAGCGCGACGTACTGGCCGAGTCGGTGGCCTGGGCCGCGCGCAGTTTGCCCAGTCGTCCCAGCGTTCCGATCCTTGCCGGCCTGCTGGTCGAGGCCGAGGACGGGCAGATCACCCTGTCCGGCTTCGACTACGAGACCTCGGTCCGCGTCACCGTGCCCGCACAGGTGGCCGACGCCGGGAAGTGCCTGATCTCCGGCCGGCTCGTCGCCGACATCTCGAAGAGCCTTCCGAACCAGCCCGTGGACATCGCTGTGGACGGTGCGAAGGCCCAAGTCACGTGTGGCAGCTCGCGGTTCACGCTGCAGACGCTTCCCACCGAGGAATATCCGGCCCTGCCGGAGCTTCCGGCCGCCAGCGGCACGGTGAAGGCCGACGTCTTCGCCCAGGCGGTCTCCCAGGTCGTCACGGCGGCCGGGCGGGAGGACACGCTGCCGGTGCTGACCGGTGTCCGGGTCGAGATCGAGGGCTCCACGATCTCCCTGCTGGCCACCGACCGCTACCGGCTCGCGATCCGTGAGCTCGAGTGGAACCCGCAGTCCCCCGACGCCTCCGCGGCCGCGCTGGTGCCGGCCCGGGTGCTGTCCGAGACCGCCAAGGCGATGACCGGCTCCGACGTGATCGTGTCGCTGGCCGCTCCGGGCAGCGGTGACGGCATCGTCGGCTTCGAGGGTGAGGTGTCCGGTGGCAACCGGCGCGCCACCACCCGGCTGCTGGACGGCGAGTTCCCGAAGGTCCGCGGCATCATCCCGACCGACGCGGCGATCGCGACCCGGGTGCGGATCGACACCGCGACCCTGGTCGAGGCGGTCAAGCGGGTCGCGCTGGTGGCCGAGCGGAACGCGCCGGTCCGGCTGACCTTCGACGACGACAGCGTGACGCTGGACGCCGGCAGCGGCGACGAGGCGCAGGCGTCCGAGTCCCTCGAGGCCCGCGTCACCGGTGACCCGGTGACGGTGGGGTTCAACCCGACGTACCTGCTCGACGGCCTGAACGCGATCGGTACGCCGTTCGCCCACCTGGCCTTCACGCAGGCGACGAAGCCGGCCGAACTGACCGGTGTGACGGACTTCGACGGTGAACCGATCAGTGAGTTCCGGTACGTGCTGATGCCGGTCCGCCTCAACAGCTGAAAGCCAAACAGAACAAGGGGATTCACCATGGAGCTCGGCCTTGTCGGTCTCGGCAAGATGGGCGGCAACATGCGCCAGCGGATCCGCAACGCTGGTCACACCGTGGTCGGTTTCGATCACAACCAGGACATCTCCGACGCCAAGGACCTCGCCGACATGGTCGGCAAGCTCACCGCCGCCGACCAGCCGAAGGTGGTCTGGATCATGGTGCCGGTGCAAGCCATCGACGCGGTCGTGACCGAGCTGGCCGACCTGCTCTCCCCCGGTGACATCGTGATCGACGGCGGCAACAGCCGCTGGACCGACGACACCCGCCGGGCCGCCCAGCTCGCCGAGAAGGACATCCGCTTCGTCGACTGCGGTGTCTCCGGTGGCGTCTGGGGCCTGGAGAACGGCTACGCGCTGATGTGCGGCGGCGACCAGGAGACCGTCGACGTCGTGATGCCGATCTTCACCGCGCTCAAGCCGGACAGCGACTTCGGCTTCGTGCACGCCGGCAAGGTCGGCGCCGGCCACTTCAGCAAGATGGTCCACAACGGCATCGAGTACGGGATCATGCAGGCGTACGCCGAGGGCTACGAGCTGCTCGAGGCCGCGGACATCGTCGAGAACGTGCCGGAGGCCTTCGAGTCCTGGCGCGAGGGCACCGTGATCCGGTCCTGGCTGCTCGACCTGCTGGTCGCCTCGCTGAAGGACGACAGCCACCTGGCCAAGATCCGTGGGTACGCCGACGACTCCGGCGAGGGCCGGTGGACCGTCGAGGCCGCGATCGACCACGCGGTCCCGATGCCGGCCATCTCGGCCGCGCTGTTCGCCCGGTTCGCCTCCCGGCAGGACGACTCGCCGGCGATGAAGGCGATCGCCGCGATGCGCAACCAGTTCGGCGGGCACGCCGTGAAGGGCGCCGAGGCCGCCGACCCGTCGTACGCGACACCGCCCTCGACGCACTGAGGTGTACGTCACCGCCCTGGGGCTGCTCGACTTCCGGTCCTACCCGCAGGCGGAGGTCGAGCTCGCTCCGGGCGTGACGTCCTTCGTCGGGCCGAACGGTCACGGCAAGACCAACTTGGTCGAGGCGATCCACTACACCGCGACCCTCGGCTCGCACCGGGTGGCCACCGACGCACCGCTGGTGCGGGCCGGTGCCACCCGCGCGATCGTGCGGACCGAGATCCGCAGCCAGTACGACCGGGACGTGGTCGTCGAGCTGGAAATCAATCCTGGGAAGGCAAATCGGGCCCGGATCAACCGCTCGCCGGTCCCCCGGCCGCGGGAAGTGCTCGGTCTGCTCCGGACCGTGCTGTTCGCGCCCGAGGATCTCGCGCTGGTGAAGGGCGATCCGTCCGAGCGGCGCCGGTTCCTGGACGAGCTGCTGACGCTCCGGTCGCCGCGGATGGCCGGCGTCCGGTCGGACTACGACCGGGTGCTGAAGCAACGCAACTCGTTGCTGCGTAGCGCTTCGCAGGCACGCCGCCAGAACCGGACGAGCGCCGCCGAGGGCCAGCTGCGCACCCTCGAGGTGTGGGACTCACATCTCGCGCGCTCCGGGTCCGAACTCCTCGCCACCCGGCTCGAGCTGCTGGAATCCCTGCGTCCACTGATCTCCGGCGCGTACGACGCTGTTGCCCGAGGCAAGGGTGATGCGCGGCTGGAGTACAAGTCCTCGGTCCCGCTCGAGCCGGGGGTGGTGTCGCGGGAGCAGCTCGAGGAGGTCCTGCTCGCGACGGTTCGGGAGAAGCGGCAGGACGAGCTCGAGCGAGGTGTGTCGCTGGTCGGTCCGCACCGGGACGACGTACTGCTCGGGCTCGGGGACCTGCCGGCGAAGGGGTACGCGAGCCACGGGGAGTCCTGGTCGTTCGCGCTGGCCCTGCGACTGGCGTCGTACGAGCTGCTGCGCGCGGACGGCGGGGAGCCGGTGCTTATCCTCGATGATGTGTTCGCCGAGCTGGACTCCCAGCGGCGGGACCGGCTCGCAGAGCTGGTCGCGCCGGCCGAACAGGTGCTGGTGACCGCGGCGGTCGGCGCGGACGTGCCCGCTGAGCTCAGCGGAGTGCGCTTCGAGGTGGGTGAAGGGGTCGTTCAGCGTGGCTGAACCCCCGGATTCCTCTGAGAGCGGCCCCGAGAGCGAGGCCGAGCACGACAAGCAGGGCTTGGAGCTCGCGAAGTCGCTGGCGAACCGGCTCAAGCAGCAGGCCGCCAAGGGCCCGGTCAACCCGGTCAAGCGTCGCAAGCGACTGCGCGGCGGGAACGCCCAGATCAGCAGCGCGCGCCCCGACGACCGCGATCCGCAGCAGCTGACCAACACCCTCGGCCGACTGATGCGCGACCAGGGCTGGGAGGTCGACGTCGCCGTCCACGGCGTGATGGCGCGCTGGCCGTCCATCGTCGGCCCCGAGATGGCTGAGCACTGCAAGCCCGAGTCGTACGACGACACCGTCCTGACCGTGCGGACGTCGTCGACCGCCTGGAAGGTGCAGCTCGAACTGCTGGCCCCGCAACTGATCTTCCGGCTGAACGCCGAACTGGGCGAAGGAACCGTCTCGCACGTCAAGGTGCAGGGACCGAACACCTACACCTGGCGCAAGGGTCCCCGGACCGTCCGCGGCGGCCGCGGCCCCCGCGACACCTACGGCTGACCGGACAGCTTGCAAACGAGACCCGGCGCTCCCCTAGGATCAACGGCGATGCGCACGCTCGTCGACGGTTTTCGCGAGATGGTCCACCTGATCGGAGACACCTTCCGGCTCTGGTGGCGCAACCTGCTGCCCATGACGATGTGGTGGCTCGGGGGCTTCCTCGGGTTCACGGTCTGCTCGCAGGCGGCGATCTGGCTGGCGGCGCACTCGCACTCGAGTCTCGGCACCGGCCTCTTCGCGATCGGCGTACTGCTGCAGATCACCGCGGCCGTCGGCATGATCCGGACCTGCGCGATGTCGCTCTACCGCTGGCGGGACGCGGCGAGCAGCGAGACCGAGGAGACCTCGGACCCGACCCAGCGCGGCCTGCTCGAGCTGCTCGCCGTCACGCTGCTGCCGCTGGTCGCGGTCTGGTCCGCCTGGGGCTTCTTCGACGAGCAGGTCAACACGCTGAGCGCGACCTTCCTCGTGCAGAACGGCACCCAGCCCGGCTCGCAGTTCTTCAAGCTCGGCATCCACCAGTGGCACAGCTACCTCCCGGTGCTGGTCGTCCTGCTCGTGCTGCGGCGGGTGTTCCAGGCGGTCGACGACCGCTGGCCGAGCCGGCCGGTGAAGTTCGCCCAGGTCTGGGCCGAGGCGTTCTTCGTGCTGATCACGTTCGTGATCACGCCGTTCGCGATCGCCGAGGGCAAGGACTGGTTCAAGGGCCGTAGCTTCTGGTATTGGTCGCTGGGCTGGTGGGACGGCTTCAAGGACTTCTTCGCGAACATCCACATCCCGCTGCCGGCCGGCATCGTGTTCCTCTGGGGCTTCTTCTGGGACTCGCTCTGGCCGCTGTTCAAGCTCGGCGTCGCCGAGCCGCTGACCTGGCTGGCGATCACGACCGTCGTGTTCGGCCACCGGGTGCTGTCCAGCGGCGGCGTCTTCCGCGGTACCCGCCTGGAGCGCCGGCTCGGCGGTCAGCTCGAGACCGAGGCCCCGCAGCGCAGCCGGTTCGTCGAGCTCACCTACAAGGCTCCGGACCTGCTGCTGGCCGGCGTCCGGGAGAAGTTCTACCCGGCGCTCAACGCGTTCCGGTTGCTAGTCCGGGTGGGGCCGGTGTTCCTCGGCGTGGTCTGCCTGGTCTACACGTTCTGGGTGCTCGGCGACGGCTGGGCCTTCGTCCTGATCCAGCGCACGATCGGCAACCACGGCCAGTACTGGGGCCTGATGAACATCGAGATCTCGGGCATGGTCGAGAAGATGCTCTTCGAGCCGCTGCGGATCGCGCTGCTCGCGGCCGCCTTCGACCTGTGCATCTCGGTCGGCACCCAGCGCCGCGCCGAGGTGGCCGCGGCCAACGCCGAGGCAGCGATCAAGGCCGAGGCGGCCCGGGAGCCGGTCAGGGCGTGATCAGGACCCGGCGGCGTTCGCCGAGGTCGTCCACCACGACGCCGGTCAGATGCGGTACGGCGGAAGCCGGCACCGTGAAGATCTGCGCCACCTGACCCGGCTTGTCCATCGTGAACGGGTGGTCGTTGTCGCTGCAGTACGTCGGGTACGGGAAGCCGTACGCCTGCTGCTCGCTCCAGGAGTTGCCCCGGTCGTCCCGCAGCGCGACGTCGCAGCGGAAGCCCTTGTCCTTCAGGTACAGACCCTCGCGCGGCGTCACGGTCAGCAGGGCGACGATGTACACCGATCCGGCCGGTGCACCCACCGAGATCTCCTCGCCGTCCTTGTCGGCGAGCTTGCTGTAGACCTTCAGCGAGTCCAGCTTGTACTCGACGTGGCCGACCGTCACCGGCCCCTGCTTGAGCACAGTGTCGATCCGGCCCTCGTCGAACAGCCGCTCGTCGTCGTTCAGGTACGGCCGGAGCAGGACGAACGCGCTCCCGGCCAGCAGCGCCAGCAGCAGCGCGACCTGCATGGTCAGCCGGACAGCCCGGCTCGCAATCATGACGACGCCACCCGGGTCACGGACTTCTCCACCTCGTACTTCGCGGCCGCGTTGTCGACCATTCGCTGGGCGATCTCCTCGGTCGGGATCCCCAGGTCGACCTGGATCTCGGAGTTGTACACGTTGAAGACCATCAACGACTTCAGCCGGAGCCGCAGGCCCTTCATGTCGGCCGGGTTGACCTCGAACACGATCGACCCGGTCTCGGCGTAGCCGGGCTCAGGGATGTCGATCCCGCTGTGGCTCAGGCCGGCGACCGGTGCGTAGATGCTGCCGCCATCGGTCACCAGCGTCGGCGTGATCGGGTCGGGCTTCTTGCTGCCGCGGACGGCGTCCCACTCGACCGCGACGTACACCCCGTCGGTGTCGAACGGCTTCTTGTTCTCGTCGGCCTCACTGTCGATGACGGACTGGGCCAGCCGGATCCGGGTCACCTTCACGGTCGAGCCGCTGCCGGCGTAGTCGAGCGCCTGGCCGATCGTGCCGTGGACGACCTTGATGTTCTGCTGGTCGTACACTTGGTCCGGCGCGGCAAGGCGGGCGACGCCGCCGAGCAGCACGAACAGGACGCCGACGAGAACGGTCGAGGGGCGGTACAGCTTCTTCACTCGCCGGCTCCCTTGTCGACCACGACCTTCGGCTCGAACCGGACCACTTCGGTCGCGACTGGGTCCTGCCAGTACTTGTCGTCGCTCGCGCCGAAGACTCCTTCGACGGCCTTGTAGCTCTCGGCGAGGACACCGATCTCCACCATGTCGGCCGTGAAGTTCGGACCGACCTTGAAGTCGGTGTAGCAGTCCTGCGGCGGCAGGCCGTAGACCAGCACCCAGCCGCTGGCGCCGTTGCAGGTGACGCCCTCGGCATGGACCAGGTCGGCTTTCCCGCCCGGCACGTACCGGAGCACCTCGGAGTCGACGCTGGTGGCGGTGCTCTCCTCGCTGTCCAGGTTCTTCGCGGTGAAGTAGACCCGGAGCACGGCCTTGGCCTCGTCGTACTTCGTCTTCGGGGTCCGGCGGATCTCCGCGCGGTCGAACCCGAACTCGTACCGCCCGGCCGTGACGGTGGCCGGCGCGCTCACGGTCGGGACCTTGCGGCCCTGCTTGTACTTCCAGCCGCCGCTGACCAGCACCACCAGCACGAGCACGACGAGAACCGCGATCGCGATCAGCCACTTGCGCCGGTGCCGGTGAATCACCCGGTCGGCGATCATCGCGTCGATGACCTCGTCGAGACTTTCCACGGCAGCGATCTTAGGGGGCCGCGGGTCCGCGCCGGAGCCCCTGCTCCGCCGCCGGCGTGAACCGGGCAACCGGTCTGGACCGCTCGGCCGGGTCTCAAGGCCGAGACGGTCAGCTGTCAATCCGCCAAAGGCCACTGAGCGGCCGTGAGCGCTTTCTGGCCCCCCACCCGCGAGAGGGGACATGGCGACGAGGGAGAAAAGACGCCCTGACCCGAGTTTTGGGCGACTGGTGGCCATTTCTGCTTCCGCCGACCGGTACAATGGACCGTGTAGAGCGAGCCGCACCTCATCACCACTGTAGAGGGCGGCTCTACTGTGCCGCGATGCCTCGCGAAGGCGGGGTCCGAGGAGGACAACCACCGGTGACCGACGAGCCGACCGAGATCGACGCCAACCAGTCCGCCGACCCCATCGGCCCTAGCGACACCAGCGACACCGCCGTACCCGAGAGCCTCGAGCTGCCCGCGATGCTCGACGCCATCCCGTCGAACGTCGTCGACCGGGAGTACGACGCGAGCGCGATCCAGGTCCTGGAGGGTCTGGACGCGGTCCGCAAGCGTCCGGGGATGTACATCGGGTCCACCGGTGAGCGCGGCCTGCACCACCTGGTCACCGAGGTGGTCGACAACGCGGTGGACGAGGCGATGGCGGGCTTCGGCGACCGCATCGTGGTGACGCTGCTCGCCGACGGCGGGGTCCGGGTCGAGGACTTCGGCCGTGGCATCCCGGTCGACATCGTCGAGTCCGAGGGCAAGCCGGCGGTCACCGTCGTGCTGACCGTCCTGCACGCCGGCGGCAAGTTCGGCGGCGGCGGGTACAAGGTCTCCGGCGGTCTGCACGGCGTCGGTGTCTCGGTGGTGAACGCGCTGTCCAGCAGGCTCCAGGTCGACGTGCGCAAGAACGGCAAGCTCTACCTGCAGACGTTCACCCGCGGCAACCCGGACGCCGACCTGGCCGAGGTCGGTACCTCGGACCGGGATGGGACCACGATCACGTTCTGGGCCAGCCCGGACGTCTTCGAGACCACGACGTACTCGTACGAGACGCTGGCCACCCGCTTCCGTGAGTACGCGTTCCTGAACAAGGGCCTCGAGTTGGTGATCCGGGACGAGCGCCCGGACCACTTCGACGAGGACGGCAAGCCGCTGGAGCAGGCGTTCAAGTACGACGACGGCCTGGTCGACTACGTGAAGTACCTGACCGGTATCCGCGAGACCGTGCACCGCGACGTGATCTCGTTCGAGGCGGCCACCGCCGAGAACACCATGAGCCTCGAGGTCGCGCTGCAGTGGAGCGGCTCCTTCCAGGAGTCCGTGCACACCTTCGCGAACGCGATCAACACCCACGAGGGCGGCACCCACGAAGAGGGTTTCCGGGCCGCGCTCACCTCGCTGGTCAACGGCTTCGGCGAGGACCAGGGGATGATCAAGAAGAAGGAGGACCGGCTCACCGGTGACGACATCCGGGAGGGCCTGACGGCGATCATCTCGGTCAAGCTCGCCGAGCCGCAGTTCGAGGGCCAGACCAAGACCAAGCTCGGCAACACCGAGGTCAAGGGCTTCGTCCAGCGCGTCGTCAACGACAAGCTCGGTGCCTGGTTCGAGCAGAACCCGGCCGAGGGCCGCGAGATCATCCGCAAGGCGACCGCCGCGGCGAGTGCCCGGATCGCGGCCCGCAAGGCCCGCGACCTGGCCCGCAACCGCAAGGGCCTGCTCGGTGGCGGTGGCCTGCCGGGCAAGTTGGCCGACTGCCAGTCGACCAACCCGGAGGAGTGCGAGGTCTACATCGTCGAGGGTGACTCGGCGGGTGGCTCCGCGAAGGGCGGCCGGGACCCGAAGTTCCAGGCCATCCTTCCGATCCGCGGCAAGATCCTGAACGTCGAGAAAGCCCGGATCGACAAGGTCCTGCAGAACAACGAGGTGCAGGCGATCATCTCGGCGCTCGGCACCGGCATCCACGAGGACTTCGACGAGGACAAGCTGCGGTACCACAAGATCGTGCTGATGGCCGACGCCGACGTCGACGGCCAGCACATCCGGACCCTGCTGCTGACGCTGCTGTTCCGGTTCATGCGGCCGCTGATCGAGCGCGGCCACGTGTACGCCGCGCAGCCGCCGCTGTACAAGATCCGCTGGAGCAACCAGCCGCACGAGCTGGCCTACAACGACGCGGAGCGCGACGGCCTGCTCGAGGCCGGCGCCGAGGCAGGCAAGAAGCTGCCCAAGGAGAACCCGATCCAGCGCTACAAGGGTCTGGGTGAGATGAACGCGAACGAGCTGTGGGAGACCACGATGGACCCGGCCAACCGGGTGCTGCTGCAGATCACCCTTGACGACGCGGTGCGGGCCGACGAGACGTTCCAGACGCTGATGGGCGACGACATCGAGGCGCGGCGCGGGTTCATCCAGCGCAACGCCAAGGACGTCCGCTTCCTCGACATCTGATCCGCGCTGCTCACCGACGTACTGATCTGAACGGGACTTATTCATGACCGAGACCCCCACCGGCCACGACCGCGTCGAGCCGCTGGACCTGCAGACCGAGATGCAGCAGTCGTACCTCGACTACGCGATGGCGGTCATCGTCGGCCGCGCGCTGCCCGAGGTTCGCGACGGCCTGAAGCCGGTGCACCGCCGGATCCTCTACGCGATGTACGACGGCGGCTACCGGCCGGACCGCGGTTTCAACAAGTGCTCGCGCATCGTCGGTGACGTGATGGGTCAGTACCACCCGCACGGCGACTCGGCGATCTACGACACCCTGGTCCGGCTCGCGCAGCCGTGGGTGATGCGGGCGCCGCTGATCCAGGGCCAGGGCAACTTCGGTTCCCCGGGCAACGACCCGGCGGCCGCGATGCGGTACACCGAGTGCCGGATGGCGCCGCTGGCGATGGAGATGGTCCGCGACATCGACCAGGACACCGTCGACTTCCGGCCCAACTACGACGGCAAGTCGCAGGAGCCGGTGATCCTCCCGGCCCGCTTCCCGAACCTGCTGGTCAACGGCTCGTCCGGGATCGCGGTCGGGATGGCCACCCAGATCCCGCCGCACAACCTGCGCGAGGTCGCGGCCGCGGTCGACTGGGCGCTGGAGCACCCGGACGCGACGCCGGAGGAGCTGCTCGACGCCTGCCTGCAGTACATCAAGGGCCCGGACTTCCCGAACGGCGCGCTGATCGTCGGCTACAAGGGCATCGACGACGCGTACCGGACCGGCCGCGGCTCGGTCACCATGCGCGCGGTGGTCGACATCGAGGAGGACGCCAAGGGCCGGACCAGCTTGGTCGTCACCGAGCTGCCGTACATGGTGAACCCGGACAACCTGGCGCAGAAGATCGCCGAGCTGGTCAACACCGGCCGGGTCAACGGGATCGCCGACATCCGCGACGACAGCTCGTCCCGGACCGGTCAGCGGCTGGTGATCGTGCTGAAGCGGGACGCGCAGCCCCGCGTCGTCCTGAACAACCTCTACAAGCACACGCAGCTGCAGGACACCTTCGGCTGCAACATGCTGGCGCTCGTCGACGGCGTACCGCGCACGCTGAGCGTGAACCTGTTCATCAGCCACTGGATCGACCACCAGATCGAGGTCATCCAGCGGCGGACCCGGTTCCGCCTCCGCGAGGCCGAGAAGAACGCGCACATCTACCGCGGGTACGTGAAGGCGCTGGACGCCCTCGACGAGGTGATCGCGCTGATCCGGCGCAGCCCGGACGTGGACGAGGCGCGCACCGGCCTGATCCAGCTGCTCGACATCGACGAGATCCAGGCGCAGGCGATCCTGGACATGCAGCTGCGCCGGCTGGCCGCCCTGGAGCGGCAGAAGATCATCGAGCGGTTGCAGGAGCTCGAGGCGATCATCGCCGACCTCGAGGACATCCTGGCCAGCCCGGAGCGGCAGCGCACGATCGTCAAGGACGAGCTCTCCGAGATCGTCGACAAGTACGGCGACGAGCGGCGGACCGAGATCATCGCGGCTGACGGCGACCTGTCCGTGCAGGACCTGGTGCCGGACGAGGACGTCGTGGTGACGATCACCCGCGGCGGGTACGCGAAGCGGACCAAGACCGACCTGTACCGGACCCAGAACCGGGGCGGCAAGGGCGTGCGCGGTGCGCAGCTGCGGGCCGAGGACGAGATCAGCCACTTCTTCGCCACCACGAACCACCACTGGATGCTGTTCTTCACCACCAAGGGCCGGGTCTACCGGGCCAAGGTGTGGCAGCTGCCGGAGTCCGCGCGCGACGCCAAGGGCTCGCACGTGGCCGGCCTACTCTCGTTCCAGCCGGACGAGGAGATCGCGCAGGTGCTGACGCTGCGCGACTACGAGCAGTCGGACTACCTGGTGCTCGCGACCAAGAAGGGCCTGGTCAAGAAGACGGCCCTGCGCGACTACGACTCGGCGCGGCAGAGCGGCATCATCGCGGTCAACTTCCGCGAGGACGACGACGAACTGATCGGTGCCGACCTGGCCAGCGCCGAGGACGACCTGCTGCTGGTGTCCCGGAAGGGCCAGTCGATCCGCTTCACGGCGAACGACGAGCAGCTGCGGCCGATGGGCCGGGCGACGTCCGGTGTGACCGGGATGAAGTTCCGGTCCGGCGACGAGCTGCTGTCGATGTCCGTGATCCGAGTGGGCTCGGAGGAGGACACGCAGTACGTCTTCACCGTGACCGACGCCGGGTACGCCAAGCGGTCGCGCGTCTCGGAGTACCGCCAGCAGGGTCGTGGCGGGCTCGGGATCAAGGCGGTGAAGCTGAACGACGAGCGCGGTTCGCTGGTCGGGGCGATCATCGTGGTGGACGACGACCAGGTGCTGGCGATCAAGGCCAGTGGTCAGGTCGTCCGCAGCCGGGTGGACAGCGTGCCGGTCAAGGGCCGGGACACGATGGGCGTCCGGTTCGCCGGGGTGGGTGAGTCCGACGCGGTGGTCGCGATCGCCCGGAACACGGATCTCACCATCGCTCTGGAGGAGTCCGAGGGCGCCGAAGAGGGTACTGAGCCAGTTGGTGCCCAAAATGATGCCCAGAATGTGGACGAATCGACAACCGAATCCACCTCTGAGAGCGTCCAGAATGAAGAGGATCGTTCGACGGACGTGGACGGCGCGGCTACCGTCGAAGACGACGAAGCCGGCCAGGAGGGTGACTGATGACCAACCGCGCGAGGCCGACATGGCCTGAAGGTGCGGCCGACGGCTCCAAGTCCCAGCGCCCGGCGCCGGGTGGGACGCCATCAGCCGCCCCGGCCAACCCGGCCTCCAACGGTCGTTCCACCGCCGGCAGCGGCAACGGCCAGCAGAGGCCGCAGAGCGGCTCCGGGCAGCGTCCTTCGGAGTACCGTCCGCAGCGGCCGGCTCAGCCTGCGCCGCGGCCGGCCGGTGGTCAGCCGTCGTCCCGTACCGCTCCGCCTCCTCCGAGTACGCCGGGGCGGCCGGAGCCGTGGACTCCGAGCGGTTCTGCGCCGGCTGATTCGTCTGCTGGGCTGGCTGCGGCCGGAGCGGCGTACGGGGAGTCGACGTACGGCAGTGCTCCTGCGGCCAAGTCCGAGTCTTTCGGTGACCGGGTGAGTGCGGCGCGTCAGGCCGTGATCGACAAGGCCGCGGCGGTGAAGGCCGACCGGGCCGACCGCGAAGAGATCCGGATGGGTCGGCTGGCCGAGAAGGACGCCAAGGCGTCGTCCCGGCACCAGACCCGCAAGGCGCGGCTGCGGATGTCCCGGATCGACCCGTGGTCGGTGATGAAGACGGCGTTCCTGCTGTCGATCGCGTTCGGGATCGTGACCTGGGTGGCTGTGTTCATCATCTGGTCCGCGATCGGGGCGGCCGGGGTGTTCGACAACATCAACAGCACCGTGCAGGAGGTGCTGGGGACGCCCACCGCCGAGCCGTTCCGGGTGGAGAACTACATCAACACCGGGAAGGTGATGGGCTTCACCACGCTGCTCGCGTGTGCGGACGTGCTCATCATCACCGCGCTCGCCACGCTCGGATCGTTCCTGTACAACATCGCCGCCACGCTGCTCGGCGGCCTCGAAGTGACGCTGGCGTCGGAGGACTGATCCGGCCGGCCGGGTCCGCGTCGGGCCCGGCCGCAACCGGTTTGGGAGTAGGGCACTTGGTGCGGTAATCTCTCCCGGGTTCGAAACTTCGACACCGCGGTTCCGCGGGCCTATAGCTCAGACGGTTAGAGCGCTGCCCTGATAAGGCAGAGGTCACTGGTTCAAGTCCAGTTAGGCCCACTTCTACTTCGCGTGACCGATCCCGAGGGAGTCCCAGTGCTGAGAAAGATCCTGCTGGTGCTGCTGGCCGGCATCGGTGGATACTTCGCCTACAAGAAGACCCAGCAGGCCCGCGCCGACAAGGACCTCTGGGCCGAAGCAGTAGACCCGGTCACCCCAGGCCGCTGACCCACCCGGGGGCGTAGCTCAACTGGCAGAGCACTGCCTTTGCAAGGCAGGGGTTAGGGGTTCAAGTCCCCTCGTCTCCACCATCAGTCCATGCAGGTCAGAGCGCGATTCGCCGCGCGCCCGCCGTTCTCCCTAGCTTCGTTGAGGGTCTGTGTGCCCTCCGCGTGCCCCAACGCGTCCTTGTCGACCTGGAGGCGAACCTCCCGCAGCCGGGCACTGAGCCGGTCGGCGATGTGCCGCGAACGACCCTTAGACGCGTGTGCCCCGGAGGTCGCGGAAGTGCACCGGACGCACGCCGGAGGTCAGATCACCGAGGAACTGCGTGCGCTCGCGCTCGACCAGGTCGACGAGGTCCCGACGACTATGTCCGCGATCACCAGTCCCCACGAGTTCCTGAGCGCATGCGCCAAGATCTCCGCGGAGCTAGCTCGCCAGGTCGAGGCCGCTCTCCAAACCGCCGAGATCAAGGCCGTTCGAGAGCGCTACCCCTACACCCGGTGTAGACGCATTCCTGTCAGCCTGCCGCGCCACTGGTCGGCAGCTCGCGACCGTCAGTAACAACACTGAAGCATTGGTCGGCGCCTGCCTCGACCGCGTCGGCCTCGTCCAGCACATCGAGGCCCGCGACCCATCCACCCCGGTCTCATGCAGCCCAGCCCGCATCTGATCAAGCGAGCCGCCCAGGCTCGGCTACGACGAGCGCCGGGACACGAGATAACCCCTGGCGTTCGGCCCAGCCAACCAGCCTCGATGCGCTGCTCAGCGGGCGGAGTATGGGGACCGGGTCTAGACATGGTCTCGCCAGGGGTACCAACACGCAGATTACCTCCAGAGCGGCAGTCGCGGCTGCGGGCGGCGCTGGGGCACCGTCCTCGCCGGAGCCCATCAGCAGGACGCTTCCCGACCCCCGCGATCGGAACTGGCACGGGCGGGCCGTCCTGGGTCCGACCGTGCCGCCTGGCTGATCGACCGTACGGGCACCACGACACGCATGAAGAGCGCGTACGGCGTCCCTACGGGATCGGCAAGCCGACTCTTGCTCCGCCGCCGCGCTGACCTGGGTTTGGCCGCTGTCAGTGGGACGGGACCAGAATGGTCGCATGCTGCTCATTTGAAGGGGGATTGTCGATCATGGCGCACGAGGTGCTGAACGGCCCCGGGAGCTCGCCGGACGAGTGTGAGCGACCCGCGAGTTTCCAACTTGGAAACAAGGAAGGGTGGGACACGGCTCACGTCATCCGGATGCGGTGTCCCGAATGTCGCCTGACCACCCGGATGGAGCCCATGGATCACCCCGGTCAGGACTACGCGGTTGAGCTCCGGGACGGAACCAAGGTGGGGTTGGGGGTCCGTCACTGCCCGAACGAGGCGTGCGCGCAGCTGATCTTCGTGACTTACAACCGTCAGGAGTCGGAACACTCACTCCTCTTCACTGCACCCGCCGAGACCCTGGACTTCGACACAACCGATCTGCCGACAGCAGTCGAGGCTGCCATGTCCGAAGCGGCGGTCTGTTTCTCCAACGGCTGTTACACGGCCGCAGCGATCATGATTCGGAAGACGCTTGAGCAGGTCTGCCACGATCAGCAGATAACCGGCGGCACCCTCAAAACGCGGATCGAGGCGCTTCGGGAAAAGGTGATCTTGCCACCGGACCTGATGGCTGGGTTAGACGCACTTCGGTTACTCGGAAACGATGCCGCTCACATCGAGTCTCAAACCTTCAGCCAGGTCGGGCGAACCGAGGTGCAGGTGTCGTTCGACGTAGTCAAGGAGATCCTCAAGGGTGTGTATCAGTACAGCGCCTTGATCGCCAGCCTGAACAACCTGAAGAAGGGTCAGCCGTGATTTGGCGGCGGCGTGCCCTCCGCGTGCCAGTGGGCTCGACCGGTCACTCAAGGGGTGGAAGCGGTCGAGCCGAAACTCAGCGATCCGACGCTCAAGCCAGCGGGAGTGCCACAACTGCCTTTGCAAGGCAGGGGTTTGGGGTTCAAGTCCCCTCGTCTCCACAGATTTCCCCTCACGCAGCACTACGAGCGCCTCCTCCGTCTTGGCGCCAGGCGGTTGTTCGTGGGCGGGGGTTCAGGAGAGGCAGAAGGGGTGGCCGTGGGGGTCGAGCATTACCCGGACGCCTTGCTGCGGCTGGTGTTCTGCTTGGGTTGCGCCTGATTGGATGGCCCAGGCGACTGCGGCGTCCAGGTCGTCGACGGCGATGTCGAGGTGCATGGTTGCGGTCTGCTCGCCCGGCCGGCTCGGCCATACCGGTCGTTTGTACGCACGGTCCTCTTCGATGTTGATCGTTGGTCCCGGCTCGTCCTCGGGTGGGTGCAGCTGCGCCCAGCCTCCCTTCGGGCCGACGTGGGCGATCGGCCAGCCCAGCAACCGGTGGTAGAAATCCGCCAACTCACGCGTTCGGCCCGGCGCCGAGGTAATCGTCACCGCGCCGACCTGTAGGCGAGGTCGTCCCATCGACTCAGATCCCTTCATCAAGGTCATTGCATCTTCAGTCAGGCGAGGGGTTTGACGAATCGGCGGCAGGAGTGGACTCGGGTGAACTGCCGGCGTACGTCGTCCTCGTGGTCGACCGTTCCGTGGAAGAAGCCGGTCCGCGGCCTCAAGTTGAGGGGCGAGTTGAAGGCTAGCGCGGCCTCTCCAGGGGTGGATGCGTAGACGTGGAGGTAGCGGAACTCTTGGGTGAAGCCCTGGGATTCGTACCAGGCGAGGGTTGGCTTGTCGTCTCGGGTCCAGGCGTCGAGCTGGGTGGCTCCCTGGCTTTGTAGGCGGGTGCAGATCTCGGTGACGAGCCGGCGGCCGATGCCCAGGCGGCGGTGGTCGGGGTGGATCGCGATGGTTTCGATCGTTGCCTCGGTGCCGGTCAGGCTCGCGTCCAGCAGGCCGATGACCTGGTCGTCGGCGACAGCAACCAGTTCGAGGCCGGGTGCACGGCTTGGTTTGGCTGTGACCACGTCGTCGTAGTAGTTCGTGTCGAGGAACGCGAGGACGCGGCACCGCAACCAACTCGTCTCATCCGCCGGGACGTAGTCGCGCACGATCCAGTCCGTCATGCCGACCATCTTCCCCAGCCAAGCGGCTAGAACGTGATTCCAGGGGCGGGTTCCATGCACGGTGTCGATGGTGCGTCTGGATCCTCATGGTCGATCTCGTACTGGCATTCGCTGCAGCCTTCGTCAGGGAGGTGCTCTCGCCAGTCGTGGGTGCAGGCGGGGCAGGCTCCGTAGTACGCGTAGCGCTTGCGGTGGGCGCGGTAGTCGCGCCACCGTGCGCCCATCCAGTCGACTGCCTTCACCCGATCAGCCAACCACAGCCTGTGGTGAAGTCTGTGGATAGATTGGCGTCGGTCACCTCAGGGGGTCGTTGCCCTGGTTACGTGGCGGAAGCGGTGGACTTCTTGGGGCCAGCCGCAGGCGGTGGCTACCTTTGCGGCCCAGTGGCGGGCGGAGGCTTCGTCGGGGACGGTGATGAGGGCGAAGCCGCCCAGGTGTTCCTTGGACTCCACGTAGGGGCCGTCGGTGAAGAGCGGCTCGCCGGTGGTGGGGGTGACGCTGAAGACGGGGGCGGTTTCGTCGAGGCCGCCGGTGTAGATGAGTACGCCGGCGGACTCCATCTCGGCTCGCAGCGCGCGAACCTCGCGGGACGCCCGCTCGAAGTCCGTGAGTTCGCTGACCCACTCGTTGTTGAACGCGATCAGGTACTCGGGCATGTCGACTCCTTCGCTCGGTGCATTCTCACCACCTCTACGAACAGGATCTCCCCAATCCGACAGCTACTGTGACGCGGTGGAGATTGCGGCGGCGGTTCGAGGGCTGCGGGTCGACGGACGGCCGGTGCTGGTCGGCGTGGAGGGGTACGGCGGCTCCGGCAAGTCGACGTTCGCGGCCAAGCTGGCCGAAGCACTCGGTGACGCGTACGTCGTCGGGATCGACGACTTCATCGTCAAGGACCGGCTGGCTGACACGCCGTGGGACGAGGGCGCCTTCGACCACGCGCGCCTCGAGCGGCAAGTGCTTGCGCCGGCGCGGGCGGGCCAGACCGTCGCCTACCAGAAGCTCATCTGGGAGACGGACGAGCTCGGCGCGCCCGTCACCGTTCCCCCGATCGGGTTCCTGATCGTCGAGGGGATCTCGGCGTACCTCCCGAGCCTCGCGAAGTACTACGACTACAAGATCTGGGTCGACACCCCGATCGAGATCGCAAGCGCCCGCGGCCGCGCACGCGACGGCTCCAACGAGAACGCCGCACACTGGGACCGCTGGGCCACGTTCGACCTCGCGTACCAAACGAAGTACCACCCGGAAAAGACCGCCGACGCGGTAGCCAACGGCCTACTCGCCGACTGACCTGTCGACCGCCTCGCGAAGCAAATCCGCGTGCCCGACGTACTAGTCGGCCTACACCTCGGCCGATGCCATGGGCAAGCGCAGATCGACGACGTCAGAGCAGGGCGGCGATCAGTGCGTCGCCGACGAAGTCGCCGTACCGGTGGATCGGCCAGCCGGACTTGACCACCAGAAGCTCGTAGAGCTCGCTGGAGCTGTACGTCCACAACACATCGGCCGCATGCGCGACCGTCACGCCGTCGCGCAGCCAACCCCGCTCCCCCAATCGGCGGGCGTTGACCCCCATCCGCTCGCGGCGCTCGTCTTCGGCGTCCTGTAGCAACTGAGCCATCTCCGCATCGCTCGTCGCCGCAGCCCGCACGAGCAGCATGATCGGCGCGACGATCGGCGCAACCTCGGTCACGAACCCGCCCCAGCCGCGCAGCACCCGCACCGGGTCGGACTCGCTCGAGCTCAGCTCGTCGGACCGCTGCACCGCCGACACCGGCCCTCGTCCGTCCAGCGCGCTCTGCCACAACGCCCGTACGACGCCGGCCTTGCCGCCGAACGCCTTGTACACGGTCTCGGCGGAGCACCCGACCTGTCGGGCGATGCGCGCCACCGTGGTCGCGGCGTACCCGGACTCGATGAACTGTTCGCGGGCCGCGGCCAGGATCGCCTCCTGCGTGCGCTGCGCCTGCTCGCGGCGCGACCGTGCGTCGTACCGTCGCGCGGTATTGACCCGACCCATATTCGGCTCCATAGTGCTGTATTGAATACATATTACTGTACCGAAATTTTGCGGGAGGTGCAGCCGATGAGCGAGATCATCGATCGGCTGGTCACGACGACCAACGCGCACGACCTGGACGGTCTCGTCGCCTGCTTCGCCGGCGACTACGTCAACACGACCCCGGCGCATCCGTCCCGTGGCTTCACCGGCCGCGAGCAGGTACGGCGGAACTGGACCGCCATCTTCGCCGCGGTCCCCGACCTCACCGCGCGAGTGACGGCCCGTGCGGTGTCCGGCGCCGAGACCTGGACCGAATGGGAAATGATGGGCACCCGCCGCGACGGGGCTCGGCACGCGATGGCCGGCGTCATCGTCTTCACGATCCGCGAGCAGCAGATCGCCGCCGGACGCTTCTACCTCGAACCCGTCGAATACGCCGGCGATGCCAACGCGGCGATCCAACAGCAGTTCGGCGACGCCGGCGACGACCGGAGCATCAGAGGTACGTCGTGATCCTCGTCGCCGGCGGTACCGGGACCCTCGGACGCGAGCTCGTCTCCCGCCTGCGCGCGGCCAAGCACTCCGTGCGTGTCCTCACCCGGGACCCGGCGCGGGCGGCGGGACTCGACGCGGAGGTCGTCGTTGGCGATGTGCGTGACCCGTCGAACCTCGCGGCGGCGTGCGTCGGGTGCTCCGCCGTCGTCTCCGCAGTCCACGGCTTCCTCGACGGACGCAACGGTCCGTCGCGAATCGACGACCAGGGCAACGCACACTTAGTGCAGGCGGCCCGCGGTGTGGAGACCTTCGTCCTGCTCTCGGTGTACGGCGCTCGCGCGGACCACCCGCTCGAGTTGCATCGCGCGAAGTATGCGGCCGAGCAGCACGTCCGCGCGGCCGGCATCCCGTGGACGATCCTGCGGCCCACCGCCTATCTGGAGACCTGGACCGGAATCATCGGCGCCAAGCTCGACGCCGGCGGGCCGGCCCTCGTCTTCGGTCGCGGCGAGAACCCGATCAACTTCGTATCGGTGCACGACGTGGCCGCCGTGGTGGAGTGCGCGCTGACCGACACCACGCTCCGCGGCCGGACCATCGACGTACCCGGACCGGAGAACCTGACGCTGACCGAGCTCGCGACCAGCCTTGGCGCCACCAAGATCAGACACATCCCACGCGCCGCACTCGCGGTCCTGTCCCGGATCGGCCCGCCCGCCTTCGCTCGCCAGGCCGCCACGGCCCTGTTCCTCGACAGTCAACCGCAGACCGCCGACAATTCTGGGCATGTACGTCCGTTACCAGAGTCCGGTTCCTGATCGGCGGGGGCGACGGGTCGGGGTCTTTGGGTTGGTGAATTCGCTCGGGGCGCGCGGGATGCTGACGGACGAGGAGGAGCACTTCCGGCGTACGACGAACGCCTGGTACGACGCGACGTACACGAACCCGTCCGACGTCGACCCGAGCGTGTACGAGCACGTGCTCGCGGCGGCGTGGTTCGCACCGACCGCGAAGCACCTGTTCGAGCCGATCCCCGGCTACCTGGAGATCCTTGCCGCCCACAACCTTCCGTGCCAGCGCTTCGAATCGGCGGATCCCGGCCGGGTTCTCTACGAGGACGAGCACCAGATAGTCGTGATCCCACACCCCACAACCGACAAGCCAACAAGCTCGATGTGGCTACCACCCCGTTGACTGTTCCACGTGGAACAGTCAACGGCGGACGGTGCCGTCGATGAGTTCGCGGACGATGTCGGCATGGCCGGCGTGGTGGGAGGTCTCGGCAACCATCCTGATCAGGAGCACGCCGAGCGTGGTCTCGCCGTTCGCCCAGTGGCTGACGTGACCCGGGGTGTCGAGGTCGAGTTGGTTGATTGTGGCGTCGGAGTGGGCGCAGGCTTCGCGGTAGACGCTGGTGATGTAGTCCGTGGACTCGTCGGGTGTGGCCCACAGGTCGATCTCGTCGTACGGGTCGTCGCGGAACCAGGTCGGCGGACTGACGGGTGGGCGGGCGAAGGCGGTGCCGAGGTAGCCGTACTCGAGGCCGGCCAGGTGTTTGACCAGGCCGAGGAGGTTGGTGCCGCTCGGCACCAGTGGGCGGCGGCGGTCGTACTCGGAGAGGCCGTCGAGCGTCGCGAGCAGGCTGGCTCGGCTGGTCTGCAAAGCCTTCAGGAGTTCGGCCTTGAGATCGGTCATCTGACAGACGGTACTGCGGGACCACCGACAGTTCGGTGGTCCCGCAGCGGCCGTCAGTGTGGGAGGGAGGTGAACCAGGTGAGGATTTGGGGGTAAGCCAGTTCGGCTGTGTGGTTGTGGTCGGTGGGGCCGACGTTGGTGATGGTGGGGTGGGCGCCGCGGTGGGTGAGCTTGGTTTGGCAGGTCTGGGCGTTGGTGGCGGGGACGTCGTGGTCCGCCGAGCCGGTGAAGAAGTGGATGGGGGCTTGTGGCGTCCAGTTCGTACAGATGGTGTCGGCGGCGCGCAGGCGCTCGCCGAGGGCGCCGGTCGGGTGCGTCAGGCTCTGGAGGAACTCGGGGCGGACCAGTTGGTCCGGGCTGGTCGGCAGCGCGGCCGCGATCTCCTGGATCGGGTGGGTGCCGTCGAACAGCGAGTCCACGACCTGGTCGTACGGCGGCAGGAACACCTCGGACGGGTCGTCGTACAGGTGGATCAGCCGGCTCCACGAGGTGAGGAAGTAGCCGAGGTACAGCGTGGCGACGAACGGGCTGACCTGACCGTCGACGAGTGCCGGTAGTTCGACGCCGACGAGGTCGTACGGTCCGGCGACCGGCGCCATCGCGCGTAGGCGGAAGCCTGGGACCTCGCCGCGCTGGAGTGCGCGGCCGAGGCTGAGCGTGATCCGGCCGCCCTCGGAGAAGCCGGTCACGAGTACCTCGGGTCGGAGCGCCCGGCCGAGGGCCGCGCTGAGCTCGCGGGCCGCGATCAGCTGGTCGGCGGAAGCGCTGGTCTCGGAGGCGGTGTCGCCGTACGGGTGCCGGCCGGGGCCGACGCCGAGACCTAGCAGGTCAGGGGCCGCTACTGCGAAGCCGGCGCCCGCGAACATCAGGCTGCGGACCCGGTCCGGGCTGGTCGGTGCGACCGATGCGGTGGTGTTCTTGGTGGCATTCGTGCCGTGCAGGAACGTCACCAGCTCAAGGCGGCTCGTACGACGCGGGAACGCGACCAGGCCGCTAGCGGTCGTCGGTCCGCCCTGCGGGGTGATGGTTCTGTACACGACGCGATAGGCATCGATGCCGTACTTCGCCGGCGGTGGGCGCATGCCCGTCGAGTTCAGGTACTGCGTCAGCTCGCCGGCCGTCAGGTGCTCGATCGGTACGACCGACACCAGCGAGCCGCGCTGTTGAAACGTCACACGGCGACCGACGGGCGTCGGCTCGACAGCGGACGCGACGAGCGGCGAGATCGAACCGGCCGCGAGGACGGAGACACACGCTCCGGCGGCCGCGAGTTTGAAAAGTTTCATACCGCAAGCCAAGCGCCCGTCCTCGTGGGCGACGATGGCTCTGCACCCACTGCGCGAGTGGGTCTACCTCTCCTAAAGGCAGAACGGGTGCCCGGCGGGGTCGGCGTACACGTGGTGGTTCGAGCCGGTGGTCTGCAGCGGCTGAGCGCCGCTGGCGACGGCATGCGATCTCCCGGCCGGCACGTCGGTGGTGAACAGGTCCAGGTGCACTTGCTGTGGATAAGCCGGGTCGGGCCAGCGCGGGGGCTCGGAGGTACTGCGTTGGAACGCGACCGCCGGCGAGCCGGTCAGCACGACGCGGTCCGGGGTGTCGAGCTCGCGGTCCGGCAGGTCGAGGAGTCGGCTGTAGAAGGCGGCGAGTGCCTGCGGGTCCGCGCAGTCGATCACTACGCGCGTGACCCGGGCGCGGTCCGTTGGCTCCTCGTAGAGGCAGAACGGGTGGCCGATCGGGTCGGCGTACACACGGTGGTCGCCGTAGTCGTGGAGCAGGGCGGCATCGTCGGGAGCCGCGGTCAGGTCGGGTACGGCGATGTCGAGGTGCAGCTGCTGCGGATGAGCAGGGTCGGGCCAGCGTGGTGGGTCGTAGTCGATCGGGCCATCGCCGAAGGCCAGGCGGAGGGCTGACGGGTCGTCGGGATCACCGACGACGATCCAGTCCTCGCGGATGATCTGCAGCCCGAGCAGGCGGGCGTAGAACATCGCCGCCGGGCGGGCACCCTCGGCGTACGTCTCGGGAGTGTTGCCCGGGCACGCGAACACGATGTTCCGGATCTGCAGGCTCATGCCGACCCATCGTGCATGGTTGACCCCTCGGCTGGGTATCTTTCCTTCATGGAAAGAAATACCTTGGTGCGGGCGCTGACTCGGGCGACGGTCGCGCTGGTCGGCGACGCGCAGCGCGGGATGGCCCGGGCGTTCGATGTGCCGCGGGTGAACGTGTTACGGGTGGTCGGGGCTGAGGTGCAGCGACCGAGTGTGATCGGAGAACGGCTGGGGATGGCGCCGTCGTCGGTGACGCGGAACATCCAGGCGCTGGAGGATGCCGGGCAGGTGACGGTCGAGATCGATCCCGATGACGGGCGAACCTGTTTGGTGTCGGCGACGGCGGCCGGTCTCAGCGAGTTGCAGCAACTCGACGACATCGGGGCGACAGTCTTCGGTGCGGTCGTCGAGGACTGGTCGGACAGCGACATCAAGACCCTGACCCGCCTGCTCGAGCGCCTGACCAGCGACTGGGCCCAGCGCGGTCCGTCGGCCCGCCGCCGCACCCGCCCTACCACCAACCCCCGCTGGCGCCACCGCCCCGAACCAGCCGATGAGCGGGACTGATCAGGAGGTGTTGGGTTTATGAGTACTGCGACCAGGATGCGGGGGCGGGACGCGGTGTGGGTTATGCGGTGCTTGGCGGGGTTGGTGGTGTTTCAGGTGCTGATTGCCTGTCTGCTCTTTGCCAACCGGGAGCGGACGATTGACGAGTTCGCCGGGCATGGGTTTGCGCCGACGCGGGACGCTGCCGAGGGAGCGGTGTACGGCGCTCTGCTTGTTCACCTACTGCTTGCGGTGTTGGGCGGCCTGTTCGCGGTGATTGTCGGACGGGCGGAGCGGACGACGCGGGTGCTTGTCGCGATCTATCTCGCGGCGACGGCTGTCGGCGGCGTGGCCGCGATGCGGTTGCCGGCGCAGACCTACCTGTCCCCCATCGGTGTGCTGCTGGCGCTCGGGGCGCTGTGGTTTTTATGGAGATCATCCCGGACGGAATAGTTTCGTAGCGGATCACCTTGTCATAGATTATGAGCATTGAGATCGGAGTCATCCTGCCGACGTCCACGCCGGATCCGAACCGGCCGATTCTGGGAGACGTGCGAGCGAGTGCGCGGTATGCCGAGGAGCTGGGGCTCGACTCGGTCTGGTCCACTGATCATCTGATCGCGAGTGCGCCGATCCTGGACAGCACGGTGGTGCTGGCGACCGCCGCGGCGGTGACCGAGCGGATCACCGTCGGCTTCAACGTGATGCTGCCGGCGCTCCGGCCGGTGGCATGGGCGGCCAAGCAGGTCAGCACCCTGCAGTTCGTGTCGAACAACCGGGTCGTGCTCGGGGTCGGAACCGGCAACCCGGCGCACGGCGACATCGGGTGGTCTGCGGCCGGTGTCGAGTTCGCGGACCGTGGACAGCTGACGGACGAGTCCCTGGCGGTCCTCCCGGACCTCATCGCCGGTCGCCCGGCAACCCTCAGCCCGAGCCTGATCGCCGGCCGCGTGGAGACCTCCGCAGCGGCGGGTGGGCTCGAGGTGACCTTGGCGCCGGGTTCCGCGGTGCCGCCGATTGTTGTAGCGGGCAACGGAGTGCGGGCGTTGCGGCGGGCGGCGAAGTACGGCGACGGATGGGCGACGATCGGGATGTCGCCGGACGAGGTCCGCGCGAACCTCCAGCGCATCGCGGAGCTCGGAAAGCAACTGAAGGCCACCGTCATCGCGCCTCAGCTGGACGGTAACCCGGTGGAACAGCTGGTCGCCTACGAGGCCGCCGGTGTTGAACGCGTGATCCTCGTTCCCTCCGGCGACTGGCGCCACGACTACGAACAGGCCGCCGAGCTGCGCGCCAACTCGAGATAATCCAGGCGGCTACGCTCGAGGCATGGCTGGGGTGATCGTGGTCGGGGTGGGTCCCGGAGTCGGCGTTGCGGTGGCCAAACGGTTCGCTCGGGAGGGGATGAGCGTTGGGCTGATCTCTCGGTCGGAGCAATCCCTGAAGGCGGCGGCGGAGCAGTTGGCGGGCGCGGACCTGCTCGCAGTCGCCGCCGACAGCACCGACGAGCCGGGGCTGCGGGCCGCGCTCGACCGGATCGTCGAGACGTACGGCGTGCCCGAGGTCGCGGTGTACAACGCCGCGGTGATCCAGGCGGACGCGATCGGCGACCTGACCGCGCAGCAGCACCTGGATGCCTGGGCGGTGAACGTCGTCGGCGCCATCACGACCGCTGGTCATCTGCTGCCGGCCATGGCTGAGCGTGGCAGAGGAACCTTCCTCGTCACGGGCGGGATGCCCGTGCCGAAGCCGGCGTACGCGAGCCTGTCACTGGGCAAGGCCGGACTTCGCATCCTGGTGACCCTGCTTCACCAGCAGTACGGCTCCGCCGGCATCCACGCTGCGAGCGTCACGATCGGCGGTGGTGTCGCCCCCGGCACCGCCTGGGACCCCGACGACATCGCCGACCACTACTGGCGGCTGCACGCGCAAGCAGAGCCGGACTGGCTGCACGAGCTGGTGCTCTAGCCCGACGGCTTCAGGAGCCCACGGTTGTAGGCGGCGGCCACCGCGGACGCCCGGTCGGGGGCGCCGAGCTTGGCGTAGATGTTGAGCAGGTGCGTCTTCACCGTGGCCTCGCTGATGAACAGGTGCTTGGCGGCCTCGCGGTTGGTGTTGCCTGCGGCCACCAACTGGAGGACCTCGAGCTCCCGCGGACTGAGCAGCTCCGGTGCCCGGGGTGTGCGGACGTGGTTCATCAGCGTGTTGGCGACCGACGGCGCCAGCACGGATCGGCCCTCGGCCGCGGCCTGGACCGCGCGGAGCAGCTCGTCGCGCGGTGCGTCCTTCAGCAGGTAGCCGATCGCGCCCGCCTCGATCGCGGGGACGACGTACCCGTCCGTGTCGTACGTCGTCAGCACGAGCACCTTCGCCGTGACCCCGCGATCGGCCAGCAGGCTGATCGCGGACAGGCCGTCCAGGCCAGGCATCTGCAGGTCCATCAGGACCACGTCAGGACGCAGCGCCTCGGCCAGCCGCACCGCCTCCGCGCCGTCACCCGCCTCGCCGACCACCTCGAACTCGGGTTCGGCCGCGAACATCCCGCTCAGCCCGTCCCGGACGATCGGGTGGTCGTCCGCGATCAGCAGCCGGATCATGCCGGCGCTCCCGGCGTCGGGACCCGTGCGGAGATCGCCGTACCGGATCCCGGCTCGGACTCGATCTCGAGCGTGCCGTTCAGCGCCTCGACCCGCTGCCGCATCGCGACCAACCCGAAGCCGCCACCGGCTGAGGTGGTCCGGTGGGACGGGTCGAACCCGACCCCGTCGTCGCGTACGTCCAAGGCAACCTCCCTCTCCAGGTACGACAGCGTCACACCGACCCGGCCGGCCTGTGCGTACTTCGCCACGTTCGCCAGCGCCTCCTGCGTCGCCCGCAGCAGCGTCGACTCTGTCTCCGGCGTCACCACGCGCGGCGTACCGGTGGTCGTCAGTTGTCCGTCGATCCCGTGCAACGCGGACCACCGCCGTACGACGTCTGCGATGGCCTCGCTCAGCGTTGCCGACTGCAGCGCCTGTGGACGCAGCGCGTGGACCGATCGCCGCGCCTCGGTCAGGCTCTCCCGGGCGAGGCCGACCGCGGCCGTCACGTGCCGGCGCCAGTCGGCCGCGTGCTCGGCGGCCTGGAGCTGGGTCACGATTCCGGTCAGGCCCTGCGCGATGGTGTCGTGGATCTCCCGCGCCATCCGCTGCCGCTCGTCGGTGATCCCGGCCTCCCGGGCCTGGGTCAGGAGCTGCTCGTGCAGGCCCGCGTTCTCGGCGAGTATCGCCTCGAGCCGCCTGTTGGTCTCCGTCAACGCGTCCACCGCCTCCTGGCGCTGCTGGCTGAGTTGCTCGCTGCGCTGGCCCACCCACGCGGCGAGACACATCCCGGCGACGTTCACTCCGATCACCGCGGCGCACCCGAGCAGGCCGAGCACGGTCGTCTTCGGGATGTCGTACGACTGGGCCCACCCCGCGATGACCGCGACCGCCCCGATCCCGATCAGCTCGCCCGGCCACTGCAGCAGGATGAACGTGTAGAAGTAGCCGGCCGGGGTGAGGAAGCCGAACCACGGGTCGCGGACCACGAGCACGGCCAGCAGTAGCACGAACCCGGCGATGAAGACCGCCATCGGCCGGTGCCTCGTCCGCCACGCCGGCCGGAGCGTGAACATCCCGAGCTTCCACAGCCCGACCAGCGCGCACAGCACCAGATCGACCGCCAGCGACCGGGGCTGGTCGCGCTTGATGGCGACAGTGACCACGACCAGTGCCGCCAGCAGAACGTACGGCGCCACCGTCAGCCGCCGCGGCCACACCTGCTCGCTCATTCAGCTAGTGAACACCGAGCGGAGGTGCTTGCCGTTGACCAGCAGTACGACGCCGAGCAGCAGCAGCCCGCAGACGCCCTGCTCGATCCGCATCCAGACCGGGAAGACGCCCGGCAGCGCGATGATGACCACGATCGCGACCAGCATCACCGCCGAGACGATCCGGAGCCGGAGGTACCCGCGCCGGGATCCGCGGGCGGCCCGCCGGGCGAACAGGAACGTCAGCACCGAGCTGGCGACCACGATCGTGCCGCGGGTCCAGACCGTGTCCGTGACCACCGACGAATGGTTGCGCAGGGCAATGATGGCGACGAGGGTCAGTACGCTGACCGCGAGGTAGCCGGTGACCAGCAGTTGCACGCTCCGCAACGCCGCGGCGCTCCGCGGGTGCCGTACGTCGGCCGTCGATGACATCGTCGTTCTCCTTCCGAGGGGACTTCCGTCTGCTTCGACGATCCCGCCCGTCCCCTGCTCCGCACATCGCCCGCGCAGCTCCACCCGCCTCCACCGATCGGTTGATTCCAGCCTCCGCGTCGCAGAGGATCGTTGCCTTGAGCACCTACTTTCCGTGTCAGTTCTATCCCGGATTGTCACGAGGCGTTTGCGGCTGCGTGCAGATGTCCGGACAAGCCTGGCGGCGGAGGGACCGGTCGGCTGATCGTCGTTGAGGAAGCGCAATCGACGAGGAAGAGATCGAGTCAGCCGGTCGACCACGGGAGGGTCCGGACGCGTGCTCGAGACTTATCGCGGCATCCCGCATCTGTTGGACACCTGGCTCGTGCTCACCGGCATGACCCTGCCGATCGCCATTTCGTCGCTCCGTCGGCCCGGCGCGCTGGTCCCCCGGCTGGCTGCATTCTGCGGACCGGCGGCCTTCGCGCTGGTGATCGCGGCGACGCTCAGCCCGACCGCGCACCGGCTCGGGCAGGTCGGCCAGTGCGGTACGCACCTGACCACGACCGGTGGGCTCACCTCGCTCCAGGGCCTGCTCAACGTACTGCTCTTCGTGCCGGCCGCCAGCATGCTCACGCTCGCCAGCGGCCGACCAGGTGACGGCATTGCCGCCGGGATCGGGATGTCCGCTGCTGTCGAGGCGGTCCAGGCGCTGATCCCGCAGCTCGGCCGGTCCTGCCAGTTGCACGACCTGATCGCGAACTCGGTCGGCGCGTTCTGCGGGGTCGGGGTCGCGGCCGGGCTGCAGTCGCTGACCCGCACCCGCCGGCTGGTCGCCGTACCGGTCATTGTCGAGCACGCGGCGGTCCTGGTCTCGCGGCCTCCGCTCGGGGTCCGGCCGGCGCTCGTCACGGCCAGACGGCCGGCCGCGGGGAGATATCACAGAACGAATACACAGTTATCCGGATAGTTATCCACAGGTTGTGGATAGGACCGGGGATGACGCTGCGGTGACGCGGAGTTATCCACAGGCTCAGGGGCGAACATCAAGCCCGAGGCTCGCCGCGACGACCATTGCCTGGGTGACGTCGATCCGGGCGTCCCGGAGCGTGACGGTCAGTGGGTCGAGCTGGGAGAGGTCGGAGCCGCGCAGGTCGGCCCCGGAGAAGTCGGCCCGCTGCAGCGAGGCGCCGGACAGGTCGAGGTCCCGCAGCACCGCCTTGGCTGCCTTGATGCCGGTCAGATCGGCTTCGCGGAGCTTCACGCCGGTCCACTCGGTGCCCTTCAGGTCCGCGCCCGGGAGCGCGGTGAACGACCAGTCGCCGCCGGTGACCTTCATCAGGTTGTACGTGCAGTCGTCGAACGCCGTACCGACGAACTTGCACCGGGTGAACGCGGTGTCGAACAGCGAGCAGCGGACGAACGTGCAGTTCACGAACGCGGCCTCGGTGTGGGTCGAGGCGTTGAACCGGACACCGCGGAACGTGCACTCCTCGAACACCCCGCCGCGGTTGGCCACCTCGGTCAGGTCGGCGTCGATGAACTGCACCTTCGAGAACGTCTGCCCGGACGGGTCGGCGTCGTCGTCCCACTCCCGGACGGTCGACTCGGTCGGCAAGGCGGGTCTGATGGCCATGAGGCCCACCCTGCCATCTCCTGCCGACACAGTTGTGATGCTGTCGGCGGGCAACGGAGGGGCGAACGACAAATAGGGATCGCACGATGGAGGGGTGACCGGAACTGAGCGGGTGATGGTGTTCGGCGCGGGAGGCTTCCTCGGCGCCAGGATCTGCGCGCTGCTCGCCGAACGCGGCGTCGAGTACCGCGGGCTGAGCCGGAGCCGGGGTGAACCGTACCGGCGCTGCGACCTGTCCACGATGCACCCGTACGCCCTCGACACCCAGATCGGCATGTACAAGCCGACCGTGGTCGTGAACGCGGTCGGCGCCACGCTGGGCGAGCCGGCCGACCTGGTCCGCGCCAACGTGATCGCGGTCGAGGCGCTGCTCGCGTCGATCCGGGACAACGCCGGTCATGCCCGGTTCGTCCAGCTCGGCTCGGCCGCGGAGTACGGCGGTGGACCGCACGGCACCAGCATCGACGAGCAGACGGCCCCCCGGCCGACCGGTCCGTACGGCGTCACCAAGCTGGCCGGCTCCGAGCTGGTACTGCGGGCGCAGCGGGGCGGCGCGGACGCCGTCGTACTCCGGATCTTCGACGTGATCGGACCAGGTGCGCCGGAGAGCACGCTGACCGGACGGGTCATCCGGGACCTTCGCTCGCGGCAGCTGATCGAGGTGGGGTCGCTGGACGTCTGGCGGGACTTCGTGGACGTCCGCGACGTGGCCGAGGCCGTGGTGGCGGTCGCACTGGCCGATGCCAAGCCGCCGCCGCTGCTGAACGTGGGCACCGGCCGGGCGACGCTGGCACGAGATGTGGCCGGTTCGCTGTTCGAGCTCAGCGGTAAGCCGGCCACGATCGTCGACGACACCGGCCAGGAGGGCATGCTCGGTGCGCCCTGGCAGCAGGCGGACACCAGCCTGATCGGCGAGCAGCTCGGCTGGTCGCCCAAGATCGCGCTCGACCAGTCCCTCGCCGACAGCTGGGCAGCAAACTGACCCTGTGGATATCCGCTCGCTCAGCCAGCCCGCTCCGGATCGCCAACCGCCTTCGGTCAACGAGGACCTCGTCCTGACCGGACCTGACTTCGCAGTGGTGCTGGACGGCGCCACAGCGCCCAGAGGCGTCGAGTCCGGCTGCATCCACACCGTGGCGTGGCTGGTCGGCCAGCTCGCCGCTCAGCTCGCACCACCGCTCCTCACCGCATCAGCGGCACCCCTCACCGACCTGCTGGCCGAGGCGATCACCGGAGTACGCGCTGCTCACGTCGGCACCTGCGACCTGACCAACCCGGACAGCCCGTCGTCCACAGTGGCGATGGTCCGCGTGCAGCCGGCATACGTCGAGCACCTGGTCCTGGCTGACTCACCGATCGTGATGCGCTCGCCGGGAGGTGCGGTGACCGTGTACAGCGACGACCGGATCGACCTGCTCCCCGAGCGCACGCTCGAGGCGGTCAGCCGGCTCCGCAACCAGGCAGGCGGCTTCTGGGTCGCCAGCACCGACCCGAAGGCCGCGTACCAGGCAGTCACCGGTCGCACTGACCTGGCGGCGGTCGAGGTCAGCGCGCTGCTGACGGACGGCGCCTCGCGCTACAGCGAGCGCTACGGACACAGCTGGGACGAACTGGTCGACGTACTCATTACTGAAGGACCACGGGGTCTGGTGGACAGGGTCCGTGTGCACGACTCCGAGTCGACGCCACGGTGGAAGCGGTACGACGATGCGAGCGTGGTACTGCTTCAGCGGCCGTAGGACGGGAAGTTGGGACCGTTGTACCGCGGGAAGTACTGCGGTGGCGGGGTCACGTCCTGCACCGTCGGCGCAGTCGCCCGCTCGTGCTGCCAACCGGTGACCTGGAGCATCAGGAGCGAGGCAGCGATGCCGGCCAGGATCAGTAGGACGGTCGCGACCGTGAAGCCGATGTTGACGGCCAGCGCGACCCGGACCATGAAGTCCTGCAGGTCGTAGATGTCGACGTAGTCACCGGTCGCGTCCGCGGCGTCCGCCGCGTCGACCAGCCGGACGATCCAGACGATGAAGCCGACCAGCCCGACCGTGCCGCCGCCGAGCAGGATCACCCAGAAGCCGGTCCAGGTGCTCCACCAGCCGTAGAGCAGCGCGCGCATCCGGCCGGACCTGGCGGCGCCCTCGGTCGGTTCGCTCGCGGTGGCGACGTCCTGGACCACCTGCAGCGGGTACCAGAACTGCACGATCGGGCAGAACCAGGCGCCGACCATCCAGCCGGACGCACGCCGGTGCAGACCGCGCGGCGGACCCACAGGTGGTCGCGGCGCGAGCGGCGAGTGCAGGTACTCCGTGTTCTCGCGCGCCTGCCAGAGCCAGATCAGGAAGGCGATACCGGTGCCCATCAGCAGGTAGGTCACCACGTTGAGGAGCGGTCCGGTGCCGGCGACCGACCTGATCCCGCTGTCGATCTCCTCCTCGGACAGCAGCCCGTACACGAACCGTTTGACGTCGTCGTACGAGCTCCAGAGCAGCGCCGACTGCACGATCGCCGCGACCACGGTCAGCCCCATCAGCACGATGCTGACGATCGCAAGCTTCCGCAGCGGCCGGTACCGCGGCAGCACCGGTTGGTACGGCTGGTACGGCTGCGGGTAGTACTGCTGCGGCTGGTACGGTCCCGGCTGCTGTGGCTCTGGCTGCTGTGGCCCTGGATAAGGCTGCGTCACCTCTCCACCTCCCCGCAGCCCAAGTTAGCTCACGACAGGTGAATCAGACGGCGGCGAACGCCGCACGGACCGCGGGCAGCGCCAGCTCGCGGTCCGCGGCCGACAGCCCGATCCGTGTCCGCCGATCGAGTACGTCGTCCTCGGACAGCGCACCCTCGTGCCGTACGGCGAACCGCAGCTCGGCGTACGTCGTCCGCAGCCCTGGCGCGATCGGCTCGCGCAGCTCCGGTGGACCGGCGATCACCTCGGGCGCCTCCATGCCGTACCGCTCGACGAACCGCGCCGGCGCATGGACAGCCGCCAGCCGGACCCGGTCCGCCGCACCGACCAGAGGGATCCGGTGCGTCTCGCACTGCCGCTTCACGTCCACGTCGGACTGGTCGAGCGCGGTGTCGAGGGCGTCCGCGGCCATCCGGCGGTACGTCGTCAGCTTCCCACCGACGATCGTCACCACGCCGTCCGGGCTGGTGATGACTGCGTGCCGGCGGGAGATGTCCGAGGTCCGGTCGCCGTGTCCGGTGTCGAGCAGCGGCCGGAGACCGGCGTACGTGCCGAGCAGGTCCGCGCGGGTGATCGGCTCCCGGACGGCCGCGCTGATCGTGTCGAGCAGGAAGTCGATCTCGGCCTCGGTCGCGTGCGGTACGTCGCTGACCGGGCCGGGCGCGTCCTCGTCGGTCAGCCCGACGTACACCCGGTCGTCCGGCGCCGGGATCGCCATCACCGCGCGCCGGATGTCGCCCGGCACCGGCACGGTCAGCACGGCGGACAGGCCGCCGAAGACGGACTGTGGCAGGACCAGGTGGGTGCCGCGGCTCGGGCGGAGTTTGATGCCGGAGGCAACTTGGTCGGCCCAGATGCCGGTCGCGTTGATCACGATCCGGGCATCGAGCGGGAACGAGGACCCGGTCAGCTGGTCGACGAGCACCGCGCCGCGGCCGGTGACCTCGGTCGCCGCGACCCGGGTGAGCACCCGGGCGCCGTACTGCGCCGCAGTCCGCGCGATCGCGACGACCAGTCGCGCGTCGTCGTACAGCTGGCCGTCCCAGATCAGGAAGCCACCGCGGAGTCCCTGCGGGCGCAGGGTCGGCGCGTACCGGAGCAGCTCGGACGAGGTGACCCGGCGGGAGTGCGGCAGGTAGTCGTCGCTGGTCCGTGCGACCGTGCGGAGGACATCGCTGCCGAGGAACGCCGACCGAACCAGCGCGGCCTGGGCGAAGTTTGCCTGCGGCAACCATGGCGCGATCTGCGGGACCGGGTGCACCAAGTGCGGTGCGGTGGTCTTCATCAGGATGCCGCGCTCGACCGCGCTCTCGTACGCGATCCCGACGTGGCCGGAGGCGAGGTATCGCAGGCCGCCGTGCACGAGCTTCGAGCTCCAGCGGCTGGTGCCGAACGCCAGGTCGTGCTTCTCCACCAGGGCAACGGACAGGCCGCGAGCAGCCGCGTCCAGGGCGACGCCGGTGCCCGTGACACCGCCGCCGATCACCAGGACGTCCACCGCGCCGGTCGTCGCGAGCTGGTCGAGCTCGCGGGTACGGCGGACCGCGTTCAGGCTCGCGTTGCCGATGGCGATCACGGCGTCAGGTACCGGGTGAGCATGATCCGCAGCTCGTCGTCGAGCTTCGAGTACTCGTCGCGGGAAGCCATCACCGGACCGGACACCGCCGAGGCCAGCGCGACCAGGATGATCTGCCGCGCCAGCCAGACCGGGTCGCCCGCGCGGACCGAGCCGTCGGCCTGACCCTGGCGGAGACCCTCCTCGACGAGCGCGAGGTGCGCGACCGTGCTGCTGCCGCGGCGCTCGAGCAGGTACGGCGTGAGGAACTCGGGGTCGAGCTCGATGATCTTCCGCATCAGCGGGTGCACCCGGGTCTGCGCGACCACCTCGACCACGCCCTCGACCAGGCGGGACCGGCCGTCCGCGGCGTCCGGCTGGAACGCGGACACCAGGGCGATCGTCCACTCGCGGGTCATCAGCGCGGCGACCACGGCCTGCACGTTCGGCCAGCGCCGGTACAGGGTCGCGCGGGAGACCTCGGCGTGCCGGGCGATGTCGGCCATCGTCATCCGGCGCATCCCGATCGCGAGCAGGAGCTCGTAGGCGGCGTCGAGGATCCGCTCCTCGCCGATCGCGTTCGCGGGAGCCGGGCGGGAGCCGCTCTCCGGCGCTGGTTCCGGTGTCGCTTCGCTGCTACGCTGAGACATCACACGTCAGAGTGTATCAGCGACTGCGCCGTCCAGGAATGCCGCAGCCCGGAACTGTCGACGACGCTACCTCGCAGCACCACCGAAAGGGAGCCACCCATGACCGAATCCGACCTCCCGGTGGCCCATCTCACCCCCGGCCGCTGGGGCGACCCGAACCACCAGGTCGAGGTCCCGCAGGCCGCCCTGGACGCCCTCAAGCACCTGGGTGTACGCCGCCCACCCGCGCACCCCGCCCAACCCCAGCCCGAGCCCGACCGCCCCGGCCTGTCTGCGGACCAACTGTCTTTTCTCGTCTCAGTGCTGGGTGAGCAGTACGTGTCGACTGACGTGGACATTCGTTGGGCTCACACGCGGGGGTACTCGACGACGGACCTGCTTCGGTTCAGGGCGAATGACCGCTCCGACATGCCGGATGCGGTGATTTTCCCAGGAACGCATGAAGAGGTGCTGGGTCTGCTTGCCGGTTGTGGTGAGCATGGTCTGGCGGTGGTGCCGTACTCCGGTGGGACCTCCGTGGTGGGCGGGCTCGCGGCCAATCGCAGGTTCGTCACCGTGGATCTTCGAAGGCTGGATCAGCTGACCGAGCTGGATGAGGTCTCCAGAACAGCAATATTTCAAGCAGGTGTACGAGGTACAGCCGCCGAGAAGCTGCTCGCTGACCGCGGCTACACGCTCGGGCATTTCCCGCAGTCCTACGAAGGTGCCAGCATCGGCGGTTACGCGGCGGCCCGCTCCAGCGGTCAGTCGTCCGCCGGCTACGGCCGGTTCGACCAGATGGTTGTCGGGCTGACTCTCGCCACTCCGCGCGGCACGATCAAGCTCGGCCGGGCTCCGATGTCCGCCGCCGGCCCCGACCTCCGCCAACTCGTCCTCGGCTCCGAGGGCGCCTTCGGCATCATCACCGAGGTGGTCGTCCGCGTCCGCCCGCGCCCGACCGAGCGCCACTTCGAAGGCTGGCGGTTCGACAACTTCGCGGCCGGCCTGACCGCGGTCCGCCGCCTCGCCCAGGACGGCCCGCTCCCGACGGTACTGCGGCTGTCCGACGAGGTGGAGACAGCCGTCAACCTGGCCGACCCCGACGTCCTGGGCGGCGGATCCGGCGGCGCACTCGCGATCATCGGCTGCGACGGCCCGTACAACCAGGCCACCGCCGACGTCCTCACCGACGCGGGCGGACAAAACCTCGGCGAGGGCCCAGGTGAGACCTGGCGGGTCGGCCGCTACCGAGCGCCGTACCTCCGTGACCCGCTGCTCGACGAAGGCGCGCTCGTCGAAACCCTCGAGACAGCCGCCTTCTGGTCCCGCATCCCCGCGCTCAAGTCCGCTGTCACCGAGGCTCTCGTCGATGCGCTCAAGGACACGCCACCCCTGGTCCTCTGCCACATCTCCCACGTCTACGAGACCGGCGCATCGCTCTACCTCACCGTCGTCTGCGCCCAGACCGGCAACCCGGTCGAGCAATGGCGTACGGCGAAACGCGCCGCCAGTCAGGCGATCGCGGACGCCGGCGGGACCATCTCGCACCACCACGGCGTCGGCACCGACCACCGCGACGCCTACGAGACCGAGATCGGTCCGCTCGCGGTGGAAGCCCTCAAGGCGGTGAAGCACACGCTCGATCCGGACGGCGTCCTCAACCCCGGCATCCTGCTCTCTTGACCTCAAGCTTGCTTGAAGTATGACAGTTCGAGGCATGACTCCTGATTCCTCGAACCGTCCGGTCGCCCTGATCACCGGTGCGTCCGCCGGCCTCGGACTGGCGTTGGCGCACGGACTGGCCGACCGCGGCTGGACCCTGGTGATCGACGCCCGCGGTGCGGGTGCGTTGAAGGACGCCGCCGACGCGCTCGCCAACCGCACCGACGTCGTACCGCTGGCCGGTGACGTCACCGACGCCGACCACCGCGCCGACCTGGTCGACGTGGTCAACCAGCTCGGCCGTCTCGACCTGCTCATCAACAACGCGAGCTATCTGGGGCCGAGCCCGCTGCAAGCACTCGCAGCAGCCGACCTCGACGAACTACACCGCGTCTACGAGGTCGATGTACTCGCGCCGCTCGCACTGACTCAAGCACTACTGCCGGCGTTGACCGCTGCCAACGGTGTGCTGCTCAACATCAGCTCCGACGCGGCCGTCGAGGCCTACGAGACCTGGGGTGGCTACGGCTCGGCCAAGGCTGCGCTCGACCATGCGAGCCGGGTCCTTGCTGCGGAGCACCCGCAGCTGGCTGTCTACGCGGTCGATCCGGGCGACCTGCGGACGGCGATGCACCAGGCCGCGTTCCCCGGTGAGGACATCTCCGACCGGCCCGAGCCGGCGACCGTCGTACCCGCGTTCCTGCAGCTGCTCGACAGCCGGCCCGCGAGTGGGCGGTACCGCGCGGCGGAGTTCGCGCCGGCGGTGACCTCGTGAGGGTGCACCCGCACACCCGCTTCGTCCTGCCCGACGCGCTCAACGCCAGCGAACCACCAGAGGCCCGTGGGCTGGCACGGGATCACGTAAAGCTGCTGGTCGCGGAGGGGTTGGCCATCACGCACACGCGGTTTCGACCGGATCGGCGAGCACCTGCGGCCCGGCGACCTGTTGCTCGTGAACACGTCCGGCACGCTGCCTGCCGCTGTGGACGGCACTGGGATCACTGTGCACTTCTCCACAGCGCTCGACGACGGCACGTGGGTAGTCGAACTGCGCAACGGCGGTGCGCCGATGCTCACTGGCAGCGTGGGCGACCGGGTCGAGCTGCCAGAGGGCACGCTGACGTTGCTGGGGCCATACCAGGCTGGAGGCAGGCTGTGGATAGCCAAGCCACCGGTGCCGGACGTGCTCGGTTACCTGCAGCGGAACGGTCGGCCGATCACCTACAACTACGTAGGCCGGCGTTGGCCGCTCGCGTCATACCAAACGGTCTTTGGGCGCGAGCCTGGCAGCGCGGAGATGCCTAGCGCCGCGCGACCGTTCAGCTTCGAGCTGGTGAGCCGCCTGGCGTCGCAGGGCGTGCTGATCGCACCGATCCTCCTGCACTGCGGCGTCTCGTCGCTGGAGACGCACGAGCCACCGCCTCCGGAGCGGTACGCCGTATCCGCGCACACCGCTCGCCTGGTGAACTGGACCAAGGCGACCGGTGGTCGCATCGTCGCCGTCGGCACGACCGCGGTCCGGGCCATCGAGTCGTCCACCGAGGGCGGTTCGGTCGTGGCTTCCCACGGCTGGACCGACCTGGTCGTCGGGCCGGCTCGTCCGGTACAGGTGGTCGACGGGCTGATCACCGGGATGCACGCCCCGGAGGCGTCGCACCTACTCCTTCTGGAGGCCGTTGCGGGTGTCGAGCTGGTGCAGCGTGCTTACGACGCGGCGCTCGAGCACCGCTACCTGTGGCATGAGTTCGGCGATGCTTGTCTGCTGCTGCCCTGAGGCGGCAGGTCCAACGTTTCCGGGGCGGGCTCGTTTGTCCACAGCACGTGGGCTCATGTGGATGTCCTTACCAAGTTGGTCCCCCGTCGGGACGTCACTGGTCAGACGAGCGAGCCACTCCCGACGTCACGGGAGTTCACCGAACCGACGTGAAGTTGTGGCCTAGGCCGATTGTTTGTTGCGGCGCCGGCGCTTGGCGAGCTGGAGGTAGATCCAGGCGACGGCCGCACCGGTGACGAAGCCGCCGAGGTGGCCCTGCCAGGAGACGCCGGCGATCGTGAACGAGAAGAGTGCGGTGATGACGACGTACCCGATGATCCACGTGACGTCGAGGTTGCGGGCCCGGCTGATCACCAGCAGGGCGCCGACCAGGCCGAGGACTGCGCCGGAGGCACCGAGGGTGGCGGAGCCCGGCGGCGACAGCAGGCAGACCGCCGCGCTGCCGCCGAGCGCCGACAGCAGGTAGAGGATCGCGAACCGGAGCCGGCCGAGCATCTGCTCCAGCATCGGACCGAGCTGCCAGAGCATGAACAGGTTCGAGAAGATGTGGAAGATCTGCACGTGCGTGAACGCCGACGTGATCAGCCGCCACGGCTGCGAGTCGACCAGCACCGGGACGAGGGTCAGGTCGTTGACCAACCCCCCGCTCGCGACGTGCACGACGATGAACACCAGCACGTTGAGCGCGATCAGCCCGTAGGTCACGAACTGCGCGTTCGCCCGCTGCAGGCCGCCGAGCGAGGTCCGGGTCCGCGGGATCGACCGGACGCCCTCGTTGAAGCAGCTCGGGCACTGGAAACCGACCGCGGCGCTGTTCATACAGTCCGGGCAGATCGGCCGGTCACAGCGCTGGCAGCGCACCCCGGCGGGCCGATCCGGGTGCCGGTAGCAGACGGTGTCGGTCACGCGGTGGCGTCCTTCTCTGCGGTGCGCGGGGCCGGGTCCCGGCCCCGCACGAAAACGTCAGGCGTTCTTGCGGTCGATGGTGACCGCGGTGATCACGATCGGCTCGATCGGCCGGTCGCCGGGCGCGGTCTGCGCGGTCGCGATCGCGTCCACGACCTTGCGCGAGTCGTCGTCGGCGACCTCGCCGAAGATCGTGTGCTTGCGGTTCAGGTGCGCGGTCGGGACCACGGTGATGAAGAACTGCGAGCCGTTGGTGCCGTGGCCGCCGCGGATCCCGGCGTTCGCCATCGCCAGCAGGTACGGCCGGTCGAACTGGAGCTCGGGGTGGATCTCGTCGTCGAACTCGTAGCCCGGGCCGCCCATGCCGTTGCCCAGCGGGCAGCCGCCCTGGATCATGAACCCGTCGATCACCCGGTGGAAGCCCAGGCCGTCGTAGAACCGGGCGTTGCTCGGCTGGCCGGTCTTCGGGTCGGTCCACTCCTGGGTGCCCTCGGCCAGGCCGACGAAGTTCTGCACGGTCTTCGGCGCGTGGTTCGGGAACAACCTGAGAACGACGTCACCCTTCGACGTCTGCAGGGTTGCGTACAGCTCTTCGGCCACGGGGTCACTCCTAGTCGGGGTACGGCGGTACGTGTCGATCCTGTCATGTGGGACCAAGAACAGCTGCAACAACCCACCCCGGCGGGCGAACGTGTGGGACTGGCGGGGCGGGGGCACAGGGTTATCGGCCGGTGACGTCGTACGATGCAGACGGAACCGGATTTGTCCAGAGCCGTACCAGAGAGCCGTACCAAGACAGCCCATGTCGCCGATGGGCGGGAGCGCTGTCCGGATGACGGGTGGCACGAGGAGGGAACCGTGGGTTTGAGGAAGTCCAAGGGCCGGGTCGAGACCGCGAAGGATCGCGTCCGGCCGCTCGCCGAGTCGGCGTCGGAGAAGCTCGGGCCGGCCGTCGACCAGGTCCGTGAGCACCTCGGGCCGGCGATGGGCACTGCGCGGGAGAAGGTCTCGCCGTACGCCGAGAAGGCGGTCGAGCGTGGTGCACACCTCGCTCACGTCGCGGTCGAGAAGGCGAGCCCGGTGATCGACGAGGCGCTCGCCAAGGTCGGACCGGCCACCGAGCACGCGGCCGAGAAGGCGCGTGAGCGGCTGAACGACGACGTCCTGCCGAAGGTGACGGCCGCGCTGGCGTCGCTCGCGGCCGCCGCCGAGCCGGTCCTCGAGGAGAGCGCCCGTCGCGGCAAGGCCACGAAAGCCGCGCTGAAGGGCGAGCTCGGCGTACCGAAGAAGAGCCACAAGCTCCGCAACTTCGTCTTGTTCCTGGGGCTCGGCGCGATCGCGGCGGCGGCAGTGAAGAAGCTGCTCACCCCGCCGGAGCCGGCCTGGCAGTCGACCCCGACCAGCGGTCGCGACTACAGCTCCGCCCCGGCCGGTACGACGCCGCGCCCGGCGGACAGCACCGCCGCGAATGGGAAGACCGAGACCCCGAAGGCCGAAGCGCCCAAGGCCGAGGCGAAAGCCGACGCCGAGGTCAAGACCGACGAGGCCAAGACCGACGAGGCCAAGACCGACGAGGCCAAGACCGACGAGGCCAAGACCGACGGCAAGGCGGACGACACCGAAGTAAAGGCGACGTCGAACGGCGCCGCGAAGAAGACCACAACCAGGAAGTCGACCGGCTCGAGCGAGTCGAAGCCGACCGATTCCTGATTCCGGCCGCAACGGCGAAGGCCCGCGAACCCTGATGGGGTCGGGGGCCTTCGTTCTTCCCAGAGGTCAGTTGAGCGAGTCCGGCTTGGCGATCGTGTAGCGGCCGGCCGAGAGCAGCTGGGTGGCGTACCGGTGCGTGATGCACGGGTAGGTGCCGCCGCAGTTCTGGCAGACCGCGTCGTTGCGGTGCAGCCACGGCAGGAACCTGAACCGTTTGATCCACGTCATCGGCTCCCGGTCCGGAGCGTGCACTTGGAGCGCCGCGCGGGCGGCGTCCTGGATCTCGGGGGCGGACCATTCTTCGGCGCTCTTGTCCATCAGAGCGCTCAGGTCGGGGTGGAGGTGGTCGGTGGAACGCGCTTTGTTCATTTGTGTGTCTTCCGGCAGGTGGGAGGGCGGACCAATCGCTCGCTTCAAACGTGAGGATCAGATCGCTGAAAGCAACGGTAGTCGTCCAGCGGTTCCCGGCGCGCCCTGCGACGGCCGGCCGGGTGTCAGATCTTCGTTAGGACCAGAGCGTCTCGAGCGAGACCCGCGCCTCGAGCTCGAGCAGGTGCCGCTTCTTCGGGATCCCGCCGCCGAAGCCGACCATCTTCCCGCCCGCGCCGACGATCCGGTGGCACGGCACCACGATCGGCAGCGGGTTCCGGTTGCAGGCCGTGCCGACGGCCCGGGACGCACCGACGTCATTGCTGACGATCCGCGCGACCTCGCCGTACGTCTGCATCTCGCCATACGGGATCTTCCGCATCTGGGTCCAGACCGCGCGCTCGAACTCGGAGCCGCCGCGGACGGACAGCGGCAGGGTGAACTCCTGCAGCTCGCCGGCGAAGTACGCCGTGAGCTGTTCGGCGGCCTCGGAGAGCAGCGGATCGGTGTCACCCGACCGGCCGGCCAGGCCGAAGTGCACGCGGCAGAGCCCGGTCTCGTCGACCGCCAGTGTGAGGTCGCCGATGGGTGAGTCGATCACGGACCAGCGCATGCGGCCATCCTCTCGCGGACCACCGACACTTTCTCGCGGGAATGCGGCACGGACGGACGGCGACGTGATGTCCTCGCCCGGTCACGCGGTGTTGTGCTACATGTGATCCATGCCGCCGTCCCCACCCCCGCTGGACCGGTGGTTCAGTTCCGAGCAGGCGATGGGTGTGGCGGCATCGATCCTGATCGGCCTGGTCACCGTCACCACGTGGGCCACCGCGTGGTCCGACTGGTACTCGTACCAGACCCTCAAGCGGTACGGCGACGACCCGGACCGCCTCGGCGAGGCCGACCTGATCTCCGGCTCGCTCGGCATCGTCGCCGCGCTCGCGCTGCTCGCGGCAGCGGCGGTGTTCATCATCTGGCTCTGGCGGGTGCGGTGGAACGCGGAGATGTTCTGCCGCGGCGAGCACCGGTTCACCCGTGGCTGGGTGCTCGGCTGCTGGCTGGTCCCGGTGGTGAACCTCTGGTACCCCAAGCAGGTCGTCGACGACATCGTCGCCGCCAGCGACCCGGCCACCGATCCACTGACGCCGAGCCTGAAGGAGATTCCCGGCACCCGGCTGGTCTGGGCCTGGTGGTTGTCGTGGGTGGTCGGCCTGGTCACCGGAAACATCGTGCAACGAGGCGTGATTCACGGCGCGTCGCAGCTGGGTGATCTGCGCACCAACGTCATACTGTCCACCGTCTCGGCCCTGTTCACCACGGGCGCGGCGGTGCTGGCGGTGATCCTGATCCAGCGGATCGGTGAGCTGCAGACCCAGCGTCCCTGGGTCCCGTGGTGGTCGGCCGGGCAACCGCAGGACGGCTTCCAACCTCCTGCGCGGTAAACCACACCGTCACGCAGCGTCGGATTGCTCGTTACCAGTGGTGATGGGCGTACGAAAAGAACACGTTAAGTCGGCACCCTCCGTGCAGGGGCCGACTCCCCTCGCGTACTTACTTCGTGGTATCAATGTGGCTCGGTCACGCGGGGGCATTTGGCCGAAACGCCGAACAGACGACGGAGTTCCAGCGACGCGAGGGACGCGAGACGTGAGCCACCCGCAGCCCGCAGTACTGACTGCTGTGCACGAACAGGACGACTGGCAGCCGCACGCGGCTGAGGAGTTCCAGCAGGTCGGGACGGTCGGGAAGATCGCCATCGGACTGCTCGGTGCGTCGACGATCACGCACCTGCTGTCCACGTGGTCCGACTGGAACACGTACTCCGTCGTGCATCGCTACCTCGGCGGGATGCCGAACGTCGACGACGCGGACCTGAACCGCGCCGACGCGATCGCCAAGGTGACCGCGATCCCGAACGTGATCATCTCGGTCGCCGCCGCGGTCGTCTTCGTGATCTGGCTCTGGCGGGCCCGGGTCAACTCCGAGGTGTTCTGCCAGGCCGACCACCGCCGCAGCCACGGCTGGGTGCTGGCGAGCTGGTTCGTCCCCGGCCCCAACCTCTGGTACCCGAAGCAGATCGTCGACGACGTCTGGCTGGCCAGCGACCCGAAGACCCCGGTCTACACCGACGACCTGCGCCGCTTCCGGACTCCGTCGCTCACGTCGGTCTGGTGGGTCGCCTGGATCGCGGCGCTCGCGTTCGACGTGGTGGTCCGCCGGTTCCTGATGTGGATGGAGGCGACCGTCGGGTCGCTCCGCGGGATCGCTCTGGCCGGTACTGCGTCGCTGGTGCTGACCGCAGTGTCCGCGGTGGCCGCGACGATGGTGATCCGCAAGATCAACCACATGCAGACGTCGCGCAAGTGGGTGCCGTGGTGGGACCAGGGCCCGAAGCTCAGCGCCGTCCCGTCGTACGAGGTGACACAGGTCCCGTCGTACGCCAACGACGACACCGACGAGCAGCCCGCGATCTCCGAGCCGATCGCCGCGTCACCGTCGCTCGGTCTGGTCCGCGAGCAGCAGCCGCAGTTGCAGTCCGCCGGAGCCCCGGCGGACAGCCCGTTCGGCCCCAGCCCCTTCGCTCCCGCGCCGACCGCGCCGCAGCCGCAGGGCTTCCCCGTCGAGCCGCAGGCCTTCCCGGGCCACGGGGTCGCCGCCCCGGCCGCGTTCGCCGGCGACCCCGTGGTCGAGGAGTCGCCGAAGTGGAGCCCCTTCGCTCCGGTGGTGGAGGGCTGGCAGGAGGACATCGCCGGCCCGGCCACCGAGCAGTTCAGCCCGATCCAGTCCTGGCAGGAAGAGAAGCCGGCCGAGCAGACGTCGTACGAGGCCGAGCGGCGCGCCTGGGGCGACTACCTGACCACCAACGGCCAGGCGACCTCCGACGACGTCCTCTCGACCAGCACCACCAGCCGGTGGCTCGACGAGGCCGCACCGATGACTGTGGTCCAGCCCGACCCGTACCAGACGTACCAGCCCGAGCCGCAGCAGCCTGTCGCCGAAGAGTCGTGGGCCTCGCGCTACTCCGAGCCGTACTCGTACGAGACGGACTACCGGTCCACTCCGGCGCAGCCAGAGCCCGCACCCGAGCCTGAGCCCGCGCCCGTTGCGCGCGCTGGTCGCCGGGCCGCTCGGGTCGCGGTGGACAGCCCGTCGGCGATCCAGCCGGCCGCCTCCCACGTGGTGCAGCCGCCGTCGGACCACCCGGTGTACGGCGAGTCCGACCACACGGTGTACTCGCCCTCCGCGGACCACAGCTACTACGAGCCCCAGCAGGACGACTTCCTCACACCGTCGAAGCCGCTGCCGCCGGTTCCGTCGTACGGTCCGGAGCCGTCGTACTCCGCCAACGACTACAGCAGCTCGTCGTACGAGAGCTACCAGAGCCCGTCGTACGAGCCGGACTACAACAGCTCCTCGTCGTACGGCTCGACGGAGTACACCAGCAGCTACGAGTCCACCGACTACGGCAACAGCACGGACTACTCCAGCCAGAGCAACTACGGCTACGAGAGCTACAACGGCAGTTCGGAGTACACCGCGCCGAGCACCGAGTCCTACGAGACGTACAGCCCGAACTACGCGTCCGAGTCGTACAGCCCGCAGTACGAGGAGCCGACGCAGTACTCGCAGCAGCAGCCGTACTACGAGCCGCAGCAGCCCCAGCAGCCGACCGACCCGGACGAGCCGACGCCGCCGCGGACCCACCCGCGTCGTCGCTGGACCTGATATGCGCCTGGGCTTTGCCACCCTCGGTTGTCCCGGAGCACCCCTCGACCAGGTCATTGAACTTGCCCAAGGCAACGGTTTCACCGGGCTCGAGCTGCGGACCGCGCCGGACGAGTTCACCAGTACGGCGCTGACCGCGGTCGAGCGGCGCGAGCTGCGGACCCGGATCGAGGACGCCGGCCTGGAGATCTTCGCGATCAGCAGCTACGTCAAGCTCTGCGCGGTCGAGGAGCAGCCGCTGGCCGCCCACCTCGAGCTGGCGGCCGACCTCGGCGCCCGCGGCGTCCGCGTCTTCCCCGGTGACGACCCCGGTACGACGGACTCCCCTGACACCCCCAGCGCCGGAGAGATCCGCGCGCTCGACCGAGTCACGACCGCACCGCGCGACGTCCCGATCCTGCTCGAGACGCACGACTCGCACTCGACCGCGCGCCAGGTAGCGGCCTTCCTCGCCCTGCTCGACTCGGACGTCCCCGGGCACAACGTGAGGGCGCTCTGGGACAGCTCGCACACCTGGTCGCACGGCGAGACGCTGACCGAGGCGTTCAACCTGCTCCAGCCGTGGCTCGAGCTGGTCCAGTTCAAGCAGACCGACTCACAGGACAACTACCGTCCGGTCGCGATCGACACGGGCGACTTCCCGATCCAGGACCTGCTGCGGACCCTCGACGGCACCGACTACCCGCTGTCGCTGGAGTGGGAGCTGAAGTGGCACCCGGAGCTGCCACCGCTCTCCGAGACGCTCCCCGCGGTTCACGCCTGGCTGGGTGCCGGCGCGGTCAGGTAGCTCGCAACCGTCGGGCCGAGCCAGCTGACCACCTCGTCGTCGCGCATGTGCACGATCGGCGGCAGCTCGAGGATGTAGCGGCACAACGCGAACCCGAGCATCTGGGTCGCGACCAGCCCGGCCCGTACGTCGGGCCGGTCGAGCGCGTGCGCCCGGAGCGTCGGTGCCAGCTGCCCGGCGAAGATCCCCCGCATCCGGTCCACGGCGACCTCGTTGGTCACAGCCGTCCGGAGCAGCACCCGGAGCGTGTCGTCGCCGCCCCAGCGCCCGAGAAAGTGCCGCACCAGCGTCTCGCCCAGCGACGCCAGCGGTACGTCGGTGAACACCGGTAGCCGGATGTCGAACTCGGCCGCCGCCGCGAACAGCTTCTCCTTGCTGCCGTAGTACCGGATCACCATCGCCGGGTCGATCGCCGCGTCGGCCGCGATCGCCCGGATCGTCGCGCGCTCGTACCCGTCCGCACCGAACCGCTCCCGGGCCGCCGCCAGGATCGCCGCCCGGGTCCGGTCGGACTTCTTCTCAGCCATACCGCACAGCATATGCCAACAGCTGTTGACTTTTGTCAAGGACCGGCCTAGCTTGAAAGTCAACAAGCGTTGATAAACACGAAAGGGGCAACGATGACTCCCGAGGTTGTGGTGGTCGGAGCCGGACCGGTCGGGCTCGCGGTGGCGATCGGGCTGCGGCTGCACGGGCACGAGGTCGTGGTGGTGGACAAGCAGGCCGAGGGGACGAACGCGTCCCGGGCGTGTGTGATCCACCCGCGGACGCTGGAGATGCTCGACGAGCTCGGCGCGACGAAGACGCTGGTGGACCGCGGGCTGCCGCTGGCGGACTTCGCGGTGCGGGACGGGGACCGGCGGCTGGTCCCGGTCGGGTTCGGCGAGCTGCCTACTCCCTATCCCTTCATCCTGATGATTCCGCAGTACCAGACGGAGCAGGTGCTGCTGGCACGGCTGGAAGAACTCGGCGGCTCGGTGCGCAGGCCCAGCACTGCGGTGGGAGTGCAGCAGTCCGCCGACGGGGTCGAGGTCACGCTGGACGATGGCGAGGTCATCCGGGCGCAGTACGTGGTGGCAGCTGACGGGATGAACAGCGTCGTACGGGAGCTGGCGGGGATTCGGATGCCGGGGAACACGCTCGAGCTGTCGTGCAGTCTGGCGGATGTGCGGGTGGACGGCGGGCTGCCTGTGGACGAGGTGGCGCTGTACTTCGCTCCGGCCGGCCTGCTCGTCGTGGCGCCCTTGCCGGACGGGTCGTTCCGCCTGGTCGCGGAGGTGAGTGATGCGCCGGAGCATCCGGACGTCGCCTACGCCCAGCGGCTGCTGACCGCACGTGGACCGCACAAGGGGCAGCCGAAGGTGACCGAGGTGGTCTGGGGGTCACGGTTCCGGATCCACGAGCGGGTGGCCGACGAGTACCGCGCCGGTCGGGTCGTGCTGGCCGGCGATGCCGCCCACACCCACAGTCCCGCCGGTGGTCAGGGCATGAACCTCGGCCTCCGCGACGCGGTCACGCTGGCCGACGCGTTGTCCACAGCCCTGCACGGGGACGAGTCGGATCTCGACGCGTACGCCGTCAACGCCCGCGCCGAGGCGGTCCGGGTGATCGGGCTCGCGCACCGCTTGACCCGGCTGGCCAACCTACCGAAGCCGGTACGCCCGGTGCGCAACGCCGTACTCCGGCTGGCCGGGATGATGAGCAAAACGCAGCAGGGGCTGGCGAAGCAGCTTGCAGGCTTCCCTGAGCGGTGAACCGGCCTCTACCCTCCAGTTACCAGAAGCAACACCGTGACTACTGGAGGTCATCGTGAACCGCCCCAAACGATGGACCCGGATCATCCCCTTGGCCCTGGCGGCCGTCCTGGCCGCCGGCGCCGCGAGCCAGGTGCAGGCGACCGCGCCGCTGGATCGGAAGTTGCAGCAAGCCGGCGACCTGGTCCAGCTGCTCCGGGTCAGCACCCCGACCCAGGCTGACCGGCAGCGGCTCGCCGGGCTCGATCTCGACCTGGCCGAGTCGGCCGGCCCCGGCTATGCCGACCTGGTTGCCTATGGCAACAGCGACCGGAAGCTGCTGAAGCTGGCCGGCTTCAGCTGGAAGACGCTCGAGCCCGACATGGCCGCAGCGGATCGGCAGCGGGTGCAGGCCGACGCCGACTACGCGAAAGCCGTTCGCACCAAGGCCATTGCCGCCACGCTCCCCAGCGGACGGACGGCGTACCGCCAGCTGGCCGACTACGACAACGACCTGACCGCGCTCGCGCAGCAGTACCCGACCAAGGCGAAGCTGTTCACGCTCAAGGAGAAGTCGCTCGAGGGCCGGACCGTCCGCGGCCTCGAGATCACCCACAATGTCGGCGTCAGCGACGGCAAGCCGGTGTTCCTGATGCTCGGCGTACACCACGCGCGGGAGTGGCCGTCGGGCGAGCTGACCATGGAGTTCGCCTACGACCTGCTGAAGAGCGACGGCACCGACAGCCGGATCACGAACATCCTGGAGAAGTCCCGGGTGATCGTCGTACCGGTGGTAAACCCCGACGGCTTCAACGTGAGCCGTAGTGGCAGCTACGACCTGAAGCGGAAGAACTGCCGGGTCACCAACGGTCAGATCCCGACCAGTGGCCAGTGCGCGCAGTCGAGCAACCGCTCCCGCGGCGTCGACCTGAACCGGAACTACTCCGGCTTCTGGGGTGGACCAGGTGCGTCGAGCAGCCTCACCTCGGAGACGTACCGCGGAGCGGGCGCCTTCAGCGAGCCGGAGTCCCGCAACGTCCAGGCACTTGTCTCCCAGCACCAGGTGACGACCCTCATCACCAACCACACCTACTCCTCGCTGGTACTGCGGGAGCCGGGGTACGCCAGTGCGGCCAAGACGCCGGACGAGTCGATCTACAAGGCACTGGGCGACCAGATGGCCGCCGCCAACGGCTACACGAGCCAGTGGGCGTACCAGCTCTACGACACGACCGGTACGACGGAGGACTGGTCGTACTACGCGACCGGTGGCCTCGGCTTCACCTTCGAGCACAGCGGGAACACGTTCCACCCGGCGTTCTCCAATGTCGTGAACATGTACCCGGGCAACCGGAACGCCTACCTGATCGCGGCCGAGTCCACGATCAACGCCGCCCGGCACTCGATCATCACCGGAACCGCTCCGGCCGGTGCGGTACTGCGGTTGAAGAAGACCTTCACCACCAAGACCTGGAGCGGGACGCAGCTGCCCGACACGCTCGAGTCCACGATGACGGTCCCGGCCGGCGGCACGTACACGTGGCACACCAACCCGTCGACGCGCCCGGCTGTCGTGCAACAGGGCGGCACCGAGGCCTGGACGCTGACCTGCGAGCAGGCCGGTCAGGTGAAGGAGACCCGGTCGGTCACAGTCGCTCGTGGCGCGTCGGCGACCGCGAACCTGACCTGCTAGCACCTGCTAGCCGGTGGTCGACTCGCGGATCTGCAACGTGTAGGGGACGGTGAGGTCGCACCGCGCGGCCTCACCGTTGCCGGCGATCCGCTCCAGCAACAGGCTGACCGCGCTGTCGGCCAGCCATTCCTTGTCCGGGGAGATCGTGGTCAGCGACGGCGAGTGGTAGCGGCCGTCCTCGATGTCGTCGAAGCCGACCACCGCAACGTCGTCCGGCACCCGCAGCCCGGCGTCGGCGAGCGTGCGGAGCGCACCGAGCGCCAGCAGGTCGTTGAAGCAGAAGACCGCGTCCGGTGGCGTCGGCAGAGCCAGCAGCTCGCGCATCGACGCCGCACCGTCCTCGCGGTGGTAGCCCGTCCCCGCCAGCTCGAGCGCGGGGTCGTGCGGCATACCAGCGGCCTTCAGCGCCTTGCGGTACCCCCTCCGCCGTACCGTGCCGGTGCTGGTCCCGCCGACGCCGATCGCAGCGATCCGGCGACGGCCTAGCTCGATCAGATGCGTGGTCGCGTCGTACGACGCCTGGACCGAGTCGACCGCGACGCGATCGAACTGGCCGCCGGCCGGGCGCTCGCCGAGCAGGACCAGCGGCTTCCCGGTGCTGACGGCGGTCAACTTGGCCGGGACGATCGTGATCGGGGAGAAGATGATGCCGTCGATCAGCTGCCCGCGCATCCCGTCCAGGACCAGCTTCTCGGCCGGGGCCTCGCCCTCGGTCTGGTCGATCAGCACGGTGATGCCGCGGCGCTTGGCGGCCCGGGAGATCACCGCACCGAGCTCCGCGAAGTACGGCGAGGCCATCTCGGGGATGGCCAGCGCGATGAAGTCGGAGCGGCCCTTGCGCAGCGAGCGGGCGCTGACGTTCGGCCGGTAGTCCAGCGCGACGATCGCGGCCTCGACCTTGGCCCGGGTCTGCGCGGTGATGTGCGGGTAGTCGTTGATCACGTTCGAGACGGTCTTCACCGACACCCCGGCCCGCGCGGCCACGTCGCTCAGCCTGGTCGCCATCCGAACCTCCTGTCCCGAACGTGTCGCCCGAGTCTGCCACGGCGGTCGCGGCCGAGATCTTTACAGCCGATGTCAATCGTTGTAGACATCCACGGTAAACGTTGTAACGACCCTCCGGGAGATCCTGATGGCGCGCCTTGTCGTAGATCCGGCCTTCGTGGTCGGCGCCGTCGACCGGCGGCTGTTCGGGTCGTTCGTGGAGCACATGGGCCGCTGCGTCTACACCGGGATCTACGAGCCGGGGCATCCGACGGCCGACGCGGACGGGTTCCGGCAGGACGTGCTCGAGCTGGTCCGCGAGCTCGGCGTCACCGCGGTCCGCTACCCGGGCGGCAACTTCGTCTCGAACTACCACTGGGAGGACGGCGTCGGCCCGAAGGACCAGCGGCCGCGGCGCCTCGACCTCGCCTGGCGGGCGATCGAGCCGAACCAGTTCGGCACCGACGAGTTCGTCGCCTGGTCCCGCAAGGCCGGGGTGGAGCCGATCTGGGCGGCGAACTTCGGTACCCGCGGGATTCGCGAGGCCGTCGACCTGCTCGAGTACTGCAACCTGCCGGCCGGGACCGAACCCGCCGACCGTCGGGTGGCGAACGGCGCCGAGGAACCGCACGGCATCAAGATCTGGTGCCTGGGCAACGAGATGGACGGGCCCTGGCAGATCGGCCACAAGACTCCCGAGGAGTACGCGCGGCTCGCCGAGGAGGCCGCGAACGCGATGCGCCGGGTCGACCCGGATCTCGAGTTCGTGGCCTGCGGCTCCAGCAACGCCCAGATGCCGACCTTTGGCGAGTGGGAGCGCGTCGTCCTCGAGCGCACCTACGACCTGGTCGACCACATCAGCCTGCACGCGTACTACGAGCCGCACGACGGTGACCAGGCCGGCTTCCTGGCCGCCGCGGAGGAGATGGACCGGATGATCGGGTCCGTGATCGCGACCGCGGACCATGTCCGTGCGTTGAAGCGCAGTGACAAGGAGATCACGCTGTCCTTCGACGAGTGGAACGTCTGGCGCCAGGCGGACTTCCCCGGCGAGCTCGGCCTCGAGATCCGCGAGGCCGGCCCGCTGATCGAGGACACCTACACCGTCGACGACGCGGTGGTCGTCGGCAGCCTGCTGATCACGCTGCTCCGGCACGCGGACCGGGTGAAGATCGCTTGCCTCGCGCAACTGGTCAACGTGATCGGACCGATCCGCACCGAGCCCGGCGGCCGCGCGTGGCGGCAGACGATCTTCCACCCGTTCGCGCTCACCGCGCGGTACGCCGGTCCGACCGTGCTGCGGACCGCGATCGCCGACGGCCCGGAGATCGACACCGCCGCCTTCGGCCGGGTCCCGGCGCTGTGGAGCACCGCGACGTACGACGACAGCACCGGGGAGCTCGCGATCTTCGTGGTGAACCGGAGCGAGACCGAAAAGATCGACCTGGAGATCCCGGTGACCGGCCGCCTGGTCCGGCACCTCGCCCTGTACGACGACGACCGGTCGGCCATGAACAGCGCGGACGACCCGGACCGGGTGCAGCCCCGGTCCGTCGACGGCACCGAGGTCGTCGACGGCGTCTGCCGCGCCACGTTGCCGCCGGCTTCGTGGCATCTGATCCAGCTCAGCAGTTGATCCGAGAGGGGACCCGCCCGTGCCTTCCAAGAAACGACTACTAGCAGCAGCTCTTGCTGTCACCGCCCTGGTCGGCGGTACGACGGCGTACGCCGCACCGGCGCCACCGGTGACGTCCACCAACCCGGTGTCGAAGGCCTTCGGGGCCGACTCGTTCGCCGACCCGTCGATCATCCAGGGCCGCGACGGCTACTGGTACGCCTACGCCACCTCCGACCCGCTGGTCGCGAACGGTCCGTTCGGCCTGATGCACATGGCCCGGACCAAGGACTTCAGCAAGTGGGAGTACCTGGGCACTGTCTTCAACGACCAGACCAAGCCCGCCTGGGCCGCGCCCGGCTCGTTCTTCTGGGCCCCGGACATCCGGTACTTCGGCGGCCGCTACGTCATGTACTTCACCGTCACCGACACGCTGGCCAACCCCGGCGGCGACCCTGCCATCGGTGTGGCCACCGCACCGACCCCTGCCGGCCCGTGGACCGCTACGGACGGCCCAGTCATTGCACCGCGGCCCGACGGCTCCGGTGGATACCTGGGCACGATCGACCCGGCCATGCTGACCGCCGCGGACGGCAAGCGGTACCTGTACTACGGCGGCTTCTACGGCGGCCTCTCGGTCACCGAGCTGAGCCCCGACGGTATGCACGCGGTCGGCACCCCCACCCAGGTGACGATCGGCGACCGCTACGAGGGCTCGTACGTCGTCTACCGCGACGGCTGGTACTACCTGATGGGCTCGTCGATGAACTGCTGCGCCGGGCCGACCACGGGGTACTCCGTCTTCGCCGGCCGCTCCAAGTCACCGCGCGGGCCGTTCGTCGACGCGGACGGCGCCGCCATGACCGACTCCCGGGTCGGTGGGACCACGGTCATCACGCAGAACGGCAACAAGTGGATCGGACCGGGCCACCACGCGTTCATCACCGACGCGGCCGGCCAGGACCACATCGTCTACCACGCGATCGACCGCGGTACCCCGTGGCTGACCGACCCGTTCGGCATCAACCGGCGGCCGATGCTGATCGACCGCATCGACTGGATCAACGGCTGGCCCCGCACCAACGCCGGCGCCGGCCCGTCCGAAGGCCCGGTCCCCGCACCGGCCACCGGTTCGTCGTTGGGCATTGACTCCACCGACCCAGCCGCAGGTCTACTCGGCGCCACCCGCACCCAGGCAGACCAGCTCGGCGGCGCAACCGCCACCATCAAAACCGCCGCCCAAACCCGCAACTCAGCCCCCGCCGGCTCCCTCCGCGTAGAGGCAGACGTAAGACTCAGCACCTCGTTCACAACCGTCCTGGGTAATCAGGTCGTTGCGTCCGTTACGAAGGATCGTCTCGTCCTCGTAGTCGGCCGTCGTACAACCTCAGTCCCCCTTCCCGCCGACTTCGACCGCACCCAGTGGAACAAGCTGTCAGTACAGGTGGACGAATCCTCCGTGACAGCGAGACTGAATGACGCAGGCCTAGGAGATGTCTACGCAGAGGCGAAGTTGCCCGGTGTGCGCCTGGGGTCGGCTCCGGTGCGGTGGCTCGGGTCGGCCGAGGTGGACAACCTGACGGTTCGTCCGGTCGCGAAGCCGGTCACCAAGCCGGCTGACGTACCGCGCACCGGAAAGCTCCTCGTCGGCGACGACTTCAACGGCGCCCTCGGGCCGGCCTGGTCCTGGATCCGTCCGGACGCCAACGCCACAGTTGCTGACGGCAACCTCAACTGGCCGCTGGAGAACGCGGACATGGTCGGCAGCGGCAACAACGCCGGCCTGCTCCTGCACGCCACCCCGGCGGGCACGAGCTGGATCGCCGAGACCAAGCTGCACCTCGACACTGGGATCGACGACGTCCGCAACTACCAGCAGGCGGGCATGATCGCGTACCTGAATGACAACGACTTCGCCCGGCTCGGCAACGTCGCCATCTGGAAGACGCGGCAGACGGAGTACGGACGTGAGCTCGTGGCCCGGCCGTCGGACGGTGCGACGTCGTACGGCGCGGCCGCGATCGGGCGGTCGGCGCCGACGCTGTGGATGCGGCTCGCGTACCACCAGAACGCGGCCGGCGAGCACGTCTACCGCGCCGGTACGTCGGTCGACGGGAAGAACTGGACCTGGGGAGCGGCGTGGGTGCTGCCGTCCGCGGCGAAGATCGGGCTCTACGCGCACGGTGAGTTCACCGGCGCGAACCCGCCGCCGGTGGCGACCTTCGACTACCTGCGGTTCTACGAGAGCAAGTAGATGTACACCAATCCGGTCTACGACGGCGGCTTCGCCGACCCACAGATCATTGCTGTCGGCAATGAGTACTACGCCTTCGCGACCAACGGCCCGCTCGGCAACGTGCAGACGCTGCGCTCGACGGACCTGGTGTCGTGGCAGCAGGTCGGCGATGCGCTGCCGTCGTTACCGGATTGGACCGCACCCGGACGGGTGTGGGCGCCCGAGGTCGCGGTGCACGCGGCGGACCGGTTCGTCATGTACTACACGACGCGCGACCTCGCGTCCGGTCACCAGTGCATCGGCCTCGCGGTCGCGTCCAGGCCCACGGGTCCATATATCGACAAATCTCCACGGCCACTCATCAGTCAGGCCGCCGAGGGCGGGTCGATCGACGCGTCACCGTTCCGGGACTCGACCGGGAAACGCTGGCTGTACTGGAAGAACGACGGCAACGCGATCGGCGTCGACACCTGGATCTACGTGTCGGAGCTCTCCGCCGACGGGCTCACGCTCGTCGGCCCGGTGCACCGGCTGATCAGGCAGGACCTCGCGTGGGAGGGCAACCTGGTCGAGGCGCCGTACATGGTGGAACGCGACGGCAAGTTCCACCTCTTCTACTCCGGCAACGCCTTCGACCAGGCGGCGTACGCCGTCGGTCATGCGCTCTGCGAGTCCCCCATCGGCCCGTGCACGAAGTCGGGTGACCCGATCCTGTCGAGCTCACCCGACGCGGCCGGCCCGGGTCACAACATGGTCCTCGGCGACTGGTTCGTCTACCACGCCTGGGATCCGGCCCAGGTCGGCACCGACCCGAAGGGCCGCACGATGTGGCTCTCCCGGCTGACCTGGGACGGTGACCGCCCGACCGTCGAGCCGCCCCGCCACGAAAACCCGTAACCTTCCCGGTCGCCTCCGCATCGTGGTCAGTGAAGACAACGACGAGGGAGCGATTGTGAAGCGACGAAGCATGGTCAGCATGGTGATCGGGGCGGCGGCACTGACCGCGACCGCGATCACCTCGGGCGCCTATGCGACCGGAACGTCCGCGACGGCCGCGACCGCGGCCTGCAAGCTGAGTTTGGGCTCGGTGACGGCCAACGGGTCTCACACCACCACGGGCATCACGGCCGGCACCCCGCCGGTGGTGGGCAAGACCAGCACGACGCCGGGCATCTTCACGTTCGGCCCAGTCCGGGCGAGCTCCACCTTCCAGTCCGAGCCGAATGTGGCGGGCCTGGACAGCTCCGGGTACGTCGTCCTGGCCGACAGCCTCTACCACCGCGCCTACAACTTCAACGCGGGCATCAACGCGACGACGCGCGTCGGTGGCGGCTGGACGAACTTCACCCAGATCGAGCACGTGTACTTCGAGCAGGGCACGACGAAGCACGCGATGTTCTACGGGCTGCGCAGCGACGGCACTCTGTTCCGCTGGAGCGAGGGTGGCAAGGGCTTGGTTGCGGCCGGCTCGGCGACCGGGTTCTCCTCGGTCAAGTCGATGACGCTGATCAGCAAGACCGCGAAGTACGACACGTTCCTCGCGAACACCCGCAGCGGCGCGCTGTACACGATCCGGATCCCGATCACCTCGCCGCTGAAGCCGATCGTCACCAAGATCCGCCCCGGCACCTGGCAGGGCTTCGAGAGCCTGGTCGCCGGCCCGTGCGGCAACTACGGCACCGTCGTCGTCGGTATCGACAAGGACACCAAGACGGCGAACCTGTACGCATTCGGCCACGCGAACGGCACGTCGACTGTGATCAACTCGCTCGGCAAGGTCAACGGCACGTACGCCGACCCGGTCTACTTCCGCTGGGGCCCGGTCGACTACCTCGACGTCATCAACGGCGACTGACGCTCAACCACAGTCCCAGCGGACGGCTTGGTCGGTGAGGCGATCGGTGCCGTGGACCTGATTGTGGTCGTCGAGGTCCCTGGCGTCGATGCCGCTGGCGCCGCCAGGGTCCTTCATCTCCAGTGGGCGTTGGCCCTCCGCCGTGAGCAGGTGGTCACCGACCAGCACCGAGCCGGCGTCGTTGATCGCGGTCGGCCGCCCGCGCCCGGAGTCGAACGGCGTAGCGGGAGTGCCGGCACCGAGTTGCCACTTCACGGCGGTGCCGTCACTCTCGATGCCGACGGCAACTCCACCTCGGACCGCGGTCGCTTCCACCCCGCCGGACAGCAGGGTGATGGTGCCGTCCGGGCGCCAGGACGCCGCGCGTTGCGAGCGGACGGTGGCGCCCTCGTAGTCCCAGTCCATCACAGCACCGACGACCGTGCCGTCATCGTCGATCCCGTTGATCCGCGTCTCGTTGAAGCCGGCCGGGAGGGTCAGGACGTGCGGCTGGTTGGTGGCATCCCAGACCACGCCGTGTGCGTTCCAGAAGTCGGCGTCGTAGACGGCGCCGGCGATCAGACCGTGCTTGTTGTCGATGTACCCGGCGCTCGCCTCGGCGTACCCGGACGGCGTGGCCAGCGGCTCCAGTTCGCCGTCGCGGTAGCGGAAGTTCCGGCGCCCGGCGGCTATCACGATCTGGCCGTCGTCGCTCACGTCGGCGGCGACGGCCGAGCCGACCGGCAGCTCGACCTTCTTCGGTACGCCGTCGTGCCAGCGCACCACCGCCGACTCGCCGCCGGAGAGTTGGCCGTCACCGACGACGAACCGCCCGGCGGGTGCGACCGCGTCCGGGGAGACCGCGGTCATCCCGGCCGGAACGGCCAGCGGGTGCTGCAAGCAGGTCTCCGGCGCCACGGCGTTCGCCGTCGCCGTTCCGACCACCATCGGAACGCCCAGTGCCAGCAGCGCGATCCCAGCCTTCATCGGTCCTCCCTCGTCGTGTGCGACACCGAGGGTGGCAGCAGCACAGGTCAGTCGGACATCGTTTCGATGGCAGCTGAATGGTCCAGGACGTGCGTCAGGATCGCGAGGGCCTTGTCCAGGTCCGGAGTGGACGGAGTGGCGTAGCCGATGACCAGGCCGGGTGGGCCGGGGTTGGTCCGGCGGTAGTCGGAGAGCGGGGCGACGATGACGCCGGCGTCGCGGGCGGTGGCCGCGACCGCTCGGTCGTCGAGGTGCTCGGGCAGGATCAAGGTGATGTGCAGGCCGGCGTCCTGGCCGATGATCTCGCCGTAGGGGCTGAGGGCGGCGCAGGTCTGGGTACGGCGGTCGGCGTACAGGCGGCGGCCGCGGCGGACGGCCTGGTCGAGGTAGCCGTCGCGGAGCATCGAGAGCAGGGCCGCCTGCATCGGCCAGCCGGGCCAGTCGCCGGACTCGGCGCGGAACGACGCAAGCCGCTCGACCATCGACTCCGCGGCGACCAGCCATCCGAGCCGGAGCGCGGGGCTGATCGTCTTCGAGAGTGTGCCGAGGTGGACGACCCGGTCCAGGTCGAGCTGGGCGAGCGCGGGCAGCGGCGCGACGTCGTACCGGAACTCGCTGTCGTAGTCGTCCTCGATCAGCAGCGCGCCGGTCCGGCGCGCCCAGCGGACCAGTTCGTTGCGCCGGGCAACGGACAGCCGGCCACCGAGCGGGTACTGGTGCGAGGGCGTGACGTAGACGGCCGGTACGTCGGTGCTGAGCGCGGAGACCTGGAGGCCGTCCGCGTCGACCGGGACGTCGACGATCTCGAGCCGATGGTCGTGCGCGGCGACGACCGCGTTCAGGTAGCCGGGGTCCTCGATCGCGATCCGGTCCCCGGGCTCCTGGGTGACCGACAGCAGCAGCCGCAGGCCATGGACGGTGCCGTTGGTGACGAGGACGTTCTCCGGGCCGCAGGCGATCCCGCGGGTCCGGCCGACGTGGTCGGCGAGGGCCGCGCGGAGCTCCAGGATGCCGGCGGCATCGTCGTACCCGGGTGGTGGGGACTGCGTGGAGACCTCGCGCCACGCGCGGCGCCAGCCCTGATCCGGGGTCGGGCCGATGTACGGGATGCCGGGGCGCAGCGTCAGCAGGCCGGCGTCGGGATCCACCTTGGCGGCCGTCTGCCGGCGTACGGCGGGTTGCAGCGGCGCGACGTCGGTGACGAACGTGCCGGCGCCGGTGCGGCCCTCGATCCAGCCCTCGGCGTGCAGCTGGTCGTACGCCGCCTGCGTGACGGACCGGGACACAGACAGCTCCCGGGCGAGGTCGCGGGTCGACGGCAGCCGGTGCCCGGCCTGGAGGCGGCCGTCCAGGACAGCGGCCCGGAACTGCTCTGCCAGTTGCAGGTGCAGCGGGAGTGCGGCGGACCGGTCGATGGTCAGCGGTAGCGAGCTTTCCACGAATGGACTACCTGATTCGTACGGGAATGGACCGTGCCAGCATGCCACCGCCCGGTTGACGCTGGATATATGACCGTGACGACGCCACTCCAGCCCACAGCCCGCACCTCACTGCGTCGCTCCAAGGAGCGCGCTGCCACCGATCGCTCGGCGCTGCACGACGTCCTGTCCGCGGGCATGTTCTGCCACCTGGGCGTCGTGGTGGACGGGGATCCGCTCGTGCTGCCGACGGCGTACGGCGTGGACCTGGACCGCGGGCCGGACGGGACGCTGTACCTGCACGGCTCCGTCGCCGCTCGCAGCGTGGTCGCTGCCCCGCAGCAGACCATCTGCGTCACGGTCACGCACACCGACGGCCTGGTGCTGGCCCGCTCCGCCTTCCACCACTCGGTGAACTACCGGTCCGCCGTCATCTTCGGCGTACCCCGCATCGTCACCGACCCCGACGAGAAGCTGCACGGCCTCAACCGCATCGTCGACCACCTGGTCCCCGGCCGCTCCACCGCGGTCCGCCCACCGAACCGCAAGGAGCTGGCGAAGACGTCGGTCCTGGCCCTCGAGCTGACCGAGGCCTCGGTGAAGACGCGCACCGGCGAGGCCAACGACGAACCCGGGGACCAGGACCTTCCCTACTGGACCGGCGTACTCCCCCTCCGGGTAGTCGCCGACGAGCCGGTCACCAACTCCGACTGCGACCTTCTGGTGCCGGCCCACGTCCGCACTCGGGCCAATCAACTCGGCGCGCCGTCCTAGGCCACGGTGCCCTTGTTGTAGTTCTTCTGGGCCCAGAAGTAGCCGACCACCGCGATGGCGAAGCACCAGGCCAGCGCGACCCATCCTTCACCGGTGTCGGTCGGCGTGCCGATCAGGAGGTGCCGCAGGGTCTCGATGATCGGCGTGAAGGGCTGGTACTCCGCGAACCAGCGCAGGCCCTTCGGCATCGCGTCCAGCGGAATGAAGGTCGTGCTCAGGAACGGGAACAGCAGGTTCAGCGGCAGGACGATGTTGCTCGCGCCCTCCGGCGTCTTGCTGACCAGGCCGAGCGCGACGGCCAGCCAGGTGAACGCGAACGTGAGCGCGACCAGCAGCCCGATCACCAGCAACCAGTCGCCGAACGACGCGTTCGGCCGGAAGCCGATGGCCAGCGCGAAGCCGAGCACCAGCGCCAGGCTGGCGAGGATCTGCAGCATGCTGCCGAGCACGGCCCCGGTCAGCACCGCCGGCCGGAACATCGACATCGTCCGGAACCGGGCCACGATGCCTTCGGTCATGTCGGTGCAGACCGCGATCGCTGGGCCCATCGTCCCCGAGGTCACCGTGAGCAGCAGGATCCCGGGGATCAGATAGTCGATGTAGTCGAAGCCGGCGCCGCCGAGCCCGGCCTTGAACGTCTTGCCGAACACGACACCGAACAGCAGCAGCATGATCACCGGCATCGCCAGCGTCCCGATCGAGACGCCTGGGTAGCGCTGGGCGTGCCGCAGGTTGCGGCGCAGCATGGTGTTGATGTCGGCCATCGGGTGCACAGTCGTCGTACTCATTTGGTGGTCACTTCCTCGTGCTGCGTGGGCTGACCGGTGACGGCGAAGAAGACGTCGTCCAGGTCGGGGGTGTGGACAGTGAGCTCGTCGACCTCGAGCGAGGCGTCGTCGATCCGGGCCAGCAGGGCGCGCAGCGAGTGCACGCTGCCGTCGTTCGGCACCTGCAGGACCAGCGACTCGAGATCCGGTACGGCGTCCGGCAGCACCTTGCCGGCGAGGGCGAACTCGTCCGGCGAGGTGAACCGCAGCCGGATGTGGCCGCCGGGCACGAGCCGCTTGAGCTCCTCCGGCGTACCCTGCGCGACCAGCTTCCCGTGGTCGAGCACGGCGATCCGGTCGGCCAGCTGGTCGGCTTCCTCGAGGTACTGCGTGGTGAGCAGGACCGTGACGCCACCGGCGACCAGCTCGCGGATCATCGTCCACATGCTGTGCCGGCTGCGCGGGTCGAGACCCGTGGTCGGCTCGTCGAGGAAGATGATCGACGGCCGTCCGACCAGCGTCATGGCCAGGTCGAGGCGGCGCTTCATGCCGCCGGAGTACGTCATCGCCAGCTTGCCGCCGGCCGCTTCCAGGTCGAACTGCGCCAGCAGCTCGTCCGCGCGCTCGCGGCCCGCGGTCCGGCCGAGGTGGTGCAGGTCGGCCATCATGATCAGGTTCTCCCGGCCGGTGAGCAGGCCGTCAACCGCGGAGAACTGGCCGGTCACGCCGATCGCGGCGCGGACGGCCTCTGGGTCCTGGTGCAGGTCGTGGCCGGCCACGCGGATCGTGCCGGCGTCGGCCGCGATCAGGGTGGACAGGATCTGCACCGCGGTGGTCTTGCCGGCCCCGTTCGGGCCGAGCAGGGCAAAGATGGTGCCTTCGGCAACGTTCAGGTCGATGCCGTCGAGCACGAGTTTGGCGCCGTACGACTTGCGCAGGCCGCCGACGTCTATTGCTGCAGACATGAGAGGTCCTCTCTTCGGGCAGGGTGAACCGACCCAGGTGGGTTCACGGTGTGTGGCAGGAGGATTTGGGCGTGCTCGCCCACCCGGCCGGCCCTGAGCGGGCCGCCGGTGCGTGGACTTGGGTGTTAGCTAGATGTCGAGGTCCTCGACCGCCGGTTGGTGGGCGGCCTCCTCGACCAGGACGTAGAGGTCTTCGGGCACCAGTGCGCGCAGCTCCTCGACCGTGTCGACGACGGTCAGCGTCTGCTCACCCTGGGCCATGCTCCAGGACTGGTCGGAGCTCCAGTTGCCGACCCAGGAGCGCCAGCCGGTCAGGTAGCGCTCGTCGTCGGCGCCGACGTTGTACTGGCTGCGCCGGTCGGCGTGCAGCACGAACTTGCCGGTCCGGCTGCGGTAGACCTTGAACGCTTCGTACCCGGTGCTGCTCGACCGGCCGCCCTCGGCGATCAGTACGCCGGAGAACCGCTGCTTGCGGCCGGTCCCCCGGCCGACCCGCACGGTGATCTCGTCGTACCCCTCCAGCCGGCCCTCTTCCATCTCGACGTACTTGCGCAGCGCGACCGAGATCGCCGAGGACAGGTTCCCGGCCAGCTCCTGCGCCCGCTTGTACAACGGCAGGTCGTCGTCGGACACGTAGATCGTCTTGTTCGGCATCGCTCTCTCCTCCTACGTAGAACTATACGCAGACCTCTACGCAGGTGTCTACATATATCTCTACGTAGGTCAGGAGCGGATGGTGAACGGTGTGGAAACCACTCGCCTCAAACCTGGGTTATCCACAGATTCGCGCCACTTTCAGTCACTTTCCGTGGAAAAGCCCCGCCACACCTGTGCACAACCCCCACCAAACGGTGTGCACACCTGGGGAAACGACTGTGGATAACTACGTCGGCCAGGGCGGGAGCAGAGGCGCCAGCCGCGCCAGTTGCTCCGCCGACAGCCAGGACGGGTTCGAGCCCTGCGGTATCCGCTGCACCTCGAGATCGGTGATCCCGGCCGCGACCAGATCCTCCGCCGGGACGGGCTCTGCCAGCAGCGGCAGCTTCAGCTGCACCCTGACTTCGTGGCCGTTGCCGTCCACGGGAGCGATGACCCGGCCGAGGCCCCAGATACCCCGAGCCACCCGACGGCCGTTGCCGGAGACCCACAGCACGACCTTGTCCTCAGGAGTCATCAGCTCCGACCGGTAGCCGGGTACGACGCACCACGACTCGACCACCTTCCCGCCCTGCTTGATCCACCGGGCGACGGGTGACCCGGACTCGGGATTCGCCTTGAGCAGCCACGCCCCGAGGTTGTCCCGCGTGATGCTGCGACTCACCGGGCGCCGCGGCTGTGGATAACTGTTAGACCCACTGGGTGGAGACGACGAAGCCGAGGGCGATCAGGCCCATGCCGATCAGGAGGTTCCAGTTGCCGAGGTCGTCCATCACCGGGATGTCCTGGCCGGCGACGTAGAAGACGACCAGCCAGGCGAGGCCAAGGAGCCAGCACGCCAGCATCAGCGGCGCCACCCAGACGCGGCTGGTGGTGCGCGGCCGCTTCGGCGTCTTCTCCACCTTGACCTTCTCGGTCTTCTTCTTGTTACGACTGCTCGACTCGGGCACGACTGAACTCCTTGTAAGGACGCCATAAGCTGACCGTCGAGGACCTGTACGGGTCCGGTCTCGCGTTAGCGTAGTGCAGAGGGCAACAGGGAGATCACGGGTGCGGAGATTCAGGCGTATTTCGTTGTGGCGCGCGGGTGCACCGCTGGCGCTGCTGTGCGCCGGACTGCTGTTCGCGACCAGTGCCACCAACGCCCGTGGCACGGACCTGCGGCCCAGCCGTAACACTACGCTCGCGGGTCTCGTGGAGGAACAGAGCCGCCGCAGTGCCGGCCTGGTCCGTCAGCACGCCGCACTGACCCAGGACATCGAGCGGCTGCAGGCACAGCAGGGCTCGATCGACCCAAAGCTCGCCAAGCAGCTCCAGGACCTGTCCGACGCGGTCGGCACCACACCGGTCAACGGACCGGGCCTGACCGTCACACTCAAGGACGCCCCGTCCGAGGTGGTCAAGGAGAACCCGGACGTCGACGCGGACTGGCTGGTCATCCACCAGCAGGACATCCAGGCGGTCGTCAACGCGCTCTGGGCCGGCGGTGCGGACGCGATCTCGATCCAGAACCACCGGGTGATCTCCACGACCGGCATCAAGTGCGTCGGCAACTCCGTCGTCCTGCACGGCGTCCCGTACCTGCCGCCGTACAAGATCACCGCGATCGGCGACCGGCGGAAGCTGCAGCAGGCGCTGGACGACTCGAAGTACATCGAGAACCTGCAGGACTACGTCGTGAAGTTCCAGCTCGGATACGACGTGAAGAACGAATCCGCGATCTCCATGCCGGCGTACGAGGGCACCCTGGACCTCGAGAGCGCCACCGTGCCGGGCTACCCGCACACCCCCTCCGCCAGCCCGACGGCCTCCGGGAGATAGCTGTCACAATGGTCCGCATGCCGCGGATCCTTGTCGTCGACAACTACGACTCCTTCGTCTACAACCTGGTGCAGTACCTGCAGCAACTGCAGGCCGACACCACCGTGCTGCGCAACGACGAGGTCACTCCCGACCAGGCCGGTGAGTACGACGGCGTCCTGCTGTCCCCCGGTCCCGGTACGCCAGAAGAGGCCGGCGCGTGCGTGGACATCGTCCGCGAGCAAGGCGGCAGTACGCCGATCTTCGGTGTCTGCCTCGGCCTGCAGGCGATCGGCGTCGCGTACGGCGGCGTGGTAGGGCGCGCCGACGAGCTCCTGCACGGGAAGACCAGCCAAGTGTTCCACGAGGGCGCCGGCGTACTCGCCGGACTGCCGTCGCCGTTCACCGCGACCCGGTACCACTCGCTGGCGATCAGGCAGGACTCCGTCCCGGACGAGCTGCAGGTCACCGCCCGCACCGAGGCCGGCGTGATCATGGCGGCTCGGCACCGGGACCTGCCGGTCGAGGGCGTGCAGTTCCACCCCGAGTCGGTGCTCACCGAGGGCGGCCACCGGATGCTGGCCAACTGGCTCGCGATCTGCGGCGACCCGGACGCGGTCGCCCGCTCGGCCGGCCTGGCCCCGGTCGTCAGCTGACGCCCGCTGGACCAACGAAAATCCCCCCGGAGCGAGCCGCTCCGGGGGGATTTCGCGTTCAAAGCCGATCGCGTTCTCAGCCGATCGTGATCTTCGGCGTCGGGTCGGTCGTCGGCGGGGTGTCCGAGTTGGTCGGGTTGGTCGGCGGCGGCGAGTCCTGCTGCTTGTTGACCGTGAGCGTGATCAGCGAGCCCTTCGGCGCCTTCGTCCCGGCCTTGAGGCTCTGCTGGAGCACCTGCCCGTCGGCCGCGTTCGGGTCGTTCCCGAACACGTACCCGACCCGGAAGCCGGCCTGCTCCAGCGTGAGCTTCGCGTCGTCGTACGACTGGGTGACCACGTTCGGCACGTCGACGTTGCTCTTGCCGCTGGAGATGGTCAGCGTGAACTCCTGACCCGACGGGTACTGCCCGCCCGGGTCCGGGCTCACCGACAGCACGGTGCCCTTCTTCTCGTCGCTGTCCTGCTCGACCGACTTGTCCTTGACCTTGAACTGGCCCTTGGCGTCCTCGAGCGCCTTGCGCGCCTTGGACTCCGACATCCCGATCACGTCCGGCACCGAGAACGCGGTCTGGCCGGACGAGACCACGACCGTGACTGTGGACCCCTCGTCCGCCTGCGTGCCGCCCTGCGGCGTCTGCCGGATGATCGATCCCCGGCCGACGGTGTCGCTCTTCTCGCTGGACGACGCGACCTTCAGGTTCTTGGCGGTGAGCAGCGTGGTCGCCTCGGTCAGCGACTTGCCGGTCACGTCGGGTACGTCGACCTTCGCCGGCGCCGACGTGGTCGGGCCGCCCCCGGCGCCCTTGTTGTCGTTGCCGAGGTTCGTGAACAGCGCGTACGCGCCGACCGCGATCGCCACGATGGCGAGACCGAGCAGGAAGTACGCGAGGCCACGGTTGCGCCGCCCGCGCGGGTCCTCCTCGAGGTCGTCACCACCCGGCGGGAGCAGGTCGTCCCCGCCGGTCTGCCGGAACGCCTGGGTCGCCGCGACCGGCGCGACCGTCGTCGGAGCCATCGCCCGGGTCTCCGCGACCGCCGCCATCGGCGCGGTCACCTGCTGGCCGGCCAGCACCCGGTGGATGTCGGCCCGCATCTCGGACGCGCTCTGGTACCGCTCCTCGCGGCTCTTCGCCAGTGCCTTCAGTACGACGGCGTCGACCTCCGGCGGAATGTCCGGGTCGAACGACGACGGCGGCAGCGGCTGTTCCCGGACGTGCTGGTAGGCCACCGACACCGGCGACTCACCCACGAAGGGCGGCCGGCCGGTGAGCAGTTCGTACAGCAGGCAGCCGGTCGAGTACAGGTCGGAACGCGCGTCCACGGTCTCGCCGCGGGCCTGCTCGGGCGACAGGTACTGCGCCGTACCGATGACGGCCGCGGTCTGGGTCATCGTGGAGGACGTGTCGGCGACCGCGCGGGCGATCCCGAAGTCCATCACCTTGACCTGGCCCTGCGGGGTCAGCATCACGTTCCCGGGCTTGATGTCGCGGTGCACGATGCCGGCCCGGTGGCTGTAGTCGAGCGCCTCGAGCACGCCGGAGGTGATCTCCAGGGCGCGCTCGGGCATGATCTTGCGGCCCTCGCGGATCAGGTCGCGGAGCGTCTTGCCGGTGACGAGCTCCATCACGATGTACGGGATGGTGACGCCGGAGCCGTTCGGGTCGGGCTCCTCGCCGGTGTCGTAGACCGAGACGATCGTCGGGTGGTTGAGCGACGCGGCCGACTGGGCCTCGCGCCGGAACCGGGCCTGGAAGGTGGCGTCACTGGCCAGGTCGACCCGCAGCCGTTTGATCGCGACCGCCCGGCCGAGCCGGTTGTCCACGCCCCGGCGGACGTCGGCCATGCCGCCGCGGCCGAGCGGTTCGCCTTCTTCGTACCGGCCGCCGACGAGACGTGCCTGCGATGTCATGACTCAGCCTTCCAACCTGTCTGCGGTAGACAAAAACACACTCAACTTGCCCACGGTAGCGGCCGCCACACGTGGATCCCCGTTGGAAAGACGCGCTGTGACGGCATCATTCCGTATCGTGCTCATTGGTTCAGCACCGCCTCCATCACCTTCTTGGCGATCGGGGCGGCGAGCTTTCCGCCGGCGATGTCGTCCCGGGCCACGTCGGCCTTCTCGACCAGCACCGCGACCGCGATCTTCGGGTCGTCGGCCGGCGCGAACGCGGTGAACCAGGCGAACGGCGGGCGGTCCTTCGAGGTCTGCGCCGTACCGGTCTTGCCGGCCACCTGGATGCCGTCGATCCGGCCCGGCTTGCCGGTGCCGTTGTTGACCACGTTGACCATCATCGCGTTCAGCTGGGCGGCGACCTCCGGGGTGACGGCCTGGTGCAAGGTCTCCGGCTTGGTCTCGGTGACGGTCTTCAGGTCCGGGGTCTTCACGTTCTGCACCAGGTAGGGCTTCATCACCTCGCCCTTGTTCGCGATGCCGGCGGCCACCATCGCCATCTGCAGCGGCGTGGCCCGGACGTCGAACTGGCCGATCGCGGACTGCGCGGTCTGCGGCTCGTTCGGGTCCCCGGGGAACTGGCTGGTCGCGACGCTCGGCAGCTCGGCCAGCGGCCGCGCACCGAAGCCGAACTTGGCGGCCTGCTCGCGCAGCGCGTCCGGGCCGAGGGCGAGACCGACCGAGCCGAACGCGGTGTTGCAGGACCACTGCAGCGCGACCGTGAGCGTCGCGTTGTTGCTGCCACCGCAGTTCTTGTGGTCCTCGTTCACCAGCGGCACGGTCGTCTGTGGCAGCACCAGCTCGGCCGGCGAGTTGGTCTTGGTCTCCGGCGTGTACTTACCGCTGGACAGTGCGGCTGCCGCGGTGACCAGCTTGAACGTCGAGCCCGGCGGGTAGAGCTCCTGGGCCGCGCGGTTCGACAGCGGCCGGTCCGCGTCCTTGGTCAGGTCGTCCCAGGCGGCGGCGGCCTTCTTCAGGTCGTGCGAGGCGAGCCGGTTCGGGTCGTACGACGGCGTCGTCGCCATCGCCAGGATCCGGCCGGTCTTCGGCTCGATCGCCACCACCGCACCGGTCTGCTTGCCGAGCCCGGAGTACGCCGCCTGCTGGGCCGCCGCGTTCAGCGTCAGCGTCACGCTGCCGCCCTGCTGCGGCCGGTTGCTGATCACGTCGATCATCCGGCGGAACGCCATCGACGGGTCCGAGCCGTTCAGCTCGGAGTTCATCGTCAGCTCGATCCCGCCGCGGCCGAAGACGTAGGCGTAGTACCCGGTGACCGGTGCGTAGACCGGGCCGGAGGCGTACGTGCGCTGGTACTTGTACGAGTCGTTGGACGGCTTGCTCTGGGCGACCGGCGTACTGCCGATCAGGATCGGGCCGCGGTTGACCGAGAACTGCGAGTCGCGGACCCGCTTGTTGTCGTTGCGGCCGTTGATCTCGTTCGACCGGAACGCCTGCAGGTACGTCGAGTTCGCCATCAGCGCGAGCATCAGGATGATCGCTGCCACGGCCAGTCGTCGGATCGCTGAGTTCACTGCTTCTGCACCGCCATCGCGATCGTTTCGTCGGACACGGGAGCGGCCGGGGTCTGCGGCCGCCGGGCCTGGTCGCTGATCCGGAGCAGCAGCGCGATGATCGCCCAGTTCGCGACCAGCGACGTACCACCGAGCGCCATGAACGGCGTGGCCAGACCGGTCAGCGGGATCAGGCCGGTGACGCCACCGACGATCACGAAGACCTGCAGCGCGAACGACATCGCCAGGCCGGTCGCCATCAGCTTGCCGAAGATGTCCCGGCAGCCGAGCGCCGCCCGCAGGCCGCGCTCGACGATCAGCGTGTAGATCAGGATGATCGCGATCAGGCCGGTCAGGCCGAGCTCCTCGGCCATCGAGGAGATGATCATGTCGCTGTTCGCGTACAGCGTGAGCTCCGGGTGACCCTGGCCCAGGCCGCGGCCGAGGACACCGCCCCAGGACTGGCCCATCAGCCCGAGCTTGACCTGGCCACCGTCGATCGCCCACGGGTCCAGCCAGTCGGTCACCCGGCGGTGCACGTGCCCGAAGGTCTGGTAGGCGAAGTACGCACCGCCGGCGAACAGCAGGCCACCGATGATCAGCCAGCCGGCCCGCTCGGTGGAGACGTACAACAGGAACAGGAAGAGGCCGAAGAACAGCAGCGAGGAGCCGAGGTCGCTCTCGAAGACCAGGACACCCAGGCTGGCCAGCCAGGCGATCAGGATCGGCCCGAGGTCGCGGGCGCGCGGCAGGTCCAGGCCGAGGAACCGGCGGCCGGCCAGGGTCAGGACGTCGCGCTTCACGACCAGGTAGCCGGCGAAGAAGATGACCAGGCAGACCTTGGCGAACTCGCCGGGCTGGAACGACATCCCGGCGACGCGGATCCAGATCGGGGCGCCGTTGACGTTCGCGCCGATGCCCGGCACGAGCGGCAGCACCAGCAGGACCAGACCGGTCAGGCCCAGGGTGTAGGTGAAGGCCTGCAGCCGCCGGTGGTCGCGGACCACGATGATGACGGCGAGGAACAGCACGACGCCGACCGCGGTCCAGGTGATCTGCTGCGGCGCGAACGGGACGCCCTTGGTCCGGCCGATCTCGGTCAGCCCGAGGTCGATCCGGTGGATCATCGCGACGCCCAGGCCGTTCAGCAGCACGGCGCACGGCAGGATCACCGGGTCCGCGTACGGCGCCCGGAACCGCAGCGCCAGGTGCGCGATCAACGCGAGCAGGCCGATGCCGGCGGCGTACAGGCCGGTGCTGGCCGGGACGCCGTCCTGGGCGGTGATGCCGATGTTCACGTAGGCACCGACCGAGACCGCGACCGCGATCGCGAGCAGCAGCGCCTCCACCCCACGCCGGGTCCGCGGGATGATCTGGATGACGGAGGTCGACGCGATGCTCATCGGACGCCGTCACAGTCGTCGGGGTCCACGGGGGTGCTAGGCGTGGTCGACGGTGTGGTCGACACCGGTGTCGTCCGCGGCGGGGTGGTGACCGGTGGCTTGGACACCGGCGGCTTCGAGACGGGCGGCGTACTGGGCTTCGGTGTCGGCGGCTTCGGGGTGGGCGTGGGCTTGGTCTTCGCCGCGCACTCGTCGGCGGTGCGCTGCAGCTCGCTGACGATCGACCGGGCACCGGCCAGGTTGTCCGCCTGGATGTTGCCCTCGACCTGCTCGCGGCTGTACGTCGGCAGCTTGTTCACCTGCAGGTTCTGGCGCTCGAACACCCTCGACAACGTCAGACCGGGGATGTCCGCCTCCACACCTTTGAAGATCGCCACGTTGTCGCCGTCGGTGCCGACGTAGTACTGCTTCTGGGTCCAGCTGTAGGTGAACCAGCCGCCGCCACCGATCAGCGCGAGGATGATCACCACGACGGCGATCCGCCGCAGCCAGGGGAACCGCTTCGGAGCCCGTGGCGCGTAGCGCAGCTCCTCCGGGTCCAGCGGACCCCCATGACCGCCACCGCTCATACCGTCGCCGCCGACGCGGATCGCCGTTGTCGGCTCACCGCGGCCGGTGCTGCCCTGCGCGAGCTCGGCGGCGGCACCGACGAGCTGCGGGGACGCACCACTCGCGGGCGGCGTCTCGACCACGTCGGCGACGACGCAGGTGACGTTGTCGTTGGAGCCGGCCTCCAGCGCGTGCGTGATCAGCTCCACGACGACGGAGTCCGGCGTACCGCCCGCCATCGAGGCGGCGATGACCTCGTCGCTGACGTAGTCGGGCAGGCCGTCGCTGCACAGCATCAACCGGTCGCCGGCCTGGACGTCCAGGATCTGCAGGTCCGGGTCGGAGTCCGGGCGGCCGTCGAGCACCCGGAGGATCAGGTTGCGGTGCGGGTGGGTGAAGGCCTCCTCCTGGGAGATCCGGCCCTCGTCCACCAGCGACTGCACGAAGGTGTGGTCGTGGCTGAGCTGGTAGAGCAGCCCGTCCCGCATCCGGTACGCACGGGAGTCGCCGAGGTGCGCCAGCCCGAGCTGCTGCCCGTCGAACATCAGCGCGGTGACGGTCGAGCCCATGCCTTCGCGCTCGGGGTCCTCCTCGACCAGCTCGGACAGCCGCTCGTTGGCCCGGTGCACTGCGCCGGCCAGCGCCTCGATCATGTCCTCGCCGCCGATCTCGGCGGTGTCCAGCCGCCGGATCACCTGGACGGCCGCCGCGCTGGCCACCTCACCGGCTGCCGCGCCGCCCATTCCGTCGGCGAGCAGCAGCAGGTGCGGACCGGCGTACGCCGAGTCCTCGTTGTTGCGGCGCACCCGTCCGACGTCGGACAGTGCGGCGTAGTCGAGCGACAGGGTCATCGAGGCAGGCCTACTTCGCGATGTTCAGCGTGGTCCGGCCGATCCGGATCGAACCACCGATCTCGGCCGGCACCGGGCGGGTCACCCGCTGACCGTCAAGGTACGTGCCGTTGGTGGAGCCGAGGTCCTCGACCCACCACTGGCCTTCGGAGTGGAAGACCCGGGCGTGCCGGGTGGAGGAGTAGTCGTCGTCGAGGCGGATCTGGCAGTCCGAGCCGCGGCCGATGATCACCGGTTCCTCGACCAGGGTCGCACCGACGCCGGCCTGCGGGCCGTCCGCGATCGTCACCGATCCGGGCAGGCCCTTGCGCTTCTTCACGGGCTTGGCGGCCTTCGGTGTACGCGCCGCGGCGGGCACGGCCGGGGCCGCCGCGCGGGCGTCCACCTTCGCGCCGAACAGGTCGGACCTGATCACGGAGAGCACCGCGAGGACGAACATCCACAACAGGGCCAGGAACCCCAGTTTGATCAGGGTCAGGGTCAGTTCCGACATGGAAGGTCAGTCACCACCCGCTGCTCGGCGGCTGGGCCATCGGCTCGTCCGCGAGACGCAGCGTCATGGTCGTGTTGCCGATCCGGACCGTCGACCCGTCGACCAGCTCGGCCTCGGTGCTGCGCCGGCCGTTCACGAGCGTGCCGTTGGTGGAGCCGAGGTCGACCAGCACCACGCGGATGCCATCGGGGCCCTCCGGCATCAGCCGGATCTCCGCGTGCCGACGGGACACCCCGGGGTCGTTGATCTGGATGTCCGCGTCGGTACCGCGGCCGAGCACCACGCCGGGCGGGTTGACCGGGCGGCGCCGGCCGTTGACCTCGAGCATCACCTGCGGGTGACCGCGGCGCGGGGGCGGCTGGTGCGGTGCGGGGTCGTACGGCGGTGCGCTCTGCACGACCGGCTCGTTCGGCGGCACGTAGGGCTCCTGCTGGTAGGGCTGCTGTTCGGGCTGCTGGTAGGACGGTCGCCGTTGCGGCGTACCGACCGTGGCACTGACCACCCGGAACTTACCGGTCGGCAGGTCGTCCTGCTGGGTCAGCTCGATGTCGATCGGCCCGGAGAACGTGTACCGCTGGATGTCGGCGTGGTCGCGCAGCTCGTTGGCGAGCTCGTGGTTGAGGGTCCGGCCGTACGCGTTCAGGCGTTCGAAGTCGTCCGGGCCCAGCTCGATGGTGAAGTGGTTCGGCACCAGCCGGCGATCCCTGGAGAGGATGCGCGCGGTGTTGTCGATCTCACGCTTGAGCGCCGCCGCGAGCTCGATCGGCTCGACGTCACCCTTGAAAGCGCGCGCGAAGACACCGCTCACAATGCCTTCCAGACGTCGCTCGAAGCGCTGCAGCGGTCGCACGCCTCCTCCTCCACGGTCGGTACGCCTCAGGTCGTCCCCCGGTCGTGGCGGACACACCAGGTACGACGATCGATCGTATCGGTCGGTTCGACCCAACCGGCAATGTGAAGCACCGGGACAACCCGTGCTACTGTTCCTTCTCGTCGCGACGACAGCGTAATCCAGGTCGAAACGACAGCGCGCGGGTGGCGGAATAGGCAGACGCGCACGGTTCAGGTCCGTGTGCCCGAAAGGGCGTGGGGGTTCAACTCCCCCCTCGCGCACACCAAGCAGACAGTCCCGGTCGATGCGACCGGGACTTCGTGCTTTCCAGGGGCGTGTCGACCCTCACACGGTCGTGTGGTCGCGGGAGCGGGGGTCTTGGACTGCTCGGGTGCGGTAGATGGTGCCTTTGCGGGCGGTGGCTCGCCAGGGGCGGGCTTGGGTGAGGGGGACGGTGAAGGTGGGGTCTTCGCGGTCGATGGTGGCGATGGTGAGGCCGGCGGGGCCGGTGACCTGGCTGGTGTAGGTGCCGGTGGGGGTGATCAGGCCGGACGGCATCAGGTCGGCGGTCTGGGCGGGGAGCGACATCGCGACCCAGTAGCAGTTGATCGCGGCGTACGCGCGGGCCTTCAGCTCGAAGATCGGGTCCACCGGGTACGCCGACAGCAGCAGGCACTCGACGCCGAGCTGCTCGTACTGCGTGAACAGGTGCGGGAAGTTGATCTCCACGCAGATCGCCGTGCCGAACCGGTACCCGTCGACGTCGAACACGACCGGGTCGAAGCCGGGCGTGTAGAAGTGGGTGATCTCGGTGTGCGAGCAGAAGCGCTTGTCGTACCGGTCGACGAGCTCGCCGGCGTCCGAGATCACGTAGAGGCTGTTGTGCGGCCGGTGTGGTGGCGTGAGCGGGTGCGCGGAACCGAGCACGACCCAGATCCGCAGCTCGGCGGCGAGCTTCTGGATCCGCTCGAGCTCGGTGCGCACCACCGGCCAGTCGACCTGCGACCAGTCGGCGACCTGCTCCTTCGCGTACCCGGTCAGCATCCCTTCCGGAAACTGCACCAGCCGGGCCCGTGCGGCGGCCGCCTTCCGCATCGCCGCGCGCACTGTCTTCCCGTTGACCCGTGCGTCCGCACTGATCTCCGGCTGGGCAATACCGATCCGGATCCCCGTCATCGCCCTACTGTCGCACCGACCGCCGACAGATCCCGGGATTCCGGCCTGGGCGAACTGGTTGTCCACGACAACTACTGTTAGGAACCTTGGTAGGCAGAGTCCTTGCGCATCTCATCTCCTCCTTCGGACCGTTGCAGCATCGCTCGGCGGTCTTGACCGCCACCTTGTGCCAGCCTTGAATCCGCAGGTCGGCGCGGTGGAGGCAGCGATGGAGTACGGCGTACTGGGCGAGCTCGAGCCAGTCCGGCTGGGGCACCTGCGGCAGCGGCTCGTGCTCGCGGTGCTGCTGGTCGAGCTCGGCCGCCCGGTGACCGCGGACCAGCTGATCGACCGGGTGTGGGGCGAGCAGCCGCCGCAGCGCGCCCGCGAGACCTTGTACGCGTATCTGTCCCGGTTGCGCGGCGTCGTCGGTGACGAGCTGTCCCGCCAGTCCGGCGGCTACGTCCTGCGCGCCGACCCGGAGTCCGTCGACCTCCACCGCTTCCGCCGGCTCGTTGCTGCGGCCCGCGATTCGGAGTCGGCCGCGTTGTTCGAGGAGGCGCTCGGGCTGTGGCGGGGCGAGCCGTTCGCCGGAGCCGACACCCCGTGGTTCAACCAGCAGCGCAGCCGCCTGGAGGCCGAGCGCCTCGCCGCGGAGCTCGACCTGACCGACCTGCACCTCAGGTACGGCGAGGCCCAGCTGCCGGTACTGCGTTCGCGCGCGCAGACGCACCCGCTCGACGAACGGGTCGCCGGCCAGCTGATCCTCGCCCTGCACCGCTCCGGCCAGACCTCCGCCGGACTGGCGGAGTACGACCGCATCCGGCGCGCACTCATCGACGAGCTGGCCATCGAGCCGTCCGCGCGGCTGCAGCAACTGCAGCGCGAGCTGCTGACGACCGATGAGGTTCGCGCACCGGTCCCCCGGCAGCTGCCGGCCGCACCGCCGAGATTCGTCGGTCGTGAACCGGCGCTGAAGCTGCTCACTGCGGCTCTCGCCACCGAGGAGTCGACGATCGCGATCTCCGCCGTCGGTGGCGTCGGTGGGATCGGCAAGACCGCTCTGGCACTGCACTGGGCACACCGGAATCTGGACCGCTTTCCCGACGGGCAGCTGTTCGTGGAGCTGAACGGGTTCGACCCCACCCAGCCCCCGATGCCCGCCGAGCGAGCCATCGGCGTCCTGCTGCAGGCACTCGGCGCAGAGCAGGTCCCGTCCGACCCACAGGCCCGCGTCGGCCTCTACCGGACGATGCTGGCCGACAAGCGGCTGCTACTGATCCTCGACAACGCCAGCGACACGGCACAGGTCGCTCCGCTACTCCCTGGGACATCCGGGTGCACGGTGATCATCACCAGCCGCAACCGGCTCGGCGGACTGCTCACCCGGCACGGCGCAGTACCGCTCGATCTCGAAGTACTCGAGCCAGACGACGCATGCGAGTTGCTGCGCAGTCAGATCGGCGCGGAGCGCGCTGCGTCCGAGGTGGAGGCGTTCGGCGAGCTGCTTGCTCACTGTGCGGGGCTGCCGCTCGCACTCGCGATCGTCGCGGCCCGGGTGGCAGGGCGGCCCGACCTACCGCTGTCGGTGCTGGCGGATGAGCTGAGGGACGCGGAGGCGCGGCTTGACGCCTTCGACGCCGGCGAGGCTGACACAGGGCTCCGTGCGGTGTTCGACTGCTCCTACCGCGCACTGGATCCGGAGGCGGCCAGGCTGCTCGCCCTGCTCGCGCACGCGCCTGGTGCAGACATCAGTACGGCGTCCGCCGCAGAGCTAATCGGCTCGAACCCACGCACCGCCCTCCGTCGACTGGAAGACGCCAGCCTCCTTCTGCAGCACGTCCCCGGCCGCTACTGCCTCCACGACCTGGTCCGCCTCTACGCCTGTGAGCAGGAGGTCGACGAACAGGCACTGTGGCGCCTGGCCGACTACTACCGCCAGGGCGCGATCGAGGCAGACCGGGTCCTGGTTCCAGACCGCACGCCGGTAACCCAGGAGCGGACCAGTCCGGTCGGCTTGCAGTCAGTCACCGCGGCGACGGAGTGGCTGGACGCCGAGGCGGACAACCTGCTGGCAACCCAGCGCCTTGCGGCCGACCGTGGTTGGTACGACATCGTCTGGCAGATCCCCTGGGCGCTGGTGCCCTACCAGACCCGTCGCGCCCAGGACGAGGTGGCAGCGGAGATGTGGGACCGCGCGCTGACCGTCGTTCCGAACCTCGGCGACCTGGTAGCCCGCGTCTACGTGCACCGCTTCTACGGCCGCAGCCGGGCACACATCGGCCGTCATGACGAAGCCCTGGAGCATCTGGAGCTGGCGCTCGGCTACGCGGAGCGCAGCGGTCAGCAGCCGCAGCGCGCTGCGGTCCTGCAGAGCCTGACGACCGCGAACATCGACCGCGAGGACTACGAGCGCGCCCTCGAGTACGGCCTCGCGCAGCTGGAGCTCTACAAGACGTTCGACACCCCGTCGTGGCTGGCCGACGCGTACGGCGTCGTCGCCTGGATCTACACCAGCCTCGGCCGCTACGACGAAGCCCGATCGGCCGGCCTGGCGTCCCTGGAGCTCAACAGCCGGATCGACAACACCGAGGGCGAGGCCGACACCCTCGACACGCTCAGCCTCGCCGCCCTGCAGACCGGCCACTTCGACGAGGCCGTGACCAGGCTCGAGCAGGCCCTCCACATTTATCGTCAGGTGGGTAACCAGCGCCACGAAGCCAACTCGCTCGACCGGCTCGGAGATGCGCATCATGCCTTGGGCCATGCGGACGAGGCGCGGGCCGCCTGGTCCGCCGCGCTGACGCTGTACGCCGCTCAGCGCCGTACCGAGCCGGCCGCGGCTGTCCGGGACAAGCTGGACGGACGCGAGCTGGGTGTGTCCAGGGCGCACTGAGCGGAGCCCTAGGGCGGGCTTACCTGCTGCCGCGCGAGGAAGCGCGCTCCGGGTGCGCCGATCGCGGCAGCCGCAGGGTAGGCGCGCCGCGGTGGCGAGCGGTCGGACGGGCAGTCGGACGGGCGGTCGGGCGGTCGGGCGGGCGGGCGCGCAGCATCCAGACAGCAACGGCGGCCGCGGCGAACAGGCCGGTGACGCCGGCATAGTCGGTCAGACTCATCATTCGTACTTCTCTCCATGGGCGGGCTGCTCGGCGGCGGCGAGTTCCGCGACTGCTGACCGGAAAGTGACGGGGCTTCAGCGATCCCGTGATGGCCGAACGGTGCCGTGGCAGTTCTGTGCCGCATCGAAACGACTCGCTTCCGCGTCATGAACCCTGCTTAGGTGGGGTGCATGCAGGAGGGGATGTTGCTCGACGCGCGCGAAGAGCAGGCCTACCGGCTGCTCGTGGGGCTGTCGGCGGCGCGTGCGGCGGAGCTGGCCGAGGTCGCCGAGCTGGGGCAACAGGAGACCGAGGAGGTGCTCCAGCGGCTGCAGGCCAAGGGCCTGGTGACGGTCCAGCCGGCCGACGAACCGGTGTTCCGGCCGTTGCCGCCGGACGTTGCCCTCGGCACCACGCTGCTGCGGAGGCAGGAGTCGCTCGAGGCGGCCCGGAAGACGGTCGCGTCGCTGAGCGAGGAGTTCCGCGCCAGCGCGAGCCGGCGGGACGCGCACCACCTGGTCGAGGTGATCGTCGGCGCGACCACGCTCCGCGAGCGCCTCCGCGACCTGCAGAACTCGGCCCGCGAGGAGATCCTCTGGTTCTGCCGCGCGAATCCACTCGCGATGCAGGGCGCCGAGAACACCGAGGAGTACGGCGCTCTGTCGCGGGGCGTCCGGTACCGCGCGATCTACGAGCGCGCGCTGATCGAGACGCCCGGCGAGCTCGACTCGATCGCCGAAGGCGTCAGCTGGGGCGAGGAGGCCCGGGTCCTCCCGACCCTGCCGGTCCGGCTCGCGATCGTGGACCGGGCGACTGCCATCTGTCCGCTGGTCCGGGACGACGACATGAGCGTCGGCGAACCGACCGCGGCCATCATCGGCCGCGGGCAGCTGCTCGACGCACTGCTCGCCCTCTTCGAGAGCCACTGGGAGGCGGCGACGCCGGTCCGCCTCCACCACCAGCAGACCGACAGCGACGAGCCGGAGGCGCTGGACGACTCCGAGCGGCTGCTGCTCTCGATGCTGGTGGCCGGCGTACCGGACAAGTCGATCGCTACCCAGCTGGGCATCAGCCGCCGGACCGTCCAGCGCCGCCTGGACCGGATGATGGCCCTGGCCGGCGTGGACACCCGGACCGGCCTGGCCTACCAAGCCGCCAAACGCAGCTGGATCTGACCAGGCCGGTCGCGCAACCTACCGCACGCCGTACGCGCGGATGACGGTCTGGGTGATGCTGCCGCGGCTACCGGATGCGGTGACCTTCAGCGAGACGGTGTCGTGAGGGTTGGGCACTACAGCGAGGTAGTGGCCGAGTGCGCCGATCACCAGGAGCTTTCGCCAGGTCTTGCCCTCGTCGTAGGAGGCCCAGGCCTGCAGTGCGGTTGCTCGGGGCGACTCGAGGCCCACGGTGTGGGTGCGGGCGTTGACGCGGCCGGTCAGGTCGACCGGGACCTTGTAGGACAGCTGCTGGAGGGACAGCGGTGTGGCCTTGTCGTCGGACTGCTTGGCCGAGCGGAACTGCCAGGACGTCTCGGTGCGGGTCCCCCACGACCACTCCTCCGGGTCGTCGCGTTCGGTCGTGAGGTCCAGGCGGTACGCCGCGTCCGGGCTGGAGGTGATGACGTCCTCCCACGCGTCCGGGAGCTCCGCGATGACCTGCCCGTCCCGGGACAGGGTCGCCGTGGACGACGTGGTCTCGCCGACCGTGTAGTGGCCGGCCGCGTCGACGAAGCTCGGAATACGGAGCGACAGCCGGTCGCCGGTGCGGGTGGACTGGATGCCCGGTGCGACAGCCGGCCGGACGACCGGGCCGAACCAGGTCTCGTCCGACGTACCGGTGCGGTACGACCGGGGCGGTGAGGTCATACCGCCGGCCAGCGGGTTCATGTCGTCCCAGGTGTAGAGGTGGTGGACCCGGTGCTGCCAGAGCGAGTCACCTGAGGTCACCCATTCCTCGCGGACCTTGGGCGTCTCTACGAAGCGCTGGGCGTCGTTCCACGAGTACTGCTGCCACGGGCGCCAGCCGAACCGCTGCTCCTTGGCCCAGTTGAAGCCACCGTTGTCGGCGTACCGCGTGGTCACCCGCTGGCTGTTGGCCGCGGTGACCCTGTAGTCGATCTTCTTCGGGATGGCTCCGGTCGAGACCTGCTGTACGTCGTACAGGTAGGGGCTGGAGGTGGTCAGGGTGAGGTCGATGGTCGCCTTGGTCCTACGAGCGCGGTCGATGAGCTTCTGGCCGTCCTTGCTGGTGGTGACCATGGCCGGGATCGGTTCGCGGTCGCCGGTCGGGCGCCAGACCGTCCAGGCGGAGAAGTCCGGCGGGCGGACCAGGATGATGCCCGCGGCACCGGCCTGAGCCGCTGCGGCGATCTGCGCCTCTTCGTCGTCGGCGGCCATCACCACGACAGCGCCGCGCACGCCCTTGAGCGACGGATCGGAGTACACGAGCGGGAAGCGTCGTTTACCTTCAAACGACGGAGATTGGTGCAGCAGGTTGATGTCGAGTGGGCCGGTGATACCGGGGATCGATGCCTGGACCAGCGGGGCGACGAGTTGCCAGCGGGAGGAGAACTCGAAGGAGCCGTCGCGCACCGGCTGGGTCGGGGTCACGTTGACCTGCTTGACCGTGCTGAAGTGCATCACGCCGTGGCTGATCGAGCGGCCGTTCGGGTACTCGCGGTGCACGTAGTAGCTCAGCACCGCCTGCTGCTCGGCCGGCTTCGGCGTCTCGATCGTGATCGGGACCGCCTTGCGAGCGTCGACCACGATCTCGGTGTCCTTGCTGACCACGACGTTCGGGTCGGTGAACAGGCTGACCTGCTCGTTCTGCGGGTCGTTGTTCTCGACCAGCGAGTGCAGCAGGTACGTGCCCTCTTCCACCTCGGCGGTGTACGACGACCCGTCGTTCGGGAGCCACGCCAGTACGTCGGAGCGCGAGTTGTCGCCGTACAGCGAGATCACGGGGACGCCGGTGGGCTTGCCGTCCAGGCCGACGGCGCGCAGCGTGACCTTGTGCTTCGGTCCGGATCGCAGTGCGCCGACTGCGGTGTGCGTGACGACGCCGTCGGGACCGGTGGCAACGACCCAGCCGCTGTACTGGCCGCGGCCGAGCTTGGCCGAGTCGAGCTTCACCGGGACGTCCGCAGTGCCCTGAGCTGGGACGGTGACGGTCGCGGGGACGCTGAAGCCATCGAGTTCCGGCTTGCCGTCGTCCAGGTTAGTCACGGCAACGGACAGGCTCAGCGTGACAGGTGCGCCTGACTCGTTCCGGTAGGTGATGGTCCGGGTGCCGGAGTCAGCCGTCTGCAGACCGAAGTCAGCGACACCGGTGGCGAACACCTTCTGTGCGACCGCGCGGGTCAGGTCAACGCGACCTGCGCCCTGCTGGTAAACGGTCTGCTGTGGCTGCGTCTTCCCGGTGCTGACCAGGGCGTTCTTGAGCTGGTCTGCCTTCCAGTCCGGGTGCTGCTGCGCGAGCAGCGCGGCCGCGCCGGCCACGTGCGGCGTGGCCATCGACGTACCCGAGGCGGCGGTGTAAAGGTCGTCGACCGGGTCGCCCATGATCGTGCCGGCCGCGCGGGCAGCGATGATGCCGACGCCCGGTGCGGTGATCTCCGGCTTGAGGCCGGCGTCGCCGAGGCGCGGTCCGCGGCTGGAGAAGTCCGCGAGCTGGTCGTTGCGGTCCACGGCCCCGACGGTCAGCGCGGAGGCCGCGGCGCCCGGCGTACCGACGGTCTCATCGGCGCCTTCGTTGCCAGCAGCAACGACGAAGAGGGTGCCGGTCCGGGCGGTGATGTCGTTCACTGCCTGGCTGAGTGGGTCGGTGCCGTCGGCCGCCTCGCCGCCGAGGCTCATGTTGACGACCTTCGCGCCCTCGGCTGCCGCCCACTCCATGCCGGCGATGATCCACGAGTCGTACCCGAAGCCGTCGTCGCCGAGTACCTTCCCGACCAGCAGGTCGGCCTTCGGCGCCACGCCTTTCCGGGTGCCGCCGGCGCCCGCGCCGGTCCCGGCGATGGTCGCGGCGACGTGCGTGCCGTGGCCGAAATGGTCCTGGGGACCGGTCGGGCTGCCGGAGAAGTCCTCGCTCTCCTTGACTTTGCCGACCAGGTCCGGGTGGTTCGCGTCGACCCCGGTGTCGAGGACGGCGACCTCCACGCCGGAGCCCTCGTACCCGGCCTTCCACGCGTCCGGCGCACCGATCTGCGGCACGCTCTTGTCGAGCACCGGCTTGACCTTGCCGTCGAGCCAGATCTTCGTGACGCCGCTGTTCAGCGCCCGGGCGCCGGCACTCGGCCGGAGCGATTTCCACAAGGCCGGCAGCTGATCCTTGGCCGCGTCGACGGCACGGCCGCCGATCGACGGCAGCTGGCGAGTGGTCGTCGTACCGGCGAGGCTCTCGGCGCCGCGGAAACCGGGGCTGTCCTTGACGATGAGCGGGAGCTGCCGGGCGGCGGAGTCGCCGTACCCGTCGGCGATCAGCTCGTCGACGTCGAACAGGTCCGCGTCCAGGACGCCGGTCGAGATATACGGGACGGCGTCGCTCGGCAGCACCCGGAGCCCGCCGTCGGCCTCGACGGTGTGGAACGCGATGCCTTCGCGGCCGGGTGCCGGGGTGACCGTGGCGGCCTTCTTGCCGCCGCCGGCGTCGGTCACCTGGACGACGTCACCGGTGATCAGCGTGACGGTCGAGCTGTTGATCGGCGTCGCGCCGGCCGGGATGGCGGCGCGGGCCGGGATCGCCGGCACGGCGCCGAGGGCAAGCGCCGCCGCGGTGGTGATCGCGGCGACGCGTCGGGAGGAGGACATAGGCGGATCTCCTTCGAGAGGTTGGGGGCAGGCTCACCTCTGCTTTGGACCGAGTTTGCAATCCGGTCACGGGAATGCGCCCTGTCCATCACTGCCGTCCCTGTGACATGGCGCAACCACGCCAACCCCGGCACGATCTCCTCATGACCGCACAGCAGCTGGTACGCCGGTGGGCCTGGTTGGGCACGTTCCTCGTCGGCGGGGGGCTGTATATCGCCGTGCTGGCCGTGCTGACCGACACCGGGAACCCGAATCTGTTCCCGACGATGATCCTGCTCGGTGCGCTCGTCGTACCGCTGACGTTCGTGACGTTCGCGGCCGGGCGGTCCGGGCGGTGGTTGATCGACGGGCCGACGCTCGGCGGCTGCCTGCTGTTCGGTGGCGTGGTCGGGGTCGTGGTGGCCGGCCTGCTCGAGTACGACGCGATGCGGCGGCTCGGGACGCTGCCGATGGTCGGGGTCGGGGTGATCGAGGAGGCGGCCAAGCTCGTCGTACCGGCGATCCTGGTGGTGTTCTTCGGCCACCGGTACCGGACGTCGATCGGCCGCGGGATGATCATCGGCGTTGCGGTCGGAACCGGCTTCGCGGTGCTCGAGACGATGGGGTACGCGTTCGTCGCCCTGCTGCAGTCGGGTGGCAACGTCGGCGCGGCCGAGCAGACCCTGTTCATCCGCGGGCTGCTGTCCCCGGCCGGGCACGCCGCCTGGACCGGGCTGAGCTGCTGGGGACTATGGCGGTTCGTCATCGCACCGACCGGCAAGCACTTCGCGGGCTTCCTCGGCATGTACGCGCTGGCCGTCGCGCTGCACACCGCCTGGGACGGGATCGGCGGGCGGGTGACGTACGCCGTCGTCGGCGCGATCTCGATCGGTCTGCTGCTGTACGGGCTGAAGCGGGCACAGTTGACCGACGTACCGGTGCGAGTCTAGACAAACTGTCCAATCTGGACTTATCGTCCAGTCGTGAAGGCTGAACAGTTGGCGCCGATCGGTGCTGCCCTTGCGCGGCTGCTGTCGCCGCACGCGGAGGTCGTGCTGCACGATTCGGCGACCGACGAGATCGCCGCGATCTGGAACCCGTTGTCCGGTCGCGAGCCGGGCGACCCCTCGCTGCTGGGCGAGCTCGACGAGCTGGTCGCGACCGACGACGGGGTCTACGGGCCGTACCCGAAGACGCTCTCGGACGGGCGGCGGCTCTCGAGTGTCAGCGCGGTGATCCGCGACGACGACGGGCGGCCGGCGTACGTGCTGTGCGTGAACGTGGACCGGACCGCGTTCGAGGAGGCGAGCAGGTTGCTGGCCGCGTTCGCAGCACCGGTGGTCGGACAGCCGCGGGTGCTGTTCGAGCACGACTGGTCGGAGCAGCTGAACGAGCTCGTCGCGGCGTACGTCCGGGAGCGCGGGGTCCCGGTCGACCGGCTGACGAAGGCCGACCGGCTCGAACTGCTCGGTCGGCTCGACGCGGCCGGCGTGCTCAGCCAACGGCGGTCGGTGCCGGCCGTCGCCCGGGCGCTGCGGATCTCCCGCTCGGCGCTGTACCAGCTGCTCGGCCAAGCCCGGAAGGAACCGCATGGCGACCTTGCCTGATTTCCGCCTCGAAACGTACTTCGCGCGCTGGGAGTTCAGCGCCCGCTACCACCTGACCGCCTCGGACGCCCAAACCCTGCCGATGTCCGAGCTGCTGGCAATGGCGGACGACGACGGCCGCGAGCGCTGGGAGTCGCTGACACTGGGCTACACCGAGACTCGCGGCCTGCCGGCTCTGCGCGAGGCAATCGCGTCGACCTATCAGAACGCGGAGCCCGACGACATCCTGTGCTTCGCCGGCGCCGAAGAAGCCATCTACCTGGCCATGCGCACGCTGCTGGAGCCCACCGACCACGCAGTAGTCCTGACCCCCAACTACCAGGCAGCAGAAACCATCCCGCTGTCGGTGTGTGACGTCACGGGGGTACCACTGCGACCCGAAGCCGGTTGGGCCCTCGACGGCGACACAGTGGAGGCCGCTCTCAGACCGAACACCCGCGTCGTCTCGGTCAACTTCCCCAACAACCCCAGCGGCGCACTCCCCGCCCCCGAAGCCTGGCAACGGTTGGTGGACCTGTGCGACGAGCGCGGCATCATCCTGTTCTCCGACGAGGTGTACCGCGGCCTCGAGGCCGATCCGTTGCCTCAAGCAACAGATCTGTCGGGTACGGCGATCTCGCTCAACGTGATGTCGAAGGCGTACGGGCTGCCCGGCCTGCGGATCGGCTGGATCGCCTGCCGGGACCGGACCGTGCTGGACCGGGTGGAACGGGCGAAGCACTACACGACGATCTGCAACGCGGGGCCGAGCGAGGTACTCGCGTTGATCGCGCTGCGGGCCCGGGGCCGGATCCTGGAGCGGAATCGAGGGATCATCGCCGACAACTTGCCGCTGTTCGAGGAGTTCTTCGGGCGGTTTCCCGAGCTCTTCGAGTTCAGTAAGCCGGACGGCGGGTGCGTGGCGTATCCGCGGTATCTCGGGGCCGACGGCGTCGAGGCGATGTGTGCGGACCTGGTCCAGGACGCGGGCGTGTTGTTGCTGCCGGCCAGCATCTACTCGTCGGAGCTGACCGCGACGCCGACGGACCGGTTCCGGGTCGGGATCGGGCGGTCCGGGCCGGCGGAGGCGTTGGAGGTGTGGGCCGAGTGGCTGGCGAAGCGATGAGGGTGGTCGGTCTCGACGAGATCGCGCGCGTGGCGACGTACGACGTGGTGTTCGAGGCCGTGCGGACTGCGTTGGTGGCGCACGCGGAGGGGCGGACCGCGGTGCCGGCGCCGATGGTGCTCGACTTCCCGGACGGTGACTGCCATGTGAAGGCGGGGTACGTCGAGGGTTCGCCGTACTTCACGGTGAAGACGGGCAGCACGATCGCCGGAGTGAACAACGGGGTGATGCTGGTGGTGTCGGCGAGCTTTGGTGCGCCGGCCGCGGTCTTGCTGGATGAGGGAAAGCTGACTGCTTGGCGGACCGCGGCGGCGGGGGCGTTGATCACGGATGCGATGACACCTCGCGCCGTGGATGAGGTCACGGTGCTGGGGACCGGAGAGCAGGCGTACTTGCAGGTGCTGTGGTTGCGGGAGTTACGAAGGTTGACGCGAGTGCGGGTCTGGGGACGTAGACCCAATGCTGTGGAGAAGTTGTGCGCGGAGTTCGAAGCTGCGGGGCTGGAGGCTGTGGGGATCGGGCCGGGGGCGGAAGGTGACGGGGCCGGGCGGGGTGGGGGTGCGGCGTGCGTGATCGCGACTACGGCTGCGCGGGATGCCCTTCCGCTGGAGCTGTTCAGGGACGCCGTGCACGTGACGGGGATCGGGACCGATATGCCGGGGAAGGGTGAGCTGCCGGTGGAGGTGTTCGTGGGGGCTGTGGTGGCGACCGACGATCACGGGCAGTGTCTCGATCACGGGGACTTCGGGAACGCGGTGCGGGCCGGGGTGGTTGCGGACGACGTGGACCTGGCGGTGGGCGCAGTACTGCGTGACGGTGTCGACCGGGAGCTGCGCTCGGTGGCCGATCTGACCGGGATCGGCGCTGCGGACGCCGCGGTCGCCGGCGCGGTGGTCAGTCGGGGAACGTCAGCCGCGTCGTGATCCGGTAGCGATCGCCGCGGTACAGCGACCGGGTGTACTCGATCACGGCATGGTCCGCATTACGCGTGGTCCGCTCGAACAGCAACGCCGGCGAGTGCAGCGGTACGCCGAGCAGTTCGGACTCCTCCGCATCCGTCACCGTCGGCTCCGTCGTCTGTACGGCGTCCCGCGGCGGTACGCCGTACCGCGAGCGGAGCAGGCCGTAGAACGAGCCGGTCTCGAAGTCGCGACCGGTGATCCCGGGCACGAAGACCGCGGGCACGCGGATGTGCTCGATGCACATCGGGGCGTCGTCGACGATTCGCAGCCGGACCGCTGCGACGACCCGATCGCCGGGTGAGACCTCCATCCGCCGCCCGAGCCGCGCACCAGCCGGCTCGACCGCGAAGCTGATCAACCGGCTCTGCCACGGCGGGCCGTCGACCCGCGGCGCCTCGAACTCACCGGCCGGTGTCGCCTCGAGCTGTTGATGGACCCGAGTGGTAAACGTGCCGCGCCCATGCTCCCGGGTGATCAGACCGTCCCGGGCGAGGTCGTCGAGCGCCGCCCGCAACGTCGGCCGGGAGACGCCGAGCGACTCGCTCAGGCTGCGCTCGGAGGGCAGCGGCTCGCCCGGGTTGCGCAGCTGGATCAGCTGCCGCAGGCGATCTCGGGCATCGGCTCTCCGCATGACCGAACTTTACCAGTGGCCTTGACTTTACCAATTGGATAACCCAGTCTGCGAGGTGAGAGACCGCCCCCGAGACACAAGGTGTGAACCCCGATGACTCGATCTCGAAAGTTCCGTGCTGCCGCGACCGCCGCCGTCCTGGCGGCCCTGACCGCGAGCGGCGCCGTCGCCACCGCATCCGCCAAGCCGCCGGCCGGCCCCGCGAAGGTCACGGCCTGCGGCGCGTTCTTCGACGACTTCAACTACAGCTCGCGCACCGACCCCAACTTCACCGGCCACGACTGGAGCGTCCGCACCGGCGCCGGCGGCCCCGGCATCGACGGCACCTGGACGGCGGCCAACGTCAGCTTCCCGACGGTCGACGGCCAGAAGTCCCTGCAATTGAAGGCAACCACCAACGGTACGGCCGGCGGGACGACGCAGGCGCAGGTCCAGCAGAACACCGAGCCCTTCTTCGCCGGCACCTACGCGACCCGCTTCAAGTTCAGCGACACCCCGGCCGGCGGCAACGATGGCGACCTGGTCAACCAGACCTTCTACGCGATCTCCCCGCTCGACTACGACTGGGACCCGACGTACTCCGAGCTCGACATCTCGGAGTACCTGCCGAACGGTGGGTGGGGTGAGACCGGGCCGGTCGACTTCATCACCAGCTGGAACACGTACCAGGAGGATCCGTTCGACGGCTGGCGGATCAGCACCGCGCGGCGGTGGAGCCACGCGGGCTGGCACACGCTGGTCGCGACCGTCGGCGACGGACACGTGAAGTACTACATCGACGGCTCGCTGGCCGCGGATCACATCGATGACGGCGACGGCCACACGGTGTACCCGCGGCGGCCGATGACGCTCAACTACAACGAGTGGTTCATCGACCTGACCGGGCACTCCGGCGGCACCAGCACTTACGTCCAGTCGGCCGACTGGGTGTACTACGCCAAGAACGAGGTGCTGACCCCGTCCCAGGCGACCGCCCGGGTGAACTCTTACCGCTCGTCCGGCACGACCCACGCGGACACGATCAGTTGCTGAGACGGCACCGCTGAGCCATGGACAACGCGTGCCGGACTGAGTACGGTCCGTAAACGGCGTCCGCACCACGCCACCCACCGGAGGACCGGTCCGTCCTCCCCTCGGTCGGTGAGGTGCTGCCCGCCAGTAGCTCCTCACTGGTGGATGGGCGAGCGGGTCGCGGCGACAGCCACGGCTCGATGGGGGCCCAGCCACCCAGGTGGGACGACGAGCGGCACTCACTCGTTCGCCGTCCCACCGGTTCAACCTTCACCTGGTGTTCGCGGAGCGGATGTTCGGTATCCGGTCCGGGTGGGCAGACTGACCGGCATCTGATCCCAACCGCCCCTGGGAGCATCCGTGTCCCGACTTGTCCGGCCGACGTTGATCGTCGGCGTAGTACTCGCTCTGCTCGGCTTCGCCAACATCATCGGCACAGCTACTCCGTCGAACGCCGCCACCGCGATCACCGTCAGTACGGCGATCGGCCGCCAGGACGGAACCGTTGCCTCGGTCACCGGCTACGTCGTCGGCCAGCCGACGGCAACCAATACCGTTGTCCGCAGCAACTTCCCGAACAACTACGCGCTGGCGCTGGCCGACTCGGCGACGCAGACCAGCACCTCGTCGATGCTGTACGTCCAGATCACCTCGGGCTTCCGGGCGTCGTACGGACTGCAGAGCAACCCGGGTCTGCTCGGTCAGAAGATCACCGTCACCGGCTCGCTGGGCGCGTACTTCGCGCACCCCGGTCTGACCAACACCACCGCGTTCAGCGGCGGCGGTACGACGGACCCGCCGGGCGACCCGGGCGACTACTACGCCGGCGCCGCGGGCAAGTCGGGAGCCGCGCTGAAGGCCGCGCTGCACACGATCATCTCCAGCCAGACCAAGCTGACCTACGACCAGGTCTGGGACGCGCTCGAGGTCACCGACCAGGACCCGAACAACAGCAACAACGTCATCGAGGTCTACTCCGGCCGCTCGATCGCGAAGAGCAGCGAAGGCGGCGGCGTCGACGACTGGAACCGTGAGCACGTCTGGGCGAAGTCCCACGGCGACTTCGGGACCGCGACCGGCCCCGGCACCGACATCCACCACCTCCGCCCCGAGGACGTCTCGGTGAACTCGGCCCGCGGCAACCTCGACTTCGACAACAGTGGTACGGCGGTCGCCCAGTGCACCGGCTGTACCGCGGACTCCGACTCGTTCGCCCCGCGCCCGGCCGTGCGCGGCGACGTCGCCCGGATGATCTTCTACATGGCGGTCCGGTACGAGGGCGACGACGGGTTCCCGAACCTCGAGGTGAACAACTCGGTCGGCAACGGCACCGCGCCGTACATCGGCAAGCTGACCGTGCTGAAGGCGTGGGCCGCCGCCGACCCGCCGGACGCGTTCGAGCAGCACCGCAACGACGTCATCTACAACCAGTTCCAGCACAACCGGAACCCGTTCATCGACCACCCGGAGTGGATCAGCTCGATCTGGCCGTGAGCCGTGAGCCGTGAGCCGTGAGCCGCGAGCCCGGCTGATGCCGCCGATCCGGCGTCAGCGGGCCCGCGGGCCGCTGCGCAGCGGGCGGTTGAGCAGCTCCTGGATCGCCGTCCGCAACGCGGCCCGATCGGCCACTGTGGACGCTGCCGCCGCTGAGGTGGCGGGCGCCGCCGTCCTTGCCGGCGGTAGCGTGCCCGCGGCGGCGACACCGGTCTGGGCGGCGTGCTGGCCGAGGCGGTTCTGCAACCACTCCTGGAAGCCGGGGTCGGCGATCTTGAAGTGGTGCTCGCCGCCGGAGCGGGTCAGCAGCCCGTTCGACACGAGCTTCTGCGCGGCCTGGTCGAGCTCGAACCGCTTCGGTGACTCGGCCGGTTCGGTCTGCGCCGGCCGGGGGATGCCGGCCGAACCGCGGGCCGCGGCGCGTGCCAGCACCTCCTTCTGGTCGGATGTGCAGGTGAACCAGGCGGCGTCGTACAGCGCCCGGGACTGCTCGTTCACCTGCGCCATCGCGCGGTTCGCGATCTCGGGTGTGATCCCGGTGGCCGAGTCGGTGAGCTCGAGCGCGGCGCCGGCCAGGGTCCGTAGGCGGGTCGGGTTCCCGTTCGAGGCGGCGACGAGGGTGTCGACGGCGTTGTCGTCGTACCGGACTCCCTTGGCCTGCAGCGGGACAGTCAGTGCCGGCCGGAGCTCGGCGTGCGGGATCGGGGTCAGCCGGCGGACTTCGAAGCGGCCCGCTCCGAGCTTCTCGACACCGGCCGCGCCGGCCGACGCGTCGAGCAGCCGTGACTCGGCCTCCTCGCCGCCGGCGCCTACCAGGAACACTGGCTTGCCCAGCTCCTGCAGGTGTCTCGACAGCTCGGTCATCGTGACCAGGTCCCAGTCCGACGCCGCGTCGAGGTTGTCGACCATCAGCACGACCGGCTTGCCGGAGTTGGTGGCCATCGTGGCGAGGTGGGTCGCGACCTCGGTCAGCGTCGTACCGACTGTGTCGGCGCGGAGCCCGACCCAGCGCTTGCGCTGATCGTCCTCCCACGCGCCGTGGACCCCGATCTTCAGCGGCGCCAAGCCGAGCCGGAGCTGTGCGGTGTTCATTGCGCGCTTGGTCTCGATGGCGAGCTTGTTCACCAGCTTGTCGAGCTTCTTGGCGTCGCCGGGGGCGCACCGGTCCGTCATCGACCCCAGCTGCTCCTTGACTGCGCGGTGGAACCGGGCCTCGAGCGCCTCGCTCCGGGAGGCGTCCAGCTTGAAGGCGACCCAGCCCTCCTGGTCGGCCAGCTTCTTCACCCGGCTGAGCTCCTGGCTCGTCCCCATGCCGGGCGGTCCGGTGAACAACACCGATCGGCGGTTGGGACGCCGGACGTCGAGGGAGACCGGGCGCCCGTACTTCTCGTCCTTCCGGTCGATCTGGTGGACGAGGTCGCCGGTCTTGCCGAACACCTGCGTGGCCAGCGAGTAGTTCCCCGCCTCGTGGGCCGGTGCCAACGCGGCCTGTGGGCGGGAGTGCTGGACGGCGACCGGGTACCGCGCCGGCGCCGGCGTCTGGCCGAGTGCGTTGTTGATCCAGTTCTGGAAACCCGGCTCGGGGATCGTGACGGTTTCCTCGTAGTCCCGGAGCAGGCCGCGGGCGACCAGCTCCTGCCGGGCCTGGTCGATCTCCTGCCACTCACCCTCGCCGGCGGCCCGCAGCACGGCCGGCATGTGGAGCCCGTTCGGTCCCTCGGCGGCGACCCGGCCGAGCAGCTTCCGCTGCGCGGTCGTGGTGCCCGCCTGCTGGTCCCAGCGGCTGTCGTAGGTGGTCTCGATCTCGGCCTCGAGCCACACCGCCGCGTTCCGCGCGTCGGCGAGGGTGACGTTCTTGCGCGCACCGGCGTACCCGACGGCGGCGACGCCGAGCTCCCGGAGGCGGCGCAGGTCGCCGTTCGCCGCCTCAAGCAGATGGGTGACGGCCTCCGGCTGGTAGCTGAGGCCGGCCTTGCGAAACGGCTCGGTCAGCGCCGGGCGCAGCTCGGCGTCGGACAGCGGTCGCAGCTCGCGGATGTCGAACTGGTTGGTGACGGTGGTCGCGATCCCGGACATCCGGCGGGACGCCTGCATCAGGGTGGCGGTCGACTTCAGGCCGCCGCCGGCCACCAGCCAGACCGGCTTGCCCATCTTCTCCAGGTGGATGGCCAGCTCGTTCAGCCCGGCGCGGTCCCGCTCCTGCGCGTCGTCGATGTTGTCGACCAGCAGCAGGATCGGCCGGTCCGGCTGGCTCGGGTCGTCCGGGCGGGCCAGCTCACCGAGCCGGTCGGCGAAGTCGATCAGCGTGGTGCCGATGTTGCCGTGCGCGGTCGCGTCCCACTCGCGTTTGTTGACCGCCTCCGCCGGCAGCACCCCACCGCCGAGGCGCACCTCGAACCCCCAACGCCGGTTGGTGCCCCGGTTGGTCAGGTCGTCGACGGTCTTGTTCAGGCCGTGCACCGCGCGCCGGCCGAAGCGTTTCCGGAGCCGCCCCAAGTTCTCCCGGACCGCGTTGGTGAGCTGGTACTCGATCGGCCGGTTCTTGAGCGCCGACACCCGGATCGCGGTCCAGCCCTTCCGCAGCGCCAGGTCCTCGGCGCGGTTCAGCTCGTCGGTCACGCCTGTCCCGGGCGCGCCGACGAAGAGCACCGCCTTGCTCTGCGGCAGCTGGTCGCCGATCGAGGTGGTCCGGCCGAGGCGGTCGGTGCGAATGATCGAGTACTTCGGGTGCCGCTCGGGACCGAAGACCTCGCTCATTGGTTCAGACTGCGGACCGTAACGGTCGCTCACCTGGGCTGGACATGACCGGCCGGTTAACAATCCGCCTCGACCAGTTGAATGAAAACTGGTCTACTGGCGCGGCCCGATCGCGCAGAGATGGGGAGGCGCGCGTGACAGCGTGTCAGGGCACTGCCACGCTCGTTCACATGAGGACCAGACGAGCTTTGACGGTGCGCGCGACGCTGCTCGCGGCAGCGGTCGCGGGCCTGGTGCTGGGGGCGCTGCCGACCGTCGCGCACGCGGATACCGATCCGCGCCTGACGATCACCCAAGTCACCCTGGACCGGACCTCGGTCGCGGTCTCCGGGCTGAACACCTACCCGATCAACGTCACGGTCAAGGGCGGCTACGACTCCGCCGAGCCCGGCGACCAGGACACGGTGCTGAACGTCATCCTCGACCGCGTCGGCGGCACCGGACCGCGCCGGGACATCGTCTCGGCGGCGTTGAAACGGACCAGCGGCACGCTCGCGAACGGTACCTGGACCGGCCGCCTGAACGTGGCCTCGACCGCGAACGGCACCTTCAAGGTCACCGGGGTGATGCGTGGCCCGTACGGCGGTCCGGTCTACGGGACCCCGGTCGACCCGACGCCGTACAGCGGGCAGACGATCACGGTGAAGGGCACGAACCTGCCCCGGATCACGGCAGCGGTGAACCCGCGGATCGTCCCGTTCGGCAAGCCCTACTCGATCACCTGGGCGGTCACCAACACCGCGACCGGCAAGCCGTACGGCTCCCGGATCCCGATCGGCCTCGGCGTCGACACGCCCTGCGCCGAGGGCGGCAGCCCGGTGTTCCGGACCGGCACGAACGGCGTGATCACCAAGGCGTACACGGCGTCCGACGCCGGCGCGCTGAACTGCGCGCAACTGATGACCGACCCGTACTACATCGCCGCTCAGGGGCTGTTCCCGGCGCGGCCCTCGGTGATCGCGGCGGCCCCGTCGCGGACCAGCGCACCGGTCGGCACGATCGTGCCGGTGTACGGAACCTTCGCGAACATGATCGGCTCGTGCCCGATCCAGCTGCAGCGGTTGTACGGCCGGACGCAATGGCGCACAGTCAGCCTTGGAACGGTCCGGCAGTCCGGACGCTTCACCCTCACCGCGCAACCGTCGTACAAAGGCCTGATCCCGTACCGGGCCTACTTCCCGGCCTGCCAACCGTACGTCGCGGCTGTCAGCAAGACGTTCACGATCAAGGGAGTCTGAACCATGAAGGCTCGAATGCTGGCCGGCCTCGTCGTCCTGGGGCTCGGCGTGGTACCGATGACGGCCCAGGCCAGTCCGGACCCGAACCTGCACATCGACTCGGTCACGCTGAACAAGACCGCGGTCGCGGTCAGCGGCCTCAACACCGCCGCGGTCACGGTCACGGTCGTCGGGCGGTTCGGCACCGGCGCGCCGACCGACACGACCCCGGTGCTGGTGAACCTCGAACGGACCGGCGGCTCGGGTCAGCGGTACCTGATCTCGACCAGCCTGCCGCGCAACACCACCACGGGGACCTGGAGCGGCCCGCTGTACGTGCCCTCGTTGGCCAACGGCACCTTCAAGGTGACCGGGGTGATCCACGGCCCGTACTTCCCGGGCAGCGGTGACATGACCGATCCGACGCCGTACGCCGGTCCGTCGCTCGCGGTCACCGGGACGCACATCCCGCGGATCAGCGCGTCGGTGATCCCGAAGGTGGTGCCGTTCGGCGCGCCGTACTCGATCAAGTGGGCGGTCACCGACTCGCAGACCGGCAGGTCGTACGGCAGCCGGCTCCGGGTCGAGCTCGGGAACGACAACATCTGCGCCGAGTACATGGGTCCGGGCTACTCGAACCTGACCGACACCAACGGCATCGTGACCAAGACCTACCGAGCGGCGGACGCGGAGTTCCTCAACTGCCTGCTCCTGCCCGGCAACCCGACGGCGAACGGCGGCCTCGGAGTCTTCGTGGCCCGGCCCGGCGTCGTCACCGCGACGCCGTCGAAGACCAGCGCCACGGTCGGCACGATCGTCCCGGTGAACGGGGTGGTGCAGGGCGCACCGCAGGCCTGCAAGGTGTACCTGCAGCGGCTGTACGGCGCGACGCAGTGGAAGACGGTCAGCCCGGCCGGCCGGATCCGTGCGTACAGCGGGAAGTTCACGCTCAACGCGCAACCGGCGTACCGGGGGCTGATCCCGTACCGGGTCTACTTCCCGCGCTGCTACAACTTCCAGGCCGGTGTCAGCAAGGTGTTCTACATCCGCGGACTGTGAAGCGGTTGGGGTGCGTGGGTTAACCTAGGTTAGGTATTCCTAACTTAGCCCGCCCGAGAGGACCGTGGTCTCTTGACCAGCCCCGCACCCCGCCGTAACCGCGTCTGCAAGCGCGGTGTCGTCCAGCGCACCGAGCGCGTCACCCCGCACATGATCCGGGTCGTGCTGACCTCGGACGACTTCGTGGACAACGACTTCAGCGACCACTATGTGAAGCTGCTGTTCTGCAAGGACGGTGTGGAGTACCCGGAGCCGCTGGACCTGGGTGTGGTCCGGGAGACGTTCCCTGCCGAGCACTGGCCGACCATGCGGACCTACACCGTGCGCTCGTGGGACGCGGAGTCGAAGGAGCTCGCCATCGACTTCGTGCACCACGGTGACGAGGGTGTGGCCGGTCCGTGGGCTGCGTCGGCCCAGCCGGGCGACGTGCTGTGGTTCAACGGCCCCGGTGGTGCCTACACGCCGGACAGCGCGGCTGACTGGCACCTGCTGGTCGGTGACGAGAGTGCCCTGCCGGCGATCAGCTCAGCCGTCGAGCGGCTGCCCGCGGGTGCGCAGGCGACCGTCCTGATCGAGGTGGAGGACGAGACCGAGCAGCAGAAGCTCGGCGACGTCGACGTGACCTGGTTCCACCGCGCGGGCAGCGACGCGGCTCGCGGCGATGGTCTGGTCGCTGCTGTCGAGGCCCTGGACTTCCCCGCCGGTACGCCGGACGTCTTCGTCCACGGCGAGGCCGGGTTCGTCTTCCGGATCCGCAAGAACCTGTTCCAGGACCGCGGCCTGGCCCGCGACCGCGTCTCGCTGTCCGGCTACTGGCGCCTCGGCAAGAACGAGGACGGCTGGCAGGCCGAAAAAGCCGAAACCAACCGCAAGGCCCGCGAAACCGCCACGTCCTGACGCGTCTTACAGGCCGCGAATGGTGAAGGTGCCGCTGATCGATATCTGCCACTGGTAGCACTTCGGGAAGTAGACGCGGTACGGGATCAGACCGCGGTACGCCGGTTGCGCGTTCACCGTGAACCGTCCGCTCTGCCGGACCTTCGCCGTACTCACGCCACGCCACTGGGTCCGGCCGTAGAGCCGCTGCAGCACGACCGGGCAGTTGTACGGCGCCCCGCTCACCGAGCCGTTGACCGGGACGATCGTTCCGACCGGCGCGGCAGGCTTGGACGGAGCGGCCGAGACCAGCCCGAGCCGGGCGACCCCGACCCCGAGTCCGGCGATGTCGATCGGCGCGCCCTGGATCCGCAGACAGTTCACCCCTTGTGCCTGCGACGCGGGATAAGCGTGCGTGACCAGACCGTTCGTGCCGGTGCGGGCGATGATCCCGCCGGCGTCCTCGACGCACTCGTTGTCGTACCCGAGCAGGACCCGGATCCCGCTGCCGTACGCCGCTCCGGTGGTGGCGTCGGTCACCGCCCACGTGATCGAGAACCCCGACCCGACCGTCACCACCGGCGGTATCACCTTCGCGGTGAGCTTCGGCGGGTGCAGACCGGTCACCGCCAGCGCCGGCCCGGCTACCGGCGTCGGATCCACCGGCATCGGCTGGAACTGCCGCCCGAAGTACGATCCCGGCGTCACCCCGTAGACCGTCATCGTCCCGTTCGCCGTCGACGGCACGTTGACCGGCCCGATCCACACACCGTTCTGGATCGTGGTTCCCGCCTGCAGCTTCAGGTCCGTCGAGACCAGGTACGGAAGCGTGCCGACCCCGGCCGTCCGCCGGAACCACACGACCACCGGGATATTCGCATCGAGCGGATCGCTGGAGTCGTAGCTACCAGTGACCGTGACCTGCACCTGCACCGTGTTCAGACCGGACACCGCGACCGACGTACGGTTCAGCGTCACCTTGGTCACGTGCAGCAAGGGATCCGGCGCCGCCTGCGCGGGCGTTGCACCGACGAGCAGAACCCCCACCATCGACGCTGTCATCAGCGCCGTCACAACGCGCCTGCCCAACATCTTTGCAGCGTGGCACCAGCTGCCTGCGGTGCCTAGAGCTGGGGGCGGCGTTCTTCGAGGACGGCGATCAAGGTTGTGGACTGGTTCGTGGGGAGGACCCAGTCCTCGCCGTTGGCCTGGAGGATGACTGCTGGGCCTTCGGTGGGGACGGCCTGGACGTGGATGGGGAACTTGAGGCGTTCGGCGCCGGACAGGGTGAACTCGAAGGTGCCGGTCACCGCGGTCAGGGGATAGGTCCGGTACTGGTGCTCCGAGCGTGGCACCGGGTGCGACTGGATCGTGATGGTCTCGGCGCCGATCAGTACGGCGGCCAACGGCATACCGCGCAGCCGGAACACCAGCTCGTACGGCGTACTCGCCAGCTCGGGCCGGAACGGGACCAGCAGCGCGTGGTTGGCGTACCGCGCCAGCGCGAGACCGCCGACCAGCCCGAGGATGAGCCCCGGCAACGCGAGGATCGCCGGCCACCACACCCCGACGACCAGGGGGAACAGCGTGATCATCAGCCCGGTGAGGCCGCCGTACAGGCCGGCGACCCCCATCCACCAGCGCGGTTGGTAGCGGTGGCGGCGGCGCAGCACCCAACCGAGGACCAGCATCGCGAGTGGTACGACGCATCCAGCCCACGCCCACGCCGGACCGGTCGCAGCGATCGCCGCTACTGCTGCCAGCAGTACTACTGGGATCCCCAGGTAGCTCACGGCCACGATCCGCTGGACCAACTTGTCGCTCACGGGAAAACCCAAGCACATCGCCGCCGAACCACCTACTGTGCGGTGAGTGATCGAGATTCCCGCGAAGCTCCTCCGGAACCACAGCAAGACGCGGCCGGAGTGGCTGGCCGGCTTGCCCGCGACGGCCGCGCGGTACCTCGACGAGTGGCGACTGACCGTCGACGGTGAGCCGATGAGCGGCGAGGCATCGCTCATCCTGCCGGTAGCCCGCCACGACGGCACCCCGGCGATGCTCAAGCTCCAGCTGATCGACGAGGAGAGCGCCGACGAGGCGCTCGCCCTGCGCACCTGGAACCGCGATGACGTGGTCGAGGTGTACGACGACGACCCGGAGACCGCCACCCTCCTGCTCGAGCGCCTGGAGCCGCAGACTCTCGAGGACCTCCCGGACCACGTCGAGGCGACCCGCATCCTCGCCGAGATCCTCACCCACCTGATGGTCGTCCCGGCCCCGCCGGGCATCCGCACGCTCGCGGACCTCGCCAATCAGATGGTGGCCGACGCCCGTGGGCTCCTGCCGGCGGCCCTGACCGACCCGGACGAGCGCCGCGTCGCCGAGCGGTGCCTCGCGCTGACCGCAGATGTCCTCGGCGAGCCCGGTGACCGCCTGCTGCACTGGGACCTGCACTACCTGAACGTGATGGCCGGCCACCGGAAGCCTTGGCTGGTCATCGACCCGAAGCCGCTCGCCGGAGACCCGGCCTTCGACCTCTTCCCGGTGCTGTGGAACCGCTGGGACGACCTGGTCGCGACCGGCGACATCCACCAGGCGATCCGCGACCGGTACGACCTGATGCTCGACGTCACCGGTATCGACCGCCACCGCGCGGACCACTGGACTGCGGCCCGCGTCCTTCAGCAAATCATCTGGTCCACCGAGGACGGTGGCACGCGCCTCGATCCTGAGCTGGTGGCGGTCGCCATGACCCTGTTCTCGTGATTACATGATTACGTGAGTACTCCGACGCTGTACGAGTGGGCCGGCGGGCACGAGGCGCTGCGGCGGCTGACCGAAGTCTTCTACGACAAGGTGCTCGAGGACCCGATTCTGGCACCGGTGTTCGCGCACATGAGCGAGAACCACCGCGAGCACGTGGCGATCTGGCTGGGCGAGGTCTTCCGCGGTCCGACCCGGTACACCGACGAGCTCGGCGGCTACCCGGCGATGCTCGGCCACCACGTCAACCTGGGTCTCACGGAGGAGCAGCGGTCCCGGTGGGCCGCGCTGATCGGGCAGAGCGCCGACCCGGCCGGTCTCCCGGACGACCCGGAGTTCCGCTCGGCGTTCGTCGCGTACATCGAGTGGGGCACCCGGATCGCCCTGGCGAACTCGCAACCCGGCGCGACCCCACCCCCCAAAGCGCCGGTCCCGCACTGGGGCTGGGGCGAGGCTCCCCCATACCTGCCCTGACAGGAGTTGTCGCCCTTCCCGTTGGGTAGAGTCCCGGTTCACGTTGTGTTCGACAGCGGGGATGCGAGGGTTTACCGGTGACCGCTCAACTCGAGTACCCCGACATTCAGGACGCGGACGCCCTGCTGTCGGTCCAGGGGCTGTGGAAGGTGTTCGGCCCGAAGGCCCAGCGGGTCCCGCGTCGCCCCGAGCTGGCCGGGCTGGACAAGGCCGCGCTGTACGCGAGGACCGGCTGTACGGCGGCCGTCCGCGACCTCAGCTTCGGTGTCGCGCCCGGTGAGGTGTTCGTCGTCATGGGCTTGTCCGGCTCGGGCAAGTCCACGCTGGTGCGCTGCCTGACCCGGCTGATCGAGCCGACCGCGGGCAGTCTGGTCTTCGAGGGTGAGGATCTGCGTGCGGCCGACGAGAAGCGGTTGCGGGCGTTGCGCCGGAGCAAGTTCTCGATGGTCTTCCAGCACTTCGGCCTGCTGCCGCACCGCAAGGTGATCGACAACGTCTCGTACGGGCTGGAGATCCGCGGCGAGAGCAAGCCGGACCGGCGCCGGCGCGCGCAGGAAGTGATCGACCTGGTCGGTCTGGCCGGCAATGAGCACCTGTACCCCGAGCAGTTGTCCGGCGGCATGCAGCAACGCGTCGGTCTCGCCCGGGCGCTCGCCAACGACCCCGACGTACTGCTGTTCGACGAGCCGTTCTCCGCGCTGGACCCGTTGATCCGTCGGGAGATGCAGACCGAGGTCGTGCGTCTGCACCGCGAGGTCGGCAAGACGATGGTGTTCATCACCCACGACCTGTCCGAGGCGCTGAAGCTCGGCGACCGGATCCTGCTGATGCGCGACGGCGCCGCGGTCCAGCTCGGGACCGGCGACGAACTGGTCGGCGCACCGGCGGACGACTACGTCCGCGAGTTCGTGCGGGACGTGTCGCGGGCCGACGTACTCACGCTGCGCTGGATCGTCCGCGCACCGCGACCGGACGAGCAGCTGGACGGACCCGAGCTCGGCCCGGACGTGCTGGTCCGCGAGGCGACCCGCCTGGTCCTCGAGTCCGACCGCCCGGTGAAGGTCGTCGAAGGTGGCACGTTGCTCGGCGTGATCGGCGACGAGGAAATCCTCGCCGTCGTCGCGGATGTCTGATGGCCTCGATCACAGGCGGGGTGGAGATCGAGGTACGGCGGCCGCGGCGGGGTGTGGTCGTCGGGGTCCTGCTCGTCGTCTGGCTCGCGGCGTACTTCGTGCTGCGCGGGATCGACACGCTCGTCCTCGGCGGGCAGGAGACGACCCCGCTGCACCGGTGGCTGACCGAGCACCGCGACGACGCAGGCCAGGGGAACGTCTTCTTCGACGCGGTCCGGATCGCCGTCGACCACCTCGTCGTGCTGCTGCAGAACATGATCTCGCAGCCGTCGTTCGACCGCCCGGTCCCGGTGATCGGGTGGCTCGGGGTGGTCGCGATCTCGGCGTACTGCGCCTGGGCCTTCGGCAACTGGAAGGTCGCCGTACTGACCGCGGCCGGGCTCGGCTTCGTCGGGCTGCAGGGGTTGTGGCAGGAGAGCATGGACACGCTCGCGCTGACGATCGCCGCGGTCCTGCTGTCGCTGCTGGTCGCGATCCCGCTCGGGATCTGGGCCGGGCTGTCGAACCGGGCCTTCAAGGTCGCCACGCTGGTGCTGGACCTGATGCAGACGCTGCCGACGTTCGTGTATCTCGCGCCGCTGACCTTGTTCTTCGCGATCGGACCGGCCGCGGCCACGATCGCCACGCTGATCTACGCGGCGCCGCCGGCGGTTCGGCTGACCGCGCACGCGATCCGCTCGGTGCCGCCGGAGAGCGTCGAGGCGGCGCGTTCGCTCGGTTCGACGCGCGGACAGACGCTGACCAAGGTGCTGCTGCCGATGTCGCGGTCGACCGTGGTGGTCGGGATCAACCAGACGATCATGGCCGCGCTCTCGATGGTGACCGTGGCCGCGCTGATCGATGCGCCGGGCCTCGGCCAGACCGTCCTGAAGGCATTGCAGACGCTGGACGTCGGTGTCGCGTTCAACGCGGGCCTTGCGATCGTGGTGATCGCGATCGTGCTCGACCGGGTGACGACGGCCGCGGGCGACCGTCCCTGGCGTACGGCGAGCCGCCGCCGGCGTCTCCTCCTCGGCGCCGGAGCCGTGGCCGTGCTGGTCGCGGTGTGGTTCTCGCGGACCTACGTGTGGGCCGCTGAGTTCCCGACCAGCGTCGGTGTTGGCGCCCGGATCGCGACGGTCACCACGGACGTGACCAACTGGATCCAGGACGTCTTCGGCGGATTCACGTACGGCGTGCGGGACGCGGTGACGAAGGCCCTGCTCAACCCGCTCGAGGGGTTGCTGACCGGGTCGCCGTGGTGGCTGGTGGCAGCGGTCGTCGTCGTACTGGCGTTTGTCCTCGGTGGTTGGCGCGGTGCCGTGCCGGCGGCGATCTGCTTGGGTCTGCTCGTCGCGACCGGGGTGTGGCACGACAGCATGATCACGCTGGCGTCGACGCTGCTCGCCACCGTCGTGGTGGTCGCGGTCGGGCTGGCGCTGGGCGTGTGGGCCGGGCGGAACCGCCGGGTCGACGTGTGGATCCGGCCGGTGCTCGACGCCGGGCAGACGATGCCGCCGTTCGTGTACCTGGTGCCGTTCCTCGCGCTGTTCGGCACCAGCCGGTTCACCGCGATCGCGGCCGCCGTCGTGTTCGCGGTCCCGGTCACCACCAAGATCGTTGCTGACGGCATCAAAGCGGTCCCGGTCGCGACCGTCGAGGCGGCGAACTCGGTCGGCTCCAGCGCCTGGCAGGTGATCAGCAAGGTGCAGCTGCCGGTGGCCCGGCGGGCGATCACGCTCGCGGTCAACCAGGGCCTGATCTACGTGCTCTCGATGGTCGTCGTCGGCGGCCTGGTCGGTGCCGGCGCGCTCGGGTACGACGTGGCCGCGGGCTTCGCGCAGAGCGAGCTGTACGGCAAGGGGTTGGCGGCCGGGCTGGCGATCGTGCTGCTGGGCGTGCTGCTCGACCGCGTGACGCAGGCGGCGGCCCGCCGTACCCAGGATTTCCGAACAAGAGGAGAGAAGCGGTGAAGAAGCTCCGGTACGCCGGTGTCTTGACAGCGGTCGCGCTCGCGCTGGCCGGGTGCGGTGGGCAGAAGGTCGGGGAGGACAAGCCGGCCGCCGGGGGCAAGGAGTGCGGGTCGTTCAACCTGACCGTCAGCCCGTGGGTCGGGTACGAGGCGAACGCGGCCGTGGTCGCGTACGTCGCGACCAAGGACCTCGGCTGCAAGGTGGTGAAGAAGGACCTGAAGGAGGAGATCGCCTGGCAGGGCTTCGCCACCGGTGAGATCGACGTGAACCTGGAGAACTGGGGCCACGAGGACCTGAAGAAGAAGTACATCACCACCCAGAAGGTGGCGGTCGAGGCCGGCTCCACCGGGGTCAAGGGCGTGATCGGGTGGTACGTGCCGCCGTGGATGGTGCAGGCGCACCCGGACATCACCGACTGGAAGAACCTGAACAAGTACGCCGCCCTGTTCAAGACGTCGGAGTCCGGCGGCAAGGGGCAGCTGCTCGACGGCGACCCGTCGTACGTCACCAACGACGAGGCGCTGGTGAAGAACCTGGCGCTGAACTACAAGGTCGTGCAGAGCGGCAGCGAGACCGCGCTGATCCAGGCGTTCCGGGACGCGGAGAAGAACAAGAAGCCGCTGCTCGCGTACTTCTACGAGCCGCAGTGGTTCTTCAACGAGGTCAAGCTGGTGAAGATCGACCTACCGGCGTACAAGACCGGGTGCGACGCCGTTCCGGCGAAGGTCGCCTGCGACTACCCGCCGTACGACCTGGACAAGATCGTGTCGAAGAAGTTCGCCGACTCGGGCAGCCCGGCGTACGACCTGGTGAAGAACTTCAAGTGGACCAACGAGGACCAGAACACGGTCGCCCGGATGATCGCGGTGGACAAGCTGACGCCGGACCAGGCCGCCGAGAAGTGGGTCAAGGACAACCAGTCCAAGGTCGACGCCTGGCTGGGGAAGTAACTAGAACATCCCTGGCCCCGGGGTGAGGACGGATGCCGGGTCGTACCTGCGCTTGAGATCGCGCAGGTGCGGCCACCGGTCGCCGTAGTGCCTGCGCCAGTCGACCTGCTTGAACGGCGTGGACTCGATCGGGTAGCGGGTGGCGCCGAGGTCGCGGGCCCGATCGAAGAGGCGCTCGTTGCGCTTGACCATCTTCGCGCCGAACTCGGGGCCGGCTCCGTGCGGCCCCGCAGTCATCAGCGTGAACAGGTAGACCCAGTCGCTGCCGTCGCCGACCGGGAGGCGCAGCGACGGCCGGGTCAGCCGGGAGCGGCGGTGCGCATACATCAGTACGAAGCCGCCGACCCCTACGTCCTCGGGCGTCAGCTGGCTGACGACTTCGGTCACGTACTGCTCGACCGAGACCTCTGGCAACCAGAGGGTCATCCACGGCTTCTGCAGGTGACTCCAGTCGAGCGCCTGGTTGAGCTCGTCGACTGCCTCGTCGATCCGGGTGACGTGCGGGAGGAAGTCGTTCTCGGTGATGACCGCGTCGGTGTTGGTCAGCCCGCGCAGCAGCTGAGCGTCGTCCGGCGGTGTCGCGGCCGGGTGGAACGTGAACGCGTTGAGGTGGTGGACCTCGCCGTGCTCGCCCGGCCGCCACCAGTCGCCGTAGATCTCGCTGATCTCGCCGCGCTTGATCAGCGTCTTGAAGTCGGTGAAGAAGTCCGTCGAGCTGGTGTACGCGAGCTCGTGCCCGCGGACCCGCTCCGGTGCCGGGATCAGCCGGACGGTCGCCTTGGTGATGATCGCGTACTGACCGAGCCCGGCAAGCACCGCCTCGAACAGGTCGCGGTCGTGCGTCGCCGAGCACGTCCGCAGCTCGCCGGTCCCGGTGACGACCTCGAGCTCGATCACACTGTCGACCTGGCTACCGGACTGGATCGCCGGCGGGATCCCGCCGAGCGACAGGGTGCCGCCGAAGCTCAGACCGAGGAATCCGGTCAAGGCCGGAGGTGTCAGGCCGTGCTCGTGCGCCGCGTTCGTCAGCTCCAGCCAGTCGGCGCCGGCATCGACGACCGCGTGGTCCGGTCCAATCCGGTGGATCGTCTTCAGCGCGCGCATCTCGATCAGCAGGCCGCTGACGAGACCTTGTCCGTCGGTGGTGTTCGCGAGTCCGCGCGGTGCGACCCGGATGCGGTGGCGAGCGCAGTACCGGACCATGGCCTGGATGTCCGCGACCGATCCCGGGACAAGGACGGCCTGCGGTACGACGTGACGGTACTGACCGCCGTCCTTGGAATCCTTCTCGCGGCTGGGCACGTCCAGCAGCAGTTGGCCGTCGAGTGGTGGGACGGGGTCGAAGTCACCGCCTCCCGCGGTGGCCCAGGCGCCTCGCGCCGGGCTGAACCCAGCGACCAGCACTCCTAGCCCGAGAGCTCCCAGCACCGCGCGACGACTGCTCATCCCGACCTCCCCGGCTGCCTGTGACCGGCACGTTATCCCGCTGCGGGCTCATCGTGACAGGTTGAAGTCGGGTTGAGCTTGTTCACACGGGCCGGGGGCAACTATCACGATGTGGATCGGCAACGCCGACGACACGCCGGTTTTTCGCCGAAACCGGGTAAGTTCACTCCATGATCATCGTGACAGCTGCACTGAAGGGCGGGGTCGGCAAGACAACCACGTCGGTGTACTTGGCCGCGCTGGCATCTTCCAACCGCCGAACCTCCACTCTCATCGACGCGGATCCGCAGGGCAGCGCGGCGGACTGGATCGCGGAGTCCGACGACGAGCACCTGAACCGGATCGAGATCGCGGAGGCTCCGACCGAGCGTCTGCTGAGCAAGGCCCTGGACAAGGTTCCGCCGGAGGGGATCGGCATCGTCGACATGCCTCCGTCGCACGAGCGGCTGCTGAACAAGGCGCTCGAGCGGGCCCGGATCGTCATCATCCCGACCCGCGTCGGCGGCGTCGAGACGCCGCGGGTCAAGGCGGTGCTGGAGCTGGTGCCGGACAACATCCCGGCCGGCCTGGTGATCTGCTCCGCGCGGACCTACACCCGCAGCTACCAGGAAGCCATGCAGCAGTACGCCCAGGAGAACATCCCGGTCTGGGGCACGATCCCGGAGCGCGTCTCCATCACCGCCGGACCGACCGGCCCGCTCGCGGGCGACGGCCTCGAGTCGTACAAGAAGGTCTGGCGCAAGATCCTCGCCGCCGCCCGCAGCTGACCCCACCCCCCGGCGCCACCCACTCCCCACCCACCCGGACCGCCGCACCGCGCCCGCCCAGTCCGCGTTCGAGGGGTTATCCCCGCGAGTTGTGGGTTCTCCTCTGGTATGCGAGGGGAGAAGGCTCAACTCGCGGGGATAACCCCTCCGGTGGGATCAGGGTCGGTCGCGGGGATCACCCCTCGAATGGGGTCAGCGTTGGAGGGGTGGTTCGCCGCGGACGTAGGAGCGGATGACGGTGGCGGCTGCGCCGCGGGCCCAGTCGTCGAAGGTGTGGGACCGCAGCATGAGGGTGCAGCCGCCGGCCGCGCCGAACGCGTGCTCGGCGAAGGCCTGGCGCATCCGCTCCTCGTACAGGTCGTACTCCGCCACGCCCTCGCCCGCGATGACGACGAGCTCGGGGCCGACCAGATTCACCATTGCGGCCAGCGCTGCGCCGATCACCTCACCGGCCCGGTCGAACGCCTCGCGCGCGTGGGCGTTGCCCTCGTGCGCCAGCTTGATCGCACCGGCCAGGTCGAGGTCCTTCTTGCCGGTCGTCTCGCGGGTCCGCGCCAGGATCGCGTCCGACGACGCGACGGTCTCCACGCAGCCACGCCGGCCGCAGGTGCAGACCAGGTCGCCAGGAGCCAGCGGGAGATGGCCGAGCTCGCCGGAGACGCCGTACGCGCCGGAGACGACCTCGCCGTTGATGTAGAGACCGCAGCCGATCCCGGAGCCGATGGTCACGACCGCGAACGAGTCCGCGTTCACCCCGACGCCGAACCAGTGCTCGGCGACGGTCAGCGCGCGGACGTCGTTGGTCACCACGATCGGGAGCCGGATCCGCTGCCGCACCAGGTCCGCGACCGGGACCGCACGCCAGCCCATCAGCGGCGAGTCCCGGACCTCGCCGTGCGTCGCATCGACGTCGCCCGACACCGCGATTCCGACCCCGGCCAGCGGTCCGGCGACGGCGTCGCCGTTCTTGAGGTCGCCGATCAACGCCTTCACCAGGTCCACGAGCCGGTCGATCACCGCCTCCGGGTCGGTGCCGGTGAGCTCGTCGTGCCGGACGTTCAGGATCCCCGCGGTGAAATCGGTGGTCACGCCAATGAGGCTGGTCGGCGTGACCTTCACGCCGATCACCGAGACGCTGCTCGGGACGACGGTCAGCGGGCTGACCGGGCGCCCGATACCGAGCTCGGCGCCCGGCGGTGTGGTCGCCTGGTCGGTGACGAACCCAGACTCGATCAGCGGCGCGACCGCCTTCGTCACAGCCGCCTGCGACAGCCCGGTGCGGCGCGCGATCTCCACCCGCGGGATCGGGCCTTGCGTCAGGATCTTGGTCAGCACCTCAACGCCCGCCGGCGTGGCCAGCGGGAGAGGACGATGGGGACGCAGCGGCACGAGAACAACTTACCGGCGCGTCACCCCTCCGCGCGGGTTTCCTGCAGTGTTGGCGCGGTGAGGGCCCACCGCATCGTCTTGGTGAGACCCGTGCCGACCGCTCGGACCACGGTCTGCTCGGCCAGCGGCAGGTACGGCAGCCGTAGCGGCAATCGGGTCCACCACGGGAGCAGACCGACCGCGGCCGCTGTCAGGATGCCGTACGCCGGTCGCACGGCCAGCGGGACCGGCGGGTGGACCAGGACGAACCGGGCTGCCTGGCGCGCCTCCGTCGTACCGCGGAGCTCTGGCCGGTACTCGGCGAGCATCTGGTCCAGCTCGGCCACCGTGGTCGGCGGATCGATCACCCCGAGCTTGCGGGCGACCAGTGCGGCGTCTTCGACGTACAGGTCCTGCTCGGTGGCGTCGAGCGGGTTGGCGCCGTACCGCTGGTGGGCCTTGAGGAAGCTGTCGACCTCGGCGACGTGCACCCACTTGAGCAGATGCGGATCGGATGCCCGGTACTTCACTCCGTCCGGGCTGGTCCCGCGCACGCGTTCATGGATGGACCGGACGTGTTCGATCGCCTCCTCCGCCGCCGGGATGGAGCCGTACGTCGTGATCGCCAGGAAGTAGCTGGTCCGGCGCAGACGGCCCCACGGGTCACCGCGGTAGCCGGAGTGCGCCGAGACGGCAGCCATCGCCAGCGGGTGCAGCGACTGCAGCAGCAGCGCCCGGAGTCCGCCTGCGAACATCGACGCGTCGCCGTGCACCCGCCGGATGGGGCGGTCCGGTGCGAACCAGCGCGGGCCGGGGGTGTCGTGCACCCGGCTGCGCTCAGCCTGTGGGTCCGGTCCCGCAACCTTCGTCAGGATCATCCGGGCAAGGCCGGTCCTCAGCGGGTCCAGCGGGCTGGCAGACATGCCCCCAGTCTCCCCACCACTCCAAGCCCCCGACCGTCAAGACTGTGGGCGGCTGCCGGATGAACGGTCGGAGTACTCGTCGGCGAGGAGCGAGTAGAGGAGGGAGTCGCGCCAGTCGCCGTTGGTGAAGACGTGGTCGCGGAGGTGGCCCTCGTAGGTGAAGCCGAGGCGTTCGACGACGGCAACGGACGCCTCGTTCTCCGGGCCGATCGCGGCGGTCACCCGGTGCTTGCCGAGCGTCTTGAACGCGAACCGCAGCATCACCCGCGCCGCGTCGGTGGCGTAGCCACGGCCCCAGAGGTCCGCGTTGATCGCGTACCCGAGCTTGGCCGCCCACGGCCCGCTGGGAGCGATCCGGGCGAAGCCGATCACCCGGTCGTCCTGCGGCCGGGTGACGGCCTGCATGTAGTCGGGCCGGTCGGCCCGGGCGGACCGCTCGACGATCCCGGCCAGGACCTCGGCGGCCCTGGACCGGTCGTAGCTGTCGAACGCCATCCAGCTGGTGACCCGGTCGTCACCGGCGATGGCCAGGTAGTCGTCGAGATCGGACGGACGGAAATCTCTCAGGCTGGTGAGCTCGCCGGTGAGCGGGTCCATAGGCGCAGGCTACCGGGGGTAGGCCTGCATCGGCGTACGGGTGAAGGACTCGATCTCTTCCTGCAGTTCGCGCGCGTCGTTGGCGTGCGCGGACTGCCGTAGGGCCTGGTGCACGCGGCGGGCCGAGTGCACGACGCCGTTGATCCGGCGCTCGGACGGCAGGCCCAGCACCGGCGCAATCGCGTCGGCCGCGCCGTCCAGCTCGCCGTTGGCGATCCGGGTGATGGCCATCGCGGCCTGGCTGCCGGCGGCGTCGCCGAAGGCCCACTCCGGGTGGTTCTGGTCGGCGTACGCGTCCACGGCCTGGCTGGAGTACCGCTCGGCCTGGTCGACCTCGCCCGGCAGCCACGCCAGCGCGTCGGCGGCGTAGTACAGCTGGCGGTTGCGGCCGAACGTGCAGAGGCCGCCCATGTCGTCCAGGTCGTCGTTGCGGACCGAGTTCCACGCCTGCTCGGCGCGCTCGAGCGCGGCGCGGGTGGCCTCCGGGTTGCCCAGCGCGGCCCAGGCACGGGCCTCGCTGACCGGGAGCCAGACGCTGGTGGTGCTGTTGGCCTGCTCGGCGTAGCCGGCGCCGAGCTGCGCGTACCGCACCGAGTCGTGCGGGTTGCCGGCCCAGTACGAGACCAGGGACTGCAGGCCGCGCACCCAGGCGCGCAGGCCGTGGTGGTCGGCGTTGTCGGCGCACAGGAAGGCCGTGCGGGCCTGGGTCAGGGCGGCGTGCGGGTTGCCGAGGTCGTGGGAAGCCTTGGCGAGCAGGCCGCCGGTCACACCGGCCAGGAAGTACAGCTGCCGGAGGTGCTCCGGGCGCTGCCGGCTCTCCAGCAGGGCGAAGACCAGGTCCTGGGTCTCCACCAGCTGGCCGAGGATCTCCGGCAGTGGGCGCTGCGGGTAGGCAGTCGCGGCGTGGCGCACATCGTCGTACACCTGTTCCATGGCCTCGCTTCCGAGACCGGACTGGGCCGCGAGGGCAAATGCCCTCGCGCGGCTGGCAGCCATGTCGAGAACCTCCATCTCATTACCTGTCGTGATCCGTCCACTCGCGGCAGGTGCCGGCACCACCTGGGCGGCCTGCTCGGGCACGAACGGTGCGAGGAGCTCCTCGACCGGCTTGCCGAACATGCGTTGCAGGGTGCGCCGGGTCTGAGGAGTGGTCCCTGCGCGCTCGCCCGATGCGAGGCGACGCAGGTGCCGCTCGGTGATGGTTCCACCCAGCTCGACGAACTCGGCGACGATCTCGGAGTAGGTCTGGTTCCGGCGCTGGATCAGGTGCGCCAGGACCGTCTTTGGCGCGTACCTACCCGCCATCGTTCCTCCCGTTCACGTCAGTTCAGACGTTGTCTCGACTTTTGCCCCACGACAAGGTGCGGTCCCTCAGATGTCCGCGAGAGGTCCGAAAGAGGTCCGGCAAAGGTCCTCTCCAGGTCCTAGAGCGGTCACGTTGGGCTCGTGCACCATTACTGCCATGACAACCAGTAAGTCCAACTGGTTGCAAGGGCTCAGAGTTACGGGGTGAGAGGTAGTGACCATCGCGGAAATGACGTCGAGGCAGCACCGGCGCAGAGTCCGGGTCTGGTTCGGCGAGCACGTGATCGCGCAGTACGTCGCGGAGGCGCCGTTGGCGGCCCGTTACGAACAGGCGATGCGGCGCCGTTTCGCCGGTCTCAAGGTCACCAACGACCTGCTCGGACCGCTCGACCCCACCGACTGAAACACCTGTAGCACTACCGGCACTGGTAGCACCTTATGCGTCCGGGTCCTCCTCAGACCCGGAGGTGCTACGCCCTGGAGTCTCCTCACGTCCAGGGGTAGCGCTTGGAAGGTCCGTGGCACTCCTCAGCCGCGGACGAAACCCGAGGTGCGGTCCGGAGCACTCCTCAGCTCCGGACCGCACCGTCCAACCAGACCCGGCTGGGCCTGGCGGCTGAGTCCCTGTATCGCCGCCGCCCAGCCGTTCCAACCACCTCCTGGCCGACACCTCGGGCCAGGCAGGGTCGAGTGTCCTGGGCGGTAGGACACCGGAGGCCCCCGACACCTCACCGGGAGCCTCCCCCTGAGGTGGCCGGCTCCGAGTGTGAGCGCCGCGCCTGGGCGGTCACACTCGGAGCCCCTTTGTCATGCCCCAGTTCCCCCGGTCTGCCGGGCAAGGGGTCGCGGCGGCGCTTCCTGAGCGCGCTGGACCGCTAGATGTCCGCTTCCGGTCCGCAGGCGGACTGAAGCCGGGCCAGGAGGTTGTGCGGGTCGTGCAGGACGCGCATCCCGTCGGTCACGACTCGCCGGGTCCCTGGGTCGACCGGATCGATCTCGGCCCACTGCCTGGTCGCGAAGCCGACCTCCACCTCGAGTCCGGACCTCCGCGCGAGGCGTAGCTCGGTCAGGTACGGCCCCCACTGCTGCCGGCGCAGTACCCCGACCGCGTCGAGTGCCTTGAGGACCTCCTCAGACTGCTCGGGTACGTCGGTCAGCACGACGACGTCGACGTCCGACGTCAGCCGAGCGGCGTCACGCGCCCAGGAACCGACCAGACCGACGCCGAGCACGTCGGCATCGCCAGCTGCCCACTGCACGACCGCTGTGAGCACCTCGTCGACCTCTTGCCGGCGTAGGTGCAGCTGAGCCTCCGGATCGGTCACGTAGACGGCGAAGGGTGCGGCTGGCTCGACCCGTCCGGTCTCCTCGACCCAGCCTTCGGACCTGACCTCGCCGGCGTACGTCATGCCAAGCCGCTCCATCACAGCGCGCGAGGCGCGGTTGTGCTGCTCGGTGAACGCGATCACCTTCTTGGCCTGCAGCGTGTCGAACGCGAGCTCCAGCCCGGCCCGACCGAGCTCGGTCGCCAGCCCCCGGCCGCGCGCGGACTCGACCATCGCCCACCCGAGCTCCAACCGGTCGAACGCCCACTCCGGCCCGACCAACTCCGCGATCGCCGCCGCCACCGGCGCATCCACCGGGATCCGCGCCAACCCACCCCGGCCCACCAATCCACCGGTGCGTTCGTAGGCGATCCACTTGCTGACGCCGTCGCGCTCCCAGCTGTCCTGGAAGGCGACGGCTCGCTGGGCAGCCTCCTCGGGCGACCAGGTCGCGTCGTACCAGTGGGACACCAGCGGGTCCGCGAAGATCCGGACCAGGTCCGGTGCGTGTCCGGGCATGACCCCGGTCGGTCCGCTGATCGGTTCGAGCCGGAGGCGGTCGGTGAACCTCGTCCGGACCGTATGCGCCAACAGGTCCCGCAGCCGGCGGTCGCCGTCGGTCCGGTTCACCATGAGTAGCTCTAGGTCGTCCGGTCCGACCCACGCCGACGCGTCGTGCTTGCCGGGTTCCAGCCGCGGCCGGCTCAGGTCCCCGTCGACGGTGATGACGTAGTCGAGCTCACGCCGTACCCGGCCTTCCCACTCCCATTCCCAGTCGGCGGCGGTCCACAGGATGTCGCGGACCTTCCAGCCCGTCTCCTCCTCGACCTCCCGAACCAGCGCCTGCTCCGGCGCCTCCCCCGGCTCCAGATGACCACCGACGATGTCCCAGATGCCCGGCAACAACCGCCGCCCCGCCGTACGTCGCTGCACGTAAACCCGATGCCGCTCGCCCTGAATCAGAGCACCCACACAGTCGACCGCACGCATACCCCCAACCTAGACCGCCCTCGTGACACAGTTCGGCCTCGTGGCAACCACGCAGCGCCAGGTGAGGACGACACTCGGCCTGTTCATTGCCGTATCCCTGGTCAGCGGCGTACTGGGCACCTTCGCAGGCGAGCCCGTGGCGACCGTCCTCGGCAACGCACTCAACCACCACGAGCTGCCGCTCCGCATCGCCGGCTGGTGCTGGGGCGGCCTTCCCTTCGTGCTGCTCGTGCTGCTTCTGCACTTCCGCACCAGCCTGCACCAAGGCCTGCGCCTCGCAACCGGCTACGTGCTGACTACCTGGATCGCCACCGGCTGGTTCCTGATCCCAAGCCGAGCCAGCTCCCTGCAGTCCCGCCTCGGCACAGCTGCCGCCGACATGCGCCCTGTGACCTTCGCGTGGGCCACCGGCGTCCTTCCGGTCATAGCAGTCGCCCTGCTCCTGCTGATCGTCGTCCTGATCCTGAAGAGGTCCCACGGGACCCTTTCAAAACAAGCGCTCCACCGGATGAGCACCTGGCTGCTGGCCGTTTGGATCACCTTCACTGCAGCGGGCCTGCTGGCAGCTCTCGCCGCGCCGCTTCCGTGAGGCGTCAGGCGTTGGCGAGGGGGCGTTCGGTGACTCGGTTGGGCATGAAGGTCACGGCTACTACGAGGAGTACTGCGGCGATTGCCGCGCCGTAGTAGACGTCGTGGATTGCGGGGGCGAGGACGTTGCGGGGGAGCTTTTCGAGGTCCTCGTGGTCCGAGCCGAGCCGGGCGGCGACTACACCGTTGGCGACGGCACCGAAGACCGCTACGCCGACCGCGCTACCTACCGAGCGGGCGAACATGTTGGCGCCGGTGACCACCCCGCGGCTCTGCCACTCGACGGACGACTGCGCCGCGACGACGGACGGCGACGCGGAGAAGCCGAGGCCGATGCCGATCACGAAGCAGGCGGCCGCGAGGTGCAGGACCGAGCTCCCGGATCCGACCGTGAGCAGGAGGATCGCGCCGAGGACGACGATGATCGCGCCCATCAGCATCGTGGTCCGGAACCCGACGCGCAGGTAGATACGGCCGGCGAAGGATGCCGCGATCGGCCAGCCCAGCGTCATCGCGGCCAACGCGAAGCCCGCGACGAGGGCCGACGTACCGAGGATGCTCTGCGCGTACAGCGGCACGTACGTCGACAGTCCGATCATCAGCAGGCCGATCAGCAACGCGGACGAGTTCGCCGAGTTGAGGACCCGCTGGCCGAGCACCCACAGCGGCAGGACCGGCTCCGCGGCGCGCCGCTCGACCAGGACGAAACTGGTCAGCAGTACGACGGCCGCGGCCAGGATCACGATGCTCGTGACCGAGTCCCACTGCCACATCACGCCGCCCTCGAGCAGCCCAAGCAGCAGCAGCGAGCCGCCGACCGCGAGCAGGATCGCGCCGGCGTAGTCGATCTGGTGCCTGGACTTCGCCGCGACCTTCTCCTCGAAGCGGCGGACGAGCACCCACGCGGCGGCCATCCCGAGCGGGATGTTCACGAAGAAGATCCACCGCCAGGAGATGTAGTCCGAGAACACGCCGCCCAGCGTCGGGCCGACGAACGACGAGATGCCCCAGACGCTGGCGATGTAGCCCTGCACCTTGGCCCGCTCGGCGACCGTGTAGATGTCGCCGACGATCGTCATCCCGATCGGCTGGATCGCGCCCGCGCCGAGCCCCTGGATCAGCCGGAACGCGATCAGCGCCGGCATGCTCCAGGCAAACCCGCACAGCACCGAGCCCAGGATGAACAGCCCGACACCGAGCAGCATCATCGGCTTCCGGCCGCGCTGGTCGGCCAGCTTCCCGTAGATCGGCACCGACACCGCCTGCGCCAGCAGGTAGATCGAGAACAACCACGGGAACTGCGTGAACCCGCCGAGATCGTCGACCACGGACGGTACGGCGGTGGCCAGGATCGTCGCGTCGATCGCAACCAGCCCCACGCTCAGCATCACCGCGAGCAGGATCGGACCTCGCTCCGACCGAAGCCCCACACTCGCCCGGTCGACCCGCTGCTCAGTAGTCATATCAGCAACCAATGTATGTGAATCGACAACTATTGCCCTACCCGAGGACCGCCCATCGGACAGCACCGTCCGCGGGTATCTCTCCTGTACGACGAGGCACCCGGCGTGAATGCAAGGCGGCTAGCGCGGCTCGGTGAGCGCGTGGCCGACCAGCGCGCTGCAGAGGACCAGGGCGATCAGGGTGCTCAGAGCCAGGCGGAGTGACGTGTGCTCGGCGATGGTCCCGAGGACCGGGGTTGCGACGCCGCCGATGCTGACTGCCAAGCCGAGGGTCATGCCGCCCGCGGTGCCGACCCGGGTGGGCAGGAAGTCCTGACCGAGGGTTACGTGCAGGGAGAACGGGATCGACATCGCGATCGCGGTCGCCGCCAGGAAGGCGAAGAACATCGGGCCGGGGATGAACACCAGGCAGGCGATGGCCGGTACGGCGACGGCGTACGACGTGCGCAGCGTGCGGACCCGGCCGTAGCGGGTGGCCAGGCGGCCGCCGAGGAGCGTGCCCAGCGCGCCGCACGCGAAGAGGATGAACAGGGTCATGCCGCCAGTGGTGGTGCCGCCGCCGACGCGTTGGCCGGCGTACAGGGCGATGAAGGTGCCGAGGCCGACGAAGACGATCGAGCGGCACACCATGATCGCGGACAGGCGCAGAAACGCCGGCCAGTCGTCGGTGCCATCGAGATGTCGGTGTGCAACGGCTGTGGTGGCCCGGGAGCGGACAGCCCAGGTGGTGATCGCGGCTCCGACCAATGCGGGGACGAGAAGGACCGGGGTCAGGGAGAGACCGCCGGTGGCGATGAGCGGGGTGACCAGGACCGGCGCGAGAGCGAAGCCGCAGTTGCCGCCGACGGAGAACCAGCTCATGCCGACGTGACTGCCGCCGCTGACCAGGCGAGCCATCCGCGCGGCCTCCGGGTGGTACGCCGCTACGCCGAGACCGGAGAGTGCCGCCGTCAGCCAGGTCAGCGGGTAGGCGGTGGTGGTGCCGATCAGTGCGATGCCGAGCCCGGCGGTGGTCATCGCGAGCGGGATCAGCCACGTGAGCGGGCGCCGGTCGGTCAGTACGCCGAACACCGGTTGGACGACCGAGGACAGCAGGGTCGCGGCAAGCGTGATGCCGGACACCGCGACGTACCCGAGACCGCGCTCTGCGACCAGGAACGGGACGAGCGCGGGTACGCAGCCCTGGTAGACGTCCACACACGCATGCCCGACGGCCATCAGCCCGATCGATCGCTTCACGTCTCGATCGTCGTCGGGCCGACGGCTGTCCGGCTTCCGATAAAATGCCAACCTATGCCGGAAATCCGCCAAGACCCTGGTAGCACTGGCCGTCGGCCGATCGAGCCGGGCGGTGAGATCGACCTGCACTGGCACGACCGCCACCAGATTGTGTACGCCGGTCAGGGTGTGCTGTCCGTGAGTACGCCGGCCGGTAGCTGGGTGGCGCCGGCGACCCGAGCCATCTGGGTGCCGGCCCGCATGCCGCACCAGCACCGTGCCTACGGGCAGACGACGCTGCACACCGTCGGTCTGGACGAGAACCCGCTTGGTCTGGAGGCTCCGTCTGCTTTGGTGGTCAGTCCGCTGCTTCGGGAGTTGATCTCCGCCTACACGTCCGGCGCGGGCGAGGTTGGTGAGCGACGGCGGTTGCTGGGCGTACTACTGGATCAGCTGCGGCGGTCGGACGAATCGGCTACTTATCTGCCCGCACCGAGAGACCCAAGACTGACCGAGGTATGTGACGCGCTCAGGGCGGATCCGGCGGAGGGCCGGACGTTGGCTGAGCTGGGTCGTTCCTTCGGTGCGAGCGAGCGGACGCTCAGCAGGTTGTGCAAGGCCGAGCTCGGGATGAGCTTTCCGCAGTGGCGGACTCAGCTGCGGCTGCATGTGGCGTTGGTGTTGCTGGCGGAGGGGGAGAGTGTGACGCGGGTGGCGCACCGGACCGGGTGGGCGTCGACGTCGGCGTTCATCGACACCTTCCGGAGGGCGTTCGGTCACACGCCGGGGGCGCGCAGGGCCTGATCGAGGATGTGGCTCCACTGGCGGACGATGCCGCGGCGGCGGGTGCTGTCGTCGGTCAGTAGGTCGGCCAGTCCGAGGCCGCGTGCCATGTCCAGGACGCCCTGGACGGTCTCGCGGACGCCAGGGGTGCGCTCACTGACCTCTAGTACCTCCAGCAGTGCCCGGTGCGCCTGTCGACCCACATGTGCTTCCAGCCGGACGATCTGCTGTCGCAGAGGCTCCTCGGTCGACGCCGCCACCCACAGGTGCAGTGCGGCTCGGAACAGCGGGCCGCAGTACACGTCCGCCAGCAGCCCGACGATCGCCTCGGTGCGTCCAGGTCCGCTTGGCAGCGCAGCGGCCTGCTCCCGGATCTCTGCGAGCCGGACCGAGGTCATGTACTCGACCGCCGCTGCGAACAGGTCTGCCCGCGTCGGGAAGTGGTGCTGCGCCGCGCCCCGCGACACCCCGGCCCGTGTCGCCACCACGCTCACCGTGGTGGCGGCGTACCCGACCTCGGCCAGCGACTCGACCGCAGCCTCCAGCAACCGCTGCCGCGTCGCCCGCGACCGGTCCTGCTGAGGTGCCTTCAAAGCCTCACTCACGCGCGGCCTCGCGGGCGCGCAGCTCGCGCCGCAGGATCTTCCCCGACGCCGCCTTCGGCACCGCGTCGATGAACTCCACCTGCCGGATCTTCTTGTACGGCGCCACCCGCGCGGCGACGTACTCCATCACGTCCGCCTCGGTCAGCTCCACGCCGGGCATCGGCACGACGTACGCCTTCGGTACTTCGTTGCCGTCGGCATTCACCCCGATCACCGCCGCGTCCGCGACCCGGTCGTCGGTGAGCAACACCGCCTCGAGCTCGGCCGGCGGCACCTGGTACCCGTGGTACTTGATCAGCTCCTTCACCCGGTCGATCACGAACAGGTAGCCGCGGTCGTCCACCCGCCCGATGTCACCCGTGTGCAGCCAGCCGTCCCGGTCGATCGTCGCGTCCGTCTCCGCGGGCCGCCCGAGGTACCCCTTCATCACCTGCGGCCCGCGGATCCAGATCTCGCCCCCGTCCGCATCGTTGCCATCGGCACCGACCAGCCGCATCTCGGTGGACGGGAACAGCTTGCCGACGGCGCCGGGCGGCGGCTCCGGGTCGTCCTGCGGTACGGCGTGCGTCCCCGGCGACAGCTCCGTCATCCCATAGGCCTGCAGTACGGCGTGCAGCCCCAGCCGTTTCGCACATGCCTCAGCCAGCTCACCGTCCAGGGGCGCCGCCGCTGAGGTCACGTACTTCAGGTGCGACAGGTCCACCCCGTCCACCGCCGGGTGCTTGGCCAGCGCGAGCACGACCGGCGGCGCGACGAACGCCCGCGTGATCCGCTGCTCGTCGAGCGTGGTCAGGAACTGCTGCAGCTCGAACTTCGGCAGCACGACCACGGTCGCACCGAGCCGCAGCGGCAGGTTCATCAGCACCGACAGCCCGTAGATGTGGAAGAACGGCAGGATCGCGATGATCCGCTCGTCGTCGGCGACCGTGATCATCACCTCAGCCTGGGAGATGTTCGTCGCGATGTTCCGGTGGGTCAGCATCACGCCCTTGGCCGCGCCGGTGGTCCCGCTCGAGTACGGCAGGACGGCGACGTCCTCGGCCGGGTTGATCGATACGACCGGCTCCGGCGCGGTCGATGCGATCAGCTCCATCACCGACCGGTACCCCTCGGCCTGGTCGCAGACGAAGATCTCGGTCACGTCCGTGCCTTCGACCGCCGCGGTCGCGACCGGCAGGAACAGCGAAATCGTCACCAGCAACTTCGCCTTCGAGTCGATCAGCTGCTTGTGCAGCTCGTCCGCGGTGTAGAGCGCGTTCACCGTGGTCACGGTCGCGCCGGCGCGGGTGGCGCCGTAGAACACGACCGGGTAGAGGATCGTGTTCGGGCTGTAGAGCGCGATCGTGTCGCCCTGCCGGATGCCGAGCTCGGCCAGCCCGGCCGCGACCCGGCGGTGCATGTGGTCGAGCTGCGCGTAGCTGAGCTCCCGGCCGGTGACGCCGTCGACCATCGCGGGCCGGTCGCCGTACGCCTGGGCGTTGCCGAGGACGGCGTCGTGGATCGGTACGTCGAGCACCTCGACGGGCGGGAACTGGCTGGTGATGATCATCGGATCCTCCTGGCCTTCGTGGCGGTGGTCAGACTGTGCAGGACCTCAGTAGGACTTGGGTAGACCCAGCGAGTGCTGGGCGACGAAGTTGAGGATCATCTCCCGGCTGACCGGCGCGATCCGGGTCGCGCGGGCCGCGGCGACCAGCGACGCGACGCCGTACTCGACCGTCATGCCGTTGCCGCCCAGCGACTGGACGGCCTGGTCGGTGGCGCGGACGGCGACCTCACCGGCGGCGTACTTCGCCATGTTCGCGGCCTCGCCCGCGCCCAGGTCGTCGCCGGCGTCGTACAGCGCGGCGGCCTTCTGCATCATCAGCCGGGCCAGCTCGAGCTCGATCTTGAGCTGCGCGAGCGGGTGCGCGAGGCCCTGGTGGGCGCCGATCGGGGTCTTCCAGACCTGACGCTCCTTGACGTACGCCGTGGCCTTGCCGAGAGCGTGCCGGGCGATGCCGATCGCGAACGCGGACGCCATGATCCGCTCGGGGTTGAGGCCGGCGAACAGCTGCATCAGTGCCGCGTCCTCGGCGCCGACAAGCGCTTCGGGCGGGAGCTGTACGTCGTCCAGGAACAGGGCGAACTGCTTGTCCGGACTGATCAGGTCCATCTCGATCGGCCGGAACTCGACGCCGGGCGCGTCGGTCGGGACGATGAAGAGGGCGGGCTTGAGTCTGCCCGTTCGAGCGTCCTCAGTGCGGCCGACGACGAGGATGGCCTTGGCGACGTCGAGGCCGGAGATGAAGACCTTCTGCCCGGTGAGCGACCAGCCGGTCTCGGTCCGGCGGGCTGTCGTGGTGATCTGGTGCGAGTTCGAGCCGGCGTCGGGTTCGGTGATCGCGAACGCCATGATCGTCGTACCGTCGGCCAGGCCGGGGATCCAGCGCTGCTTCTGGTCGTCGGTGCCGAAGCGGGAGATGACCGTGCCGCAGATCGACGGCGAGACGACCAGCATGAGCAGCGGGCAGCCGGCGGCGCCGAGCTCCTCGAGCACGATCGACAGGTCGGCCATGCCGCCGCCTCCGCCGCCGTACTGCTCGGGGAGGTTGACGCCGAGGAAGCCGAGCTTGCCGGCCTCCAGCCACAGCTCGGTGGTCTGGCCGCCCGCTCTGGCCTGCCGGTTGAACCACTCGTAGCCGTACTTCTTGCCCAGCTCGGCGACGACCTTGCGGAGCTCTCTGCGTTCTTCGGACTCGACGAAGCTCATGCTTCCTCCCCAACGACCGCCAGTACGGCGCCGACCTCGACCTGTTGACCTGCCTCGACGTTGAGCTCACTGACGGTCCCGGCAGTTGGCGCCGCGATCGTGTGCTCCATCTTCATCGCCTCCAGCCAGAGCAGCGGCTGGCCTTCCTGTACTTCGTCACCTACGGAGACGCCCACGCGGACGACCGTGCCTGGCATTGGTGCCACCAACGAACCCGCGGTCACCTGCTCAGCCGGATCCGTGAACCGCTCGACCGGCGTCAAACTGACACTCCCGAGCGAGGAGTCCACGCAGGTCAGCCCGTCGTAAACCGCCACCTCGAACACCCTGCGCACACCGCCCACCTCGAGCACCACCTTGGACGGGTCCAGCGAGATCACCGCCACGCCGTCGTCGACATCCCATCCGTCCCGCGTCCGCCGATACTTCACCTCGTACACGGTCTCGCCGCAGCGGAAGCTCTTCCGCTGTCCCTGAGACGCCAGATTCCGCCACCCAGTGGGCACCCGCACCGGCAACTGCGCACCGCTCGCGGCTGCCAATGCGGCCGCCAACGCACTCACCCGCGCCACGTCCTCGCCAACCGGCTGACCCACGCCGTGCGTGTCGAAGAACGCGGTATCGGTCTCGCCGGCCAAGAACGCGGGATGACGAAGGATCCACACCAGCAACTGCCGGTTGGTCCCAGGACCGTGGAGCTTGGCGTGCTCGAGCGTGGCCGCCAACCGGCGGGCGACGGTGGTGCGATCGGACCCGGAGGCGATCACCTTCGCCAGCATGGCGTCGTAGTAAGGCGACACCTCCGACCCGTCCGCAACCCCGGAGTCCACCCGCAACCACCCCGGTTGCGCCACGTCGCCCGGCCGCTCCCCGCCCGGCCCTTCCCCACGGTCCAGCGCGAAGCGGTGGAGCGTGCCGGTTTGGGGTTGCCAGTTGCTGTGCGGGTCCTCGGCGTACAGCCTCACCTCGATCGCATGCCCGACCGTCGGGGGCGGTTCGGGTGGAAGGCGATCGCCGGCTGCGACCGCGAACTGAAGCTCGACGAGGTCCAGCCCGGTGGTTTCCTCGGTGACCGGGTGTTCGACCTGGAGCCGGGTGTTCATCTCCAGGAAGTAGAAGTTGCCGGTGTCGTCGGCGAGGAACTCGACCGTCCCGGCACCGACGTACCCGATGGCCGCGGCGGCTTTGCGCGCTGCGTCGTAGAGGGCTGGGCGGATCGACGGGATTCGCTCCACCAGCGGGCTCGGGGCTTCCTCGACGACCTTCTGGTGCCGGCGCTGGACCGAGCACTCGCGTTCGCCGACCGCCCAGATCGTGCCGTGCTGGTCCGCCATGATCTGGACCTCGACGTGATGTCCGGCGGCCAGGTACCGCTCGCAGAAGACCGTGCCGTCGCCGAACGCCGAGAGCGCCTCTGCCGACGCGGCCTCGATCTCGGCCGGCAGGTCGGCCAGCTGCTGCACGACCCGCATGCCGCGGCCGCCCCCGCCCGCGGATGCTTTGACGAGGACCGGCAGGTCGGAGGCGGAGACTTCGGCGGGGGTCAGTTCGGCGAGCACCGGCACGCCGGCGGCTGCCATCAGCTTCTTCGCCTCGATCTTCGAGCCCATCGACGAGATCGCGTCGACGGCAGGGCCGATCCAGGTCAGTCCGGCGTCGATCACCGCCTGCGCGAAGGCAGCGTTCTCCGACAGGAACCCGTACCCCGGATGGACGGCGTCCGCGCCCGCCCGAAGCGCCGCCTCGACCAGCAGGTCGGGCCGCAGGTAGGTCTCCGCAGGTGTGTTCCCGGGCAGCTGGACCGCGGCATCGGCTTCGTCCACGAACGGCATCCGGGCGTCGGCGGTCGAGTACACCGCGACCGTGGACAGGCCCAAGGACCGAGCCGTCCGGAAGACGCGCCGGGCGATCTCGCCCCGGTTGGCGACCAGGACCGAGGCGAGGGAGCGGGGTGGCGGGGGCGAGATGGGCACCGGGCTCACATCCTGAAGACGCCGAAGGACGACGTGCCTTCGACCGGGGCGGAGTGGATGGCGGACAGACAGATGCCGAGCACGGTGCGGGTATCGCGCGGGTCGATCACGCCGTCGTCGTACAGCCGGCCGGACAGGAACATCGGCAACGACTCGGCCTCGATCTGACCCTCGACGTACGCACGCAGCTGCTGGTCGGCCTGCTCGTCGTACGGCGTCCCCTTCGCCTCCGCGGCCGCGCGGGCGACGATCGACAGCACGCCGGCGAGCTGCTGCGGGCCCATCACCGCCGACTTCGCCGACGGCCACGCGAACAGGAAGCGCGGGTCGAACGCGCGCCCGCACATCCCGTAGTGGCCCGCGCCGTACGACGCGCCCATCAGGATCGTGACGTGCGGGACCTTCGAGTTCGAGACCGCGTTGATCATCTGCGCGCCGTGCTTGATGATCCCGCGCTGCTCGTACTCCTGCCCGACCATGTAGCCGGTCGTGTTGTGCAGGAAGATCAGCGGCGTGTTCGTCTTGTTCGCGAGCTGGATGAACTGCGCCGCCTTCTGCGACTCCTCGCTGAACAGCACCCCGCGCGCGTTGGCCAGGATCCCGACCGGGTACCCGTGCACCGACGCCCATCCGGTCGCGAGCGACGCGCCGTACAGCGGCTTGAACTCGTCGAACACCGACCCGTCCACCACCCGGGCGATCACGTCCCGCGGATCGAACGGGATCTTCAGGTCACCCGGCACGATGTCGAGCAGGTCGTCGGCGTCGTGCAGCGGTTCGTCGTACGTCGGCTTCGGCGACGGGCCCTGTTTGCGCCAGTTCAGCCGCGAGACGATCTGCCGGCCGAGGCGGATCGCGTCCTGCTCGTCGACCGCGAAGTAGTCCGCGAGCCCCGACGTACGGGCGTGCATCGAGGCACCGCCCAGCGACTCGTCGTCGGCTTCCTCACCGGTCGCCATCTTGACCAGCGGCGGGCCGGCCAGGAACACCTTCGCGCCGCCGTCGACCATCACCACGTAGTCGCTCATGCCGGGGATGTACGCGCCGCCCGCGGTCGAGTTGCCGAACACCAGCGCGATCGTCGGGATCCCCGCCGCCGACAACCGGGTCAGGTCGCGGAACATCGCGCCGCCGGGGATGAAGATCTCCTTCTGCGTCGGCAGGTCCGCGCCGCCGGACTCGACCAGGCTGATCACCGGCAGCCGGTTGGTCCGCGCGATCTCGTCGGCGCGCAGGGCCTTGCGCAGCGTCCACGGGTTGCTGGAACCGCCCTTCACGGTCGGGTCGTTCGCGGAGATCAGGCACTCGACGCCTTCGACCACGCCGATCCCGGTCACCAGGCTGGCGCCGACGGTGAAGTCCGAACCCCAGCCGGCCAGCGGGGACAGTTCGAGGAAGTACGAGTCCGGGTCGAGCAGCAGCTCGATCCGCTCCCGCGCGAGGAGCTTGCCCCGCCGGTGATGCCGCTCGACGTACTTCGCCCCGCCGCCGGCCAGCGCCTTGGCATGCTCCGCGTCGAGAGCCTCGAGCTTCTCGAGCATCGCTTCACGATTGGTCATGCAGTGAACCCCAGTCGTTTCGCGGCCAGGCCGGTCAGGATCTCGGTCGCGCCGCCGCCGATGGCGAGGATCCGCTGGTCGCGGTACTGGCGCTCGACCTCGGACTCGCGCAGGTACCCGAGCCCGCCGTGCAACTGCAGCGCCTGGTCACACACCCATTGCCCGGCGTCCACGGCGGTGTTCTTGGCGAAACACGTCTCGGCGATCACGTCCTCACCAGCCTGCGACCTGCGCGCGACGTCGCGGACATAGACCCGGGCTACATCAATCCGCCGAGCCATCTCGGTCAACGTGTGCTGCACAACCTGCCGCGAGATCAACGGCCGCCCGAAGGTGTCCCGGTTGCGGCACCACTCGACGGTCAGGTCAAGCGCTCGTTGCGCGCCCGCGTACGCCTGCACCGCCAAGGTCAGGCGCTCGGCCACGAAGTTGACCGCGAGCTGCACGAATCCTGAGTCCTGGGCCCCCACCAGATTCTCCACCGGCACGCGGACATCCGTGAACGACAGCTCGGCCGTATCGGAACACAGCCATCCCATCTTCTCCAGCTTCCGGGACACCTCGAAGCCGGACTCGATCACCAGCAGGCTGATGCCATGCGGTCCAGGGCCACCGGTGCGGACGGCTGTCGTCACGAAATCCGCCCGGCACCCGGAGGTGATGTAGGTCTTGGCGCCGTTCACCACGAAGACGTCACCCTCGCGGCGCGCCGTCGTACGGATCGACGCCACGTCGGACCCACCGCCAGGCTCGGTGATCGCCAGCGCGCCGATCAGGTCACCGCTCAACGTTGGGCGAACCCACCGTTCGAGATGGCGTTCCTTGCCCGCAGCAATGATGTGTGGGAGGGCGATCCCGCACGTGAGCAGCGAAGCCACCAGACCGCCGGAGCCACCCGCGTAGTGCATCTCCTCGACCACGTCGAGGACGTCGAGGAGGGATCCGCCGCCTCCACCGGCCTGCTCCGGGAAGCCCACCCCCAGCAGGCCGAGCGCGCCCGCCTTCTTGTGCAGCTCGCGCGGTAGTTCGCCGTCGCGTTCCCACTGGTCGAGGTGCGGGAGCACCTCGGCCTTCATGAAGCGCCGGACCGATGCGCGGAAGTCGTTCACAGCAGGACCTCGGGCACGTCCACGTACCGTGACCGCAGCCACTCGCCGACCGCCTTCGCCTGCGGATCAAATCGCGCCTGCGCCGCAACCCCTTCGCCGAGCAACCCCTCGACCACGAAGTTCACTGCCCACAGATTCGGCAGCAGGTACCGCGTGACCTCCAGCTCCCGCGTTTCCGGCAGCAACTCCTGGAAGAGCTCGACCGTCAGCGTGTTCGCAAGCCATCGCCAGGCCTTCTCCTGCCGCACCCACACTCCGACGTTCGCGTCCCCACCCTTGTCACCCGAGCGCGCACCGGCGATCCGGCCGAGCGGGACCTCACGAGTCCGCGGCGGTCCGCTCGACAGCTGCAGCAACGGCAGCGGCGTCTCGATCTCCAGCTCGGCCAGCGGCAGCGTTTCCGCGGCCGGTTCGATCTCGCGGCGGGTGCCGTCGGGGAGTACGACGACGTGCGAGACCTCGTGGATGTCGACGTACCCGGCCCGGAAGACGCCGTACGGCGAACCATCGCCAGGCGGCGCGGTGACGTGGAAGCCGGGGTAGCTGGCGAGGGCGAGCTCGATCGCAGCGCTGGAGAACCCGCGGCCGACGACCTTCGGGTCCGGGTCCTTGGCCGCGCAGCGCAGGAAGACGCTGGCTTCTTCTTCGGTGTCGGCGTTCGGCTTCTCGGTCCAGGCGAGGGTCCATTTCAGCTCGGCCGGACGCTTCGGGAGTGCCTGCTCGAGCTGCTGCTGGACGAGCTCGGCCTTCTGCTCGAGCTGCAGGCCGGTGAGCACGAAGTCGACCTCGTTGCGGAATCCGCCGACGGAGTTGAGCGAGACCTTGTACGTCGGGGGCGGGGCCTCACCGCGGACGCCGGAGATGCGGACGCGGTCGGGGCCGTCGGCTGTGAGCTCGATCGTGTCGAGGCGCGTGGTGACGTCGGGACCGGCGTACCGTGCGCCGGTGATCTCGTAGAGCAGCTGCGCCTTGACGGTATCGATCGTGACTGCGCCACCGGTGCCGTCGTGCTTGGTGATCACGCTGCTGCCGTCGGCGTGGATCTCCGCGATCGGGAAGCCTGGCCGGCCGAGGTCGTGGATCTCGGTGAAGAACGCGTAGTTCCCGCCGGTCGCTTGGCACCCGCACTCGATGACATGCCCCGCGGCGACCGCGCCCGCGAGCTCGTCGTACTGCGTCCGCTTCCAGCCGTGGTGCGCCGCGGCCGGGCCGACGATCACCGAGGCGTCGGTGACGCGCCCGGTCACGACCACATCAGCGCCTGCGGTGATGGCCTCCGCGATGCCCCACGCGCCCAGGTAGGCGTTCGCCGTCATCGGCTTGCCCAGGTGGAGCTCGTCGACCCGGTCGAGCAGGTCGTCGCCCTCGACGTACGCGATCTTCGGATGTAACCCGAGCTTGTCCGCGAGCTCGGCGATCGCCTGCGCCAGGCCGGCGGGGTTGAGGCCGCCCGCGTTGCTGACGATCTTCACCCCGCGGTCGAGCGCCTCGCCCAGCCCTGTCTCCAGTTGCTTGAGGAACGTCTTCGCATAACCCAGCCCTGGGTCTTTGAGCCGATCCCGGCCGAGGATCAGCATCGTCAACTCGGCCAGGTAGTCGCCGGTCAGCACGTCCAAAGGCCCACCGGTCAACATCTCGTGCACCGCGCTGAACCGGTCCCCGTAGAACCCGGAAGCGTTCCCGATCCTGATCATCCGAACTGCCCCGCCGTACGCCCCTTGCCCGGCAACCCGGCGAAGGCCTGGATGATCCCCAGCCACTCCTCGGCCTCCGGTGACGCCTGGATCGCCAGGTCGTCCCGATGCCGCCGCTGCGTCGCCAGCAAGCAGAAGTCCACCGCCGGCGCGGTGACGCGCTGAGTTGCATCCTCCGGCCCCCACACCCACACGTCCCCGTCCGGGCCGGTGAGCTCGACCCGAACCTCGTCAGTCGGTGGCGTCCGGTTGTTGAGCGCGTACGCGAACCCGCGCGTCCGCACCGCCAGATGTGCGATGTGCCGGAGCCGGTTGCTCGGCTGGCGCTCAACTCCCAGCGCGTCGAACACGTCCTGCCCGTGCGCCCACGTCTCCATCAACCGCGCGGTCGCCATCGACACCGGACTCATCGGCGGGCCGTACCAGAGCACCTTCTCGCCCGCCGGCACTTTCTTCAGCGCCTCGGCAAGCTCGGCCCGAGTCTCCCGCCAGTACGCGAGCAATTGATCCGCCGGCAACGCCGCCGTCTCCGCGGCCCCGTCATCGACGTACGTCGCCGCATGCGCAGCCGCGTACTCCAACGACTCCTTGAACGCGTCCGGATCCGTCACCGCCAGCTGAGCCGCCTCATCCGTCCACGCCAGATGCGCGACCTGATGCGCGATCGTCCACCCCTCGGCCGGCGTAAGCCGCCGCCACTCATCAGCCGCCAGCCCACCCACCAGCCGATCCAACTCAGCACTCTCAGCCCAAAGATCAGCCAGCACTTCATCCAGCAGCACGCCAACTCCTGCCCGAGACCGTCCCCCCACCGTCCCACGCCCACCGAAAAGAATCAACCGTGCTTGTTTTTCAATTTCCTCCCCACGCAGTGCCACGTGCGGCTCCTTCGTCGCCGTGCTACGCCCCACTCCCACCCACCCTCCGGCTGTCTGCCAGCTGGCGCTGGCGGACTGCGAGCTCCCGCTCGCGGGCGACTACCCCGGGCGGGCGTGCTACTCGCCGTACTGCTCGCGTGTGGTGCTGCTGGTAGTCCCACCGCGGTGATACGCGCCGCCTCACCGTCCTGCTTGTTCGGGGCGAGTGCTGCAGGGCTGGTGCACCGCCTGGTGCGACCGCTGGCGACATCCCGTTCGATGAGAGGATCCTGGCGTGGCAGTTGCTATCGACCGGGAGACGGCGTACGGCGTCGCCCAAGAGGTTGCCGCGAGGCTTGGGGTAGACCAGTCAGAGCCTGAGTTGCTCGGGCCTGTCGCTGACAACGCGGTCTTTCGGTTGCCCGGACGCATGGTGGCGCGGATTTCCGGTGCGGCGGCGTACGAGCGGGCGCTGCGTGAGGTCCAGACCGGACGGTGGCTAGCGGGTCAAGGGATGCCGGCCGTCCGGCCGCTCGAGTCGACCGAGTTGCCGTGGTTGGTGGACGGCTACGTGGTGACGATCTGGCACGAGGTGCTGGACGCCGCGATGGCGAGTACGGCTGAACTCGCGATGCTTCTCCGCCAACTGCACTCGCTGCCGGTCCCAACCGACTTCGAGATCCCGCGATTGGATCCTTCGGCGCGGCTGCGGGACCACCTGGCAGCCGGCGCACCGGCGCTGTCCGAAGACGACCGCGAGTTCTTGTCCCGCCGACTGGACGAGCTTCTGCAGGACTACGAGGCCTTGGCGGCCGACCTGTCGACGGTCGTGATCCACGGTGACGCCAACCGCAAGAACGCGATCCGCGGCAGCGATGGGAGCGTCGTACTGCTCGACCTCGAGCGTTTCAGCCTCGGACCCCGCGAATGGGATCTTGTCGTACCGGCCGTCTACCAACGGCTCGGTTGGTACGACGATGCCGAGTACGCCGCGTTCGTCGATGGCTACGGCTGGGATGTACGAACCTCGCCCGGCTTCGGCACGCTTGCCGCCCTCCGCGAACTCCGCATGACGCTCTGGCTGATCAGCCGACTGCCCAGAGAACCGCGCCTGACCCCCGAGGCCGACAACCGCATCGCCTCACTCCGCGCCCCGGATGCACCACGATCCTGGACCCCGGGAACCTGATTCTCAGGAAGCGACGGACAAGATCTCCCGGGCACGCTCGTGGAAGTCTGCGATCGCCCGCTGCTTCCCGAAGCGATTCAGGGAACTGTCGAAGGTGCGGATATACGTCTGCACCCTTGCCGACTTGATCCGCCCCGCGGCTGCCAACGCATCTCCAGCGGTCGCGCAGGCTTGCGTGACCTCGCCCGCGTCGAGGTACGACGTCGCGAGCGAGATCCGGCAGAAGGTGCGGCTGCGCGGATGCTCGCTGGTCGACTGCGCGAGTGCGGCGTGCGCATGCCGTTCGGCGTCGCGCGGCGACCGGAGGGCGGTGAAGCAGTGCGCCAACTCGTCGTGCAGCTCGGCTTGATCGAAGTACCCGATCCACGCCGGCTCGCCGTCTCCCGTGCTCTTGGCGAAGCTCGCCTCGGCCTGTCGCATCGCCCGCAGGCAAGCACGTTTGTCGCCGACGCTCGCGAGGCCGCGGGCCTCCATTGCGGCGTACATCGAGCTGACCCTCGGTGTCGCTTCGCTGCCGGCTCCGAGCGCGGCGGCCCGGGCAAGGTCGACTGCCTCGCGATACTCGCCCAAGTAATTGGCTTGATGACTCATCAACGCCAGAACCTTCCCGCCGAGCGGGCGGTCCCCCGAGGCGTGGGCGAGATTCAGGGCCTGGACGAAGTAGCGCCGGGCAAGCCCGTGCAAACCGACGTCGTATGCCATGGCGCCGGTCTTGTAGGTGAACTGGGCCGCGACCCCGAACAGCTCGCGGCCGATCGCGTCGCTGTAGTTCGCGTGCAGCAGTGGGCTGACGGCGTCGCAGAGGTACTGGACCGCGGCGGTGCGGGCATGTCCGCCACCGAACTGGTGGTCGAGGTGCTCGAACATCTGCAGTGTCGTCCGAACCGCGGCGACCTCGTCCGAACCTACGCGGCGGGTGCCGAGCCTGCGGTACGGCGGATCGGCCGGCGGCGACACGAGCCAGCGCGCCATGGGCGTCGACAGCGATCCAGCGGCTATCGCCATCCGAAGGAAGTCTGAGCGTCTCAAGTCCTCTGTCCAGAGCGTCCGAGCGGTGCGGATCGTGGTGTCGCGCGACTCCGAGAAGGTCAGACCCACAGTCAGCGGTTGGCTGACGGTGAATCCGAGGTCGCTCAACGAGAGCGCGCGACCGACCCGTCGTCCGAGTGCCTCCGCGATCAGGGCCGGCTTGGCCCCGCGCGGGACCATTCCATTCAACCAGCGGCCGACATCGACGTGATCACAGCGGACGTCGGACATGCCTCGTGCCGCTGCAAGTTCGCGGATATCGCGTGCGAGAGCGCTCCGCGAGCACTGTGCTTCGTCCAGCAGTGCCGCGAGCAGCTCGTTGGGCGCACTCATCCAAGCCTCTTCGGAGTTCGATTAACCCACGGTAGTCGGCTGCTGGCCCAGCGAACAGGTACCCGGGTGGCGTTTTCGCACCTCAGTGCACGGGTTCTGCACGGGCCGTTGCCGAGTGCACAGTTTTTGCGCCTGCCGGCCGGCCAGCCGACACGCTGAGATGGATTCACCCCCTCGATCAGCGGGCCGGCGTTGTGAATCCCCTGCGACCGACGCCGGCCCGCTCACCATGAAAGGCGTCGCGATGGCCAACCCGACCGCCGAGAGCCTGCAGTGGTGGCAGCTCCAAGCCGGCGATCGCGTCCGGCACTTCGAGTACGGCGCCGGGACTGTCGACGGTTCCGGACCGGTATGGGTCTGCATCACCTGGGACAACCCGGCGGAGGAACTCACCTTTCACACCTCGGCGATCGTTCCGCATCTGCGGCTGGAGCCTCCATCTGCCGGCGGCGGTGGAGAGCCGGACAGCAGGCAAGTGGTCTAGCGCTGATCGCTTCAACGGTGCTGGAAAGGCTTTCGGGGGGTGGGGTGGGGGTGTTACTCAAGACCAATGCAAGGGTCGTTGCCGGGGAAGGCTGCTGAGATTCGGGCGTTGTTGCTGAACTTGATCGACACGTTGCCGGAGGGGGCTGCGTTGCCTCCGGAGCGGGAGTTGGCGGTGCGGTGGAACGTGGCTCGGATGACGTTGCGGCGGGCTGTGGACGAGTTGGTGATCGAGGAGCTGCTGGTACGCCGCCACGGGAGTGGGACGTACACGACCCGGCCGAAGGTCGCTCGCTGGCTGGGGATGATCGGGTTCTCGGAGGACATCCGGCGGCGCGGGATGCGGCCGGGGAGCACGATGCTCGAGTTCCGGCACCAGAAGGCGGAGCGGGCGGCGGCGCGTCGGTTGCGGATCCCGGTCGGCGACCCGATCATCGCGTTCACCCGGCTGCGGCTGGCCGACGACCACCCGATGGTGGTCGAGCGGACCACGATGCCGGCGGCGTACGTCCCGGGCATGCAGGCCGACGACCTCAACGGCTCGCTCTACGACCTGCTCACCACCCGCTACGGCATCGACCTGGTCAGCGGTACGTCGCGCCTCGAGCCGGCGATGCCCGACGCGAAGACGGCCAACTGGCTCGACATCCCGACCACGCAGCCCTGCCTGGCCCTGCACGGCATCAGCTTCGACAACCGCGACCGCGTCTTCGAGTACACCTCCGCCATGTACCGCGGCGACCGCTACGCCTTTACCACCGAGCTCCGCACCACCCCCACCGCACGAGCGCACGCCAAGGGTCTGTAATCCCTGACGCGTCACGGTGATTACTGGCGGCCACCGGAGATCACTAGGGTCGGCCCATGGATCTCAAGGCGCCGATCAGCACGGTCGTACCGTCGCTCGACGGGCCGGTGCTGCTGGTGCTGGCCCACGCCGACGAAGGGCTGTCCGGCCGGCAGATCCACAAGCTGGCCGGGACCGGCAGCGTCGCCGGCGTACGGCTGGTGCTGCAAAGACTCGCCGCGACCGGTCTGGTGCATGTCGACGACAACGGGAACTCGTTGCTTTATCGACTTAATCGCAAGCATCTGGTCGCCCCGATCGTCGCGCTCCTCGCCGACCTCCGGACAACGCTCGTCGACCGGCTCAAGGACAAGGTCGGCGGCTGGGAGCCGGCCCCGGTGCACGCGAGTGTGTACGGCGCGGTCGCGCGCGGCGACGGTGATCTGGACAGCGACGTCGACGTACTGCTGATCCGACCGGACGAGCTGCCACCCGGCGACCCGCAGTGGGAGGCCCAGATCGCGCAGCTGATGCAGACGGTCGTCGACCTGACCGGCAACCCGGCGCACGTCTTCGAACTGAGCCGCACCGAGCTGGTCGGCCACCTCGACACCGAGGACCCGATCCTCAACGACTGGGCCCAACCGAGTCTGCACCTGACCGGCCTTCCGCTCGCCGACGCTGCGAAGCTCGAGGTCTCAGCCGCCCACTAGCGGCGCCATCAATCGCGCGATCCGGCTCTCTCGCCGGGTCACCCGCTCCTCGAGGTCGGCGGCCGTCATCGCCCGCAACCCCGCGTTGATCCCGAGCCATCGCAACGGCTCCGGTTCCCACTGCCGCGACCGGTGCCCGACCCACGGGAGCCGCGTCAACGCCGTGTCTCGCCGCAGGATCAGGTCCCGCAGCGTCCGCCCGGCGAGGTTCGTCGTACTCACACCGTCGCCGACGTACCCACCGGCCCACGCGAGCCCGCCGTCCAGCCCGACTGACGCGGTCCAGTCCCGCGGTACCCCGAGCGGCCCGCCCCACGCATGGGTGAAGACGGGCGAGATGTCGAACAGCTCCCGCAACGTCGCCTGCAGCTTCCCGAACACCCGCGGTACGTCGTCGTACGCAGGCTTGATCCGCGACCGGAAGTGGTACGGCGCCCCGCGCCCGCCGAACGCGAGCCGTCCGTCGGCCGTCCGCTGCCCGTAGATGATCACGTGCCGGTGATCGCTGAACGTCGGCCGATCCGCCAGCCCGATCCGGTCCCACACCGCAGCGCTCAACGGCTCGGTGGCAACCATCAACGAATAGACCGGCGCCAGCACCCGGCCGGCCGTGAACCCTTCCGTCGCCCGAACGACGACCTCACCGCGCACCGTGCCGTACGGCGTCCGCGCGAGCCCAGGCGCCAACGACGTCACTGGTGTGTGCTCGTAAACCGTCACGCCCAACCGCTCGACGGTTGAGGCCAGCCCGCGGACCAGCTTCCCCGGATGGATCGCCGCGCAGTGCGGCGTGAACGTTGCCCCCAGCACCTTCGTGGCCCGCACCTTCGCCGCGACCTCGTCCGGCCCGAGGAACTGCAGATCACCAGGACCCCACTCGTGCGCTTCAGCCACCTCGGCCCGAGCGCGGGCGAGCTGCGCACGGGTCCGCGCCAGCACGACCGTCCCGCCCTTGTGGTAATCGCAGTCGATCCCCTCGGCCGCGCTCACCAGACCGACCTCGTTCACACTCGCCTGCATCGCCCGATGCTGCTCGATCGCCGCCGCGCGACTCGACCCCGGCAGCGCCGCCAGCCGCTGCGACGACACCGGAAACAGCGCCGAGCACCACCCGCCGTTCCGCCCCGAAGCACCGAACCCGGCTGTCTCGGCCTCGAGTACGACGATCCGCAACCCCGGATCCGCGCGAGCCAGGTAGTACGCCGTCCACAGCCCGGTGAACCCGGCACCGACGATCACCACGTCGGCGTCCCGATCCCCTGGCAGCTGCGGGCGCTCCACCGATGCGCCGGCCCAGAGGTTCAGCGGACGCCCCACGAGTACGTCTGCTTGACCAGCTTCAGGTACACGAAGGTCTCGGTCGCCTTGACCCCCGGGATCTGCCGAACCCGCTCGGACAGCACCTGCAACAGGTGCTCGTCGCTCTCGCACAGCACCTCGGCGAGGATGTCGAACGAGCCGGCCGTGATCACGACGTACTCGACCTCGTCCATCTTGGACAGCTCGTCGGCGATCGGTTCGAGGCTTCCCTCGGCCTTGATCCCGATCATCGCCTGCCGGTCGAATCCCAGCTCGAGCGGATCGGTGACCGCGACCACCTGCATCACGCCGGCGTCGGTCAGCCGCTGCACCCGCTGCCGGACGGCCGCCTCGGACAGCCCGACTGCCTTGCCGATCGCGGCGTACGAGCGCCGGCCGTCGAGCTGCAGCTGCTCGATGATCGCCTTGGAGATGTCGTCCAGCAGGGTCTGGTTCTTGTCGGGGTTCCCCGTTCGCACTGCCACGACCGGATCCTTTCACCGCGCCGGGGCGTCAGCAAGTCACGGAAGCGGATTTCGTTGCGAAATGAGCCAAGAGCTTCGGAATCCCTTGTCCATCGCGCTGTGGTTTGACAGTATCGCCCGCGATACCCGGTTCCAAGGGGGTTCGATGAGTCCTGGTCACCACCGCGTCGTGGGGCGCCGCGCGGTCCTGAAGGGCCTGACCCTGTCCGCCCTGGGGGTCGGCGGGGTGCTGACCGGCTGCGGGATCCCGCCGGCCAGGCAGAGCGCCGAGGGTTGCGTCAGTACGGACCTGTCCGCGACGCAGAAGACGCTGTACTTCTCCAACTGGCCGAGCTACATGGACGAGTCGGACGAGAAGGTCAACGGCAAGACCGTGCTGCCGACGCTGGTGGCGTTCGAGAAGCAGAGCGGGATCGCGGTCACCTACACCGCCGACGTCAACGACAACGCCGAGTTCTACGCCAAGGTCCGCGACCAGCTCGGCAGCTGCCAGCCGTGCGGGCGGGACATCTTCGTGCTGACCGACTGGATGGCGGCCCGGATGATCGGACTCGGCTGGGTGCAGAAGCTCGACCACGCCAAGATCCCGAACGTCGGCAAGCAGCTGCTCAAGCAGCTCAAGGCCCCGAGCTGGGACCCGAACCGCGACTACAGCGTCCCGTGGCAGAGCGGTCTGACCGGGATCGCGTACAACGCCAAGGTGACCAAGGAGGTCGGCAGCTTCACCGACCTGCTCACCCGCGACGATCTGAAGGGCCGGGTCACGCTGCTGTCCGAGATGCCGGACACGATGTCGTTCCTGCTCCGGATGGTCGGCGCGGACTCCTCCAAGTTCACGGACGCCGAGTGGAGCAAGGCGCTCGAAAAACTCGAGGACATCGTCGGATCGGGGCAGGTACGGCGGTTCACCGGCAACGACTACGTCCAGGACCTGAACGCAGGGAACATCGCGGCCTGCGAGGCGTGGTCGGGCGACGTGATCGCGATGCAGGCGGACAACCCGGACATCAAGTTCGTCGTACCGGAAGAGGGCCTCAACCTCTGGTCCGACAACATGCTGGTGCCGAACAAGGCCGCCCACAAGGCCAACGCCGAGGCGCTGATGAACTACTACTACGACCCCGAGGTGGCCGCCACGCTGGCGGACTGGGTGAACTACATCTGCCCGGTCACCGGCGCGAAGAAGGCGATGCAGGAGGTCGACCCGGACGTGGTCGACGATCCGCTGATCTTCCCGGACGAGGAGATGCTCGCCAAGACCACCTCGTTCATGCCGTTGGACACGGCCAAGGCAGCCCTCTACGAAACCGACTTCAACCTTGCGATCGGGGGCTGATAGATGAACAGTGACCTAGTCCTGCACGGCATCAGCAAGCAGTTTGCCGGGCACCGGGCGGTCGACCAGCTCGACCTGACCGTCCCGTCCGGCTCGTTCTTCGCGCTGCTCGGCCCGTCCGGGTGCGGCAAGACCACGACCCTGCGGATGATCGCGGGACTGGAGCAGCCGACCGCCGGCAGCATCCGGCTCGGCGAGCAGGAGATCAGCGGGCTGCGCCCGTACAAACGGCCGGTCAACACCGTCTTCCAGAACTACGCGCTGTTCCCGCACCTCGACATCTTCGAGAACGTCGCGTTCGGGCTGAAGCGGCGCGGGGTCAAGGACTTCAAGTCGAAGGTCGACGACATGCTCGGCCTGGTCGAGCTCGGTGGGTACGGCAAACGCCGGCCGTCCCAGCTGTCCGGCGGGCAGCAGCAGCGGGTCGCGCTGGCCCGCGCGCTGATCAACCGGCCGCAGGTGCTGCTGCTGGACGAACCGCTCGGCGCGCTCGACCTGAAGCTGCGCCGGCAGATGCAGCTCGAGCTGAAACGGATCCAGACCGAGGTCGGCATCACGTTCGTACACGTCACCCACGACCAGGAGGAGGCCATGACGATGGCCGACACCATCGCGGTGATGAACGCCGGCGTGATCGAGCAGCTGGGGACGCCGGCCGAGCTCTACGACCTGCCCGCGACGACGTTCGTGGCGAACTTCCTCGGCCAGTCGAACCTGATCCGGGCCGCGATCATCGGGCAGGCCGAGGAGAACCTGATCGTCGACGTGCACGGCCGGAAGGTGACCGTGCCGTTGCCGCGCTGCCGGGTCACCGAGGGCGAGGTCTGGATGGGGATCCGGCCGGAGAAGGTGTTCCTCGCGCAGGCCGGGACCGAGCAGAGCAACGGGTCGAACCAGTTGCGCGGAGCGACGGTGACGGACGTGAGCTACGTCGGCGTGAGTACGCAGTACCTCGCGAAGCTGCCGTGGGGGCAGGAGCTGACCGTGTTCGAGCAGAACACCGGGGCGCGGGGGACGCTCGAGGTCGGCGCCTCGGTGGATCTGCACTGGCTGCCGGAGCACACCTTCGTGCTCGACGCGGAGCAGGACGCGCTGGCGGGGGTCGAGGACCTCGACTCGGGTGGTGCCGGGTGAGCGCGGTCGGTCAGCTCGGCGCGGCGGCTGCGGCCCCGGCTGCGCCGGTAGAGCGGTCTGGTCGGCGGCGGACGGCGTACCTGTTGCTGCTGCCGGGTGGGTTGTGGCTGGTGCTGTTCTTCGTGGTCCCGCTGGTGTCGTTGCTGGCGGCAAGCTTGTACGACCCGAACGGGTCGATCGAGGCCGGGTTCAAGATGACCTGGCACTTCGGCAACTTCGTCGACACGATGTCGGCGTACGCGCGGCCTTTCGGGCGGTCGTTGTGGTACTCGCTGCTGACGACCGTTTTCTGTTTGCTGCTGGGGTATCCGCTGGCCTATGCCATTGCGATGAAGTCCGGGCGGTGGAAGAACCTGATGCTGGCGCTGGTGATCGCGCCGTTCTTCACCAGCTTCCTGATCCGGACGTTGTCGTGGAAGTTGCTGCTGTCGGACAACGGGTTCGTCGTGGACTTCCTGCGCTGGTTACACATTCTGGGACCGGACGGGCGGTTGCTGGCGACAACTACCGCGGTGGTGACCGGGCTGACGTACAACTTCCTGCCGTTCATGGTGCTGCCGCTGTACGCCTCGCTCGAGCGCATCGACCCGCGGTTGATCGAGGCCGGTGGTGACCTGTTTGCCAATCCGTTCACGACCTTCCGGACCGTCACCTTGCCGTTGTCGATGCCGGGGGTGGTGGCGGGGACGCTGCTGACCTTCATTCCGGCGGCGGGGGACTACATCAACGCGCAGCTCCTGGGTACGCCGAAGCAGCGGATGATCGGGAACGACATCCAGCGGTTGTTCTCGGCCGGCGCGTATCCGACGGCGGCGGCGTTGTCGGTGACGTTGATGGCGGCGATCGTGCTGCTGGTCCTGGTGTACGTGTGGCGCGCCGGGACGGAGGAGCTCGTATGAGGTGGATCCGGCAGCGGCTGGTCGTCGGGGTGGCGCTTTTGGTGCTGCTTTACCTGTTCGCGCCGATCGTCGTCGTCATTTTGATGTCGTTCAATGCTCCGAAGAGCAAGCTGTCCTATACGTTCGACGGATTTACGTGGGACAACTGGGCGCATCCCTGCCGGCCTTACGGGTTGTGCGACGCAGTGAGTACGTCGTTGCGGATCGGATTGCTGGCGACGGTGATCGCGACGGCGCTGGGGACGTTGATGGCTTTTGCGATGGTTCGTCATCGCTTCCGGGGTCGTGCTGCCGCGAACTTGTTCATCTTCTTGCCGATGGCTTCGCCCGAGATCGTGCTCGGTTCGTCTTTGCTGGCCTTGTTCGTTTCCAGTGGATTTGGCGGCAAACTCGGGTTCTGGACGGTGCTGATTGCGCACGTGATGTTCTGTCTGTCGTTCGTCGTGGTGACGGTGAAGGCGCGGTTGACCGGGATGGATTCGCGGCTGGAGCAGGCCGCGATGGATCTCTACGCCAACGAGTGGCAGACGTTCTGGCGAATCACGTTCCCGTTGGTCTTCCCCGGCATCCTGGCCGCGGCGCTGCTGAGTTTCTCGCTGTCGTTCGACGATTTCATCATCACGAACCTGAATGCCGGGACGACGGTGACGTTCCCGATGTTCGTGTGGGGGTCGGCGCAGCGCGACATCCCGCCGCAGATCAACGTCGTCGGTACGGCGATGTTCCTGCTGGCCCTGGTGCTGGTCCTGGGCGGTGAGCTGGCGCGGCGCCGGCGTACCCGATGAAGCATCCCGCGCTCGCCGAGGCCGAGCCACGCGTCTTCTGGCTCGAGTCCGCGCCCGAGGCGCTGCCGGCGTTGCTGGGGCCGACGGAGGCGGACCTGGCGGTGGTGGGCGGCGGGTACACGGGATTGTGGACGGCGTTGCGGGCGAAGGAGCGGTACCCGTCGCTGGACGTCGTACTGCTGGAAGGTGACACCTGTGGGTCGGCCGCCAGTGGGCGCAACGGTGGGTTCTGCGATGCGAGCCTGACGCATGGGTACGCCAACGGGGTCGCGCGGTGGCCGGACGAGATCTCCACGCTGGAAGAGCTGGGGATGGAGAACTGGCTGGCGATCGAGTCGACGATCGCGGAGTACGGCATCGACTGCGACTGGCAGCGAACCGGCGAACTGACCGTCGCCACTGCGCCGCATCAGGTTCCGGAGTTGGAGGCCGAGGCGGCTGAGCGACCGGGTGCGGTGTTTCTCGACCAGGACGCGGCTCGGGCCGAGGTCAACTCGCCGACGTACCTGGGTGCGCTCTACGACCCGTCGCGTACTGCGCTGGTTGAGCCGGCACACCTGGCGTGGGGTCTACGGCAGGCATGCATCGATCACGGCGTACGTATCCACGAGCACAGCGCGGTGACGCACCTGCACGGTAACTTGTTGCGCACAGCAACTGGTTCGGTGCAGGCGCAGCGGATCGCGTTGGCGACGAACGCGTTTCCGTCGCTTCTCCGCCGGTTACGGCTCTACACCGTCCCGGTTTACGACCTCGTGCTGATGACCGAGCCGCTGTCTTCTGCGCAGCTGGCGTCGATCGGGTGGCGCCGGCGGCAGGGTGTCGGCGACGCGGCGAACCTGTTCCACTACTACCGCCTCACCCGCGACAACCGGATCCTGTGGGGCGGGTACCTGCCGCTGTACTACTTCGGCAGCCGCATCGACCCCGCGCTCGAGCAACGCGACAAGATCCACACGATGCTCGCCCGGCACTTCTTCGAGACCTTCCCCCAACTGGAGGGCCTCCGCTTCACCCACCGCTGGGGCGGCGTCATCGACACCAGCACCCGCTTCTGCGCCTTCTTCGGCACGGCTCACCGCGGCCACACGGCATACGCCCTCGGCTACACCGGCCTCGGCGTCGCCGCAACCCGCTTCGGCGCCGACGTCATGCTCGACCTCCTGTACGCCGAATCCACCCCGCGCACCGCGCTCCGCATGGTCAAGGAGCGCCCGCTCCCCTTCCCACCCGAACCCATCCGCACCCCCGCCATCCGCCTCACCCGCCACTCCATGCACCACGCCGACACCCACGCCGGCCACCGCAACCTCTGGCTGAGGTCACTCGACCGGATGGGACTGGGCTTCGACTTCTAGTGCCGCGCGTCTGAGGTCTTCTGACGGTTGGCTTTCTTGAGGATCTGGTCGGCGGTTTTGGTCCAGGCGAACGGGTGTGAGCGGTCGTTCC
>NZ_JBEZYC010000010.1:0-245362 GCF_040638345.1 Kribbella sp. NPDC026611
ACCCTCACGCAACACCAACGCAGCAGCAGGACGATTCGCCATGCCTCATCATCCCAACCACCAACCGTAAATCAACTAACGACGCGCGCCACTAGTTAACTGCACCAAGGCACTCCCAAACGAGGAGCGCGGTTTGTGGAGCGGAAGGACCTGGTGCAGTGTTGAACCGTCGGCAGCAGTTGGTGGAGGGGCGAGTTGATCCGCCCAGGGACGGCGAGGTAGTCCAGACAGAGTTGAGACATCCGCCGTATGCGGTGGTTGGGGCCCGAGGCAACGAGATCGAGCCAGCTGCTGCGTATCTGCGGGACTTGTCGCTGAGCGATGTCAGTTCGCTGACGTGTCGCAGCTACGGGTTCGACCTGTTGCGTTGGTTTCGTGACGGTCGACAAGGTAGCCAGAGGTCAGCTTGACCTGGCAATCGGACTTGGGTCGCAGGAGAGACACTCCAAGAAGAAGACCGCAGACCAGGGCGATGGAGGGGGAGGGAGAGGCCGGTGGAGAGGGGGATGGAGGGGCCAGCATTCGGCGATATGACCGCGAGGATGTCGTCAGCCGGGTGCTGTACCAGAGCGAACTAGTCGCCATGGTCCCCCTTGAGGAGGGACTAGCCGAGATTGAACTCAGCGAACTCATCAAACGCGACCTTCTCCTCGCCCCAACCGATACACGCTCGCGACAGCGCTTGAATGAAGCGATTAAATCAGCCAAGCTGCCGAAACTTACCAGCGAGACGGTAAAGCTCGAAGCCTATGGAACGAAGGTCCTGGTCGCGTTCGGCTCCCATAAACATGGCACCGTCGTCGTACCATCCGATATCGCCTACCCATTCCGGGCAGGTAATCAACTGGCTGGCGAGTGGGCGGAGAGGTTCACCTGGGCGCGCGTGACCTCGGAGGGCAAGCCGATCACCAACAACGTCTTCGTCACGACGCGTAGACACCACCACTGACATCAAGGCGCTCGCGGTTGAGCTCAGCAAGGCCGTCCAACGGCGGAAGGATCTGGACATCCGACCTGTAGCTGCGCGGGAACCAATCGTCGGGTAGGTGTCCGGTGCTCGATCCCTGGGCCCGCAGTCGGTGAGCATCTTCATGATCTGCCAAGCCGCCCGGAGGCGCGGCGTTCCTGATTAGGCGCGGTGCCAGCGGCGGGGTCAACTGGCCGGCCACCGAGGGCGCACTGACGGTCATAGGCCGCGTTTGTTGGTCTGGTCAGCGTCGGCCGGCCCTGCTCGAGGGCGCGCCGAGGCGTTGGTCGCAGGGAAACTAGCCCGAACTGTCGGAGCGGCCGGATAGCTAATGAAAGCCGAACGGCCCTGCTGAAGCAGTGATGTCTACACCGCTGGTCTCGGCGGGGCGGTTCGCCTGGTCCATCAGGTGACGACTTTGGATAGCAGGGTCCCGCGAGACCTCACGCAAGATCGCGCGCCCTGGTGGAACCTGGTGAGCCGCCCGGCGCGTCGCCGACCGTTCGCCGCAGTCTGGCAGGAGAACGTTGTTCCGGTTCGAGCCGCCGCCACGGTCCATAACCTTGCTTCTGGAGAGCCCTTGAGCTCTGACCCAACGACCGGAGCCGTGGAGGTCGCTGGGATCGCTAACGGCCAATCGGAGGTAAGCCCACAGAGGCTCGTCATTAGCGCGCCGCGCGGTCCCGTCAGGCACGAACCAACGTTGCCATCGACGCGAAGGAGCAAGGACTTGAAGGTGTTCTGCGGGATCGATTGGGCTGAACGGCACCACGACGTCGCCTTGGTCGATGAGACCGGCCAGCTGGTCGCGAAGAAACGGATCAGCGACGACGCTGCGGGGTTCGCCGCGCTGCTCGAGCTGCTGGGAACGGCCGGCGATCACCCAGGTGGCCAGATCCCGGTCGCGATCGAGACGTCGCGCGGCCTGCTGGTCGCCGCGCTGCGGGCTACTGGCCGCCCGGTCTACGCGATCAACCCGATGGCGGTGGCCCGCTACCGCGAACGCCGTACGGTCAGCCGGACCAAGTCCGACCATGCCGACGCGATGACACTGGCCGACATCCTGCGCACCGACTCCCACGTCCACCGCCAACTGCCGGCCGACACCCAACTGGGCCAGGCAGTCGCGGTTCTGGCTCGGGCTCACCAAGACGCAAGTTGGCGCCGCAGCCGCGCCGTCAATGAACTGCGCTCACTCCTGCGGGAGTACTACCCGAGCTTCCTGAACACCTTCACCCGCAAGGCCGGCACCTGCCTGTCCCGAGCCGATGCCCGCGCGCTCTTGGCGATCGCTCCGACCCCGACCACCGGGGCCAAGCTGAGCAAGGCCCGGATCGCCGCCGCGCTGCGACGTGCGGGCCGCCAGCGCGGCATCAATGCGCACGCCGAGCAACTGCAGGCCCAGCTGCGTGAACCGGTGCTGCACCAGCCCGAGCTCGTCGAGCAGGCGCTGGGCCGCCAGGCGCTGGCGCTCCTGGCCACCCTCGATGCAGAGTGCGCCAGCGTCGACCAACTCGCACAGGCCACGATCGAGGCCTTCGAACAGCACCCCGATCACGCCATCATCACCAGCTTCCCCGGTCTCGGCGAGATCACCGGCGCCCGGATCCTCGGCGAGATGGGCGACGACCGAGCTCGGTTCGCCGACGCCCGCGGCGTCAAGGCCTACGCCGGATCCGCCCCCATCACCCGAGCATCAGGCCGCTCCCTGTCGATCACCCACCGGAGGATCAAGAACAACCGCTTCGCCGCAGCCGGCTGGATGTGGGCATGGGCCGCGATCGTCCACAACGAACACGCCCGCGCCCACTACCAACGCCGCCGCGACAACGGCGACCGCCACTCCTCAGCCCTGCATCACCTGTTCAACCGCCAACTCGGCCAGCTGTGGCACTGTCTCCAATCCGGCCAGCCCTATAACCCTGAGCTCGCCTTCACGCGGGAGGCCAGCAGTACCCGGGCTGAATCGGTGGCAGCCCGAGGCTCCTGAGTCGGGTCGTCAACGCCTCTCAGATCTCCGCGCGCATGACCCACCGCCACTTGGCGATCTGACGGTCACGCACGAACCCGAACTGCTCGTAGAGCTCCTCCGGGCCGGTGTGCAGATAGGCGCCACGCTGCGGCTTGCGGTCGGTGGTCTGCTCCGGATAGGCCTCAACTACTCCGCCGCCGGCAGCCTGGATCGCGTCCAGTGCGCCCCTGACGGCTGCACGGGCGACGCCACTACCGCGGTGGCGGCTTCCGGTGAAGATGCACCCGATCCGCCACGTGGGAAGCTCTAAGGCACCAGCGGCATACTTGGCCAGGTTCTTGATTCTGGGAAGCTCCGCCGGGCTTCCGTACTGGCACCAACCCACGCAAGTGCCGTCCGCGTCGTAGACGAGGATCTGGTGCACCGTGCCATTGTCCACGTGAGCGCGCTTCGCAGCGCGGTTGCGTTCAGCGCTGTGAGGTTCCTCGCCCAAACCTTCGACATGGAAGCCTATGCACCAGCAGCCACCCCAGACCCCGTTGTTGGCTTCCACCAAGGCACAGAAGTCGTCCCAGGTCTCCGGCGACAACGGCCGAGTCGTATAAGTACTGGTCACCCGCATTCTCCTTCTTCAGCTCAACTGGCAGCGCGCGGTAACTCGACGTTCAAGTAACCATGCGGCATCGACACCTCTCACCGGGCCACCACAACCCGCCAGTAACACTACGTTTCACGAACACCTACCAGCCCAACCAGCAGGTGCCGGTCGTCCTGGCAGGAACCTGACACCCAGGTCCCACCTGCGTCACGCGCCGCCTGACTTGACGCCTTAACCACATCGGAGGTCTTGCGGAAATGGTTATTCCCGTGAGCGATCCCTGCCCTGCTTCCGGCGTGATCGGATCGATGGCTCGTGAGTTGACCGATCAGGAGCACCTGGTGCTGCTGAATGCACTGCAGCAGGCGGCCCGATTCTGGCGGAGCGGGATGCGTCGCGGTGGGCGTTGAGACTGATGGCTGATCCTGTCGCGCTTGTGTCGGTCGTCTCGTCCGGGGCTGTCGCCCTCGGTGGGCTGCTGCTCTCATACCGATCCGGGCGCGAGCAGCGGCAGCACGAGCCCGGCCTGGCCTACGAGGCCCGGGTATGGGAGCGAAAGTCAGAGGCGCTGTTCGGCGTCATCGCTGCCGGTCAACTCCTGATCGACTCGATCCAGAGCGACGACCCGGCGCTGGTGCGCGTCGTACACCGGGTGGTGCTCGAACTAGAGGACGTCGGGCCGGTCGTCGAGGCGTACGCCTCAGGTGAGTGTCGTACGGCGTTCGGGGAGCTACAGCACTTGCTGAGCGGCTCGTACGAGCTAGCCCCTGGTGGACAAGGCTCTCTATCACCACAACGTCTGCCTTGAGGTTCGCGCGGCACCCGACTACAGCTCCACAGCTGATGACTTCCATAAAGATCAGGAGCAGCGGTTACTGCGGGAGGCCAAGGCATCGTTGACGTTCGACCTCCGCACAGCGCAGGCCTGCGCCGAAGAGCTCATCGACGCGGCCCGGAAGAGCGTCCGGGGAGAGGCGTAGACCTCGGTCTACCGCAGACTGCAGACGACGATGGTCGTACTCCAGGGTCGTGTCGAGGCGAACCCGGGACGAGATCATGAAGGAACTCATCGGCCGCGACCTGGTCGATCTCTGGCGGGGGTTCTTGGTTCCGGTTCCCGAGTCGAATGTGGTGAAGAACCGGCGGCACGCTCATCCGTGGGGCGAGCGTTCGCTCGTCGACGCGTGGTGGTGTGTCTGGCGGCTTCTCATCGGGTGGTCGGCGTCGCCAGCGCATCAGGACCGCGAGGACCTCGAGGGTGTGCTGTTGCCGGTCGGGATTTTTCGCCAGCAGCGCCGCGCCGACGGCCCAAAGAACGGCGAGTGCGAGCGTGAGGCCCGCGAGGGCGCCGAGCGTGACCGCGTCCAGCAGGTGAAGCATCGTTCCAACCACCACGCATCTCCCAGCTCTTCTTCATGCTGGCGGACCAGCCCGGCATGGTGTGCTCCTGCGTGGTGTGGACAGCAGCTTAGGCCTCGTTCGGTGAGCCGTCGATAACGGCTGCTACAACAGGCGATGGCCAGGGCGGAGGCGACCCAGCGGCCGCCGTGCCTCCAGACCCCGCCGGGCGACCCGCTCAGCCGCGCCCGATCCCCGATTCCGCCGTTATCACCGGCCGTTGGCTGTGTCGCGTGGCAGGCTGACAAGCATGTGTGGTCGATACGCTTCAGTCGCCAGCCGCGCCGATCTCCTCGAGCGGTTCGTCGTAGACGAGAGCAACGCTGACGAGCTCCGCGGCCAGGACTTCAACGTGACACTGACCAAGGACAACCCGGTGGTGATCGCCCGCGCCCCACAGGACGCCGGTGAGGACGCGGAGCCGGCGCGCGAGCTCCGCGCGTTCCGCTGGGGATTGCTGCCTTTCTGGGCGAAGGACATCAAGGTCGGCGCGAGGATGATCAACGCCCGCGCAGAGACCGTTCACGAGAAGCCCGCGTACCGTCGCGCCTTCAAGTCTCAGCGGGCCCTGATCCCGGTCGACGCGTTCTACGAGACCTCCGATCAGGCCAAGGGGTCAAGGGGCGGTGGTTTTGGGCTGCTCGGCGTGGTTCGGGAAGGCGGGTGTTTCGTCGTACGGCTGGTTGGTTTCGAGGCAGAGCCCCTCACGCAAGCTGTTCTGGAGCGCTTGACCGGCGGGCTGACTGACTGACAGCTTTGGGAGCATGCCTGAGGCACCGACGGTCGTGGTCATTGACGTCATGCGCAGACGCCTGCGCGAGCAGCCAGCCCTCCGGAGCCGCGGGTTGTGGGATCCGTCGAACCCCGACTCCGGCGCCGGATCCGCACTGCGCGAAGTCAGTGCTGAGGTTCGACGGCAGGCTCTGACCCAGGCCGGCAGTGTGTACGTCTGTGTCGGCGAACCAACGAACGGCGGGCTCATCCCGGGTGAGGCGGTCATTCCGGTGGACAGACCGGCCGAGTCCACGGAAGACGTCGAAGCGGTGACGCTTCCAGCAAGCGAGGCCTTCTCCGCTCTGTACCGTGACGACATACATCTCACCGCCGGCAAGGCGGTGGTTCACCGGATCCGCGAACACGCCGACCGTGAGGGCCTGACCCTGGACGGCGAGCCTCGCTGGATCTATCACACCAGTCCGGAGTGGAACCTTGAGCCAGACGACCACCTCATCGAGGTTGTTTGGCCGATCTGCTGAGAGCGCAGTACTAGGGGTGTTGGTCAGAAGTCCGATCAGGCTGAGCGGTCAAGCTGCGGCTCTTGTGGGCTGGTCGGCGTGGTTGGGGAAGGCCTTCGTTGGGTCGTAGATCTGCCGGTTTGAAGGCAGTAGTAGAGCTGGCCGAGCATGCGGTTGAAGAGGTGCCGTAGCGCGGCGGTATGGCGGTCGCCGTGTTCTCGTCGGCGGCGGTAGTGAGCGTTGGCGTGCTCGCTGTGGACGATGGCGGAGAAGGCCCAGAGCCAGCCGGCCGCGGCGAACCGGTCGTTCTTGATCTGGCGGTAGGTGACCGAGATCGATCGTCCGGAGGCTTGGGTGACGGGTGCGGATCCGGCGTATGCCTTGATGGCTCTGGCGTCGCTGAACCGAGTGCGGTCGTCGCCCACCTCAGCCAGGATCTGGGCGCCAGTGCTGTCGCCGAGGCCAGGGAAGCTGGTGATGATCGCGTAGTCGGGGTGCTGGGCGAAGGCCTTGGCGGCGGCTTGACCGAGTTCGTCGACGTTGCGGCATTCGACGTCGAGGGTGGCCAGGAGCGCCGAGGCTTGCCGGCCGAGTGCCTGCTCGAGGGCTCGGGTTGCCTCAGTTGCGGCTGGCGAAGTGCGGCGTGAATCTCGTCGGCGAGCGCGTCGACGCCTCGCGTTCGTCCGGCTCGGCGGAGCGCGGCCGCGATTCGGGCTCTAGACAACTTTGCGCCGGCGGCTGGTGCCGATGCGATCGCCAGGATGGCCCGGGCTTCAGGCTTGGCCAGATTGGTGGCGGTCTTGCCGGCGAACGCCTCGAGGAATGCCGGGTAGTACTCGCGCAGGATCGAGCGCAGTTCGTTGGTGGCCTTTGTCCGGCGCCAGATGGCGTCTTGGTGCGCCCGGGCGAGCACCGCGATCGCCTGTGCGAGCTCACTGTCGGCCGGCAGTTGGCGGTGCTCGTGCATATCGGTGCGCAGGATGTTGGCCAGCGTCATCGCGTCCGCGTGGTCGGACTTGGCCCGACTGACAGAGTGCCGCTTGCGGTAGTGCGCCACCGCCAGTGGGTTGATCGCAAACACCGGTCGGCCGGTGGCCCGCAGTGCTGCGACCAGCAGCCCTCGGGGCGTTTCGATCGACACCGGGATCGGCGTCTGCTCACTATCGCCCGCCTGCTCCAAGATGGCTAGCAGTTCGGTGAAGCCGGCCACCGACTCCTGGATCCGCTTCTTCGCGACCAGTTGGCCGGCCTCGTCGACCAGGGCCACGTCGTGGTGGCCTTCGGCCCAGTCGATCCCGCAGAACACTCTCAACTTGCTGACCTCCGTCGTGTTGGTGCCGCTCGAGGTGGTTCGGAACCTGACGAGAACGCGCGGCGCCCTAATGACGAAACTCTGTGGTCTTACCTCCGATGAGCCGTTCGCGATCCCAGCGATCCGCACGGCGCCGGTCTTCGCATGAGAGCTCGTAGGCTCCGCGGAATCGAGGTCTGGACCGTGAGGGCGGCTCGTACCGCGCACCACCATTCCGAGCACGAGCTGTCCGGCCCGTACGGCACGCCGAGCGAGTACGGTCCGGGCAGCTCGCCTCCACCGGCGTGCGCGGTCTTGCACTAGGCCTGCCCGGCCTCGAGGTGTGCAGGCATCACCGGTGAAGCTGTCGAACAAGACCCTCCGCCCGGCCGTCAGGGCCGGTCTCGTAGGAGTGGCTCACCAACAGCCCATGTGGCTCGAAAGGCTTCTTGACAACCGCGCAGAGGACCTCGTTCGGCTGTCATTAGTGGCTCGAAACCGACCAGATCGGCAAGTCCGGAGGAAGCTGAAGCAGCCGTTCGCGCTGCGCCCATTGGACGGCTCGACGCTGTCGTTGGCCGGCCTCTATGAGGTCTGGTACGACAAGTCGCTGCCGGACGACGACCCGCGCCGGGCCGTGCCGTGCCGACGTACACGATCATCACCACGACCGCGACCGACAGCGTGGGCCGGATCCACGACCGCATGCCCATGGCGATTACCCGCGATCACTGGGACGAGCGGCTGGATCCCCGCAACCACGACGTCGACCAGCTGCTCGGACTCATGGCGCCGCCAACCGACGGCAGCCTCGACATGTACGCCGTCTCGAAGGCCGTCAACAGCGTGAAGAACAACGGCCCCGAGCTCCTAGAGCAGCTGCCCGCCGAGAGCTGATCGCCGCGGCGGTCCGACGTCGGGTGGTCTCCACAAACCCATTGGCCACGGCCTCGAGGTGGTCCAGTAGGGCCGGGTGCTGTCGGCCTACCGTTTGGCTCGGGTGACCGCTCAGCGGACCAATCAGTTCCGCAAACCGGCGCAGCGCGCGGAAGGGGTGGATAGTGAGCCGCAGGTGGCCAGCCATGCTCGCCCAGCGTCCCGACCCCCACCGGAACTGGGCCAGCCCCCGCGGGCTGGTCACCGTTGGCCCGTTCGTGCCGTGTCGGGATTCAGTTCAGCCGCCCGACTGGTGACCGGGCAGCGTGCGGGTGGCGCTGCAATACGCCGCCCGGACCGCGTTTGAGCACTCGCCCGAGCGGGGTGTCAAGAGGCGGGACGACACGCGGCCCGCTCACCCCCCAGCGCTTGGCCTGCGGCGTCGTCCCGCCTCAACTACTCGCAATATCGGCCACCTCGCCCCGTCCGTTACGACACCAGCCGGACCGCAGTCGCCGTTCGGACTCGCGCCGCGGCACCTGACGATCGTCGAACGGCACGCGCCATGGCGCGAGGACCACGCGCCGGAATGGACCAGCGTCCCGGTCGCCCGGCTGCGCTACACCGCTGCCGGCAAGTCGTGGACGCTGTACTGGCGCGATCGTCACCTGCGCTTCCACCACCACGACCAACTCGCCCCGTCACAGACAATCGACGACCTCCTGGCAGAACTCGACCGCGACCCCACCTGCATGCTCTGGGGCTGACGGCCTGATGGGAGTGCGGCGAGGCTGGTCAGCGATCAGCCGCCGCTTGCGCCTCCCGATTGAGCCGCTCCGTCTCAAGCGCCGACTGCACCGACGACGTGCCCCAGCACCCCACACGCCCGCTGGCGGTCAAGGTACCAAGCGAGTTCAGTTCGTTGGCGATCGCCTGCAGCGTGAGACCGCGGTCCCGCAGATCCCGTACCTTGCCCAGCGCCTCCGGCGTGATCCGGCTCGGCCGGCCCAGCCGCACACCTTCGCGCTTCTTCGCAGCCAGTGCCTCCCGGACCAGACAGCTTGTTTCCGCCCGCACCAGGCGGGTCACGTTGTCCTCGCTACCCACGCCCGGTCACATTACGGAAAACCTGGTTTTCCGTAAACAAGCCGCGTGACTGACCACGGTAGAGAAACCTCTTGCTTTGAAGACGGAGGCGAACGCCTACGTCACCGTCGGCGGTGAGCCGGCGCCGCTACCGGCCGCGGCGCGCGATCAGCGCAATCGCTACTGGCCCGGCCAGGCTGGCGAACGTCACGCCGGCCTGGACTTCTCCGGCGATGAAGAACGCGCAGGAAGCAGCTGTCCAGACGGCTGTGGCAACCCAGCCCAGCCGATCGTTCACCGGCAGCGGAGCGCGCGAGGCCGCCGTCTGCACGACGACGCCCGGGCGCTGGTACTTCTTCTTCGACATTGCCCTGCCTCAGATGTGTGGGCATGCAAAAGCCCCGGGCGGCAGTCGCGCCGGGGCCTGGTGAGTGGGATCTTCAACTGTGGTGGATCGAGGGCAGAGTTCTACTAGGGAGGCCGCATCTGGGTGACCTCCCTCCGGGCATCAAAAACCCCCGCGCGGGGATCCGCCGGGGGCTGCCCTGTCCGAAGACAGACATAGGTATAGCTGTCCGGGTTTCAGCGTGACAGTCTCAGTCGAGCTGGTGCAGCCGACCCGCCGCAGGCACCAGCCAGACTGTTGCCCCACTCGCGGGGAAGTGTCACTCTCATCGGCCAAATGCCGGACATCAAAGCCCTCCGAGCCGAAGCTCCAGAGGGACTTGGGCACACGTCGTCCGCCACCACAAAGGGTTTCACAAGCATGCGGAGACGCTGAATCGACACGCCCATCGCCTCCAGAGAAGGCGGGCTCGGTTTCTCACAGTCCGAGTCGTGCGGTCATTCCGCCGGTCGAGGTCGGCGGCGCCCGGGCCGAGCGGAGCGCCTCGGTAGCCACCGCGCCCGCGCGGCAGTGATCACGTCGCCGAGCCGGAGCCGGATGGCTCGGGGCTTCGATGACGCAAGAGGGGCGAGATGGCCGCGATGAACCCACGAGCGGATTGTGCCTGGTCTCACGCCGATCAGGCGCGCGGCTTCACCGACATTGACGACCGCGTCGTAGTGCTTCGGCCGGATGCGGTCGATGGGGCGCATCTCAACGCGGTAGCCGTACTGACGGTGGGCCTGACCGGTCGCCTTGCGCCTCGCCTCGATGTCGTCGTAGGCGGCGAGAACCTCGCTGGTGTTGAAGAGATTGGAGGGACCGAGATTCCCGACCGGCCTGATGTAACCGCGGGCAACCCAGCGGCGCACCGTCGACTGCGTCACGCCGAGCAGATCGGCAACATCGCGGGTCGTGATCTCTGGCTCGTAACGCAAGTCGTCGATGGGGTCGTCGTACTCGTCCCCAGCAGACTGCTGCATGGTGAGTGGGCGTGGCCCTGGGCGGCGCTTGAATCGCGACCGGCGGCCGTGAGCGGGACGCGTTTCCGCGGGTGGAGACCATGAACGTGGGTGGCTCGGCAGATGCTCGAGAGAAGTGAGCTTCAGTACTTGTGGCTGGACAGGCGCTGACCGCTCGGGAAGATAGCGATCGGCGACGGCCTCAGGGACCACGCTTAGGTGCGAATCAACCCACTCGCCATCTGCGCGTAACTGGGCAATGACGCCTCTGGACGGGAGGCCGAGTGCTCGGGCAAGTTCGTAGACCCGCATGGGGTCACGATAACTGTGTGACAGTGCAACGCAGGCCGCCGGAGCGCCGATCTCGAATCTGGGCTCCAAGGGGCACTACAGCGTCGGCGAAGGGTTCAAAGCGTTAGGACGCTACGCCTGGGGGCGGTCGAAGCATCATGCTCGGCGCTACCTGTTGTCCGCCGGTAGGTTTGGTGGACGGTTCGGGCTGGGGCTACTCCGTGGATCTGCTGCCTTGCCCTTGATGATCATCCCAGCACCTGTGTGGCAATTGCCGCTGAGCTGGACTGGTCCACGTCGCAGGGAGTTCGTCTGACTTAGACCGGACATCACGGTCAGCGCCCGAGGGCGGGCGCCCGAGGCAAGGACGATGCCTCAGGCTCCCGCTCGTACCGTCGAGCTCGTGGAGGCTGGGTAAGGACGGACGAACCTTCACCGGGGACGGCTATGCAGACATCATGCTTGGTTCTTTCGACGTTCCTTCAGGATGTGACGCCACTTCTGCTGCTGCACCAACCGCGTCTCGCCGATTGCGGATGCGATGGCGTCGTATTGACGTCGCTCAAGCTGTAACGTGATCGATTGGCCTTCGTCCGCGAGGTACACGATGGGGCGGTGGTCGCTGTCCCAAACCGTAGCGTCGTACGCCCATGGCGCGAAGGTTGCGAAAGCCGACCAGGTCTCGTCGCTCACCCGCAAGACGCCTGTCTGTGCGTATCCAGCTTCTTCGGTCCGGCCAGTCCTTGCAGCGATGCTTCGCAGGTAATCGGCCGCTGCGGCAACATCTTCCGGCCATGCGGCATCTGTCGTCGGAATATCCGTTTCGAACTCGATCGCGCCGCTGCGCAGCGTCCTCAAGATGAGACGACACGCCTCTACGGTTTCTAGAGCGTTCCATCCCTCGACGTCCACCACATAGCTCTCATGCGTCTTCACAGCAGTAGCATCCACCGTTGGTTGGATGCCCGACCACCCAGGTCCCGCAGGTACCGATGAGGAGTCATGAACCTACGACTAGGACATCGATGTCGGCTCGGACGGCCGCAACTCAGGTGGTCACGGTTCATGAATGTGCCCGGTCTCGTAGAGATCGGTCCACCATCAGCGCTCAGAACACCCCCGCATCCGACGCCCCACAGTCCGCCAGCGGGGCCGTCACGCTGTCCTACTACGACAACGACCTCGCCCGCACCATCACCCAAGCGGGCACCACGACCACCTTCACCCTCAACGCGATCGACCCCCGAGTCACCGAAACGATCACCAACACGTCGGGTTCAACCGACACCGTCCGCCACTACACAGACACCTCGGACAACCCCACCTGGGTCACGCAAGGCATAACCACCCAACGCTACGCCGAACTCATCGGCAGCGACCTCACCCTCACCGTCAACCAAAGCGGCGCCGCCGACCTCACACAGTCGTCAATCCTCACGGGACGCGGTGACGACCGCGGACGTCCCCGAAGGCAGCGCCGACGAGGGGATCGTTGGCTGGAGCAGCTACGACGAGTACGGCAATGCAACGGGCGCCTCGTCTGACACCGGCCGCGTGGACTACAGCTGGCTCGGCGCAATATTTGGCGGATGGTTGATGGGCGCCGGGCTGGGCCTGCTGGTCGGAATGGCTGTTTCGTCGGACTAGTGATATGGGCCCACCGAGGACGGCGATCGCCTGAGCCCAGACATTGATCTCTCGGGCCTCGAGTCAAACACCAACGGCAATGACTGAATCTTCACAGCTGAGGGTGCAGCAATGACCTTCGATCGCTAGTGGGGCAACACTGATCTCCTTGCGGCATGGGGACGGTGAGGCCGTCTTGTCCTGGGCAACGGTTCTGCAGACCTTGTTGGCAGTCGCCGCCGGCTGCAGTAGGGACCTGGATCCTTGCAGCGCTTGCTCCGCATCCCTCACCGAACCAATGAGTGCCAGGGCGATCACCGCAGGTAGGGCGGCCAACGCGGCCCGGCTTGGTTCTGTTCGGCGACGACTTCATGCGAGACGTCTCGGGGGCACCGTCCCGAAATCGGTCGTTTTCGGGACGCTCGCTCGGCAGAACCCCGAACCACCTGAAACCCGTCCCAAAACTAGTCCCGAAACGGCGCGCCGCGTCGACCCTTTCCGGATCGTTTTCGAGACGATCACTCCCATGATCGTCACCGACGTCTAGGACAACACCGTCCGCATCGGGTACACCCGCGTCTCCACCCGGGTCCAAGACCACCAAGCCCAACTCGACGCGCTCGCCGCCGCCCACTGCCGCGAAGTCATCATCGAGACAGCCAGCACCCGCGGCGAGCGTCCCAAGCTGATGGCCGCGATGGATCTGCTCCAGGCCGGCGACACCCTCGTGGTCTACAAACCCGACCGGATCGCCCGCTCGATGAAAAGAACTCCTCGTACTCCTCGAGGACCAGTTGCACGCCCGGGGGATCAACCTGCACATCCTCGCCGGGATCTGCGCCGGCACCCATCGACCCAACGGCGCCACCATCGCCGACAAGATGCTGTTCATGGTCGCCGCGATGGCCGCCGAAAATGGAACGCGACCTCATCCGCAAACGCACCCTCGACGGCCTACGCGCCGCCCAAGCCCACGGCCGCCGCGGCGGCCGACCCACCGCCGTCGACGACGACACCCTTGCCATCGCCCTCGGCCGCCAGGCCCGCGGCGAATCCATCACCACCATCGTCCGCCACCTCCTCATCGGTCGCTCAACCTTCTACCGCGCCCTACAACCAGACCCTGCCCGCCTGGACGGCTGACACCAAGCCCCGACTCGTGGCGTAGAGAAACAGTGGTAATTCGGACGCTTCGCCGACCCCGATTCCTAGTGGCGCGTGTCGTTAATTAGGTGACGGTTGGTGGTGGGTGAGAATGGGGTATGGCGAACCGTCCTGCTGCTGCGTTGGTGCTTCGTGAGGGTGATCGGGAACGGCTGGTGTCGTTGACGCGGAGTACGACGGTGCGGGCCGGGTTGGCGTTGCGGGCGCGGGTGGTTTTGCTGGCTGCTGAGGGGGTCGCGAACACGGTGATCGCGGAGCAGGTGGGGTTGTCTCGCCCGAAAGTGATCGGGTGGCGGCAGCGCTACGAGCGCAGCGGTATGTCCGGGTTGGATGACGCGGATCGGCCGGGCCGGCCGCGGCGGATCGATCACAAGATGATTGTGGCCGAGACGTTGAAACCGCCGCCGAAGAAGCTGGGGGTGACGCACTGGTCGTCTCGGCTGCTGGCCGAGCGGCTCAAGATCGGCAACGCGACGGTGGCCCGGGCGTGGCGTGACTACGGGGTGCAGCCGTGGCGCAGTGAGACGTTCAAGTTCTCCACCGATCCCGAACTGGTTGCCAAGGTCACCGACGTGGTCGGGTTGTACCTGGCGCCACCGGACAACGCGATCGTGTTGTGTGTCGATGAGAAGAGCCAGATCCAGGCATTGGACCGAACCCAGAAGATGCTGCCGTTGCAGCCCGGCTTTCCCGAGCGCCGCACCCATGACTACGTGCGTCACGGCACCAGCACCCTGTTCGCGGCACTGGAGATCGCCACCGGCACAGTCACCGCGGCCTGCAAACCGCGGCACCGCCACCAAGAGTTCCTGGCCTTTCTCAAACAGATCGACCGCGCCTACCCCGACGACGGCACCGGTCAGGAACTGCACCTGGTGATGGACAACTACGCCACCCACAAACGGGCCGAGATCCGTGACTGGCTGGCCTCGCACCTCCGGTTCAAGGTCCACTTCACCCCCACCTCCGGGTCATGGCTGAACCTGGTCGAGGTCTGGTTCGGCATCATCGAACGCCAAGCCATCCACCGAGGAACCTTCACCTCGGTCAAAGACCTCAACACCAAAATCCGGGCCTTCATCACCGGCTGGAACGACCGCTGCCACCCCTTCACCTGGACCAAAACACCCGACCAGATCCTCAAGAAGGCCAACCGTCACCAAACTTCAGAAACGCCCCCACTAGCACCTCGGGCTCCGCATTAACTTGGACGCAGACGGGGAAATATCAAGGGACGGCCTGGGCGTTCCTGCACGGCCAAGGAGGAAGCCTGACGGCCATGCGCCAGTACTGGGAGAAAAACTCCCTCTGTTCGTATCAGGGTGGAGATCTGGGGTATTCGGCGAGCAATCTCGCCTTCTATGTACGCCTGGGGCGTATCCGGGATACTTCCGGTACGACAACTCACATCAGATCGACCCTGCGCACTCCCTGTATGTGCTCTTCGGGAGCAGTTGGCCAGCCTGGACTTCAAGTCAAGTCCCTTATACTTATGCCTTCAATAACGCGCCACCCTACTACCATTCCTCTGGAAGTTTCGCCCAATTCTACTCGGCAGACAGTTGAGGTGAGTACGTTGCGGACATGGAGGATGCGATTGTCTGTTGCCGTCGCGCTCGGAGTGCTTTGCTCTGCGTGCGGTAACGAGGTTCCAACGAGTCGTTCGTCCGCGAAGGCGGCGGACTGTGTGATGCTGGAACGTTTGAACGATCCGGCCTATTCCGTCGCCTTCGATAAGGTGAAGGAAGCGCTGTGGTTCCCGGTCATGGAAATCGGAGGCAAATCGAGCCTCCATCGCTATGATCTCGCGACTGGTCAAGACGTTCAGTATCCGTTGCCGGACGCCGGATATAATGGCCTTGTCGCGACCACCGTTATCACCAGTGATGGCGCTGTATGGGTCAATCTGCCGTACGCAGTCGCGCGCTGGGATCCAATCCGAGAAACGATAACCACAACGTCGATCCCTGCGGACGCCGAAGGTCAGCTCCCTGGAGCAGTTGACACGACCCAGCCCTTGGCTGGGACATGGATTTCAACCCTCATTGCGGACGGCGACGGGGTGCTGATCGGCCGCCTCAGCGTTTCCTATCTCCAACGGGTGTCCAGCGACGGCACAACGTCGAGAGCCTTTGACCTGCCGGCTGGGTACGAGGGCACCAAGGAAGTCGCTCGAACGGGTAGTACGCTGATCGTGGCGCCAGGTTGGTTATCTAACGAGTCGGCAACAGACGTCCTAGCAATTGCGTCGAGCACGACAAAGCAGTCGAGCTCAACAAAGCACACGAACGTTATCCCATTGAACGGTCTCTATGATCTTGGCGGGACCATCGCCGCTCTGACTCAGAATGGTTTGGTAAAGGCCGACACTGGCGAACCCCTGTCGTCGACGCTCGTACCCGATCCCTTCGCGCATGCCTTATTGGCACAGAACGGTGAAGCCGAGGTCGCGTACAGCCCGTCCAGGCACACTCTAGAACGTGCGGTGGGAACCGAGGTTGCGACACTTCAGTTGAACAGTCGCGAGGCACCTGCCGCTGGAGGAAATGGGACTTCAGTGAAAGCTTGGGAAGGCGTTACGGCGTTGGCACAAGCTGCTGATGCCACCGCGTTCGCCCTTCGCGCCAATGGGACCGAGCTGTGCGAATGGGCATCCGGGTAACGGCATTCCCGGCCGCTCGACCGACTGGCGAGAGGCCGGCCGAGGAGCACCCCGGCGGGGCCCGCGCCACTAAACCTCGCTTTGCAGTAAACGATGCGATCGCGGTGGTCGACACGCGGCCTGGATGTAGAGAAGTGCCTTACCTGCAAAGGGATCCTGGACATGCCTTTGAGCTCAGAATGACCCGAGAGGGAAGGCACTTCGCAGGTAAAGTACAACGACGCGTCCCGCGGTCATGGTGACGACTCATGGGCGGGATGTCGCCTCGCATGCCGGGTCGCGGCTGCTGGCCGATCTGGCCGAAGTCAGCGGTTTGACCCATGCCTTCAGGTAGGCATTGAGCAGGCTTCGTCAGCGCGCGGTTCGAGGCATGAGCCGTGCCTGGGTGCTGGTCGACCTCGCGGTGATGTTGTCCGATGGTGGTGAGGCGATCTCGGATCTGGCGGTGTTGCATGACCAGCCCGATCTGCTCGGCCCGCTCGCCTCGACCGCCAAACCCTGTCGAGGGCTCGGCCAGTATCGACGAGGCCGTCTTGGGTCGGTTGCGCCAAGCGCGTGCGGTGGCTCGGGAGCGTGCCTGGCTCGGCCAGATGCTCGGCCGCCGGCCTGAGAGAGGTCCCAGTAGTTGAGGTTCGGACAGATGAAGGTGTCGATCATGTGGGCGATCCTCAGCCGAAGAAGCCGGTGAGTGAGCGGAGCCTTCTTCAGGGGATGCCGGCCCGGTGGGTCTCAGGGGGTGGTGTCTTGGGATGTCAGTTCGTGGCCGTTCCAGGTGAATCGGGCGGTGGTTACTGCGTCGTCGCCGTCGCCGTCGGCGGCGGTGAGGAGTTGGTGGATGCCGATGCCAGGGAGTTCGGCGTACGTGCACCACTCGTGGTCGGAGGTGAGCATCAGATCCAGGTCGAGCGCGGCCAGCAAGGCGAAGACCTGGCCGCGGTTGGTGGTGTCCACGCCGACGAACACCTCGTCGAGCAGGATGACACGGGGCGCGGTGGGCACTGATTGGTAGTGCGCGGCGACGACGGCGAAGAGTGGGAGGTGCAGGGCGATTGCCTTCTCGCCGCCGGACAGGGCTCCGTGCAGCTTCCTGGTCAGTGGCTGCCAGCCGTCGCCTTTGCCGCGGTCGACCTTGACGACGAAGTGATGCCAGGCCGTGTAGTCGAAGACCTGGGTGAGTTGTTCGGCCCAGGTGGTCGCGGTGTCGTTGGCTCTGGCTTGCTCGACTCGGTCGCGCAGAAAGCGGTGTAGGGACTCTCGGTCGTCGTCGGAGAGCTGGGCGGGATCCTTCAGCAGCAGGTCGCGCGCGGTTCTCGTTCCGGCAGCAAGGTCAGGGGCGGTCTGCCAGACGAGTTGTACGGCGACTTTCGAGGCGGTCCTGACCTGTTCGAGTCGTGTGTTCATCAGGTCGACGAGTTCGTTGGCCTGCCGGATCCGGTTCGCGAGGTGGCGACGGGTGTTGCCGGTGAGGGTGCGGTCGAACAGCTCGCGCTCCTGGTCGGTGATCTCTGCGCGGCTCTGCTCGGCATCGCGGCGGAGGATCCGCAGTAGCTCGGCCGCGCCGACCCGCAGCCCGTCGACGATCGCCGTGAAGACTTGGACGTCATCGTGCGTCTCGAGGTCGAGGTCAGCCCGCGAACGTAGGGACTCACGGCACTCGTGCACCTTCTCCGACAAGCGGCGTACTGCGTCGGCGAGATGGTTCGGTGCGTGCGGCAGGTTGAGCCAGGCGGCCCCGACCAGACGGGCCGCGTCCAGCGCGGCTCGCACGCCGTCCGACGAGGCCAGGACGTCTTCGAAGGCGGCGAGGTTCGGAAGATTGCTGTCCGCGGGGAAGGTCCCGCTGGCGAGCTTGCGGAAGCCGGCGGCAGCGGCATCTCTCGCAGCTGTGCCCTGTTCGTGAGCCTCCTTCGCGGTTTCGAGGCGGGAGCTCAGCTCACCTATCGTCCGTGCGACTTCGTTCTTGAGGATCCGTGCCGACTCCTCTTCGGCGCGGACCTGCTGGAGCCGCGTGCGCAGTTCGGCGATCACGTCGAGAAGCTCCCGGTAATCCCGCCCGACGCTGTTCTCGACGGTTTCCAGCCGTACGGCGATGGCCTCGTGGGCCGCGGCCGCCTCGGCAGCCTCTCCTGCGCGCTGCTCGGCGTCGTCGGTGGAGCGATCGGCCCGAGTCTTCAGAGCGCCGGCCTTGTCGCGGGTCGAGTTCAGCTCGGCCTGGGCGTCCAGCCAGCTGTCGGCCAGGTCGGCGAAGGAGTGCAGCGCAGTTTCGACGTCGGCCAAGGCCGACCGCTGCGTCGGCAACTGAGCCTCGGAGGCGAGCGAGGTCAGCGACCGCAGCGCCGCAGAGACCTCGCCTTCCCTGCGCTGCACGGTCTGTACTCGGCCGCGGACCACGCCCTCGGCGGCGTTCACTTCGGCCTGCAATTGGGTCAGAGCGCGGCCCGCCTCGTCAACCCGCTCGTACGTCGGATTCGACGCGAGCTCGGCGTACAGCACCTCCAGCCGGTGGTCCAAGGCGTTCAGCTGTGCTAGCTGCGTGTCGATCTGCGCTGCGTTGTCTGCGAGCTGGGTGCGGATCTCGGCCGCGCGCCGTGCACGTGCCTGTTGCCGAGCGGTGGCGCCGATGTGTTCGGGAGACTCCTTGTCCCAGCTTCCGGTGAGGGCCCCCATCCGCCAGGTTCCATCGAGCCCGATTGCCGCCGTTGCGTCGGCGGGTAGCTGTTCGCCGACCGCCACGACCGCGAGCAGGCGGCGTACGGCGTCCTCGGACACCGGGCCGTCCGGCTCGGGCGTGAGCACGTCCGCCAACGATCGGCCGGCGACTGGTGCCAGCCCCGCCGGGTCCGCAAAGGTGTCGTGACTCGGCCGGAGCCAATACCCCTGGCCGTCGGGAGACGAGCGATGCTGCAGCCAGGCATCGCCGGCCGGCGTGATCCAGGAGTCGAGGAGGCTCGAGGCCTGGAGCGCGGCCTCGAGTCGGGGGCGGATGTCTGCGGGGACGGATGCGGCGAAGTCGACCAGCTGCCACAGCGCAGCGCCCGGGGCGGTTGAGCGATCTGCCGTTCGGTACGGCGGAGGTCTCGGTGTGAGCGCGCCGACATTGAGCTCGTCGAGCTGACCATCCAGGGTGCGGCGAGTTTCCTCGAGGGCTTCAAGCCCAGCCTCGGCGGTCGCCTTCCTCGCTGCGACGTCCGACGTGACGGCGGTCGCCGCGGTCGAGATAGCGTCGCGCAACGCGGCCTCGGACTCGACGTGATACTCGAGCGCCTCGGGACTCTCGAAGACCAGCTCCTGGCATTGGCGGGCCCAGACGACAAGGCGGGACGCGAGCTCGGCGAGTGCCTGTCCGCGTTCCTCGGTAGCCTCGTCCAGTTCCAGCCGAGCTTGGTCCAGCTCGCCACGCCCCGTGTCCAGTTCCTGCTCCGCGTCCTGACGCCGTACGACTGCACCCTCGTGCGAATCGACGGCCGAACCGACCTCGCGAATTGCGTCCTCCCGGCTGCGAACGATTGCCCGCAGCAAGGTTTTCGCCTGGCGTGCATCGGTCGTTGCGCTGGAGACCAGTTCGTCCGTTATCGCTAGCAGGTCAGCCCTCGTTGCGGCTTGGCGGACCTCGTTGCCATGCCTCTGTACGGCGGACTCCGCTTGCTGTATGGACTGCAGTGCCGCGTTGAGGTCCCGTTGGTCGTCAGAGGCCTGTCCGGCTGCTCGGGTGGCCAGCCTGGCTGTCCGTTCCGCGGCCACCCGCGCATCCTCGGTCTGCCATCGCAAGCTGTCCAGTTCACGGCCGGCCCGATACATGTCGGAATCCGTCAAGCCCTCTTGGCGCGCCTGGGTGCGCCGGGCTTCGCCTGCCAGTTCAGTGAGCTTGGCATCCAGCTGGGAGTCGCGGGCGTTCGCCTTCTCGTGCTCGTCCGCGGTTGCCTTGACCTCACCGCTGAGCCGCTCCAGTTCCGTGGTGGCACCGATCAGTTTGCCGGCGGACGCTCGCAGGATCCGTTGGGCGTAACCGCGTTGGAGGCGGGCGAGTTCGCCTGCGGCGTCCACCTCGGCTTCGAGCGTGCGTAGCCGTTCCCGTTGGGCGTCCAGCCGCTCGAATCCTTCCGCGAGATCGGCGATCTCCTGTGAATCCAACGGCGGCAGCGCGCGGGAGAGCAGAGTGGACAGCAACGCGGGATCGAGCCGTTGGGACAGTTTCGGGGTGCGTAGTTGCAGCAGCGCCATGATGAGTGCGTCGTACCGTTGTTCGGTCAGCCCTGGGAACAACGTCGTACGAATCGTCGAACGGTACGCCGCTGCGCTGCCGTGGACTGCGCCGTGTTCGCCGAGTCGCTCGGCCAGAGCGCTGGTCGTCAGCGGCATGCCGAGATCGTTGACGAGGGACAAGCCGTCCGGCCCGATGCGTAGGTCGGTGGTGAAGTATTCGGGGTGGACGGTGGTCGTGTGCGCCGCTGCCTGTAGACGTGCTCCACAGGTGAACCATGTGTCGCGTTCGGAGCTGGAGAACTCGAGCCACACGTACCCGACGCGGGTCGTGCCGGATGCGCCTTCGCCCATGAGGTTCCAGTGCATGGTTCGCTCGCCGGTGCCGAAGGTCGACAGCCGATTAGCCCGCAGGTTGGCGTCGAAGAGGAACGGCAGCAAGAGCTCGAGCGCCTTGGACTTGCCGCTTCCGTTCGGGCCGCGGAGCAGGAGCCGGCCGTCGTGGAAGGTGAAGACCTCGTCGTAGTACCGCCAGACATTGAGGATGCCCGCTCTGGCGGGCATCCATCTGCCATCGCGGGCAGCGGGAGCCGGCGAGTGTCGCTCCAGTCGTGTGACTGTCATGGATTCGTCTCCTGACCGGACGTGCGTGGCGCCTGGACCGCGTACCGCCCGGCCGCGGGCAGTCGTGTGACAACTCCGCCAATAACCCGGGCCAAACCGAAGACGGTGAGCTCGGCGAGGGCGTCGTTCACCAACCTCGCCGGTCCGTCCGCATCTTGGTAGGCCTTCGCCCAGGAGGGGTGCTCCTTGAGCAAGCGGCCTGCGGTGAGCCGGAGCTGCTCGGTGGTGGCTGGCTCCGTGAGCGTGTCGAGCAGCAGGAGGGCTGTGACCTTCGCCGTACTGGCGTCATCGGGGAAGCGGGAGTCGGTGGCGATGCTGTCCGGGTCGACCAGCATCGCGCCCTCGGCTCGCTCCTCGAGGATGAATCCGCCTTGCTCGGCGGCCCGGCGGAGCAGTTGCCGCCCGGTCGGTGAGCCCAGGTAGGCATGTTCAGCGGGGGAGAGATCCGCGAAGTACATCACCGGGTCGTCCACGAGTCGCCGGAAGACGGTGTGGCGTAGCCAGAGGTTCTGCTGCGTCGGGGAGATCTCCGACTCTCCGGCCAGTGGATCCCCAGCGAGGCCGTACCGGCGTTCCCGCGTGAGTGTGCCGAGGAGCTCCTCGAAGCGTTGGGGCACTTCCTCGATCGGTACGGCTAGCGTGGACGGCCCGACGGGCGTGGCAAGGAGCCGGATGAGCAAGGTGGTGTTGACTCGATACAGGATCTTGGCGTCTTCGCTCTCGACGTAGGCCTCGGTGCTGCCGTCGACGACCTCGACGCCGCCGTAGCTCTCGAGCAGGCGCAGTACGTCGACGAAGGCCCGGCGTTCGTTCTTGCTGGCGGTATCCACGGCCGGGATCACGTCGTCGACAGCAGCGGCCTGTCGTACTCGCTCGGCGAGCTGTCCGATGGTCGTGACCGGTACGGTCAGCAGCTCGGCGATGACGATGCATAGCAAGGTGTACCGGCGGCGGTCGAACGGTGCGCGCCCGGTTCGGCGACGGCGTAGTGGCCGGCTCGGGTCCGTCGACGCCTGGACCTTGACCAGCCGCGCGTAGCCGAGGCGGGGTTCCACCCGCACGACCCATCCGCAGTAATAGTCGAACCATTTGCGGACCGGCTCCTGCCGGCGGCGGATCAGATCGAAGAGTTCCGGTGCGGTCTGCTGAGTGATCAGCGGGATGCCGAGGAGGCCGCGGATGCCCCGCGAGACCTCCTCGCGCTCGGCCTGGGCGAGCTGATTGGCGAGCTGGCTCATCCGGAACCTTCCGATTCCCGGCTCGCTCGACTCCGGTTCGCCCGGATCTCGACGACGTAGTCGGGCCCCCGGAAGACGCCCTGCGGCGTTCGGATCGTGGCGACCGCGCCGTCAGAGGGCAGCCACAGCAGAATCTCGGCCTGGCCGTCGGATGTGGCCGCCCGCCGATGACCTGAGCGTGCCGGAGCACTCGTCAGCGCTTGGCCGAGCAGCTCGCGTAGCCGTTCGAAGAGCCGGTCGTCGAGCGCGGCCAGCCCGGAAAGCCGTACCGGTCCGCCGGTGTCGAGAAGGCTCCAGGCCGCCTCCAGTTCGGTGCGTTCGGCGGCCGCGCGCTCGGCGCGGGCAGCCTTCAGCGCCGCGACATCACGTACTCGTCCGGTCCGGCTGAACTTCTCGGTCCGGCCTGAAGAACGCAGCAGCGGCGAGACCGCTACCGGAGGAGCGTCCCACCAGGAGGTCGAGGACGCGATCAGCTCCGGGTCGTCGATCGCGAGGTGGGCATGCCGCGCCGAAGCCAGCCCGAAGGCCGTTGCTCCGAGCCGGTGCAGGTCGTCCTGCGCCGGGACCACCGTGAACCAGCGCGCCAGCTCCCGGAAGTCCGCGACTGCGCTGCTGGCCCGACGCCTGGTCTCGGTGATTCGGTCGAGCACTTGAAGCAGTGTGACGATGGCCTTACGCCCGACCGTGTGCAGCTGCTCGACTCTTGGCGGCGCTACATCCGTTCCGACGAACCAGGCCAACAAGCCTTCCCAGCGTGCTTGCCGGCGTTCGAGCCAGGCCGGCCCCGGGTCGACGCCGGTGAGCTGCGGCAACTCGGCGCCTGTGAGGGCGCGGCGCTGCATCCACGCGACCCCTCGATCCAGAACCGCCTCGATCCGGGTCCGGATCACATGAGCGCGGTGATCGAGATTGGTGAGGAACTCCTCGAGGTACGCCACCGTCGATACCTTGACGTCGTGGAATGTCGCGAGGTCGACGCCTTCCACCCGGAGCAGTCGCTGCAGCTCGCCGTTGAACTGCTTGGTGTTGCCACGCAACGCCTCCAGATGCCCTTCGAGCTCCATCAGGGCGGTGAAGACCTTCCGATCGGAACCTCCGTCGAGCTCGACGACGAGGTCGGCCAGCCGGTCGCCGATAGCGTCGAGCACCGCGGTCTGCAATGCACCGGTCGAGACCAGCACGGTCATCGCGTGGGTGACACCGGCATACGCCGCTTCGCCGCGCCTGCTGAGCGAATAGCGGACGTTGTTGCGCTCGTACTCGAGAGCTGTTCGGTAGTTTTCCGTGTGATCCTGGATGAAGTCGACCAGCTGCCAGGCACGGAGCTGCTCGAGAGCGGAGCGCAGTTGCTCCTCGGACGACGGTGCCACCCAGCCGATCGATCGCAGCCACGCGGTCAGGTCATCGATTCCGAGGGTCGTGTCGAGGCGTTCGTTCGCCTCCGTGAAGGCGTGCAGGATCGCGACGTACAGCTCCGCCCGATCGCCCCACGTGAATCGGAACAACTCGGGCGGAATCCGGATCGGGTCCACACCGCCTCCGCTCCCCACCTGCCGGATACGACTCCGATCACGCTAGACCAGATCACCGACAGTCTGTACGGCGAGCTCGTCCAGGAGTGCCTCGGCCACCCGTTCCTCGGGCACCGTGACACCGCGCCGGGCCAGCTCGGCCCCGAGCCCATCGTCCCACGGAACCGGCGTCACATGTCCGACCGGAGGGCCCTCGGAGTCTGCCTCGCGTGTGTAGTCGGCGGTGGTCAGGTGCCAGGGAACCGCCCCGATCCGCGCCACCACCGAGGCCGCGATCCGCAGCCCTTCACCGTCGAAGTCACCGTGGTAGTAGACCGTCGTACCTGCGTCGCGCAGCTGCTGCAGGAGCAGGATCCCGGCCGAGCTCGGCCAGCCCGAAGTACAGACCAGGGGAGGACACGCGCGCCCGAAACGCTCCAGGGCCAGGGCGATGACGCTCGGATTCTCGAACACCCAGGCGACCGGCGGTAGACCGGTTCGGAGCGGGTGGTGCCGGAGTTGGCGCAACGTGAGTGATGCCGCGTCGCCGGCACCTGCGCACGCGCGGAGGACGGCCGCGGCGAGGCCGGGGCCAGTCGGCGAGAGACCGCCGACCAGGACGGTCGACGAGAGCTCGTCGTCCGAGACGCCGGCTCGCTTCCACAACGCCTTGCGCGATGCCGCATCCTCGGGCGCCGGGACGTCGAAGATCGCCGCCAGGGCCTTGGCCACGAGGACGGTCCGCCGCTTACCGTCATCCAGAGCGTGCGGATCGCTCAGAACTGTGTCGGCGAAGACCGGCAGCGGGACGCCGGTCGCAGGGAGCGCCCGAAGTACCTTGAGCACCTTCTCGAGCTCGGCGCGCGTGGTTTCGACAGTGCCGCCGATCAATCCGGTTTTGCGGGTCGCGGCGGCCCACGGCTTCAGGGCGGGCTGGGCTTCGAGGACGGGGTGGGTGACGAGCCAATCCCACAAGCGGTCCTTCTGTCCCTTGCCCTGGCGGATGTCCTCGGCCCGATCTCCAATTGGTCCGATCTGATCCGTCACGACAGCCCGGAGGTTCCCGACGGCATCCTCCAGGGCACTCAGCGAGACAGTGGCGTGGACCGGCGGAAGCCGGTCGCGACCGAGCAGATCGGCCAGCGCCTCGCGCCCCTCGTCGCTGAGCGGGCCGACGCTCACCCTGCTCACTGGCTGGCCGGAGGACAACCGCTTGTGCACAGCTCGCCACAGCGGCTCGAGCGCCGGCGAGAACGAGCGACGGGTATCCACAATGCCCGGACGATACCGCCATTCGGCATGGCGGCCTGCAGATCACGGCCAGTCAACAGCGACTCGCTTCCGGTTGAGACCGGAATGATGCGGAACTACGCTCGGTGTGCATTCGATCACGACGGGGGAGGTCGCTGTGGCGGAATGGATGATTGTGCTCGATGCGGTCGGCGTACTCCGCAAGTCCGTCGCGAGGTGAGGTCGTGGCGAGGCGGAGCAGGGCGAGCAAGGCCAAGGAACTGTTCGCCCTGGCGTGGATCGCCCTCCTTGCGTATTTCGGCTATCCGCCGCGAGCATCCGCCGGCCTGGATCGTCCTGGTGCCTACGGTCCTGCTGTTCTGGGTGTCGTTCCTGATGCCGACGAAATGCGACTACATGACCGAACGACGCAAGCCCTGTGACCGCGGAGTCCGGGGCAAGCTTCGGGGGTGCCACGATCACGCGCGCTGGAAGCGCGACGCTATGTTCGCTTCCCTTGGTACCTCCAATCCCGGCCGGCGTTTCCGCGTGATGTGGGCTGCTCCGGACAGCTCGACCAGACCACAGGCTGTCCGAAGTCATCCGGCACCGGCCAGCGAGTCGAACGCCCGGCGCGGCATGTACGACCTGGTGATGCTGGTTGCCACGGTCGGCGGCACAGTGGTGGGCGTCGTGACATTGCTGCTCAGCTGACATCCCGGTGAGCCGGCGAGTTATAGGACTTCTGATGTACCCGGCCCGGTGGATGTGGTGAGGATTTGCCGCTTGACCGTGTCAAGTCAGCCCGGGAATTGGACGTCTACCCGCAGGTGATGGCTCACCTTCACGACTACCTCGCTGCGCTGGAATCGGCGCCGGGCATCCCGACGATCGCGGACGCGAATCAGTACGCAGACGTGCTCACGGACGTTGAGCCGAAGGGGCGAGTACAGCCACCTCGCGTGGTGTCTGTCCAGCAGCTTCCAAGATGGTCGCTGGCGTCTTCTGCCGACGACGCTCGGATCTGGGGCCGATCCAACGCTCGAAGGTGAGGCCAGCGGTTCTTGGTTTCTAGTCTGCCGTGTCTTGGACCGCGATGCTCGGCAGGGTGTCGATGCCGGTCGTGTAGCCGGTAGGAGGCGCGCCTTGAGGGTGACGACGTCGGCGTGTGGAGGACGCGATCGATCATCGCGGCGGCAGCGACGTGGTCACCGAAAACGCCGCCCGCGCAGCCTCGCCGAGAGACGTGGCGGGGGCCTCTTTCAGTCAGAAGAGCCTCGTCCTGGGCTGGCCTACTTTGTCTGGTTCGGATGGCTTGTGTGTACCTGTTCGAGGTAGACCACGTGGTCGTCGACGTAGAACCAGATCCGGGCTGTACCTTTGGCTGTGGGCTTGTGCTGCCATCGCTGGTGGTTCACGCCTGCCCGGCATACGATCCCCAGCGCATCCTTCAGCGGGTAGTTGGTCGGCGTCACGTCCAGCGGAGTCCTGGTCAGGAAGTCCCAGGTATCGGCGAGCGGACCTCGCAGTGTGGCTGCGAGGTCGCGCCAGCCTTTCTGTGCGTTGGCCGAGGCGAAGCGCAGTTCGTACTCGCTGTTCTTGGTCGGACGCTCGACTTTTGTCTGCTTCGACATGCGTCAGGGACGCTCCACTGGCTCATCCTCATCAAGCCATTCCACGGGTGCATGACCCAGACCGGCGGCGAGTGCAGTTGCTGTTTCACGCCAGGAGGTCAGCTCGGCGAGCGCGAGGTGTGCCTGGCCGGTGGCGAATGATGCCCTAGCCGCGGTCAGGATGTCGGTTGCGCAGGTCTCACGGCCCTCCGGACTAAGGGCGAGCATCCATGGGAAGTGATCACTCATCCGCTCGGCGAGTGTTCCTTCGAGGCTGGTGGAGACGGCGATGAGCTGGGCCGCGAGCTCAAGCAGCGAGTTACGGGCTCGATTCTCGCTCTCCGACATGAGGACCAAGGACTCGCCGTCCCGGCGCGTCACCTCGACAGGATGATCCGAAGCCGCGGCGAAAACCTCGGCCGACGAGCGACTCAAGTCAGACGACTGGAAGGAGTTTCGAGACGCGGTGTCGGTCGTCATGCAGTACATACTAGTTCAGAATGTGTTCTGAATTCAACTGTGACGATCGCATCGCTCAGTCGGCTGTCCGGGCCAGGGCTTCCCGAAGCCGATTCTCGGCCTGGCTCGCCGTGTTTCCCCACTTCGCGACCGGCCGAGTCCGTCCATCCCGGTCCCGAAACTTCGCACGAGCCTCGAACTTCAAAGCCCGTCCGTTCTCATCTCAACTGACCACCCGCGACGTGATCTTCCCCCACGTCCCCACGGGCAAGGGTTCCCTGCTCATCCAGACCTCCTGACCGACGCATCACCCGCCGGGCGAATCGGAGGTTTGCTCAACGCTTGAGCCACAGAGGGCTTCATCGGCCGCTGTTCCGGGTCTCCCTACCGCTCATCCAACCCACGCCAGCGCGAGGAATCTGCGGAGCTGAGTGGTGCCGACGTCGCTGAGCGGATCCGGCTGGCGTTGGCCGGCCGCACCGTGATCGAGCAAGCCAAGCGGCGTGCTGGCCATACCGCCAACATCGACATGGCAGCGGCGTACGACCTGCTGACCCGCCGCGCAGCCGAGAACGGCGCAAGCCTGAGCGAGACCGCCGCGCAGAACATTCAGGATGCCCAGGCCCGCTGATTGAGCGGGGAAGACTGCCCACGGGCCGATGGAGCACCCGGGCACGCTGCTCAAATTGAACAGCCCCAGACGCCTGCCGCCGGGTGGCCCTTGGCCCGCAAGGTAGACACCCCGGTGGGTCACGATGAGACGAGGACGACGGTCGCGGTCGCGCAGGCCAGTCCGGCCAGCTGGCGGCGGGTCAGGTGCTCGTGCAGCAGTGTCAGTCCGAGGAGGACTGGTACGGCGGGGTAGAGCGACGTCAGGACGACCGCCACGGACAGGGCTTGTTCGCGGCTGGCCAGGAGAAAGGCGGCGATGGCCGTCGTCCCCAGCACACCAGATCCAGCAGCCAGCGCGGCTGTCCGCCGATTCATTCGCAGGCGCTCGCGGCGTTCGGCGAGGGGTGCGACCGTGACCGCGGCGACGACGCGATTGAGCGCCAGCGGCCACAATCCCGTGCCCGCGCCTGTCTGTGCCAGTGCAACGTACTGGAGGGCGAAGGCCGCTCCTGACAGCAGCGCCCAACTGGTGCCGGCGGTCGGGCCGGTCCGTGGCCCGTGGCCGCTGGTCATCAGCCAGATCGCGGGTACGGCGATCGCGAAGCCGCACCAGACGAGCCCGCTGAGCTTGTCGTGGAGCAGCAGTACGCCGATCGCCACCGGCACGGCCACACCGGCCACGTCGCTCAACGGTACGACGAGGCTGAACCGCCCGACCTTCATGGCCTGGAAGAGAAAGGCTGCGCCGAGGCCGGTGCCGATACCGGACACCGCGCCCCAGCCGAGGTCGCCGCCGGTCAGATGGGGATCGGCGACGACAAATGCGAGAGTCGAGACGATCACCACACCGCAGATCTGGCCGACCAGGACCACAACTGCACTGTGCAGCCGTCGAGCGGCCAGCCCGGCGGCGAAGTCGGACAGCCCGAAACAGAGTGCGGACACCAGCGCGAGCGCGATACCCAAGCCGAACACCCTCCGAGTCGCCGTCGCGGTTCCGGTGTCCACATCATCGCGCGAGCAAACCGGTGATCCTCGGGGGGACTGTTTGCGTCCGCCTCGGTCGGGCACCTCGTGAGCGCAGGCCGTTTGTCTGAATCAACCTTCCAGAGACACTTGCGGAGCAACCATGGTCATGCGGACTGAGACAGCATCGATCGGTTTGGACACGGTGGAGGGGCTGGCTGCCCAGTTGCGGGTCGACTCGATCCGCAGTAGCACCAGCGCCGGCTCGGGACACCCGACGTCGAGTATGTCGGCGGCAGATCTTCTCGCGGTCCTCGTTGCCCGGCACCTTCGCTATGACTGGGACGAGGCTGCCTCGGCCCGCAACGATCACCTGATCTTCAGCAAAGGTCATGCTTCTCCATTGCTGTACTCGGTGTTCAAAGCGGTTGGTGTGATCTCCGACGACGAGCTGATAAACGGCTACCGCAGATTCGGCCAGCGTCTGGAGGGCCATCCGACACCGGTGTTGCCCTGGGTCGATGTCGCCACGGGCTCGCTTGGCCAGGGGCTACCAGACGGGGTTGGCGTCGCACTGGCCGGCAGGTATCTCGACCGGCTGCCCTATCGCGTCTGGGTGCTGTGCGGCGACAGCGAGATGGCCGAAGGCTCGATCTGGGAGGCTTTGGACAAGGCCGCGTACTACGAATTGTCGAACTTGGTCGCCATCGTCGACGTCAATCGGCTCGGGCAACGGGGACCAACCGAGCTGGAGTGGGATCTTGATACCTATGCGCGTCGCGCCGAGTCCTTCGGCGCTGTGGCGCTGACTGTCGACGGCCACGACCTGTCGGAGATCGACCAGGCACTCACCACCGTCGAGGGCGACAGCCATCGGCCGACGGTTGTCTTTGCCCGCACGGTGAAGGGCAAGGGCTTCTCCGAGGTGGAAGACAGCCTTGATTGGCACGGCAAGCCGTTCCCGCCGGAGATGGCCGAACGCGCGATCGCCGAGTTGGGTGGTGTGCGGGAGATCGTGGTTCGAGGTCCGCGCCCGAGCGGCGGCACGGCCGACGCAGATGCCGCTCGGACACCCGATGCAGATGCGAGTCAACCCAGTGCTACTGAGCCGGTGCATGTCAATGAGAGTCTGTCGTACGAGGTCGGTGAGAAGGTCGCTACCCGCAAGGCGTACGGCGACGCTCTGGTGGAGCTCGGGGTTCATGATCGACTCGTGGTCGCCCTGGACGGTGAGGTCAGCAACTCCACATACGCGGTCGAATTCGCCCGTACCTATCCGGACCGTTACTTCGAGATGTTCATCGCCGAACAGCAGCTGATCGCGGCCGCGAGCGGCTTGGCCGTGCGCGGCTACAAGCCGTTCGCGTCGACATTCGCGGCGTTCCTGACCCGGGCCTACGATTTCATCCGGATGGGCGCCGTCTCCGGGCTCGACCTCCGGCTGGTCGGTTCGCACGCCGGCGTGGAGATCGGCGCTGACGGGCCTTCGCAGATGGCGTTGGAGGACCTCGCGATGATGCGTGCTGTCCACGGTTCCACCGTGCTCTATCCCTCCGATGCCACGAGCGCGGCCGCTCTGGTACGAGAGATGGCTTCGACGTCTGGTGTCAGCTACCTACGCACAACCCGGGGTGCCTATCCGGTCCTCTACTCCCAGGACGAGCGCTTTCCTGTTGGCGGTGCGAAGGTTCCGCAGTCGAGCGATCACGACCAGGTCACCCTGGTCGGCGCCGGTGTCACCGTCCACAGCTGTCTGACGGCCGCCGACATCCTCGCCGGTGAGGGTCTGACCGCTCGAGTCATCGACTGCTACTCGGTCAAGCCGATCGATGCCGCGGTCCTCATCGAAGCCGCCTCGGTCACGAGCGGCCGGGTCGTGGTCGCGGAAGACCACCATGCCGAAGGAGGCCTCTGCTCTGCCGTCACAGCAGCCCTACTCACCTCCCGAGGCAACAACCTGACTGTGACGCAACTCGCCGTTCGAGAGATGCCCGGATCGGGCTCTGGTGAGGAGCTGCTGGCCTGGGCCGGAATCGACGGTGACTCCATAGCGGCAGCCGCCCGCCAACTGCTCGCCGCGCCTGACATCGCAACACCAGCTCCGTAGGCTTCCCGTCTAGGTGTCGGCAGGAGTCCTCGTCGGTGCGCGTGTACGGCATTGCGGGATCAGCCCGGTGGAGCAGGTACCGGGCCGGCTGCCAGCGCCCGGGCGACTGCGACGAGGTTGCTCGCCATCGCCCGTGCGGTCTTGGCCGACCAGTCGTGTCTCTCGCCGGTCTTGGAATAGCTCGGCCCGGGACCGGGGCCTTTGTTCCAGGACGTCCAGGCCTGGCCCGGGATCGTGTAACCGATGTCACCGAGGCCGCCACAGATCTCCGAGATCACGTGGTGCGCCCCATCTTCGTTGCCGGTGACAACGACTCCGGCGACCCGGTTGTAGGCGACCGGGCGCTGTTCGTCGTCGGTCTCGCTGAGCAGCGCGTCCATCCGCTCGAGCATCCGCTGCGCGATCGACGAGGGTCGTCCGAGCCAGGTCGGGGTCGCGACCACCAGGATCTCGCTGGCCAACAGCTTCTGATGGATCGCCGGCCGCTCGTCGCCGGTTCCCTCGTCGCTGCTTACCCCCGGCTTGAGGGTCAGATCGACCAGCCGGACCCGCTCGACCTCGACATCCTGCTTCTCGAGGGCGGTCACAACTACGTCCGCCAGTTGGTCGGTATTGGACGTGGCAGGCGTGGGCCTGAGGGTGCGAGCACGCATGGGGCTCCTCCGATCATCTGGGGGTCGTCACGCTTTCGGCTCGCCGGGTGGGCCTGCGGCCTCCTGTTCGAGGGTCGACTTGATTTCGGCCAGGGTCTGCTCGAGTTCGACCTCGACGTTGACGTCGTGCGTGGTGTGCACGCAGACGGTTAGCTTCGAGGTGCCGTCGGCAACGAAGTCGACCAGCAGTTCACCTTCGTACTCATGCCGACCAGCCGCGCCCCATCGCAGCATCCGGTCCTCGTCGAGCACGTCGATCCAGCCTTCATGGTGACTGGCGTCGCGTCGGCGGTGACGTGGACCTCCTCGTGGACTGCTTGGTGTGGTCGGCGCGCCTCGGGACCTCGGGCCTCGGCCGGGCGGGCCGCGGTCCGGTGCAGCCCGGTCAGCCAGGGGAGGAGGTCGGGGAGGTGGTCGAGGTCGTTGAGGCGGTCGTAGACGATGTTCGGTGCGACGTCGACTGTCGTGCAGACTTCGTGCTTGCCCATAGGGCCGCTCCTTGTGCGGAGAGGTTTCGGCGGAGTTCGGGGAGGATCTCGGTGCGGTAGAGGTTCATCATGTCGATGGTGTGCGGGCCTATGTTGGCGACGTACACCTCGTCGAATCCGGCCTCGATGTACGGCGTGAACGCGTCGACATGTGCTTCGGCCTTCGGGCCCGCGGTGACGGATTCCGCGGTGAATTCCTTGGTCACGAGCTGGCAGCCTGCTCGAAGCAGCGACACAGAACTCGTTGACGAGCGCCGGGCCGGACCAGCCGCTCGATGTAGCAGGGCAGGCGAAAGAGAGCGCGTCAGGCGTGCTCCCCGTCGAGCATCTCGTGAAGTTTCTCGAGGGCCTTGGTGATGTCGGCATGGTCGTTCTGGGCCGCGCGGGACTCGGCGCTGATCACACCGCAGCGGTGCACCCGGCGGAAGTCGCCGTACGGAAACTCGTAGTGCCCTTTGGTTTCCTCGTTCATGTCAGTGTCGATCCCGAGGAACCACAGGCGGTACTCGCGCCATCCGTGCTTGTCCAGATATGCGTTCTGCTCGTCGGCTGTCGGTGCGTGTTCGCTCCAGTCGTCTCGTTCGTCCTTGGCCGTCTGACCTTTCCGGATCAGGGACTTCGCGTGCTCGAACGCCTTCTCGTTCAGCTTGACAGTCATGTCGGCCCAGTTCCGGCAGCATGCGGACCTAACCGATGGTGGGTCGAACCGGTGCGGAAACGGGCGCCGGACAGCCACAGCCTCGGCGGGTCGGATGTCCGGCGGATTACGCTGCTCTCTCGCGGCTCCGGCGACTGGCTCAGGGGTCACACTGAAGCTGCCGGCGGACCGTGCCGACGCCACTCGAGGAGCCGATCATGGGCCTCCTGCCTGACACCGACCTGGTCGAGGTGATGACCGAGGTCGCGGCGTCGCTGCTGGTACCGATCGACCTCGACGAAACGCTGGGCAGGCTGACCGTCAGCGTCACCGAAACAGTACCCGGAGTCGACTACGCCAGTGTGTCGGTCACCACGCGTGACGGCGAGATCCGCACTCTGGCACCCACCAACGCGGTGGCGGTCGAAGCGGATGAATTGCAGTACGAATTGGGCGAGGGACCTTGTCTGCGCGCCGCGCTGACGGATCCGGTGGCCGAGGTCGATGACCTGGTGACAGATCTGCGGTGGCCTTCCTACGGACCGAAGGCGGCGGCGCTCGGACTCGGTTCGCAGGTGGCGTTCCAGTTCCGCGCCGACCCGCACGTCCGCGGTGCATTGAACCTGTATGCCGCACAGCCACACGCCATCGACGCTGAAAGCCGTCAACTCGGCGCGATGTTCGCCACGCTGGTCGCGGTCGCCATGGGCTGGGCGCGCCACGACGAGACGCTGGGGGACGCGCTGGCCAGCCGTACGGTGATCGGCCAGGCGATCGGCATCGTGATGGAACGCTACCGCCTCGACGCCGACCGGGCCTTCGGGTTCCTGGTTCGCACGTCCCAGAGCGGCAACATCAAACTGCGCGAGGTCGCCGAACGCATAGTCGCCGAGGCAACCCGCAACGCTCTGTGACATCGCCTCTGTCGGGACGGTCTTCTCATCCAGGACGCGACCTTCCAGCGTGGGCACCCGAGAGTGATCCTCACCGGCGTGGACAGCGCCTTGCAGATCGGGCGAAGGTTCGTGGTACCAGGGGCTGGAGTAGCTGTTGTTCATCCCGATGGTCCGGACCTCCCTCGCAGGAAATCCGCGGGTCAGGTGTGGGGAAGTTGTTCGTCCGGGTCCTCGTCGGGGTCGGGCTCAGGATCCGGGTATGGCGTGATGTCCGGGTCGCCTGCGGGACGGTCTTGCCCGGGCGTGGGGCGATCGGGGTCTGGCAGCGGCGGGACTGGTGGGACAGGTGTGGTGCTCATGGAACGAACCTCCTGTTGGTCAGACCGCGATGACGCAGAACTCGTTTCCGCCGGGATCGCGGAGTACGACGAAGTCATGGGTGTCGGGATACGGCCAGGTCTCCGGGTGCGTTGCTCCGAGTTGGAGCAGGCGCTCGATGTGATGGTCGCGATCAGACGTATAGAGATCGAGGTGGACCGGCGCGGGCTCGCCCGGGATTCTGGTCGCCCGCTGCAGCAGAACCGTCGGACCGGTGCCGGCCGGGTCCTCGAGCTTGGCGAACTGGTCGTCGTCGGCAATCTTGTCCGGTCGGCCGTAGCCGAGCGCTGCGGACCAGAAGTCGGCCGAGCGATCCATGTCGGTGGCGTTCACGCACACGGTCGCCAGCCGCAGATCCCCGACCTCGGCGGGGCGTTCGGTCATGAGTACCTCCAGAGTCCGATCCGGATACGGTCTTCCGGTGTCCCGGCTTCGGTGCCGGCAAACACGCGTTTGTGCCGTGGGTACCAGTTCGTTCGCCCACAGCGGGCGGTGGGTGGTTGAGTCGCAAGTAAGCAGGAGCAGTACAGCCATGACGGCAGCGCTGATTCATGGCGCGGGTTTTCCAGCAGAGAGCGACTGGCCCCACTCCTCACCACCCGCCGGGCTCGGCAGCCGTGCGTGATCGCTGCGCGAGCGTTTCTGTCCGGGCGCTTGGGGAACCGGGGGTACAAGTTGCCGATAGAAAGGCTGGAGGAGCCGCATGACTGAGAAGCAGGCTGCGTTGCTAGTGTCCGACTTCGATCAGCTGGGTGCCCGGTCATTGGAGGCGCGTGTTGCGTCCCTGGATCTCCAGCAGCTTGAACAGCTGATCGGATACGAGCGCAACCACGCACACCGTGCCGAGGTGCTCGAAGTACTGGTTCAACGACGTCGGCGACTTCATGACAACTTCGAACCAGTGACAAGCGCTCCGGCCGTCTTCTGAGCACCTTTGCCGCAACGGCCATCAAAGCTGCCTTACGGCGCCTACCACAACCTGTCGCGCTGGCCATCAGCTCGGCCGTGCTGACGGCGCTCCTGACCGGGGTAATCCTGCCGCGGATTACTCGGCAGGCTCGACCCTGGCTCTTGCGCGGAGCACAACCAGACACGGTGGATAGACCATCGGATAGCTGATGACGGTCACGTTTGGTGGGCTGATAGCCGGGCGCCGGGGGATTTCCACTGCCGAGGGGAGCTGCCGGAGTGACTGGAGAGGTCGGGTACAAGTCCGGCGCTGGGTGATCTTTGTGACGGTGCTCGGGTCGGCGCCCGGGTTCCTTGACGCCACCATAAGTGAACGTCGCGCTGCCGGCGATCGGGGCTGATCTGGGGACGGGCGTCGGCGGGCTGGAGTGAGTGTTGAACGGGTACCTGCTGACGCTGTGTGCGTTGATCCTCCTCGGCGGCTCGTAGGCCGACCGATACGGACGCCATTGGTCTTCATGATCGGTACAGTGTGGTTCATTGTCGCTTCGGCGGCCTGCGCCGCAGCCCTAACCACGGCCTGGTTGGTATCCGCGCGGCTTCTGCAGGGTGTCGGCGCGGCGCTCGTCACCCCCAGGCAGTCTGGCGATCATCGAGGCAGTCTTCCGTCCGGAGGATCGGTCCCGCGCGATCGGCGCCTGGTCCGGTCCGTCCGGCGTCGGCGCGCCGCGCTCGGCCCGCTGGCCGGAGGCCTCCTGGTCAACGGCGGTTGGCGTGGTTGGGCTGGTCGCATTTGTCGTGCGCGAACGGACGGCCGACAGCCCGATGCTGCCCCTGTCGGTGTTCGCGTCGCGGCAGTTCACCGCCGCGAATCTGGTCACGTTCGCCGTCTACGGCGCACTGGGAGGTGTCATGTTCTTGTTCGTGATCTTCCTCCAGGTATCGCTCGGGTACTCCGCGCTCGAGGCTGGTGCGGCCACTCTGCCGATCACCGCCGCGGTGCTTGTGCTGTCGCCGCCGATGGGCGCGCTGGCACAGCGGATCGGGCCGCGGTTGCCGCTGTCCGTCGGGCCGGCGCTACTGGCCGCCGGCGCGCTGCTGATGACCCGCCTCGATGGCAGAAGCACGTTCATTGTCGGCGTACTGCCGGCCGTGGTGGTCTTCGGTCTCGGCCTCGGCGTGACTGTTGCCCCGGTGACTGCGACCGCACTCGCCACTGTCGACGATCGGCACGCCGGAGTGGCCTCCGGCGTGAACAACGCAGTGTCTCGCGTGGCTGGGCTGGTGACGGTGGCCGGGCTCCTGTTACTCACCGGGCTGTCGGGCAGCGACCTACAGCGGGCACAACAGCTCGAAGACGGATTCGCATCGGCGATGCTGATCACGGCCTGTCTGGCGGCCACATTGCTCGGGGCAACGATAATGTCACCCGAGCGGTCCGAGACCTCGGTTGGCTAGCGGGTAGCACGAGCAGATCAGGCAAGATGTCATCCGATTTCGGCAGACGGCAGTGAGTCGGCGTCAGGAGCTCGCGGTGATTTCTGCATCGAGGTCGACCATGACGCCGGTGTGGTCGTTCAGCCACGTGTGGTCCACAGGTGAGTCGCCAATCAGTTGAGCAGCCATGATCCGTGACCGCGCATCTGGGTGTGCGTGCGCGGATCCGACGAAGACATAGTCGATCCGGCGGCTGTGGCCGGGTTGGCCGACGATGGCGTCGATTTCTGTGGCGGCGAGGGGATTGGCGGCCGACCAGGTGAGGCCGGGACCGTCGCCGGCGACTGCCCAGGCATCGTGGTAGTGCACGCTCTGCCCGTTGAGGGTCTGTAGGCCACTGAGATAGCGAATGCTCGCCGCCTGCGGAGCGGCGTTGAGATCCGGGTGTCGAGGGGTTCGCGGGTTGATGCGGTCGCCGCAGCGCTCGAAGAGTCGATCGCCTGCTGGTGCGTGAGTCCCTGCAGACCGGTCTCGGTTAGCCTGACCCGTGGTGACGGCGTTAAGGCTGAACAGCAGCACCGCTGACGTGAACGGCCAGAGGAACCGTTTGTCGTGCGCGGTGAATCCGATGAAGACCATCGAGGCTGGTTCCAGCTGTGGTCCGGGTCAAACAGGGCGAGGCGCGGTGAGGTTCGGGAAATCGGGTACCGGTGCGATTGCCGGCGATCGCAAGACCAGGGAGTCGCGTCCGTGGCGAGGAACCTCACGCATAAACTGATTGGGTCTCATCTCGTGGCCGGTGATTTGTCACCAGGTGGTGAGGTCGGGCTGCGCATCGACCAGACATTGACGCAGGACGCGACGGGCACCATGGTGATGCTCGAGCTGGAGGCGATCGGGCTGGAGCGTGTGCAGACCGAGGTCAGCGTCCAGTACGTCGATCACAACCTGCTCCAGGCCGACGAGCGTAATGCCGAGGACCACAGGTTCCTGCGCAGCGCCTGCCGGCGGTTCGGGTTGTGGTATTCCAAGCCAGGCAACGGCGTTTCTCACCCGACACATATGCAGCGGTTCGGCCGGCCGGGTGCGACGATGCTGGGCGCGGACTCGCACACCTGTGCGGCTGGCTCACTGGGCATGTTGGCAATTGGTGCCGGCGGCATCGAGGTCGCTCAGGCGATGGCGGGGCGTCCGTTCTGGCTGCGGATGCCGGAGGTCTGGGGCGTCGAGCTGACCGGCGAACTGCAGCCGTGGGTATCGGCGAAGGACGTCATCCTGGAGATGCTGCGCAGGTACGGCGTCGATGGCGGCGTGAACCGGATCGTGGAGTACCACGGGGCCGGGCTGAGATCGTTATCGGCGATGGACCGGCATGTCATCGCGAACATGGGCGCCGAGCTCGGCGCGACGACAACGGTGTTCCCCGCCGACGACGCTGTCCGCGCGTTCCTGCGGGCCGAGGAGCGGGAGACCGAGTTCAGCGAGCTGGCGGCCGATCCTGGAGCGACGTACGACGTCTCGGACCGGATCGACCTGACGATACTGGAACCCCTGGTCGCCGAGCCGACCTCACCGGGCAACGTCGTGCCGGTCCGGGAGATCGCCGGGACCGAGATCGGCCAGGTCGTGATCGGCTCCAGTGCCAACCCGGGGCTGCGCGACTTCGCGATCGCCGGGGCGATGGTGCGGGGCCGACAGACCAGCGGTGCGGTCAGTTTCGACGTCAACCCGACCTCCCGGAGCATCCTTGAGGACCTGACCCGGACGGGCGTGACGTTGGAACTGGTGCGGGCGGGTGCGCGGATCCACCAGGCCGGCTGTCTCGGCTGCATCGGGATGGGCCAGGCGCCGGCCGGTGGGACGAATAGCCTGCGGACGATGCCACGCAACTTCCCGGGCCGTAGTGGCAGTCCGGACGACGCGGTCTATCTGTGCTCGCCCGAGACAGCGGCTGCGAGCGCCTTGGTCGGCGCGATCATCGATCCGCGCGCCTGGGCCGAGGAACACCTGGTCTCGTACCCAACACTCGAGCTGCCGAAGCGGCACAGCGTCAACCTCGCCATGCTCGAACCACCTCGGACCGATGGCGGACCTCTGGAGAAGGGGACCAACATCGGCACGCTCCCGGACTTCGACGGCCTGCCCGACCGTGTAGAGGTGCCCGTCGCCCTGAAGGTGGGCGACAACCTGTCGACCGACGAGATATCCCCTGCCGGCGCAGCCGCCCTGCCGTACCGGTCGAACATCGCGAGGCTGGCCGGCTTCACGTTCCGTCCGGTCGATCCGGAGTACGCCGACCGCGCCCGCGAACTCGGCGACCACGCGGTCGTTGGCGGCGCCAACTACGGCCAAGGATCGTCGCGCGAACACGCCGCGATCGCACCCCGGTACCTGGGCCTACGGCTGGTCGTGGCCCGCTCGTACGCCCGCATCCATCGGCAGAACCTGGCGAACTTCGGCGTACTGGCCTGTGAGTTCGTCGACGACGCGGACTACGACCGAATCGACGCCGGGGACGTGATTGTCGTCGATAACGTGCGCGACGCATTGCGAACCTCGGACGTCCTCGACGCTCGCGTAGGCGACGCGACCGTCCACCTCCGCCACGGTCTGTCGCGCCGCCAGGTCGATCTGGTCCTGGCCGGTGGCGTAATCCCGCTCCTCCGTGAACAACTCTGAGAACCGGTGGTCAGCTCAGTTGCTGTGCGAACGAGGCGATCGCTGCACAGTGAAGTACCGTCTCCAACTCCCCGTTGTGGCGCGCAGGCGGGAGCAGCGATAGATCGACTGAAAGCACTCAGTGATTCATCTGGGTCAGACGGGTGCGGGTTCGGTGGGCGGCGGTGGTGGCTCGGTCGGCTCCGGTGGGTCGGCCGGTTCCGGCCGGGTCGGGGTAGGCGGTACTGGCTCGTGCGGATCCGGCGGCGCAGGGGGTGCCGGTGTCGGGGGAATGGTCTCGGGATCGATGACCATGGCAAGCATCGTGCCTCCTGTCGGTCGGGAACTGGTCAGGCGGCGGTTCGCGCTCAGTACCCACAAGGTCGGGTTGCATGCGGGCCGGAGCAAGTGAGGGGAAGGGAATGGGGTCCAGCCTGAGTAGCCGCGCTCGGGAACGGTGGCGGCTGGTCAGTCGAGCGGCATGTGAGCTCGACGCGACGGTACGTGAGCGTCTTGTGTCAGACGGCGTACACAACGCCATGGTGCGCCACGCCGATGGGGCAGGTGGCTGTAGGAGGCCGCTTGCTGGTACCGGTCGGGATGACCGTGGCGCGCGCCCAGGGGGTTGGTCCGGATCCGGCGTACGGGCGTAGATGAGTTCGAGACGGCAAGCGTCGGACGGGTCCAGTTCGTTCCACCGGAGCACGGGGTCGTTCAACGAGCGCCGTGAAGAATCCCGCGACCTGATGGTCGACCTGGAGCGGATCACCTTTTGGTCGTGAGCCGGTGACGGTTGCCAGGTCGATCACGGCGAGGCCGTACCGAGCGTCAGGATGGGCTCCGACATACGGTGGTGCCGGTCCGGTCCGGTCCGGGCTCGTTACAGGCGAGGTGTGTTTGACCAATCGGGGAAGGGGAACGGCTCCCCTGTGGTGCGGCACGAGACATTGCTGGACGAGATCCGTGGATTGGCGGGGTTGCCGAACCGTGAGTCTGCCGGGCAGGCTGCGGCGGCCACGGTCGGCGCGGTTGTGCATCTTCTGGCCGATGACAACAGGCGGCGACTGGAAGCCGTGTTGCCTGACATCTTGCGTGAATCCATAGCCTCTGATGCCGCGGCCCGTCCGCCGATGGGGAGGTCGGCGGATGAGACAGGTTTCGTCGCCCAGATCGCTCGGCGATGCAACTGCACGACGAAGCAGGCCCGGCTCCGTGCGCAGGCGACCTTGTCCGTTCTCGCGCATCATGAGCCGGTGGCGTTCTCGTCGCTGGAGTCACCGAACTGGCTCGATCAGGTGTCGGCGATTCCACTTCCGGACGGTGACGCGGCGCGACTGGCTGATGACGAAATCCGGCAGGCGTTCGACGAGCTGTCCGACTGGACGGGTGGCGACGATCACTTGAGACGGCGTGTGGTGCTGCCGCCCGGTGGTCTGCTGCCGGAAGTCGAGGCCGTGCTGCGGGACGACGGCCATGTCGAGAGCTCGGAGGACAGTCTGCTGATCATCGTGAACCGGTCGGCCGATGCGGTGACCTCGTACGACGTCGACCTGGCACGGCGGGTCGAAGAGGTGCTGGTCTCGATGGGAGCGGCCATCGCGCGCCTGCCTGGGATCACCGGAAGGTGGTGCCGGGAGCCGCAGGTGTTGCTCGCCGGGACGGTGATGGTGGGTTGGCGCATGTGCGGTGCGGGTGGGTTCGATCTCGTTGACGCCTCTGTCCAGAGCCGGGGCGGATTGGGCATGCTGTGGTACGCCGAGGGCGAGTTCACCGACTTCGTTCTGACGCTCGACTGGCGGGTCGCGCATGCGTCGGACGTAGGCGGGGTGTTCGTGAGATTTCCCGATCCGGGTGACGATCCGTGGGTCGCGCTCACCGACGGGTACGAAGTCCAGTTGTGCGACGGCAGGGACGGCACGGAGGGCACGGGCGCAATCTGCGGGTTGCAGGCGCCGTACGCCGATCCATCGGTGAAGCCGCCAGGCGAGTGGAACCATCTCGAGATCCAGGCTCGAGGCGACGTCTTCCGGGTCGGCGTCAATGGCCGCGAGGTCACGGCCTTCAGCGGCTCTCGAGCGGACAGCGGCTATGTCGGGGTCCAGAACCACGACACCGACTCGCGGGTCCAGTACCGCAACATCAAGGTCTTCTTCGAGGGGGCGGCTGCGTGAGTGACGGTGACGGCCGGCCACGGGGACACTGCGTGGTGCCGCACGTGACAGACATCCGGATCGAGGCCTGGGCACAGACGCGAGAACAATGCGTCGAGGAGGCGGTAGCGGCGCTCGTAGAAGGAGTTGTCGACCCAGGGTTCGACACCGAAGAGGCTGTGGAGACCTGGTTCCCGGTGCCGCTGGCAACGGACGCGGAGCTGCTCGTGATGGTGCTGGACGAGGTCATCTACCGGATGACAACGACCGGCCAGATCCCGGTTCGGACCTGGGTGTCGGCCAGGGCAGACGACGGCCTCGACGTTATTCAGCAGATCGTAGAACCCGAGACCCTCGACGCGGTAAGCGCGCCGCCGGACGAGGTACGCCTCCAAGATCTGACCTTCGCGGCCGGCGAGACCGGGTGGCGGTGCGCCGCGATCCTGGCTGTCTGAAGCTGAGCGTTGTCAGCAGCAACTATCGAACGGTTCGCGGATCGGGCCGAGGCGGCTTGGGAACGGACGGTTCGCGAGGGTCTGTTGGTGGCGCGGATCAGGTGGTTGGGGGAAGACGGTTCGGCCGCACGCTCAAGACAACCACGTCGTACACAGGACCGCCGCCTTCGGTGCCGAAAGGAACATCATTCCGGTAGCCACCTCGCGAGCATTACAGCGCCATCGACAGGCGATCGGCGTACGGTCGAAGGGCCGCTGCGGTGGTCTGACCGCGGAGGCGCGCCTCAGGGCTGGACGCCTGGCATACCGTTCGGCACTGCGCGGTACGGTACGTCGGTCATGAATCTCATCATCCCCTGTGTGATGGCGTGCCGCACCCTCAAGCCAGACGTCGAAAAGGCCTGACGATGTCGGCCGCCGGTCGGCGAAAGCATTGTGATGGCGCTTCTTGGGTACCGGACGGTGGCCGCGATCCCAGGAGATCCCGGAGACACCCGTGCCAGGTGCGAAGTCTGCGGGAGCGAGTACGACGGCGTTCACCGGCTCACTGGCGACGGAAGTTCGTAGCTCGTCGGCCGCGACCGGGTCTGACGCGGATCCCGACGTGGTCGCTGGGAGGCACGCGCGGACGGAGGAGACAACTGATGGCGACCGATCCGTAGACTTACCCCACTGAGCGGTACTACTACCACTGGGGGGAGCGGCCGGTGCCACCGGGGCATCCCACCAACCGCGAGATCAAGTCGCTGGTGGTGGAGCGCCTCAAGGAAAACCCGCACACGCAGGGCTACGACATCCGGGTGGATGTCAAGCGAGCCGTGGTCGTTCTCGGTGGAGAGGTGTCGTCCTGGTTGGCGAAACGCGCAGCCGGCGATGACGCCTGGACACCGCGGGAGTGGTTGACGTCAGCAACCAACTGAAACCACGCTCACCCGACTGAATCGGAGCGGGCGGGCAGCGCTCATCCACAAATCTCGCGCTCATGGTGTTCGTGATCGCATCTACGTGGCAGTTGTTACACGGACACGCCGATCCCCATATCGCCTACGAGTAAGGCGAATCGGCCAAGGTAGCGATCTACGGCTGTACTACTAGCGGCGTCTCGGCGCCAAGTCCCGTGCGTATAGAAGTCGGGGAACGGTTCGCAAGCCGGGGCTCTTGCCGTGACCGCAGGCTGCCGTCACGGAGGGGTACCGGGTGGGTGCGCGGTCCTCGGGTGAGTGTCTCCCCCAGCTGCTCTCGGGGACCCGCGCCCCTGCTGCGGGCTTTGCGGCAGGGCACATGACGGGTGCGGGCACGCATTTAAGGTTTGGGGACGTTCCGACCAGTAGCGCGACGCCCGGTTGCCACGCATCGTGCCCCGGTGAGACGTCACCGGGGCACAGTCACGAACTGACAGGAACGGGAGTTGATGAGCCGGGAGCAGCGCCCGGTTCGCGGCAGTTGAGGGTGCCCGGAGGATGACCCGAACCGACAGTCCTGCCGGCTGTAGGTCCGGGCGCCGGCTGGAGCCAGGTCCACATGATCAATGCCAGCGTGAGGCGACGTCACCTCGGCAGCGGTAGCGTTGCGCGCGGGCCTGCCGGATCGCGCGACGGCCATCGGGCGTGCGCACGGGATAAATTCGGTGACGGAGGCGATCACCCCCGCCATACTGGCCGCCCATGGATGAGGTCAAAGTCGTCATCGCCCACTCCGAGCGCGCGACCCTGCGCGTTGGCGACGTGTTCTTGAAGGTGGATTCCGACCAGGCGCGCCTCGACCGCGAGGTCGAGGTGATGGCCGTGGTGCCGGTACCGGCACCGAGGGTGCTCTGGCACAAGCCGTCCGTGCTGGCGATCTCTGCGGTCCCAGGGACAGTGCTGGGCCGGATCGGCAGGCCGTCGACGTCATCCCCGGCGGCGTGGGCCGCAGCGGGTGCCGTGGTCCGAGAGTTGCACGACGCGCCGGCGCCGCCTTGGCCCGGCGGGGGCGGCCAGGGTATCGACGAGTTGGCGGCGAAGCTCGACGAAGAGTGTGAGCAGCTCGTGAGGGACGGTCTCCTGGCCGCCAACGTGGTCGCCCGCAACCGCCGGGTCGCCGACGCCGCGCTCCGCCCGTGGACCCCGGTGTTCATCCACGGGGATCTGCACATCACCCACGTGTTCGCCGACGGCGACGACATCACCGGCATCATCGACTGGTCTGAAGGGGGACAGGGCGACGCCCTGCGCGACCTCGCCACCCTGACGCTTGGGCACCCGGAGCACCTCGGCGACGTCGTCGCCGGCTATGGCGGAGACGTAGACCTCGACGTGGTCCGCGCGTGGTGGTCGTTGCGAGCTCTGCTGGTGGTTCGTTGGCTTGCCGAGCACGGCTTCGACCCGTTCTCGCCACGCGGAGAAGCCGACGTCCTGCGCGCCCGGATGTGAGCCTGCAGCCCGGGTACGCGCATCTACGTCTACCCGTGGGTCGCCCGGTGATAACTAGCTGTATCAACGGGACCCGCTGCCGGCTGCCCGGGGCGCCCGCTCAGCAGACCACGATCCACCCGCAGCGATCCGGACCACGATTCCGCCGTTATCACCGGGCCGGGGTACGGTGTACGGCGCCGAGCGGGCACCAGTGTCGATGTTCGAAGTCGGCTGCACGGATGTCCGAAGTCGTCTGCACACACAGGGACACGCCCATAACGGCCGGTCCAGGCACCAACAGGGGCTACTGGCCGAGACCACGTGAGTCAGGAAACCATCGACTGTTGGTACCTGTGTTCATGGAACAGGAGGACCGGCCGCGATCCGGCCGCTGATCTCGGCCATCCGCTCATCGGAGTTGTGCGGCATCTCCCAACGAGTCTCGAGCCACCAGGAGGCACCGGCCTCAGCCCACGGTCGAACGACCTCCGCGGCGGCGCTCGCATCGTCACCCGGTGTCTCGCCCTCGCTGATCACGTCGATCGGACGGCTTGTGCGTTCGTCGAGCCATGCCTTCACCTCAGCGAGGGCCTCCGGGCCGGCGCCGTCCACGTACTGCGGGAGGACGCCGTCGCACTTCAGCACTCGACGCATCGACCGAGGCCTCGGCCATGCTCCGACGACCCAGATCGGGATGTCGGGCCGCGGCTGTCGAAGCGCCTCGAAGAGACCGGCATGCGAACAGGCGTAGCTGTAGTGGCGACCATGGAACTCCTGCTGGCCTGCCCACAAGGAACGAATCACGTCGATGCCCTCGTCCATCATGTCGGCGCGCTTCCGGATGTCGAGATCCTCGCTGGTCATCGGCATGCCGGTCGCGATGTCACCAACCCCGACGGTGAGGATCGCCCGACCGCCCGATAGCTCGTCCAGGGTGGCGACCTGGCTGGCGAGCTTCGGCGGCCGCCGCCAGGGCAACGGCGTCAGTACTGTCCCCAACTTGACCCGTGTGGTGCTCGCGGCCATGGCCGCGAGCAACCCCCACGCATCGACGCCGTAGCCCCCCTCCCACACAAAGACACCGTCCCATCCGGACTGCTCGGCGAGGATCGCCTGGTCGAGCTGAGTGGAGGCACTCCCGCCGGGCAGGATCACACCCGCTTTGATCGTCATGTCTCCGGCATACCACGCTGCCCCGACAACCCGGGCACTCCACGCTGAGCTCGGCAGTGCTTGCCGGTTAGGTGGCTCATCCCATTCGAGGGTGTAGTTGAGGTCTGAACCCGCCGGTCTCGAGCAGGGGCGCGCGCCCTTCGATCAGATCGGTCACGGTGCTCGGATTCGGGAAGACGAGATCGTAGGAGAGACATGAAGCTTCTTCTCGCCTCCGCCGGCATCAAGAACACGAGCATCGCCAACGCGCTCGTCGAGATGCTGGGCAAGCCGATCGCCGAGGCCAGCGCCTTGGTGATCCCAACGGCGGCTTACCCCGCGGGGGGTCCCGCTGCCGCGTGGCGCATCGTCTCCGGCCGCGCGATGACTCCGTTGTGCGAGATGGGCTGGAAGTCTCTCGGCGTGCTCGAGCTCACGGCGCTTCCCAGCATCGACGCGGCGCAGTGGATCCCCATCGTCCGGGAAACCGACGCTCTTTTGGTGGGCGGTGGCGATCCGCTGTACCTGGCGCACTGGCTGCAGGAGTCCGGCGCGGCTGACGTCCTGCCTTCGCTGCAGGACACGGTGTGGGTCGGGGTGAGCGCCGGGAGCCTGGTGGCGGCGCCCCACCTAGGCCAGGACCTGAGTGACTGGCAGTCGCCGACGGGCAGCGTCGAGGCACTGGGGCTGGTCGACTTCTGTATCTTTCCGCACCTCGACAACCCGAACATGCCGGAGTTCGGCCTAGCCGACGCGGAGCGCTGGGCCGCCGCGCTACGTGCCGGACTACGCCATCGACGACCAGACCACCATCACCGTCATCAACGGCGAGGTCGCTGTCGTCTCCGAGGGTCACTGGAAGCTGTTCGACTGACCAGTCCTGCTGATCTACACCCTCAACTGGAAAGAGCCGGTTCGCTTGCCGCAGGCGGCTCTTCAGTCATCGCGATGACCCGATTCGTGTAGATCAGCTCGACCTGACCGAGGAACAGCAGCAGCGCTTTGGCCAGCTCGGTCGCCGGGCCGGGTTTGCGTGTGTCGAACGGGATCGGGCCGCCGATGACGTCGATGTGCACGCACATCGTGGTGAGCTCGTTGAACAGCTGCAGCATCTCGGTCTGCGACCGGCCGAGCCTGTCCCGGTGAGCTTGCCGACGTACAGCCGCTGATCATCGCCGGTCAGGTCGTCGGGGATGCCGTAGGAGGTGAGGGCGTGGAGCTGGCGGTGCAGGTCCTGCTTTTTGGTCGAGACGCGGGCATAGCCCCACTCGATCGCGGTACCGGCCGACGCTGTCCCAACTGTAGGAAATTGACGCCGCTACAGCGGTGAGACTGGGACGGCGTTTCGCCGGTTCGTGCCGCCTGGACCGGTTGTCTCATGAGAGCGGCTCGGAACCCTACTTCCGAGACACCGCTTGAGACGTTTCATGCCGCGGTTATTGAGTCCTGCCGCGGTATCCCACAGTGGTCGGGCACGGTCCAGGACGAGCCACGGGAGCGGTCGTGAGTTTCTGGGTACTGACTATTTGTTCCTGGCAGGAATGTTCTGCGGAGCCGTGCTCGTGATCCGGCACCGCAATCTCGCCGGAGCAGCCATCGCGTTGTCCTTTGTCGGCACCGTGCTGGGTTTGCTGTTCGTCGTACTGGGTGCGCCTGATCACGCCCATGCGGCACGTCTGACGACGCACGGTGCCGTCGTCAGACACCGTGATGAGACAAGCCGGGCGTTTATGAACGTCGAGATGGGTACTGGGTTGACTCCTCGTGCATGGTGCAGTCGTCGCCTTGCCCGGGGAACTCCGGAAACGGCAGTGGGCGGATGTGACCGGCAGGGGAGCCCGGCAACAGCCGCCCACTACTACTGTTTGTCAGGCATGGCTGCCGTCGAGGAATTCGTGGAACCGGCGACGGCGGTGGCGGTTTGCGGCGATGGTGCTCGGGAAGATGGCGGTGGTGATGCGCGGACGATCTGGTAGCAGAAACGAGCTGCGTGCTGTAATGCTTGGATCGGCGCACCCCGCGGCGACACTCGGAGCCGGAGCTCTACTTGTCTCCGCTTCGTCGGTGCTGATCGGCTTGGCAGGGACATCGCCGGGGACGACGAGCTTCTTTCGGTGCTTGCTGGCGCTTCCGCTGCTCTTGTTGCTGGCCGCGTTCGAACGTCGCGGTCAACCGTCTCCGGGTCGTCGGGGTTATCTGGTAGCGGGGCTCGCGGGTGTGTTTTTCGCCGGTGACATGCTGCTCTGGACCGCGGCGATCGCCGAGGTCGGTGCCGGCTTGTCGACCGTGTTGGTGAATGTCCAAGTAGTCCTCCTGCCGCTGCTTGCGTGGCTGATGGACAGGGAGACGGTCACACGGCAGTACCTGTACTGGGTTCCGGTGCTGTTGGTCGGCGTGGTGCTGACGTCCGGGGTGATCGGGGGCGCGCCCGTAGGGACGAAACCGGTCGCAGGTACCGTGCATGCGTTGTTCGCCGCGGTCTGCTACTCGGGTTTCCTGTACCTACTCCGGCGGGGAGGTGCTGAGGGATCTCCGGTGCAGAAGTACGTTGCGGTCATCGCTCCAGCAGGCCTGGTCTCCTTGATCGTGGGAGCTTTCTGGAAAGGGGTCGAGCTCACACCGGGCTGGGCCGCCATCGGCTGGCTCCTCGGCGTCGCGGTGGCGGGGACTGTGCTTGGATGGTTGCTCGTGGGCTACCAGTTCGCCAAAGCTCCCGAGTCATGTCGGCGCCGTCCTGTTGATGCTCACGCCAGTCGGCGCGGTCGCGCTCGGCGCATTGGTACTCGACGAGCGACCGACCCTGGTCCAGTTGGCCGGCTGCGCGATGATCCTGACCGGCTCGTACTTCGGCACACAGCGCTCGAGCCGAACAGAAACCGGAGGCAGCAAGGCCGGAGCCCGAGAAGCAGGAGGGCGCAATGAACAGAATCAATGAGTACACGGCCTCGAGGGACCATTTGTGTACCGCGAACCCGTCGTGAAGATCCTGAGCATGCAGCGTGACCAGGACGTCTGGCCGGACGACCGAATCTCGCAGGCTTGAACAGTCGTGACAAGTTTCAAGTTCCGGTATGGGCCGCGGACTCACTACCCTACCGGTCGTTTCTCGATCGAAAAGGTGGGCACCAGGCGAGGACGGACGATTCCTTGATGCCACTGTCGTCAATGTCGCGCGGCCGGCGATCGATCAAGAACTGGGTGCAGACCTCAGTGGACTGCAGTGGATTCTCGACGGCTATCTACTGACCGTGTCCTCGTCCATCCTGCTCGGCGGTTCTTGGCCGATCGGTACGGTCGCCGGAGGATCTTCATGATCGGCACGGCAGCCTTACGGTCGCCTCTGGCGGGTGTGCCGTTGCGCCGACGACCGCATCGTTGGTTGTCGCTCGCCAGGTTCAGGGAGTGGGGACCGGGCTCCTCCACGGAGCCTCGCGATCATCGAGGCATTGTTTCGCCCCGAGGACCGTTCGAAGCCGATCGGCGCCTGGTCTGGACTCTCTGGCGTTGCTGCGGCGCTCGGCCCCTTCTTGGGCGGAGTCCCGGGGCATGCAATCTCATAGCGGGCGATCTTCCTGATCAACGTCCCAGTACCCGTCGTAGTACTGCTTGCGGCCGCTCGGCACGTCCCAGAGTCTCGCGACCCCGAGGGGCCGCGGCAGGTCCGAGATGGCCGGGTCCCTGCGGCGGTGACCGGATTGGGCAGCGCGACGTACCTGCTCATCGAGGACGCGAGCCGAGGCTTCAGTTCAGTACACGGCACTTGCGGCGGGGGCGCGACGTTGCCGATCACGGCCGCGGTGCTGCTCTGTCGCCTGTGATGGGCGGGCTGACGCAGCGGGTCGGTCCCAGGTGGCCGCTCACATCGGCCCCGCACTGCTCGCCGCCGGAATGTTGTTGATGTCGACCATCGACGGGGACAGTTCGTTTGTGCGGCGTGCCGCCTGCTGTCGTCGTATTCGGCTTGGGGCTGCAGTGTTGCAGGAGCTGTGCCGACGGCGTGGCAGTTACCGTACGGGTCGAGGCGAGGAGTTTCTCGACGCCGAGCAGAACGCCGTGGTTGCTCGCGACGCGCAGCGGTACTGCCGGGCAATGTACTACGGCGGCGAGGAATCGTGGAACATTCGCGATCGGCACATGATGAGCACGTTGCGGGCGCTGATGAGGTTCCACGGCCCGGCCGCGCGAAGGGCGTGGTCTAGGCACACAACTCCCATCTGGCTGATGCGCGCGCCACCGCGATGAGCATCAACGGGCAGATCAACCTCGGTCAATTGGTGCGAACGGAGTACCGCGCGTCGTCGTACCACGTGGGCTTCGGAACCGACCATGGCACGGTGATGGCTGCGGCTGCCTGGGGTGAGTTTTCATCAGGCTGAGCCGGAGATGTTCCTTCTGCCGTTGCGCCTTCCGGACGCGGGGCCCGGACTGCATCGTTCGTTGCAGCGGGAACGGCTCGAGCGCGCGATCGGAGTCGTCTATCGGCCTCACAGCGAGCTCGCCAGTCACTACTTCGGCGCCGTCCTCCCTGAACAGTTCGATGAATACATCTGGTTCGACGCGACCGCGGCCGTGCCCCCATTGTCCGATCGGCACGGCGGTCCAAGCGCCCCCCGCCAGCCGTTCAGCATCCTCGACACCTGACGACCTTCATGCCTGGAGTGATCAATCCTGGACTCAGCGCTGATTACCCCGCTCACGGTGACCAGCCGCCGAGGCTGCCTCGCCCCGAACGGAGGGGTGGAACCGGGACGCAAGACGACCGGTCACCCGTCGCCAGTCTGCGCCGCGAAGCCAATGCGCGACAGGGACGGCGACGTCACGGTCAGCTTCCAACAACGGATTAGGCGGCCCCTGGCCGCATAGCCCATCTGTGGCAGGGGTACTGGCTTCATGTTCACGGTCGACGGGTCGCTCGCGTCGGACGTTGGCCGGGCACCGAGACCAGGATCGGTCGGATGCAGGGCCGGCGTGTCTACCTCTCCGACCCGGTGGCCGAGGTAGGCGACTGAATCGGGGTCGCCGCGCTCCTACCCGGGCGTGCCAGATTGCCGCTGGCGGTGGTGACCGCGGCGTTCAGGTCGATGCTGCTGTCGGCGAATCTCGCGACACCGCTGTACGCCGGGTATGCGCTGCGGTATGGCTTGTCGACCGCCGTGCTGGTACTGATCTTCGCCGTCTACGCGCGCTGGTGCTGATCCCGTCGCTGATGATCTTCGGGCAGATCTCCGACCAGCTCGGACGCAGGCCCGGTGATCGCCATCGGGCTCGGCGCACCGGCGAGAGATGATGCGAGGACCGGCGGGCGGCGCGTCAGGCGTCGGCAGGGGGCTCGGCGTCGGAGTGCGTCAGGCAGTAGCTCGGGTCACCGGCGGCGCTGGCAGTCGAGCCCAGCCACGCGTTCAAGCCCTCGGGATCGCGGCGCTCGAGCTCGTCCAGGCAACGTTGACGTCCCATGACGATCCGCACGCGAGCCGCCGGGCTACTGGCCGCTTGGAGGGCCGCGTAGCTGTCACGCCCCTGGCGACACAGCTCGACAGTCGTATCCGCCGGCTCGACCCGGGCGGCTGCAAGGAGAGCAGATCACAGCCTGCGCGCGCTGCATGGGCCAACTGTGGCGCGGGTAGCGGAGGCTGACCGCCAACGCACCCGCTGGAAGTCTGGAGAGATCGATGCCCACGTGCGAGGTCTGCGGGAACGGCTACGACGCGGCCGACGGACTCTGTGCTGCGACCGGTGCCGGTTGTGGCCGGGGTGTCGACCTGCGGATCTCCACCCTCGGCGCGCATCATCGCAGTACTGGCGTCCGCGGGCGCATCGGCCTCGTTGAGTTGAGACTGTGCGTGAGTCGCCAGCGCTTGAAGCGTTCCCAGATCGACATCGGCGTGCTCCGCTTCCTCGAAAGTGCCTTCGCGATGCCCGGTGCCCGTGCCAATGCGGAGGAAACGGAAACGCCCTGCAGCGGTAGCGCCGGGATCGGGGTGAAGGCAACCATGTCGGCGGTGGCGGGGAATCGCTGTTCTTGAGGGAGCGCGGGGCCGGACGTGGACGGTTTCCCGACTTGGTCCGCGCCGAACTGCTCCCCGCCGTGCCTGCTCTCTGACTCAGGCGTGGTCGCCGTCAAGGAGTTCGTGAATCTTCTCGAGTGCCTCTTGGATCTCGGGATGCTTGTACTGCGCGGCGCGTGACTCGGCGCTGATCACGCCGCAGCGGTGCACCCGGCGGAAGTCGCCGTACGGGAACTCGTAGTGTCCCTTGGTCTCCTCGTCCATGTCGGTGTCGACGCCGAGGAACCAGAGGCTGTAGTCGCTCCAGCCGTGCTTGTCGAGGTACTCGTTCTGCTGGTCCGCGGTCGGGGCATGCTCGCTCCAGTCGTCCCGTTCGTCCGTGGTCGTCTGGCCCTTCCGGACCAGGTCCTTCGCGTGTTCGAACGCCTTCTCATTCAGCTTCACGGTCATACCGCTCCGGTTCCCGACCGGCCGGAGACGAATCGGACCGCGATCTGATGTACGCCGGGATCGCGAGCCAGAAGGTGGTGAACCAGAGGAGGACGCCGGTGACTGCCGCGATAGCGGCTGGGCGGGGTAGGACGACGTCCAGCGCGATCAGCACGCCGCCACAGATCGCCGCGACGAGGAACACCATCCCGCCTCGGGCGAGCCGGTCGGTGATCGTGACAAGGCTGTCGCGCATGCCTTTCTGATACAGGAATCGGTGGAAGGCGACCGGCGCCAGGAAGAGGGCGACAGCCAGCGCCGCGGCGATCAGTGTTCCTGCGTAGACCGCGTGCGTGAAGCCGTCCGCGGTGTGGAACTGGGTCTGGAACGCGATCCCCAGCAGGAACGCGAACAGGATCTGCGTGCCGGTCTGGACGAGCCGCAGTTCCTGCAACAACTCGTTCCAGTGCCGGTCGAGCCGCTCGCCGGTGCTCTCGTCGTCGCGCTCGTAGGTCAACTTCCTACCCATCTCGTCAGTCTTCCGGCAGCTCCGCAGTATCCGCCGACACGCCGGCAAGCGACCGGGGGACTGCCGTCAGGGAAGCGGTCGGCTCCTGTTGCTCCGGCCTGGCATACCGGCCTCGGATCGCGGCCCATCGTCTGCTTCACGTCTTCTGGTAGCCCTCGCGGTACCCGTCGTCCGCTGTCGGCACGCGCGTTTTCTGCCGGGGACCCCCGGGTACCGGCCGACCATGCGCCTCGACGGACGGGTCATCTACCAGTTGGATCCGGCGGAGTTCTTCGACTCCGACGGCGATGGTCGCGGCGATCTGGAGGGCGTGGTCCGCAAGCTCGATTACATTCGCGCGGTCGGGGCGGACACTCTTTGGCTGCAGCCGTTCTTCGTGTCGCCGTACCTCGATGCCGGGTACGACGTCGTCGATCACCGCGACGTGTCGGCCCGGTTCGGCACGATGGCCGACTTCGAGAATCTGGTGGAGCGATCTCACCAGCTGGATCTGAAGGTGATGATCGAGCTGGTCGTCCAGCACACCTCGGTGGATCATCCGTGGTTCCGCGCGGCGCGTGCGGCCGCCGATTCGCCGTACCGCGACTACTACGTCTGGGCACGGGAACCGCGGGAGGATCCGGCCGTCCAGAAACCGGTGTTCCCAGGCGTGGAGGACTCGATCTGGGCGTACGACGAGCAGGTCGGGAAGTACTACCGGCATGCGTTCTACCGGCACGAAGCGGACCTGGACGTCGGCCGTCCAGCGGTCCGCGCCGAGATCCACGGAATTGTCCGGCACTGGCTGAATCGGGGTGTCGACGGGTTCCGCGTCGATGCCGTGCCCTACATGGTCCGGCAGGCTGCGCTGGCGGACGGGCGCGAGGACGGCTACTGGTTCCTGTCCGAGTTGGCTGCCGTCGCTGACGGTGTACCGCTGATGGGCGAGGTGGACGTGCCGCCTGAGCAGTACGACGAGTACTTCGGGGATGCCGACCGGCTGCATGCCGTGTTGGACTTCTGGACGAACAACCTGCTGTTCCTGGCGCTCGCGCGGTGCGATGCCCAGCCACTGGTCCGGGCGCTGCATGCGCAACCCCAGCCGCCGGACGGGTGCACGTACGTCAACTGGCTGCGCAACCACGACGAGCTGGACCTCGACCGGCTGTCCGAGGCCGAGCGCAACGACGTGTTCGACGCCTTCGCTCCCGAGGAGAAGATGCGCGTCTTCGGGCGTGGGATCCGTCGTCGCCTGGCGCCGATGCTCGGCGATGTCCGGCGGGTCGCGATGGCGCATGCGGTCGCGCAATCGTTGCCAGGGGCGCCGGTTGTCCGGTACGGCGAGGACATCGGGATGAGTGAGGATCTCTCGCTGCCCGATCGCGCCTCGGTACGGACTCCGATGCAGTGGTCGGCCGCGGAGAACGCCGGTTTCAGCAAGGCGCCGCCGAGTCTCGTGGAGCCCGAGCCCATTGCCTCGGGTCCCTATTCGTTCACCGACGTCAACGTGGCCGAGCAGGAACTTCGGACCGGGTCGTTGCTGAGCCGTGTCTCGCAGCTGACCGCGGCTCGTCGCGAGCTCGGCGTGCTTCCGTCCGGTCGCTGCGAAGGGCTCGCCTTCGAACCACGCTCGGTCTTCGGCGTCCTGCATCACCGCTCCGACGACGCCGTACTGATGCTCGCGAACCTGTCGCCGGACGAGGCGCGCGTACACCTGCCGTACGACGTGCGCGCCGATCTACTTGCCGACAGCAACTACGAACCAGCGACCAAGGAAGTGGTACTGCGCGGCTACGGGTACCGGTGGTTGCGCATCCACGACGACTCGAGGTGATCACCATGCCAGGATCCGTCCGTGCGGAAGCCGACGAATATCGGCAGGGAGCCGACCGGCCACTGGGTGGTTACGCGCTGTTGATGACACTGTTCGGCGGTCTGGCAGGTGTCGCCGGGGCGGCGGCCGCGGTGCGCGGGACGAGCAGCCGACGGATCTCGCCGTACGACCTGCTGTTGATGACTGCCGGAACCCACAAGCTGGCGCGGCTGATGAGCAAGGACGCGATCACCAGCCCGCTACGGATGCCGTTCACGCGCTACCGCGAGACCGGAGGCCCGGGAGAGGTCATGGAAGACGTCCGCTCCGAAGGTTCGCTCCGGCATGCCATCGGAGAGTTGGTCAGCTGCCCGTTCTGCCTGGCCGTGTGGGCCGCGACCGCGTTCAGCATCGGCTTCCTGTTCGCACCGCGCTTCACCCGGGTAGCAGCCTCGGCCCTGACCGCGATCGCCGGCGCCGACTACCTCCAACTCCTCTACGCCCAACTCCAGCAGTCGGCCGAAGGCACCAGCTGAGGAGGCTGATCCGCACAGCTTCGGCATCGCGCGGGGCCGACGAATACGGCGGCGGCCGCGCGGAACGCATGCACTCCGAGCTGTTCCGTAGGCGATGCCCCGGCCCCGGCCCCGGCCTCGGCGACGGCTACGGCTCCTACGCCGGCGTCGTACCGGCCGTCACGCTGGCGGTGTCGAACCCGATGTCGCCTTTCACGACGCACCGCCGCTGCACGGGTGCGCTCGTCGGTCACTGTCGGCACTCGAGATGACTTTCCCGCTGCGCAATCGTCAGTACGCGGGCGTCATCACTACGTGCCTCCGAAGATGAGGCGCGCTTCTTCACCGAGCACGTCGAGGCCGACGCTGTCCATGAACAGACCGCAGCCCATGACCTTTGTGGGAGCTACGTACGACAACGTCCCGATGCGATCGGCGACGTACTGTTCGGTGCCCGCTGCTCACGGCTGATCGACGATCTCTCCGCCGATCACCTGCTCATAACCAAAGAACCTGACGACGTCGCGGAGAACTCGACATCGCCTTCTGGTATCGGGCGGCACGCCACGAAACGGTGATGAGTACTGCCCACGTGGCCTCCGGCGTAGCGGCGGATGTAGCCGGGTACCCGAACTGCGCAAGGTTGTCTGAGTTAGATGCTGAAGTTCGCGCCTGCGGACTGCTGGTGGTTCTGCTCGTGGGTTCTGGAGGCCTGGATCCGGGTTGCCGTTCCGGGCCGTGCCGATCGCCGTCGCCGACCGGCGACTGATCGCGGCCGCGCCTGACCAGCTCGAGCTGGTGCCCACACCCGCGAAACGGCGCGGTGCCGGCAACCCGTGGGACGCAAGCGGCTATTCGAGCTGGTCGAGCAGATCGCCGACGGCGAGCCCAAGCCGACGACCAAGACCGAGTTTATCCAACCCGGAGCCAGGCTCAGCCGCCTGCTGAACCGGCCGCACGACACCAACACGATCCTGACCGGCGGCGATCCGCTCGCCGGCTGGGCCTACTGACCAGAGAAGGACGCGATGACGAGAAGGGGGATTCCCGCGCTCCGCAAGCGGCACCCGGATCTGATGGACTTCGAAACCTGGTTGGACCGCGAAGGCAGGGCCGTGTTCGGTGGTCCGCAACCCGACTGATTGGTTCTCGCGTGCCAACAAGTCCGAGATCAACTAACAGTGATGATGTGAGTGTGGCTCCGCAGCGGCTGTCCTGACTCGCCCACTAACTGACCTCGGGTCTTGAACGGGATCTGTCGGTCAACCGTCTGCGGAGCTCACTTGCACTCACCGGGCCAGGGGCGTTGGTGACTTCAGAGGAGCCTGTGCCAGCAGGCACCCATCACTGTTCTGTCCGCTCGCCTCAGCTGGTGCGTGCCGCCCTAGCCCTAGCGAAAGGACGGCCTGATGACCACGATGACACGAACGGATTCCGGTCTCCAGTACGGCGTGATCGGCGGTGTCGACACCCACCGCGACACCCATACCGCCGCCGTGATCGATCCTGTCGGCCGGCTCCTGGACCACCACACCTTCGGGGCGACCCCGGCCGGCTACCGGCAGTTGCTGGCCTGGCTGCAATCGTTCGGAACGGTCCAGCAGATCGGAGTCGAGGGAACAGGCGCCTACGGAAACGGCCTCACGAACTACCTCACCGGCCAAGGCATGACCGTGATCGAGGTCGACCGTCCGGATCGCAAGACCCGCCGCTCGGCCGGTAAGTCCGACCCGATCGACGCCGACGCAGCTGCCCGCGCCGCCGCCTCGAACACTCGGACCGCAACACCCAAAACCCGTACCGGACACGTCGAGGCCCTACGTAACCTGCGCGTCGCCCGCCGCTGCGCGATCAGCCACCGCGCCGACTGCATCCGCCGGACCAAGACCCTGATCGTCACCGCCCCCGAACCACTGCGCAGCCAACTGCGTCACCTGTCCGCGCGTGAACTCATCACAACCTGCGCCGCGCTGCGCCCAGACCCCACCCGGATCAGCCACCCCGATCAAGCCGCCAAAGCCGCCCTCCGCAGCCTGGCCCGCCACCACAACCACCTCACCGAACAGATCACCGAACTCGACACACTCATCCGGCCGCTGGTCGCAGCGATCAATCCCCGGCTCCTCGAACTCAACGGCGTCGGCACCGACGTCGCCGGGCAACTCCTGGTCACCGCCGGCCAAAACCCCGACCGGATCCGCTCCGAGGCAGCCTTCGCCATGCTCTGCGGCGTCGCCCCCATCCCCGCCTCATCCGGCCAAACCCACCGCCACCGACTCAACCGCGGCAGCGACCGCCAAGCCAACACCGCCATCCACCGCATCGTCATCTGCAGGCTCCGCTGGGACCCCCGCACCCGCGCCTACATGACCAGCAGAACCACCGAAGGACTCTCCAAAAAAGACATCATCCGCTGCCTCAAACGACTCATCACCCGCGAGCTCTACCACGCCCTAACAACCACTTGACCATCTATAGGAGCATCCTTCGCGCGTTTACAGGGGGCAACTTCACGGCAGGCTCGAACTCGATCCGCTCCGCCCACCTGATCACCGAGCCCAGCATGGGCTACCGCTTCGAGCCCTGACCGCGCCGGCAAGTGCGAGCAGGATCGCCCGCGGGATGGTTCGTCGGGCGTCGCGGACCTCCTCGCCCATGGTGGCGCTCCTGGCGTGATCGTCGTACGGTCGAGGTGTCGCCGCAGGGGTCTGACTGCGACGGCGGCTCAGGGTCAGACGCTCGCATACCGCTTGGCCCTGCGCGGTGCGGTACGCCGATCGCGGCGTCTAGCCCGTGAGAGACCGGTGTACCGCACCCTCATGGCTCCAGGCCTCGAACGGCTGGCAGGCCTCCAGGCTGCAGAGCGAGAATCTTGTCTCATGATCTGACAGCGGTGGCCGCGACCGGGAGTTCGGTCGCCATGTCGAGCTGGGAATTCGGAACTACCTGGTCGCGCACCGTCGGATGTCATCCTGGAGATCGTCGGTCCCGATCTCGACGAGCCTCCACGCCGGCCGGTGCCGCGCTGAGTTGGCGCGTCGCGGCGGCCGATCCACCGCCGTACGACGGAATCGTGCCGTTCCTGGTCGACTGCGGGAGGACTCGTCACCCCGCTCCGTGGCGTTGTCGGTCGGACGCCGAGGAACCAGTGGTGGGTTCCCCGGCCACGGTCCGGCCGGGCAACTCACAGTCGGAACATCCCCTTGACAGCCGGGGAACCCGCCGACAACCCCATCACACGCCCATGGGTGGCACAACACCCCGCCACGATGCGGACAGCAGCGGAGCATCTGGATCTATCGTGCTCGAATCGCAGCGGGGACGGCTCGACGGCCGTCTTGAGAGAACCGGTTGCCACGTCGGGGCCGAAGTACCGAACATGCGCAGGTGGAGCGGCCAGATCCTTCCCCTGCTCACCGACGAGGACCCGCTCGGCGTCGACACGTTCGCGACCCATCACCTACCGCTGTCGGACGGTCCCGGGGCGTACCGGATGTTCCAGCAGAAGGCACACGGCGCGGTCAAGGTATTACTCCACCTTGGCCGGGGTACTTGACGGTGCGCCCTGCATGACAAGGAGATCGGCTCAATGATCGCTTCGGATCAAGCGCCGCTGGGCGAGCGCTCTCTGGACCTGGCGTGGTTCCGCCGCGAACTCGAACAGGAGCGCGAGTTCAGGCTCGAGCAACTCATCACCCTGTCGTACGACGCGGAAGTGCCGTGCTCGGTAGCGGTCGGTGAAGTCCGGGCCGCATTGACCGTCGGTGCGCGGCGCGCGTTGGCGGAGATCGACGCCGCGCTCTTCCGCCTCGCCCGGGGCACGTTCGGCGCCTGCGAGCTCTGCGGACGCCTCCTCCCCGGCCAGCTGCTGGCAGCGATCCCGACGACCAGGCTGTGCCTGCTCTGCGAACGCTCTCATATCCAGCACGACATGTAGCGAGCGCATGCGGACCTATCGATGGATCTGACGAGCGATCTCAGGACTTCGGATCGCAGGCGGCACCGTAGCAGGCACCGTCGTGCTCCCGGTCGCGGTCTGGCTCGCTCTCGGGCTGCTGGCAATGGTCGTCTGGCTGGCGCCTCAGATGCGGGACTCCGCCGCCGACGGTGCCAAGCCTTCGCCCTGTGCAGAACGCGGGGCTAGCAAGGTCCACCGATCGACAACGTCGTGCAACATCGGCGCCACGGACTGAGCGTCCGTCGACAGACCGCTGGTCTCACCTCGGTCAGTAGCTGCCATTGTCATTACTGTCCGTTTTCGTATCGTCGCGGGTGCCCGGAAGGTATGCAATCTGACCAACTCTGGGTCCCGGACGAGCAGTCAGAGATGATGCGCGGGTTCCTGACCGTGGTTCGGGGGTACCGAAATGACCGGGCCACCATGGATGAAAAGGTCTCCGGCCCGAGTAGGAGGTGTTCCGTGATGACAACCCAGGCCAGCAAGCGAGCTGTGTGGATCGCAGTCGCCGTCGCGATCGTTGTCGCGTTGGTGGTGCTCGGTGTCTTGTTCGGTGGGGGCAGCGGCGGCGGTGGCGGCTACTGACGTCGGGCGGCAGGGCGGTCAGCGATCCGGTGTGGAGAAAGGAAGCCCGCTGCAGCTTGAGTGTTGCGGGCGCCGGAGAGGACGTCGTCCGGTCGGTATCCGAACTACTCCGGGGAGACCGTTGCCGAGCCGGCTCCGGTGTCACGGACTGTGGTTGCGACCGCCTCCGACGTACCGGCGCCGAAGGGGGCCTAGTTCGCGCGGATGCGATTCGTGGTGCGTTGCTGAATTGCTCGATTGTCGGGTGGCTCGACTTGCCCACGGGGTGAAGGATCCGCGTGAGTCGACGCGCTGCTGTCGCGACTGGCGGTCACGATGTCGCCGATGCCTTCGTGCAGGGCCAGGTTGAGACGCTGGTGATCGACACCGACGCGGCGGCGGAGAGCGAGCTGGCGCCGAAGGACCGCGCGGGCTTGTCCATCGCGGTGCTAGAGGACCTGGCGGCTGGAGTGTTCCGTGAGTGCTGTTTTTCCGGCTGTGGGTACCGGCTTTGTCGGAGTACACGAGCCGAAGCTGACAGCAGAGGGGTAGACATGACTGGGAATCGATTGCTTGCTGTCGTCACGGGCGCCTCCAGTGGAATCGGGTTTGAACTCGCCAGACAGCTGGCCCTGAACGGCTATGGTCTCGTCATCGCGGCCGAGGACAAGGGCATCGAAGAGGCTGCGGTCGAGCTGCGCACCGCCGGGGATGGGACGGTCCCGGTCGAGGCGGTTCGCGTCGATCTGGCGACCGCTGAGGGAGTCCAGCGTCTCCACACCGCGCTCGCAACCCGAGCGGTGCACGTCGCGATTCTGAACGCAGGCGTCGGCTGGGGTGGTGCCTTCGTCGAAACTGAGTTGGCTGCGGAGCTGAAGATGATCGATCTGAATGTCAGCTCCACGGTGCATCTGACCAAGCTGCTGCTCCGTGACATGGTGGCCGACGACGAAGGCCGGATCCTCATCACGTCATCGATCGCGTCGACAATGCCGGGCTCCTTCCAGGCGGTGTACAACGCGACGAAGTCGTTCCTGCAGTCGTTCGCGGAGGCGTTGCAGGAAGAGTTGGAGGACTCGAACGTAGTTGTCACGTCGTTGATGCCTGGGCCGACGGAGACGAACTTCTTTCACCGTGCGCGAATGGACGCTACGCCGGTAGGCCAGGCCGGCAAGGACGACCCGGCCGAGGTTGCTCGACAGGGCCTCGCCGCGCTCATGGCGGGGAAGGATCGCCAGGTCGCAGCATCGCTCAAGACGAGGGCTCAGGAACTTGCCGCCAAGATGACTCCGGACAAGGTGAAGGCAGCCATGCACCGAAAGCTGGCCGAGCCCGAGGAGTAACGGGGTACGCGGGGACTGCCCGCCCTTCTGGTGGGCCGGCCGATGTGATCGGACAGGTCCAGGAAGGTAAGACCTACCGAGGAATGCATGACGCCCTCCTGCCAGCCTCTACCGAGCTGCACGTCATGGCTGCCCGCTGTGTCACGTCACTTGGCGATGCCGACAAGTCGCGGCCAGGTTGTTCCTGTTCAACTACTTCGTGCTGAGAAACCCCCAGGTCGCGCTCCAGTTCTGGGCGCCGGTATATGAGGCAGACCGGACTGACGAACTCGACCCTGTTCGAGCCCATCGAGATGTCCTCCTCGCCAGGCGCGGACAATCGGTCGAGGTGCTCAGTCTGGCGGTTCGACCGGCGTGCCTTGTTCGCCTTCGGTCACGTCCTGTTCCTTCGGGGCACGCCATACCTGGTCCTGTTCGGGCAGTCGCGCATCGCCGCCAGGGTCGATCAGATCGGGTCGAGCCGATCGTTCCGGTGAATCTCGGTCGTTTCAATGCCGGAGTCGTTCTTCGCACGGAACCTGGGGCGGTCGAAGCTCATCATCATCACCTCCAAAGCTCGTAGCGACCCTGGTAACCATCCAGCAGATCCTCAATCCGGGTGGTTCCGCAACGAGGCGGTAGCCGCTCACGAGATCGCTGTGGCCGATCACGAGGTCCGTCGCAGGTTCGACCGGGAAAACCGCGGCCGCGGGAACCTGAACGCAAGGCTGGGTTGAGGAGGCCAACTGTCCGAGCTGATCCAGTCTCCGCGGGTCGGCCCGGCCCGGAATCACGGCAGCTGACCCCTCACCAGCCGGAGGACTGCGCGGCCGACAAGCAAGTTTTGAGGATCGCCAGCGCAGGTAGTTGCGGCACTACCTTCACAGGGTTGGCTCCGACAGAGCTGTCCTGCGAGTGGAGGCCCAAGCGTTCGAGGGCGTGTCCAGCCTGGGTAGATCACGCGAGACGACCAGCCGCCGGCATGCATGCATCGCGAGCGGCTACGGGCACGCAGACGCGCGACGTCTGTCCTCATGGAGATTCCCGCGACGCCCTCATCCGCAGGGGCGACAGGTCTCAGCGCGCTTGTGCCGTCGGAGTCATGTCTGTCCGTTCCGGTTCGATCGAGCAACGCTACGTTGTCGTGTTTGCCGCTGGCAGTGACGGGTACGAGTCGCATGAGGGTGATCGTCTTGCCACGCCCTCGCGCGTCGGACCGCTGCCGACCAGCGTGCGGCGGATCCGAGGGCAACGCTGTGAGCCGCATTACTGCCGATCATGAGGCATGAGGGCAGAGACACTCATGAATGTCGTTCTGTGGATCGTGGCCGGAGTACTGGCTGCTGTTTTACTGGTCAGCACCTCCAAGATGTTCGTGCCCAGGGAGAAGTTGGCGTCGCTGGGCGGCGCTGCGGCGGAATGGGTTTTGGACTTTAGCCCTGCGGCCTTGAGGGCTATCGGAGTCCTCGAAATCCTGGGTGCGGCCGGCCTGATCCTGCCGGCCGCACTCGACATCGTGCCGATTCTGGTACCGGTGACTGCCACCTGTGTGGCGTTGTTGTTCGTAGGCGCAGTGATCATGCGCCTGGGCCGTGGCGAGAAGGCAACGATCGTGCCAGACCTGGTCTATCTCGCCATGGCCGTCTTTGTGGCCTGGGGCCGCTTCGGCCCCGAGTCGTTCGTGAACTGAGCCAGCCCGGTTTGTCTACACGTTTCGTCCTGCTGTGGACTTTCGAGAGCAGCTGGGCCGGCCTGAGTCGAAGGGGTGCAGACGATTGGAGCAGGTCTGTCATGAGCGCAGCAACCCACGCACGGCACGCCGTCACGATCGGGATCGGCCGCCCATGCTTGGCGAAGAGGAAGCGCCCAGACACATGGACGTAGCCGTCGCAGCGCGACACGTCGAGGCGCTCGGGCTCGACTCTGTATGGGCCGCCGACCTCATCATCGGAGCCGGTACGCCCGCGCCGGAGGCCAGCATCGCACTCGCGTCCGCGGCCACCGATCGGGGTCGGCATCGGTTTCGGCGTACTCAGCCTGCCGCTACGACCTCGCCTGGCTGGCTGCACAGGTGCAGGCGCTCCAGCACGTCAGCCGAAACCGCGTCCTGCTCGGGGCGGGCTCCGGCGGATGCGCCTTTCTGGCGGGCGATTGGCGTCGCGCGCCGGGACCGGGGCCGACGGACCGACGCCGCGCTCGCCGTCCTTGCCCGGCTCATAGCAGGCGAGCCGACCCAGTTAATGCATCAACCGGGTGAACAAATCGTCACGCCGGCGCCCGGAGCACCGGTACCACCCATCCTCATCGGCGGGAACTCCGACACGGCAATTCACCGACCCGCGAGCTACGGCGACGGATGGCTCCCCTCCCAGATCGCACCGCACACGCTGGCGGCCGGCGTGGCTAAACTGCGCCAACTCACGGCCGAACGCGTCGCCCAGTACGCCGCGGCCGGAGCGGACTGCGTGATCGTGTCGCCAGGCATCGGCTCGGTCGGTGCGCAGTGGATGCGTCAATGCGAACTCGTCGCACAAGCACGGGCAATGTTGACCTGAGGTCGCACCGCCGCTCAGCCGCGCGCAATGGATTCGACAGGCAGGACTCCCCAGCTCCGGGCCACCGGACGGGGCGGTGGCTGCAGACGACTGGTCGACTCACGACGTTAGTTACCAACTGGAGTCTTGACCTTGCCCTTGGGGCTGGTTGGATCCTGTCGGCATGAATACAGAACCGACCATTATCGAACGAGCCTCACAGCCGTACGTCGCGATCAGCGCGAAGGTCAGGATGGCGGAGATTGGCACGGCAGTGCCGCCGCTGAGTGAGGAGGTGTCCCGTTGGCTCGGGATGCATGGTGTGAAGTCGTCGGGGCCGGCGTTTTGGCGATATACGGTCATTGACATGAGCCGCTACCTCCAGATCGAGGCTGGCGAGCCGACCCAGGAGCCGGTCGGCGGCGATGAGCGGGTGCACGCGGGTGTGCTGCCTGCAGGGCGTTATGCCACGCTGCGACACATCGGCGCCCCGCAGACGTTGATCGACGCGACGGGCTCGCTGCTCGAGTGGGCCGACGGTCAGGGCTTGCGCTGGGATGTCTCGCCGTCGCCGGAGGGCGAGCGTTGGGGCTGCCGACTGGAGGTCTACCACACCAATCCGCAGGACCAGCCGGATATGAATAAGTGGGAGACCGAGCTCGCGTTCCGCCTGGCCGATTAGGTGGCCGAACCGCTGTTGACGATCGGCGTGTTCGCCCGCCGATCCCGTCTCTCGATCAAGGCGCTCCGGTTGTACAAGCGGCTGGGCCTGTTGCTGCCGGCGGAGATCGACCCACAGACCGGGTATCGCCGCTATCGTGAGAGTCAACTCTTCACCGCTCGGCTGATCGTCGGGCTGCGTCGGCTCGACATGCCGCTGTCCGAGGTGGTTCGGGTCATTTCCGTGGCCGGCGAGGTCGGTGCCAGTGTCCTCACCTCGTATTGGGAGTGGGTGGAACGCCGACTCGCCGCACAGCGCGAGTTGGCCGAGGAGTTGCGGCAGAGCCTGCTTTGGGGGGAATCCCGGTTCGCGACATTCGACATCCGCGAGCGCGACCAGCCCGAACAGATCGTGGTCAGCGAAACCTGCGCGGTCGACATTGCCGCGTTGACGGCAACCACCGCGGACATGACCGAGCAGCTGACGAGAAGCGCGGCTGCCCACGGTGGAGCGTCCGGCGAACGGTTCGTCATTTACCACGGGGAAGTGAACGAGGACAGCATAGGTCCCATCGAGATATGCATTCCGGTGACTACCGAGTCGACGGCGACCCGCCGCGAGCCGGCGCACCGGCAGGCGTACGTCTCGGTGACGAAGGCGCAGTTCGGGTGGCCGCAGATCCTGTCCGCGTATGACGCTGTTGAGCGGTGGATCGACCAGCACGGTCGGCGGCGCATCGGTTCGCCGCGCGAGATGTACCGTGCCGATTTCGACCCGGCATCAGCAGCGCCCACCGACGAGGCGTGCGACGTCATATTCCCGATCGCATAGGCCCGCCGCGTGCCGCATGAGTTGAGCCGCGCTTGGTCAGCCCGCGCCGGCGCGACACGGCTCGCTTGACGGGCATCCGGAGACTCTGGTTGCCGATAGCAAAGAAGGGGGTCGTACGGCACCGTTCAGCCAGACGCTCGGGACGGCCGACCGAGTCGGAGCAACGGGCCGGTCAATGCTGTTGTCGCGTGATGGGCGAGTTGCGTCTGTGGGGGCTTCGGGGATCATCTTGGTTTGTGGTTGTTGGACTGGTTTTCTAGCCATTCGGGCCAGATGCGGCGGGCGGTTTCGACCCGGAGGCGTCCGCCGAGGTGCATTGCGCGGGCCACGCCGCGGTAGCCCGGCAGGATGCCGGACGCGATCAGGATGTGCCCCGCCAGCACCGGGGTGATCAGGTACGTCGACCAGCGGTGCACCCGTTGCAACCAGACGAACCCGGACCCGCCGACGACGACGGTAAGCCCGACGCCACTCGCGACCAGGGCGGTCAGCAGGATGACGAGTACGACGTTCGCCACGCGCTGTCCGGGGTCGAAGTGGCCACGGTGGCGGGCGAATCGGCCGGTGAAGACAGCGGCCGGCCAGCGCGCGAACCAGCGCAGATCGCCACGGTCGGCCCGTACCGATTCCAGCGCGAACGTCCGGGCGGCGCGGAGGCCGACAGTGGTGCCCACCGTGACCAGACCGGTGAGCACCCAGCCCGCAATCGTGTGCAACATGGTATCGGGAGTCCTGGTGAGCCGGGCCAGGATGCTCGGTCGGCCTTCTTGCCCGGTGCGCAACCACCACCCGGTGGCGAGTAACACGAGCACGACGACGTACACGGCCGCGTGGTACCACCGAGTCCGCCGGTTGTAGCGCATAACTGTCTGCCGGCAGGCGCCGGCGGGATGACGCGCGTGCCATGGTCGACCGTTCCCCTGGTTGCGCAGGCGGTCCCGGATGCGTCCGGCCACGACGTCAGTATCCGTTCCCGTTGCCCGGCTGGGGCGACAGTGTGTCGGTGGATGTCGGCGCCGGGCTTGGTGCCGGGACGCTTCCGCTGCCGAGCTCGACCGGGATCTGCGTCTCGGCACCGGCGGCCGAGTGGTTCGCGTTCCGCAGCGAGATGTGGATGACGTGCTTGCCCGGGGCGAGGCCAAGCGGCTTGCCGGTCAAGGTGGCCTTCATGCCTGGCGAAACGGTCGCGGTGTCGGACTCGACGACGAGGTAGTTCTCCGAGTCGTTGTCGAGCCAGAGATGCACATGATTCTTGCCGGATTCGGTCGGTCCGAGCGGCACGCCGGCTTTGACCTTCACGGTGAATGGAAGGTTGACTTTTGCGTCGTTGGCCGGCTCGGTGATCGAGATCGAAGAGCCGCCGCCGGCACCGGCGTCGTCTTGGTTGCTGCAAGCAACCAAGACGACCGGGATCAGGAGCGTTGCAGCGGCCGCACCGGCTCGCAGCTGTCGGATGTTCCTCATGGACTTTCTCCTTTGTCTGTTCATCGATGGGGTACTGCGAGTCGCGCCAGGACCCGGTCATCAGCGGTGACGATGTCGAACCCACTCAGTTGCGTGGCTGGAATCGCTGTGGTTGCGGGAATGTCCGCGGTACCGCGATAGCTCGCCACCCAGGTGGCGGTGACCTCGGTACGACCGGCCTTGGTGCGCGAGATCAACGAGCAGCGCTCGCCCGGCGCAACGCCGGCCAGCTTCAACCGGAGACCGGTCTTGGCGCCTCGGGGAGTCATGGCGAGCGTGGCGGTGACGCGTGTGTGCGGATCGACGGTCTGCATTGTCGAGCCCGCGTTCATCGACCCGGGAACGTGCGCTACTGCGGTTGTGGCGCCGATGACGGCGAGCACCATGGCGGCCGCGGCGAGCCACCGCTGACGCCGAGCGGTCGTGCCGGCGGTCTGCCGGATTCTGTGTTGTGCGATGAGTCGTTCGATCTCTTCGGTGGGGAGCTTGTCCAGCGAGGCAGGAATCCAGGCGATCTCCTCGAGTGCGTCGCGGCACTGCACGCAGTGGTCCAGGTGCCTGCGGACGTCCGCATACTCCTCCGGCTCAAGGCCTCCGAGGACATAGGGCCCGAGGTCCGTCACTGTCGGGCAGGTCATGATCCGTCCACCCCGCGTTCGTTCAGCGCGCGCAGTCCGCACCGACCTCTCGACCGGACCGTGCGGACGGGCAGCCATGCCCCCACAGGGGCTTCGTGGACGATGCCCTCGCCAAGCAAACGGTCGCAGGAGCCCGCGTGCTCGTTCAGTAGCCGCACGCCACTCATACCAAGCACTACGCAGGCCGCTCGCCCCAGGTTCAATGATGAGCGCGCCGGGCCGGCCGAGAACACGGCGCGGGCATGACCCGGCGTCCCTCTGTCCGCGATTAGGTCCGCCAGTGTGCGATGGATGCCCTGGGCATCGGTTCGATGCTCGGACTGAACACCGTATCGAGCCGGCCGATCATTACTGCGGTTACCTGAACTTCCTCACTGACCGGAATGCTGCCCACGGTTCAGTGCGGAAGCGTCGTCTGCACAGCCGACCAATCGGACCTGGCGGTACGAGGAGGCATGCGGGCTTCTCAACCTTGTACAGAGAAGTACTTCAAGGCGTGAACCGCACGGTCGACGCGGGCGAGTCCACGGGCGAGCGGTACGCGCCGGCGACGGACGCGACGGCCAGTGCGACGCATGCCGCGGCGAGGATCGGGAGGATGCTGGGACCGGACCAGGTCAGTGCGGCACCTCCTGCGCAGGCGGCGCTCGAGACTGCGAGGTAGACGATCGAGCTGTTCAGGCCGGTGAGCAGTGGTGCTGTGGCTGGGTTGATTGTGACGAGCCGGTGGGACTGTACGACTGGCATGCTCCAGGCGCTCAGGCCCCAGATGGTCATGGCAACAGCAGCAGCAGGCAGCGAGGTGCGCGTCCAGGACAGGATCGCCATGTTGCCTCCGGACACCAGCAGGGCGATGAGACCGACGCGGTGGGGGCCCCAGCGATCCACGGCCTGTCCTGCGAGGTGGTTGCCGACGAGCCCGCTGACGCCGTACATGACGAGAAGGGCCGTCAGGACTGCCTCCCGATTGCCGGCCGCCGGCTGCAGGACGACCGCTATGTAGGTGTAGACCACGTAATAGCCGGTGAACGCTGCGAAGCTGGTGATGAGCACCCGCAGTACGCGCAGGTCGCGGACAACTATCAGCCGCGCTTTCATGCTGGGTGCCGGACTGGATGGGCGGGACGCGGGGATTGTGCGCGCGACGCCGATTGCGGCTGCCACGCCGAGGGCTGCGACGAAGAAGAGCGTCGTACGCCAGTGGCCGGCCGCTGCGATCAAGAGACCGAGCGGTGAGCCCAGTGCGGTCGCGAATGACAGACCGCCGACGACGATGGCGAGAGCGCGGCCGCGTCGTTCTGGGGGAACCAGTTCGCTTGCCGCTGCCATGGCCGTGGGTGTTGCCAACGAGCCCGCAGTTCCAGCGGCGGCCCGGCTGACAAGTAGCCAGGCCAGGGTAGGGGCGGCGGCCGTCGCCAAGTTGGCGGCGACGAACGTACACAGACCGACGAGCAGAACCAGGCGTCGGGGCCAGCTGGCGATTAGAGCCGCCATCACGGGAGCGGCGATCGCGTACGCCAGTGCGTAGAGCGTCACCATCTGGCCTGCGGAGGCGACCGAGACGTCGAGAGACTTCGACACCAGTGGCAACAATCCCGCCGTCACGAAGCCATCCGTGCCAACTGCGAATGAGACAGCGGCCAGTGAGAGCGAGGCTTGCCGCGAGTTTCGTGGGGTCACCGTTCGAGTCTGTCGAGCTGTAGCTGCCACCGCCTCAGCATCGGACGCCAGACCCTTGTCGTTGCGCGCATGCACGTTCGTGAGAGCGGTTGCGCGGCCGCGTTCCGGGTATCGAAGCTTTGGACCGGCAAGGATCGCGGTTGGCATCGAGGCGGCGATCGCGCAGAGTGGAGGGATGAACTGGCAGCCGATCGCGGTGCCGGGGTTTGTCGCGATGCATGTACGTCGTGAGGGCCGCGGCGCGGACAGCGTGACGATGGCCGATGTCGGACCGATGCGGGTGATCGATTCCCACAACGGCCCGGGCGAGGCGGTGCGGGACTCGCGGGACATCCGCTCGGACGACGACGAGCGGTACGCGTTGTTCGTTCAGGCGGATGGCATGTCGATCGGGGAGCAGGACGGCCGGACGGCGCGATTCCGGCCGGGAGATCTGGGCGTGGTCGATCTGTCCCGGCCGATGCGATGCAAGTACTCGTCGCGTCGGGTCATCCTCGTCACGTATCCCAAGCTGCTCAGTCCGCTGCGAACGAGTGAGATCGATCCGTTCATCGGTGCGCGGATTTCTGGCGAGGCGGGTACCGCGGCCTTGGTATCGGGCCTGGTCCGCCAGTTGCCCCAGCACCTTGATGCCGACGACGGCGCGTCCGGTGCGCGGATCGGCGGTGCAGTACTCGACTTGATCCACGCCGGTCTGGCCGCCAAGGCCGATCGGCCTTCGGCGGTGTCACCGGAGATACACCGCCGCGAACTGCTGGTGCGATGCCGTGCGTACATCGAGCAGAACCTTGCCGACAAGACTCTCTCGCCGGCCGGCGTCGCCGCGGCTCACCACATCTCACTGCGCTTCCTGCATCGGCTCTTCGAGCCCACTGGCCAAGGCGTTGCTGAGCTGATCCGGCGGCGCCGGCTCGACCGAGCGCGCCGCGACCTGCTCGATCCGGAGCAGTGCGGTCGTCCGGTGGCCGCGATCGGGGCGAGCTGGGGTCTGGCCGATCCCGGTCATTTCAGCCGCGCCTTCAAGCGGGAGTACGGTCTTCCGCCGGGCGAGTTCCGGGCGGCGTTCTCGTCTGTCGCGGAGCGGATGGACGGATGACGACGTACGCACCGGTCTCAGTCCGAGGTAGCGGACCTTGCCAGATCGCAACCACCGAGCACTTCCTCGGACCCGCCGTCGCCGTAGACGCCGACACCAGAAGCTGGAGCGTGCCCCATTTCAAGCGCTGAGTGCTCTCCGGGCATCACTGATCAGCCGGGAGGGCGCCGGCTGGACCGAGGACGACGTCACCGAGTTCGGTGGTCACGGCCATGAAGAGGTCGAGGTCCATCTCGTGGAGGGCGTCGCGAGTCGAGCCGGGGTAGCGGAGCGGGCGATCAGTTCGGCGAAGCCGGCCGGGGTCGAGATGTGCAGGGCGTGGCAGCCGATCGGCCCGCTGCGGATCGCGTGCGGGACGTGCGTCGGGATCCGGTAGTAGTCACCGGACCGGAGCTCGACGAACTCGTCGCCCGCCCACACACTCAGGCCACCTGACACCACCCACAGGCGTTCCTCGTACCGGGTGTGGAGATGCAACGGCGTCATCTCGCCGGCCGGCTGCCAGGTATCACTCAGATCGTGCCTGCCACCAGTCTCCTCGCCCGTGGCCAGGATCGTTGCCCGGAGCCCCTGTCCGAGCACGTAACTGCGGTCGCCGATGTCGGTCATCTCGTCGCCTCTCGCTGGGGGGTCTGTCCGCGACCGTAACCAGCAGGCTCGTGCGGCAGCAGTTCGTCGACCGGACCGTGCGCTCGATGTCAACGCCTGTGCGCTCAAGACCCATTCAGCCGGGTGGCAGTCTCGCGGGCGGTCACCAGGAAGCTGGGGAGAGCTGGATTGGTGTTGTCCGCTGACCACGCCAGCTGGAGCGTGAGCTGATGACCATCGACTGGGACGAAGTGGACGCCCTCGACCGATACAGCGCCGTACGACGCGGCAACAATCGTTATGCCGAGGCCTGCGGCGACGAGACCGAGGGCGGAGATGCCGCTGGCCTCCTGGACGATCGACGGACTGAAACCGGCCGCGCGACAGGCCGCGATGAACTCGTCGTACGCGAGCACAGATCGATGCCGCGGAAAGAACACGAACGGTTCATCAGCTAGTTCGGACAGTTCGATCCGATCGCGCCGTACCAGCCGATGACCGGCAGCCAACGCCACGAGCACCGGCTCGGTGAGCAACGGGTGCAGCTCTATGCCGGCGGGCGCGGCGGAGGTTCGCAGGAAACTGACATCGGACCGCCCGCTCGCCAGCGCCGCCAACTGCTCGTCGTCGAAGCTCTCGACGATCCGGACCCCGACGTCCGGATGCGTGGTGCGGAACGCGCGCACAATCGCCGGTAACTGCCCGAGCGCCGCCGATGGAAGTATCGAGATCGCCAGCTCACCCCAGGTCCCCGCGGCCGCATGCTTGGCCAGCCGGATCGCGCGGTCGGATTCGGTCAATGCCCGCCGAGCCAGCTCCAGAACCGCTCGCCCGGTCGGGCTGAGAACGACCCGGCGGCTGGTCCGGTCGAACAGCCGGACACCGAGGGTTCGTTCCAGATCGCGGATCTGCCGTGACAAAGCAGGCTGGGTGATGCGTAGGCGCTCGGCGGCCCGGCCGTAGTGCAACTCGTCCGCGACCGCAGCGAACGACCGCCACAACCGGGCATCGACATCCATGCATTCACGTTATCAATCCCCGCTGGATCAGCCTTGGACATCATCCATCGGAGGCGTTTGGCTGGATCCGAACAGCATGCGAAATACCGAGGAGGACCTGAGCCGTGATGCCCACACGCCGCGCCGTGATCTCGAGCGAGGACGAACAGACGGCGATCTGGTTTCTCGGCGTTCTGTCCCAGATCCGCATCAGCAGCGAACAGACCGCTGGTGCGTTCTCGCTCACCGACAACCTCGCCCGCCGCGGCAGCGGGAGCCCGGTCCACATTCATGACGATGAGGACGAGACCCTGTTCGTGCTCGACGGCGTACTCCGGGTCTTTGCCGGCGAGGAGGACCACACCGCGACGGCTGGTACGGTCGTCACGCTCCCGAGACGGCTTCGCCACGCGTACGTCGTCACTTCGCCGACCGCCCGCTTCCTGACCCTGCACCTGCCTGGCGGGTTCGAGAGGTTCGCAGCGGAGGTCGGACAGCCGGCCGAAGCCCTGACCCTGCCACCCGAATCGACCGAACGCCCCGACCTCGCCGAGGTGAGGCGAACAGCCGCCCAGCACGGCATCACCATCCTCGCCCCACCACCCCTGCCCTGACCCCCTATTGTTGGCGTCGCCAACGAAATAGCACAAAGCGCTCACGCGATTTCTGGGTCGCGCGAGCGGGCGAGCTCGGTCGGGGTCCGGCCGGTGCCGTCATGGTTTGCGGGCGAGGACTGCGCCGTTCGCGCCGGGAGCCTCGAACGACACCATCTGGACGTCGACGAACCCGGTGGCGTGGAGCCATCGCTCGTACTCCGCCGCGGTGTAGTTGCGACCCGCCGCTTCCACCAGCATGTTCAGGCTCATCAAGGCGGCCGCAGGTGGCCCGGTCTTGTCGTCGTTGACCAGCAACTCGCTGATCACGATCCGCCCGCCGGGAGGCAAAGCCGCAAAGCACTTGCGCAAGATCGCCAGGTCCTGCTCGGGCGTCCAGTCGTGCATGATCATCGACAGCAGCATGACGTCGTACCCTGCTGGGAGTTCGGGATCGGCGAGGAAGTCGCCCGGGCTGACCGCGATCCGGTCCTGCGAGCCTGCTGCCACGACCTTCGTCGCGGCGATCTCGCAGACCGGTGGCAGGTCGAACACCGTTGCCCGCAGGTTGGGGTAGCGCCTGCACAACTCGATGTCGTAGGCCCCGGACCCGCCGCCGATGTCGAGCAGGGCGGTGGAGTCGGACAGGTCGACGTGTACGCCGAGTTCGCGCGCGGTAAGCGTCGACAGCGAGTGCATCGCCTCCCAGAACAGGGCCAGCAGTTCAGGGTCCTCGCTGTCGAACAAGTGCGCTTGCTCATCGGGATTCCAGCTCGTCGGCCGGTTGGTCCGCACCGCCTCGGTCAGTCTGCCCCACGCCGGGTAGAGCCGGCGGTCGAGCATCCGCACCCACCCGCCGAAGTTGTACTGTTTGTCGGGAACGAGATACTCCTCAGCCAGTGCGCTGTTGACGTAGCGCCCGTCGCGGCTTTCGAGCAACCCGATGGACGCGCACGCGGTCACCAGCAACTCGACGGGCCGAAGTTCGAAGCCCAGCAGCTCGGCAAGTTCGTCGACGGTTTGACCGTCGGTGCCGGACAGACGCGCGAAGAGGTCCAGTTCTTCTGCAGACGCGAGCGCCTTGAAAGACCAGAAGCCGATCGACAGCTGCATCAGCGGCAGCGACGAGACCGTGGCGAGGTCCTGTTCGGCATCGCGCGGCTCTGCCGCTGCATTCGTCCCGGTCGGAGCGGCCTGATCGCGGGTGTTGTGCATGAATTCTCCTTGCTCACGTCGTACGAAGCTCGGAATTCACCGTCGTCCGAGCAGCTGCGTCGATCAACGCCGACCACGGCCACGCAGAACGTCCCCGAAAGGATGCTCTCGCAGGTCTTCGCGAGGGATCTTGGCGATGCGGAGAAGGTTCCTGTTCTACTGATACCGATGGTCTACCGATGCCATCAGCAGGGCGATCCACAGGTGCTTCTCGCGGCTAGTTGCGGTGTCGGTTCGGCGTCAGAGGTTTGTGGAAGATGAGGAATTGGCAGGGTGTGGCGAGTTGAGGTTGCAGGTGTGCTGCGACGTGCTCGAACGGTTCGGTTCTGACGACCTGGTAGCCCAGGTGCGTGTACCAGGCGCGGAGGCGCCGCTTGCCCTCGTGCTCCCGCGTCGTCGGGACGAGTACTTCGAGTTGCATGATTGTCGTGCCGCGCTCGCCCATCAGCTGCTCGGCGGTGCGTACGAGCTCGCCTCCGATGCCCTTGCCCCACAGCTGCGGTGCGGCCGACACGAGCCCGAGGTCTGCCGTGTCCGCGTCCAAGGGGCGCACGTACGCGCACCCGACCAATCGGCCTCCGAGTGTGGCGGCCAGAACGCCGCCGCTGCCGATCGCGTCCGCCATCTCGGCCGGCACGGTCCTGGTGGCGCCATCGCGCCACAGACCTGCCTCGCCAACTGCGTAGGCTCCGTTGACGAGGTGGACCAGTTCGTCCACGACGGTCTGGTCGCGGGCCTGCTGGGCATCCAGAAACCTGACCTCAGGCGTGGTCACGGTGTACAAGTCGGCCATGGCAACCACCGTGCCACGAAACGATCAATCTTCCCAATACAAGGATCGGAACGTACTTAGAAGCAATTGCGATAGATTGCGCAGATGGAGCTGAGGCAGCTGCGCTACCTCGACGCGATCGCTCGCCGTCGATCGTTCACCAGCGCCGCGCAGGAGTTGCATGTCGCGCAGTCGGCCTTGTCGCAGCAGGTGCAACGACTCGAACGCGAGTTGGGCGTCGAACTGCTGCGCCGAACCACCCGCCGCGTCGAGGTCACCGACGCGGGGGAGGTCGTGCTCGCCCGAGTACGGCGGACGCTCGCCGAAGTGGACGGCCTACGGGCCGATCTCGATGCGATCTCCGGGCTGATGCGCGGCCGACTGCGTCTCGGCGGCGTCCCGCCCATCGGTGACCTCCACCCCGCCGTACTGGTCGCCGAGTTCACCCGCGCCCATCCCGGAGTCAACGTCACCGTGCACGAGGACGTCGCCTTCGCGCTGCTCGGCCAGCTCCACGACGGCACTCTCGACCTGGTCATCGCCCTCGTCGCCCACGAGGCCCACGACGCACTCGATGGAGTCCGGCTGCTCGACGACGAACTCGTGCTCATCACCGCTCCGCAGCACCGGCTCGCACGGGCCAAGCACGTGCGTGTCGACCGCCTGTCCGGGGAGCCGGTGGTCGCCTACGGTTCCGGGTCGGCGTTGCGCGACGTGCTGACCGGCTTGATGCCCGACAGCCGGATCGTTGCCGAAGCCAACGACCAGGTGACGATCCGCGAACTCGTCGCCGGCGGGCTCGGCGTGTCGCTGATGCCCCGCTCGGTCGTCGCCGCACACGACGCAAGCCTCGCGATCCGCCCGCTCACCCCGCGGCAGACGGTGCCCATCTCGCTGATCTGGCGTGCCGGCGAACGCCCCACACCCGCCGCAGAGGCATTTCGTGCCCACGTGCTCGCCGCCGTGCACTCCGGCCGCACCGCGCCGCGACGCGCCTAAGGATCGCGGATCATGAAGGGATATCTGCTCGGCGTGTCACGGTGCTGCGCGTAGAGCTCGCCATATCCCTCGGCCTCGGCTTCTTCGAGGGCATCGCCGGCGGCTTCGGCCTCGAAGAGGTCCGCCTGGTCGCCGTCGCCGTCGCCGTACGAGGTGTCGTCCCACACCTGGACGAACCGGCCGTACGCCGCTGGGCTGCGTCGGATTGCCAGGTTTCGTTGTTCGGCCTGGAACCGGATGTAGGAGCTCTTCGGTCGCTTCTTCGGTTGTGGCGCCATCAAGCCTTGGCGGGTCAGTGTGCGAGCGAGGGTGCTGATCGAGACGGTGACCTGGTGACGCTCCAGATGCCAGCCGATCGTGTCCGGACCCGCGTCGAGGCTGGACTCGACTCGTTGCTCGCGGACTGTGATGATCAGGTCGACCGTCGACTGTGATGTCGCGGTCGGGCTGTTCTGGGCCGGCGCGACCGTGGCTCGAACGCCGCTTCGCCCTCGGCGCGGTACCGGGTCAGCAGTTCGTAGATGTACGGACGGGCAACGCCGTACTCGGCAACGCTACGTCCTTCGATCTCGATCGCGGTAACAACCAGCCGGGCTTTCGACACACCCGCAGCCTCAACACCGTCCCGCTCGGACTCTCAGATTCAGTCCGGTAGGTCTTGAGAGATCTGTCCGGTATGTCCTGAGGGAGCACGCCCTCGCCGGGCTCCACGATCAGCAGGTATGTCCTTGTCTGCACTATCGTCAAGCGCGAGGGCTCACTGTCGCCGGACCCTGACGCGTGTTCGCGGTTGTTCGGTGCGCAGTCGGTGCCGGGCCTCCTCGCTGGTCCCGGCGAGCTGCTGTTCGGGGTCTCCACCAAACGGCCGAAGGCAGCGACGTTATGGTGTCGCTGCGGCGGCGATCGCGCGTGCCTCGAGGTTGCGGTGCTCGGAGTCGGTCAGGCGTGGCTCGATCAGCGGTGCGAGCAGGTCCTGCCAGCGGGCCTGCTCCTCGGCGTGCCCGGCGCGGAGAGATTCCGGACGCTCAGCCACCCCAAGGGCATCTACGTGCAGGGCCGCTGGAACGCCATCCGCCTCCTGCACGCACCCTTCGGCAGGCGTGCCGACACCCTTCTCAACTTCTTCCTCCGCTGACCGCCGTCTCCGGTCTCCGCCGACACTGACCCACACCACTGCCGAAACGGAGCGACAGCTCATGTCGACCGACACGCCAACAGAAACCGTCATCCGCGGCTCGTGCGCCTGCGGCGCGAACACCTTCGAAGTGACCGCAGGGGTTCGGATGCAGCGGTTCTACTGCCACTGCCTGTACTGCCGGCAGTTCATGGGAGGGCCCTACACCGACGTCACTTTCGTGCGCGCCAAGAACGTCGTGATGCACGCCGACCACGCGACCTTCGTCAACCCGAAACTGCTGCCCCCGGGCTTCGCCCACGGGCGAGTGTCCCGGTTCGGCAACCCCGACAAGGGACGCTTCGCCAAATGCGCGCGCCTCAATCGCGCCCACTGCGACGAATGGGGCGGGCCGTTCATCGAAACCATCGCCGGACCGTGGGGAATGGTGTTCATCCCCAGCATCAACTTCGCCGACCAGGACGTACTACCGCCCGTGCAGCGCCACATCTACTACCGGCGGCGCGAGCAGGATGTCGCCGACGAACTGCCCAAGCACCACTACTTCGCCAGCAGCCAACTCGCGATCTACAGAATGCTCAGCGGACTTTTCCGTCGGAGCTGACCACGTCCAGCCGGCGTGGCTCTGCTCCACCAGTACCGACGCGAAGCCGAAGCTGCGCTACACCGCCGGACCCCTGGCCGGACGCGCCACCATCCTGCGCCGCCTCGATCCTGCCGGCATCTTCGACCAGCAGCTCGCAAACCTGCTGGCCGTCACCGACCAGTTCCGCCTGGAGGGGTCCGGTCAGGTTCGCGACTTCCTGGCCTTGGCATTCACGGCGGTCGAGGACGTCCGCTTCCACACCACGACCGGCGAGGGCGACGCGTACTCGGTCTTCTACCGGGCGCAGCTGGGATCCCAGCCATTCGAGGACGCGCAGCTGCTGCGGCTCGACGACGAGGCACGCATCAAGGAGATCACGCTCTTCGCACGTCCGATGCCGGCCCTCACCGCTCTGATGCTCACCGTGGGGCCGAAGCTCGCCCGCCAGCAGGGTCGCCGGGGCCTCGCGGCGCTTATGCGCGCCAGTGCCTGGCCTGTACACGCGATGGTCTCCTTCGGGGACCGCCGCGTGGTCCCGCTGACCCGGCCGGCAGCCCAGCGGACCTGATGATGGAAAAGTAGTTCTGTGCGACGCTCAGCCCTGCCGGCTGGGGTGCCGGTGCGCAACTGGGTGTCGGTTCGGGGGGATGCCGTTGACCGACCTGCCGGGGAAGTGAGAAGGAGGCATGGACGCAGCCGCGCGTGCCCGAGAAAGCTCTGCGGCTGTTGCTGAGCGGTCTCGCGGTTGCCATCGGGGGCCTGTATGCGGTTCAGATGCTGGCCTGAGGTTGTCCGGGCAGGCTGAACGGTGGTCAGCGGCTTTGGTGCCGAAGCGCCGGCATACCGAGGCTGACGGACCGCCGAGTCTGGACGCGTTTGCTGCGCAGGAACGTCGAAGTCAGATCGATGCCTTCGACCTCACCTTTCCAGCCGCTGGCGGCGGCATGGTCGCGGCGCTGGACCAGGTCGGCTTCGAGCTCGTCCAGGCGCGGGAGCACCATCCACGGCAACGACGACTGTCCGCCAGCCGACACAGCACCAACCCGAGGAAGGGCCACGCGCCCCTCTATCACCTCACTGTACGAACACAGGTCCCAAGTAACCACGCCGCAGACTGCTCATGAAGACCTGGGTACGCCTCTGCGAGGTGCCGTGCGGCCTCTGGGTTGCGCGCCCTCCGCGCGACGTGGCCGTTCATCGTTGTGCTGGTGAACGCGTGGCCGGGCTGGTCAGCGATCTGCCTCGACGTTTGCCCAGCTTCGAGGACCGTCGCTGTCGTCTTCCGGAAGACGTGGGCCGTAATCCATACCAGCTCATCCGCTGGCCGGCTTCGACGACATCGCGCCCGGCACCGTTTCCCACCATCCTGATCACCCGCGCCACCACCACCCCACCCGCCCTGACTCTGCGCGTTCACTCACTGAGCTTCGTCTACGATTCGTTGCCGCGGGTACCGGGGCGGCATGGATCAGAGCAGCAGCCCGGTGCTGGAGGCCCTCGCCGATTACCACGGCCGGGACTATGCGAACTTCTGCCCGCCGGGTCACAAGCAAGGTTTGGGTGCCGACGATGCCGTACTGCGGACTCTGGGAGCCGACGTGTTCCGCTCAGACGTCCTGGCCACCGGGGGCCTTGACGACCGGATGAGCCGGGGCGAGGTCGTCCAGCAGGCGCAGGAGTTGATGGCCGACGCTGTCGGGGCTGAGCACGCGTTCTTCTCGACGTGTGGAAGCTCGTTGTCGGTGAAGAGCGCGATGATGGCGGTCGCGGCGCCGGGGGAGTCGATGCTGATCGGCCGGGACGCGCACAAGTCGGCAATTGCTGGGCTGACCCTGACCGGGATCGAGCCGATCTGGGTTCGGCCGCGGTGGGACACCGAGCTTCATCTGGCGCATCCGCCGTCGCCGGAGGCTTTCCACCGTGCCTTCGACGAGCATCCGGAGGCGGTCGGTGCGCTGGTGACCAGTCCGTCGCCGTACGGCACCTGTAGTGATCTCGAGGCGATCGCCGAGGTGTGCCACCTGCGTGGGAAGCCGTTGATCGTGGACGAGGCGTGGGGCGCGCACCTGCCCTTCCACGACGACCTTCCGACGTGGGCGATGGATGCCGGCGCGGACGTCTGTGTGGTGTCGATCCACAAGATGGGCGCCGGCTTCGAGCAGGGCTCGGTTTTCCACCTGCAGGGCGACCTGATCGATCCGGTCCGGTTGAGCCACTGCGCTGATCTGCTGTCGACCACGAGTCCTAACGTGTTGTTGTACGCCGCAATGGACGGCTGGCGGCGACAGATGGCGTTCCACGGCCAGGAACTGCTCGGAGCCGCGCTGAAGCTTGCTACCGCGGCCCGGGCCGAGATCGACAACCTGCCAGGACTCGATGTCCTGGAGGACCGCCTGGTCGCGAAGGAGGCGTCCCACGACCTGGACCGGTTGCAGATCATGGTCGACACCCTGGAGGCCGGCATCTCCGGCTACCAGGCATCCGACTGGCTCCGAGCGGAGCGCGCGATCAACGTGGGACTCGCCGATCACCGGCGGATCATCGCCCAGTTCACGTTTGCTGACGACCAGAAGCAGGCCGATCGGTTGATCTCCGCGCTGACCGATCTGACCCGGGCGTCGCTGCCCGAACCGAAGTCCGTCGTGCTGCCAACGCCGCATGATCTCGAACTCGAGCAGGTGCTGTCACCCCGCGAGGCCTTCTTCGCCGCGCAGGAGACGGTACCGGCAGAGGAGGCCGTGGGCCGGATCGCTGCCGAGCAGGCCACGCCGTACCCGCCCGGCATCCCGGCCATCCTGCCCGGGGAGCGCATTACGCGGGGCGTCGTCGACTACCTCCGATCGGGTGTCGAGGCGACGATGGTTGTCCCCGACGCGGCCGACCCGTCGGTCAGGACCATCCGCGTCGTGCGCTAAGCGCCGAGACTGCGGGCTCAGGTGCTGGTACGGAACTTCGGTAGCACGGCGCGGATGATGACGACGTCTTCTTCGTCGATGCCGGGTGGGATGGTTCCTGTGAGTTGCTGGGCGCGCATGAGCGGGCCGAGTGGTCCGCTCACGCGTTCTCGTACGTCGACGTCCACGAGACCGGTCTGTTGCAGGCGGTACAGCGTTGCGTCGACGCCGATGAGCGAGGAATGCACGAGGAGTAGGACGCCGCCGGGACGGAGGTGGGCGGCAGCGCCGGCGCAGATCTCGTCGAGGACGATCCGTCCGTCGTTTCCTGCTTCCCAGGCTCGGGATCGGCCGGATCGGGGTACGCCGGGCCTCGCCGAGGGGACGTACGGAGGGTTGCTCACGATGAGGTCGAACCGCTCGCCGTGTACGGGCGCGAAGGTCTGCCCACGGAGCGTCCGGACCCGCAGGCCGTAGCGGATCGCGTTGAGCTGGACGGTGAGCAAGGCGCGACGGGAGACGTCTGTCGCGGTCGTGGCTGCGCCACATTGAACCGCGGTGAGGGCGAGAACCCCGCTGCCGGTGCAGAGGTCGAGGGCTGTTGCGGTCAGTCCGAGGGTTTCTTGGCGGATGGCTTCGGCGAGCATCCAGGAGTCGGAGATGGGCGCGAAGACGCCGGGCAGGGTCAGGAGCCTCATGGAACGAACACCTCTGCGAGCCAAGTGAGGACTGCGGCCGGGCCGAGCGTCCGCACGAGCTGACATGCCGGCTGTTCGAGCTTGACTCTCGGATCGGCGCCAGCCGGGGGCTGACCGGGGTCAAGAGGGACGTCGAACACGAAAGCTCCTTTGCCGTCGCCGAAAGGGGACCGGCGCGGTACCCGCCGCCATTCCCCGGAAACCCCGTACGCGTGTTTCGCATCCAGCCGCCCGGACTGCCGAGCGATCCGCCCGCCTCGTCGTCAGCTCCCGAGATCGATCGAACGCAGTGTTCGGAGTGTGCGGCCGATCTGTTCAGCGGCCGACGGATCGTGAAGCCGACGGTTCTTCCACCCGCCGGGATCTGTAACCTTGCGAGCGGCGCCGGTTGTCGGGTTCTGGCCGCTGGTAGAGACCCCCGACGCCAATCCGCAGGCCTGGGACGGTAGCGCAAACCTCCGCCAGCGTGACAAAGTCCAGACAAGCCATGCGGTCTGGCTGTCAGACTGTGGCGTTGCCGGCACTAGCCGGATTCGATCGGAGGAGCTCATCGTGAACTCGCGACCGCGTGACACCGATCTGATCGACTTGATGACCGAGGTCGCGACCACACTCCTGGTGCCGATCGACCTGGACGAGGCGCTGAGCAGGATCACTCACAGCGTGGTCGATGCGGTCCCAGCCATCGACCACGCCAGCATCTCGGTCACAACCCGCCGGGGCGAAATCACCACGCTGGCGCCCACCGGTGCGCTGCCGCTCAAGGCCGACGAGTTGCAATACGAACTCGGTGAAGGCCCCTGCCTGGAGGCGGCCTTGTCCGAGCCGGTGGTCCAGGTCGACGACCTGGCCACAGACCAGCGCTGGCCGGCCTACGGGCCCAAAGCCGCAGCACTCGGGCTCGGATCCCAGCTCGCCTTCCAGTTCGACGCCAAGCCGCACGCCCGAGGCGCGCTGAACCTGTACGCCGACCGGCCGCACGTCCTCGACGTCGAAAGCCGCCAGCTCAGTGCCATGTTCGCCACGATGGTGGCCGTCGCGATGGGCTGGGCCCAGCACGACCAGACACTGGCCAACGCCTTGGCCAGCCGCGGCCTGATCGGGCAGGCGATCGGAATCCTGATGGAGCGCTACCGCCTCGATCCCGACAGGGCGTTTGCCTTCTTGGTCCGGACCTCCCAGGACGGCAACATCAAACTCCACACAGTTGCCGAGCGCCTCGTCGCCGACACCATCCGCAACGCTGAGTGATCTCCGAACCGGATTGTCTGTGCACGCGAATCTTCGAACCGGCGCGACCCACAGTGACCACTACGGCCTGTGCGTCGACTTCGCGGAGGAAGACGCCCTGCCCGCCGGCCACCGGAGATCGATCGTGAACGGCAACCGGCCGATCATGCCCATCCAGCTGTCTACAACTTGGTTCTCACACCGGGTTGGGTCGAGAGATCCTTGAACTGCTCGGGCATGCTGCCGTCCATCGCAGTCTTTCCCTTGCCGCGACGGCCGAGCGGCAGCACCGTCCGTCCAAGAGCGTCCTCGAGCTCGGAAGCGAACGCGGCATAGATCGCGAGCAAGAACAAGACGAGTCCGATAACCCCGCCGGTCCGCTCCCAGCCCTGGCTACCGGTCAGTTCGTAGACCGCGATCACCAGGAAGCGGATCGCCGCCAGCAGGAAGACGCCGGCGGCAACGAGTTTGCTGATCGAGGCGGTTGCTGAGGTCAACAACATCGCGGTCGCGGTGAAAATGAGGAACAATCCGAGCGCATGGCTGGTCCGCCCAGGAGGCGAGCGAAACAGGATCAACCCGGTCACCGACCAAGTCAGCGCCAGGATCGCCATCGCCGTGGCTACCGTTCCGTCGCGGCTCAGAAAGCTGAGAATCGAGGCAAGCGCCTGTCCGAGGAACGCAAACCCGAGGAGCGCCAGTGCAACGTTCTTACCTTCGGTCGGTGCGATCCAGCCCAACTGCAGACCGGCCAGAACAAGACTCGCCGCCGCCAGTGAGTAGAGGCCGATCGGTAGCGGCGCCCCAACAGGCCTGACGACGATCCTGACGCATTCTTGAGAGAACTCCGCTGGGCCGGCCTCCGCCGGCGTCTCGAGTCCTGGTCGAGTCACAACCATCTCCTCATGCTCAGCCGACACGTCCCGGCGACCCGACCGGTACCCGGGTGAGAGACGGTAAAACTGTGCCCGCACGCGGATCCCATGTTGCGCGAGTCGGAGAACGCCGGCATCGCGCTCAAGCATGCCGACGGTGGGTACCGGCCGGACATGAACGCATCACGACTGCCTCGTCTGGACAGCACCGCAGTACTGATGGCGGAGGGGTATGCCTGGTTGCCGGGCCTGTTTCGCCGCACCGACGGCCACCTGGTTCGGGCACGGTTGATGGGGCGGCCTGCTGTCGCTCTTCGCGGCCCCGACGCAGTTCGGTTCTTCTACGACGAGGCCCACATCCGCCGGGGCGGTGCTCTTCCAGAGCCTGTGCGAGGGACGCTGTTCGGCAAAGGCGCTGTCCATGGCCTCGACGGTGAGACCCACCGCCTGCGCAAGGCGATGTTCGTCTCACTTCTGACTGCCCCGGACGCTGTGGCGGCGTTGGTGGAGCAGGTGGCGGAAGCCTGGGACGACGCGGTGACCGGCCGGCAGGGCCGAATGGTCCTCTTCGACGAGGTCAGCAAGGTGCTGACGCTCGCCGTCTGTCGTTGGTCCGGCATCCCGGTGGACGAGTCCGAGGCTTCTGCTGTCGCAAGGGACCTGGTGTCAATGATCGACGGCTTCGCCACGCTCGGTCCACGACACTGGCGGGCACGTCGCGCGCGCGGCCGTAGGGAGCGATGGCTCGCCGATGTGGTGAAGCGGGTGCGCTCCGGCAGTTGCGTTCCGCCGGTGGGATCGGTCCTGGATGTGGTGTCGGCTCATCGGGGCGCTGACGGCCGCCTGCTCGAACCGCGGATCGCCGCGGTGGAGTTGCTGAACATCATCAGACCAACTGTCGCGATCTCGTGGTTCGCCGTGTACGCCGCACATGCGCTGTACCGCTGGCAAGAGTGCCGCGATCGGCTCCGGACCGGCGATCCCTCCTACGGGGCGGCGTTCGTGCACGAGATCCGGAGGTTCTACCCGTTCGCACCGTTCGTTGGTGGCATGACCGTCACGGACCTCGACTGGCAGGGCGAGCCGATTGCGGCGGACTGCATGGTCTTCCTCGACCTGTACGGACAGAACCACGACAAAGGGCTGTGGGGCGATCCCTACGCGTTCCGGCCGGAACGGTTCCTGGAGCGACCGGTGGAGCGCGACGAACTGGTCCCGCAGGGTGGAGGGGATCCGAGCACCGGTCATCGGTGCCCGGGCGAGGCGGTCACGATCAGAGTCCTCGAGGCGCTGTGCCGGCGGTTGGCGAGCCTGGAGTACGCCGTACCGCCTCAAAACCTCTCGATTTCGCTGCGCCGCATTCCCGCCAGGATCGCCAGCGGGTTCGTCATCATCCTGGGGAAATAGCCCTTGTTCTGGCGATCACCTGTGCAGGACGTCAGCAGGTTATCGAGTCAGCTTTGGTGAGCTGAAGAGACCTGGCCGAGTCCGGCCATGGCTACGGCGAAGGTATGTCCGGCGCTACCGAAAGGTGGATCAGGAGAACCCGCGATGATGCGGTCCTGTGCCCTGAGCGGAGTTTGCAGCGGCCCGGCTCGGGCACTCGCGGGGTATCGGATGAGTCGGCCGAGAAAGGATGATGACATGACGACGGCACGGGAACTGATGACGCCTGGTGCGGAGTGTGCCGGAGAGAACGAGACGCTGGTCGAGGCGGCGCGCAGGATGCGGGACCTGGATGTCGGAGCGCTGCCGATCTGTGGCGAGGACGACCGGTTGAAGGGCATGCTGACCGACCGCGACATCGTGGTGAAGTGTGTGGCCGACGGCGGTGACCCGGGGAAAACGACGGTCGGCGCGTTCGGTACGGGCAAGCCGGTGACGATCGGAGCCGACGACAGCATCGAGGAAGCGCTGCGAACGATGGAGGAACACCAGGTCCGCCGGCTGCCGGTGATCGATGGTCACAAGCTCGTCGGGATGCTCGCGCAGGCCGACGTGGCAAAGGCCGCCCCGAGCAAGGCGGGCGAGACGGTAAGCGAGATCTCCCAGGCGACTTGAGGGCCGCCGATGGTACTGCGGGTGCGTCCGGGGGACCTGGACGCACCCGCAGAACCGCCGTATCCATGGCCGGCGATCCCAATCACCAGCAACAGCGCCGAAGGCATCTCGTCGGGCGGTACAAAGCCGCCTCGATCTCGCCCCCGCCTTTCTCGATGCCAGTGCTCCCCGCACCGGCCTGCCGCTGAGATCGCGGTGACTATCTGGCGCACCACTAGCGCTGTGGTCAGGCTGAGACCGCTAGTTGGAGTTGGGTGATGAGGTTGTGGAGGAGGCGGGAGACTTGCATTTGGGTGACGCCGATTTCGGCTCCGATCTCGGCTTGGGTGCGGTGGTCGACGAGACGGCCGTGGAGGACGTGCCGGTCGCGTGCTGGAAGCTGTTTGACAACTGGCAGGAGCGAGTAGACCTGGTCGACGAGCTCGTAGGTGTTGCAGCGGTCGCTAGGAACTGTCCTTGGGTTCGGGCTTCGTCGGTGCCGCGGGGTGCGTCGAGGGAAGTGGGCTGGAAGCATCCGTGGGCTTGGTCGGCTTCGACGAGTCGCTGACATGGACGTCGAGTTCGTGGCGAGTTCGTGGTAGGTCGGCCAGCGGTTGTGCTGGGTTGCCAGTTGGGTTTGCAGGCGGTTGATCTGGAGGTAGTGCTGGGTGCCGCCTCGGATGGTCGGTAGGGCGTATGAGCGGAAGTCCGAGTTGTGCGTCGGGAGGTAGTTTCTGAGTGCTTTCATGAGGTGTTCGTAGGCGATCTGCTCGAGGTCGTCACGATCGATGCCGCGGCCGCCGTATCGGGCTGCGACTGTTTGTGCGAGGGGGGACGGCGTTGCCGTCCTGTCGTCGCAGCTTCGTCGGTGTAGCCAGATTTACCGGAGGGTGTGGAAGGGCAGCATTCAGTGGGGGAGCCTGCGGGTGTCGATCAGCGCTTGGGCGACGTCACGAAGTTTGGTGTTGGTGTCCTGGGACTACCGCCTGAGGATGGCGAACGCGCGGTCGTCGACGTCGTACCGCTCCCATCAGGATCCCCATGGCCTGGCCGACGAGTTTCCGGGCACCGACCGCTGCCGCCGAGATCGGTGACCTTGACTGCCCAGTCCGGATGGCCGCGTTTGCGGGGTCGAAGAGGAGTCAGCTGTTCTTCGCGGCGGCCTTTCCGCCTTTGCGTCCGGCCTTCTTCTTCTGGGCTGTGGTCCCGCCTTGGCTGCTGTTGCCGCCTTTGCCGCTCTGTTTGCCGCCGTGCTCGCTCGACTTCGGCGAGTTGGCGATCTTGGCTGCACGCTCCTTGGACATGCCCTTGTCCTTGAGGGCTTCGTACTGCTTCTCGTTCTTGACGTTCGCCGACCGTTCAGGCATCACTACCTCCTCAGGATCCTGCCGTGCCGCACCTGTACCCGCTTCCTGCGAACGAATGCACGACCCAATCACCACCCTGGGCCGGGATGTGTGCGTCTCGAACGGGTCAGCGTTCGTACGCACCCTGGGGACCTGGCGGGGCTGCTGAGCTTGGGAGTCTGACAGGGCGGGTTTCGGCCGCGCAGGGAACACGGGTGAGGTAGTGACGGGCTCGGAGCGCCTTCGGGTCAAGCAATTGACCCTGGCGTGGGCCGCCGAAGGTCGGGCACGGCGGTTGTGGCGCTGTGTGCTCAGTGCACACAACCTGGGTGGATTTCGGACCCGCGGGCGCCGGACCCACCTGTAGCCCGCTGTTCCCTCTGATCGCCTTTCGAACCTCTCCGACCTCGCCTCCGATCAGCTCAGGTCGCCGTACGGCGAACAATCCAGCGGTCGCCCGGTTATGGGCGTCAGGAGCACCCTTCAACGGGTGGGCGACCAGAGGGCGGACGACCAGAGGGTGGGCAGCCAGGAAGCGGATGCTGCGCAGCTTCTGGACGCCCGGCTCGTCGGTGGTCTCCCGCAGGGTCGTTGCCTCGTACCGCTTCTGGTGAACGGCTCCAAGGTGACCCGCTGGGTGGCGGCGCGCGTACCCGGTCCAGGACGGCGTAAGCCGCCTGTCGGTGACTCGCTGCTAGCGCTGCTGCGAGTGCCGGAGCCGACGGCCGAGGCGCAGCGCCAGACCCAGGCTCACGATCCCGCTCGCGATCCAGGGCCAGCCGACGATGACCAGGTCGAGCGGCTGATGCACGAGATCGGCCCGCTTCTGGCCGCGCCGCGAACGAAGTCCGTGGTGCTTGAACTCGGCCAGGATGCCCGTCTCGGTGATCGGGTTGTCGGGACGGCGAGAGGCCAACGACCTGACGGTGCTTCACCTCGTCGACCCGGTCCGCGGCGATCAGCAGGAGCCAGTGCGCTGCCCGGGCTTCGCTGAAGTCGCGGTAGGAGTATCTCCGGATCGCCGGACAGGCCGTGCGGTGGACACCACGTACCGAAGACCGGGGCGACGAACTCGTGCTCGATCGATCCTGCAGGCCCGGCTAGGCCAGCTCGGCGCGGACGACCAGCCCCCATGACGCCGGCGATGAGGAAGAACGCGAACGAGGCGACCAGGTACATGTGCCCGATCAGCTTGTGGTCGGTCGTGGTCAGGACCCGGACCACGGGCTGTCCTGGCGGCCTGCACACCTCCGTGTGAGTCCTCGCGGTGCCGGTGCGTCGCTCGAAGGAACCATTCGGTACGCCTCTGGCGGAGAGGTGAGCGCGGCGGTTCCCACCCCGGGGTCGTCTATTCACGTATCAAGCGGGAGCGGGACTGCCCAGCTTCGCAGTACGAGCTGAAGTGGGACGGGTCTATTCACTGAACTTGTCCAGCGGCCGCGCCAAGCCAAGCCGCGCACGGCGGCCGCGGCGGCACCGACGTCGGTCAGGCTGGCGAGGTCACAGCCGATCTCGTGGACGCGTGCCCCGAGGGCACGCGCCTCGTCGGCGAGCGCCGTCAGGTCGCGCCCGGCGCGGTCGACCAGCAGCAGGTCGGGTCGCTGCCCCTGCGGGCGGCCGGCCATGGCCAGCGCGGCGTGACGGCCCAGGTTGGGGGTCGGGCCGGTGATTAGAACGGTTCCTGGTTCGGTCATAACCGCAGACTGCGAGAACACCCCGGGCGGCAGCGAATCGGAACGCCTGGGCAATAGCTGATCGTTTGGTTGGGTACCTGAGTCTGCGGGGAGAGTTGTCTGCCCGGAGAAGCCACCGGTGAAGGGATATCAGTGACGACGGGCTGGCAGAAGTTCCGTGTGCAACTCGCCGTCTTGGCGTACATGAGCCTGGCCATTGTTCGAAGACATGCGGGTCGGCAATCTGATCGACGGGCTTCTGGCCTTGCGGGCTTCCTCGGCCGCGGTCATCTGGGAGGCGCAAAGGGCTTCCGCCTTGCTATCTCGACTTCGCATACCTCGCCTTCACGATCGGTATGACTTTCAGGTCTCTGGCACCGACTTGCAGACATCGCAGATCAGACACATGGCGTTACGCCACGCACTCCTCTCCTATCTCTTCGGTGCTGTGATCCTCGCGACGACTGTCAATCTGGTGGCGGGCCTGGGAACCACCCGCAAATGATGTAGCCGAACACCAGCTCGATCAGGCTGAACGGATTCCGGTGAGCCGGCAGGATCATCGAGCAGAGAAGGTGTGTAGTAAGGAGATCGCTGGGAACCGCGCAGGTCAGGTCGGCTTTCCGGCCCGGCGGTCGATTAGGTCGTGTGCGTTGACGAAACCGCATTACCGCGCAGCTACAAAGCATGAACCCACCGGGTCGGTCGCGATCGCTTCCTGTTGCCGCTGCGGCGGAGAGAAGTCGAACCGGAGCTTCGTCGGTTCTCGGCGGAGGAGTGACTGGAGCGCACCATCGGCGTGGTGTACCGGCGGAGACCGAGCTGGCCAGTCGCTACTTCGGCGCGGTGCTCCTGACAGCCGTGCCCGGTCGGCGACGGCGTCGCGGATCAGCAGGGTGGCACGGTGATCCGCATCGAGACCGTCGGCGGCATGCGCCTCTACTACGAGCTGCGAAACGCGTCAGCTTGCGCTGCGCTGTCGGCATCATCGGCGTCGTACGCCGTCCTAGGAAGCCCCAGGGACGCGTCGTCGACATGGGCACCCGGCTGGTGTGATCCAGGCAGCCATTGTGCCTCGCCGCGACGAGGGCGAACGGTCGAAAGCAAGGCCCTTGGCGCCAAGCTGCTCCTCACTTCGCCCCCATCTAGTAGGCCGAGGCCAGACTCTGCCACGAGGCGGTCGTACCAGGTCGTGGCACGTGCTGTTGCCATCAGCAACGACGGGTATGCTGCAACCGAAGTACGCAGCTGCCGTGCCACAACAGTGGGCCCACACGCCTGCGGCGCATGGGCCCGACGTGCCGACGGGCGAACCGTTTTCGGGACGGGCCGTCGGGTGCCCGGGCGTTATGGACGTCAGCAGGCTTGGCCCGTTGTACGACAGTGAACGACCGATCGCGACCGTGTTGGTAGATATGGGGCGCGGTTCCGCGTCCGGTGCAGGAGCACGCTCGCCCGGACCCGTGGCGCGAATGGTGGTGGGCGCCAGTGGGACGGTGTGTTGTTCGACGAGTGGCCATCAACAGGTGGACAAGGCAACAGTGTCCTAGGGTCCGGCTCGACTCCGGTGGTGATCGCGCCGAGGACGGTGGCGACCAGCCCAACAACAGGCGGTCCGGGAGGCCCTGATGGAGTCCCCGGCGCATGGAACTGATCCATCGCCTGCAGGACCGGCTCGGCCAGGACCTCGGTGTCGCGACCGGCGTCCGGGACGTGGCGAAGGCCTTCGTCATCGGCCGAGTCGAGACGCTGCTGCTGGATCCCCCCGCGGCGGCGTCAGTCTTCGAGCTGATGGCTGATGACTACCCGGGCTTGTGACTACCCGGGCTTGGAATGTCGGCGCACCTGTCGCGGCCCTCCTGCGCGGGACGACTGACGCAGAGTCCGGAGGGTAAAGCCGGCCCCGCCGGCAAAGCAGCCGAGGTCAGCTGTCGGCTTGATACTTAGGTGGGTGGCCGCGCTGCTCGGCTCCCGTCGTCCCGCCCGCCGCATCGTCTTCACCGGCGACCCGGCCGACGAATTCGTCGCTGGTCCCGGTGCCAGTAGTGCTGGGGGTCCCGCCGTCCGGGTCGCCGCCCGTCGACCTCATCATGGCAGTACTGGGGTCGGCGGGCGCGTCGCGTTCGTTGAGCTTGTGACTCAGACGCCACCGCTTGAACCGTGCCCAGATCGACATCGGTCTCCTCCAACCTCTCGAAGTGCAGACAACGCCGGTACCCCGCCTCAAAGAGCTGGAAACCATCGTGCCGTTGATCTACGGATCTCCGGCAGGGCGAACTGGGTACGGCGCCAAGGTTGGCGTGGCATCAGCGGTAGCCATGGACGAGGGCTGCCAGCAGTTGATCGTCGGCCGCGCGCGGCTTCGTGGTGGAACGTGTGAGTCAGGCCGCGTTCTCGGCTTCGGCCAGAGCGGTGATCAGGTCGCGGACGGTCATGATGTCCAGGTCGATCATGGATCTGTTCTCGCGGACCGTGGTGCGATCCCACATTGCTGGAGGACCACATCTCACTGTGACGCCCCGTTCCTGTCCGGCGCCCCCTGCGCAAACCGAGGCGTGGTTGAGGAAGGTGCTGGGTACCGGCCCGGGCCTAAGGACGAAAGGGTGAGACAGTCGTGAGGTTCATGACGTGGAACGTCTGGGGACGGTTCGGTGACCAGTGGTTGCGCCGTCAGCGTGCGATCGCCGATACGGTGCGGGCGCAACGACCGGATTTCGTTGCGCTGCAGGAAACCTGGCGCACAGACGGCCAGTTGCAGACCGATCTGCTCGGGTTCGAACTGGGGATGACGCCGGTCTTCGCCCGGTCCCGGATGCCGCGGGACCCGGACCCCGACGTAGACCTCGGACTGGGGATCCTGAGCCGCTTTCCGCTCCGCGAGATCGAGCGGCACAGTCTGTCGGCCGACACCATCGCCCTCAGGGCGGAGATCCGGCTGGGCGCGCACAGCCTGCACTTCATCACGAGCTGCCTGGACTGGGAAGAGAACCACGAACGCGAGCGACTGGCGCAGGCTGGATCGCTGGCCGCACTCGTATCCGAACTCAGAGCTGACGGCGACGAGGTGGTCGTGGCTGGTGATCTGAACACGCCACCCGACCGGGCCGAGCTCAAGCCGCTGTTCGAAGTACTCGAGGACTGCTGGCAGCCGAACGGGTACGACGGTGCGACGTACAGCTCGCGCAACCTGCACCTGGGACACGGCGAATGGCTCGAGGACCACCGTATCGACTACGTCCTGGTCAACGACGGGCTGACCTCCAGAGGCTCCCGGCTGGTCGGATTTGACGAGGACCATGGCCGTCCTCCGTCGGACCACTACGCGGTCGTCACCGATGTACTGGTCGGCTGAGGCTTCCATGCGGACCGAGCCGGTCACACCACAATGTCTGCGTTCGGTGTTCGACGAGACGGTCGCCGGGACCATCGGCCTCGAGGAGGAACTCCTCCTGGTACGTCGGGAGAGTTGGCTACCTGCGGAGGCCGCCGGTGTGGTGGCGGAGATCGGTGACCCGAGGGTGAAGCAGGAATTGCCGGCCTGTCAGGTCGAGATCGCGACCTTCGCGCACGCGGACGTCGCGAGCGCCGTCGACGAACTGCGGGCCTGACGTGGTCCCGATCGCTACGCCGGCGCATCCGCTGGTCGACGTTCCTGTCGCGCTCGCTGTGACCGACCGTGCTGCAGGTTTGGCAACTCGGTACGGCGAGGTGATCGGCCGCCAACTGGTGTCCTCGTTGCAGGTCCATCTCGCGTTCGGCGACCCCGACTGTACGTTGGGCGTCTATCACGCGCTGCGGGATCTCCTCCCGGAGCTGGCCGCTCTGGCAGGCGTTGCGCCGTTCGCATCGGGGTACGCACTCGCCGCCCGGCTGGCCGACCTGCACTATCTCGGCGAGCTGTTGCCGCCGGCGCCGACGTGGAGGATCGCGGAGAACCGGTGGGCTGCGCTTCGAGACGGCGTCCGGGGTGAGCTGCTCGACCTTCGCACCGGTGCATCTCGTCCTACCCGCCGCTGCGTGTACGACCTCATCGATGCCGCGGAGCCCTACGCGCCGGGAGATTTGGACGACGTGCGGACGTTGGTCGCCGACCCGCCCGTGGAACAACTTCGAAGGCTCGGTCCGCGCGGAGTCGTGCCGTGGCTCGCGGAGGTGTTCACGACATGAGGATCATGACCCTGCCTGGTGTCTTCGCGCCGATCTCGGACTCGTGGATGCTGGCCGACGCGATCCGGTCGGAGAATCTCCGGCCTGGTTCCCGTGCCCTCGACATCTGCACCGGGAGCGGTCTGCTGGCCCTCACGGCGGCCGAGTGCGGTGCCGATACGACGGCGATCGACGTCTCGCGGCGGGCGTTGCTCACGGTCCGGCTGAATGCGCTTCGAGCCGGCGTGCGCGTCCGGACGCTGCAAGGCCGGACGTTCGGCCCGGTCGCGGCCGAGCGGTTCGATCTGATCGTGAGCAACCCGCCGTACGTGCCGTCGCTGCGTCCCGGCGTGCCGCGCTTCGGTGCCTGCCGGGCTTGGGAGGCTGGGCACGACGGCCGGATCGTCCTCGATGTGCTCTGCGACGGGGCGGCCGCTCATCTGCGGCCAGGCGGAGCGCTGCTCGTCGTGCACTCGTCACTCATCGGCATCGACGCGACCGTTCAGCGGCTCCAGTACGCCGGGCTGGTGAACGTCGGCGTACAGGCTTGCGAGCGTGGTCTGCTGGGACCGTTGATGCGAGCGCAGCAGGTGGCCGGGACGATTCCCGCCGGCGTCGAGGAGGAGGACGTGGTGATCATTCGGGCGAGCGCGCCGGCTTCCGGCTGATCGGCATCGTGTGGGTGCCGTCGCACAGGGTGGGGACCGTGCCTAAGCGGCGACCACGCGGAGTGTCTTGAGCGACGGGTCGGCGGCGTCGGGGATGACCATGGTGGCTGCTTTGCCGGAGCGGAGGTAGTCGATAACGCCGGCGGAGATGCGTTCGCCGGGGAGGATCGCCGGGATGCCCGGCGGGTACGGCGTGACCTGCTCAGCCGCGATCCGGCCGATCGACTCCTTGATCGGGACGGTCGTTTGGGTGGCGAAGAAGGCTGCTCGCGGGAGCATCACCTGCTCGAGTTCGAGATCCCGCGGTTCCGGGAGTACGACGCTGGTCGGTGCGGGCAGTGAAGTGCGGGTCAGATCGCCGAGAGCCGACACCAAGCGGTCGACGCGGTGCTTGTCGTCGGCGAAGGTGAGCTGGGCAAGTATCCGGCGATGGTCCGACAGGCCGACGTTGACCGCTCGCTCCTCACGCAACCAATCCGATGCTTGGTACCCGGAGATGCCGGCGTCGAGGGTGTCGATCATGATCTGCAGACGGTCGAGATCGTGTGATGCCTCCTTGGCCACCAACTGTTTCTCGATGACGCGTAGCCCGGGCAGTTCGTCGATCGCCTCACGTGCGACGCGAGCCAGTCGTAGCGCCGATCCGAGCAGGTCCTGACCGTCGCGGACCATCTGCCGGCGCCATCCGTCCATCGCGGCGTAGAGCAGGACGTTCGGGCTCGTCGTGGACAGCAGGTCCGCGCTCTGTTTCAGTCTGATCGGGTCGATCAGATCGCCTTGCAGGTGGAAGACCGAGCCCTGCTCGAATCCCGCACCCATCTTGTGCACGGACACTACGCAGACATCGGCGTCGGCATCCATCGCCCAGGTTGGCAGGTCGTCGTGGAACGGTAGGTGTGCGCCCCATGCCTCGTCCACGAGCAGAGGTTTGTGATGCCGATGGCAGATCTCCGCGATTGTCTTCAGATCGCTACAGGTCCCGTACGGCGACGGACTGGTGACCAAGGCGCCGACTGCCTCGGGATGCGCCGCGAAGGCCTCGTCGTACGCGTCCGGGCTCGGCGGATGCGCCAGATGTAACTCGCGATCCCACCGCGGCCGGACCCACACCGGTTGGATGCCTGTCAACGCCAGACCGGCGATCACGGATTTGTGGGCGTCGCGGCCGATGAGCATGGTCTCGCCGGGTGCCGCGACAGCCATCATGGCGCTCTTCACCGACAGCGAACTGCCGCAGGTCGAGAAGAACGCGTGCTGGGCGCCGACAGCATCCGCCATCAGTTCCTGCGCACGCTCCAGAACCCGCTTGCTGGACCTGCGGTCGTCCAGCCCGCCGGTGGCGAGCACGTCGGACCGGAATACCTCGGCTCCGAGAACCCGCCGTACGGCGTCGTCCGCGCCCAGCCCCTGCTTGTGGCCAGGCGGCGCGAAATCGGCGTACCCGCGGTCGTGGTACTCCCCCAGCGCATCCAGAACCGGGCTCTCGTCGTGATCCATGCCAGCCAGGTACCCGCGCCCGGCGGAGCCATTCCGGGACCGACGCGGTTCGCGATTCGCTCCAGCGGTGCAGCGACCAGCGAGTCTGCCGGTCACGGGTGCATTCGGCGTGGGAATCTGCGAGGGTGGAAAGATGCGCTTGGGTACCTGGACCGGTGTGTGTCGAGGCTACCGGCGGCATTCGGGGATGAGATAGATGGATCAGGTGGATCGGACCACGCTGTTGGCGCGGTTGGCACGGCAGATCGCCGAGTACGGGCCGGATGAGGCGCTCGAGACCCGTCTGTGCCGTGCTTACCTGGCGATCGTGGGTGGAGATGGAGCGGCGATCACCTTGTCCTACACCGAGCCGAGCCGGGTGACGCTGTGTGCCACCGACGATGTGGCGGCCCGTCTGGAAGACCTCCAAGACGTCCTGGGCGAAGGCCCCGGTCCCGCTGCTTACAAGACCGGGACCGCCATGACGACCGATCTGCGGGTCGACCGTGGGCGGTGGCCGCTGTTCACCGACGCCGCGCGCAAGGTGCCTGGTGTCCGCACCGTGTACGCCGTACCGATGCGTCCCGGTGAACACGCGATCGGTGTACTCACCATTCACCAAAACGCCGGCGACCTGCCGGACGGTGACCACGCGCAGTTCCTGGCCGACGCGATCGGCGCCGCGCTCATGAAGGACCCGCCACCACCGGTCGAGTCCGATCTCGACCCCGGGCCGTGGTCAACCCGGGCGCAGATCCACCAGGCCACGGGGATGGTGCTGATGCAGCTCGGGATCAGTCCCACCGACGCCATGGCGCTGATGCGGGCGCATGCTTTCTCCCACAGCGTCACTCTGGCCGAGGTCGCCGACCAAATCACCGGCCGACGGCTGCGATTCTCCGATGACGCCGATCATGACGCAGAAAGCGAGAGCTAATGACTGCCACCACTGCTTCCCAGGCGTTCATTGACGCTGCCGCGGCCATCGTTCAGCAAGATGACGTCGCCGACATCCTGGTTCGTCTCCTGGGTGACTGCGCCGAACTGACCAAGGCGGGCGCGATCGGGCTGCTGGTGAAGGACGGCCACGGCCGGCTGGAGATCCTCAGCGCGACCTCACATCAGGCCGTCGAGCTGGAGCTGTACGAGCTCCAGCACGACAGCGGCCCTTGTATCGACGCGGCACACGACGGGGCGCCGCAGTCGGTGCGCTTAACGGACGACATAGCGGCGCGCTGGGGCAAGGTCGGTGAGGCGATCGTCGCTGCCGGGTTCTCGGCCGTCCACGCAGTCCCACTGCGTTGGCACGGCCGACTCATCGGCGCCATGAACGCCTTCCACACCAACGTGGAGACGGCCGACGACGAGAGCCTGCAGTTGACGCAGGCCTTCGCCGACATCGCTACTGTCGTGATCGTCCAGCCAGTCGTCGTCACCAGCAACGAGCTCGACGAGCGCGTCCGCATCGTGCTGGACGGGCGCACCGTCGTCGAGCAGGCCAAAGGCGTCTTGGCCGAGCGTTCGGGCGTCGACGTGGCGACCGCTTACCAACTCCTCGTCCAGCGCGCCGTCCAGAACGGCTCCACTCTGACCGAGGCCGCGACCGCGATCATCGAGGAAGCACAACGCCGGGCCTGACACAGCCGATCGCGGGGTGAGCTTGTCCGTCGCGTTTGTGTCAGCGCCGCAGCGGCGGCGGTTTGGTCGGGTCCCATTCGATCAGGTCGACTTCGGACGGTGCGGTTTCGGCCGATGACGGGAGCCGCAGCGTCTTCACCTCGTTGGGTCGGAAGACCGTCTCGAACGACCGGCCCAGGAACGGTAGGTCGACCTTCACAGCGGCCTCGCGGCCGCTGGTCTCGTACCCGCGCAGGACGAGAGCACCGTCGTCGTCCTCACCGCGCTTCAGGACCGAGATGATCACGTCGTCGACGCCCGGCCCGCTGACCGACAGATACGACTGCGCGGCCGGCAACGGCCCGTCGTGGAAGCACTCGATCAGTGGGGTCACCGGCTGGTTCAACTCCGCTGCGCGCCGTACGACGGCCGCCGCCCGCCAGTCCCCGCCGTGGGGTTGCAGCCGGTACCTGAATCGTTGGATGCCCTGATCCAGGTACTCGTACACGCCGTCGTCGTCCAGATGTCGCGGATCGTGCCACGCATACACGGGAGAGCGCACGGCCGTCATCGCCAGCACCGGCTTCCCAGCCGTCGAGCCGTCCACCGCGAACGAGTACTTGCCGTCATTCAGTACGGCGACGCCGCCGCCCGGTCCGGAGATGTCCACCCAGGCGTGCGACGGCACCTCTTCCCTGTTCTGCTCGCGGATGAGGTGTCCGTACGGGATCTCGTGGGTCGCCTCCGCCTTCCTGACCGCGAACGGGAAGCAGAGTTTGAGCGTCCTCAGCCGCTCACGCCAGTCGATCGTGACCCGGACCTCGACAGCGTCCGAGCCCTGGTCGAGGACGAACTCCTCGACCAGGTTGGAGTTGCCGTACGCCGATTCGACCCGGACGAGCTGTCGGACCGGCCCATCGGTGAGCCGGCGTACCCGCGTCACCTCGAAGGATCCGATCGTGTTCCAGAGTGACCGGACGCCGTGGCTCCAGGTGTCGGTGTCGTCCTCGATCACCTGCGCATGAGCGGCGCCGGAGGCGAGTAGGTTCGGTCCGTCGGCCGTCGCCAGGGACTTCAGCCAGCCCGTCGTCCGGTCGACCTCGGCGCGCACTACACCGTTGTCCAGCACGAGGCCGTCGTCGGCCGGTGTGCCCGGATGGTACGAGCGGTCTCCCGGTCGCATCGTGTAGAGCTGGTAGCCGAGCGACGGGACCGTTGCCTTGAAGGCGACCCGTCGGCGCCCGTTCGCAGTCGCGGCCGAGCGGATCTCCTGGACGTCGACCGGCGGTCCGTCCAAACCTTCGGACAGCGCAATTGCACCCCGCAATGGCGCTGGGTATCCGAGCTCGAGCTCGACGGTCGAGGTGACCGGCCATGGATGTGGGTTGAACACTGCGACGGGGACCATCGCGGACTCGGCCGGGATGTCGATCTGCCGGGCGATCGACTGGATCGAACGGTTCGCGAGCCGGGCCGCGATCGACTTCGCCTCGCCGAGCTGGTCGCGGGCGTCGTCGTACGCCGGCTCGATCGCGGTGCCGGCCGCGATGTCGTGGAACTGGTTGAACAGCACCTGTTTCCAAGCGTGCTCGAGCTCGGCGGTGGCATCCGGCATGCCGCCGACGACGGCTGCGACGGTCGCCCACTTCTCTGCCGCCAGCAGGGCCTGCTCGGCCAGCCGGTTCTGTCGCTTCACGCCGGAGTGCGCGGCGTAGCAGCCGATGGCGTGCGGCTGCAGCTCGGTGGTGTGCACCGGGATAGCGTCGAAGGTCCTGGCCTCGTCGAAAAATCGGCGCATCGTCGAGGGGAACATCTCCGGGAACAGATCCCGCCGGGCGAGCTGCTTGATCGACTCGATGTTCTCGATCGTCGGTCCGCCGCCGTGGTTGCCGACGCCGTAGCACACCATCAACGGTTCGGTTGTCACCGGCAACTGCTGGAGTGCCTTGGTGACGTGACCGGAGATCTCGCCGCCGGGGGAGCAGTACTCGTGCGGGATCCGGTACGCCAGCACACGCGACCCGTCGGCAGCCTCCCACCAGAACTTCTGACCGGGCAGCTCCCGTTCATGACTCTGCGGCCGCAGGAACGCGTAGGAGTCCAGCCGCGCCTTGCTGAGCAACTGCGGCAGCGTGGCGTTGTGACCGAACGGATCAACGTTGCATCCGACGGTCGCGATCACGCCGAGGTGCTCGGCCAGCCAGCGCTGCGAGTACAGCGCGTGGCGGACGAACGCTTCACCAGCCGGGAGGTTGCAGTCCGGCTCGACCCACCAGCCGCCGACGATCTCGAACCGGCCTTCGGCGACGCGCTTGCGGATCCGCCCGAACAGGTCCGGATCGTGCTCGGCGATCCAGCTGAAGTAGGCGACCGAGTCCGCTGTGAACACGTAGTCCGGGTATTCGTCCATGCGGTCGAGGGCGGAGCGGAACGTGGCCCGGACCTCCTGGTAGCCCTCCTGCCACTGCCAGAGCCAGACCGCGTCGATGTGTGCGTTGCCGATCATGTGCAAAGGTCCACGTGTCATGTGCTCTCCCCGGACTCGGCTGCCCAGCGGTCGACGAGTTCGCTGATCAGGTGCAGGGCAAGGACGTGCATCTCCTGCACCCGTGCCGTCGCCTCGGCCGGTACGACGACCGCCAGGTCGGCCGCCGCCGCGAGGTCCTTGCCGCGCGCCGAGGTGAAGGCGACCGAGCACGCGCCGTTCGTCCGAGCTGCCGCCAGGCCGTTGACCACGGTAGGCGATGTGCCCGAGGTGCTGAAGCCGAGGACCATGTCGTTGGGACGGGCGAGCGCGATCACCTGTCGCGCGAACACGTCGTCGTACGCGTAGTCGTTGGCGATGCAGCTGACCACCGCCGCGTCTCCGACGAGCGCCACCGCGGGCAGCGGCCGGCGCTCGCGCAGGTAGCGGCCGATCAACTCGCCGGCCAGGTGCTGCGCGTCGGCCGCGGAGCCACCGTTCCCGAACGTGTACAGCACACCGCCCGAGGCGAGGCGGCGGATCAACTCGTCGGCGACGGCACGCACCTGGGGGAGTTGTTCCCGCATTGCCGTGGTCACCTCGACGTGGCGGTCGAGCTGACCGTCCAGCAGACCGTCGAGGTAGAGCTCGCTCACACTGCCCCCAGACGCTCGTAGGCGATCGCCGCCGCGCCCAGCACACCGACCGCGTCGCCGTGCCTGCTCAGCACCACATCACAGGCGTTGGCGGCTGGAGGCATCGCTTGTCGCAGCGCGGCTTCGCGGACCGGATCAAGCAGCTGGTTCCCGGATCGCGTCACTCCGCCACCGAGAACGACGAGCTCAGGCTCGCAGATGTTGATCAGTACGGCGACCATCCTGCCGAGCATCGCGGTCGTCTCGTCCCACACCGCACCAGCCACGTCGTCACCGGCGCGAGCGTGCTCGGCGACGTCCTTCGCGGTGATCACCGGAAGGTGCGCCAGGCTGGAGCCCAGGCGATCGGCGACGGCTTCGGTCGCGCGGCGCGCGACCGACGTACCCGAGACGTAGGCCTCCGCGCAGCCACGGGCACCGCAGCCGCAGACCCGGCCCTGCCAGTCGACCACGACATGCCCGAGCTCGCCACCCTGGTCCGCAGCGCCTCGGAACAGCTTGCCGTTGGCAACGACTCCACCTCCGAAGCCGGTGGAGACGGTGAGGTAGACAAGGTCGCGCACACCCCAGCCACCCCACTGGAACTCACCGAGGGCGGCCGCGGTCGCGTCGTTCTCCACGTACGTCGGTAGACCGAACCGGTCCGCCACCATCCGGCCGAGCGGGACCTCGTCCCAGCCCGGCAGACCGGGCGGACCGAGGATCACGCCGTTGCGAGGGTCCAGTGGTCCACCGCACCCCACGCCCACGGCCACCACGGGTCCGTCGGACGACTCGGCCAGGGCTTGCTCGCCCAGCTCGAGCAGGCGTTTGACGACCGCTGCCGGACCTTCGCCGACGACAGTTCCGACCTGGTGCAGGGAGCGTAGGCCACCGTCTGGACCGACGACGCCGGCGGCGAGTTTGGTCCCGCCGACGTCGAGGGCCAGCACCGGCTGCCAGGGAGGATGCGAGCTCACGCTCAGCCTTTCTGCGCGGTCGTGGCCACGCCGTCGAGGATGTAGCGCTGGCCGAAGGCGAACAGGATGATCATCGGCACCACTGCGATCACGCTGGCGGCGATCGCGATCTCCCACTCGTAATGGCCCGAGAGGGCGAAGGCGTCGATGATCTGCTTCAGGCCACGCGGCATCGTGAAGTACTCGGGGGTTTGCAGGTAGATCAGTGGTTTCATCAGGTCGGACCAGCTCGCCTTGAACTCGAAGACGAACACGATCACCAGGGCCGGCTTGCAGAGTGGGAACGCGATCCTCCGGAACAGGCCGAAGTAGCCGCAGCCGTCCACCCGGGCGGCCTCGAACAGCTCGCGGGGGATGCCGAGGAAGAACTGCCGCAGCAGGAAGATGTAGAAGGCAGACCCGAACAGGTTCTGTGCCCAGAGCGGGATCTGGGTGTCGATCATGCCCAGCTTGTTCCAGATCAGGTAGACCGGGATCATCGTCACCGCGCCGGGCAGCATCATCGTCGACAGCACGATGCCGAAGAGCAGGTTCCGGCCGCGGAAGCGGAAGTAGGCGAAGCCGAAGGCGACCGCCGCGCTCGACAGGGTGACCGTCGCGGCCGCCATGAAGCCGACGGTGAGCGAGTTCGTCAGCCAGCGCAGCACCGGTGCGGCGTCCCACACCTGGACGTAGTTCGACGGCTGGAAGACTGCCGGGATGAGCCGGTTGTCGAAGACCTGGGACCGTGGCTTCAGCGACGCCGAGACAAGCCAGACCAATGGGTAGACGAACGCGATCGTTGCCAGCGTCAGGAAGACGAAGAACGGCAGGCGCCGCCAAGGGATCCTCATCAGCGCTCCCCATGGTAGTAGACGTACCGGTTGCCGATGCGCACCTGGATGAAAGTGATCAGCAGGATGATCACGAACAACAGCCACGCCATGGCGGAGGCGAAGCCCATCTTGAAGAACTGGAAGGCGTTCTGGAACAGGTAGACCATGTACACCAGCGACTCGTCGGATGCCGTCGCCTTCTGCTGTGGTCCGTAGAACATCGTGTATGCCTGGTCGAACATCTGCATGGCTGCGATCGTGTTGGTGATCACGGTGAAGAACAATGCGCCGGAGATCATCGGCACCGTGATCCGGAAGAACCGCGTGACCGCTCCCGCCCCGTCGAGCTCAGCGGCTTCGTAGAGCTGCCGGGGTACGCCGTTCAGCGCGGCCAGGTAGATGACCACGGTGCCGCCGAGGGTCCATAGGCTGACGATGGCGAGGGACGGTTTGAGCCAGTGCGGATCGGCGGTCCAGTTCGGCCCGTTGATACCGAACCAGCCGAGGACCTTGTTGATCAGGCCCTGCTGACCGTTCAGGAGCAACAGGAACATCGCGCCTGCGGCGACGGCCGGCGTCATCTCCGGCAGGTAGAACGCCGTCCGGAAGAAGCCGCCCGCGCGGCCGACCCGTTGCAGCATCAGCGCCAGCAGCAGTGCGACGACTGTACCGATCGGGACGAACATCGCGGCATAGACGAAGGTGTTGCTGAGCGACTTGAGCACACGCGGGTCGTCGAACAGCTCACGGTAGTTGTCCAGGCCGACCGCGTGCGGCGTCTGGATCATCTGGTAGTCGGTGAACGACAGCACCAGGCTGGCGATCATCGGGCCCGCGGTGAAGATCAGGAACCCGAGAACCCACGGCAGCACGAACAGCCACCCGGCCCGGTCCTCCCGCTTGGCCAGCGGACTGCGCTTCGGCCGTCGGCGGCGCTCGGGCTCGGCCCGCCCGGGCGCCACCGCACGCTCGACAGTGGTCGTCATATGTCAGCCCTGGCTGGCCTTGTCAAAGGCAGCCTTGGCTTCTGCCTGGGCCTGGTCGAGGGCGGCCTGGGGGGTGGCCGACCCCGCCAGGGCCTTGGCGACGGCGCTCTTCCAGGCCGCGTCGATCTCGGCGCCGGCCGCAGACGGGTTCAGCGCCTTGGCTTTGTCGAGGATGTCGTAGTAGTTTTTGATGGCTGCGTCGAACCCGGCGTCACCAGTGGGTTTCAGGTACTTCGCCTTGATCTGGTCGTCGGCCGTCTTGTTCCCTGTGAACAGGCCGGTGAAGAAGCTCTTGTCCTTGGCGACGGTCTGCATCCGCGCCTCGGCGGCCTTCATCCAGGTGTCCGCCGACGTCACCGTCTTCGCCCATTGACAGGCGGCCTCGGCGTTCTTCGAGCCCTTCGGCACCACCCAGGCCGAGCCGCCGATCATGCTGATCGGCTGCCCCTTCCGGTCGGTGAACGGCGTCGACTGCAGTTGCAACCCGTTCGCCCGGGCGTCCAGCAGGACGTTGACGTACCAGTTCTCGATCGGGAAGGCGGCCAGTTGGTCCTTGGTGAACTGGTTCTTCGCGCCGAAGATGTCGAAGGTGTCGCGGAAGGTCTTGAAGTTCGACCAGCCGCCCTGGTCGTTGATCAGCTTGATCGTGTACTGCAGGGCCTCGACGGCCTTGGGGTCGTTGAGGTTCGGCGCGCCGCCGGACTTGACCAGTTCGGCGCCGTTGGCCATCGCCCAGAGCGGGAAGAAGTCAGGCATCTTCGGGTCGTAGCCGATCCGGGCCGGCCGGCCGTTCTTCGCGACGTACAGCTTCTTGGCGGTTGCCTCGAGCCTGTCCCAGTCGGTGGTCTGGATATCGCTCACCGGCACCCCGGCCGAGGCCAGCGACTTGCCGCTGATCAGGTTGACCTCGACGTTGTAGAACTCCGGAATGCCGTAGGTCTTGTCCTTCAGGCGGACCTCGTTCATGGCGGCGTCGCGATACTGTGTGGTATCGATTCCACTATTCTTGATGCAGTCGTCCAAGGGCTGGATTGCGCCCTTCGCGGCATAGGTCCCGATCAGGTTGCGGGGCATGTAGACGACATCGGGTGGGTTCCCGCTGGAGACCGCGGTGAGGAACTGCTGGGCGTCGAAGTCGCCCTTGTTGTTCTTCACCGTGACGCCCGGGAACGCGGCCTTGAAGGCGGTGATCCGGGACTGGGCCACCTCGTCCTCACCGCTGAAACCCATGATGTTCAGGGTCCCGGTCGGGGTCGAGCCGGCGGATCCGGAGTCGGCGTTCCCGCCGCCGGCGTCCTTGTTCCCGACGCCGGCGCAGGCGGTCAGCGCGAGCGAGCCGGCCGCCAGCATCACCGGAAGGCGCAGGTGCTTCATTGCGTTGCTCCTCATCTCGGCAGGGGACGAGCGCCCCTCGGCAGTGGGCGGACGCCTGGAATGTGGCATCGATGCCACATTCGATTGCAGGAACCGTAAGTGCGGGCGTGCGGAGTCGTCAAGGTGTCGCGGCGGAGCTTGTGGACGACGGGCGACAGGTCAGCGCGGTGCGGGACCGGTTGACCCGCGGACGATCAGCCTGGCGGGCACCCGGACGATACGCCGCTGCGGCGGGAGCTCGCCGCGGATCCGGGCGAGCAGCAGTCGGGCGCAGCTGCGCCCCATCTCGACGGTGCTCTGGTCGACGGTCGTCAGGGACGGCTGTACCAGCGACATCCATGGCACGTCGTCGTACGCGGCCAGGCTGATCTGGCGAGGGATCTTGACCCGGCGGTCTTTCAGCTCGGCCAACGCGCCGTGCGCGAGCACATTGTTCGCGGAGATGATCGCAGTGACCTCGTGGTCGTTCAGCAGCTTCCGGGTTGTCGCCTGGGCGGCGCCGGCGTCGAAGCTGGTGTACGCGATCAGGTCCTCGTCGAGGTCCACGAGGTAGTCCAAGTGTGCTGCGCGGAACCCTGCCAGTCGCCCGGCGCCGGTCGACCACTTGGTCTCGTCGATGAGCAGCCCGATCCTGGTGTGGCCGAGGTTGAGCAGATGTCCGGTCAGCTCGCGCGCGCCGGCCTTGTTGTCGCTGAGGACCACGTCACCCTTGGACCGGCCGAGCTCGCGGTCCGCGCACACCACATGGACGCCGTTGTCCTGCAGAAGTTGCGGACACTTGGCCGTCACCGGCGTGACGATCACCCCGGGCACCCGCATCGCCAGCAGCGTCTCGGCGGCACGCAGTTCCTCGGCCGGGTCGCCGTCGTCGTTGACGAGCACCATCTGGTACTGCGCCGCTCGCAGCTCCTCCTCGATACCGGCCGCCAGATCGGCGTAGAACGGGTTGCGAAGATCGGAGATGAGCACACCGATCGACGTCGAGGTGCGGCTGCGCAGGTTGCGGGCGTTGTGGTCGGTGACGTATCCGATCCGCTCGGCCGCGGCCTGTACGCGGGCCCGTACGGCGGGCGACGCGTAGCCGCGGGTGTGCAAGGCACGGGAGACGGTCGACGGTGATACCCCGGCTTCTCGCGCTACATCCTGCACCGTAGGACGTCGTACCGCCGGCTGTTGCGGTGTCGGTGACGGTGTCTGCGTCGAGGCCCGTGCCGCCTGCTGTCCCCGGGGGCTCATGGCCCGCAGTCTAGGCGTTCGTGGCGGACCTGTAGCGATTCCACGTATCCCTGATCGCAGCGAAGTCGTCCGGGCCGAAGTCATAGCGGTCCGTGTCCGTGCCATCGACGTAATACAGCGCAGGGACACCGAGAGCACCCTGGACCTGTAGGTAGTCGCGCCATTCAGCGTGGCTGGGCATCATCCAGCCGTCCGTGTCGATTCCAAGTTCAGGGACCACTGCGCGGACCACGCCCGCTCGGTAGGTCATGTGACGAGCGACATAGCCGGGGTCGGCGGTGTCGTCGCGCAGTACGTCGTTCAACCGGATCACGTCGGTCACGTCGAGGAAGGCCGGGTTCGGAGTATGTGTGACGACCAGCGCGTCGGGCTTGACCCGCTTGGCGCTGTCATAGACCAGTCGCAGTTGCTCATGGAGCAGAGCGGCTCCCCAGCGTGCCCCACTGTGTCGCAGCGAGGAGCCGGAGGGCGTCCGTGCGGTGAAGTCGACCTTGAACCCGTCGGCATCCAGTCCGTCCGCGGACAGCATGTACTCGACCGCCTCGGTGATCAGTTCGACGCATGCCGGCGCGTCCGCATCCAGTCCGACCGGACCGCCGGCGGCATCGGTGATGCAAGCCTCGACCGGAGCGCCCTCTTCGTCCCAGGCCTTCCACCACAGCAGCACCCGCTGTCCGGTCGCATGGCGCTGAGCGATCCACCCCTTGAGGTCCTGCCACTTCGTCGGATCTGGCCGGCAGGTCGCGTACGACGATTGCCACTTGTCGTCGATCACCACCGTCTCCGGCACGATGCCCTGATCGGCGAGTGTGCCCAGGAAGTGGTCGTAGTTGGCCTGAGTGGCCAGTGGCTGCGGCGCCTGATCCGTCCTGGCGCCCAGAGCGCACTGGGCACCCCACCCGCAGAAGATCGTGCCGCTCCACCAGTCGGCGGCCGGCGTCGTACGGGCGGGGACCACACCATGAGCGTCGAGCAGTTCGCGATGCCGGGTCAGCACCGCCTCCGGCGACTCACTGCCCAGGTGTACGACGAGAGTCGGCGTGTTGGAGGTGCCCTCGACAACGGTGTGTCCCTCGTAGTCGAGGCGCAGGCTGAAGCCGCCGGTGACCGGCAGGTATTGGTAGCTGGTGAACGTCTGCGCGGCGATCGGCGCCACCACACTGAGACCGAGCCACTGGTCGTCCAGCGCCGCTGCGAAGCACCACGGGGCGGGGGAGAACAACCAGCGTTCGATACCCGGCTCACCACCCTCACCGCACACACCGATCGTTGCGGGCTCCAGGGGGTCCCGCAGGACTCGTGTCGGGTGATCCGGATTCGGTGAGTACGCCAGCCGCAAGTGAGACCCGCTGGGCAGGAAACCTCGCGGGGTACGTCGTCCACCCAGCAGATGCGTCTCCGTGAGACGTCCCTTGCCAGTCACCGTCGTCTGCGTCTCGATCCGGTCCGCCAAGAACCGGGTTGTCGTGACGCGGCTCTCCCAGACGGTGCTGCGGGCGGTTGCAGTCACCACCAGCGCACCGTCCTCCTGCACCGACTCCAGGTCGATGTCGCCGTAGCTCTCGTCGTACCCGGTGGTGGTGTCCAACGAGGCGAACAGAAGCAGTGCGAACCAGGGCTGCCCACCGACGCCCCGCACGTCGGCATGGGCCTTGGTGGGATGGACGTCGACGGTGTAGTGACCGATCTTCAACGAAGGTCCTTTCAGGGCAGGCGTACGTCGACCAATGCCTCGGCCAACTGACCCAGGTATCGGCCCTCTCGGGTGACCGCGGCTGCGATCCGGGCACGTCGTACCGGCTGGTCGACGTGCGGTACGACGACGAACAGGTGGTCGTCGAGTTGCTCCGACTTCCACCCCGACGGCAGGACGAGCCGTGCGCCCGCACAACTCACCCGCACCTCGAACGGACGCCCGTCCACGGCGTCCACGCGGTACGGCGTGATCCGCACGGCACCGATGAACACCGGGTCCTCCGGCAGCAGCAACCCGCGGTGTGCCGCGGCAACCTCGTCCCCGAGGCTGGTCAGTGCGTCCAGATAGTCCGGCGTCACCGAACGGGGGTCCCAGTGACCAGAGATCATCAGCTCGGGCCGGAGCCGCTGGTAGAGCGCGGCCGAGGCCACGTAGTCGTCGGCTGCGAATGCGTTCGCGTACTGGAAGTTCGGAATCTCCGGTGAGCCGTCGGGCGACCAGCCGCCGGTCTGCTGGTCGCCGGTCGCCAGCACCTTCCGGCCGTTCACCTCGAACCCGATCGCGGAGGCGTAGAGCGTATGTCCCGGCAGCGCGTGCAGGTCGAGCTCGTACTCGCGCCAGCGGATGCCGGTACCGTCCGGGATGTGCCGTGCACACGGGATCGGGTCGTACCACAGACAGGGCAGGTCGTAGTGCGCCGGATTCTCCAGCACGTGGGCGACCGGACTGCTTGCCCACACCTCGGTCCCGTGTACCTCGCGCAGAAGGTTGAAGGCGGCGACGTGGTCGTCGTGGTAATGCGTCGGGATGGCCACCTCGACGCGATCGATGCCGTAGTCACGGCGCAGCGCTCGCAGGCTCGGTAGCCAGGGCCTGACCGTATGCCTGGGGCCGCCGGTCGGGATGCCTGTGGTCAGGTCGTAGCCGTAGTCGATCAGCAACGCGGAACCGGAATCGCTCAGCAGGGCGTAGCTACGCGATTCGCTGGTGCGGTTCATCAGCAGGTGCGGGCTGAGCTCGACGTACGGGCTCTCCAGCTTGTCGAGGAGACCGGTGGGTGTGCCGAGCCGGACCGCGACCAGGCGGCCGAGCGCGTCACACGTCCGCCGCACGGCATCAGCGGGGTCCGTCATTGGTGAACCATGACTGGGCAGCAGTGCTTGTGGCTGGTGATCCAGCAGTTGGACCAGAGACGCCATGGTCATCGCGGCGCCCTCCATGCCGACGTACGACCACTGCAGGGCTGCCGCTGACCAGACCCTGCCTGGGCTGTGCAAGAGGTCGCCGGTGAACGCATATCCGTTGACCAAGTAGGTAACGCTGCCCGGCGTGTGTCCTGGCGTTGGCAGTGTCAGCACGTCGAGGTGACCGATCCGGCGGAGGCTGTAGTCCTTCATCGCGCCGGCGATCGGCACGGACCCGAGCAGTGAGAACCGGTCGGTGTGCAGGTCGTAGTTGTTGACGACTCTTCGCCCCTGCCAGTGATGATCGGCGTCGGTGATGAGGTCCGCCTCGTTCTCCGGCACCCAGGCGCGTGCACCGCTCGCCACCAATCGCGGCAGCCCTTCCACCTGGTCGCGGTGATGGTGCGTGATCAGTACGTCGGTCACCGCGTCGACGCTGTACGACGCCAATTGGTCCAGCCAGGTACCGCTGCCGGCGTCGATCGCCACAGCGGTTCGCGTGGCTGGATCGACGAGCAGGTAGACCGTGCAACTGTCATCGACGGCGTAGAGATTCGCGCCGATCTGTCGGCTCGCCAGAGTCACACGCAGCAGCCTAGACACCCGTTAGCCAGGTCTGGCAAGTAGGTATGGCAACGATTCCATGATCTCGCCCGGCTGAGCTACGTCGCACCTGCAGCTGATCTCCGCCCATCCGAGCAGGCCGCGCAGAACAAGCGGTACAGGCCCAGACCGCGATCGCGGGCATCCCGCGCGACCGACACGTCGTCGGGGCGGATGGCGATCGCTCCCAGTGCGGCACCGATCTGATCGGCGAGCTGCTGCAGGTCGGCGTACCACGGCAGCCGTTGGTCGTACACGTTCTTCTGGATCTGCGTCCCCTGGCAAAACCCGCCACCCGGGTTTCCGGCTGGCGTGAACGGGCACCGCATCAGGGTCCCAACGAATCTGCTCAGGAGGTGGACGACGTGACGACGGCACGGGATCTGATGACGCCGGGCGCGGAGTGCGTGGGCGAGAACGAGAGCCTGACCGACGCGGCTCGCAAGATGCGGGACCTGGACGTCGGTGCACTGCCGATCTGTGGCGAGGACAACCGGCTGAAGGGCATGCTGACCGACCGCGACATCGTCGTGAAATGCGTCGCCGACGGCGGTGACCCGACGAAGACCACAGCCGGTGCGTTCGCCCAGGGGAAGCCGGTGACGATCGGGGCGGACGACTCCATTGAGGAAGCGTTGCGGACCATGGAGGCCCATCAGGTACGGCGGCTTCCCGTCATCGACGGTCATGACCTGGTCGGGATGCTGGCTCAGGCCGACGTCGTCCAGGCAGCCCCCGGCCGTGCAGGGCGCACGGTGAGCGAGATCTCCGAGCCCAGCTAGTGTCCTGACTCGGGCATCGCCCCCAGGCGTGGCTGCGCATTGCCCTTGGAGATGGGTGTGGTTGTCGTCCCACTCGATTCGACGACGAGAGTCGCGTCGGCGCAGTCGGGATCATCAGTTCGCTCGTCGTCGACAACCAGATCATCGACCTCGACCGGTCGCGACACGAGCTGGTCTACCACTGCATCGTCGTACCTGAAGCGGGCCGGGTGGTACGCCCGTCTCGCCCAGCTGTTGCTGGCGGCAATGATCGGGACAGCCGTCACCGCCGATCTGCTCAACCTCTTCGTCTGGTTCGAGGTCGGCTGCGAACCCCGAGGGCGAGGACCATCTCGGTCCACTGCGGCCAGCGCGGCTCCTGCTCGAGATCAGGTACCGACACGGTCGCTCGGTGGAGCATGCACTCGACCAGCGGCCCGTCCGCACCGGCCAGCTGGAATTCGTGGATCTCGGCGACGACCGGGTCCGTGACGGCCGGAACCTCCGTGCGGCTGCCGGCGGTTTGCAGCGTGACACCGGCGTAAGCGAGCCGGGAGCAGCCTTCAGCGACCTGTCCAAGGCCGGTTTGCGCCGAAGACTCGCCGACCTCGTCTCCGGGGTCTGTACTTCCCCGACCGATGCCTCTCACGTCCTCGTGAGGCACCGTGCCGGGCCGAGAACCCAGCCGATGCCGGGCGGTACCTGTGCCGGACGTACGCCGGTATGCCAAGCCAGAAAGCAACAAACCAGAGCAGAGCCGATGGAACGCTACCGGTACCAGGAACAGCGCGAACCCGAGACCTGATCGGCACCCTTCCGGTTTCGCAGGCTGCCTCGAAACTCCTTCGCCCGGAGCTCTTGCCAGCCCGGATCCCCAGCCGTACGGTCTAGCCAATCGATTTGCATAACCTGTCCCAGGGGGCCGAACAATGGATCTCAGACCCGTCAGCCGACGATCGCTACTGCTGGGCGCCGCGGGGGTCGCGGTCGCCGTGCCGGTGTTGCCGGCAGCCGCACAGGCGGTCCCCGAGGCCGGGCGGACACCGCTGTGGCAGCAGGCTGCGCGCAAGGGCATCGTGTTCGGATCGTCGATCGCCAGCTGGCAACTCGACGAGACCTATCCGGCGCTCTTCGCGCGTGAGGCGGGCCTGCTGTTCACCGAGGACGACCTGCTCTGGTACCAGCTCAAGCCCACGCCGACAGCCCCGCTCAACTTCGCGCCCGGCGACCAGATCGTGGCGTTCGCCGAGGCCAACCGACAGCTCACCATCGGTGCTCACCTTGCCTGGGACGAAGGCTTCGGGGACGGCTGGACCGAGGACGACCTGTGGGGTCTCGGCAAGACCGAGGCACGCAAGCTCCTGTACGGCGTGATCCGCGCGGAGCTCGCGCACTACCGGGGCCGGATGAACGGCTGGATCGTGGCCAACGAGGTGACGGACCCGAACGACACCGACAATTACGGGTTCCGCACGAACGTGCCGTGGTACAGCACCATCGGCCCGGGCTACATCGGTGACTCGTTCCACCTGGCCAAGGACAACGACCCGAAGGCGCTGCGCATCATCAACGAGTTCGGATTCGAGACCGAGAACGAGTTCGGCGACCGCGCCGAACCGCGCCGGAAGGCCTTCCTGAAGGCGATCGATCGGCTGCTGGATCAGAACGTTCCCGTCCAGGCGGCCGGCATCCAGGGCCACCTTCTCGCCGATGATTTCAGCAGCAAGTTCGACGAACGTGGCTACCGGGCCTTCCTGCGTGACCTGGCCGATCGCGGTCTGACGATCTTGGTCACCGAGCTCGACATCCTGGACGACGGTCTGCCCGCGGAGATCGGGCCCCGGGATCGCATGGTCGCCGACGTGTACCGCCGGTACCTCGATGTCACGCTGGACGAGAAGGCGGTGAAGGCGGTCGTCGCCTTCGGACTCACCGACCGCTACACATGGCTGGAAGAGGACCGGCCGCGGGAGGACGGCGCACCCCGCCGCCCGCTGGCGTTCGACAGTGACCTGCACCCGAAACCGGCGTACGCCGCGATCAGCCACGCCCTCCAGTACGCTCCGGAGCGTCGACAACTCTGGCGCCTCGAGAAGTAGAACGGATCACCGGCGCGTTCGCCGTACTGTCACGGCTCAGCCCTTCACGCCGGTCAGTGCGATGCCCTGCACGAACTGACGCTGGAAGACGATGAAGACGATGATCATCGGCAAGGTCGCGATCACCGACCCGGCGAACAGCAACGTCCACGACGTCCGGTTCTGTACGACGAACAGCGCGAGGCCGACCGGCGCGGTGATCTTGTCCGGGCTGGAGAGGATGATCAGCGGCCAGAAGAAGTCCTCCCACGCGCCCTGGAAGGTGAAGATCGCGTTCGCCGCGAGCGCCGGGAAGCAGAGCGGAAGGACGACGCTCCAGAAGATCCGGAACTCGCCGGCGCCGTCGACCTTGGCCGCCTCGAGCAGCTCGTCGGGGATGGACAGCATGTACTGGCGCAGCAGGAAGATGCCGAACGCGGACACGATGCCGGGCATGATCAAGCCCCAGTAGGAGTCGAGCCAGCCGTGGCCACCGCTGCCCAGCCAGTTGTTCCCGCCGAAGAACGGGATGTGCTGGATGATCAGGTAGTTCGGGATCAGCGTGACCTGTCCCGGCACCATCATCGTGGCGAGGAAGAGCACGAAGATCGCGTTCCGGCCGGGGAACTTGCGCTTGGCGAAGCAGTAGGCGCACAGGGCGTTGAAGAACGTCTGCAGGACCGTGATCGAGATCGCGACGAACGCACTGTTGGCGAACCATCGCCAGTCACCGTGGCCCTGGCCCTGCTGGGCATTGGTCAGGTCGCCGACGCCGAGGAACGACTTGTAGCCGTCGAGCGTCGGGTGTTGCGGGAACCAGTGCGGCGTCGAGGCGAAGATCTCGCCCATCGGCTGGAACGATGCACTGATCAGCCAGGCGAACGGCGCCACGAACAGGATCGCGATCGGCGCCAGGACCAGGTACGTCACCAGCTTCTGCCGGGCACTGAACTGCTGGTTGCCGTTCTTCGGCTTCTTCGCCGTCCGCACCGGCTCGACGATCGCCGGCGCCTCCGGGCGGACCTCGACCGCGCCGCTCATACCTCGGACCCCCTTCGGGCCAGGCGCAACTGGATCCCGGTGAACACGAGCAGCATCGCGAACAGCGCGAACGCCAGCGTGCTCGCGTATCCCATGTCGTAGTACTTGAATGCCCAGAGGTACATGTAGTAGACCATCGTCGTCGTCTTGTTGACCGGCCCGCCGCTGGTCATCACGAAGATCTGAGTGAAGACCTGCAGCGAGCTGATGATGCCCATCACGAGCAGGAACAACGTCGTCGGCCGGAGCATCGGGATCGTGATGTAACGCAGCCGCCGCAGCGCGCCGGCCCCGTCCAGCCGGGCCGACTCGTACAGTTCCTCGGGGATCGACTGCAGCCCGGCGAGATACACCACCATCGAGAACCCCACGCCGGCCCAGACGCTCATCAGGATGACGGCCGGCATGGCGAGGTTCTTGTCCGACAGCCACAGCAGCGGGTGGTCGATGAAGTGGCCCTTGAGCAGGTAGTAGTTGAAGAGCCCGTGGTCACCGTTGTAGAGCCACTTCCAGAGGATCGCCGAGACCACGAACGGCGTCACCACCGGGAGGTAGAACGCCGTCCGGAAGACGCTGCGCAGGCGCAACGGCAGGTTCAGCAGGAGCGCCAGCAGCAGCCCGATCGCCATCGAGATCGGTACGGACGCCCCACCGAAGTAGATCGTGTTCAGCACGGACTCGGCGAACCGCTCGTCGTGCACCATGTCGTGGTAGTTGGTGAGCCCAACGAACGGCTTGTCCGGTTCGATGATGCTCCAGCGGTGGAAGGTCAGGTAGAACGCGAACAGCAACGCGGCGAGCGTGAAGACCGAGAAGATCAGCAGACCCGGCAGCAGGAAGACGTACGCGGACCGTTCCTTCCAGATCCGGGCGGCGAGGCTTCGGCGGTTGACCTTGACCTCGTCCGGCCCGGCAGTCTGAATGTGTGTCACGGCCATCCCGGTCAGCGGGCCAGGATCGGGCGACCTTGCTGAGCCGCGTTGTCCAGCGCTTGGTCGGCCGTCTGCTCGCCGTAGATGGCCTTGCCGAGTTGCTCGTTGAGGATCGTCTCGACCCGCGGGAACTTCGGGTTGGCGATACCGGCGACGCCGCACTTCATCAGGTCGGCGAAGGGCTTGAGGACCGGCTTCGCCTTCTCCAGGTCGGGGCTGTTCAGCAGCGACTTGGTCGGCGGCAGGAGCGTTCCCTCGGTCTTGTACGTCCAGTTCACCAGGTTCTCGGGCTCGGAGAGGAACTCCATCCACAGCCACGCCGCGTCGGAGACCTTGGTCTGACTGAACATCACCAGCGAGTCGCCCGCGATAGTGGTCTTGCAGCCCGCACTGCCGTCCGGCAACGGCGCCGCCGCCCACTTCCCGTTGAGCTTCGGGTACTCGTCCGCGAGCGTGCCGGCGAACCAGGCACCCGCGACGTACATAGCGACGTCGCCCTGGGCGAACGCGACCCGGCCGTCGTAGGAGTTCGAGTTGAAGTAGTCCTTGGGTGAGTACTTGGCCAGGTTCACGTAATACTCGGCCGCCTTCTTGCCCGCCTCGCTGTCGAACGCGACGTCCTTGCCGTCGTCGGTCAGCGTGTTGCCGCCGGCCTGGAACAGCCACGGGTAGAAGTAGTACGCCGACTCGGACGCGAACATCTCGAAGCCGTACTTGCCCTTCGCGGTGTCAGTCAGCTTCTCGGCGTACTGCTGGAACTCGTCCCAGGTCTTCGGCGGGCCGCTGAGCCCGGCCTCGGCGAATCGGTCGGTGCGGTAGAACAGGCCCGTGGTCTCGCCGTCGAACGGCAGGCCCCACATCTTGTTGTCCCAGCTGACGAAGCTCTTGAACCCGTCGACATAGTCCTCCGGGGAGACCACCTTGCTGCGCTCCATGTAGTTGCCAAGGTCAACCAGTGCGCCGCGCGCGGCGTAGTCGCTGGTGTCGATCGCGTTGATGTAGGCGACATCCGGCGCGGTCTTGCCCGCGATCCTGGTGCTGAGCACCTGCGCGGCCTGCTCGGCCGGCGCGTTCTCGAACTTGATCGTGATGTTCGGGTGCTTCTGGTGGAACGTAGCCGCCAGCTTCTTCATCTGCGGCTCGCTGCCGACCCAGGAGAAGAACGTGACAGTCTGCGGCGTCGTGGGCTCCTGGACCTGCCCCTGGCCGGTGCCTGCATCGGTGCTTGCCTTCTTCTCGCCACTGCCGCACGCGGCGAGGCTCAGCGCGAGGGCCAGCACCAGTGCCGCGCCGACCGGGACGCGCCGGGACATGTGGAACTTCACCACATCAGCTCCCCTCTGCTCGATTGGCGAGACGGCCTCAGCGGCCCGCGCAAATCGATTGGCTACTTGGCGGGTAGCCTGGTCGAGCAGGGGGAGTTTGTCAATGGTTCCCAGCGGCGGGCCGAGCGGACCGGCGGACCGAAGTCCGGCGGGGACCGGGACTAGCGTCAAATCGATTTGCTCTCCACTACACTACCGGCATGTCGAGCGATACAGCCGAGGAGCGAGCGTCGGCATCACGGGTCACGATCGCCGAGGTGGCCGGCCGCGCCGGGGTCAGCCCCACCACGGTGTCTCACGTGCTGTCGGGTAAGCGTGTCGTGAGCGCAGCGACCCGGGACATCGTGATGGACGCGATCCGCGCGCTCGGCTACCGGCCGAATGTCGTGGCCCGCAATTTGCGCACCAGGCAGTCGCAGATGATCGCGGTCATGGTGCCGGACATCACCAATCCCTTCTACGCGGTGCTCACCCGCGGTCTCGCCGATGCGGTCGACGCCGCGGGGTACGGCACGTACGTCTGCAACACCGACGGCGTCCACGAGCGGGAGACGAAGTTCTTCCAGGACGTGATGGATCGTGGTGTGGACGGCATCGTCTTCGCGTCCGGTGAGACGGCCTCGCGGGTCACCTTCGGGCCGGCGGACCACCACACGCCCATCGTCTGCATCGGCGAACATCTGGATCACCCCCTGTGCGACGCGGTCATCCCTGATGACGGGGCCGGCTCACGTGCCGTGGGTGAGTTCCTGGCGTCTCGGGGCTACAAGCGGATCGCGATGATCCAAGGTCCGCTCAAGTACGGCGCCAACCGGACGAACGGGTTCCGCGCCGCGCTTCTGGCCGCCGGCCAGAAGGTCCCGGCCGAGCGGATGGTGCGCGGCGGCTGGACGCGTCGCAGCGGCTACGAGGCGATGGCGATCCTGATGTCGCGCCGGAACCGGCCGGACGCCGTGTTCTGCGCCAACGACCTGATGGCCATCGGGGCGATCGACCTCGCCCACGAGCTCGGGCTCGACGTTCCCGGCGATGTCGCGATCGCCGGGTTCGACGATGTCGATGCCGCCACCATCGTCACCCCGCAGCTGACCACCGTGCTCAATCCGTCGTATGAGGCGGGCAGCACGGCAGGGGAGCTGCTGATGAGCCGGATGGCCGGGCGCTACCGGGGCACCGGCCGGACCGTCGTCCTGCCCTGCCCGCTCGTCGCCCGGGGCTCGGCCTAGTGCCCTGCGTCGCAGGGCACTAGCCGATCGGGAAGGTGATCACCGCCTTCACGAAACCATCCGGCTTGTCGCGCAGGGTGGCGAAGGCGTCGCCGATCCGCTCGAGCCGGAAGCGATGTGTCACCAGGCCTTGCATCGACAGCTGTTTCGACGACAGCAGACGCAGGCCGACCTCCATGCCGCGGAGGATGACCCCGACGTCCCGGAAGTGTGCATTCACAATCGTGAAGGCCATCCAGTTCCAGTGCGCCAGGGGGATCGTTCGCTCCGGTCCCTGGTGGAACCCGACGATCGCGACCCTGCCGCTCATCCGGGTGGTCTCGCCCGTCGTCGTCAGCGCCTGCTGCGTCCCGGTGCATTCGAAGGTCAGGTCCGCCCCGCGCCCGTCGGTCAGCGACCGTACGACGTCGGGCAGGGACTCCTGCCGGACGTCGACGACCCGAGTCGCCCCGAACGCGGCGGCACGCGACAGCGCATCCGGTCTGGCGTCGGCCACGATCAACTGCCGCACCCCGCGGACCGCGACCAGCTTCTGCACCAGGTTGCCCATGAAGCCCGCACCGATGACGACGACATCGTCACCGAGCCGTACGTCGGCCGCCTCGACGGCGTTGACCGCGCACGCGATCGGCTCGGCGAGCACCTCGTCGAGCGGCAGGTGGTCCGTCGGGAAGCAGTACGCCGCCCGGACCGCGACGTACTCGGCGAAGCCGCGCTCGATGACCCACGTCCCGACCTGATCTCCCGGCACCAGGCCGGTGATGTCGGCTCCGGCCTCGACCACGACACCGCTGACCTCATGGCCCAGGTACCGGACCTCGCCGTCCGGCAGACCCTCGACCCAGGGCTCCAGCTCGGAGGCGCAGACTCCGGACACGGCGACCTTCACCAGGATCTCGTCCGGCCGGATCGCCGGGACCTCGGTCTCTTCGATCACGAAGCCTTCGCGGCCCCGCAGCGCGGCGATCTTCACCTGACCAGCCTCTCAGAGGTCGCCGTCGTGGAAGACCACGATCGAGTAGACGCCGAGTGTGTCCAAGGTGACCGCATGCACGCCGGCGTCGCGGCGGACCGCAAGGGCGGTCCGGCTGCCGTCGCTGGCGACCAGCGTGGCCCGCTCCTTGACCTTGGGCAGCCTGATCCGCACGGGCACGTCGGGAACCGCCCGCACGGCATCAGCGACCGGGTCGTAATCGTAGTTGAGGAGGTGCAGCGCATAGGAGCCGTCGGCAAGCAGTTGGATGTTCGCCGCAACCGGCACAGGTATCTCGACCTGACGGCCGTGCGGAAGTAGTTCATCCAGTACGGCGTGGTCGGCGGTCAGCACGTTCTCGGGCAGCTTCCCGGCGGTGCGGTCCGTCACGACGACGGTGCCACCGCCGGCGACGTAGCCCTCGATCGCACTCGCCTGGGCGTCCGTGAGCGCGTACACGTCCGGCAGGATCACGGTCGAATATCGCGCCAGCGCCTCGGCCGACGCGCGGTCCGGGGCAGTGACGCCGTCTGCCCAGATCACCACGTCGAACGGTACGGCGCTACTGGCCAGTGTGCTCGTGACGACGCGGTACGGCACCACGACGGACTCGTCCCTCGCGTTGGTCGTGTTGTCGCTGGTATCGGCCTTTCCGACCAGTTCGCGGGTGCTCTCGACGCTGAAGACCACGGCGACGTCGTTGACGGTACGCCGCGTGAACAGCTGCTCGTGGTCGGCGAGGAAGGCCTGAATCCCGGTCGCCAACTGGTGGGGTGCGTAGAAGGAGTCCTCGATGACACTGCCCATCCAGGATCCGTACGGCACCGACATGTTGGCTCCGAGCGCCGCCGCCTCGAACAGTGAGAGCCGGAAGAGGTCATGCCCCTTGCCCTCGGCAAGCAACCCGATCAGTTCGGGGATCACCCCGCCGTACGGGTTCTCCACCACGACCACGTCCTTGTCGCCGGCGAATGCCGCGACGTAGCGGTACCACTCGGGCTGGCGGTACGTGGTGTTACGCATCTCGGTGATGACCAGGTCGACGTCGTCGGCCAGGGCGAGGTACATCGGCTCGAGGTTGAAGAAGTTGCCGCTGACAATGATCTCGCGACCCGTCGAGCGTGCGTACGCACGGGCGTAGTCGGCGAGCTCACCGAAGTACTTCTTGATCGACCGGCACTGGAATGCGTAGTACTGACCGAACAGAGGTGTCGACTCCCGGCCGTCCTTGAAGTCGTAGCCCTGCCCGAGCAGCCAGTCCCCGTAGTGGAAGGTCGACAGATCGACCCCAGCCAGAACGGCCGGGGGGTGCTCCTCGAGGTAGGCGCGGAAGCCCTTCATGCAGTCCTTGCAGAAGCAGGCGCCGTACTGGAAGGCGCCCATCGGCAACTCGGCCTCGTCGAGCTGGATGCCGTCGACCCCGGCGTCGATCTGGATCCGGATCACGGCCTTGAGGTACTCGCGCCATACCGGGTTGTTGCGGTCCATGTAGTAGCACTGGTGCTCGCGGTCCGGACACTCCACCCAGTGCGCGTGACACGGCTGCTGGTGGATGTCGCGGACCACGCACTCTTCGATGAGGTCGACAACCGGCTCGCCCTCGCTGTTGACCAGGCCCTGCGGGAAGTAGTGCTCGACCGGCTTCCACAGCTTCGGGTACCGGTTCGACGAGAACTCGCGCAGGCCCATCCAGCCGCGCTTGCCGGCACCGCGCAGCTCGTTCAGTGCGAGTACGGCGTCCTCCTCCTCGGACAGCTCGACCGGAAACTCCCAGCCCTGCGCCTCGAACACGATGCCGAGCACCTTGATGCTCTGCTGGTGGCACGCCGCGATGAACTCACTGTCGTTGACGAATCCGTAGAACCGCGAGCGGGCGTCGACCGGCCCGAACGCCTCCTGCTCCAGGTACGGCAGCGACAGCGACCCGCCTCCCATCGACGCCCACACCAGCACCGTGGCACGGAAGTCGACCAGGTCGTCGACCATCCGCAGCCGGCGCGGTGGCAGGCTCGGGTGGTAGCAGTGCTGACGGGGAAACCACGCATCGAAGTACACACCGCGCTGCATCGGGGTCCTCTCGGGTCAGACGTTCGCGTACTGGTTCCCGGCCAGGTCGCGCCCGCGGGCGAGCCAGATCTTCCAGCCCTCGTTCTGCGGCACATCTTGCATCAGCACCGAGGAGGGGAAGTAGCGCATCGTGTAGCCGGTGCGCCGGATCGGGCTGGTGTTGGCTTTCGCGCCGTGCACGATCCGGCCGTCGTGCATCGAAAACTGGCCGCGCGGAAGCTCGAAGTCGACTGCTCTGGATTCGTCGACCTCCGCGAGCTGGGCGTGGAAGGTCTGCGTCGTCAGATCGGCGGGCACGTAGTTCTGCGAGAACCCGCCGTTGAGGTGGCTGCCCGGGATGACCCGCATGCAGCCGTTCTCGCGTGTGCTCGGGTTCTCCAGCGCCAGCCAGATCGTGACGATGTGATCGTAGGCGTCGAACCTGCCCTCCCAGAACGCGCTGTCCTCGTGCCAAGGCGTCGCCCGGCCGGTGAAGGGATCCTTGGAGATGAAATGGCTGGACCACAGCGCGATGTCCGGGCCGACCAGAGGCTCGATCCAGTCGAGGACCTGGTCGGAGAGCAGGAAGTCCAGCAGCCGCGCGTCGCGGTAGTGCGGGGTGTCGAGTTCGTCGGACAGCTTGTCGCCCTTCTGGTCCAGATGCTCGTTGAAGATGGCCTCGAGCCCAGCCAGCCGGTCCTCGCCGAACATCGGCCGGCCCGGGAGCAGATAACCGTTGGTGCGGAAGAACTCCACGTCGTCGTCGGTCAGCACGGTCACGTCCTTTCCTGGATGATGCTGCGCTCGCTAAGCCTGCTGCAGCGCTCGGATGATGTCGACGAACAGCTCCATGTCCTCGATGTAGTCCTCGGGTGTCGTCTTCGGCGTACCGCCACTGGTGACGACGTCGTGGAAGTACTCGAGCTCGTGGGTGTACGGGTCCTTGAGGTGCGGCCGGATCACCGACCGCTCGTAGGAGTCGCCGTCGGTCCGCTCCAGCTCGAGCACGGTCGGGAAGTGCCGGACGTACGGCGTGTCGTACTGGATCCGCAGCGACGCGGCGGCGCCGTACACCTCGATGTGCGCGTCGAAGCGGAGCTGGTCGTCGACGCCAGTTTCGTAGGTCACCACGAAATCGTCGTACTCGAGCAGCGCGACGACGTACCCGCCCTGGCGCCAGGTCCTGGCGGCGGCGACCTTCGTCGGCCGGCCGAGCAGCTCGCGCATCGCCGAGAGATCGTGGCTTCCGAGCCCGCAGAGCAGACCGTAGGTCCCGGCGAGCTCCTCGGACACGTCGCCGAGCGCTTCGCGGACCAGCGTTGCCCGCCGGGCCCACTTCTCGTCGATCGCGTCCTGCGGGATGTCGTCCGGGCGATCGACGTACGCGGTCCGGTCGACGATGAGCCTGTTCTCGCCGATCACGTCGTGGACGCGGGCGTAGCGGATCGGGCCCAGCTCGGGAAGCTTGCGGACAGCCTCGGTGAAGGCCGGTGCGAAGCGGCGCATGTAGGCCACCATCACCGTCCGGCCCGACCGGTCGCGGGCCGCGATGATCTCCGCGGCCTCCCGCGGGCTCAGGCACATCGGCTTCTCCACGAGTACGTCGAGGCCGGCGTCGAGAGCCGCCACCGTGCATTCGGCGTGGTACTCGTCGCTGTTGAGGACCAGGACGCAGTCGAGCCCGCCTGCCGCGATCATCTCCGCCGCGCTGGTGTAGCGGCGTTCCACCCGGTAGCGATCACCGACCCGCTTGACCAGACCCGGCGAGATATCGCAGACGGCCGCCAGCTCGTAGCGGTCCGGCAGCGACTCGATGACGGGAAGATGGATGACCTGGGCGACCTCTCCCAGCCCGATCATCCCCACACGCAGCTTGCTCAATGGTCGGCCTCTCGTCGTGGTCGGGCGCGCTCTCCGTCAGTGGAAGCAAATCGTTTTGTGCCAAGCTAGAGCCTGGCCGGTCACTCGGTCAATGCGGTCCATGCGCCGAGTCACGGAAGACGTGCGAGGCGTTCCAGGAACAACTCGCGGAACGCTGCGGCATCCACCGCGGTGGCGATCCGGCAGTTGGGCGCCGGCGGGTTCTCCCACATCAGCAGGTCGGCGATCGCCACGCCCCGGGTCACCCGCCCGGCCGTCTCGACGGCGACGTACGCGTCTCGCCAGGTCACGAGGTCAGGATGGCTGACCAGCGCCACCGCCAAGGGGTCGTGCAGGGCACAACTTCCCTGCTCGAGCTCCTCCTGCGGTTTGACGCGCTCCTGGAACGAGATCCAGGCCTCGGTGTGCTCGGCGGCCCGCCGGCCGAACTCACCGCCCGATGCGAGCTCGCGGGCGTCTGCTCGACACAGCCGCACCTTGCGGGTGACGTCAAGACCGACCAGCCGCAGCGGTGCGCCGCTCTTGAGTACTACGTCCGCCGCGTGCGGATCGCACCAGAAGTTGTACTCACCCGGCATCCAGCCGACATTCGTCTGCTCGAGGTACACCCCGCCCATGACGACGATCTCCCGTACCGCGGTCGCAAGGCCTGGCTCCAGCATGAGTGCCACGGCCAGATTCGTCAGGGGTCCGATCGCGACGACGGTGATCTCGCCGGGCTCGGCCATGACACGCCGGATGATCTCCACGGCCGCGTACGGCGCTTGGACGGGACCGGTCGCGAGTGGTTGGGCCGGGTTCCGCAGACCGGGGTCGAGTGGCGCCGACGCGCCCGTGACGACGGGGATGTCGGGACGTCCTAGAACCTCCAGGAGCTCTCTGGTGAGCCGCGTGGACGTCGCCACGTCACTGTTGCCGCCGACGGTGGTGATCAACTCGAGTTCGATGCCGGGCTCGGCAATGGCCAACGCGAGCGCAAATCCGTCGTCGACATCGGATCCGGGGGCACCCATCGCCAGGTCCGTGTCGAGCACGATGCGCAGGGTTTCCATAGCTCTCCTCGACGCCGGATCGCCCTACGGTAGCCAATCGATTTGCATCCTGCCAGTGCAGGTCCGCCGCGGCTGTTGGCCTTCGGCGCCGAGAGGGAGCTCCGAGTCAGCGGCCTCGATGAGCTCGACGACGTTCAACGTCTGGCATCTGATCGGTTTGGGTGCCGGGTACCGCGTCAGTATGCGTCTAGGAGTGTTGGACATCGGGTCGAACTCGGCGCAGTTGCAGATCGTCGACGTCACCGCCGGCGCTCCGCCGCTGCCTGCCCTGGCTGTGAAGACACCGACGATGCTGGGTGAGGAGATCACCGCGGACGGATCGATCAGCCGGACCGGGATCGATCGAGTGGTCGGCGCGGTGACCCGTTCGATGCGTGTCGCCGTACAGCAGCAGGTGGATCAGGTGTATCCGTTCGTGACGTCCGCGGTCCGCGACGCCGCCAACCGGGGCGAGGTGATCGAGGCGATCGAGGTGGGTGCCGGCGTCCGTCCGCAGTACCTGACTGGTGAGGAAGAGGCACGCCTCACCTATCTGGCGGCTCATCGCTGGTACGGCTGGTCGGCAGGACGGCTGCTGCTGATCGACATCGGTGGCGGGTCTATGGAGATCGTGCTGGGGCGTGACGCCGAGCCCAATTTGGCGATCTCGGTGCCGCTGGGTGCGGGTCGGTTGACGCGGAAGTTCCTGCCCGTCGATCCGCCCCGGAACAAGCACCTGAAGGCGTTGCGACGTCATGTTCGCGACACCTTGGGCGAGGTGGTCGACCGGTTGCGCTGGGAGGCCGGCCCCAGCCGGATCGTCGTCACGTCGAAGACGTTCAAACAACTCACTCGGTTGAGTGGTGCTCCCGCGCAACGGAAGGGCCCGTTTGTCACGCGCCGGCTGGATCGCGCTGACATCGAGGCGTGGATCCCGCGGCTTGCCGCGCTGCCCGCTGCCGACCGAGCCAAGCTGCCGGGCGTCTCCAGCTCGCGCGCCCGTCAGATCCTCGCTGGTGCGGTGATCGCCAACACGACGTTGAAAGCGCTGGATGTCGGCAGCGTCGATCTTTGTCCATGGGCATTGCGCGAAGGCATTATTCTGCGCCACGTGGAGACGATCACCTCCCACTCCGAGCTGCCGCTGCAGGCGGTCACCCCAAGTCCGGCACCCGAAGACGACCAAGCCATCGTCACCCAGCTGCGGCAGTGACTTACCTGGACACCGAAGACGCCGAGGACGTCGGAGATCCCTAACCGAAGACGCGCCAGGAGCTGTACCGCGAGGCGCAGAAACGCGGGATACCCGGACATTCCAAGATGGGACGCGACGAGCCCTCCGTCGCTGAACCGCCCTGCTGCCGGTGCGCACGAACTATCCTGACCCGGCGCGTCGCGCTCAGTGGGGCAGTTTGCGGGTCTCGACCAACTGCTGGGCGACGTCGCGGAGTTTGGTGTTGGTGTCTTGGGAGTAGCGGCGCAGGACGGCGAACGCCTGATCGCCGGTGATGTCGAAGCGCTCCATCAAGATTCCCATCGCCTGGCCGACCAGCTTGCGGGCATCCACCGCCTGAGCCATGGACTCCTCGTTCCGGGCGGTGGCAACCGCCACCGAGGCGTGCCGGGCCAGGATGTGGGCGATCGCTTCGTCGTCGACCGTGAATGCTTTCGGCTCGGTGCTGTAGAGGGACAGGACGCCGGTGGTGCGGTCGCTGACAGTCATCGGGACGTGGAGCGCGCTTCCGATGCCGGCGTCGGCGGCCGCGGATTGCCAGCGCGGCCAGCGTTCGTCGGTCGCGACGTCGGGAACGGTGATCGTTTCGCCGGACAGTGCGGTCAGCATCGGGCCTTCATCGGTCTCGATCTGGAACCGGTACAACGTGTCCACGACCGGGTCGGTGGTTGCCCCGATCTCCGCGCGGCCGCCGCGGGTCGCGAGCGCGACGCCGGCATGGGTGCAGTTGGCGGCCTGTATCGCGAACTGCACCACTGTCTCCAGGGTTTCGTCCACTCCGGGAGCATCGTGTAACTCGATCGCGAACTGCGCGAACGTACCGGCGTCGAACGCCTCGGCGGGTTCTGACAGGGCCATCTCGGTCTCCAAGCGGGATGCGATGTAGGTGTGCACCCCGGGCGGCCGACACGGCCGATGGCGTGGTGCTAGCTCTGGCCACGGATCTGGTCATTGATACGCAGGGCTTCTGCGAGCTGATCTTCCAGAATGATGATGCGGCAGGCCGCCTCGAGTGCGGTGCCCTGGTCGACGAGTTGACGGGCCCTGGCCGCGAGCTGCAACTGGTACCGCGAGTAGCGGCGATGACCTCCGTCGGAACGCTGCGGGTTGATCAGTTTTGCCTCGTCCAGGCTCCGCAGGAACCCCGGGGTGGTGCCGAGCATCTCGGCTGCCCGGCCCATCGTGAACGCGGGGTAGTCGTCATCGTCGAAACTGGCCGGCCCGGCTCCCGGATCTGAACTCATCGGGCACTCCATGTGTGTCTGGGGTCATCGAGCCTCCGTGCCGAAGCCCGGTGCATTCGCACCGGCGCGCATGGGTTTGGATTGTCACCAACTACTCGGCCGTCAAGTCGACAAGGTCGTTACTAGCTACGTCAGCTTCGGTGTTGTTCTCTGGCAGCATCAATAATACTACCTCTGCCGAATGACAATGTCTACACTCGTCATGATAGATATTGCATGAGTCTCTGAGTAGGTACGACACTGCGGAGATTGTTGTCGGCCGTGGAAGACGCGCGCTGACGGCGTCAGCGCGCGTCCGAGCTCCAAGTCAGATTTCGGCCTCGCGCAACAGGAGGTCACATGAAGGCGCTGACCTGGCAGGGAAAGCGGCAGATCGGGTACGACGAGATGCCGGATCCGCGGATCCAGGAGCCGGACAGGCGGAGTACCTGCTCGATCCCTGATTTCTCCGCGGACGAGGTGATGGAGGACGTGCGCCAGCAGGGACAGTTGCGGCACGCCGTGGTCATCACCGATGTACCGGTCACCTGATGACAGCCGACCGGTTTGCTGCCCGGGTCGCAGGAACACGTCAGAGCACTCGCGAGGTTTGGCGAGAACTACGACCTCGACTGAGCGCCGGGCCTGAGGAGGAACCATCCTGCCCACGATCCGGCACAAGGGAGCGGAGCTGATCGGCAGGCATCACGATCCGGCACTCGTGCTCCTCATGGATCTCCGCGAGATCCACCGAAAGGCCGCCGGAGTCTCGCTGGCCGTCTGCGCCCACATCAGGTGAGGCTTATTCCGGCGGGACGGCGATGACGCAGAATTCGTTGCCTTCGGTGTCTCGGAGTACGACAAAGTCGTGGCGGCTGGGGTACGGCCAGTTCTCGGCCCGGGTGGCGCCGTGTTTCAGCAGCCGTTCGATGTGGCCCTCGCGATCCGACGTGTACAGGTCGAGATGTACCGGCGTCGGCGTGGCCGGGATCTCGTCCGCTCGCTGCAACAGCACGATGGGACCGCTGCCTGCCGGATCCTCGAGCTTCGCGAACTGGTCAGCGTCATCGATCCGCTGAGGTCGTCGGTACCCGAGCGCCGTGGACCAGAAGTCAGCGGCCCGGTCCATGTCGGTTGCGTTCACGCACACTGTCGCCAGCCGGAGGTCTCCGACCTCCTTGGGGGCGTTCCGTTGTCGTCGACATACGATCCCGGTTCCCTACGACCTGGCCCGGCTAACGCCCGGCGAGGCGGCTTCCGGATTCGTTTGCCGTTGTGCGCCTTGGGCACCGGAAAACAATGATGAGCAGAGCATGGCGAATGCTGGCCGCAGCAGCCGTGCTGGTGCTTGTACTGGCACCTCTTGCGGCCGGATCGACAGATGCGCAGGCAGCGGCCTCCCCGTCTCCGACGGTGGGCTCGACGAACTCCCCTGCACCGAACCCCCCGGGCTCGGCCAACTCGAGTCCGAAGGACTACAACGGCGCCGGCTGGGTTGTAGCGGCCGCACTGATCGTCGTTGCCATCGCTGGTGGCGGCACCCTGCTCCTCGTCCGCACCCGTCGCATCGACCTAAGTCAGCGGAGTACTGCTGAGGACGAGCGCCGCGCAGCCGAACAACGTGATCGGTCGTCGACCGGTGGCCAGTCGATCACCGGCCCTGACCGCCGATAGCGGGCCAGGATCGCTTGTGTCGAACCACCTGCTGGAAGTTCGCGAGGGTACCGGGCGGACGTACGACTATCGGACGCCTGGATGTGAGCAAGTCCCTGCTGTCGTGGAGGTGCTGTGGCGGATCTGAACGGGGGGGCGCCTCGAGTTGAGTGAGCTGGTCACCGCAGCGCTGCACGACGTGCGGCACCCGTTATTTCGATCGCGAGCTGATCGAGTCGCTTGCCGCCGGTTGGGTGGAGCATGAGGTCGAGGAGATCGCCGACGGCACGCCGGTGCGAAGGCTCTGGCAGGTCATCCAGCGCAAAGCCTGATCGATGTGAATGGGCCCGGCGCGCCCAGACGAACGAGCTGCCGATGCCGTATCCCGCGCCTCGCGGAACCAAACGCCCTGGACATGACGATGCAGGCGCGCCGCACCTGCCCGTTCAGTCGGACCGTCGCCGACCACTGCAGCCACGTGGGCACGACCGGACATGGATCGGTCCCCGCTCGGGGGGGTGGAGCGGGGACCGATTGGGAGGGCTCAACAAGGCCCTACCTGAACTTTACGACGCCTGCCGCAGCTTCGCCACAGGCGGCCCCGGCCGCTTCCTGCCAAGCGCCTCAGGAGGAACGACCTGCTGACCGCCGCCCCGCCGGACACGATCGAGGACCGGGTCGGCGTGATCCGGATGCGCCGCCCTGCAGCGCCTCATGGTCAACAACAGTTTGCCTTGAGCAAATAGTGACAGCTTGTTGCGATCGCCGGACTGATGCCCCGGACACGATCCTCTGAAGCCAGTCGAACCTCCGCCGGGCGCACGCGCAGGGACTGTGCTTTCGCGGTGAGCTGTACCTGCGCGAATCCCTGCGTGCGTGAGGATTTGCGCGCAACTGTTCACCCGCCGTTCCTGCGCAGCAAGATCAGCGCTCGACCTCCGTGGGGCTGTCCACGTGCTGTTCGAGCAGATGGAGCACAGGTACGCCGAGGTGCCGACGAGCCTGGGTGGACCAGTCGACATGGAAGAATTCGGCCACGATGTGCGGCCTGGTGAGGACGACGACCTCCTGGCCGTCAACTCGCTTGACGTACTCGCTGAGCTCGTCCACTGGGTTCCGGCGGGTGATCAGGCCGTCCGCTTCCCGGTCGAAGGATTGCAATCGCTGCACACTGCGTTCGAGCGCTGCGGCGGCCCGGGCGTCGGCGGCACGTTGCGCCTCGTGCTGTGCCTCGAGTACCTGCTCGTCCGACTGGACCGAGTGCCGTTCGGCCGCCATGCCGTAAAGCTCGGTGCCGGCGAGACTGGTGAGCGATGCCTCGACCCGGGCCCCTGCGTCCTCCCACGGAATAACTATGTGGAAGCTCGCCGGTTCCGGTGCACCGCCGTAGAGCTCCACCAGCCGCTCCGCGTCCGGCACGGCCAGTTCTTCTTCAACCAGTAGGACGATGTCATACATTGAGAACACCTGCTTTCAGTGAACCCGGTACTACCTCAGGTCGCTCGACCCGGCGCACTTCGCACCGCGCCGGGGCCTATCCGGTGGTTCCGGATCAGTCAGTAGCCGCCGCCGCCACCGCCTCCGTTGCCGGCGAGGAGAATTACGGCGATCAGGACTGCGACGGTCCACACGGTTACCCGTCGTGTCTGCGTAGCCATGCTGCATCATCTCCGAGCGACGTTCTTCGTTGATTCGCGGTACCCAACGGTCCCGGGGCGAATCACGACCCGATACGGCGATGCGAACGCGGGAATCGGGTACCGAGTAGGCCGATCCGTGAACACTGTGTCTGGGGCACAGGTTGGTGGGCTCCCCGGCCACGGTCCGGCCGGCAAACTCACAGTCGGAACATCCCCTTGACAGCCGGGGAACCCGCCGTCCACCCCATCACGAGAAGTGGTGGCAATGCAACGCCAGCCACGATTCCGGCCCGCTGCTCGTGCGTTGACGAGCATCTCGACATTGCGCGTTAGCGGCGATCCGAACTGGGTACCTACAGGTCCTGGCCGCTGTGTGCTGTGGGGGCTTCAAGGTGCTGTGGGCTCCCGAGCGGCCGGAAGGCGAAGGTGGTCAGGCGACGGGGGTGCTGTACTCGAGGCGTACGGCTTAGCCGCCTGGCCACCTTCGAGAACGGCGGGTGGGTCGGCGGTCCCTTCCCATTGCCGGTCCAATTTCCAGGTACGAAGTTGCGCGCGGCCCATGCCGTCATCGGCGGCGCCTAGTTGCGCAGTGCAAGCACTGTCCAAGCTTCCGGCAGTGCCAACCACCTGACGCGGCCCACGGTGCGGCGTACAAGGTCGTGGCGAGTCAGGGTGTGAAGAACCTGGTCAGGCGGACTGATAAGTGATGATGCTGGCGGCGATGTAGTGAGTGACGAACGCTGCCACCGTGCAGGCGTGGAAGATCTCGTGGAAACCGAACCAGTGTGGTGACGGGTTTGGCTTCTTCAATCCGTAAACGATTGCGCCGAGGGAGTACAGGATCCCGCCGGCGATCAGGAGCGCCACTGCGATGCCGCCACCGCGGTGATAGAAGGCGGGGAGCCAGAAGATCGCGACCCAGCCGAGGGCCAGGTAGATGGGTGTGTAGAGCCAGCGGGGAGCGGCGACCCAGAGCAGCCGGAACATCACGCCCAGAGCTGCTCCGGCCCAGGCAGCGATCAGCAATGTGGTTCGATCGGTTCCCCTGAGTAGAAGTACGGCGAAGGGCGTGTAGGTGCCGGCGATCATCACGAAGATGTTCGCGTGGTCGAGGCGGCGTAAGAGTCCTTTGGCTCTGGAGCGCCAGTGAAGTCGGTGGTACAGGGCGGAGATGCCGAACAGCAGGATCGACGCGCTGCCGAACACGACCGCGGCGGTGCGGGCGGCGCGCGTGGGCGCCAGGATGATCAGCACCAGGCCGGCCGCGCAGGCGAGCGGGAGGGTACCCGCATGGAGCCAGCCACGCAGTGCCGGTTTCAGCGGCGCGAGGTTGTCGGCGATCGTGTCGGTGAGCTCACGCTGGTCGCCGGTCATCGTTGGGCTCTCCTTTCCGGACCGGTTCGATCCTTGGGTAGTACCCACTCGCCCGCTGGCGGAACGGCTACGGCCCCACACCGAGAAAGGTGCGACGCCGGGCGAGGAATCGGCGCCCGATCGGCCCGAAGACCGTTCTGCGGTCTACGCCCGCGAGCGAACCAACCGCCAACAACATGAACAGCGGGACTATCGTCGTGCCGACCGGCAGCAGCATCAATGCGGCCGCGCTGCCCCGTGCGGCGACCAGTCCGCACATCCAGGTCCACACCAGCCGATACACAGCCGTAGATCGCGGGTACCCAGCGCCTCGAGCCGGTATGCCCCGCTGGCAAGGCGACTCCACGTCTGGCGACCCTGGGGCTTGCTCAAGGCTTGAAGTACTCCTCGAAGATCCAGAAGCCTTTGGGGGTGTCTCTGAAGTCGCAGCCGGCCACGCAGTACCACCTGTTTCCGATGGAGTTGTCGCAGTAGCCGCCGATGCGGTACGTCTTGCCCTTGGCTGCGAACCACATGACGTGGGAGGCGGCGCTCGGTCTGGTGTGCACGGGTGCCCGGTGCCGCACAGTCAGCGCTCCGGCCGTCTCGTGACAATCGAGCGTTGCCCTCGGCTGTGCGGGCGCCGATTCGCCCGCTGCGAACGCCGTACCGGTCGTTAGCACGCCACCGATACCGGCCAGCAGGACGGCCGGGATCAGGTACGAACGGTTCTTCATGGAACTACCTCCGATTTCGTCGATAGTTCCCACCGTGGCCGGTCGGGCCGGGCCGGCAAATCCCTCAATTGAGGGGTCTCGCCTTGACGGTGGAGAGGTGCTTCGCGCAAGACTGGATCGATGACTTCGGTGATGTCACAAGGGGCACGGACGCGTCGACGTGTCGAGCTGCTCCGTCAGGTGTCGGCCGCCGGGACCGCGACCGACGTGTTCGCCGTGGCCTCGAGATCACTGCACGAACTGGTTCAGCACGACGCCGCGACGTGGCTGTCGACCGACCCGGTCACCGGGCTGCCGACGGCACCGAGCCTGTTGGACGACTTCTCGGCCCCGGTCGACGTATGCACCGAGCACTGGCATCGCGAGTTCGTGAGACCGGACTTCAACCGGTTCCAGGACCTGGCCCGCGCAGGACGGCCCGCCGCCGCGCTCCAGGACACGACCGGCGACCCGGCGCGGAGCAGCCGGTTCCGCTGGTTCACCCGGCCGATGGGGTTCGGCGACGAACTGCGCGCCGTACTTCGAGTCGGCGAGGTTCCGTGGGCGATCGTCGCGCTGTGGCGGCGCGAGGGTCAGCCGGCGTTCTCGGCGGCCGAGGCGGAGCTCGTCGCCGGCCTCTCGTTGCCCCTCGGCGACACACTGCGCCGCCTCGTCCTCGAGGACGTTGCCGATGGCATCGGCACGATCGGCGAGGCGCCCGGCATGCTGATGTTCGACGAGCGGTGCCGACTGGTGTCCGCCAACGAGCACGCGGTCGCCTGGTTGGACGAGCTGCCGCTGCACGAGCCGGTGCCTACCCGGTTCGGGCTGCAGCTCCCGCTCTGGCTCCTGGTGACCGCCGTACGTGCCCGGGACTCACTCGTGCGAGGTGGCGACGGGATCGCGCGCAGCCGGGTGCGATCGCGCCGCGGCCAGTGGGTCGTCGGGCACGCGTCGACGACGTACGACGCCGACGGGTCGCCGGCCGGCACCGCCGTCGTACTCGAGCCGGCGAACCCGGCGATGCTGGCGCCGATCCTCGTCGAGGCCTACGCCCTGACCGAACGCGAGCGCGAGATCACCCGCCTCATCGCGCGCGGGGCCAGGACGGCTGAGATCGCTCGCCGGTTGTACCTGTCGTCGCACACGGTCCGCGACCACGTGAAGGCGATCCTCGCCAAGGTCGGCGTCTCGAGCCGCGGAGAGCTGGTCGCCACGCTGTACCGGACCGAGTTCGAGCCCGCCCACTTCGCCGGTTTCACCACCACCCTGGACCAAGGGTCCCTCAGGTGAGGAATCGGCAGGCCCGATCCGGCCGGCAAGTCGGATCGGGGACGATCGATTGCCTGCGGCAACAATTCGGCCAGGGGTCCTGCTTCGGGGCTTGTCGACGTACTGCGTCGGGCTCCGCGTGACCTCCCAGCGGACGGCATCTCGGCGAGGATGGAACTCGGCCCAGTCGCGGAGGCCAGTTGGGCCGTTTTGGATCCCATCAGATGGGCACACCCGGAGTGAAGTCGGCAAGCAATGGAGGAAGCCGGCTCGACAGGTTGGTGGAATGGGTCGTCGAGATATGTCACGGGACTCCAGATGACCGACCTGGACCGGATCTCGCTCCTGGCGCGGTTGGCCCGGGCGGTGGCGAACGAGGGTTCCGACCGGCCGCTGGAGGAGCGGTTGTGCCGGGCCTACTTGTCGATCCTCGGCGGCGACGGTGCCGCCCTCACGGTGTCCTATACCCGGCCTGGGCGGATCACGCTGTGTGTCACGGATGACGTTGCCGCCAGGTTGGAGGATCTGCAGGACGTTCTCGGCGAAGGGCCGGGGCCGACGGCCTACGACACCCAGGACATCACGGTCGCGGATCTTCGGAGTCGCCAGGGTCGGTGGCCGTTGTTCGTCGATGCAGCCCGCGAGATTGCGGGTGCGGAGGTGCTGTACGCCGTACCGGTGCGGGCCACAGGAGCCGTCATCGGCGTCCTGAGTGTCCACCACAGCGGTCGCGTGCTGCCGGACCGGGCTCATGCCCAGTTCCTCGCCGATGCGATCGGGGCCGCGTTGGTCAAGGACATACCCCAGGACTCCGATCTGACGGCCGGACCGTGGTCGAGTCGCTCGGCCATCCATCAGGCCACGGGTATGGTCGTGGTACAGCTTCGGATCAGCCCGGACGACGCGATGGCGTTGCTTCGCGCCCACGCATTCTCCCACGACACCACGCTTGCGGAGGTGGCATCCCAGATCATCAGTCGACGATTGAGTTTCTCCAACGAGGCTGAGGACGAGGACTCGTGACTGCCAATAGCATCACCGAGGCGTTCGCCGCCCGTATAGCCGCTTCAGTGCGGGAGTTGGCGGGTGTGGATGAGTTGCTGGGCCACATCGCGGAGCTTGGTGTTGGTGTCCTGGGAGTAGCGCCTCAGGATCGCGAAGGCGCGGTCACCGTCGACATCGAAACGCTCCATCAGAATCCCCATCGCCTGACCGACCAGTTTCCGCGCGTCCACCGCGGCGGCCATGGTCTCCTCGTGCCGTGCGGCAGCGACGGCGACCGAGGCGTGGCGGGCCAGGATCTGCGCGATCGCCTCGTCGTCGGTGCTGAACCCGTCCGGGCGCTGACTGTAGAGGCCGAGTACGCCGACCGTGGATGAGGCCTGGCCAAGCGTGAGTGGCACGTCCAGGACGCTGCGCACGCCCAGGGTGGTGACCTTTTCCGCCCATTGCGGCCATCGTTGATCGGCGGCCGTGTCGCAGATCAGTACGGTGGCACGGTCCCGCATCGACGCGATCAGCGGACCTTCGTTGCTGTCGAGCTGGAACTGGTAGATCTCGGCGACCACGGCGTCGGTGACGGCAGGGATCGCCGGCCGCTCGCCTTTGGCGTGCAGTGCGACACCGGCGTAACTGCAGTCCAAGGCCTGCAACGCGAACTGCACGACCGCGTCGACGGTCTCCTCGACCCCGGCGGCAGCTTGCATCTCCACCGCCAGCTGCGAGAAGACGTCAGCCTGCACTGCACCGTTGGCATCATTGGCGCCGTACGCCGCCGTCAGGGGCCGCGGGGGCGCGCCGTCGATAGGGGCACCCCGCTGATCGGTGTGATCCATGCAGCCCATTATGCCTCGACTCGACGACGGTAGGTTTCTGGTGCCGGCAAACGCTTGCCGTTATCAGAACGCTCATCGCCGCCGCCCGAACCAGATCGCAATGGTTATGTTGCCCTCGGCAACGATGGCTGGGGCAACCGGAGTGCGCAGCTGGCCGACGCCGCGACACGCTGCCCAGCTCGAGCAGACCAGATTCTTTGACCTGGCGTAGCAACGGAGGGAAGGAGCCCGCCTCGGCTATCCGTTCAAGCTACATCGCTTACGGGGACTAGCGTGCGGCCAGCGTCGGGTTGAGCCGTACGAGCCGTACGGGGGTCGTCTCGTCGAGTTCGGCGACGGTTTCTCGTGATCGCACGAAGTCCGAGAACGATCGGTAGCCGAGTGCCCTCTCGCTGAATGATGGGTCCATGCGCTTCATCTGACTCTTCACTGCGGAGCTGTGCAGCCAGTCGCCGTCATCTTTCTCGTGTCCGAGGCGCAGTGCGCGTTCGAGTAGGCTCGTGGCCAGCTGCTGGGGGTCTTCGGAGTCGGGATCAGTCTCGTTCGTCACCGCGGCGCCCGCGGCCCGGGTACGGCGCGAGCCGGGCTGGGGGGAGGTGTCGGCTTCTTCTTCGGATTCGGCCTTGGGGGTTGTGCGTTGTTCGGTCGCTGGTTGGGAGGTGTCAATGGGTGTGACGCCGGGTAGCGCGTCGTAGATGACGAGCTCGTCGCAGGCGGCGGCGAGCGATCTGCTGGTCGATCCTGCTACCCCGACGCCCACGACGTAGCGGCCAAGACGTCGACAGCGTTGGGCCAAGGCGATGTAGTCGGAGTCTCCGGCCACGATCACCACATGGGTCAGGTCCGGAAGCCGGAACATGTCTTCGACGGCGTCTACAGCAAGTCTGATGTCGGCGCCGTTCTTGGCGTAGGCAGCAGCGGGAAACAGTTGCACCAGGTCTACTGCGCGGCTGACGAGTTGCCCGCGGTAGTCGGCGTTGACCGGGTCTGACCAGTCCGCGTAGGCGCGCGTAAGAACGAGAGTGCCGAACGACGAGGCGAAGTCGATGACCGCGCCGATGTCGACCGTGGCGCGCCGGAGTTTGTCCGCGATATCGGGTTCGGCCGACCGCTGTGCCCGGTCCAACGCCCGCACCTTGTCACGCTGGAACTGGCTACGGCCATGGACCTGGTCGTAGCGCGAGATCACGATGTTGTCGAAGTCGATGTAGACGGCCACGCGGGTTACGCCGGGCTCGGCCATGGTTCTCCGTTCTTGTTGAGATGGTCTCCCGAGTGGATTCTGCCCAAGAACCTGAACCAAGCTCAATGCTCTCAGCACCGGTGACTCACAAGCCGACGGGCAGATTGATGCCTTCGGCTACTTCGATGCGCCCGAGACATTTGGTGCGGCGTGTCTGAGGCGATCCCGACTTCGTGCAGGAACCGAGAGTACCTGTTGCCTGAAGCAACCGTCGTGGCAATACAGCTCAGCTATCCTCCTCTGACCGGTCGCGGGCTTGGCGGGCGCGGTGGTCGCGCGCATGGTGGCGGTTACGGCAGCGGTTGTGCGAACACTAGCGTCGTCTGCCCGGCCTGGACGTGTCGACAACAAGAAGGAGCAGTCTGGCGCCGCGCAGACGCGCACTCGCTTTGCGAGTGGCCCGGTCAGCAGTTCATGCGCATCGCGGGCAACCACCGACAGCGCTGCCCGGAGGGGCTCGGGGGCCAACCAGCGGAGTTCGCCGGCCGGCGAGAGCTGTGGGCTCGGGTCGTTTGCTGCAGCCGCCACGTCAGAGTCGGTCACCGTGACTTGGTCCACAGCCCTGCGCCCACCAGCCATTGAACGAAATCCTCCAGCCGTTGCAGCAGCTCGACTGGACGGAGCTGATGCCACAGCACGGTCGAACACAGGTCCAGACTCGGCCGCCCGCTACGGAAACGGAACTCGTCCCCAGCTGCGGTCCGCGGCGGCTCTGCGCTTCAAATGAGAACGGCATAAGCGGTATAGGTGGTTACGCAAGACGTATCGTCCGCGACCCGTGATGCTGGGCTACGCGGACGCGAAGAATTCCCTTTGCCACAGGTCGATCGCAAGGCGGAGGGCGAAGCCGACCATGACCGTTGCGATTCCGCGTCGAGCCGCCGTCGTACAGTGTGCTGTCGTCCGATCCGATGGTGAGCGGCCTTCCCCGACCGAGGGTCTCGGCGGTGGTGTGCGACGGATTGCCGCCGTCGGCCACGCACTTCACGACGATGTCGCGATCGGTCAGCCGTCAGGCGGTTGTCCTCGCTACAGATCGGCAGCGACCGGACCGGCATCACGACGCACCCGGGCGGCCAGGTCGGGCAGCAGTCGAGCTGCAGCGGAGCTGTTTGGCTCCGAGGTAAAGGGGCACGGAATCAGCTGACGCGAACGCCCAGTGGGAAGGGGACTCGCATGATCACCGTCAGGCAACTGATGACACCAGGCGCCGAACTAATCGGCGTCAACGACTCCGCGGGCGCAGCAGCACTCAAGATGCGTGAGCTGAACGTCGGCTCGCTGCCGGTCTGCGGCGATGACGGTCGCCTGGCCGGCGTACTCACCGATCGCGACATCGTCGTCCGGTGTGTCGCGGAGGACCGCAATCCGAACCGCGTACCGGTCGGCGAGCTCGCCCAAGGCCCACCGGTCGTGATCGGCGTGGACGACTCGGCTGCGGACGCCTTGCGTACCATGGCCATTCACCAGGTCCGACGGCTCCCGGTCATCGACAAGCAGGTCGTGGTCGGCATGCTCGCCCAGGCCGATGTCGCCCGGGCGCTCCCGCACGCGGCCGCGGGCGGCGCCCTCGAAGACATCTCCCGCGACCGCTGACACTCACCTGAGCTCGATTTCGGCGTACTCGACCGTGACCGGCTCACACGCCGGGCTCTGTCGAGTTCATTGATCAGAGCGTGTGCGTCGATTGGCCTGTTGAACCAGTCACCGGTCGACCGCGTATCAGATGCCGGCGTCTGCGACCCGGCGCCCGGCCGTCGAGACTCAAGCACAGCAGAGGAGAACCATGACCATCGGGAGAATACGTCTGCTGACGCAACGCGTCGCCGTCGTCGCCGCGGGAGCAGCGCTCGCCCTCACCGCCGCCCCTCGAGCGTCCGCATCCACCGCAGCAGAATCCGTGCATGGGTTCACCAGCACCGGTATGGAGTTCATGAACACCGACAACACTGTCCTGGCCGAATGCCAGAACCAGTTCAGCGGGCCGGTGACGTCCGACGACCGAGTCGGCAGGGTCAAGGCCGACATCGACAACCTGCGCATCGACTGCTTCAGCGGCGCCAGTGCGACTCCCAACGCCTTACCGTGGAAACTAGACCTTCTGAAAGATCGTGGCTACACCATTGGGGGCGTCGACGTGACCATCACCACGCCACAGGGCACCTGTCGATACGCCGGTTCGGTCAACGGTGTCATGCAGTTTCCCGACGGCGTCTACGACCTGCGCGGTTCCCTGACCCGTCTGAGCGGCGCCTGCGGCGGCACCGCTCAGCTCAATGTCAGCGCCCTCTCCGAAGTGATCAACACCGGCAGCTGACCCCGTCATGCCCGTCTACGTGCGCGAGATGTGCCGCACTGGTAGATCGAGCGGCGGTATGCGGGTTTTGCGGTGTCGGTTGTTGGGCACGGGGTTGTGGAAATTCGAACTGAGTCCGATGAGGAGGCGGCGTGCTGTGTCTGATCAGAACGGGACTCGGGTCTGGTTCGTGACCGGTGCGTCGAGTGGTTTCGGGCGGGCGATCTGCGAGGAAGTGGTGGGCCGTGGAGACCGGCTGGTCGCCACCTCGCGCGATCCGGACTCGCTGGATGACCTGGCGGACGGGGCAGTCGCCCTACGGATGGATGTTACCGACCCCGACGACGCGCGCGCGATCATGCAGCGGGCGGAGCAGGACACGGGTGGGGTCGACGTGGTGGTCAACAACGCCGGCTACGGGCACGTGGGTGCGATCGAGGAACTGACCGATGAGGAACTGCGCCGCCAGCTGGATGTCAATTTCTACGGAGTGGTCAACGTGACTCGTGCTGCTCTGCCCTACTTCCGGAGCAGGCGGTCGGGCCGGTTCGTTCAGATGTCGTCGCTGAACGGCATCGAGGCGCTCCCGGGCGGCGCCTACTACACGGCGGCCAAGTTCGCGGTCGAGGGCTTTTCCGAGGCACTTGCCGCTGAGGTCGCGCATCTTGGTATCGGCGTCACCATCGTCGAACCGGGCCCTCACCGTACGTCGTTCGCCCGGGCCAGCTCGATGCCGTCCGCCGAGCCGATGCCCGACTACGCTGAGAGTGTGGGACCAGTTCGGGAACTCCTCACACAGCTGGACGGCAACCAGCCTGGCGATCCGGTCCGAGCAGCGCGGGCGATCGTCGACGCGGCAGTGAGCGACGATCCACCGCTCCGGCTACCGCTCGGGGCAATGGCACACGACCACATCCGCACCAAGATCCGCCAGCAACTCGACGACCTGGAGGCCGTCGCCCCGCTCGGGCAGACCGACTTCCCCAGCACCTGACTCCAGCAACCACCTCAGCACAACGGATCAGGGAAGCGACACAGGCCCATGGCAGAACCCTTCGTCTCGAGCATCGAAATCGATCGAGCAGCAGCGGACGTGTTCGCCTACGCGACGGATCCAGAGCATTTTCCCGAGTGGCACAAGGACGTCGTGCGAGTGAAGATTGACGGCCGTGCGGCGGGGGCGTGGTTCGTCACCGTACGCAGGATCGCCGGCTCCGAACGCAGGATGACTCAGGAGATCACCAAGAACAGGCCTCCTCGGAGCTGGGCAGCCCGCGGAATCGACGGTCCGGCCCCCGCCGCCGTCTCGATCGAACGGCTGGACGACAGCCCCTGCCGAGCCACTTTCAGCTGGACTTCGACGCTCGCGGCGTGTCCGCACCATTAGCTCCAATGATCCGCCGGCTGGCCGCAAAGGCCGCTTCTGCGAGCTACCGGCGCGGGGCCTACTGGCGTGGGGCGTTCGTCCCGGGAGAGTAGGACATGGGTCCCGATCATTGCCTGCAGCAATGATCGTTCAATGACTATTGCCAACACAGAACCGACCTTCACCGCCGTCGCCACCTCCGGCCGTCCTGGCACAGGCGAAACAGCCGACGTAGACACCGCGACCCTCTCCACTGTCGGACCTGCACTCACCTACACGATCGACCACAAGAAGATGACCCTACTCGCGCCATCAGGCATCGGCCTCAAGGCGGACTCAGAGCTGTGGTCCGTCGTCATCGGTCGTCAGCACCTGAGGCCTGAACTTCGTCCGGAACACGCTCAGTCTCCCATCGGCCCGCGCGATGATCGTCCCGTGCGCCGAGGCAGTCGCCGACGATAAGACACGCGGCATAAGCAGAGCTCTCGATGTCTGAGGCAGGTGCCAAGAAGGGCGACTTGATACCCACCTCGGACCTCCTCCCTGAGTCGATAGCTCACCGTTTTACTCATCGGAATGAACTCGAAGGCTTGAGCCACTTCAATGAACTGCGGGTGCTCTCCATCGGAGAGTGAGCAGGTCAACCGCAACTTTCGGCTGCTGACGCGAGCCAGTGGGAAGCCTGGCATGGTAAAGCGGGGGTTAGGGGTTCAAGTCCCCTCACCGGCTCCACTACCAGGGGATATGCCTTGGAGGTCATGAACCAGGAACCTCCGGGCCATGGTTTACCCCAGGGGCCGCCTCCGGTTCCGCGCCCTGCGATCGAAGTAGACGTCCTGCGTCATCGACGGCCGAGATCGACCTCGCAGGCCTGACGGGTGAGACGCTCCTCGGAGCGCTTGAGGAGCCGCTAGACCGGATTAGGCGGGGACGCCTCACTCCCGAGTCAGTCAGCGTTCGCATGCTTCTGCCGGATACATCGCAGCCGTTGGCAGTGCCTTCGCGGGCTGGTCGCGACGATGCAGCCGTTCGCGGACGGTTCCAGGAGATCGCGCACCGATCGGCCGGCCAAGTCATCGAAGCCATCGAGGAGCTCGGCAGTACCGGCCTGGTCCCCAAGACCAGCGTCGAGTGCCGAGTGGTCAACCTCCCGATGATGTTCAAGCTCTACCTCCTTAATGACGAGGAGGTCTTCTTCGGCTTCTATCCCGTCGTTGAGCGGGAAGTGCCGATCGATGGGAAAGACATGCCCATCTTCGACGCAGTAGGTAAGGACACCGTGCTCTTCCACCACTCCGTGAGCGACGACGACCGGGCTACAGGCTCGCAGTACGTCGACCAGGCGCGACTCTGGTTCAACAGCCTCTGGGGCACCATCAGCCGGACCCACAACCCGTGACCACCGAATCTGCCGCCTCGAGACTTCTCACGGCAAGCCAGGCCGTTCTCTTGGACTTTGACGGCCCAGTCTGCTCCGTCTTCGCGGGCTATCCCGCACCCGAGATTGCCAGCGAACTCAGAACTCTGCTCTGCGAGCTGCTTGGTGAGTTGCCCGTCCATCAGCGCAGCGAACGGTCCACATGAAGTCCTCGCCGAATCAGCCAATTTTGGAGACAAGGTCTGGAGACGGATCGAGGAAGCCCTTCAGGTAGCCGAAGTAAGAGCAGTTGAAAGCGCAACGGCAACTCCAGGCGTCGAGGCCTTCCTCGATGCTTGCTGGGCTGCTGGACGGCCTGTGGCGATCGTTAGTAACAACTGCCATGAGTCCGTCCGCTCCTACTTGGATCGGGCCAACCTTGCCGCGAAGATCACGCATGTCGAGGCGCGAGACCCGAATCATGCCGAACGTATGAAGCCCAACCCCTTTCTGCTTGAGCAGGCTCTATCTGCGCTCCGTTGTTGATGCGGTTCGATCCGTATTCATAGGTGACCAGGTCAGCGACACTGAGGCCGCGATCGCGGCGGGAACTCGCAGTATCGGGTACGCAAACAAGCCAGGAAAGACAGGCGACCTGATTGGCGTGGGGGCGGACGGCGTCGTTGTCAGTATGGGCGCTCTCACCGGTCAGTTGCCGACGAGCTAGAGCGATTCAACCGCTGGCCAGCGGATGCGTCGGCAGGCCAGGTTGTACGGTCAGCGCACTCGTTTCGAACGTCATTCGGCCCGTGGCTTCGGGGAAGTTGATCGTGTGTACGCCGGCGGTCGAGTATCGTCTCCGGCGTACCAACCGGATCGGGGATGGATGTTGCTCGCACGTTTGATGGCCAATTGCCAGAACTCTGGATCAACGCCGTCTGGCGCCGGGCGGTCGAATTTCTGAGTCCCTTGATTTGAGCCAGGGCGCATGACTCGCTGATAATCCGACTCGGGAAATTCTTTCGATTCGATGATGCCGTGGTCTCTGGAGGCTAATCCGCGGTCTGTTACTGCCCAACCATCAGCGAGCCACTCATACATCGCGCCGTGAGCCCATGCGCCGTCAGTGTCAATCCTCGCGGCCAGAGCAGCTGCGACCGCGTCGTGAAGATTCTCAAAAAGCTTAGTGCCAACCGCCTTTGCTTCTGAACCGAAACCCTGCCGTCGCATTTCATCCCGCAATTTCTGCAGGGCGTCAACCGGAGATTCATGCGGCGACCAGTCAACCACCACTCCAGTGATGTCCCCGCCGCCGTCTGGATCACGAACTGCTTCGTATTGCAGGGTCAGCCTCGGCTCCCCATCTTCGTGCTCAGGATCCAGATCGACATGCAGATAGTTCGACCAGTGCGGTCGCCAAGAGACTTTGATGCGTGGACCGTCAAGGTCGTCGCCCGCAGGGACGATGATGTCGCCGAACGCCAAGGCCCGTAAATCGTTTGCTTCCTCCAGCGCATCAGTGACAGTGTCGAACGAGATACTGGCCGACAGTCGGTCGGCTCGCGCAAATCGGTCCGAATCCTCATCGGCCACGCGCCGTTCGAGTTGCTCCTGCAGAGCGTCAACGCGCACGCTCAAGTCCCGGTTAGCTTCGACGAGTTCGCGGGTGCGTTCTTCGACGACTGCCTCCGCCTGCCGCTCCGCGACTTCGCGAACGCGCCCGACCAACCCACGCTCCAGGAAGAAGACCACAGCAACAACCAATACCGTTGTACCCACATTCGTGAGTGCAGACGAAGCCAACGACTCCCACGTGCCGTATTCTCGGTCGACCCAACGAGAGAGGATAAACGGCAGTGCGGTGATGGCCAGCCCTGCAACGCTCACCGCCCCGATGGCCCACCATTTGATGTGGCGATCCTGCTCAGAAGCCATGGAAGTCCACCTTTCGCCAACGGCTCTAGAAGAGCCTAATGCCCCAGCCGGTGTGAACTCCTGGGCGACACTGCGGGTTCACTCTGACAAGTTCTCTACGTCTTCAAGACGGGCCCCTCCAGGGCCCGAAAGCGCGCCGGCACCACAGGGCGGGACGCCTGCCTCCCCTCCGCTGCGCTCCGGGCGCGTCCCTTGGCTTGGCGCGCACGTGCCAAAGGGTGCCGGGTCGAAGACAGCACAACTCGCCATCAACGATCCGACACCCTGCCGGTGCATCACTCGCCGAAAGGCCGGCTACCGCATCCGTTGCATCTGCGGCGCCACCAGCCAGTCTGTGGGGCTTCCGCATCGCCCCGCTAACAATCATGGAAGGGACGGCCCGGCACGGCACGCGTCAAGGGCGCCTACGGCGTCCCTGCGGGATCTTCGACCTTTGACCCGCGCCGCACCGGGCCTAAGGTCGGCAGCTATCGGGGCGATGCGGGAGGTCTGCCCGCGTGCTTGATGCGTACACGTCAACTTATGCCCGCCACGAGCCAGCGCGACGGAAGAGAACGGTCTTCTGAGAAATCGCCGACAGGGTGTCCTGAAGCATCGGAACGGCGAGTTCTCTGGCAATCGCGTCGAACAAATATGCCTGCTCTGGATGAAGCTGGCCGTCGAACATCTGCGGTTTGTAGCGTACGAGAGAGGATGCGTAATATGTCAGCGCGTAACGGGCGAGGGCTGGCGGCATTGGGAGCATTCGACTCTTATACAGACTGGGCGCAATCCAAGCGTCGAAATCTTCGGAAGTCTGCAAGCCTAGAATATCTTCAATATCAAATATGATCCGGGCGGTGGCTGCTGGTATCGTAGTCACGCCACGAGTATCGATTTTCCTCACAGATTCGTAGAAGGTCAGCGATCTGTTGAATGCGCGACTGAAGGCAAAATGGTCCCTCCAGTCCGGCGGGCGCTCGACCTCCTCGAAACCTCTGGCGAGCAACTTCCGAGTGACATTGTTGCCACTTGGAACGCCGGGGTCCGCTATCGCGATGAGCGACCACGCCTGGTTTGCATCTCGCGCAAGCATTTGATAGAGACCGGCGACTTGACAACTTCCACCGTCTACGGTGCCGAGTTGCATTGCGATTTCAGGAATCTGAGTTAGAAGTCTTGCGACTGGTAGCCTTTCACCGACTCGAATTGTCTTGCCAAGGCGTCGTTCGTAGAGTAAGCGAAAGATGCCATCCCTCACGATGAGGGCGTCGCCAGACACCGTCTTCGCCGCGGTTGGACTAAAGCTCAGCCCATGACCGATCCGTCGATCCACGATATTGCTTGAGTGTGTGTCGAGCAGTTCAGCCTTGGCAAAATTCATCATTGCGTAGTAGTAAAGTAGGGCCGCTGATCTATTCGGAACTAGTTGCGCAGCTTGGAAGTTGCTTATCGCCTGCCGGGTGTAGTTCCGGAAGTCACGCCAAAGTGCATTGCGTTCTGACATGGTTCCGGAGAAGCGTGCTCTGCCGACCTTGGCGATTTCAGAGTGAGTGCCGAGCGTCTCCAGGATGTAGGCAACCGAAGCAGATTCGCCGATCATGATGCCACCCTCGGTCGAAGGTGGAACCAGCACCCAATTCGTGTAGGACCGAGCAGGACGAGCAGACATACGAAGAATGATCGCAGACCGCAGCCGACATTCGGCAGTCGGACGGAGACTGACCACACATCGCGCCGGAAGGGCTGCGCCGACCCTGTCCGGCAATCGGCGCTCGACCCATGGTCTATCCCATGGGTTTCAACGGGTAGCGACGCGATCGAACGTACATCGAGGAACCGATCAACTAGTCGAAAACCCTGCTGTGCAAGGGATATGAGCATCAACGCGCACCACTGGCGAGTGACTGCGTAGAAAGCGGGGGCTAGGGGTTCGAGTCCCCTCACCGGCTCTCCGACGAGGCAAGATAAGTAGCCGCTTATGCCCCGCAGGGCTACTCCGCGTTTACTCGAGGTTTTGCGCCGGAGCGAGTTCTGGGCCTTGCACATCGGTGCGATCCCGGTCGTGGACGTGGCGGAGGGCTTCTTCGAGGTGCTTGGCTGCTTCTGGGTTCGGCGACGGCGGCCGAAGTAGTCGTCGACGGTGGTGGAAGTCTGACGTGCCCGAGTTGGTGGCGACCTGGCGGGGCGTCTGTCCTGCGCCTTCCAGGATCGTCGCCGTGGTCTTCCAGAATGCGTGTGCGGTCACCAGGCCAGCTCATCTGCAATGACTGCAGGCCGGCCACTTCCGTCAGTTCCAGGAGGGCGCTGCGGTCCGGTCTGCTGATCAGCCGCCATTCGCGGTGTCGTACTCCGCGATCGGGGCCCAGCGGAAGTACACGGGTCATCGAACGTGCCGTGGACGCGGCCGTGCGACCGGATCAGCGTCGCCGACCCGTTGGCGTGCCCAACGGAGTATAGGAAGGCCTGGCGGGTGTCGCTGTCGATGCCGACGAGCAGCGTGCCGTTGTGGCCGCACGCCATCGCGGACAGCGTCTCGAACCCCTGCCAGGTCCGCGCCCGGACCTGCGTGACGACCGGCGCACCGGAGCCGGCCGAGAGCCGGATCGTGTACAGCGCCATCGACTTCACCGCCGCGAACCCGGTGTACGCGCCGGCCGCGTGCCAGGTGCCGTTGTCGATCAGCCAGTGGTGCAGCGTGCCGTCGGTTCGCAGGGCGTAGGCCGCCTCCCGGTGAACCTTCCCAGGGAACGGCGCCTGGTACACGGAGACCTCGAGCGACCGGTAGCTGCTCCACCCGCCGCCCACGCGCCGCGTCGTCGGCGGATGGGTGACCTGGCCGTACTGGTCGGCCAGTCGCAGGCCGCGGTGCTCGCGGTCCCGGCCGCATGCGCGTCGGCCTGGACCGTGGCTGCCAGGCCCAGAGCTGCTACGCAGGTCAGAACGGCAGCCTTGCGCGACATCGTCAGTCTCCGTTCGCGACGTCATAGACCGGGAGCTGCACCCAGCGGAAGTCCACCGGGTAGCCAGGAGCCGCGGGCACCTGACCTCGGGGCTGGATCACCGTCGACAGCCCGTTCGCATGGCCGACGGCGTACAGGTAGGCCTTGGGGCTGTCGGCGTCCTTGTCCAGGGCGAGCAACAGATTGCCGTTCCGGCCGCAGGCCATCGTCATGAGCGCTTCGAATCGTTGCCAGCCGCTTGTCCGCACCTGTCGTACGACCGGCTTCACCGGCGACGTGGTGGGGATCCGGATCGTGTAGAGCGCCCCACCCCGGGTGTTTGCGAGGAAGGTGTCGTAGGTCGGTGTCTTGGCGATCAGCGTCATCGTCTTGACGGCCGAGAAGCCTGGGTACGACCCGCTCACTCGCCAGATCTTCCCGCCGAGGACGTTCCAGCGGAACAGCACGCCGTCGCTGCGCAGCGCGTACGACGCCGCCCGGGAGACGTTCGGCGTCGTGCCTTCGGGGCTCTGGTACTGCGAGACCTCCAGGTAGCGGAAGCCGGCCCAGCCGCCGCCGAGGCGGGTCAGGGACTGGTACTTGACGGTGCCATCCGCGGGCCTTAGGTAGTAGCTGTAGTAGAGCGCATCGGCGATCACGACATACCCGTAGTTGTCGTAGCCGTCGATGTCCGTCTCCATGGTCTGCCGGGAGCTCAGGCGGACCGCCCCGGACTTGTAGACGCCGGGGGTGCCCCAGTTGTCCATCACTGTCGGCGGACTGCTGGCGGTCGGGGTCGAGAAATGATGGCCACCAACGCCATCGATTCCACCCTGCCAGACGTAACACGCGTTGGCGGCCGCCTGCGGGTGCGCGTCCGCGGCGGTGGGCACCAGCGCCGCCAGCGCGAGTACGGTACTTCCGGTCAGGGCAGTCAGTTGTCGGTTCATCCGTCCCCCTTCGGGAGAGAAGATACGGCCGCTACCGGAATTCCGCACCAGGTGGTCTGGACTCTTTCGCAACGGCGTGGCCGAGGCTGGGTCAGCCGCGCGGCCTGCTCCTATGCGCAGATGCGACCCGCCGTGAATGCTCCGATCGAGTCGGCGCCGCCGCTGTGGCGGTAGTCCATCGTGGCCGAGAGGGTCCAGCAATAGGTGTTCGGTGAGATGTCCCTCATGTTCACCTCGATGTCCTCGTACGCATAGGTCGTCGTGGCGAAGGAATACCGGGGAATAGTTCGGCACGGGCAGCCGCCGGCGGAGACTTCGTAGTACAACGTGACGTTCGAGGCGGAGAAGAGATTGCCGTCTACCGGATCGAGAGCGTAGTGCGCGCGCGCCCAGCCGGTCGTGGGGTTGAAATAGATGCGGACGCAGATCGCCCCGAGCGCACCGGACCGGCACGTCTTGGTAATCTCCGATTCACTTGCGTACGCCGGTGTCGCCGCACCGCCGAGCAGCATCAGGCCGGCGCACAAGAACATCATGACCTTCTTCAACTTCTCCTCCATGAAAAGAGCGAATGGGCGCCGACGACAACCGGCGGCATCGGATGGCGTCAGCTTGCGTAGCATGCACTGTAGGCACTCAACGCGCCTACCCCGCGCGGTGGGTATTCCGCGAAGCGCCAGATCAAGTTGTTGTACAGATAGTTCGCCACGCCCGTGACCTGGACCTTGTACTTGTGGCCCGATTTCACGGTGAACGTCGATGTCTGTGCTGTGCCGGACGTCCCGTAGAGCCGCATTCCGTGCGCGGCGTAGTTCTTGACGCCGTACCCGGCAACCTTGTTCGTCGCGCAGTCCCAGACCTTGAAGAAGAATGCCGTACCGCCGAGCAGCCCTGCCGGTCTTTCGATCCTGAGATATTTCCAGGACAGGCCGACCTGCATGTAGTTGTGGTAGCGGTACTCGCACGCCGTCGCCTGGAAGTTCCGAGACGTAAGGAACACCGAGCCGCCACTGCCCGCGCGCAGGCCGATGTAGCTGTCGGAGCTGTCGGAGACGCAGTGGCGTGACCACTCATTGATCGGGGGCGTCTGCGCGCTGGCCGTACCTGCGGATATCAGTGAAGTCGCAGTCACACTCACTGCCAGCCCACACACGAACCATCGAACGATTCTCAACATCGGCTATTCCTTTCGTAGCGAACCCGGCCCGAGCGCCGGCTGTCTCTCGAATGCCGGCCGGCGACCTTGGCATCGTGGCCGCGGCCGGTGACCCGAATTCCTGACAACTTGTTAACGTGTCCATGACCGGGGAGGCCGAGGCGTGATCGAGTTGCGACTGCTCGGGCCGGTGGTGCTCATGGCGGACGGTGAGGCCGTGGATTTGGGCCGGCCACAACAGCGACTGGTTCTGGCAGTGCTGGCGGCTGAGGCGGGGCGGGTAGTCGCTGTGGAGACGCTGATCGACCGGGTGTGGGACGAAGCGCCCTCCGGGGCACGGAGGGCATTGCACGTCGCGATCACCCGGTTGCGCCGAATTCTCGAGCAGGTCAGTACGGCCGATGTGCCGGTGCGATTGGTCCGCCGCGGCGGGGGTTACGTGCTGGAGATTCCCCCCGATCGGGTCGACGTACTGCGCTATCGCGCTCTGCTCGGTGAGCTGCCGGGTCGGGACCATGAGCGACTCGAATCGCTGCGCCAGGCGATGGCGCTGTGGTGCGGCGAGCCGCTGACCGGTGTGTCGGGATCATGGGCGCTGCGGACTCGGTCGTCCTGGTGGGCGCAGCATCTCGACGTCGTCGCCGCCTGGGCGCGTGCCGAGCTGGCGGCCGGGGATCCTTCGGCGGCGATCGGCGTGCTGGCCCAGCTCGCCGACGAACACCCGCTGACCGAGTCGTTGACTGAGGTGTTGATGCTCCTGCTGCACGCCACCGGCCGTTCCGCCGACGCGCTCGCTGCGTATGAGCGGCTTCGCAAGCGGCTGGCCAACGAGCTTGGCGTCGATCCTGGCGCGCCCGTGCGAGCGGCGTACCAGCAGATCCTGAGCGGTGTGCCGCGGATCAGCGTGGGTAAGACCGGGCCGGTGCCACGGCAGCTGCCGGCAGCTGTTGCGCAGTTCGTCGGCCGCACCGCCGAGTTAGAGGCCTTGAACGGGTTGCTGGCGGATGGGGCCGTACCGGTGACGGTGATCGGCGGTACGGCGGGCGTCGGCAAGACCGCGCTGGCCGTTCACTGGGCGCACCAGGTGGCCGGCGCGTTTCCCGACGGGCAGCTGTACGTGAACCTGCGCGGCTTCGACGCCGCTGGTTCCGTGATCGATCCGGCGGACGTGATCCGCCGGTTCCTCGACGCGTTGCACTTGTCACCGGAGCGGGTCCCGGTCGATCTCGAGGCCCAGGCCACGCTGTATCGCAGCGAACTCGCCGGACGCCGGATGCTGATCGTGCTGGACAACGCCCGCGACGCCGCACAGGTCCGGCCGCTGCTGCCCGGTACGCCGACCTGCCTCGTCATCGTCACCAGCCGCAACCAGCTTCGCGGACTGGTGGCGGCCCAGGGCGCCCACCCCGTCGTGCTCGACCTGCTCACCGAGTTCGAGGCGCGCGAGTTGCTGAGCCTGCGTCTGGGACCCAGCCGAGTCTCCGCCGAACCCGAAGCGATCGCCGACATCGTCACCCGATGCGCGCGGCTACCCCTGGCGCTGGCCTTGACGGCGGCCCGCGCCGCACTCGAACCCGACGTCAGTCTGCGGGCGATGGCAGAAGGACTCCATGATTCGCTGCGGCGTTGGGAGACCCTCACCGACGACGAACCCAGCGTCGACGTGCGTACCGTGTTCTCCTGGTCGTACGAGGCACTCGACACCGCTGCGGCGCGGGTGTTCCGGCTGCTCGGAACGCATCCAGGCCCCGACATCAGCGCTCCTGCCGCCGCCAGCCTGGCCGGACACGACATCGCCACCGTGCGATCGCTGATCGACGTGCTGGTCCGCGTGGGTCTGCTCGCCGAACACACCCACGGCCGGTACGCCATGCACGACTTGCTCCGGAGCTACGCGGCCGAACTCACACCCAAGACCAGCCCCGAACGCGACACCGCAGTACGCCGGATGCTCGATCACTACCTCCACTCGGCGAACAGCGCGGACCGCCTGCTCGCACCCCTGCGTCCACCCCTGACCCTCGACGAGGCCTGGAGCGGGGTTACGCCAGAACGCCAGGACAGCCCCCAGCAGGCGCTCGACTGGCTCGCCGCGGAACGACCGATCCTGGTGGCTTGCATCGAGCTCGCGGCCGCCTCCGGCTACGACGCTCATGCCTGGCAGCTGGCCAGGACCCTGTACACGTTCTTCAACCGGCAGGGACACTGGCACGACCAGGCCGCCAGTACGCGCATTGCCCTGGCGGCCGTACAACGCGTGGGTGATCTGCACGCGCAGGCACAGATCCTGCGCAGCCTCTCCTCAGCCTGCATCATGCTGCGGCACTTCGACGAGGCCGAGCAGCATCTCAATGCAGCGGTAGAGCTAGGCGTCCGCTCGGGCGATCTGCTGGATCGAGCCCGTACCCACGACAGCTTCGGCTTCTTCTGGGACCAGCGCGGTGACCCGGCCGAGGCCCTCAAGCACGCCGACCAGGCCCTCCAGTTGTATCGCGCCGCCGGTGACGAACCCGGCCAAGCCGACGCACTCAATGCGGTCGGCTGGTGTCACAGTCTGCTCGGGCGGCACGAACAGGCAGTGGAGTTCTGCCGCCAGGCGTTCGCGCTGCACGAGTCGCTGGGCAACTTGTCGGAGCAGGCCAACACCTTGCACAGCATCGGCCACGCTCACCACCAACTCGGCCAGTACGAGGAAGCGATGGCCAGCTACCACCGCGCGCTCGGCATTCTCGAGGACGTCGGCAACCGTTACTACCAGAGCATCATCCTGACCAGCATCGGAGATACCCGCCGTGCCGCCGGCGAGGTCCAGAGCGCCCGCCGCGCGTGGCAACAAGCGCTGACCATCCTCGAAGAACTCCAGCACCCCGACGCCGAAAAGCTCCGATCCACACTCGCAACCTCGCGCTGACGGTCGGCCATGACGACTTCGCAAGCTCGTGGGCGGGGGAGCGGATCATCTGACCGACGGTGTGCTCGCCGGCCATGAAGTGCCGGGAGTTACCGCGCTTGCGTGTTCAAACCAGATGGAACGACAGCAGTGATGCGCGTGCAAGATCTTCAAGGTCGGCGTAGCTCGCCAAGATGAGTTGCAGATTCTCGAGGTGCATCTTCCCGCGGTCGAACGCGCCGCCGAGTAGCCAGGCAGCCTGGCCGTTCGCGGTGGCCGGCTCGTCGGTCACCACGCGGTAGGTCGGTACCAAGGTCCTATAGTCGCGCTCGGTGTGCGCGATCGTCGTCTGAAGGTCCTTCTCTGGTGGATGGATGCCGACATTGATGTTGTCCACAAACTGCGCGGCGGGATCGATGGAAGGTGCGAGGAACAGCGCTGACTCCTGAGGTCTGTCACCCACCGGTGACTGTTCCCAGCCTGCTGGATCGGGGGTGGCGCGGAACGGTTGCTGAGGGCAACACTGGCAGGGTGGTCGAGTTGGCGGCCGGTTTGTTCGGGCCGGTCGGGATGGTGCTGGCCCGGGCGGTGCCTGAGCTGCGCCGCAGCGGCGGTATGCCGGGTGGCGCCTGGTTCGAGTTGAAGTGGGACGGGTTCCGGGCTGCGGCGGTGCTCGGTGATGGTGAGGTTCGGTTGTGGTCGCGCAACGGCAAGGATTTCACCGTGAAGTTCCCCGATGTGGCGGCCCAGCTGAAGCGCCAGGTCGGCGTGGACTGTGTCTTGGACGGTGAGCTCGTGGTGTCGACCGGCGAGCGGCTCGACTTCGACGCGCTGTAGCAGCGCAACGTGAACACGGCCGCGACGGTGCGCTCAAGACTGGCGCCTGCGCAGCCGGCGTCGTTCATCGCGTTCGACGTGCTCGCGGTCGAGGGAACCGACATCCGCTCGATGCGGTGGACCGTCCGGCGACGGCGTCTGGAGTCCCTCGGGCGGAACTGGCGGCCTTATCTGGACTAGGCAGTTTGTAGTCGGCGTCTCGGCGGGGTGGGTCCTGTTAGCCCATCGGCTCGGATATCGATGGCGTCGCAGCAGGCCCGTACGCGTCATGCCACGCCCAGCTGCGTGCAACGACAACGTCACCGCGGTGGGATCCGGCCGGAGGATCGATCAAGACACTGCGAACCGACCGGACGCCGAACCGGGTCATGTTTCGGGCGGCGGGTGGCCGCTACCCGCCCGCCCTTGGCCGGAGGTGCCGAGTGAGTACTGATCTGTGGGGGCCGGGACGCGGACGTTCGCGACGAGACGGCGTACGGCCTCGGGATCGCCGACGATCACGGCACCAGCCGACCTCAGCCCGGCCAGGTCGTCGGCGCCGAGGGCGACGTACTGCGTCTTCCAAAGCGCGGAGTATCAGCGCGGTACCGACGCCACCTTGCGTGTCTTCCTGGCGACGGCTCACACCCGTGTCTTCTTCTTCAGCCGGCCTTGCGCCGGCAGATTTGCTGACCGTATGCATTCACTGTTGTGGATCACCTGGCCAGGGGCTAGTTAGCGCAGCGCTGCCACTGCGGTTTCGATCATCGTGTTGGGAGGGCTTAGGACGTCGGGTACGACGCCGGAGCCTTCCCAGTTGGTGCCGGTGATGGTGTCGACGACGTACGCCTCGGGCAGGTAGGCCAGAACCGTCGGCGCCAGCCGGATCGGTGTGATGTGGTCGGCGGCGCCGGGCGTGGTCTGGCCGACGACGACAACCCGGCCGCGTGTCTGCAGGTGGTATGCGAGCGCTTCGCCGGATGAGAATGTGCCTGGGCCTACGAGGAGGGCGACCGGCTGTCGCAGACTTGTGCCGGAGGGCAGGGCGGGAGTCCACCACTGGCGCAGCCGGTCCGAGTAGATGACTTCGGACAGTTGTGTCGGCGTATCGCCGAGCAGCCGGCCGGCGATGTGCGCCACCGTCGCCGGATCGCCGCCGCCGTTGGCGCGCAGGTCCAGGAGGATCCGGGACGAACCCTGCGCGAGGGCGAACGCGGCGTCGAGATACGGCTGGGCGAGGTTGACGACGTCGAGGTCGTCGACGCTGATGAGGCAGGTGCCGTCCGGCAGCCGCCGTACCTGCGAGACGCATCCGGCTCGAGCCCGGATTACGTCCGGGTCGGGATCCGGCCAGCCCCGCGACTCGGTGTCGGGCTGTCCGGTGCCGCGGGGCTCGAAGGTGAGCGCGAGATGGCGGGAGACCGTCCAGGCACACCGTTCGATCGCCACACAGTCGGCGCTGGTGACCGGGGTATCTACGGCCTCGAACCGTTCGGTGAGCACAGCGATGAGCGTGTCGCGCCGGGCACCGGGTGGCATCAGCCGGAGCAGCCAGCCCGTGAGCCGCTCAACGAGGTCACGCACCACCACGGCGTCGGACATGATCGAACAGTAGAGCGGTGGGTCCGCGTCCAGCAGTCTCGACCGTTATGCCCGTAGCAGACGACAGACCTGGCTCCCTGCGTCGACCACACCATCCACAACGCAGACCCGTGCTCAGGGCCGACTTGGCCGGAGTAAGCGCGGAGAAACCGCTACCTGGTCGACTAATGCTGAATTACCGCTGGTGGGCGATCCCCCGCGGTGCGGCGGCGCACAGCGATGGATGTAGATCGAGACTTCTCCATCGGGGGTATGCAGGTGAATGCCTGCATAATGACGGCGTGGATGCTGACGCGATGGCGCAGGATGCGGTCTTCAGGGCGCTGGCCGACAGCACCCGCCGGGCCCTCCTGAACCGCCTTCGTGAGCGCGACGGGCAGACGCTGACCGAGCTTTGCGACAGCGTCGGCGGCATGACCAGGCAATCAGTGACGCAACATCTCGACCTGTTGGCGTCTGCCGGTCTGGTCACCGTGGTGCACCGACGAAGGATGCGGCTTCACTTTCTGAATCCCGAACCGATCCGCCAGATACAGAATCGATCGCTTTCGCCGTTCAACGAATCCGGGCAGGACCGCTCCGAGCCGGTGACCCTGTCGGTTCGACGTGGAGACGGCGCGGACCACACGATCACGCCGGGTCTCGATCTACATGTCGAGATCGGTAGCCGTGATCTGCGGGCCGGGCTGGAGCGAGATCTCCGCAAGGCGGTGCGGCATGGCCGGCTCAAGCAGGGTACGCGCCTACCTTCCTCCCGGTCTCTGGCCGCTGACCTCGGCGTCGCACGGAACACCGTGGCAAATGCCTATGCCCAACTCGTTGCGGAGGGCTGGTTCGAGGCACACCGCGGACGTGGCACATCGGTCGCGCGCGACCTGCCCGAAGCCACAGTGGTGGCTGAGTCCGACGGTGCTGAGCCGCGGCCGCGTTATGACCTGCGACCTGGCGTTCCAGACGTCGCTGACTTCCCCCGTGACGCGTGGAGCGCAGCCTACCGGCGCGCCGTACTGTCGGCCCCGATGGAGTCGCTCGCCTACGGAGATCCCTTGGGCCATCCGCGGCTGCGGGCCGCCCTCGCTGCCTACCTCGGGCGCGCCCGAGGCGTGCGTACATCCGCCGGCCAGATCGTGGTCTGTAATGGAGCGACCCACGGATTGAGCATGCTGTCCGCCGTACTCGGTCAAACGGGAAGCGCGACGATGGCCATGGAGTCTTATGGTTTTCCCCGACTCCGCCGCGTGGCGACAAGACAAGGCCTGACCGTCACTGCCCTTCCGCTGGACGAAGCCGGGGCCTGCGTTGGCCGGCTATGGCAAGCGCCCGCGGCCGCGGTGCTCCTCACCCCTGCGCACCAGTTCCCTACCGGAGTTCCGCTGAGCGCCGAGCGCCGCGTGGAGGTGGTCGAGTGGGCGCGGGCAACCGGCGCCCTGGTCATCGAGGACGACTACGACGGGGAGTTCCGCTACGACCAGATTCGAGTCGGAGCTCTGCAGGCAGAGGACCCAGATCACGTGGTGTATGTCGGCTCGATGAGCAAGACGCTGGCCCCAGGACTCCGACTTGGCTGGATGGCGGTTCCACGCCGATGTCTGGCTCCGCTGCTGAAGTTGCGGGAGGACAGCGACCTGCACACCGGTATCGGTGAACAGTTGGCCTTGGCGGAGTACATCGAGTGCGGCGACTTCGACCGGCACCTCCGTACCGCTCGACTGCGATACCGCCGGCGTCGCGAGCAACTCGAGCAGGCGCTGGGCGCACGGCAACAGCCGCTGGACCTCCGCGGCGTTCCTGCCGGTCTTCACGGCCTGATCGAATTGCCCGGCGGCCGCGAGACGGAGACGGAGGTCGTCTCACGCGCCGCTGCGCGCGGCTTGGCTCTTGCGGGCCTCAGCAGGTTTCGAATCAGCGACAGCCAGGACACCGAACCAGGCGGCCTGGTGATCGGCTATGCCCGCCCTCCGGCCCATGCTTTTCGAGGTGCACTCGCCGCCTTGCTCGACGTCCTCCCTCGCCAGCCGCCCCGCGGCTCCACGATGGCCTAACTATTGCTCCTGGCAACAGTTGCCGGAGGCAAGGCTGACCCGACGGGTGACGTGAGTGCCGTTGGCCCATGCGCGCGGTCCTGGTTTGGCGTCATCCTCGGGCGCACCGCGGACTTACCGTGGCTGAGTTCGTTCCCACCGACCCAGGGAGAAACTCATGCGCAAACTTGCCGTCGGCGCCGCAGCCCTCAGTGTTGTCCTGACGACCTCGATCCCTTCCATCGAAGGCGTGCACCTCTTGGCTGCGGGAGCGGACTCGCGTCACGGCAGCTGTGCGGAGAGGTTCGACCAGGCGCAACGGCAGGACATGGAGTCCTTCCGCGACTATGACGCCGTGGCGTTCCGCGATGTCCATCACCCCGACGCGACGAGCGTGTTCGCGGTCGGAGTAGTCGCCGTCGGCCGGGACGAGATCATGGAAGCTCTCGCTCCCTACTTCGAGGCCAAGGTGGCCAAGTGGAGCTGGACCGAAGTCACCAGATCCGTGCAGGGCTGCCGTACTGCGGTCATCGTGTACCGGACCCTGATCGAGCGGCCGGGGTTCAGCCGGCACGCCCTCAACACAGTCACGTACACCTACGATCGCGGGCGCTGGCTGGTCGTCTCCGATCAAGGCACCGAGGCCGGCGCTCCGGCCGCGAGGTAGTCTCCGCACCCTTTGAGACGCGACCCTGCCCGGGCGTATCCTGCCTAATGCGTGGATAATTGTGGATATCGGCGAATAATCACGGATGCGGAGGTGTGGATTGTCCGAGGTCGTGGTCTGTGGTGTCGATCCGGCTGTCGAGATGCGTCGCCGTGACGGGCGGGAGCAAGGGCTGCTCTTCCAGGTCCTTGGGCCACTGAGAGTGACAAGAGCTGGGCAACCTGTCAAGGTCCCACCGGGCCAGCTGTCGGTCATCCTCGCGACGCTTCTCCTGAGGCCCAACCAAGTGGTTCCGGCATCCGACCTCATCGGCCAGCTCTGGAACGGTCGCCGATCCCCGCGGGCTCGTCAAAATCTGCATGTCTATACGACGCGGCTGCGCCAGGTCCTGGGCCCTGACGGGCCGGCCGTGATTCGCACCGAAGACGGCGGATACGTCGCATCCGCGAGTGCCGAGAGTCTCGATCTCCTGCGGTTCACCGAACTCCTCGGTCGAGTAGACCGTGCGCATGCGGCAGGCAATCTCGCTCTCGAGGCGTCGCTCGCAGCCGAAGCGGTCGATCTTTGGCAACGTCCGATCCTGAGCAACGTCGCATCCGATGGGATCCAGCGAGACGAGGTCGATCACCTCGAGGAGTTGTGGGCCATCGCCGTCGAACACCGAATCGGCGCCGAACTGTCGCTGGGGCGCCATGCCGAACTGGTCCCCCGACTGTTGGGGCTGGTGGCCGAATGGCCGCTCCGCGAGCGGTACTGGGCGCAGCTGATGACCGCCCTTTATCGGTCCGGGCGGCAGTCCGACGCATTATCGGCGTACCGGAAGCTCCGGATCATTTTGACCGACGAGCTCGGAGTCGATCCGGGTCCGGAGGTGCAACAATTACATCAACGCATCCTGAACAGCGATACCACCTTGTTCGATGCCGCGGGAAACCCGCAGATCGTCAGAATGCGAACCGTTCCCGCACAGCTGCCGGCCGCCTCGCCAAACTTTACCGGCCGCGCAGTTGAGGTCGAGCAGCTCATGGAATCTCTGGCACCCAGCGAATCTGCAGGGCCGGTGATGGCAGTCGCCGCAATTAACGGCATGCCCGGTGTTGGCAAGACGACCCTTGCGGTCTACGCAGCCCAAAAACTCGCTTCGAGATTCCCGGACGGGCAACTCTTCATCGACCTGCACGGATTCAGCAAGGACGTGCTGCCGGTCCAGCCCGCTGACGCATTGGAGCGGCTACTGCTGGCGCTCGATGTTCCGGTCAGTGAGATTCCGTGCCGCACGGAAGACCGCTCGGCGCTCTACAGAAGCAAGCTTGCCGACACCCGGACCTTGATCGTTCTGGACAACGCCCGCGATGAGCGGCAAGTGCGGCCGCTGCTTCCCGGAGCCGCTGGATGTGCTGTGCTGGTGACCAGTAGAACGGCGCTATCGGGCCCGGACAATGCGTGCACACTCTCGCTCGGCTTGCTGCCACCCGAGGACGCGGTAACGCTGTTCGCCCACATCGCCGAGTTGCCGGTCATTGGCCCGCCCGAGACGCTACTCGAGCTCGTGGAAATGTGCGGGAGGCTCCCACTTGCCATCCGGATTGCAGGTACCCGGCTGCGCTCGCATCCGTCCTGGGGCGTTCACGAGCTGGCCGACCAGCTCCGTGACCCGAACCGCCGGCTGTCCGTTCTCGACGTCGGCGAGTGGAGCATTGCCGGGGCATTGGCCCTCTCCTACCGAAATCTCACCGGCCCGCAACAGCAGCTGTATCGATTTCTCGGACTCCATCCGGGTGTGGAGGTGGAAGCTGCCGCCGCTGCCGCGATGATCGGGCGCAGCACGGAGGAGACCAGCGGGCTGCTCGAGAAGCTGCTTGATGCACACCTGCTGAGCGAGCCTGCGCCTGACCGATTCCGTTTCCATCCGCTGGTGAGAATCCATGCAGCGGCGTTATCAGCTCGCAACGACCCTTCCGAGGCTCGCAGCGCCGTACTTGTTCGGCTGATCGACCACTACACGGTGTCCGCCGGGATGCGGACAGCGACCCCCGTTCCGAATCCGCCGACACCGCTCGACACAGAGTTGTCGGATCTCGCGGCAGCCACGCTCGATGCCGCGAATCACCTCGATCGAGCCCAAGCGCTGGCCGTGGCCAAGGCCATTCGCCGCAGCCTCTCCTTACAGTGATTCAGTCGTTCTCGCGTAAGAGGGCCCGCAGGAGATCCGAGGACTTCCGCGGATTCAGGGCGGAGGCAGCCATCCTGGCCCAGGCGGTCTCGTACGGCGCGACATCTTGTCCCGTGAAGGTCAACAGAGCACCGGGGGTTTCGACCTGCACGGCCTGCGGGTCTTTTGCTTCGTCGGCGAGGTCGTACATGACCCAACCGCACATGATCGCCTGACGCATCGGTGCGTCGTCTGGGACGATCCGGACGGTTACGTTCGGCAGCTCGTTCGCGTCCAGCATCGCCGACCACGCCTCACGCAGTACCGTCGCTGGAAGGCCCGCAGGCAGCGCGCGAAGTCCAGTCTGGGTCGCAATGACGTCAAGTGGGGTGCCCTCCTCGAAGATGAGGCGCTTGCGCTCTGCCCTCACCTCGATTGCCAGCTCGAGGTCCCAGACGTCAACGTCGTCGATGCGCATTCCAAGCATCAGCGCTCGTGCATACGCAAGCGGTTGGAAGGGTCCTGGCACCATGAACGGCTGAAACCAGCGGATTCTGGTCGCCAGGGGGTCGTACGCTATCGACTGGCGCTGCCGACGCGCGGGGCCTCGTCGATAGACCGCGCGCCAGCCGACGACATCGAGTTGGGCGTCGTCTGCCAGCTTGCGCGCGCGATCTCGAATGGTCTGGTCCGCCCCGGTGAGATTCAGCCAGCGCTCGATCACCTCGAGGCTGGGCCGGACTTGGCCGGTTTCCATGCGCGACACTGTTGCCTGCCCCACGCCGAGCCTCGCAGCGAGCTCGAGGCCGGAATAACGACTCCGGCGTCGGAGAATTCTCAGCTCCGCACCGAGCTGCCGGCGCGAGTCCAACGGTGCCGACGCCACCGTGCTCCCTCCTTCGCCATCGTCCGTTGACCCAAGCATAGGTTCTGGGCCCCGGCCGGCGAGGCTTCGTGTGAGCGATGTGAAAGGGGCCCGGAGCTAGCGTCCATGGTTGACCGATCAACCATGGAGTCCCCAATGCGTGTAACTGCAATGCTGGTACTTGTCGTCGGCGGTGTGTTGATCGCCCCGCCGGCGGTCGCGGTCGCCGATACAACCCCGCCGTCGGCGCCGCAACAGCTGCGGATCTCCGGCGAGTTCCGCGGCGAAGCAATCCTCCGCTGGGACGCCTCGACCGACGACTCGGGAGTGATCTATCACTACTGGGTGCTGGTCGACGGGCAACAGCGGGCCAGGCCGGCTGCCACGACATACAACATCGACACCCTCGTCCAGCTCTGCCGCATCACGGCAGGTTCGCACGTCATCACGGTGCAGGCGGTCGACCCATCTTTGAACCGTTCGCTGCCGAGCAACCCAGTGGGCGTCGTGGTCGGGAGCGGGATCGGATCGTGACCAGTGCAGAGCCGAGTCCGTTGGCAGGGCGGCGGGAATGGGTTGGTCTGGCAGTGCTCGGAGTGCCGGTCTTCCTGATCGCGATGGATTTCTCCGTGCTGTACCTCGCCATCCCCCGTCTGACCGTCGACCTCGCGCCGACCGGCATCCAGCAACTGTGGATCGTCGATGTCTACGGCTTCGTGATCGCGGGCTTTCTGGTCACCATGGGCACGATCGGCGACCGAATCGGCCGGAAGAAGCCTTTGCTCTTCGGTGCCGCCTTGTTCGGCATCGCCTCTGTAGCGGCAGCCTTTTCCGCCAGTCCGGAGATGCTCATCGCCAGTCGTGCGCTACTCGGCGTCGCGGGTGCAGCGGTGATGCCGTCGGTGCTGGCCCTGGTCATCGGGATGTTCACCGACGAGAAGCAACGCAGTCGTGCCATCGCCATCTATCTGGCCTGCTTCATGGGCGGACTGACGCTCGGTCCGCTGGTCGGTGGAGTGCTGCTCGAGTACTTCTGGTGGGGCTCAGTGTTCCTGGTGTCCTTGCCAGGGATAGTGCTGTTGCTGGCATTCGGGCCCTTCCTGCTTCCGGACCAGAAAGTGCATCAGTCCGGCAAGGTGGACCCGGTCAGCGTCGTACTGTCGCTCGCGGCGATCTTGCCGTTCGTTTATGGATTGAAGGGTCTGGCTCGGTACGGCTGGGGGTGGTTCCCCGCCGTGGCGCTGGCATTCGGCCTGGCGGTAGGGGTCGTGTTCGTCCAGCGGCAGCGGCACTTGGAGCAACCTCTGCTCGACCTACGTCTGTTCGGCAACCGCACGTTCAGCGCCGCGACGGCGTTGTTCTTCACGACAGCGCTGGTAGGCGCCGGTGTCTCCCTCCTCGTCAACCTGTACCTCCAGAACGTCGCCGGGCTGACCCCGCTGGCGGCCGGCCTCCTCCTGTTGCTTCCCAACGTGCTCATGATCGCCGGCAACCTTGCCACCCCGCCGGTGGCAAACCATGTCCGCCCGGCGTACCTGATCGCGGGTGGGCTGGTCGTTGCCGGTGTCGGCTATCTGGGCTTCACGCTGGCCGATTCGACGTCCGGGCCTGGGATGATCTTCATCGCGATGTGTGTCGTCATGCTCGGAACGGCGCCACTGGCCGCGCTCTGCAATCACCTCGCCATGGGCGCCGTGCCCGCGGACAAGGCAGGCTCAGGCGCGTCAATCGTACAAACCACCACTGAGCTCGCCCTCGGGCTCGGCATCGCGACGCTTGGCACGCTCGGTACGGCGGTGTATCGCAGCAACATGGAGGGCGCCCTCGGCGCGTTACCGGCCGATGCGGCGAACGCCGCCCGCGAGAGCGTCGACCGCGCTGTCGAGGCTGCCGGTCAGCTGCCTTCCGGCCAGGGCGGCGGCCTCCTGGCCGCCGCACGTGACGCCTTCACGTCCGGTGTGCACGTCGTGGGCGTCGTCAGTGCCATCTTCTACGCCGGCATGGCTGTACTCGCCGTCCGAGCGTTCAGGCAGGTGCGGAACACGCAAGGTGGCGACGCCAGGGAGCTCGAACAGGAGCCCACCTTGGTAGCGGAGGGCGAGGCTGCCAACGAGACGTGAACTGACGCAAGGACTCGCGTGACCGACACCGCAATTGGAGGCGTTGGGTGTCCAGATCGGGTGCGGGCGAACAACGGGCGAGCTTTGGTGACGTCCTTCGGGTAGGGGAGTTCCGCGCGTTGTGGCTGGCCGAATTGCAATCTGTGGCAGGCGACATGGTCCTGCCAGGCGTTCCGGTCGTGGGCCTTGGCGGCCTGCTGATCGTTGTGCAGTTGTTGGCCGCGCCGTTCGCGGCAGCCCAGATCGCCACCTTGCCGCTGGCCCTCGAGGGAGATCGGTTTGATGTAGCGCAGGCGACTCGTCAGATTACGGTGCAGGCGGCGCAGATGAGCGGCTTCGCCGTCGGTGGCGCTCTGGTTGCGTGGATCGGCGCCAGGCCTGCACTGGCGGTCGACGCGCTGACGTTCGCAGGCTCCGCGATCCTGATCCGGACCGGTGTCAGGCACCGGCCGGCAGCCGGATACCGGAGGGACCTGCCGAACGCAGGCTCTGCGGCTAGGCCCTCGGGCCCGATGTAGAAACCGGCGAGCATGGCAAGGGCGTACAGCGCGGGCAGGCCCGGGATGCCTGCGATGACCCGGGCGCCGTGGAGGGAGGATGACCAGAACCGGTGCCGCCGGTGCTGAGTCACCGGTCGGCGGGATACCCGGATCAGCAGGACGGCCGAGGCCGCGAACGTCATCGCGTCGGCCACCAAGGCTATATAAGGGCTCGCCAGTCCGACGAGGACACCGCCCGCGGCGAACCCGACCAGCTGTGCGGTCTGGTTGATCATGGCGCGCGCGGCAAGCCCTGCGATGTAGGCATCACCGGACAACAGCTCAGGTAGCAGCGCCAGTCGCGCGGAGCGGAACGGCCCGCCGACAAGGGCGACGCCCGCCATTCCGGCACAGACAACGGCCAAGGGCATCCCCGGCACTGCCATGGACACCACCAGAACAAAGCTGACAAAGTCGCACCCGATCATCACGTCCCGGCGTTGTGCCACCCATGGGTAAACCCTACGAAGCCAAGGGCTTCATGACTCTTACATCACGCCAAGCTCGTCACGGTAGGCACAGAGTTTGCTGCGAGGTCTGCGCAGTGCTCGGCGCCGTGATTCCAACCCAGTGCTCGAGAAAGCGTCGTGAAAGATCGCAGCAAGGTGCAGCGCCTAATGTCCAATCTGCCAAAGGGAAGGGGTGATGATAATGCGCGAAACACGTGAGTCTTTCCTGGATGTCGTCGAGTTCTGATTCGAGTAAGAAGTCCAGTGTGCGCGCCGGCGCGCGTCCGTCGTCTCAGCAGCCGGCGTTGGGCGCGCACCAGGCCGGAGCCATGTCTCAGCAGTCGCCGAGTCAGCGGGCAGAACCTGTCGTGCTTGGCGTGGCGAGGAATGACGTCTCGACCGAGGAGGAGTTTCGTGCAGACTTCAGTACTGGTTGTCGGTGGCGGGGTTGTCGGACTCACAGCGGCCCTGTTCCTGGCGAAGCACGGAGTGCCGTGCGTGCTGGTCGAGCGCCACCCCGACCTGCTGATTCATCCGCGGGCGCGCGGTCTGACCCCACGCACCATGGAGATCTACCGGCAGGCAGGGCTCGAGCCCGCGATCCTGGGGTCCGCGTTCGCCGGTCCGGGCTTCGCTTACACGCCGGTACAAGGGCAGACCTTGAACGATGCGGAGTACACCACGCCGGACGAGCCGCACGAGGACGACGGAGCAAGTTCCAGCCCGTGCGGGTTCGGCCCGATTGACCAGGACGTGCTCGAGATCCTTGTTCGGGATCGAGCTCGCGAGCTCGGAGCCGAGCTACGATTCGGCGTCGAACTCGTCACCCATCGACAGGACTTGCACGGCGTCCTCGCGACCGTCCGGAATCATGCAACCGGTGTGGACGAGACGATCGAGGCGGAATACCTGATCGCGGCTGACGGGGTCAACAGCTCGATCCGTGCCGAACTCGCAATCGAGACCGACGGCCCTGGCGTTCTGTTCACTACGCTGACCGCCATCGTCGAGGCCGACCTGCGACCTGCGCTACGCGGCCGCATCGCGAGCATGGCGTATCTGCAGCAGCCGCGTCCTTTTACGATTCTCATGGCGCACGACGATGCCGGCCTGCGCTGGGTGTTCGGCACCGGCTACGACGCCGCTGCCGAGGACGTCACGGCGTACAGCGATGCGCGGATCGCAGACATGGTCCGCGCCGCGGCAGGACTGCCGGACGTGGAGGTCAAGCTGCATCCACAGATCCCTGGCACGGATCTGACGGTGCTGGCCTTTCCGATCGCTGCCCGACTCGCACGCAGGTACCAGGTAGGTCGCGTGTTTCTGGTTGGCGACGCGGCGCACACGTGGCCGCCGACCGGCGGTCTGGGTGCGAACTGCGGCATTCAGGATGCGCACAACCTGGCCTGGAAACTTGCCGCGGTCCTGGATGGTTCGGCAGGCGAGGACTTGCTGCGCACCTATGACGCGGAACGGCGTCCGGTGGGCCGGCTGACCATGCAGCAGGCGCTCGCGCGGTTCGGCAGCCGGATGCGGTCTGCCGAGGGACCGGAGCTCATTGAGTACGGTGCGGTCGCGATGGGATACAGCTACCTGGATCGACCGCCGGTGGTGCCCTCCGAGCTGTCCGGCGAGCCGGGGACCCGAGCACCACATGTGTTTCTAGGGTCCAGCTCTGTGCTTGACCTCTTCGGGGACGGATTCGTGCTTCTGGCCGGTCGGGACGGCTCGCCGTGGGAGTCCGCCGCGCGTGGTCTCCCGATCGCCGTGCACGTGATCGACACGCTGCCGGCCTACGGGATCGGTGCGGGCGGCGCGAGCCTGGTCCGGCCCGACGGCTTCGTCGCTTGGCGCACCCGCGAGCTGGACCCCGACCCGGAGAACGCCGTTCGCCGCGCACTCGACGCCGCACTAGCTCGCTAAGGGAGACACCGATGAGGGTGCTGGTACGGTCAACTCGACCATGCACCGAGTCGGTTTCGTGCCGTGCGGACCGTCCCGCGCCGGCAGTGAGGCGATGTCGCGGATCATGGCGGCCGATCTGCGTACGACGGGTGTCACTGTCAACCTGCTGCTGCCAGGTGGCCTGACCGCGACGGGGATGTTGCCCGACGACGCCTCGCCCGAGGGTCGCAGACTCCTGGAACCGACGGTGATGGCACCGCCTATCGTCTGGCTCGCGTCCGACGAAGCAGCCGGCGTGCACGACGAGCGCATCATCGCCGCAAACTTCGAAACCTGGCGACGTGCGAGGAACGTCTAAGCAAGAATCCCCGTCGAGCACGCTCCCTGAGGAACCTCCGCAGGGAGCGTGCTGCTCAGCCGTTGGAGCGGCAGGCTTCGCCGTGGATCGTGGTGACGAAATGGTCGGTCTGCCAGTGCTGGTTGAGGTAGGTGAAGCCGGTGGCGTTCTCGTAGCGGCCGGTGCCGCCGGTGAATTCCTGGGTGCCGCCGGCATGGCCGGTGCCGGTTGTCGTGTTGACGTTGCCGATGCTGGTCTCGAGGGCGGTCAAGGTCGAGCCGTCCGCGAAGGTGTAGGTGATCGTCCCGCTGACCGGGCGGTAGCCGGGCGCCGTCGGTGGCGCTTCGCCCCGGGACCCGAGGATGAAGACGCTGGTGCCGTCAAAGCTGTGGCGGCCGCGGAACGTGCCGGCAACGCAGACCTGGGTCGGTGACGGGCAGCCTACGTCGACGACCTTGTCGTAGATGGTCGCATCGACCTGCTCGCAACGCGGGTGTGCGTTTGCGACGGACGAGCCGGCGACGACGCCCGCACTGGCGAGGGCAACAGCGGCGACGCGCAGAGATCTCATCGGTCCTCCTTAGTGAGTGTCTGCGGCAGCATAGGAACAAACCCGCCCCAGTGGAGATGCCAGTTCGTGACGTACTGCGCCAGTCCAATCTCGATCAGATAACGCGACGCAGCGCGGCCGGTCATTGGTTGCTGATGGCAAGAGCGATACGGCATGAGCCTGGAGAGGCGGGGCTTGTCTCTGCTGGCAGCAGAACACGCGATCGAATTGCACAGCGCGGGGCTATCGTGCCGCCATGCCGCACTTCACCTCGTACGACGGCACGAAGATTGCGTATCGACGGATCGGAACCGGGCGTCCGTTGGTATGTCTGCCAGGTGGGCCTGGTCGGCACCCCGACTACTTTGGGGACCTTGGGGGGCTCGCAGATTATCGCGAGCTGATCATGCCCGAGACCCGGGGGACGGGAGAGTCCTCGACGCCGACGGACCCTGCGACGTACCGTCGCGATCGGTTGGCCGAGGACGTCGAAGGCCTGCGCGTCGAGCTTGGTCTGGAGCGGATGGACTTGCTCGCGCACTCAGCGGGCGGTGTTGTGGGACTCTACTACGCAGCCGCATATCCGCAGCGCATCCGGCGCCTGGTGCTACACAGCCCAGGGCTCTTCCCGCTGGGGCTGACATTGACCGACGCGCAGCAGCGGGCGGCTATGGCACGCCGTTCGGGAGAGCCCTGGTACGAGGATGCGTGCGCCGCGATCGATGCGGCTGGAAGTGGGGATACATCCGATGAGACTCGACACCGCTACCTGCCCTTCTTTTACGGCCGTTGGGACCTAGCCGCGCAGAGGCACGCCCGGCTGGGATTCACCGAGCGGCACAAGGCAGTGGCAGCCGAGTTCTACGGTCCGGGGGCGCCGGAGCCGGCGGCCATAAAGGCGGCGCTGGCCGCTGTGAACGCGCCGGTGATGATGTACGTCGGGGAGCTGGAGATCGGCCCCACACCTGAACAGGCCGCCGAGGCAGTCGCGTCGTTCGCGGGCTGGCAACTCACGGTCCACCCCCAGGCGAGCCACTACCCGTGGCTGGACGATCCCGATACCTACGTCGCAAATCTGCGCACCTTCCTGGACTGAGCCAGTCGGACCGCCACGGGACGTGAAACCAATGTGAAGGCGAGCTGGCGTTAGCTGGGGCCGGCGGCCTGGTGCAACTTCCGCGTGACAGGCCGCATCAGCAGGGCGAAGAGGTTCCGAGGGGAGTCGAGGTCATGTGCCAGATCAGTCTTGACGCTGCGGTCACCCTCGGGACACCGACCGACCTGTCGGTGCTCACGGTGGTCGGGCTCGTCCTCGTCCTCGGTGGAATCATTGGACTCATTGCTGTGAATCGGCGACTCGAGGCAACGAAACGCGCGGTACCGCCGCCCGCGCAGAACCCGCAGCCGGGATGGTCGTCACCACCTCAGCAGTTCGTCGGTTCACCGCCGGTGTTGCCGATCTACCAACGGCCCGAGGTGCGGAAAGCCTTGCGGTTGCGTGGCCTCGCGACGGCGACATTGGTGGTCGGGATCCTGCCGTTACTGATCCACTACGACAGCGATGCTCCGACGCCGCCGGGTGTTCAGCGCGGGCATCTCGCGCTGCCGGACGTGGCGGGCGGGGTGCACAAGGTGCCGACACCGCCGGCTGTGGAGGAGTATTACGAGAACCTGATCAAGTCGGGGAAGGATCTGAAGTACGCGACCTACGCGCATCCCCAGCATCCTGACGGTAAGCCACTCGTGATGGTCTTTGTCGGGCTGGAAGGCCGCTGGGACCCGAAGGTCACGATGGACGCGTTCTTTCGCGACCTTGCCACCCACGGTCAGTTCGAGCACGGGATCACCGAGCACCCCGGCCGCCGTAGCGGTGAGACGATCGAGTGCGCTTCGATCCCTGTTCCGCAGCGGGCCGGTTCCGAGGTGCACTGCGCCTGGGCCGACGGCACGACCCTCGGCCAGCTGTTCACGGAGCAGATCACCGAACCTGAACTCGCCACCCTCCTCGCCCGCATGCGCCCGGACCTGGAGCCGAACCACTGACCTGCCGCACTCGATGCCTAAGGCATCCATCTCCATCCAGGAGTCGTCGGGTTGGATGTTCGGCGAGCCGAGGTCGACGGATCGGCTTGGTGCCGCTGCTCGGACGTGATCGCGCATGTCCCGTCGACGTGTAAGTCAGGTGCAAGGCGGGCTCCGTAGCGTTTGCCCGTGCCTGCGCTGAAGAAGGCGACGCACCCACGGTGGGCTCCGTGCGCTGGGCGCGGAGCCCACCTCCTTGGTCCGGACCGACCGGACCGACCGTCTGGAAGTGGAGAAGAAGTTCGATGATCAACCTCAAGTCCACCTGCACGTGGGCGCTCATCACGCTCGCTGCAAGTGCGACGCTGCTGATTGCCCCTGCCGCTGACGCATCGACCACTGAAGCCATCTCAACGACGCAGGTGGCTTCAGTTTCGGATGTGTTGCTGCCCGGCCAGATCCTCAAGCCTGGTCAGTATCGCCGGTCCCAGAACGGCGTCTTCACCCTGCTCATGCAGGCCGATGGCAACGCCGTGCTCTACAAGGGTCGCACCGCGCTGTGGGGCACGATGACGAACCGCAGGGCCTCCTCACTGGTCATGCAGCGCGACGGGAATTTGGTCGTCATCTCCGGTCGCACGCGGATCTGGGCCAGCAACACCGCCGGCAGCACGAACGCGAGGTTGGCGGTGCAGAACGACTCCAACCTGGTCCTCTACAACAGCCGCAGCAAGCCAGTCTGGACGCGCTCGATGGTGCTGGGCACGCTCGGTGTGAATCGGGCGCTGAAGCCGGGGCAGGCGCTGTTCTCGACAAACCGGATCTACCGGATGATGATGCAGACAGACGGCAACCTGGTGCTGGTGAAAAATGGTACGACCCCGCTGTGGCACACCGCGACGGGTAAGAACCCCGGCGCCTGGGCGATCATGCAGGCCGACGGCAATCTGATCGTCTACAGCCCCGCCAACAAGCCCCTCTGGTCCAGCAAGACCGCCCCGCACGCCGGCGCCGTACTCCAAATGCTGAACACTGGCAACGCCGTCATCGTGTACGGGCGAACGACGATTTGGCAGACCAGCACTGAGGGTCGCTGACCTCACAAGCTGTGAAGGGCGCGTAAGCCAGATGCAAGGCCAAGGTGCTCAGATGCTCACAGGGCTCCGCGAACGGAGCCACCGAGCATAGGAGCTCTCCTTGAAGACGAGGCTAAGAGGCTGGATCAGCGCAGCGATCGCGTGCAGCGTTGTCGTCGCTGGGCTGATCATTGGTACTGCGGCGCCGGCATCAGCTGGTCTTGACTACAACCAGATCGGAAACGACGAAGGATATTGCTTGGACAGCAATGCCGCCGGCGATGTCTACCTGAACCCCTGTGATCCCCGTAATCCTTATCAGCAATGGCATATCTGGAACGGCGGCTGGACCAAGAACGTCGCCACCGGCCGGTGCCTGCAAGCGGACACCTACTTCGCTCCTGAAGCCATCCACACCGAGTACTGCCTCTCCGAGTCCAGCCAACACTTCCTGCACTGGCAACACGGCTGGTACCAGCGGGTGTGGTACCAGGACTGGTACCCGAGGGAAGCGGTGTGCATCGCACGGCTGGCAGGTTGGGTCCACGAGGTGACGGGCGTGCCGTGCCTGAATCCGTCCAGCCCTGCCCCAGCCAGTCAGACTTGGCAGGTGATTTTCCTTTTCAACGCCTGAAGAAGGCTCATGCCTGCCATGTCGGATCTAAGTGCACGGGCGTCGGAATTGAGTGCCAAGGGGCCTGATCTGAGGTTGTGCGCCAGATGTGGTGTGCCGGCTGCCAGATCGACGATGTGTTGGTGGGACCGCGGGATGCGGACCGCAAGGCCACTAACCGAACTCGCGCGATCTATGAAGGAGCCCAGAATGTCGATATCCATCCCCGGCAACACCGTTGTGGAGAACGCCCGGAGCCTGGCGCAGTCAGCGCTGCCCGATGCTCCGGTGGTCGCCGACCAGACGAGTACGTCCCGGCGCGGCGCTCAGGTATGGGCGCAGGTCCGAGCCCTTGCTTCACTCCACCGCGCATCAAGAGCAGCGGCCGTCGCGACTGAGGTCACGTCCAGCGCCACGTAGCTCACGCCGAACTATCCGATATCTGCACCGAGGAGGAGTAAACGAAATGACAGGACCGACCACTCTGCTCACGCCGGACAACACCGTGGCATTGCTTGTGGATCTTCAGCCGCAGTTCGCCTTCGGTGTGAACTCGATCGATGGCCAGACATTGCTCAACAACGTGACTGGCCTTGGTAAGACGCTCGCGCTCTACGGTGTGCCGACAGTGCTCGCGACCATCAGCGCCAAGCAGTTCGGCGGACCGACGTTCACGCAACTCGCGTCGTTGTTCCCCGACACCGAGGTCTACGACCGCACCGTCATCAACGCCTGGGCGGACGAGCGCGTGGTGAGTTCCATCGAATCGACTGGACGACGCAAACTGGTGCTCGCGGGATTGTGGACCGAGGTCTGCGTGGCACACCCCGCCCTCAGCGCAATCGCCGCCGGGTACGACGTGTACGTCGTGGCCGACGCGTGTGGCGACACGTCAGTCGAATCGCACAACCTCGCAATGCACAGGATGATGCAGGCGGGTGCGGTCCCCATCACGTGGGTGACCCTTCTGCAGGAATTGCAGGCGGATTGGGGGATCGCAGCCACGGCGGACGGCGCGAGCGAGATCGCCCAGGAGCACGGTGGCACCTGGGGTATCGGGATCCGCTATGCCGCGGCCATGGGTGTTGGGCAGTGAGTCCGTCGTGAGCGTCTGGGATCCGCTGCGTAACGGTGCCTATCGCATGATGTGGACGGCCGGCATCGGCGGTCTGCTCGGCAGCTGGATGCAGTTGATGGCTGCGCAGTGGATCCTCGTCGAGCTGTCAGGCTCGCCAGTGCTCATCGCCCTTGTCAACACTTCGAGCATGCTGCCGGTACTTCTCCTGGCGCTGCCGGCCGGCGTGCTGGCCGATGTTCTCGACCGCCGCCGGATGTTGCTGACGATACAGGTGTTCCAGGTCTGCACGGCGACAGCGATGGCGGCGCTGGCCCTGGTTGGAAGGCTGTCGCCGCCGGTCGTCTTGCTGCTCATCTTCATGGCGGGTTGCGGAACGGCCATGGGCGCCCCTACCTACCAGGGTCTCGTTTCGAGCCTGATTCTACGGCGTCGCCTACAGTCCACTGCCGCGTTGGATGCGTTCGGCATCAATCTCACGCGTGCGATCGGTCCGCTGCTCGGTGGCGTACTTCTGGCATCGTGGGGCGCATCAGCAGTGTTTGGCGTGACCACGGTTCTGTTCGGCGCCTACGCTGCTGTGCTCGGGCTGTGGCGTCAGAAGGAACCACTGCCAGCCGAACGAGGAGAGCCTTTCATCGCTGCCTTGCGTGCAGGCGGGCGTTATGTGCGCTACTCGAGTGTCATGCGACGGATGCTCTGGCAACTCGCAGCATTCCTGCTGCCGGCTTCGTGTTTCTGGGCTCTGTTGCCGCTCGTGACAGCGCGAGGACTGGGGCATGGAGCTGGAGGGTACGGCCTCGCATTGGCCGCTGCCGGCGGCGGCGCCGCTGCGGGAGCACCACTTGTGCCGTGGATGCGGCGACGGCTCGGCAACACCCGACTCCCTGTCACCGCGCGTCTCGTGTTCGCCGCTGCCGTTGCTGCCCTCTCCGTGCTGGACAAGCCGGTTCCTGTCCTGGCGGTACTGGTTATTTCTGGTGTCGCCTGGACAGCAGCATTGACTGATGCAACCGCGAACGTGCAAATGTTTCTGCCGCAATGGGTACGCGCACGTGGATCGGCCGCCTACCAGGTCGTGCTGTTCGGTGCACAGGCAGGCGGCGCATTGCTGTGGGGACTGCTCGCGCAAGGTGCCGGCGTGACGGCGGCGTATGTCACCGCAGCTGTTCTGATCGTGCTCAGCGTGGCGATCGTCGGGCGCAAGCCGGCGGTGGATTGGCATGGCATGAACCGTGAACCTGCCGTGTATTGGCCGGAGCCGGATCTTGCCCAGCAGCCGCAGAACAGGCTGGACCCGGTAGCGATCCAGGTTACCTACCGAGTGCCGGAATCCAGCGAGGAACAGTTCGTCGTCGCCATGTCGGACGTGCAGAGATCGCGGCGGCGTACTGGTGCCACCAGTTGTGAGTTGTGGCGGATCGGCGAGCTTCCCGGCCAGTTTCTCGAGATCTATGTGGTGCCTTCATGGGGCGAGCACCTCCGTCAACATCACGGTCGCCTCACCGGTGCTGACCGAGCCTACGAAGAGAAAGCCCGTGCGCTCTGTGTGGCGGAGCCGGAGGTGCTCCACCTCCTCTTGGCTGAGCCTGCGGTCCGTCGCCCGCATCCAGCCCAAAACCATCCAGACGACAGAGCAGAACGACAACGTTAGGAGCCGTCATATTGTGCCTGTGGCTCGACGCGTGACCAGCGATCGGCTGGTTGGACGGATCGGTGAACTGGCGGCGTTGCGCTCGGCCATCACCGCAGCGGGCGAGGGCAGCTCGGCTCTGGTCGTGGTCGCCGGCGATGCCGGTATCGGGAAGAGTCGATTGATCGCCGAAGTCGTGACCGAGGCGCGCGCGGCGAACTTCGTTGTCGCCGTCGGGGGCTGCGTGCAATTGGGCGAGGTGTCCGTGGCCTATGCCCCGCTGGTGCAGGCGTTGCGCGACCTTCGTGCGCATCTCGGCGACCAGGAGTTCATCGACCTCGCAGGACAGGGATGGAACGAGATCGGCGCGCTGCTCGGAACCCGGTCCGGGTCGGCATCCGACAGCTCGGGTTTCCTCTTCGAGAATCTGCTGGGCCTGCTGACCCGGCTGGGGCAGCGGGATCCGGTACTCCTCGTCCTCGAGGACCTGCACTGGGCGGACGCGTCTACTCGTGACTGGATCGCATTCCTCGGTCGCAATCTTCCGGACGCGGCGGTTGCTGTCGTCCTCAGTTATCGCTCCGACGAGTTGCACCGCCGACACCCGCTCCGTCCCGTCATTGCCGACCTCGAGCGAGACCCACTGGTCGAGCGCATCCTGCTCGGTGGCCTGGCTCGAGGTGATCTGGCCCGGATGCTCGCAGACATCTGCGATGAGCCGCCTACCGCCGAAGTCGTCGATGAGTTGTATACCCGCACGGAAGGCAACCCCTTCTACGTCGAGGAAATGATCGCTGCCGGAGCGATCCACGGCGGCCTGCCGGATTCGCTGGCCAACGTGATCCTTGCTCGGGTGGAACGCCTCTCGTCCGACGCCCAGGGTCTGCTGCACAACGCCGCCGTACTAGGTATGGATGTCGATGACGTGCAGCTCGGCTTGATCACCCAGCGACCGGCGGGGACGGTGTCTGCGGCTCTGCGTGAAGCCGTGTTCCACCAGATCCTTGTCCTCGACGGTGACAGCTGCCGGTTCCGGCACGCCCTGATCCGCGAGGCCCTCTACGACGATCTCCTGCCCGGGGAACGAGAGGATCTTCACCGCGTCGCGGCGCTGGCCTTGGAGGCGGGAACTCGACGAGACGAGCGGTCGCGCTGGGCACAGATCGCCTACCACTGGTACGCCGCAACCGACGCTCCACGCGCATTCGGAGCGTCCGTCCGTGCGGGGCTCGAAGCGGAGAAGGTCAGCGCGCTGGCTGATGCGGCTGAGCATTTCGAGCGGGCTCTACGACTTCGCGGCCAGGTACCGGACGCGGACGCGGCGGCGGGCATGAGTCGTGCCGAGCTGCTCCTCCACGCCGCGGACGCAGTGCAGGCGAGCTCGAGCACCAACCGTGCTATCGCTCTGGCCCAGGCAGCGCTCGACGAGCTGAGGGATGCGCCACCGGAACAACGTTCGCTCGTGCTGGAGCGGATCGGTCGCAGCAACTGGACACAGAGGCATGGGCCGGAAGCCGTCGCGGCGTACGAGGAATCTGTAGCGATTCTGGAAGGCCGGCCACCGTCTCGGGAACAGGCCTTCGCGCTCTCGGCACTCGGGCAGAGCATGATGGTTCGTCAGCAGTACCGCGATGCTGAAGCAGTACTCACCCGAGCGATTACCATCGCCCGAACTGTCGGCGCGCCGGACGTCGAGGGCCATGCGCTGTGCAGCATGGGAACGGCACTGGTCGCGCTCGGCGGCGTTCAGGACGGCTTGGCTGCCGTGCGCCAGGCCCACCGCCTGTCCACTGAGTTCGGCACCGCAGACGAGGTCTGCCGCGCCTATGTCAATGAGGCCAGTAGCTTGCTGATCAGTGGTGAGTACGCCGAGGCAGTTCGCGTAGGCGCCGAGGGGATTCGGTATGCCGCCAAGGTCGGTCGTCCGCGTCACAGCGAGTCGATCGCCGGCAACGCGCTCGCCGCGCTGATTTGCGCCGGGCGGTGGGCCGAGGCAGACCGGATGCGCGCGGCCATGCCCAACTCGACAGCCGGTCCCTATCTCGAGCTGCGCTGGCTGCCACTGCCGTTGCAGCGTGGCGACTACGACGAGGCGCGGAGGCTGATTCAGCAGTGCCTTGATGAAACGAAGGCGTCCGGCGATGTGCAATTTCGGGCGCAGGCACTGATGCGCGCGGGAGAGTTGGCAGCCGCCGGCCAACGCCTCGACGACGCTCGGCAGCTCTTCGACGATGCATTGCAGATTGCCGAGCGCACGGACGATCAGTTCTACCGGGCGCGCGCGCTGTCCTTCGCGATGACGGTCGAGGCTGAGCGTTCTGTCTTCACCCCGGGTAGCGCACAAGCCGCTGCGGACCGGCTTGCCGATCGTCTGCGAGCCTTCACTGCGGATGTCGTGGCCCGCGGTACGTGGCTTCCTGAACCGCATGCTTGGCTTGCTACGGCCGAGGCCGAGCATGACCGCGTCTTCGGCCGTGATACCGGCGGCGCCTGGGCAACTGTCGTCACAGCCTGGGAACAGGTCGGCCAGCCTTTCCAGATCGCCGAGGCGCGATACCGCCAAGCCGACGCCCTGCTTCGTGAGCACGGGGACCGGACGGTGGCTGCCACCACCGCCCGTGAGTCACTTCGGATTGCCGAGGCGCTCGGCGCGGTACCGCTCGCAGAGAAGATACGCCAGCTTGCCCGTCGCGGTCGGCTGGATCTCACCACGTGCCAGCCCACAGAACCTGCCAATCCACTGGCCCATTTCCATCTCACTCCACGCGAGGTCGACGTTCTACGACTGCTCGCCGAGGGACAGACGAACCGGCAGATCGGCGAGGCGCTGTTCATCTCGGAGAAGACCGCGAGCGTGCATGTCACCAACGTCCTGCGCAAGCTCGGCGTACCGAGCCGGCTCGAGGCCGCGGCCATAGCTCAGCGCGTTGAACTCTGACCCGGCTAAGTGGTCGCGGTGTAAGCGTTCAGGCCCCGTGCGATTCCAGGTGCACGCTGGAGACCAACGCCTCGATTCCTCAGCCGGCGCGTGTGCCGTCAGGTATCTGTCGCTCTGGCATTGCGAGGTCCGGGGACAGGCCGTCGGCGTAACCGAGGTCGAAGACCATGCCTTCGGAGACGACACCGGCCATCCGCTGTGGTTCCAGGTTGACAACGAAGAGGGCCTGCTTCCCCACGATCTCGCGCGGGTCGTCGCGCTCGCCTTTCATCCCAACGAGAATCGTGCGCTGGTGATCGCCCAAGCTGACGGTGAGCTGCACCAGCTTCTTGGAATTGGCCACATCGTCGACGGCCTCGATAGTGCCCACGCGAACGTCGAGGACCTCGAGCGCGTTGATCGAGACGGTCGGCTTCACGGGTGCAGGAATCATGTGCTCATGCTGCCAGTCAGCCGGCGTCGCGTTCAACCTGCTGTGGTGATATCTGCTACTTATTGATTGCAAAAGACCACTTGACTGTGTTAGAACTCAACCATGACCTCTGCATCGTCCAAGCCTCCCCAGGACGACCAACCCGAACTGGTGGCAGCAGACGTCAACGACGAGAAGTCAGTTGGGCCGCAAGGTGAAGTGCGCCGCGGGGATCCGGACCTGGAGACGGTCTTGGCGGCGTACCGGGCCTTCGCTCTCGGCGACATCGATGCCGCAGTGGCGAACATGGCCGAAGACGTCGTCTGGGTCGAGCCCGACGAGTTCCCCGATGGTGGGCGATACGACGGTCGCGACGCCGTCGCCGGCTACCTCCGGCGTTCCCGCGACAGTTGGGAACGATTGCACTCGGTCCCGGTCGCTCGACGCGTGGACAACACCATCGCTGTCCGTCACTTCCTCGAAGGCATCGGTGCCGACGGCATCGATCGGAAAGCTGAGGTCGCGGACATCTTCACAGTCCGCAACGGACTCATCGTCCACATGCAGGCCTACGCCGATCCAGATCGCGCGTTCCGAGACTGATCCACTCTGGCCTGACTGGAAGTGACCGCCGTCGCTGCATCGTTCCGTTACTCAACCTCTGGCGTGGCCGGGATCGGGTGCAGGCGCTGCAGTAGCTGATGCTTGCCGCGGATCGTCGAGCCAAGCGCTTTGGCTGCCTTGAGGTCGATCATTCCGGTCACCAGTCCGAGTACTGCGCGTGGTGATCCGTCGATGACCAGGTCTGGGTGGTCAACGTGTCCGACCCAGGTGCGGACGCTTCCGCCTTCCAGCGCGATCACCGCTTCCTGGCCCCCGGCGATGAGCTGGATCGTGGCCGGCGGTCCGTCGGGGTTGGCGTCGGCCGTGAACCACGCCGGGGCGTACGCCAACCATGAGGCTTGAAATGCGTCGTCAGCACGGTCGTCGGTCATTCGGCGCAGTCCCCACAGGCCGATCTGTTTGAGAACGGGCTCGAGATCCGCGCCGTCTCGCGTCAGCTCGTACAGCACGGTCGCGACTGGCGGCGGCGCGTCGTACCGAGTGATCAGTCCCGTCTGCTCGAGTTCCTTGAGCCGGCTTGACAGCATGTTGGTGGCGACGCCGGGCAGGCCGTTCTTCAGGTCGGTGAAACGGCAGGGGCCTTGGAGGAGGAGCTCTCGCACGATCAGCAGCGTCCAGCGATCGCCGATGATATCGAGCCCTCGGGCTATCGAGCAGTACTGGTCATAGCTGCGCACACGTGCATGGTACACACTAAAGTCAAGATGATGGTTGAACAAAGCAAGCGAGTGTGTCTAGTCTTCCACCATGCCGTGGACCGCGCACGCCTTCTCGAGGTCTATCCCAGCCATTGGGCGCACTCGACTGAAATTCTAGGTAAGAATCCCGGCGTTTTGCCCCGGGATTCTCAGGTGTAACTCGATAAGTGAACCGGTCCGGGCCGCCTGACTCCGGACCGGTTCCAAGAGTTTTCGATTCAGGCGTCCTCGAGGATTTCCGCGAACGCGATCACCACACCGCCGGTGGCGTGTTCGAGGGTGGCGCCGACCAGGGGGCCCGCCTCCGATGCGGCGGCACTGGCCGCCTGGTAGTCCTCGAAGTACAGGTCCAGCAGCCGGTACGCCGGGGTTTCGCTGCCGTCCTCCTTCGGCCAGACCTTCGAGGCTTGGAGCCGGATCAGACCGGGGAGCTTGCGCGCCAGCGTGAGCTGCTCGCCGTACGCTGCCTCGAAAGCCTCCGGATCCTCGGGGTTGGAGTAGACAAAGCTGATCTTGGTCGGGTTCGCCATTGATGACCTTTCAATGATTTCGACGTGAAACCGGCGAGCATCTGCACTCGCGGCGATTGTTGATCCTAGTGAGAGGAATACTGACCGACCATGACCGTCTCGCCGGGAAATCTTGCAGATCGTCCACCGGCCGCGCAGCCGGACGACCTGCTCTCGGACTTGCTCCGCAGCGTCCGGCTGACCGGAGAACGGGTCGTCACGCTGCAGCAGCCGTCGACCTTCGCGGTCGGCTTCGCCGATGTCGGCAGCCTGCACATCATCGAGGAGGGTGAGCTCGAGCTTCGGATCGACGGCGACCCGGACGTCAAGCACATCGGTCGCGGAGATGTTGTCCTGCTCCCGCGCGGCGACCGGCACCAGTTGAGCAGCGCACGCGGCCCCGCCTCCGAACAGGTGCGCTGGCTCTGCGGGAGGTTCACGATCGGCGACCCGCAGGCGAGTCATCTGCTGAGGAGTCTGCCGGCCGCGATCGTCCTGGGCGCCACCGGCACCCCGGTACCCGAAGGCCTCGAAGTCGCTCGCCGGATGCTCCTGATCGAGATGCAGACGCCCTCGCAAGGTTCGGCGGTGATGATCGCCCGTATTCTCGACCTGATCTTCGTCCAGATCCTGCGCACCTGGGCCGCGGGCAAGGACCCCGAACCGAACTGGCTGGCCGGCGCATTCGACGCGGAGATCGGCCTGTCCCTGAGCGCCATCCACCGAGCTCCCGGCCGCGACTGGACGGTCGACGACCTGGCCCAGGTGTGCAACCTGTCGCGATCGACGTTCGCGGCACGGTTCGCCGAGCGCGTTGGGAAGCCACCGGCTACCTACCTCGCGCACGTGCGTCTCGACACCGCCGCCGACCTACTCCGCAACACCTCCCTGTCGGTCAACCACGTCGCGGCGAGAGTCGGGTACACGTCGGAGGCAGCGTTCAGCCGCGCGTTCAAGAGCCGCTACAGCACACCACCGGCTCGCTGGCGACGAGACGCCACGACGCCCGGTCCTGCTCCCGGCCGAGCAACTGCGGAGGTGTGATGACCAGGTCGATCGCGGACGCCATCGGTACGACGTCGCCGAGGTCTGGGCCAACAGGTAACCACCACTAGGCAGGCGGCTGGCGTGAGTGGCGGGCGGAGATCAGCTCGGCGACTATCCGCGTGCCGGGGCTCGGTCGTGCGCCTGGGCCGGGCAAGGCGTCGAATTCGCCCGGACGAACCGGTTCGCCGCAGGCGTCGCAGCTCACGACGGGGGTGGACCGGTGTCCGCAGGGCCGATGCTCTAAGAGCACGGGAGGGCCGCCTTCGGGGGTGGCCCAGCGGTCACCCCAGGCCATCAGGGCGATGAGCACCGGCATCAGGTCCCGTCCGGACTCGGTCAGCAGGTACTCGTGTCGAGCCCGGTGCTCGCTGTAGGGGCGGCGGTACACGATGCCGTGCTTGACCAGGTGGGTGAGGCGGGCGGCCAGCAGGTTCCTGGAGATGCTGAGGTCTTCGACCAGGTCGTCGAAGCGACTGATTCCGTAGTAGAGGTCCCGGATGATCAATGGCGTCCACCAGTCGCCGATCAGCTCCAGACTCCGGGCGATCGAGCACTGCATCGAGGAGAAGCTTGTCTGCCGCATGACTCCTACCTAGTTGGTTGCTTTATTCAACTCACTACTTTAGCATCGTGATCAGTGAGTTTAATAAAGCAACTTAGGAGGCTTCATGAAGGGCAGGGGACTCGTCCTGGCCGGCCTGTGCCTGGCGGCGTTGATCATCAGCCTGGACATCACGATCGTGAACGTCGCGCTGCCGACTCTGGTCGTGCGGATCAATGCGACTACCACGGACCTGCAATGGGTTGTCGACGCCTACAACCTGGTCTTCGCCGCGCTGGTCCTGGCGTCCGGGAGCCTGTCGGACCGGCTGGGCCGCAAGGGAATGCTGCTGTCAGGCCTCGGCGTGTTCGGTGCGTCCAGCCTGGTCGGCGCGTTCGCCAACACTCCCGGTGAGCTGATCGTGGCCCGCGCGGTGATGGGACTCGGTGCCGCGATGATGTTCCCCGCGACGCTGTCGCTGTTGACCAACGTCTTCACCGCGCGGCGGGAGCGGGCGGTGGCGATCGGCCTGTGGGGCGCCACCACCGGAGTCGGGATAGCCACCGGACCGATCATCGGCGGGTGGCTGCTGGAACGCTACTGGTGGGGCAGCGTCTTCGCGTTCATGGCACCGGTGGCGGCGGCGGTCGCGCTGGTCATCGCGGTCGCGGTACCGACCTCCCGCGATCCTCGTACCCCGCGGATTGACTGGACCGGGCTGGCGCTCTCCGCCGCCGGTATGGGGCTGGTCGTCCTCGGACTCATCCAGGCTCCTGACTGGGGCTGGGGCTCGGCGCGGACCATCGCCGTGCTCGCCGCCGGGGCCGTGGTACTGGCCGCTCTCGTGGCCGTCGAGAGCCGGGCCACCCATCCGATGGTGGACGTCGCGCTGTTCCGCAACCTGCGCTTCACCGCTGCCAGCGGCGCGATTGCGATCGCGTTCTTCGTGCTGAACGGCTTCATCTTCCTGATGACCCAATACATGCAGTTCATCAAGGGTTATGGCCCGCTGAGCACCGGCGTGCGGCTGCTCCCGGTCGCCGGGTCGGTGGCAGCAGCGGCTGTGGTGGGGACAAGGCTGGCGGTGCGGATCGGCAACAAGCTCGTCGTCACCGGTGGGCTGCTGTGCTACTCCGTGGCCCTGCTGTGGACCGCGACGGTGTCCCAGGGGACGTCGTACGGCGTCATCGCCGTCCAGGGCGCGCTGTTCGGGCTCGGCATGGGACTCACTCAGGCGCCGGCCACCGAGGCCGTCATGGGTTCCGTACCGCCGGAGAAGGCCGGCATCGGCTCGGCCGTCAACAGCGCCGTACGACTGTTCGGCGGCACCCTCGGCGTCGCCGTGATCGGTAGTGCCGCGGCATCGCTCTACACCAACCGGCTGGCGTCAGCGCTTCCCGCCAGACTTCCGGCGTCCGCCGTCACCGCCGCGAACGGCTCGGTCGCCGCTGCGGCCGCCGCCGCCAAGCGCATCGCCGACGCCGGGCACCCCGCCCTCGCGCACGGCCTCACCGACGCAGCGATCCTCTCGTTCATGCACAGCTTCACCGGAGGTTGCGTGGTGGCCGCGTGCGTCGCCGCCGCCGGCGCGATCACCGCCTTCGTGTTCCTTCCAGCCCGTCCCGACCAGCACACGACGTCGGGGGAGCCGACCCCGATACCGGCCCAGCAGGAGGGGTGATAATCCCGGGCCGACTTCTCAACGGGTTTTTGACCTTGCTCTCGCAGCTTGTGTGAGCTGCGGCGTCCCTTGATATCTGCTCCCGAAGGAAGAAAACATGTCGCTATCTTTTCTCAAGGCGCGTAAAGCGCTGCTCATCGCATTCACGGCGGTTGCTGTGACGCTCGGTGCCACCTTCGCTGGCCCCTCGTTCGCGCGTGGTGATACGGATATATCCGACCTGAACCAGGTGTTCGTCACGCATGATGGCCATCACATCGCAGCCTATGAGCAGAAGGGTGCCGGACCAGCGATCGTCCTCCTCCACGGCTTCCCCGACAACCACCACCTCTATGACAAGGTCGTGGCGCGCCTCAAAGGCCGCACTGTTGTCACTTTCGACTTCCTCGGGTGGGGCGCATCTGACAAGCCGGCGAATTACAACTACACATTCGCACAGCAGGAGGCGGACCTCAATGCGGTCATCACCCAGCTCCACCTTGGGCCGGTAATCCTCGTCGCCTCCGATTCGGGTGTCCCGGCGGCCATCAACTGGTCGCTAGACAATCCCGGCCGGACTCAGCGTCTCGTCGTCACCAACGGCTTTTACGCTCCGGTGGACAAATCCGGTCCGCCGGCTCTGACAACCACTCTTATCCTGGGCCAGTACCCTCAATCGGCACCCCTGGGCCCGCTGCCGGCAGGAACCGCCTTCGGGCTCAACAGCCTCGTCACGGCTTACCGGACCCAGCCCGGGCTGTTTGCCACCGTCTTCCGGTGGGAAGAGAGCACGTTCTTCGAGCGTCCGCAGGACGCCGGCGTCTTCACGCCGCTGTTCGCGCACCAATTCGAGACGACGCCCAGCAGCATCACGCCCATGACATCGCTGGCTGCCGACGTCGGCAACACTGTGAGAGCCGACGGACAACGCGTGCCCCAGCTTGCCAAGCTCGGGCCCATCACCCGTCTCGTCTGGGGAGCGCAAGATCCTGACCTCAACCTCAACATCGCCAACGAGCTGCATTCCGCGTTGACCGGCAGCACGTTGACTGTCCTGTCGCAGGCTCATCACAACGTGGCGATCGACGCACCGGGCCGGATAGCTTCCGCCATCCGCGGTTCGTAAATCTCCTCTGGATACTGTGGGTGGATGGCTGAAGCGTCCACCCACAGCCGCTTGGACGGATCGCCAGTAGCCGTCAGCGCAGCGCTGCCACTGCGGTTTCGATCATTGTGTTGGGAGGGCTTAGGACGTCGGGTACGACGCCGGAGCCTTCCCAGTTGGTGCCGGTGATGGTGTCGACGACGTACGCCTCGGGCAGGTAGGCCAGAACCGTCGGCGCCAGCCGGATCGGGGTGATGTGGTCGGCGGCGCCGGGTGTGGTCTCACCGACGACGGCAACCCGGCCGCGTGTCTGCAGGTGGTATGCGAGCGCTTCGCCGGATGAGAATGTGCCTGGGCCTACGAGGAGGGCGACCGGCTGTCGCAGACTTGTGCCGGGAGGGCAAGGCGGGAGTCCACCGCTACGCAGTGGCGCACCGTCAGTACCGCGGCGGTGCGGTTGTCGGACCGCTACACGGTCAACGTGCAACTGACGTCCAAGGGCAACATCCCGTACCGGTCCTACTTCCCGGCCTGCCACTCCGTGGTGGTGGTCAGCAAGACCTTCTACATTCGCGGAACCTGAATCCTCGTTGGGGATCCGGCATGCTTGTGGGGTGAACATGCGACCTGGACCCGGTGAACCACCCGCCGGTCCATGGCGATCCGTCCATTTGGCTGACCTGGCAACGTTGGTTCTCGGCCACGCCGATGCGCCCCAGGCTGAACGTCCGTGCATCGTGGCGGTCGATGGACGCAGCGGTGGGGGCAAGTCCACGCTCGCGCAACGGTTGGTCGGCGCGATACCGGACTCCGCGGTCGTGCATGTCGATGACGTCGCGTGGCATGCCCCGATGTTCGGCTGGCACGACGCTTTGGCGAGCGGCGTGCTCGAACCTCTTCGACGGGGCGAGGCCGTGTCGTATCGTCCACCGGCCTGGGATCTCCATGACCGACCCGGCGCCATCGCCGTACCGGCCGGGCAGAGGCTGGTGATCGTCGAGGGGGTCGGCGCCGGGCGTCGGGAACTCGCCGGTCTGATTGACTGCCTGGTCTGGGTCCAGTCCGACTACGCCGAGGCTGAGCGGCTGGGGATCGCCCGAGACCTTGCGTCAGGCGTCAACGGCGGCCCGCAGGCGACGGTCGAGTTTTGGCACACCTGGATGGCGGCCGAGAATCCCTTCCTCCAATCAGACCGTCCCTGGGATCGCGCGAACGTTATCGCCGCAGGCACCTCCACCCTTCCGGTGCCACCGCGCCAGGTCCTCATCGCGTCCCGTCCCCACCCGCCCCAATCGAACTAACGTTCTGAATCGGTGGTGACACGGGTTTGGGGCAGAGTTACGTCTGCGGTCGTCGGTTTGGCGAGGGGAATGCGTGGAGACTTTGCAGCCGGTCGGTGCGGCGGAGTTGCTTGATCATGTCAACGGTTTGCTGCTGCGGTCCCGGGTCGAGGATCAGCGGGTCGCGCTGCGAGCCGTCCTGGCTACGGGCCTGCGGTCCCGGACGACGACGGGTACGGACCTCGTTCGGATACTCACGGAGTTCGAAGGCGGACTGACCCGCGACCTGAATCGTCAGCAGCGAATCCACCTGAACGCAACCCTCGAGCAACTCGACCAGCTCAGGAGTCAGCCGGAGGTAGTGCGCGAAGGCAACCGACGTCATCGGCAGTGGCAGGTGGCCCAGCACGGTATCGCCGGCGATCCGCGGCTCGGCAGCGACGTGGCTACCGGGATGGCCGGCACGGTGACGGCGTCGACCCAGCGGCCGCGGGGTGCGACGGTCCGGTACCGCGACGGCCTCGGCACGGACTCCGGGAACCACAGCTTCGGCGACGGTGCCGCGACAAACGGCACGCCTGGGACCGACACCCGGTCCGCCTTCGCCGCAGCCGGACCGCGGATGTACGAAGGCGTCGCATTCGCACCGGCGACCCAGCCGTCGTTCCGGCAGCAGGCCGTGCAGACCGGCCGGCTGTGGTGGAAGAAGACCGAGAACGGTGCTGTCCGCGACGGCGACAAGCCACTGATGGTCCCGGGCCCGAACGGTCTCGAGCCCGGTGTCCGGGTCAGCTACGCGTTCGATCCGCATCAGCTCGGCCAGCGCCGCCGTCAGGATCTGCCGCTGTACCCGTCGGTCCAGCCGAACCAGCCGGGCAACTTTCTGCAGGTGCAGGCAGTGCTGCCCGCGTCCGTCGCCGAGCGGTTGCGCGAGGCGATTCGTCAGGACCCGGCCGCCGCGCGTGACTTTGCCGAGCAAGCGCTGCGGGTCAACTGCGGTGTCGACGAGCGCACCTGGACGGGCGCCGACGGCGTACCTCCGATGCGGCCGCCGTGGGACGGCGTACCCCGTTCGGAACCGATCCACCTGGTCTCCACCGACCTGAACGGAGCTACGCAGGTCGAGGAGCTGTTCTTCGAGACGCAGTCCGCGGACCATGATCCCGGCCTCGCCGCGCAGGTGCAGGCGTACACCTCTCAAGGGCACTCTGGCCAGGTACGCCGGGCCGCGGACAACGGCGCCCGCCCTCCTGGCACCGCGACGACTCTCGGTCGCGCAGCCCGCGGCCAGGACCAGCGAAACCACGAAGCCTGACCCGCCCGGAGGAGGCCTTCCACCGAAGCCCATGCTCGGCGTACGCTGCATAACAATGAACCGCTAGGTCGGGGGGACCTTATGAGCGGAACGGTGGGTATTCCCGCGGGCAATGGGAATGTGTTGCGGGTCGATCCGGGGTCGCCGGCTGCGGAGCGGCCGCTATTTGAGGTTTCGCCGACGCTCGAGGAGAGCCGCGAGCTCCGCGTCAAACCGCTGATGATCTCGCTGGGGCTTGAGCCGTCAGCGTTTCCCTCACGCCTGGGCGGCTTTTCTGATCCGAGCCAGTCTCGATATGCGCAGCGCAAGGGCGTGTTCGACACCGCCGTCCGGGGGTTCGGGCCGTTTGCGGACCGAATCTGGCTCTTCCGCGGGGACAGCTATGTGCGCTACTTCGAAAAGGCCAATGCGCGCGACGAGACGAGCGAGGACCTGAAGATCGAGGGAAACTGGAAGGGTTTCCCGGTCAATTTCACGACGGGCGTCGACGCCACCGCGACCGGCCTGGTCGCCCCCTTCGAGGGGCAGCTGTGGTTCTTCTCGGGGAGCCAGTATCTACGCTACGACCCTGCTCGGGACAAGATCACCGTCCCGGTGCGGCCGATCGCCGACGGCTGGAACGGCATGCCGGACTCGTTCTCGCAGGGCGTCGATGCCGCGATCCACGGGCTCGGCGCTCACCTCGGGAAGATCTGGTTCTTCCGCGGCAGTGAGTACGTTCGCTACAGCCTTCCGAAGGACGCGGTCGAGTTCGGCCCCGCGCCGATTGTCGAGAACTGGCATGGATGGCCGGAGGCGTTCGCCGACGGGATCGACTTCGCGTTCTACGGCACGGGCGTGCACGCGGAGCACATCTTCTTCTTCCGCGGTGACGAGTTCATCCGCTACAACCTCCCGCTCGACCGCGTCGAGGAGGGGCCGTCGAAGCTCGCCGATCTCTATCCGGTCATGGGTCGATTCATGCCGGTGCCGCAACTGTTTCTCACCGAGGAGTACACCCTCACCACCTTCCACGGCGAGATCGGCAACGGCGGGGTGATCGGCACGCCGACCCAGGTTGGCGGCCATACCAAGACCGAGTTCCAGGTCGTCACCAAGAAGCGGGTATCGGAGAGCGACGCGACCTCGTCGAACATTCTCGAGAGCAGTTCCGAGCGGGTCGCCGACAACTTCTCGAAGGCGGTCCGGGAGGACGAGTCATCCTCCGAGGCACAGGAGAACTACGACTACGGGATGGACGCCTCGTTCCATGGCGAGGCACACGCGACGTCGCTGTTCGGCGGGGAGGTCGACGCCACGCTCCGGGTCAAGGGTGAGTCCCAGGACGTCCGCCGCGGGTTTGCGAAGGCCGTCGGCACCCAATCGCACAAAGAGGCTGCCCGCACGCACGACGAGCACCGCGAACAAGTCAGCGTCCGGGACGCGAGCCAGCAGATCGACGTGTCGACCGAGACAGGCTTCAAGCAGACCGTGGACAACTCGGACAACCCCGATCCGATCAACTTCGTGCTGTTCCAGCTCACGCAGGAATACATCCTCGTGCTCAGCCTGGTCGACGCCAACCTGGTCTTCCGCAACGGCGACGAGCGTGCGGCTCGGTCCGTCCCGATCCGCGAGATGCGATCGCTGCTCGACAGTTGCGTGACCGACACCGCAGTACGGGAGGCGGCCGCCAAGGCTGTCGTCACCGCCCTCACCTCGGTGGTCGACCACGCCGGGGCCACTCGGTCGCTGCTTGCTGCGGGCTCGACGTCCACGGCTGCGTTCGTCGACCCGTCGCTGAGTACGTCGTTCCCGCTCATCAACAGCGAAGGCAAGGTCGTGCGGCAGATCGTTGTGCCAGGCATCGTCATCGATGTCGACCGCCCGGTCGTACTGACGCCTAATACAGCGTTGGCCACCCTGCACGGAACCGGCTGAGGCGGACGGAGCACGTTATGGGAGCACTCCCGGATTCGCCGCGCGGTTGCATTCGCAACCCCAACAACACAGACAAGGTGTACTTCTTCTCCGGCGACCGATACTGGCGCTACGACCTCGGCAAGGACTATGGCGAAGCCGGGTATCCGCTTTCGATGGATCTGTGGCATGTCACGGGTGGTTTCGCAGCCGGCGTGGATGCAGCACTCGACGGCCAAGCGGCTTTCACCGGTAAGTCGTACTTCTTCAAGAATGACCAGTACGTGCGCTACGACTGGCGTACGGACACCATCGACCGCGGGCCGAACTCGATCGCCAAAGGCTGGGGCCTCCCGGAGCCTTTCGCCAGCGGTGTGGACGTCGCGTTCAACGGACTCGGCGCCTTCAAGAACAAGGCGTACTTCTTCAAGGACGACATCTACGCCCGGGTCGACTGGACCTCTCTCGGTGTCGATCAGGAGATCAAGCCCATTTCAGCGTGGAGCCTCGGGGACGGCTTTACCAGCGGCCTGACTGCGTGTTGTGACGCGCCGAAAGTCGTCGGCCACGACAAGGCGTACTTCTTCAAAGGCGACCAGTACGTGCGCTACGACTGGACCAACGACCGCGCGGACGAGGGCTATCCGTTGCCGACCAGCGCCGGCTGGCCGACCGGTCTCGCCGTCTGGGCCGAGCACAAGCGTGCACCGCTCTTGGTCTGCAGCGACGCCCGCCTCGAAGCGGGAGCCAACCGGGTGATCGCCTACCCTGGTGGCACATCGCGTGGCCAAGCCGGCTGGCAGCTGGGCATGAAATTCAGCACCCTTCAGGGGCTGGCGGACGCGCTCGAGCGGGCGGTCATCCCAGACTTCTACGGTGACGACGGCGCCGGATCGGCCACCATCGGGGCCGGCTCGATCACCCGCCTCGCGATCAACGCCCACGGATTGCCAGGGCAACTCGACGTCAGCAACGAAGTCTTCGACGGAAAGCAACTGTCGTCGTTCACCCTGCTCGAGTTGACGCCTCAGCTCGTGCGTATCGCCCGCATGCTCGAGCCCGGCGCACCGATAATCCTGCTCGGCTGCAACGCCGGACGTGGTGACTCCGGTGACAACCTCATCGAGCCGCTGTCCGCGATCTGGGCCGGCCACCCCGTCACGGCGTTCACGACGATCGGGTACTCCGAGAGCGGCAAGCAGCGGCGCCCTGAAGCCTGCGACAACCCGGGCATGCGGGTCACTGACGAGACGGACGTCTTCAGCTCCGACCCGTTCAAGGAGCAGCAGCTGGAGGACGAGCACTTCAGCCCGATCTGGGAGAACCTCAACGCACTCCCCTGGGGCCACGACAACCTCCAACGCCACCGCAAAACCGCCCTCAACGGCCAACTCGTCTTCTTCGACGCCGACGACTGACCGGGGCCGGCGTGCGGTAGAAGCGCCGCCCTTCGTTCCTGGCGCCGGCGTCCGGGCGGGTGGGTCGGGTACGCCGAGCGGGCTGTACCGGCGAGCGTGGTCTTCCCGATCATGGATGAGGTCGAGACCCGGCGGGCGGGTGCTGGCCGTGGCGGCGACCGGAATCGTCGGCAGCTGACCGGTTCCGTTGCTCACGGCAACCAATGTGACGATGGCCGCCGGGCGGCGCTTCCTCGGGTACGGCGCGCAGCCTTCAGCCGGATCCGGCTGATTGGCGGGAGCTCCCCGGAGGGGCGCTGGACGTACTCGCACGCGAACTCGCACAACCATCGGCAAGACGCTGCTCTGCCCTGATCAGAGCTCGCGCGACTTGCCGTGACGCCTCGGATCGGTGTGGGTGGCAACCGTCGATTCCTCGGCTGGCTTGGCGGGCCTGGTGGCACCAGCGGCGTCGGCGACCGCCGGCGACTCCCGGGTCCCCAACGCGGCCTGGAAATCCCGCGCGGTCCGCTCGTCGGCCGGTTCCGGGTTCGTGGCCAGCAGTTGCCGGCGGAGCTCGGTGGCCGTCTCGCCGCTGATCACGAGACCGGACGGCAAACGTACGGCGTCCTTGAACGTTGCCGACGTGAGGAGCTCGACGTCCGCGTCCGCCAGCTGCGCCGATTCGACGTCTTCCCGATCCGGTGGATCCCCGAAGGGGAAGTCGCCGTTCTCAGCCAGGAGCCTGTCCGCCGCGATCTGGTTTCGTCGCTCTTGGTGGTGTTCCGGCTTGAGGACGGCGTCGAACTCGGGGTCCGAGAAGACCGCGACCATGCGGTGCCGCCGCTCCGGGACCGTGGTGAGTGGGGGATCGAGCTTCGCCGGTCCTTCGGGCGTGTCGATCTCTTTCGGCAGGGCGTCCTCGTAGCGCAGGACCGTGACCGGGAGGGGGTACTCGTCGTCGTCCGGTGCCCGGACAACCTCGGTGTTCCGATCCGTGACGACGATACTCGGACTCGTGTGATCCAGAGTTACCGTGCCACCGCGCTGATAGCCGGAGCTCACCTGCTTGAACGGATAGTTGTGGTAGTGCGTCGGTTCGCCACCGCTCGCGATGTAGCGGCCGAGCCATTCGACGTACTTGGGTAGCACCAGGGCCGGGTCGGTGAGCAGGACCTCGCGTGGGTTGCGGCGCCACCAACGATCGGCCATGACCGGAGGCTAATCGCGCCTCGGGTCATGGCTCGGTGGGTGCATCACTCGATACGGTGACCCGCCACGGCCGCGACCGCGGCGCCCGCCAACGGGAGCAGGGCGATCGGCAGCAGCGCGTGCGGCACGCCCAGCGGCAGCGACAGCGCCCCGGCCACCGCGGAACCGATGGCGCCGCCGGTGACGTGGGTCAGCTGCAGCAGACCGGTCGCCGCGCCGCGCAGCCCGGGTGGCGCGGTCGCCGATACCTTGGCGATCAGCAGGGCCTGCGAGATGCCGAACGCGACGAGCCCGACCGCCACCGCGGTGATGGTCGCCGCGACGGCGCCGGCCGTGAGCGCCGTGCCCACCAGTGCGGCGGCGAACAGCACACCGACAAGAGTCAGCAGCCGGTAGCCGCCCAGCTTGGCGCTCATCCGGCCGGCGAGCCGGGACAGCGCCGCGCCGAGCACCGCGGGCGGCAGCAGCGCCAGGCCGGTGACCAGCACGGTCCACCCGTGGCCGCGCACGAGGATCTGCGGCGCGGCGAAGAGGATCGCGTACAGGCCGCCGAACGCGCCGAAGCCGATCAGCGCGGCGGCGCGGAACGCCGGCACGGCGACGACTTCCCGCGGCACGAAACCCGCCGGCCGGTTGCGCATCCACAGTGCGAGCCCAGCCGCGGCGAGTACGGCGACCACCGCAGTCGCGACCACCACGGCCGCGGGCAGCGCCAGGGTCTTGGCCTGGATCAGCACCAGGACCCCGGCGGCGGTAACCACCAGCAGGCCCGCGCCGAGGATGTCGACCGGCTTGCCGGACCGCTCGGAGCGCGCGGCGGCAAGCCGCAGGCACACGAGGACGCCGACCAGCGACAGCGCGGGCAGTACCAGGGTCAGCCGCCACCACAGCGCGGAGGTCACCAGGCCGCCGACGATCGTTCCGCTGCCGACGAAGGCCGACATCGTCGCCGCCATCGTCGCCAGCACCGCGCCGCGGTCGGACTCCGGCCACGTCGCGCCCAGGAACAACGCGGAGGCGGTCATCGCGCCCGCGCCGCTGCCCAGCACCAGTCGGCCGGCGATCAGTACGCCGACGTCGGGCGCGAGCAAGCAGGTCAGGACGCCGACGACGAGCAGCGCGGCGCCGATGACCAGGGTGCGCGGCACACCGCGCGCGTCGGACAGCCTGCCGAACAGCGCCGTACAGGTGCCCTGGGTGAGGGCGTAGGCGGCGAGCAGCCAGGCCGTTGCCGACGGGTCCACGTGCAGGGCGGTCGCGGTGTTGGGCAACGCGAGGCTGCCCGCCGAGACGCCGAACACCATGGGCCCGATCAGCAGCCCGAGCCGGACGCCGGTCAGCGCGGCGCTCGGCCGGCGAGCCGGTTCGGTGGTGGTGCGGTTCGCGGTGGGTTCGGTCCTGGTCATCGTGTCACCGGTCCCGGGTGTCGGTGTGTCTGCGGGGGAATGTTGTGGTTGACCCGGACAGGTTCCCCGGGTCGTGGACGGCCTTGGCCCGGCGCAGCGCGTCGAATGTCGTCGCGTCGTAGGCATCCCGGACCAGCTCGGCAGTGTCCGGTCCGCTGAGGAAGTTGAGGTACCTGCGGCCGGTGCTCCATGGCCGCAGCGCGGCGAACAGCTCCGGACCGATCCCGTCGTCGTCCGGCGGGGACAGCGTCGTCAGGCAGAAGGCGGCGTCGCGGTTGCCGACCGCGTTCGGCCGGCGCGGCGGCCGGCCCAGCGCGCCGCCGAGCTGGCGGATCTCGACCATCGGGTCGCGGCACTCCGACCCGGGGCCGACGAGCGCGAGCAGCGCGTCCAGCGCGCTGTCGTCGAGTTCGCGCAGCATGATGTTGCGCTCGTGGTAGCGACCGGCACGGTGGTGTCCTCGTGGATCCGCGCGACCGCCGAGTAGGGCATCTCGCCGACCGAGTCGATCAGTGCCGGCGCCACCCCGCGCAGCGGGGCGACGAGCCGCTCCCCCTGCTCGGCCGAACCGAGGTGGGCGATCCGTACATGGGCGGTGAGCCTGCCGCGCGGCGGCTCGGGGACGTCGGGCACCGCAGGCAGCCGCAGCAGCGCGATCGAGGACGTCGTCTCGTCGTCGACCTCGTCGGCCCAGCGCCACCACGTCCGCAGCACCTCCGGCGCGTGTTCGCCGGCCAAGTACAGGGCGCCGCCGTACAGCCGCGACACCGGCGCGAGCTCGAACTCCACCGCGGTGACCACGCCGAAGTTGCCCTTGCCGCCGAGCAGCGCCCGGAACAGGTCCGGTTCGCGCAGGTCGGACACCTCGTGCAGGCGCCCGTCCGCGGTGACCACCTCGATTCCGCGCACGTGGTCTGCGGCGTAGCCGTACTTGCGGCCCAGCGGCCCCATGCCGCCGCCGAGCGTGTATCCGACCACGCCCACCAGCGGCGAGGAGCCGTTGAGCGGGGCCAGGCCGAACACCGCCGCCTCGTGGATGACCTGCTCCCAGCGCACGCCCGCCTCGACGCGCGCCAGCCGGGTCTGCGGGTCGACCTGCGCGCCGGTCATCCGGCGGGTGCTGATCAGCAGCGCGCCGTCGGCAGGCAGGCTGACCCCGTGCCCGGTGGCCTGCACGGCCACCGGCAGGTCGTGCGCGGCGGCGTGGCGGACCGCGGCCATGACGTCGGCGACGCCCGTGGCGCCCACGACGACCGCGGGGTGGTGCCGCACCATCAGGTTGAACGTCGCGCACTCGGCCACGTACTCCGGCGAGCCGGGGTACAGGACCGGGCCACGGACCAGCTCGGCAAGCGCCAGGGATCCGGGCGGGCGGGCCGCGGTGTTGGGAACTCGCATCGCATCCTCCTGACGGGGTGGCCGTCACCGTGGTCGACATCCACGATCGCGCCGGACGTGGTCCGGTCCCATCCCGCGACGCGGGGGTTCCCGGGCCCTGGCACCCCCTCGATTGAGGGAGGGCGCGCGCACCGCCGCCGCGGGATACTTGAGTCATACGGCGTACCGCGAACACTTGAGTGACACGGCGTACCGCGAACAATCGTGGGCCATCGAGAGAGGCGAGGTGCGGCATGGGCAGGTCGACGGCGTCACACCGGCTGCGGGCCAGAGAGGAGCTGCTGGCCGGGGCCGACCGGGCCGGTGACGTCCTCGACCTGTTCGCCGAGGTGTCGCCCCGGCTGCGCCAGGTGGTGCCGTTCGCGGCCGCCGTCTGGCGGGCCACCGATCCGATGACCGGCCTGATGACCGCGCCCATCCGGGTGGAGAACCTCGACGAGGACGGCTGCGCGGTGTTCTGGGAGAGCGAACTGCTCTCCGAGAGCGTCAACCCGTTCCACGAGGTGGCCCGGATGCCGGTGTCGGCGGCCGGCCTGCGGGAGACCACCGGCGACCTGCCCGGTCGCAGCGCGCTCTACCGGCAGTACCTGCGTCCGCGTGGCTTCGACGACGAGCTGCGGAGCGTCCTGCGCACCGCCGCCGGCCACACGTGGGGCACGGTGAGCCTGTTCCGCGAGCAGGGCCAGATGCCGTTCACGCCGGCCGACATCGAGTTCCTGGCCGGCCTGTCGACGCCGCTGGCGCACCGCCTGCGGTCCTATGCCCAGCCGGTCCCCGCGGTTCCGACCGACGTCGTGCCCGGCCCCGGCCTGCTGCTGTTCGACCCGGAGGGCGCATTGCTGTCGGTCAACGACGAGGCCCGCCACCACCTCGCTCAGATCGCGGACGGGCCCGGGGTGCCGACCCGGCTGGGGCTGCGGCTGCCCGCGTGGGTCCACGGGGTCGTGGTACGCGCCCGCGCGATCGCCGAGGGCCGGGACCGCGGCAGCGCGCGGGTACGCGTCCGCACCCGCGCCAACACCTGGCTCCAGTGCCACGCCTCGTGCCTGACCAACGCCGACGGCTCGCTGGGGCAGACGGCGATAGTGGTCGACGCGGCCAACCCGTCGGAGGTGGCGCCGATCCTGTTCGCCGCCTACGAGCTGTCCGAGCGGGAGCTGGAGATCACCCAGTTCGTCGAGCGCGGCCTGGGCACCGGCGAGATCGCGGCGAAGCTGTTCCTGTCCCCGCACACCGTCCGCGACCACATCAAGGCGGTGTTCGACAAGACCCGGGTGTCCAGCCGGGGTGAGCTGGTGGCGAAGCTGTTCACCGAGCACTACGAGCCCCTGGGGACCGATCGCGTGATGCGCGTCGACGGGTGATCTCCTCGCCGTCCGCGCACTCGTGCCAGCTCGTTGTTGTCCTCGGAACAACAGTTGGTGGCTCAGAAGCCGATGAGGAACAAGGCCCCGGCTGTTAGGAGGCCGAGTTCTACGAGGGTGGTGAAGCGGTGGTCGGTTAGGTGGGTGGTGAGGTGTTTACCGGTCCAGGTGCCTAGGAGGGTGGCTGGGGTTAGGGCGAGGGCGTAGGTGAGGGTTTGGTGGGTGATGAGGTTGCCGGCGCCGTATGTCGTGAGTTTGGTGAGGTGCATGATCAGGGCGCTGGTGGCCTCGGTGCCGATGTAGGCGGCTCGGGTCAGGCCGTAGGCGAGGAAGAACGGGGCGGTCAGCGGGCCGACGGATCCGAGGAGGGCTGAGCCTAGGCCGGAGGCTGCGCCGACGGCTGCGAACTGGGGGTCGCTCGGTCGGGGTGCTGACGGGCGGAGCCGGCGCCACACGACTACCGCGATCAGGAAGACGCCCAGCAGTCGTTTTAGGGGAGCTAGTGGTGCGTGGCTGAGCAGGATGCCGCCAGCTACTGCGAAGGGGATGGCTCCTAGGGCGAACCATGCGATGACCCGCCAGCGCAGGTCGTGGCGGTTGAGCCAGGCTCTGGACGCGTTGCTCGACAGTTGGGTCAGGGTCAGCATTGGTACGGCGACTCGTAGCCCGAAGAGCGCGGTGAATACCGGCAACAGCAACACCCCGCCGCCGAATCCCGCCACTGCGGACAGCAAGGCCAAGCTGAAGGCGGCCGCGGACGCGATCAGCAGGGTCAGGATGTCCACTGTTCAGAGGGTAGTGAGGAGGAGTTGGCCGCCTTCGAAGACGCCGCCGTCGATGGCGGTGGCGCGGTTGTCCGCGTACCGGAAAGGGCGGTTGGCGGGCACGGGCGTGTGGCCGTGGATCAGGTGGTCGGCGGCATACGAACCGAGGACGCGGTCGAGCCTGGCGTCGTCCTGGAAGGCGTGACGTGAGCTGAGAACATCGCAGAGACGGACCCAGTCGTCGAGGTTCGCGGAGCCGAGCACCCGAGCGGTCTCGGCGTTCACGGTGTCGACGGTTGCACCGAGTTCCAGGTAGCGGTCGGTGTCGGAGTGCATCAGCAGCGTTTCGCCGTGGCGCGACAGGGCGGGCAGACCGCGGAGCCAGTCCAGCTGATCGCGTTGCAGCCCGTCGAGGTCGGTCTGTTGGCCGCCGAAGGCTTGCCACCCGGTGTGCCAGTCGGGGTACGGCGCGAGCGCGGCCACCGGCTCGTACCCGAACCGATGGGCGGCAAGGAACTGCACCTCATGGTTGCCGAGCAAGGCGCCAACCCTGCCTCCCGCCGCAGCGGCGCCGGCCTGGAGGTCGATCACCAGGTCGATCACCGCCAGGCCGTCAGGGCCCCGATCGACGTAGTCGCCCAGGAACCAGAGCGTGGATCGGCCACCTGTCCATCGGCCGGCGGAGTCGGTCAGACCAGTTGCCGATAGCACCGATCTCAGCTCGTCGACGTGACCGTGCACATCGGAAACGGCGTACGCCACAGACGTCACTCCAGATCAGCTCGGCGGTAGCAAGACCGAATCATGGTCGGCCCGGCGGCACCCCGGAGCCATCGATGAAGCCAGGTGCTTCATCCGAACGCAGCATCTCGTCGGCGAGAGCGGTACGCCGGTACGCCACCGACCGCCCGACCCGCGACGACTGCAGAAGACCGACGTCCCGCAGCGCCCGGAGATGCTGGTTGACGGCGGAGACGCTGACCCCGAGACGGAGCGCGAGCTCGCTGGAGCTGGCCGGCTCCGCGAGCCGAATGAGCAGCCCGGCCCGGGTCTCGCCGAGTACGTTGGCCAGCGCCCGCGGAGGAGCCGGCGAACCGTCCTCCCAGAGCGTCGCGACGCCACGCGCGCCGTAGATGATCAGCGGGGGACCGGCGGGATCCGCGGGTACGGCGGTGTGCAGGGCGAACGCGCTCGGCATCAGCGTGAGCCCCGTGCCGGCGGTGGAGACGTGACGGGGCAGGGCGCCGGGGATCGTGATGCGGACCAGCGGAGGCTCGAATGTCAGGCGGTCCGAGAGGCCCGCGAACATCGTCGCCAAACCGTGCGTCACGCAGACTCGGCTGCGGTAGGCGATGTCCGCGTCGAGCACTGCCCTGAGCTGCTGCCAGTGCGGCTCGATCGCGGCCGCCCAGTAGTGCCGCAGCCCCGACAACAGCCGCCCCAACGGAGCGCCGACCGGGTTCGCAATCGCGGCCAGGTCCGCTTCGACCTGCGAAGGCGCAGTGCCGGCGACCAGCGCGAGCTCCTCGTCGAACGACGGGTGTTGCGTCCGCGGGACCGGGCTGAGGAAGTCGGGCGACCAGCCGCGATCGTTCAACGACGACATCAGGAGGCCGAAGTGCGGCAGCCGGTCCAGGTCGGGAAGCTGCCGGAGCCAGCGCCGGTGGAACGGGTACCGCGCCGGGTTCTGCAGGACGCGCAGGCTGAGCACGGTCTCGTTCAACGGCGACACCGCGAACCGGACCGCGGCCAGATCCGCCGCACTCAGCTGGTACTCGATCATCCCGCCCATCATGCCGCCCGACCGGGTGAGGATCGTTCAGTTGTTAGCGTGTCCAGAAACTGCCCGGAGGATCGGCTGCGGCTCGCCGGCCAGGTCGCCGTGATCGGGTTACGCACCTTTAGCCCTTTCTGGCAATGGCTTTCCCGTGGGTCGAAGCGGCGGACGTTACGAGACCGTGACACCACGATGTCCTGCCGATGTCTTGACCGGCTCCAGTCTCGACGCCAATATGTGAGCGCTAACAATCGACGTGCCCGGAGGGAAGAGGTCTGTGAAGAAGAGGTTTGTGGCCACTGTGAGTGGCGCCCTACTGGTGCTCGGCCTCGCGGCCTGCGGCGGGCAAGGGGCGGGCGGAACCACCGATACCGCGAGTCAGAAGCCCGCGGATCTGACGATCGGCGTCTCGATGCCGACGCAGACGTCGGAGCGCTGGATCGCGGACGGCAAGGCCGTCAAGGAGAAGCTGGAGGCGAAGGGGTACAAGGTCGACCTGCAGTACGCCGGCGACGACATCCCGACCCAGTCCCAGCAGGTCGACCAGATGATCACCCAGGGCGCCGACGTGCTGATCATCGCGGCCATCGACGGCACCGCGCTCAGCGGCCAGCTGCAGGCGGCGGCCGACAAGAAGATCCCGGTGATCGCTTACGACCGGTTGATCCGCGGCAGCAAGAACGTCGACTTCTACGTCAGCTTCGACAACTACAAGGTCGGGGTCGCCCAGGCCAAGGCGCTGCTGCGCGGGCTGGGCCTGGAGAACCCGGACGGCTCGAAGGGTGCCAAGACCGGACCGTTCAACATCGAGCTCTTCGCCGGCTCGCTGGACGACAACAACACCCACTTCTTCTTCACCGGCGCGATGGACACGCTGAAGCCGTACGTCGACAGCGGCAAGCTGGTGGTCAAGTCGAAGCAGACCAAGATGGAGCAGGTCGCGACCCTGCGCTGGCTGCAGGAGACGGCGCAGAAGCGGATGGAGGACCTGCTCACCTCGAGCTACAACGACGGCAGCAAGGTCGACGGCGTGCTCTCGCCGTACGACGGCATCTCGCGCGGCATCATCACCGCGTTGCAGAACGCGGGCTACGGTACGGCGGCCAAGCCGATGCCGGTGATCACCGGTCAGGACGCGGAGATCGCTTCGGTCAAGCTGATCAACACCGGCGTCCAGAGCTCGACGATCTTCAAGGACACCCGGCTGCTGGCCGCCCAGGCCGTCAACGCGTCGGTGGCGTTCCTGGAGAAGAAGCAGCCGGAGTCGAACGACACCAAGTCGTACGACAACGGTGTGAAGGTCGTCCCGGCGTACCTGTTGCCGATCCAGACCGTCTTCAAGACCGACATCCAGAAGCAGCTCGTCGACACCGGCTACTACACGGCCGCCGAGGTCGCCGCCGGTCAGGCGAAGTGACCGACGGGCCGGGCCCGGCGGCGACCGGGCCCGGCCCCAGCTGAAGGAGGAGGAATGAACGACGTACTGCTCGAGATGCGCGGCATCACGAAGACCTTTCCCGGTGTCAAGGCACTCGAGGACGTCTCGCTGGTCGTCCGGCGTGGAGAGATCCACGCGATCTGCGGTGAGAACGGGGCCGGCAAGTCGACCCTGATGAAGGTGCTGTCCGGCGTCTACCCGACCGGGAGCTACGACGGCGAGATCAGCTTCGACGGCAAACCGGTGCACTTCGCCGGCATCCGGGACAGCGAGGACGTCGGCATCGTCATCATCCACCAGGAGCTCGCGCTGGTGCCGTACCTGTCGATCGCGGAGAACATCTTCCTCGGCAACGAGCGCCGCGGGCGCGGCGGGCTGATCGACTGGAACCGGACCAATGCCGAGGCCCGCGAGCTGCTGCGCTCGGTTGGCCTCGACGAGAGCCCGGTCGCGCCGGTGATCCAGCTCGGGGTCGGCAAGCAGCAGCTGGTCGAGATCGCGAAGGCTTTGTCGAAGGACGTCCGGCTGCTCATTCTGGACGAGCCGACCGCCGCCCTGAACGACGTCGACTCGGCCCACCTCCTCGACCTGCTCAGGAGGCTCCGGGACCGCGGCATCACCTGCATCATGATCTCCCACAAGCTGAGCGAGATCACCGCGGTCGCGGACTCCACCACGGTGATCCGCGACGGCCGTACGGTCGAGACGCTCGACATGCGGTCGGGCGAGGTCACCCAGGAGCGCATCATCCGCGGCATGGTCGGCCGCGATCTCGACAGCTTCTACCCGGACCGGCACTCCGAGCCCGGGCCCGAGGTACTGCGGATCGAGGACTGGACGGTGTGGCACCCGGTCCAGCCCCGCAAGGTCGTCGACGGCGCGTCCCTGAACGTGCGGGCCGGTGAGGTCGTCGGCATCGCCGGGCTGATGGGCGCGGGCCGCACCGAGCTCGCGATGAGCGTCTTCGGGCGCTCGTACGGGCGCAACGTCAGCGGCCGGCTGTACGTGCACGGCAAGCAGGTCCGGGCCCGCAGCGTGGCCGAAGCGATCGCCAACGGCATCGCCTACGCGACCGAGGACCGCAAACGGTACGGCCTGAACCTGATCGCCGACGTCCGCGCCAACATCTCCGCGGCCGCGCTCGGCAAGCTGGCCCGGGCCGGCTGGGTCAACGGCAACGAGGAGATCAAGGTCGCCGAGCAGGGCCGGCGGGACATGAACATCAAGACCCGCACCGTGCTGGACACCGTCGGCACCCTGTCCGGCGGCAATCAGCAGAAGGTCGTGCTCTCCAAGTGGCTGTTCACGGATCCGGACGTGCTGATCCTGGACGAGCCCACCCGGGGGATCGACGTCGGGGCCAAGTTCGAGATCTACACGATCGTCAACCGGCTCGTGGCCGAGGGGAAGGCGGTCGTCATCATCTCCTCGGAGCTCCCCGAACTGCTCGGGATGTGCGACCGGATCTACACCCTGTCGGCGGGCCGGATCACCGGTGAGCTGCCGGTGGGCCAGGCAACGCAGGAGAACCTGATGCTGCTCATGACGAAGGAGAAGGAGCTCGCCGGATGACCAGCACCAAACCGTCCGCACCCACGGACCAGGCGCCGGCCGAGAGCGCCTCCGCCGCCGCGCTGCACGTAGGGACCAGCGATCCGCTCACCCTGATCATGCGCAACCTGCGGCAGAGCGGCATCTACATCGCGTTCGTGGTGATCGTGGCGCTGTTCGCGTCGCTCACCCACGGCGTACTGCTCAGCCCGGGCAACATCACCAACATCGTGCTCCAGTACTCCTACATCCTGGTGCTGGCGATCGGCATGGTGATCCTGATCATCGCCGGCCACATCGACCTGTCGGTCGGGTCGATCGTGGCGCTGACCGGCGCGGTCTCGGCGGTGCTCGTCATCCAGCACGGCCAGCCGTGGTGGATCGGCATGATTGCCGCCGTCGCGGTCGGCACCGCGGTCGGCGCCTGGCACGGCTTCTGGGTCGCGTACGTCGGTATGCCCGCGTTCATCGTGACGCTGGCGGGCATGCTGCTGTTCCGCGGTCTGACGCTGCAGGTGCTGGACAACGTGTCGCTGTCGCCGTTCCCGGCGGAGTACCAGAAGGTCGCCAGCGGCTTCCTGAACGGCCTGATGGGTGGACAGGGGTACGACGCATTCACGCTGCTCATTGCCGCGATCGCGGTCGCCGGGTACGCCTTCGGCGTGTTCCGCACCCGGTTGGCGCGGATCCGGTACGAGCAGCCGGTCGAGTCGTTCCCGCTGTTCGTCACCCGCGTGCTGGTGGTCGCCGCGATCGTCATGTACTTCGCCTGGCAGCTTGCCCACGCTCGCGGACTGCCGATCGTCCTGATCATCCTGGCGGTGCTCGTGATCGCCTACGGACTGATGACGAAGAACACCGTCTTCGGACGCCAGGTCTACGCGATCGGCGGCAACCTGTCGGCCGCGATGCTGTCCGGGGTCAAGGTCCGCAAGGTCAACTTCTGGATCTTCGTCAACATGGGCTTCCTGGCCGGGATCGCCGGCGTCATCTACTCGTCCCGGTCCAATGGCGCCCAGCCGGCGGCCGGCAACATGTTCGAGCTCGACGCGATCGCGGCGGCGTTCATCGGCGGCGCGGCCGTCGCGGGTGGCGTCGGCACGGTGGTCGGGGCGATGGTCGGCGGTCTGATCATGGCGGTGATGAGCAACGGTATGCAGCTGATGGGTGTCGACCAGTCGACCCAGTCCGTCGTCAAGGGCCTGGTCCTGCTGCTGGCCGTTGCCTTCGACATCTACAACAAGCGCCGCGCCGGCGCCAGCCGCTGAGGACCGTGGACAGCTCCGGGACGCCAGCAGATCCCGGGGCCACCCGGTCCCTCGGGATGGCCGACGTCGCCGCTCACGCCGGCGTGTCGCACCAGACCGTTTCGAGGGTGGTGAACGGGCATGCGAACGTCGCCGCGGCGACCCGCAAACGGGTGCTGGAGGCGATCGCCGAGCTCGGCTACCGGCCGAACAGCGCGGCGCGCGCCCTGGTCACCGGGTCGTCCCGCACGATCGGCCTCGCGATCGCCAACGTCAGCCAGTACGGGCCTGCCCAGACCCTGCTCGGGCTGGAGCACGCCGCGCGCGAGGCCGGTTACTTCCTGACCGTCTCCGTGCTTGACGACGACAGCGCCGGCTGCCTGATCGAGGCGGTCGACCGGCTGGCGACGCAGTCCGTCGACGCGGTCGTTGCGCTGAGCACCTATGAGGGTGCGGTCCGCGCGTTGCCCGAAACGAGTCCGCGGGTGCCGCTGATCGCCGTACAGGCGGAGCGGGCCGGGCAGGACCTGGCGGTCTGGGTCGACCAGGAGGCCGGCGCGGCGCTGGCCACCCGGCACCTGCTCGGTCTCGGTCATCGCACGGTTCATCATGTCCGCGGACCGGCCAACGCCCTCGAGGCGGATGCCCGGGAGCGCCGCTGGCGGAAGGAGCTCGAGGCAGTCGGCGCCCCGGTCCCGTCCGTACTGCACGGCGACTGGTGGCCACCGGCCGGCTACCTCGCCGGCCGTGAGCTGATCGCACGCCGGCGTGGCGGCGAGGAGGTTACGGCCGTCTTCGTTGCCAACGACCAGATGGCGCTAGGCCTGCTCAGTGCGCTCCACGAAGGCGGGATCCGGGTGCCCGAGGACATCAGCGTGGTCGGGTTCGACGATGTCCCGGAAGCGCCGTACTACGCACCGCCGCTGACCACCGTCCGGCAGGACTTCGCCGAACTGGGCCGGCGCGTCATCCAGTCCGTTCTCGCGCGCCTCAGCGGTACGCCGCTGCAGCCACGGCCGGTGCAGCCGCGTCTGATGGTCCGCGGTACGACAGCCGCGCCTCGCCCGGAGAGGCAGCCGAAACCGCGTCCGGCGGCTCCGAAACCTACTATTTCCCCATGGTGAGAGCGGGCGACGGTATTGGGCGAGCTCCGAGTATGACGGATGTGGCTGCCGCCGCCGGTGTCTCGCACCAGACGGTGTCACGGGTACTGAACGGCTCGGAGCTGGTGCGGGACGAGACCCGGACCCGGGTGCTGGCCGCGATCGCCGAGCTCGGTTACCGGCGTAACAACGCTGCCCGCCTGCTGGTGACGAACCGCTCGCACCGGATCGGGATGATCTCGGGGAACCTGGTGCTGCACGGACCGAGCATGATCGCGGTGTCGGTGCAGGACGCCGGCCACAAAGCGGGGTACGACGTCTCGCTGGTCGCGGTCGAGGACTTCTCGTCGGAGTCGCTCCGGGCGGCCGTCGACCGCCTGCTCGACGAGGCCGTCGAGGCGATCGTCGTGGCGGTCGCCCACCGGGAGGCGCTCGTGCAGGTCAGGTCGCTCGAGATGCCGGTGCCGTTGGTCGTCGTCCAAGGCGTGAGCGATAGGCAGCGGATGGCGGTGGGCATCGACCAGGAGGTGGGTGCCCGGCTCGCGGTGGAGCATCTGCTGGATCTCGGCCACCGTCATGTTGCCCATGTCACCGGACCGCTCGAATGGGCCGAAGCCAGGCAGCGGCGCGTGGGCTGGCAACGTGCGCACGAGGATCGGCACGTTCTGCCGGGCCCGGAGCTTGCCGGTGACTGGTTGCCCAGGAGCGGCTACGAAGCGGGCCTGCGGATCGCCGAGGACCCGGACGTGACGGCGGTCTTCGTGGCCAACGACGGGATGGCCATGGGGCTGGTGTACGCGTTGCACGAGAAGGGGCGCGACGTGCCCGGCGAGATCAGCGTCGTCGGGTTCGACAACGTGCCGGAGGCGGCGTACCTCTGGCCGGCGCTCACGACCGTCAACCAGGAGTTCTCCCTGCTCGGCCGGCGGGCCGTCGAACTGACCCTGCGGGCGCTGTCCGGAGAGGCCGATCCGTCCACCGAGCTGATCCGTCCCACGCTGGTCGTGCGCGACTCCACAGCCACCCCACAACACTGATCAGTTAGCGTTAACAGGCGCTGTCCGGATCCGGACCGTAGTTCTTGACAACGCAGAATGTTAGCGTTCACACTCTCGTCACTGATGACCCTCATGTCAGCAGAAAGGAACCGTGCATGAGCTCTGAGGAGCGCTACGTCGTCGGAGTCGACTTCGGTACGCTGTCCGGCCGCGCCGTCGTCGTCCGCGTGTCCGACGGAGCCGAGCTCGGTACGGGCGTCCACGAGTACGCGCAGGGCGTGATCGACGACCGGCTGCCGGCGACCGGTCTGCGGTTGCCACCGGACTGGGCGCTGCAGGTCCCCGACGACTACCGCGAGGTACTGCGGACCGCTGTCCCCGCGGCGGTCGCCGCGTCCGGGATCGACCCGGCGCGCGTGATCGGGATCGCGACCGACTTCACCGCCTGCACGATGGTCCCGTGCCTGGCCGACGGTACGCCGCTGAACGAGACCGACGGGTTCGCGGACCGGCCGCACGCGTACGTCAAGCTCTGGAAGCACCACGCCGCACAGCCGCAGGCCGACCGGATCAACGAGCTCGCCCGCGCCCGCGGCGAGGACTGGCTGCCGCGCTACGGCGGGCTGATCTCGTCGGAGTGGGAGTTCGCCAAAGGGCTGCAGCTCTTCGAGGAGGATCGCCCGCTCTACGACCGGATGGAGCACTGGGTCGAGGCGGCGGACTGGATCGTCTGGCAGCTGTCCGGCAAGTACGTGCGCAACGCCTGCACCGCGGGCTACAAGGGCATCCTCCAGGACGGCCGGTACCCGTCGGCGGACTTCCTCGAGCAGCTCGCGCCCGGCTTCGGGCGGTTCGTCACCGACAAGCTGGAACACCCGATCGGTCAGCTCGGCTCGGCGGCCGGCACGTTGACCGCCGAGGCCGCTGCGTGGACGGGTCTGCCGGAAGGTATCGCGGTTGCTGTCGGCAACGTCGACGCGCACGTGACGGCACCGGCGGCGCAAGCGGTGGACGCGGGACAGATGGTCGCCATCATGGGTACGTCGACGTGCCACGTGATGAGTGCGGACACGCTCCGCGAGGTGCCGGGCATGTGCGGTGTGGTGGACGGCGGCATCATCGCGGGCCGGTGGGGCTACGAGGCGGGCCAGAGCGGTGTCGGCGACATCTTCGGCTGGTTCGTCGACAACGCCGTACCGCACTCGTACTACGAAGCTGCTGCTGCCGCGGGCGAGTCGCTGCACGAGCATCTGACGAAACTCGCTGCCGATCAGGCGGTGGCTGAGCACGGGCTGGTCGCGCTCGACTGGCACAGCGGAAACCGGTCGGTGCTCGTGGACCACGAGCTGTCCGGACTCGTCGTGGGCCAGACGCTGGCGACTCGTCCCGAGGACGGCTATCGCGCCTTGCTCGAGGCGACGGCGTTCGGCACCCGCGTCATCGTCGAGACCTTTGCGAGCAGCGGCGTACCGGTGAAGGAGCTGATCATCGCCGGCGGGCTGGCGAAGAACGCCCTGCTGATGCAGATCTACGCCGACGTCACCCGGCTGCCGCTGTCGATCATCGACTCCGAGCAGGGTCCGGCGCTGGGTTCGGCCATCCACGCGGCCGTGGCTGCCGGCGCCTATCCCGACGTACCGGCAGCGGCCAAGAGCATGGGCAAGGTCAGGCGCGGCGTCCATCTCCCGGACGAGGAACGGGCCAAGGCCTACGACCAGCTGTTCGAGCTGTACCTCGAGCTGCACGACCACTTCGGGCGGCACAACCGGTTGATGCGGAAGCTGAAAGCGATCCGCCGTACTGCCGTGGAGTCCAAATGAGCGCCGTCACGGAGGTCGCCGGCACCATCACCCGGCTGCGCGCCGAGGTGTGCCGGCTGCATGCCCACCTGCCGGCCAACGGGCTGGTGGTCTGGACTGCGGGCAACGTCTCCGCCCGGGTCCCCGGACACGACCTGATGGTGATCAAGCCGAGCGGGGTTGGGTACGACGAACTGACTCCCGGCAACATGGTCGTCTGCGATCTCGACGGCAAGGTCGTCGACGGTGAGCACGCGCCGTCCTCGGACACCGAGGCGCAGGCCTATGTGTACCGGGAGATGCCGGACGTCGGCGGCGTCGTACACACGCATTCGCCGTACGCCGTCGCCTGGGCCGCGCGGGCGGAGCCCATCCCTTGTGTCACCACGATGTGCGCCGACGAGTTCGGCGGCCCGATCCCGGTCGGGCCGTTCGCGATCATCGGGGACGACTCGATCGGCCGCGGCATCGTCGAGACGCTCCGCGGCTCGCGCTCGCCGGCGGTGCTGATGCAGAACCACGGCGTGTTCAGCATCGGGCCGACCGCCAAGGCCGCGGTCAAGGCGGCCGTCATGTGCGAGGACGTCGCCCGGACGGTGCACCTCGCCCGGCAGCTCGGCGAGCCGGTCCCGATCGAGCAGGAGTACATCGACCGCCTGTTCGACCGCTACCAGAACGTCTACGGACAACGATGACCACTGCGCCCACCAGTGCGAGGACTGCGCTGACCACAGCGATGACCACTGCCGGACCCGGAAGGACCGCATGACTGTGAACACCACCGAGACCGCTCGCGAGGTCTGGTTCCTGACCGGCAGCCAAGGGCTCTACGGCCCTGGCACGCTAGAGCAGGTCGCCGAACAGTCCCAGGCGGTGGCCAAGCGGCTCGCCGACGCCCGCCTGCCGGTGCAGGTCGTCTGGAAGCCCGTGCTCCTCGACGCGGACGCGATCCGGCGCCAGATGCTGGCGGCGAACAGCGCACCCGAGTGCGTCGGCGTGATCGCCTGGATGCACACCTTCTCGCCGGCGAAGATGTGGATCGCCGGGCTCGACGCGCTCCGCAAACCGTTGCTGCACCTGCACACGCAGGCGAACGTCGCGTTGCCATGGGCAACGATCGACATGGACTTCATGAACCTCAACCAGGCCGCCCACGGCGACCGGGAGTTCGGGTACATCCAGTCCCGGCTGCACGTACCGCGCAAGACCGTCGCCGGACACGTCGAGTCGCCGACCGTCCAGGCGCGGGTCGGGCACTGGGCCCGGGCGGCGCTCGGCGTCGCCGAGCTCCGGTCGCTCCAGGTCGCCCGTTTCGGCGACAACATGCGCGACGTCGCGGTGACCGAGGGCGACAAGGTCGAGGCCCAGCTGCGGTTCGGCGTGTCGGTCAACACGTACAGCGTCAACGAGCTCGTCACCGCGGTAGACGGCGTAGGAGGTGCCGAGATCTCCACCCTGGTGGAGGAGTATGTCGACACCTACACCGTCGCGCCCGAGCTGCTGCCCGGCGGCGACCGGCACGAGTCGCTGCGGTACGGCGCCCAGATCGAGCTGGGCCTCCGCGCGTTCCTGACCGACGGCCGGTTCGGCGCGTTCACCTCCAACTTCGAGGATCTCGGCGGGCTCCGGCAACTGCCCGGCCTGGCCGTGCAGCGACTGATGGCCGACGGCTACGGATTCGGCGGCGAGGGCGACTGGAAGACGTCGGTGCTGCTGCGGGCCGGCAAGGCGATGGCCGGCGGGCTGCCGGGCGGTACCTCGTTCATGGAGGACTACACGTACCACCTGGTGCCGGGCGAGGAGAAGATCCTCGGCGCGCACATGCTCGAGGTGTGCCCGTCGCTGACCTCGGCCCGCCCGTCGCTGGAGATTCATCCGCTGTCGATCGGCGGTCGCGAGGATCCGGTCCGGTTGCGCTTCACCGCCGATCCCGGGCCCGGGATCGTGGTCGGGATCGCCGACCTGGGCGACCGCTTCCGGCTGACGGCCAACGTCGTCCAGGTCGTCGAGCCGGACGAGGCGCTGCCGCGGCTTCCGGTCGCCTGCGCGGTGTGGAAGCCCGAGCCGTCGTTGGCCACCTCGGCCGAGTCGTGGCTGGTCGCCGGCGGACCGCACCACACGGTCCTGTCGACGGCTCTCGACCGCGAGGTGTACGAGGACTTCGCCGACATGCTGTCCGTCGAGCTGGCCGTCATCGACGCGTCGACCACCGTCCGCGAGTTCCAGCGGGAGCTGCACTGGAACGACGTCTACCACCGGATCAGCCGGGCCGGAGCCCGCTGATGCCGGGGCGGTGGATCGCCATGGAGCTGACCGGAGTTGACGAAGCGGTCGACGAGCTGCGGCGAAGCGTCGCGGACCGCGCGGAGTCCGAGCTCTTCACGAGGGCTGCCGTGTCTGTTCACCTTCCGGACTCCGACGTCGTCGTGCTGAAGCCCGCCGGGGTCTCCCGCGACGACCTGTCGGCGGATTCGGTTGTCGTCACCGACATGTCTGGCAAGGTGCTCGACGGCGGGCTCGCCCCGTGGTCCGGAGGTGACACTCACGTCGACGTGCACCGGGAGATGCCCGAGGTGCAGGTGATCGTGAACACCCGGTCGACGCTGGTGATGGCCGCCGCTGCCCGGGGCGAGCCGGTGCCACCCCTGCCGGTGGATGCGGCGGGTGGCCGGATCCCGGTCGCTCCCGGGGGATCGGGCAGTGGCGAAGACATCGTCGGTACGTTGCGTAGCGGCAGCTCGCCGGCCGTGCTGATGAGGGGTCACGGGTTGTTCACCGTCGGATCGAGTGCGGGCGAAGCGGTCAAAGCGGCCGTACTGCTCGAGCGGCGGATTCGAACCATCCACCTCGGCCGCCAGCTCGGCACCGCCGAACCCCTCGATCCACAGGACGTCGACTGGCTCCGTCGATGACGGCGTCAGAGGCCGACGTCCGCGGGTCGGTACGACGGTAGGCGGCGAGCCTTGCTGTGTTGTTCGTACGCGTAGGCGAGCCGCAGCAGCACCGGCTCGGACCACGCCGTACCCATGAAGGTGAGACCGACCGGTAGCCCGAAGGCGAATCCGGCGGGCACGGTGATCGCCGGGTAGCCGGCCAGTGCGGCGGGAGTGGAGCTGTCGCCGCTGTAGCTGTCGCCGTTGACCAGGTCGATCTTGCCCGGTGGGGCGGTGCTCGGCATCACCAGTGCGTCGAGGCGGTGTTGGCGCAGTACGGCGTCGATTCCTTCGTCGCGCGACAGCCGGTGGTTGGTGGCCAGGGCTTCGCGGTACTCCGTCTCGGTGTAGTCGAGCGCCTGGACCGCCTCGAGCCCGTCCTGTCGTACGTAGCGCAGCTCGCGGTCGGCGTTCGCGCGGTTGAACTCGATCAGCTCGGTCAGGCTGCGCGGATGATCGCCGGGCGTCCGCGACAGGTAGGTGTTGAAGGCCCGCTTGATCTCGTAGGCCTGGACGACGACGGAGGTCGGGGTCTCGTCGAGTTGTTGTGCGGTGGCGATCTCGGCCGGGTCGACCACGGTGGCGCCGGCGTTGCGCAGTACCTCGATCGCCTGCTCGGCGATGTCATCGGCGTGGTTGCTGTACCCGAAGTACACCTGCCGGGGTACGCCGATCCGCGCACCGCGCAACCCGTCCGCGTCCAGGAAGCGGGTGTAGTCGAGGTGGAAATGTCCCCGGCTCGCCGCAGTGGCCGGATCGCGCTCGTCGACGCCGACCAGCGTGCCGAGCACGATCGCGGCGTCGCGCACGGTACGGGCGATCGGGCCGGCGCTGTCCTGGCTCGGGACGCCCTGGATCATGCCGCCGCGGCCGATCAAACCCACGGTGGGCTTCACGCCGACGACGGAGTTGGCCGACGCCGGGTCGAGGATGGACCCGTTCGTCTCGGTGCCGATGGCGGCGGCGCACAGGTTCGCGGCGGCCGCCACCGCGGAGCCGGAGCTGGACTCGCTCGGCGAGCGGTCGAGTTTGTACGGGTTCCGGGTCTGACCGCCGCGAGCGCTCCAGCCGGCGTGGTGCGTGAGCGAGATGCCGCCGGCCCACTCGCTCAGGTTGGTCTTGCCGAGCAGGACCGCACCGGCCGCGCGCAGCCTGGCCACCACGGTCGAGTCGGACTGCGGTCGTGATCCTTCCAAGGCGTAGGAACCCGCCGTCGTATGCATCCGGTCCGCTGTGTCGAACAGGTCCTTCACCAGCACCGGCAGGCCGTGCAAGGGACCGCGCACTCCGTGGGCGCTGCGCTCGGCATCCAGCCGCCGGGCCTCGCGCATCGCGTCGGGGTTGACCTCGATCACCGCGTGCAGGCCGGGCCCTCGCCTGTCGATGCTGTCGATCCGGTGCAGGTAGTACTGCGTCAATTGTTGTGCGGTGATCTGGCCGGCCGCCATCCGCTGGGCGAGTTCGGTGATGTCGGTGTCGTCCAGGGACGGCGCCACGCCGTTCGCGTTCGCTTCCGGCGCGATCCAGCGAGCCGCGGCCGCCGCGACCGCAAACCCCAGTACGCCGCGTCGCCCGGCCGTGATCCTGCCAATCGTCATGTCCCACCTCTGCAACCGTCGAATGTGCCATCCCCATCACATCCGCCCGCCTGCAGGCCGAACCATCCCCGCGCAGCTACCACCGGGGTAGCGCGAGAGCCACCTCAATCGGTCCGGCGGTACAGCTCGTACAGTTTGAGGATTTCGCGGACGTCGGCCAGGGTGCCTTTCTCCGGTGGCTTCCCGGCCAGCACGCTCTCGCAGAAGTGGACCACCTCGGGGACGTAGCCGAGGTAGAAGAGGTTCTTGTTGTAGAGCTGCCCGAGCGAGAACTCCGGTTCCCAGCGCAGCGGAGCGACCTCGTCGGCGGTGATGAACGAGGCGGAACGCCCATACGGCAGGTCGGCGCCCGGGCGGTAGTAGGTGAGCCGTACTCCGTTCTCCACAACCACGTTGGCGCCGTCGCCGACGACCTCGACGCGCTCGAGGGGAGCGCTCGCCGCGGAACCGGCGGCGAGGTGGAGGGTCCCGATCGCCTCCGACTCGAACAACAGGCTGGACACGCTCGACCCGGTCCGCGGCTCCCACTCGTAGCTGAGTCGCCGTACCGGTCCCATCAGGTGGGTGAGGACCGCGGCCGGGTGGAAGATGTGGTCCAGGAAGCCGATCATCTTCACGTCGTCGGACCGATCGGCCGGCGCCGGCAGGGCCTGCGGGTAGCGGACCGAGATCGAGGACGCCGTACCGAACTCCGGCGTACCGATGATCGCCTTCACCTTCTCCATGGCCGGCGTGAAGATCTTCTTCAAGCCGGTCATCACTGTGCGCCCGGTCTCGTCGGCCGCCGCCTGCAGTCGGTCGAGCTGCGCGAGCCCGGCCGCCGTCGGCTTCTCCATCCAGACGTGGGCACCCGCACGCACGCAGTCCTCGGCGAGCGCGGTCGCCTGTACGTCGCCGTCCTCCGTGTACGACGTCACGATGAACACCGCGTCCGGCCGCTCGGCCGCGAGCATCTCCCGGTGATCGTCGTACGCCGCCGGCGCGCCGAACGTGCGCGCGTAGGTGCGGGCCCGGTCGAGCTGTACGTCGCACACCGCGACCAGGTCGACGGGTGCGTACTGGAACGTGGGATAGACGTTGCGGTACGAGTGGCCGCCGGCCCCGATGAACGCGCACCGCAACCGCTCGGAGTACTCGAACTGATAGGTGACCGTCATCTGTCTGACCCTAACCAGCCCAGGGTCCTCCCACGCGTGCTCCGCGGCCGCTCTGTCGTCGCTGCGCTCCTCCGACGCGCCCACTACGCCCGCTCCCACCTACCCTCCGGCTTACCGCCGGCCTCCTGCCAGCTAGCGCTGGCGAGTTGCTCGCTACCGCTCGCGAGTGACTACCCCGGGCGGGCGCACTACACGTCGTACTCGTGGTGGGTGGTGCAGGTGGTAGTCCCATCGCGGTGCTACGCACGGCTCCTTCGTCGCCGCACTACGCGCCGCCCCACCCACCCTGTTTGTTCGGGGCGGGCGCCCCGGTGTTCCCGGCGAGTGCCGGGGGTTCGCTCGCTGCGCTCGCGGTGACTACACCGGGCCGGCGTACTACTCGTCGTACTGCTGGTGAGTGGTGCAGGTGCTTGACCCAGTGCGGTGCTACGCGGCCACGGGTGTTGTCGGTGGTCGGCTGTCGTGCCACGCCCAGTCCTCGTGGTGCGTCGCCCCCGCCCGGCTCGCGATCAGCGCGGGACTGGCTCGGGGACGCAGCGTTTGGGGGTGGTGGTGCGTCTGGGTGGTTGAGGCCTCGGCAACTTCCGGGTGCGTGGGTCCATCTAGAGGTTGGCGGGGTGATGCAACCGGCGGCCGGGTGGGATGCGTTTCACCGGTGTTGGACGGGGGTGCTGAATTCGGGCGAGCAAATGCACGTTCCCGTTGGGCTGAGGTATGTCTGGGGACGGCAGAGGGGATATTCGTGGGTGAAGTCGCACCGCATGTGGTGATGATGGTGGCCAATGACATCGTGAATGACACGCGGGTTTTGAAGGAGGCTGATGCGCTCGCCGGTGCGGGTGTCAGAGTCACCTTGTTCGGGGTTGTCAGGGACGGGACGGCGTCGGTCGAGCGGATGGGCAACGGGGTGCTCAAGGTGCTGGTTCGCGGGCGGTTCGTGTTGCGGGACGACCGGACCCGGCGGCGGAAAGGGCGGCGGGGCTCGCGGAGTGGGGAAGCGGTGGCTGCACTGGTGGCGCGGGCGGCGCGGGTGCGGGCTCGGCGGGGGGATCTGAAGGCGGCGGCGGGCCACGCGGTCGCTCAGCGCAGGGCCGGGCAGTTGAGCGGTGTGGCGTTCAAGGTCGGTGTCGCCAAGCGGGTGGTGCTGGCGAAGCGGTGGCAAGTGGCCGCGGTGACCACCCGGCTGCGGCTGAATGTCGCGCGCCGGCAAGTCAAAACGACCGGAAACATCTGGCGCCGCTGGGATGCCCGAACGGCCAAGAGCAAAAGAGTGAGCTGGCGCACGGAAATCCCGGAGGCCTACGATTACGAGACGATTTTCGGTGACATTCTCGACAAGACGAGACCGGACGTTATTCACGCGCATGACATGCACGTGATCGGCGTCGCGGCGCGGGCGGCGGGGCGCGCGCAGTTGCGCGGTCACAGCGTGAAGACCGTGTACGACGCTCACGAATTCGTTCCCGGACTTTCGGTGTACCCGCCACGGACCCCGCGGCTCATCGCGGCCTGGTCGCGGCACGAGGCGGAGTTCATCCGGTACATGGATCGCGTCGTCACGGTCAGCCCGGCGATTGCGCGGGCCCTGCAGCAGCGGCACGAGCTGCCCCGTGAACCCACGGTCGTGATGAACAGCCCGCGGCTCGAGCAGGACGACCGGCCGGCGGTTCCGAGCATCCGGCAAGGCATCCCCGAGGGCGTCCCGCTGCTCGTCTACAGCGGCGGCGTCACGCGGGCCCGCGGCGTCGAGACGGCGATCCAGGCGCTGCCCGAGCTCCCCGGCGTACACCTGGCTGTGGTCTGCGTGCCGACCGTCGAGATGCGGCCGGTGTACGAGCTGCAAGCGCTCGCCGAGAAGCTCGACGTCGACGACCGGGTCCACTACCTCGACCCGGTCCCACCGGACGACGTGGTGCCGTTCCTCGAACAGGCTGACATCGGGCTGATCCCGATCCTCAGGTTCCCGAGTCACGAGATGGCGTTGCCGAACAAGGTCTTCGAGTACATCTTTGCCGGCCTGCCGATCGTCACCAGCGACATGCCCAGCCTGCAGGAGTTCGTCCGGCAGACCGGTATCGGCGAGGTCTTCGAGGCCGAGAACCCGACCGACCTCGCCGCCGCCGTCACCCGCGTGCTGGAGGACCGGGACACGTACCGCGAGAACGCCACCAAACCTGAGCTGCTCCGAGAGGTCTCCTGGGAGACCCAGTCACAGCACCTCCGCGACCTGTACGCCGACCTCCTCGGCCGCCGGCTCGCTCCCACGCCACCGATCGAGGACGTCGAGCTGGAGAAGTCGCTCCGAACCATCCTCGGAATCTGATCCAGGCTCCCGAACCGGCAGGGATGTAACGGCACCCGTGCCATGCAGACGACGGTGGAGGTGCAGCACTCGGGGAGGGGCCCCTCAACCCCTCCCCGAGTGACGTTGTCAGTTGCCGTTGCCGGGGAACTTCCAGCCCTTGTTCTTGGCCATTTCCAGTAGCTTGTCCGTGGTGAAGGGCGGTGCCGGACGGGTGTGCTTGGCGTCCTTCTCCTGCGGGCCGTTGAAGCTGTACATGTTGATGTAGCGGCCGTCGGGGTAGTGGATCTCGACGATGTTTGCGACCACGCCGTTGATCTGCTGGCGGGCATCGCTGTACGTGGGAGCGTTCTTCGACCAGCCGACGACGGAACCGTCCGCCTTGACCTCGCAGTGCGTCGTCGATCGCTCCGGCTGACACTTGGTCACTGGCCGCTCGATGGTGACGAAGGCCAGCACCCGGGACAGTCCCTTGCCGTCGTCGACGACGTACGCGACCGCGTTGAACCCGTCGTGCCCGCCGCCCCAGACCTCCGGGCGGGTGAGCTTCAGACCGTGCGGCAGGACCTTGCGGAGGGTCTGCTGGGTCTGCTGCAGCGGAACCGCCGGCTTCCCCTCGCCAGGAAGCGGCTGAGGCTTTCCAGTGGGCTTCGGCCCCGGCTTGCCCGGGGCCGGGAAGGTCCAGATCTTGCTGTCGGCGATCTTCGTGAGCTGGGCGACCGAAAGCACCGGCGCCGGCCGGGTCTTCGTGGCGCCCTTCTCCTCGGGAGCGTTGAACGCCATCAGGCTGATGACCTGACCGCCTGGTCGCACCGTGTCGACCACGTTGTAGACGACGCCGCCCGGGTTACCGCCGGCACCCGGGGTCACCGGCTGGTTGCGCAGCGACCCGAGCTTCGAGCCGTCCGGCCGGCGCACCACCGGCGTGCTGGGCTGGAACCCGGCGTTCGGTGCGGTGACCAGGACGAGGACCAGGGCCTGCCCGTGGCCGTCGTCGACAACGGCCCGGACGGTGTTGTCGACGTTGTCACCGCCGAGCTCGGTCTTCACCACTTTGAGGCCGGGCGGAAGCGCGGCCCGCAAATCCGCCAGCGTGTCCGCCTTGGTGGCGTTGACCACGACCGGCGTGGCCGTCGCTACCGGGTTTGGCTTCCCGGCAACCGGTGCCTGCGTCTTGCTGCCCCCGAACAGCTGGGTGCCGGCTGCGACGGCCGCGACCGTGGCAGCGACTGCCGTCACACTGGTTGCTGCTCGGAGAACCGTGCGGCGACGGCGGAGGGTGGTGCCGCGGCTGATGCCGCGGGCGACCAGGTCGGTCTGGGGGTCGAGAGTGTCGGTTGCGCGCTCCAGGAGCTCGGGGAGCGAGTTGTTCAGGTTGTTCGTCATTCAGGGTCTCCCGCGGGTCAGAGTGCGATCAGGTGGCGGACGTCGTCGCCCAGTACGGCGCGGAGCCGGTCCAGGGCGCGGGACGTCCGGGTCCTGATCGCGCCGGCGTTCTTGCCGAGATCGAGCGCCACCTGCTCGGCGCTGCGATCTTCGAAGAACCGCAGTACGAGCACCGCACGATCCAGCGGCGAGAGCTGGGACAGGGCCTGCTGCAGGACGAGCCGCAGCTCGGGGTCACCCGGTCGCTCGACCCGCTCCGGCATGCTCGCGGTCGGCCGTTCCGTCGAGCTCTTGCGCCGCCGTTGGGCCAGGTAGGTGCGGGCCAGCACTGTCCGCGCGTACGACGGCACGTTGTCGACGTGTTGCAGCTTGCGCCAGGACAGGTAGAGCTTCGCGAGCGTCTCCTGGACCAGGTCTTCGGCCTGGTGGTGCTCCACGGTCAGCAGCCATGCGGCCCGGTACAACCGTGGGGCGGAGACTCTGGCGAACTCCTCGAAGTCGTCCATACTCACCCTTCGTCGTTTCAACCCTTTAGATGCACCGGGCCGCGCATCGTGTTACACGGGTTCCGACGGGTCAGACTTCGGCAGGGGTACTGCGGGACGCGCGCTGCCAGCCGATCGCCAGCGGAATCGCGACCAGCGTCCCGATCAGCCCGAACCAGCCGACCGCCTGCGTCGGCGAGGTCTGGTCGGACAGTACGCCGGCGAGCAACGGGCTGACGCCGGTCGCGGTGGTCAGGCCGGAGTTCGACATCCCGATCGCCTGCCCGCGGCGGGCATCCGGGAGCCGGAACGTCATCGACGTGGTCGTCTGCATCACGACCACCGTGCCGAACCCGCCGGCGACGACGAACAGTAGGATCGAGGCAACCAGTCCGGGCCGGAGTAGGCAGATCGCCACCGGTACCGCGGCCAGGACGGCGAGCGGTCCGAGCCAGCGTTCCCGCTGCGATTCCGGGACCAGCTTGCTGAACAGGAACGCCCCGATCACGCTGCCGAGCGGATCGGCCGCCAGGATCAGGCCGACCGTGACGGACCCACCACCGAAGGCAGCGGCGTACGGCGCGGCCATGCCCTCGTAGACGGCGACGAGGGCCATCAGCCACAGCATCAGGGTCAGCGCGCGCATCCCGCGGTCGTTGAAGAGCAGCGCCCACGCCTCGCGGGCCGAGCCGCCCAGCTTGCGGCCGGTGGTCCCGTCCGCGGCCGGGCGAGGCTTGAGCAGGGTCCGGATCAGTACGGCGGAACCGAAGAACGTCAGCGCGTCGAGCAGGAGCACGACGTACGGGTTGAAGAGCGCGATCAGCAGGCCGCCGCCGGCGAACCCGGCCATCTGCGCGGACTGGATCGAGATGCTCCGGATCGCCATCCCGGTGGCGAACTTCTCCTTGCCCAGCACTTCGGGCAGCAAGGCCAGCTGCGCCGACTTGAAGACCGGCTGGAGCAGCGACACGATCCCGACCAGCAAGCAGAGCACCGGGAACGGCATCGCCGGGACGGCGACCAGCAGGATCAGGCAGCCGCGCAGGACGTCGACGCAGAAGATCAGCTCGCGCCGGGGGAACCGGTCCGCCAGACCGGTCAGGAAGAGCCCGCCGAGCAACGAGGGTACGAAGGTCAGCGCGTAGGTGAGGCCGGTCAGCGCGGCCGATCCGGTGTCGGTGAACACCAGCACGGACAGGGCGACCCGGGCCAGCTGGTCGCCGCCGATCGACTGGAGCTCGGCCAGCCACATCGCCCGGAACTCGGGGACCCGGAACACCTCGCGGTAGCTCACACCAGACGCCATGCGGCGGACCCTAGGTCGTCCAGGGTCCGCCGCAGGCAGTATTCGAGTGTGGTCGAAACGTCGGCCGGATCAGCCGAACCGCGTCACCGACAGCGTCGCGTTGTTGATCACCGTGCCGAGGACCTTGCTGTCGGCAGTCGAGCCGGCAACGGAGATCTCGACCTGGGCGGTCTTGGAGCCGTGCTGACCGACGTACCGGGTCGCGACCCAGCGGGTCTGGCTGCCGCTCTTGTAGGTGTAGACCAGCGTGCTCACGGTCTGCGGGCCCTGCTGCGTGGTCGACCGCATGGTCAAGGTCGAGGTGCCGACGATGTGCAGCTGCCGGGTGCCCTTGAGCGCCTTGATCTTGTTGTTCATCGCGGTCACCGTGCTGATCTTGCCGCTGTACGCCGTGTTGAACCGGATCATCCGGTTGTGCGCCGGGTCGTCGAGCCGCGTCTGCCACTTGGCGAGCACGACCTGCTTCCAGGTTTTCGGCAGGACGGCCCTGGAGTGGTAGCCCAGCGTGCTGTGGTCGAAGTAGCGCGGCACGTAGGTGATCGCCGTAGTGTTGCTCGCGGCAACCGTCCTGACCTGCTCGGTGGCCGCGTTGCTCGGCAGCGCACCGGCCAGGACGAGCGCCCCCGCGCCCGCCAGCGCAGCCACGCCGGACACCGCACCCGCCACGATTCCGAATCGCTTCATATCCAGTCCCCTCAGAGTTTTTCTCCCCGCCGCCTCCCTGGCCGCGCATCCCATGAGACCCACGGTTCCAGGGAAAAGTTGCCGCCGACTTCTCGACGTTTCCGGTACCGCCACCGAGACTGTCGGCATGGCTGGTGGGGCAACGGTGTCAATGGTTTTCACTGATATCGAAGGGTCGACGGTCCTGCTGCGGCGGCTGGGGGACCGCTACCTGGACGCGCTGGAAGGACATCGGCGGATCCTGCGCGCGGTCTGGTCGGCGAACGGCGGGACCGAGATCGGCACCGAGGGCGACAGCTTCTTCGTCGTCTTCCCGACCGCGTCCGCTGCGGTCCAAGCGGCTGTGGACGGTCAGCGCGGTCTGGACGGGCACTGCTGGCCGGGTGGCGAACGACTCCGCGTACGGATGGGAGTACATACCGGTACGCCGGGCATCCACGAAGGCGACTATTGGGGTATGGATGTGCACCTCGCCGCGCGCATCGGCGCCGCTGCGCACGGCGGCCAGATCATCGTGTCGGCCGTGACCGGACAGCTCACGCAACTCTCCGACGGTGTCACCCTGCGCGACCTCGGAACGCACCACCTCAAGGACATTCCCGAAGCGGAGCAGCTCTTCCAAATCACCGTCGACGGCCTGCAGAGCGACTTCCCACCACCCCGGACTCTCGGTACGTCGACCAGCCTGCCGGCCCCGGCGACGCCGCTGCTCGGCCGCGAGCAGGACCTCGCCCGCATCACCGACCTGCTCGACCGCGCCGACGTCCGTCTGGTCACGCTGACCGGCCCCGGCGGCTCAGGCAAGTCGCGGCTCGCGATCGCTACGGCCGCCGGGTTGACCACCCGTTTCCCGGCCGGCGTCTACTTCGTCCCGCTCGCCGCCGTCACCTCCGAACAGGTGCTGTGGACAACGATCGCCGAGGTCCTCGACATCCCGCCCCGGGAACGCGGTCGGATCGTTGCCTACCTCACCCAACGGACCTTGCTCCTCGTCCTCGACAACCTCGAGCAACTCCCGGACGCGGCCAGGGTCGTTGCCGAGATCATCGAAGGCACCGCGCACGTGAAGATCGTTGCGACCTCGCGGCGAGCGCTCGGCCTGGTCGGGGAGCACCAGCATCCCGTCGTACCGCTGCCGGAGGCGGACGCGGTGCAGCTCTTCGTGCAGCGCGCGCAGGCCGTGCAGCCGTCGTTCGCATTGGCCGAAGGCAACCATGCCGACGTCGTCGCGATCTGTCGGCAGCTCGACTGGCTGCCGCTCGCGATCGAGTTGTTCGCGCCGCGGATCCGGCTGCTCGGTGTCAAGGAGCTGCTCGCCCGGATCGACCGTTCGCTGGACGTCGCGTCGACGAGCAGCGTCGTACCGGACCGTCAGCGCACGCTGCGCGAGACCATTGCCTGGTCCTACGAGTTGCTCAGCCCTCAGCACCAGCAGACGTTCCGTCGGCTCGCGGTCTTCGCCGGCAGCGCCGACCTGGTCGCGGTCGAGAAAGTTGCCACTGGCACCGATCCGCTCGACGCGCTGGCCGAGCTGCACGACGCGAATCTGCTCACGCTGGCCGACGGCCGGGTCCACCTGTTGCAGACCATCCAGCAGTACGCCGCAGGCGAGCTGGGCGCCACCGCTGAGGCGGCGATGATCCACGACCAGCACGCGACGTACTACGCCGACCTCGCCGAGCATCTCGAAGTACTGAAGCGGACCGCGTCCGACCCACTGCTCGACCGCGCGGAGCCCGAGCTCGACAACTTCCGTGCCGCGCTGACCTGGGCCACCGAGCATGATCTGCGGACCGCTCTCCGGCTCTGCTCGGCCCTCGGCTGGGTCTGGCTCCTCGGCGGGTACCTCGCCGAGAGCCGGCGCTGGCACGAGCAGGTCGTCGCAGCCGCCGGTACGACGTCCTCGCCGGAGCTGGCCGGCTGCCTGCGCGGGCTGGCGAACCTCCTGCTCCTGCAGGGCGAAACGGACCGCGCCGACGAGGTCGCGACCCGCGCGCTCGAGCTGGCCCGGGACCTGGACGACCCGGCCCAGATCGCCTTCGGCCTGACCGTGCTCGGTTCGGTACGGCGGCAGCAGGGTGACCTGCAGGCGGCGCAGACGATCCTGATCGATGCGGTCGAGCGCCTGCGCGAGCTCGACAACCCGTGGCGGCTCGCGCGCGTGCTCGGCCACCTCGGCGGGATCGAAGAGGAGCTCGGTCAGTTCGACCGCGCCGAGGAGCTGCTGCGCGAGTCGCTCGCGCTGACGCAGTCCCTCGGCGACGCGCACGACGTCGCCCTCCAAGGACAGAACCTTGCGTATCTGCTGGCGATCACCGGGCGGGTCGACGAGGCCGATGCGCTGGCGCGGGACCTGATTCCGGCGGTGACCGCTTTGGGCAGTCCGAGCCTCACGATGGCGTTCTCGAACACGGTGATGAACATCCTGCTCCGGCGCGGCGACCCGGTCCGTGCCGCGGCGCTGTTCGGCGCGGAGGAGGCGATGGGTGAGCGGCTGCGGCTGGCCAACCCGTACGCCGAGGAGGAGCTGGCCGAGGCGCTCGAGCTCGTCGGCGACGCGATGACCCGCGCGGAGTGGGAGCGGCACCGCCAGGCGGGGCGCGCCGCGCGGGTCGAGGACCTGCTCGCTCAGCTCCCCGCCTGAGCGTATTTGTCGGTTGGCATGCCAGTTGTGCAGGGCAACGGCCGGGTTGTTGACCCCCGCGAGCACCGGCTACATACTGCTCTCACCGCCGTCGGCGGGCTGTGGGGGCAGTTGCGTCTTGAAGTGTCTTGACGTTTGAGTTCATGGGGATCAAAGGGGGGCTTGCTGTGCATGCCTGGAAGTTGCTTCGTGCTGCGCTGATCACGGGGATCATCGGCGCTTCGCTGGCCGTACCGATGACGGCCTCGGCGGACGACCCGCCGACAAGCTCGGTGGAGGTCAGTCAGACCGCGCTGAGCCCGGGGGACACGTTCACCGTCACGCAGACGGTGTTCAACAAGGGGGACTTCGTACTGGAAGGCGCGAAGGCGGCTCTCTACGCGAAGGACCAGACGCTGACCGACTGGCTCGACCTGGTCAGCTGCGTCGGCGGCAACTGCTACGTGGCCGAGGGGGCGCACTTCCGGGCCTCGTTCGGTGACATGGCGGCCGGCGAGACGCGGGTCGTGACCTGGACGCTGCGGGTGAAGGACGACCCGAAGATGGATCCGTTCATCCTGCGCAGCCAGCTGATCGGCGACAACTACGGGTACGAGATCTACTCCGGCCCGACGATCACGATCACGCCGCAGGCGGCGGACGTGTCCGTCGCGCTGAGCGCGTCGGTCCGCAGCGTCGTCACCGCGCGGATCACCTACACCATCACGGTGAAGAACAACGGCCCGGCGGACGCCTCCGGCATCCGCGTGGTCGGCACCTACCCGGCCGGTCTGACCTACTCGAGCAGCACGTGCAGCCGGATCGGTACGACGAGGTCGGTGAACTGCGACATCGCCTCGCTCGCGAGCGGTGCCAGTACGACGCGGACGCTGGTGGCGGACACCGGCCTGCTCACGGTCGGCACGCTGACCGCGACGGCCCAGCGGACGGCGAGCTCGCCGGACGACCCGGCCGCCGCGAACGACAAGGTGAGCAAGAGCTGCTCGGCCCTGACGGGTCTGATCGTTCGCTGCTGACCCAGCTTCACACGCGGTAAGAGCGGCCGGCGGCCGCGGGATCTCGAGCCCGCGGCCGCCGGCTTTTGGCTGCCCGGAAGGTTTTTGAGACCGCTGTCTTGCATCGAAGCCGGGGTGAGGTCTACGGTCCAGGTTAACGTTTAAGTGAGTGTTAGTGAGCACTTCTTCGAAACTTGGAGCAACTATGATCACTCGGCGACGGTTTCTGCAGGTGACCGGAGCGGCGATCGCCGGATCCGCGCTCGCGGCCTGCGGCGACGGCGGTTCGGCGAACGGCGGCGCGAAGGCCTCCGGCGACCTCACGCTCCCGACGTACAAGCCGTTCGAAGGCCTGCATCCCGACCTTGCCGGGGCCGAGTCGGGGCTGGAGCCCGGTTTCCTGAAGTTCCCGGCGGATGCGGTCGCGAGCGTGCAGGCGCCGCCGCTGAAGAGCGCGGTGACCGCGCTGACCGAGACGTTCGCGACGCCGCCGCCGCCGATGGGCAGCAACCCGATGTGGCAGGCGCTGAACCAGGCCCTCGGCGGTGAGCTCAAGCTGACGATCGGCACCGACCCGGGCTACCCGGAGAAGTTCGCCACGCTGCTGGCGAGCGACTCGCTGCCGGACCTGATGTGGCTGCCGCCGAACCAGGGCATCCCGAACATCGGCCCGATGCTCGAGGCCAAGTTCCAGGACCTGACCAAGTACCTGTCCGGCGACGCCGTGCTCGAGTACCCGAACCTGGCCGCGCTGAAGCCGGCCTCCTGGCGGACGGCGGTGGTGAACGGGAAGATCTGGGGCGCGCCGATCCCGTCGACGCCGTTCGGCCAGGTCCTGATGGGCAACCCGAGGACCTGGCAGAAGGTCGGTGGGCTGCAGTGCCAGGACGCCGACGAGTTCTTTGCCAAGTGCAAGGAGCTGACGAACGGCACGAACTACGCGCTCGAGCCGGCGATCATCAACATGCTGCACATGTTCGGCGAGTGGTTCGGCGCTCCGAACAGCTGGCGGGTGAACCAGGACCGCTCGCTCACCCACCTCTACGAGACCGACAACTACAAGGCCGCGGTCGAGTACGCCGCCAAGCTCTGGGCGGCGAAGGTGTTCTACCCGGACCTCAACCTCGCCGACGCGACGCCGAAGACCGTGAACGGCCAGATCGCCGCGCAGGTCGTGGTCGGACCGCGGGCGACCGCCGACTTCCGTGCGCTCGACCCGACGCTGTTCGTGGACACGATGATCCCGTTCGGCCACGACGGCAAGGCGAAGCCGGTCTACGACATGGGCTACGGGACGGTCGGCTTCACGCCGTTCAAGAAGACCGACGAGGGTCGCATCCGCGAGCTGCTCGCGCTGATGAACTACCTGTCCGCGCCGTTCGGCACCAAGGAGTACCTGGTCAAGAACTTCGGCGTCGAGGGGCAGCAGTACCAGCTGGACGCCGCGAAGAACCCGGTGCTGACCAAGGCCGGGACGCAGCAGGCGCCCGGTCTGGTCAGTGCGCTGCAGATCATGAACTCGCCGGAGAGCGTGATCTTCAACCCGGCGTACCCCGAGGACACCCGGAAGATCTACACGACCGAGCAGCAGCTGCTGAAGTACGCGATGCGGAACCCGACCGCGGGCACGTACTCCGACACCTCCAGCAAGCTCGGCCCGAAGCTGACCGCGGCGTTCCGGGACACGATCGTGGACATCGTCACCGGCCGGCAGAAGCTGGACGCGTACGACGCCGCGCTGAAGCGCTGGAGGTCCGGCGGCGGTGACAAGATCCGCGACGAGTTCGCGGCCGTGCTGCCGTCGAGTGTGCCGGTCACCGGGTCATGATGCTGAAGCCGAGTGGCACCAAGCGGCAGGCCAAGACCGGTCTGCCGCTCGCCGCCAAGTGGCGGCGGGACTGGCAGATGGTGCTGCTGATGATCCCCGGCGTTGTGTTCCTGCTGGTGTTCTTCTACCTGCCGGTGCTCGGCAACGTGGTCGCGTTCCAGGACTTCCAGCCGTTCCTCGGCATCATGCACAGCGAGTGGAACGGCCTGCAGAACTTCGTCAACCTGTACGACAACCCGGACTTCTGGGACGCGCTGCGGAACACGTTGCTGCTGGCCGCGGTCCAGCTACTGCTGTTCTTCCCGGTGCCGATCGGGCTCGCGCTGATCGTCGACTCGCTGGTCAGCAACAGGTTCCGGCGCTGGTTCCAGACGATCGCGTACCTGCCACACTTCCTGTCCTGGGTGCTGGTCGTGACGCTGTTCCAGCAGTCGCTCGGCGGGGCCGGGTTCGTGAACAACCTGCTGCGGCACGCGGGTCTCGACCCGATCCCGTTCATGACGAACCCGGACACCTTCCCGTTGCTGGTGGTCGCGCAGCTGATCTGGAAGGACGCCGGCTGGGCGATGATCATCTTCCTGGCCGCGCTCACCACCGTCGACGTGTCGCTGTACGAGGCGGCAGCGGCGGACGGCGCCGGCCGGTGGCGACGGCTCTGGCACATCACCCTGCCGTCGCTGCGCACCGTCATCGTGCTGCTGCTGATCCTGCGGATCGGCGACATCCTCAGCGTCGGGTTCGAGCAGTTCATCCTGCAGCGCGACTCGGTCGGGCCGGGCGCGGCCGAAGTACTGGACACGTTCACGTACTACGCAGGCGTGGTCGGCGGTGACTGGAGCAGCGGCGCCGCGGCGGGACTGGCCAAGGGCGTCGTCGGTGCGTTGCTGCTGTGGGGCGCCAACTCGCTCGCTCATCGGTTGGGTGAGCCCGGCATCTTCCAAAGGCGAGGAGCATGAGACCCATCTGGAAAGAGAATCCTTCGCCCGGCTACCAGGCGATCAAGGCGACGGTGCTCGGTGGCTTCTCGCTCGTCATCGTGGTACCGATCCTCGTCGTGATCTCCACGTCGCTGGCGAGTGACCGCGACATCATCGACGCCGGTGGGTACGTGCTGTGGCCGTCGCACCCGACGGTGAAGGCGTACCAGACGTTGTTCTCCGGTGGGCTGATGGGCCGCGCGATCCTGGTCAGCGTCTTCGTGACGGTGGTCGGTACGGCGATCGCGCTGGCCGTCACCATCGCGCTCGCGTACGCCACCTCGCGCCCGGTGCTGTTCGGCCGGCCGGTGCTGCTGATGGTGCTGTTCACGTTGCTGTTCGCGCCGGGGATCATCCCGATGTTCCTGGTGGTGAAGCAGCTCGGGCTGCTCGACAGCCTGTGGTCGCTGATCCTCCCGGGCGCGCTGGGTGCCTTCAACTTCGTTGTCCTGCGCACCTTCTTCATGAATGTGCCGGGTGAGCTGCTGGAGAGTGCCCGGATCGATGGCGCGAGCGACCTGACCATCCTGCGCCGGATCGTGCTGCCGCTGTCGAAGGCGGTGGTCGCCGTGGTCGGGCTGTTCTACGCGGTCGGGTTCTGGAACGCGTTCTTCAACGCGCTGCTGTACCTGAACGACACGTCGAAGTGGCCGGTTCAGGTGATCCTGCGGACCTACGTGCTGCAGGGCAAGTCGTTGTCGGCGGACCAACTCGGGGTGGAACCGCTACCGCAACCGCAATCCCTGCAAATGGCCGTCGTCGTGGTCGCCCTGGTCCCGATCGCGATGGTCTACCCCTTCCTCCAACGACACTTCACCATGGGCGTCATCACCGGAGCCGTCAAAGGTTAGGCCGTGTCCGAAGCTCGCACGCCTACTGCGCGGCACTTGGCACGGCGCCTCGCCGCACGGGAGCGAAGGCCACGATGCTCCGCATCGAGACCTCCCCTCCCGCACGCCGATGCACCGCACCAAGCACCTGCTCGCTACGGCGTGCGAGCTTCGGACACGACCTGACAGAATCGGTCTCATGAACCAGGATCGGCCGACGCTCAGGATGGTGGCTAAAGAGGCCGGGGTGTCGGTCGCGACGGTGTCCTACGTGTTGTCGGGGCGGCACCGGACGCACACGATCAAGGACTCGACCGCGGACCGGGTGCGTGAGGCCGCGTCCCGGCTCGGGTACCGGCGCAACGATGCGGCCCGGGCGATCCGGACCGGCAAGTCGGATCTGGTGCTGCTGTCGTTGAGCGTGCTTGCCGACCCGTGGTCGCAGGCGGTCGCGGAGACGGTCAGCGCGGCGGTGACGCCGTACGGGAAGACCGCGCTGATCGTGGCCGACGGCGACTGGCGGACCGTGCTGTCGAACCGGACGCCGGACGTGATCTTCATCGACAGCGTGCGCCGGGACCCGGCGCAGGAGGCCGAGCTGGAGGCTTTCGCGGCGCAGGGCGTGCAGATCGTGGCCTTCAGCGAGACGCTCGAGCCGCTCGGGTACGACGTGATCCGGTCCGGGGCCGAGCCGCGCTGTCACCTGGCCGTGGAGCATCTGCTCGAGCGCCACGACCGGGTCGGCGCGCTGACCTCACGGAAGACGGGGTTCGCGCGGTACGACGCGTACGTCAACACCTTGCGCAACGCCGGGAAGCCGATCCGGGACGAGGACGTGGAGATCTTCGAGCAGCATCCGGAAGGTGCCTACCGCGCGGCGATGGCATTGCTGAGCAAGCCGGACCGGCCGTCGGCCTTGTACTGCACGACGGACTTCGCGGCGATCGCGGCGGTGCGGGCGGCGCATAGGCTGCGGATCGACGTACCGGGGGATCTGGCGATCGTCGGGGTAGGTAACACGCCGGAAGGTGAGCACCTCGACCCGTCGCTGTCGACGGTCGGGCCGGTCGGGTTCAACGAGGCGCTGGCGCGGATCATCGTCGGCCGGTTGACGGATCGGGAGGGTGCGCCGGGCGAGGTGTTCGAGTTCCCGTGGGAGCTGATCGTGCGCGAGTCGTCATGACCCTGCGCGACCTGTGGCGATCCGGGCTTCTGCCCAGCGAGTGGGTGCCGCTCGAGGACGGTGAGTCCGACACGTCCGTCTACCGGCAAGGGGACTTGATCGCCAAGTGTTGTGGACCGGCTGGGGTTGAGGAGTTGGCCGCCGAGCGGGACCGGGTGGCGTGGCTGGCGGGGACAGACGTCCCCGGAGCAGCCGTCGTCGACTGGCTGGAGTCGCCGGACGGCGCTTGCCTGCTGACCACGGCCGTACCGGGCATCCCGGGGAGCGCTGTGCCGGAGCGTTCTCGGGGCGCCGCGATGGTGACGCTCGGCCGGACGATTCGCCAGCTCCACACCCTGCCGGACTGCCCGTTCGAGCGACCGCTGGCGGAGGTGATCGCGACTGCCGAGGACGTCGTACGGCGAGGCGCGGTCAACCCGGACTTCCTGACCGACGAGTGGCGGCAGGTGCCGCCGGCCGAGCTGCTCGCGCGAGTCCTGGCCGAGCGGGCCTACGTTGAGTTCGTGGAGGACCTCGCGGTCTGTCACGGCGACGCCTGTCTGCCGAACGTGTTCTTCGACCCGGAGACGCTGGAGGTGACCGGGTTGATCGATCTCGGGCGGCTGGGCGTTGCCGACCGGTACTCCGATCTCGCCCTCGCCACGATCCAGCTGCACGACGAGTGGTCGGTCGACCCGGGCCCGTTCCTGACGGCGTACGGACTGCCCGACCCGGACCAGCGGCGCCTGGACTTCTTCCGGCTCCTCGACCCGCTGACCTGGGGCTGAGATGGACATCGAACTCGTCGCACTGCTGGTGTCGCCCGTGCACGCCTTCGAGGGACGTCCGCAGGAGGGGCCCGCGCCGGATCCGGAACCGGTAGGTCGCGCCGAGATCGAGATCCGCGCCGGCCTCGGCATCGTCGGCGACCGGTACTTCGGTCAGACGGTCCACAAGAACGCTGCCGTGACGGTGATCGACGCCGCCTCGCTCGACGAGGTGGTGCGCGTGCTCGGGCTGCCCGCCGGGCTCGACCCGCTGCTGACCCGGCGCAACATCACCCTCCGCGGCTACCCGATCGACACCCTCGCCGCCCACCGTGCCGCCGACGGAAGCCGGGTACCGGGGCGCCGGTTCACGCTGGACTCCGGCGCCGGTCCGATCACCTTCCAGGCCAACCGCCCGGCCAACCCGTGCGCGTGGATGGACGAGGTCCTCGCCCCCGGCGCGATGCAGGCACTCCGCGGCCACGGCGGCATCCGCACCACCCCGCTGACGTCCGGCATCCTGCGCCTCGGCCCCGCCGAGCTCACCGTCCTCGACTGACCGGTTCCGGCTACTTCCGGCCGAACTTCCACCACTTCGGCTTGTTCATCTTGATCTCGTCGTCGGTCATCGGTGGCGGCACCGGCGGCTTCGACTCCTCGGTGAGGAAGTCGCCGGACTCGGTGTCGTACGGCGTGACGCCGAGCCTGCGGGCGAGCTCCATCACCAGCGGGATCGAGCGCGGGCCGTCGTTCAGGTAGAACGTGATGTCGCGGACCTCGACGCCCTTCCCGATCGTCATCTCGACGTCGTACTCCGGACTTCGCAGCGCCAGCCAGGACGGCTTGCTGGTGTCGACGTCCGGTACCACCTCCCGGACCTTGTCCACCACGTCGGCCACCGTGCCCAGCGACGGCGGCTCGTAGTCGACCGGCAAGTCGTCGAGGCGACGCACGCCTCCTGGTCCCCGCAGCGCGTAAACAGCCCAGCTCATGTCCCCAGCATGCCAGCCGCTCAGCGTTTGCGGGCCGCCAGGATCGCAAAGGTCAGGTACTCGCCCTGGTCCGCCTCGAGCATGTCGAGCGCATCGTCGCGCTCGCCGCGGTATGACGAGAGCGCGCGCGACCACCTGAGCCAGTCGTCCCAGCCGGACGGAAGCAGGTGCGCAGCGGTGACGTCGACCAGCTCGGTGATCTCCCACTGGAACCGCCACCACTCAGCCGTGTGCCACGCGATCGCCTCCCACCCGACCATCTGCTTGATGTGCTCGGGGATGTGCCCGAGCTCGCGGACCTCCTGCCGCATCGCCGGCGTCGCGACTCCCAGCTGACCGCCCGGCTTGAGGAAGCCGGCCAGGTAGGGCAGATAGCCGTCCGCGGTCCCGAAGTACTCGTAGGCGTCCACACAGACGATCGCGTCGAAGAAACCCTGCGCGAACGGCAGCGTGTGCGCCTCCGCACGCAGGGTCACCACGTCGTCCACGCTCTGTGCGGTGATGTTGGCCGCGGCCTCGGTCGGGTCCACCCACAAATCGGCCGCCCACACGCGGACGCCGTACTCCCTGGCCAGGAAGACCGAGGTCGCGCCCTTGCCCGAGCCCAGGTCGAGCACGCGCATCCCGGGCCGCAGGTCGAGCTCTCCGTCGAGCGCCTCCAGCAACCACAGCGGGTTCGGTCCCATATCGGCGGCCAGCAGCCACTCCGCGTCGTACTTCGAGGAGCGCGGATAGCGCTCGTTCGTCAGATCCACCCGGTCAGCCAACTCGAACCCGGGTGCTGTCGGCAAGCGAATTCCAGCGGTCACCAAACGATGTCAATAGCTGCAAAAAACTTCCGTCAATACCGGTCTGGCCCGTAGCATCGCGGGGGCCCGAGACCGGGGGGTTGCGGGCCGTTTGCGTGGGGTTGCGTGGGGTTTGGGAGGACCGGCGGTCGCCGGTACTGGGGAGAAGAAGCGGGGAATCATGGCGGACAAGCCGGCGCCCAAGGTCGGGCACTTCTTGCCGGGTGGCGAGGGTGATCACAGTGTCACGGAGAGTGCTCCGAAACCGAGCAGTCCGAACGCGGCGCCGCTGAGCGCGCCGACGCCGCGGCTGGGTGGCGACGCGCCGCCGACACCGCCGCAGCTGCAGGGCACCAGGATCGAGTCCAAGCGGACCAGCCTGTCCGGCAGCCGGCTCGGCCCGCCGCCGGTCGACGACGCCGCGGCCGAGGCGTACCGGCGGGTCTTCCACCCGGACCCGATCCCGTTCGTCCCGAAGAAGCGCTCCAAGGCGCTGATCGCCGGAATCGTCATCGGCGCGCTGATCCTGGTCGGCGGCGGCCTCGCCTTCGCCGCGAAGGTGCTGACCGCATACGACGGCCCGATCGGGGACCCGGGGGCTACCCCGTCGGCACGATCGAGCAACGACCCCTCGGAACCGGTCACCAAGGGCACACCCGACGCCGAGGTCCTGGCCAAGAGCCCGCTCTACGCGGCCGGGGCGATGTCCGTCGTCAAGTGCCAGGAGCCCGCGTTCCGGCCGACCTCGATGGAGAACGTCCGCTCCTACTACCAGGCGCTGATCGGCTGCCTGGACAGGGCCTGGAAGCCGGTCGTCGAGAAGGCCGGGTTCGAGTTCCGGTCGCCACAGCTGGTCCTGTTCAGCGTCGGCAACGAGACGGCGTGCGGCGTACAGAACGAGGAAGTCGAGTCGTACTGCCCGGCCGAGGCCGGCAGCGTCGCGATGCCGTGGCAGGAGCTGACCGAGAACTACCCGCAGAACAAGGCGCTGACCCGGGCGGCGATGGCCCAGGCGATCGGGTTCGTCTACAGCACCCACGTGCAGAACCTGATGGGCATCCTCGACGCCTCCCAGAACCAGGGCGACTCGGCCGCGAACAAGGCCGCTGAGCTCGAGCAGAAGCGGCGTGCGTCGTTGCAGGCCAGCTGCCTGTCGGCGGCCTTCTTCGGTGCGGCCAAGGCGAGCTTCCCGCTCCGCGGCGAGGTGCTGCGGCAGTGGACCTACCTGATCCAGCACGGTGGCGACGAGCACACCAAGACGAAGGTGCGCGATCATGGCTCCGCGAAGAGCCTGGCGCTGTGGATGAACCAGGGCTTCGCGACAACCAACCCGGGGTCCTGCAACACTTTCGTCGCAGCATCCGCCAAGGTCAGCTGACGGAACGAGGGAGCGCGATGCCGGACGACACCGGGGGTACGCCGAAGCCCGGACACTTCATGCCCGGCGGCGAGGGCGAGACGGTCCCCGACGGCAGCCGCCCGCTGACGCTGAACCGGGCCCGCTCGATCGGCATGGGCAAGGCGCGGGACGTGTCACTGGCCGACTCGTCACTGCGCCGCAAGGCACGTCCGCTTCCGGCCGACCCCAACGCCCAGACGGAGTACAGCGGCCCGCCGGTGGCACCGCTGACCGGTGCGCCGCTGCAGCCGCTCGCCGGCACCCGCCGGGTCGGTGGGTCCCGGCCGGTGGGCTGGCACTCGAACCCGTCCCGGGCCGGCGCGCAGTGGTCCTCCGAACCGCCGCCGATCAAGCCGCCGCGCCAGCTCTCGAAGGCGGTCATCGGCGGCCTGTCGGTGCTGATCGTGCTGATGCTCACCGGCGCCACCATCGCCGGCTTCAAACTGATCAACCGCTACGACAACACCGTCGACCGGCCCCTCACCCAGCCTGAGGTGAAGAAGTCGACGGTTCCGCTCCCGGTCCCGCCCGACGTCACCGTCACCAAGGTCGCCCCGAACGTCCCGGACATCGTCCGCCTGCAGCAGAACGAGCTCTACAAGGCGGGCAAGGTCGCGTCGGTGAGCTGCAAAGAGCCGGCTATCAAGCCGGACTCCCAGTCGGCGATCCTGCGGTACTACACCGCGCTGCTGCCGTGCCTGAACAAGGCGTGGGAGCCGGTGGTGACCAAGGCCGGGTACCGCTTCCGTGCGCCCCAGCTCAAGCTGCAGAGCAAGCAGCCGTCGTCGCAGGACGACTGCTCCGGCGAGATGAACGTCGCCTACTACTGCTCGACCGACGAGAGCATCAACATCAGCTGGAAGAACGACCTCCAGTTCTACAAGGACAGTCCGATCGGGGCGCGGGTGTGGATGCTGGACACGATGGCGCACGAGTACGGCCACCACGTGCAGCAGATGACCGAGATGCTGACCGCGGCGGACTCCCGCGAGGGATGGGCCAGGTCGAACGCGTCGAAGCTGGAGTGGTCCCGGCGTACCGAGCTGCAGGCGACCTGCTTCGGCGGGGCCTTCCTGGGCGCCAACAAGAAGTCGCTCGGCCTGAGCGGCAACAAGCTGAAGGTCTGGGAGTACGAGGCCTCGCACAGCGGCGACGAGTACAACCCGAAGAAGGTCCGCGACCACGGGTCCAAGAAGAGCAACTGGGCGTGGGCCGGCCCGGCGTTCAAGTCCACCAGCCCCGCGTCCTGCAACACGTTCACGGCACCAGCCAGCAAGGTGAGCTGATGCTGCGACGGCTGGCGCTGCTCGCTGCGCTGGCTGTGCTTGGGGGTTGTTCGCAGCAGCAGGGTCGGCCGGCGGTGGTGGATGGCGGCGTACCTCCGTCATCGACGCCGACGGTGTCGCCTGTTGTGACGCCTGTGGTGACGCCGAAGGTCGCGCCGCAACCGGTGGCGACACCAACGAATGAGCCCCTGCTGGTCAGCAACGGGTTGTATGCGGCTGGGAAGGTCCACGCGGTGCGGTGTGTGCTGCCGGACGTGGTGCCGAAGGACAGCGCGGGAGTACTTCGGTACTCGCGGACGTTGGTGGATTGCCTGAACCGGGCGTGGGCGCCGCTCGTCTCGCGCGCGGGCTTCGTGTTCGTGCCGGCCAAACTCGTCGCGTTCGGGAGCGGGGACTGTGATCCCGCGGTGGACAACGACGACCGCGGGGCGTACTACGACGTCGGCCCGGACGCCATCTGCGTGGGCTGGCACACGTTCGCGGTCGAGGAGGCGGAGTGGCGGACGGTCGAGCTGGTGCACACGCTGGCGCACGAGTACGGCCATCATCTGCAGACGCTGACCGGGATCATGACGCTGTTCGACTCGGGGCAGCTGCCGCTCAAGTCCAGCGAGCTCGAACGGAACCGCCGGATGGAGCTCCAGGCCAGCTGCTTCGCCGGAGCGTTCCTGGGCGCGCACAAGAAGCCGCTCGGGCTGTCCGGCGAACGACTCGACACCCTCGACTACTTCGTCACCCACGCCGGCGACGAGAACGCGCCGAAACACGCCCCCGACCACGGCTCCCGCAAGAACCACGGCTACTGGAGCCACCAAGGCTTCCGCTCCACGAACCCCGCCAACTGCAACACGTTCACCGCCCCGGCCAAGCGGGTCAGCTGACATGCGCCGCGGACTACTGGTGGTCCTGAGTTTCCTGTTGCTGGTCGGCTGTGGCCCTTCCAAGGTCGACGCTCAGCCGTCGGTGGTGAGCACGCCGACACCCACGCCGACCCCGACACCCATGCCTTCGCTGCAGGCCACCCCGACGCCTACGCCGACGCGGACCGTTCCCACCCCGCGGCAGGTCGTGCCGAAGCCGCGGAAGACCGCGCGAGTGCTGCAGAGCAACAAGCTCTACGCCGCCGGGAAGGTCGGAGCGGTGCCCTGTCCGCTGCCGGAGGACTGGCTGTCCACCCAGGCGGACGTCACCCGCTACGCACGCCGCGTGCTGGCCTGCCTCGACCAGGCCTGGGCCCCGGTCGTGAAGCGCGCCAGCTTCCGGTTCCGGCCGCCGGTCCTGCACATCTTCAAAGGTACGGTCGAAACGCCGTGCGCGGACTCGAGCGCCGATGCGTTCTACTGCGAGGACGGCCACGGGATCTACCTCGACTGGACCACGGACGGCCAGGTGCCGTCCATGGCCCAGGTGGACGCGGAGATGGATCTGCTCTACACAATGGCGCACGAGTACGGGCATCACCTGCAGAACCTGACCTCGATCGAGGCGTACTACGACTCGCACCTGGACGGTAAGAAGCGTGCTGCGCAGCTGGAAGACAGCCGCCGGCTGGAGCTGCAGGCGGACTGCTTCGCGGCCGTCTTCCTCAAGGGCAACCAGCAAACGCTCAACCTCACCGGTTCGCGGTACTGGGCGCTGGATCTCGGTTCGCACGGCGACGAGTACCGGAAGCGCGGTGAGCCGCGTGACCACGGCTCCGCGACGAACAACGCGCGCTGGACGCTCGACGCCTTCACGTCCGGAGACCTTGCCTCGTGCAACACCTGGACGGCGCCGGCGGAGTACGTCAGCTGAGCTTCAGTTTGAAGCCTTCGTGGGAGTTCACGAAGCCGAGGCGGTCGTAGAAGCGGTGGGCGTCGGTGCGGGTCTTGTCCGAGGTGAGCTGGACGAGGCTGCAACCGCGGGCGCGGGACTCCTCGATCGCCCACTGGATCAGCGTCGTACCCAGACCTGAGCCGCGGGCCTGCTCGGCGACCCGGACGGCCTCGATCAAGCCGCGGCTGGAGCCCTTGCGGGACAACCCGGGGATGATCGTCAGCTGCAGCGTGCCGATGACCTCGTCGTTGCGATCAGCAACCATCAGCAATTGGTTGGAGTCGGCATCGATCTGCGCGAAGGCCCGCAGGTACGGCGTCAGGTCGTCGAGCGACTCGCGGGTGCTGCCGAGCTGGTCGTCGGCGATCATGGCGACGATCGCGGGGACGTCGGCGGCGGTGGCGCGGCGGATGGCGATGGCGGTCATGGCCGCAGCATCTCAAACTTAGGCAAACACTTTTCCTAGCGGGACCCGCCGTCACCGGCTGTTTGCCCTGCGCAACCAAGGGTACGAGTGATACTGGACACCACTGCATCCGCCCGTGTGCCGGGGTCGTGTGCAGTCCTGCGCGGCAGCGGATGCGGGCCCAGTCCGGAAGGAACTCCGATGTCAGCACTATCGATCGACTTCACAGGGCCGTTCGAAGACGCCTTCAGCAAGTTGCTGTCCTTCATTCCCAACCTGCTCGGCGGGCTCGTCATCCTGGTGGTCGGCTACTTCGTCGCCAAGGTGCTCGGGAAGCTGGTCGGCAAGTTGCTCGGCCGGGTCGGATTCGACCAGTGGATGGAGCGGGCCGGCGTCTCCGGCGTCCTGCAGCGGTCCGGCACGGGGCTGACCGCTTCGGCGATGCTCGGCAAGGTCGTGTTCTGGTTCGTCTTCCTCATCAGCTTCACGATGTTCGCCTCCGCGCTCGGCGTGCCGGAGATCTCGAACTTCATGAGCGACATGCTCGGCTACATCCCGCGGATCTTCGCCGCGATCGTGATCGTCTGCCTGGCCGCGCTGTTCGCGAACTTCCTGGCCGCGATCATCCGCGGTGCCACCGGCAACGAAGTACTGGCCAAGGTCGGCCGGTACGCGATCCTGGTGTACGCCGTGTTCGCCGCGCTGACCCAGCTCGGGATCGCGGTCCAGCTCACCGGGAACACGTTGCTGATCGTGCTCGCCGGTGCCGCGCTCGCCATGGGTCTCGCTTTCGGCCTCGGGGGCCGGGAGATGGCCGGCCGGGCGCTCGGCAACTTGTTCGACCGCAACACGATCAAGAAGCCGGCCGCGAACGACATGGGATCGAACGGCACGACGGCGTACCCGACCCAGAGCGGCTACGAGTCGCAGACTTCCTACCAGAGCGGCCAGCTGCCGCCCGAACAACACCCGGCCCACGCCGCCGGCTGGTCCAACGGCGCCGGCAACGGCACCGGTCCCAACAACGGCAACTGGCAGAGCGGTCAGTAACAACCCCAACCGCTAGTTCTCCTCCAGCGGGCGGCAACCCGGACCGGGTTGCCGCCCGTCTCCACTGAGCCCGGTGCTGGGTAATCTGCGTCGGTGGGCAGCCGCGAGGAAGTGGAGAGGTTGCTGGCGCGCATCGCCGCGGTCGATCCACTGGTGCGCGCGATCTGCACCCTGAACCCCAGGGCTCGCGAGCAAGCCGCTGCCCTTGACGCCGAACGCGCCGCGGGGCGGGTTCGTGGACCGCTGCACGGCCTCCCGGTGCTGGTGAAGGACAATTTCGACACAGCTGACATGCCGACCACAGCCGGCTCACTGGCGCTGGCCGGTATCGAACCACCTCGGTGGGACGCCGCAGTGGTTCAGCGGCTGCGGGCGGCCGGCTGCGTGATTCTCGGAAAGACCAACATGTCCGAGTGGGCCCGGATGCGCGGCCGGGCGATGATCGCCGGCTGGAGCGGGTACGGCGGCCAGACCCACAACCCGTACGCGCTGGACTACTCGCCGGGCGGCTCGTCCTCCGGTTCCGCGGCCGCGGTGGCCGCGCGGCTCGCGCCGCTGGCCATCGGTTCCGAGACGAACGGCTCGATCATCGGGCCGGCGTCGCTCGACGGCGTGGTCGGAATCAAGCCAACCGCCCAGCTGGTCCCGTCGGACGGGATGGTGCCCTTGGCGCCTTCGCAGGACACCGCAGGCACGATGGCGCTCACGGTCAGCGCCGCGGCCGCGGGGCTGACCGTGATCAGCGGTGGCTTTGCCGACTACGCGGCGATCTGCGCGGCGGAGGGGGCGACCGACCTGAGCGGCGTACGGATCGGTGTGGCGCGGGCGCCGCACTGGGAGTTCTCCGCCGGCACCGAGCGGGTCAACGAGCAGGCGCTCGGGTTGCTGTCGGCGTCCGGTGCGACCTTGGTCGACAACCTTGTGCTGCCCCCGCCGCCGCAGTGGGCCGAGCCCTTCGTCGTGCTCAAGTACCAGTTCAAGTACTACGTCGAGCGCTACCTACGGACGCGCCCGGACGCACCGCAGACGCTGGACGAGCTGATCGCGGCGACCCGGCGTACGCCGACGCAGTACTTGGGCGAGGAGTACCTCGAGGCTGCTGCCGCGACGGTGGGTCTGCACCCAGCGGAGCACTGGGAGGCGCGGGAGACCCTGCGGCGGTTCGGGGGTGACAGCATCGACAACCTGCTGCGCGACCACGACCTCGACGCGCTGGTGGTTCCGGTACGGGGTCCGGCCTGGCCGATCGATCCGGAGCGGGGCGACGAGCCGGCGCCGGGGACGACGTCGCACGCCGCCTTCGCCGGGTACCCGATGATCGCCGTTCCCGCGGGGCTGGTCGGCGGACTGCCGGTCGGTATCGCCTTCACCGGTACGGCGCGAAGCGAGGCAACGCTCGTCCGGGTCGCGCACGCGTTCGAGGTCGCGCGGACCAAGGCTCACGGTCCGTTTCCTGAGCCGCAGCTCACGCGGGTGCCGGACCCGTCCGCGGCGCAGGTGGCATTCGGCGGGCAGACACGAGCCGGTGGCCCGGCTCGTGTTCAGACTGGCCTCCGTGCGCCTGGACGACCCGCCGCCGGATCGTCCGGGGTCGAGCTCAGCTAGCGTCCGCGGCGTCCGGGCCGGCCTTGCGGACCTCTTCCACCTTGGTCATGGCGTCGCGCAGATCGGCCAGCCAGGTCTCGCTGTGCTGGGCGACGAGCTTGACGCACCAGCCCAGGGCGTCGCTGCGGGAGCGGGCCACGCCGGCGTCGACGAGGGTGTCGAGGACCTGGCGCTCGGGCTGGCGGAGGCGGGTCATCACCGGGGCGGACAGCGAGGTGAAGACGGTCCGCGTCTCGCCGCAGCGGACGCCCCAGGCGACCTTGCGGCGGGTGGCGTGCTCGAGCTCGCGAGCGATCTCGATCCGGCGCTCCCGGGTGTCCTCACGGAACTGCTTGATCCGGCCCTCCTCGGCGGCGGACCGCTCGGCCGCGCTGACGTCGTCGGCCTGCTCCGGTGCGGGGATCCGGCCGACGATCAGGATCTCGTCCCGGTCGATCGACAGCTCGACGTCGCCCTCGAACCAGTCGCCGGGCAACCGCCCGGTCAGCCAGCCCCGCACCTTCTCCTGCTCAGTCTGTGTACTCATGTAATCATGATTACACCGATACAGCTCGAGCTCAAGGAACTAGCGGTACTGCAGCCGGTATGCCAGCTGCGCGTCGCCCTGGGACAACCCGACGTTCGAGATCCCGAGCACCAGCGTGTGCTTGGTGACCGTGTTCCGGTAGGTCACGTAGATCGTCCCAGCCGCGCCCTCGGACGCGGTCCGCTGCCAGTGCGCACCGCCCTTGGCCGAGATCCGAGTCAGACCCTTCACCACGGCCGGGCTGGCGTAGTAGTTCATCCACCTCGTGTCGCCACGTCCCCAGGCCCGGACGAGGTTGTCGGACCACTGGACGGCGTTCCACGCCTTCGGCTCACCGCTGAACCGCGCGGTGTACGCCGCGTGCCAGCCGTCCGCCGAGCGCAGTCCGACGTTCTGTACGCCGACGACGAGGTTCCCGCCCCGAGCGTCGTCGTGGTACGTCACGTAGATCGTCCCGGCCGTGCCTTCGGTCGCCGTACGACGCCAGTGGATGCCGCCTGGCGACGCCTGCCCGAACAGGGTCTTGGACGTCGTCGCGGACGCGTAGCAGTTCGCGGTGGCGGTGTCGCCACGTCCCCAGGCGCGGATCAGCCGGTCGGCGTACGTCACGGCCGCCACGTTCTTCGCAGACGCGAGCCGGCTGCACGAAGCAGCCGCCGTCGACGTCGTACCGGCATCTGCCGCCGCGCCACTGAGTACGACCGGCGCGGTCAACGCCAGTGCACCAACCGCAGCGAGACCCTTGATCCTTCGTCCCATCATCGAACCTCCCGAGTGGATGTGGTCTTACTCGTGGGACGCCGTCGCGCGGGGCGAAGTTTGTATTTGTCACAAATGAAACAAACGCGGCCCGGTCCACCACGGGGTGTGGGCCGGGCCGCTGTCCCTCAGGCCGCCGGCGAGGGTGCGAAGGCAGCTCTCAGTCGCGCCTGCGCTCCCGGTGCCGCGGCGGTGTGGTCCAGTCCGAGCAGGGCCGCACCGACCACCGGCGGTACGTCGACCACTCGCGGGACCGCCTTCGGGGCGATGTCCGCGAGGAGCTGGGTGACGCGGTCGAGGAGTACTGAGTGGCCGGCGGTCAGGACACCGCCGCCGAGGACGACGGTCACCGGCTCACTCAGTAGATCAAGCCGTCGCAGAGCGCTCTCGGCCATTGCGACGATCTCTTCGGCCTGTTGCTGAATGATGCCTAGGGCAACGATATCGCCGGCAACGGCGACCTGGAACAGCACCGGGACGGCATCGAGTTGCCGGTCCAGCGGGAGCTCACCGAAGTGGAAGGCCTGGATCAGCGCGGCCAGCGAGGGCTTCCCGAAATGCGCCGGCAACGCCGTCAGCAGTGCGGTCGCCGGCCCACGGCCGTCCTCGGCCCTCGACGCTGACCAGAACGCCTCTTCAGCGAGCTGCGCGCCGCCACCCCAGTCCCCGGTCACCTTCCCGAGCGCCGGGAATCGCGCAGTACGTCCGTCCGGCAGCATCCCGGAGCAGTTGATCCCTGCCCCGCACACCACCGCGACGCCGCGCGGCTCGTCCACCCCGGACCGCAGCAGCGCGAAGGTGTCGTTGGTGACGTAGACCGACTCCGCCCATCCACGTGCCTCGAAGGCGGCGGTCAGCCACTCCTCCTCGATCGGCAGGTCCGCGTTGGCCAGACAGGCGGAGATCTGCTGCACCAGGGGTACGTCCCCAAGCCGCAGGCCCGCCTCCGCCGCCGCAGCTCGTACCAACGGCTCCAGCTGGTCCACTGCGGTGTCCGGTCCGACCTTCTGCGGCTCGAACCCGCCGCCACGCGCCGTACCGAGCACTGTGCCGTCGGCGGCGACCAGTGCGACGTCTGTCTTGCTGTTGCCGGCGTCGAAGGCGAGGACTCCGCCTGGGATCACTGCGCCCATGGCAGGTAGGCCTTGTTGTGGGCGAGCAGCTTGTCCGTCAGCTCCTGCGCGATGGAGATCTGCCCGACCAGCGGATGCGCCAGCAGAGCCCTGAACACCCGCTCGGATCCACCCTTCACCGCAGCCTCCAGTGCCAGGTCCTCGTACGCGGTCACGTGACCGACCAGTCCGGCGTACAAGGGCTCCAGCGGCGCCACCGGCTCCGGCGTCGCGCCCTCGGCCCCCACCGTGGCCGGCACCTCAATGACAGCATCATCGGCGAGGAAGGGGAATGTGCCGTTGTTGAGCGTGTTCACCACCTGTACGTCGCCGGTGTTGTTGAGCAGCGACGACGCCAGCGCGACAGCGGCCTCGGAGTAGTACGCACCGCCGCGCTTCTCGAGCAGTGCGGGCTTCTCGTCGAGCTGCGGGTCGGCGTACATCTCCAGCAGCTCCTTCTCCAGCGCAGCGACCTCAGCAGCGCGGGACGGCTTGGTCAGCAGCTCCTGCACCACCTTGTCGTGCGCGTAGTAGTAGCGCAGGTAGTACGACGGCACTACGCCCAGCTGGCGGACGACGTCGCCCGGCAGCATCAGCTCGTCGGAGAGCTCCTCCAGGTGCTCGTGCAGCAGCTTCGGCAACTGGTCCTCGCCGTTGACGCGGACCGCGCGCTCCCAGGTCAGGTGGTTCAACCCCACGTGGTCCAGCGACACCTCCTCCGGCGTGACCCCGAGCAGCTTGGCGAACCGGCGCTGGAACCCGATCGCCACGTTGCACAGCCCGACCGCCTTGTGCCCGTGCGACAGGAGGGCCCGCGTCACGATCCCCACCGGGTTGGTGAAGTCGATGATCCACGCGTCCGGGTTGGTACGCCGTACCCGCTCGGCGATGTCCAGTACAACGGGGACCGTGCGGAGCGCTTTGGCGAGACCGCCCGCACCGGTCGTCTCCTGGCCGACGCACCCGCACTCCAGCGGCCACGTCTCGTCCTCGTTGCGCGCCGCCTGTCCGCCGACCCGCAGCTGGAGCAGTACGGCGTCCGCGCCCTCGATGCCCGCGTCCAGGTCGGACGTGGTGATCACACGGCCCGCATGGCCCTGCTTGGCGAAGATGCGGCGGGCCAGGCCGCCCACGAGCTCGAGCCGGTCGGCCGCCGGATCGACGAGCACGAGCTCCGACACCGGCAGCGAGTCCCGTAACCGGGCGAAGCCGTCGACGAGCTCGGGCGTGTAGGTGGACCCGCCACCGACGACTGTGAGTTTCACTCTGTCTCCTAGCTGACTGGTGGTCCTGCGGTGTCGAAGACCTCGTCACGGGTGGTGCTGAGGGCGGACTGCAGCGCTCCGGAGAGCACGGGGTCGGTGCCGATCGCGGTCATCAGCAGCTGCGGCCGCGGCACGGTGAGGTCGGCGAGCTCGTCCTGGACCAGGCTGCGCAGGCGTTCGCCGCCGGCGGTGATCACGCCACCGGCCAGGACGATCAGCTCCGGGTCGACGACCGCGACGATGGCGGCCAGACCGACCGCGAGCCGGTGCGCGAACTCGGTCAGTACGGCGTCGCCCGCACCCTCGGTCTGCAGCGCGGCCGCGATCGCGGCCTCCGGCGTACGGGCCTTGAGGCCGTGCTCGCGGGCCAGTTCGAGGACCGGTTCGCCACCGGCCAGCTCCTGGAAGCCGCCGGCGTTGTTCCGGCCGACGTTGCGCACCAGCGGCGTACCGGGCAGCGGCAGGAACGCGACCTCGCCGGCGCCACCGGTCGCGCCGCGGAGCAGCCGGCCGTTGATCACGATCGCCGCGCCGATGCCCTCGTCGCCCCAGAGCAGCACGAAGTTGTCGCTCTCCCGGGCGTGGCCGACGCGCTGCTCCGCGATCGCGGCCAGGTTCACGTCGTTCTCCACCTCGAGCGGTACGGCGATCGCCGCGGCCAGCTCCTCCAGCAGGTGCGGGGCGTGCCAGCCGGGCAGGTGCGTGGCGTACCGCAGCCGGCCGGTGGTCGGGTCGAAACCACCCGGGGTACCGATCGAGACCCGGTGCAGGCTCTCGCGCTGCAGGCCCGCGTCCTTGGCGGCACCCTCGAGCGCCTTGATCACCCGCTCGACCGTGCCCTTGGCGCTGCGGCCCGGGGTAGGGAGTTCGTAGCTGCCGACGACCTTGCCGGTCAGGTCCGCGACGGCCGAGCGGATCCGCGCCGGCGTCACGTCCAGGCCGGCGACGTATGCGATGTCGCCGTTGATCTCGTACAGCTGCGCGTTCGGGCCGGGGCGGCCCGCCGTCGTGCCGCTGGGGCGGACCAGACCGGCTGCCTTGAGCCGCGCGAGCAGCTGGGACGCGGTCGGCTTGGACAGGCCGGTCAGGTTGCCCAGGGTCGTGCGGGAGAGCGGTCCCTGGCTGAGTAGCAGGTCCAGGGCGGCGCGGTCGTTCATCGCGCGCAGCAGGCGCGGGGTGCCGGGTGTTGTTGCCATGACCCAACCCTGCCTCCCTTCGCCGCTCGCGGGTACTCGGCGCGCTGATCACGCGAACTGTTAGGAAAGCTTCCTATTAACCCGAGACCGTACGGGGGACCTCGCCCGCTGTCAATCAACGGGCGCGAGTTGGGGGGTGGCGTTACGCCTGGTCGGCCAGGAGAGCGAACGACACCAGCCAGTGCGTCGACATGAAATCCCCGCCCGTCACCGTCGGCAGCACGGCCGCCACCTGGCGATCCGCACCCGCCTTCAGCGCTTCAGCCTTGTCCGGCAAGACCGCTGCAAGCTTTCGCAACTGCCAAGCCCTGGACAACGCCAGGCCGGCCAAGTGCGACAACTGCCCGTCTCCCGAGTCATCAGTAGCCGGCACCTCGAGCAGGCCTCGGTGCGCACCATCGTCACCCAGTCCTGGGAGAAACGCGGACAGCCAGCTCTTGAACTCCACCTCCGGCAGCACCCGCCGCATCAGCTCCGCCTCAGACAAGGCCGGCGAGAGGAAGTCAGTACCCGACGGCTCGAACCGTGTGTCGTAAGCAGTGTCGTCCCCGAACCACTCCACTGCCCGAGCCTTCACCGCCTCCACCACGTCGGCCCGGCCGAGCTCGTCGTACGCCTCGATCAGCAGGGCCAGGGCGAAGGCGGTGTTGAGGTGCACCCCGTGCCGCACTGGGTAGGCCTGCTTCGGCAACCACGCCAGCACGAGGTCCGCGATCACGTCACCGAGCGGCGCGAGCGCCTCCGCCCACTTCGTCGTACGGCCGGAGGCGACGAGCATGGCCGCCCACGCCCACCCGTACGGCCGCTCGTACCCCGGCCGGCCCTTGAGGTAGGCAGCCTCGACGCCGATGTTTTCGGGCGTCAGGCGCCGGTCCAGCAGCTCAGCTGGACGCTCGCCGACCTCCTCCGGTGCCAGCCGCAACAGCTGGGTCAGGGACCACTGCATGTGCACGCTGGAGTGCCAGTCGTACGACCCGTGGAAGGCCGGGAACAGGCGGTCCGGCGTCACGTCGACGTCGTCCGGGCCGAGCGACGCGTGCGAGGAACCGTACGGGTACGGAGTCTCGAGCACCTGGCAGGCGATGTCGGCCCAGGCGGCGGCGTACTTCATGACGCTCCTTGTGGTGGCTAGAAGGCGAAGACGTACATCAGGACGATGTTGCAGGCCAGCAGCGGTACTGCGGTCGGGATCTGGGCCTTGATCGGGCCGTACTGATCCTTCATCTCCAGCAGTGCGGCCGGGACCAGGTTGAAGTTCGCGGCCATCGGCGTGCAGAGCGTGCCGCAGAAGCCGGCCAGCATCCCGATCGCGAACACGATCGCCGGGCTGCCGTGGAACTGCTGCACCAGCAGCGGCCAGCCGACCGCGGCGGTCATCACCGGGAACGCAGCGAACGCGTTGCCCATGATCATCGTGAAGATCGCCATCCCGATGCAGTACAGCGCCACCGCGGCGATCAGCGAGCCCTTCGGGATCACGTGGTCGGTGACGCGGCCGACGGCCTTGCCGACGCCGGACGCCGTGAACAGGAGACCGAGCGTGGCCAGCATCTGCGGCAGGATCGCCGCCCAGCCGATGTGCTCGAGCAGCCGCCGGCCTTCGTGCAGCGGTACGGCGGGGGACTTCGGCCTGAACAGCACGAGCCCCACGATCAGCGCCAGGATCGAGGCGACGCCGAGGCCGATGATCGTCGCCGAACCGGTCTCCAGCAGCAGCTTGCCGCTCCCCAGCTTCACCTTGGCGAGCCAGGCGCCGAAGATCGCCGCGACCACCGGGATCACCAGCGCGGGCAGGAAGAGCTTGTTGCCGAACCGGTCGGCGAAGCGCGCCCGCTCCTCCGGCGTCGTCGTCTGCTCCTTACCCCGGCCGGGGAAGCCCGCGCCGGCGAGGATCGCGATCCCGATCACGGCGATGCCGAGCAGCCAGGACGGCGCCTCCTTGTGCACCACGTAGGTGCCGTAGCAGAACGAGACCCCGAGGATGCCCCAGAACGCCGCGCTGCCGATCCGCTTCGGGTTGCTGCGGTCGTTGAGCACCTGCAGCGCGATCAGCACGAAGAAGATCCCGCAGAGCCAGTAGAACCACTCGACCTTGATCACCGGGCCACCTCCTCGGTGTTGCCGGTGTCTGTGCTCGTGCCCGGTTTTGTGCCGGTGTCGGCGGTGGCTTCGGCGGCCATCTTGTCCAGGGTGCGGTCCAGCAGCCAGAGCCGGGTGCCGTGGATGAGCAGCGCGCAGATGGCGGTCGGGATCGCCCAGACCGCGATGTCGATCGCCTCGAGCTTGAGGCCGTAGGTGGTGTCGACGAAGCCGGTGATCAGCAGGATCGAGCCGATCGCGACGAAGATGTCCTCGCCGAAGAAGACCCCGACGGTGTCGGAGCTGGCGGCGAAGCCCTTGATCTTCTCCTGCATCCGCTCCGGCAGCTTCCCGTACTTGCGCTCGGCGGCGCCGGCGGCCATCGGGTGGATCAGCGGGCGGACCGCCTGCGCGTACCCGCCGATGCTGGTCAGGCCGACCGCGGCGGTGCCCTGCCGGATCAGCATGTAGAGGGCCAGTAGCCGGCCGGTGGTGAGGACCCGGAGCTTGCTGATCAGCTTGCGGGCCTGGTGCTGCAGGCCGTAGCGCTCGATCAGCCCGATCACGGGCAGCGTGACGATGAAGACGGTGACGGACCGGCTGCCGGCGAACCCGTCGCCGAACGCGTCGAGGATCTTGACCGGTGACAGGCCGCCGATCAGGCCGGCCACGATGCCGGCCGCGGTGACGACCAGCATCGAGTTCAGCTTGAGTGCGAACCCGATGACGACCACCGCGATGGCGAGCAGAACCCACATGGTTCCTCCCGGGGACGGAACGGTGTTGGAGGGCGTATCCCTACAGGGTGATTCCGCTCACCATAGGAGATTGTTGAACGATCCTGCAATGGATCATTCGAACAAACTTCTCCCCGGGGGAGAACGATTGCCGCTCGGAACGGGCTAGGGCAGGCGCCAGTCGACCGGGGCGGCGCCCTGGTCGGCGAGCAGGGCGTTGACCCGGCTGAACGGGCGGGAGCCGAAGAAACCGCGGTCGGCGGACATCGGGCTCGGGTGCGCGCTCTCGACGTACGGCGTGCTGCCGAGCATCGGCTTGAGCGTCTGGGCGTCACGGCCCCAGAGGATCGCGACAAGCGGGCCGCCGCGGTTCACCAGCGCGTGGATGGCCTGCTCGGTGACGGACTCCCAGCCCTTGCCACGGTGCGAGCCGGACTTGCCGGGCTGCACGGTGAGCACTCTGTTGAGCATCAGCACGCCCTGGTCGGCCCAGGGGGTCAGGTCACCGTTCGACGGCGCCGGTACGCCGACGTCCGCCATCAGCTCGCGGTAGATGTTGGCCAGGCTGCGGGGGATCGGCCGGACGTCCGGCGCGACCGAGAAGCTGAGCCCGACCGGGTGACCGGGCGTGGGGTACGGGTCCTGGCCGACCACGAGCACCTTGACCTGCTGCAGCGGCCGGTGGAACGCCCGCAGGACGTTCTCCCCGGCCGGTAGATAGCCCCGGCCCGCGGCGATCTCGCCACGGAGGAACTCACCCATCTTCGTGACCGTGTCCTCGACCGGCGCCAACGCCTCGGCCCAGTCCGGTGCCACCAAATCCGCCAACGTCTTCGGGCTCACCCGCCACAGTCTCGCAGTACTGCGCAGTGTGGTGCACCTCGGGTTGTCGCCCTGTGTTCGCGTGTCGCTCAAGCGCTGGTGCAGGTCCGCAAGGTACAAATGCTGCGGCCCCGCACGGTATGAGCTTGCGGGGCCTTTGCTATGCGCGGCTACGTGGTGGCCAGGCGTTGTAGCGCCGCGGCGTAGCGGCCGGCGGCGTACTGCTGGGCCTGGCGGGTCAGGGGGCCGCCCAGGCGCGCGTACCAGGAGGCGCCTCGGCTGTAGGCGCGGATGGCGAAGTGGACGCCGTCGGAGTCGCGGGTGACGACGAAGGACTCCTCGCCGGCCTCCGGGTGACCTTCGAGGGTGCCGTACGCGAAGCCGATGCGGTCCGGCTCGTCGACCGTCCAGACGACGCGGCAGGGGATCGGCAGGCCGATCGCACCGAACGGGGCGAGGGTGCGCAGGCGCCCGACCAGCAGGCCGGGTCCCAGGTGCCCCAGCGTGTTGGTGCCGATCCGCGGTGGCGAGTCGGTCGCGGTCATGGGCAGGCCGGCGGCGCGGTGCATGCGCCAGCTCAGCAACGCGTCGACGGCGCGGGTGAACACCTCGTTGCCCGCGCCGATCCGCCGCGTGTGCTCGAGCCGGTGGTAGCCCTGCGGCGTTTCGTCGTCCTTCGTCGAGCCGACGACCTCGTACGTGAACCGCAGGGCTGCCAGGTCCTCGAGCCTCATCAGCTGCTCTTCAGACCGCTCGTCTTGTCCTGCTTGAGGGCGTTGAAGAGTGCCTTGGCCTTCTCCGTGTCCCACTTGACGGCGTCGCCGCGCCCGTGGGCGAGCTGGATGTTGCCGCTCACCGGCACGGTCAGCGTTACTCCGCTGCTACCGGAGATGGCCCGCATACCCCGGGCGAACTTGATGAAGTCGAACAGGCTCATGTCCTTGTCGACGGTCAGTGCGTCGACACCCTTGGTCGCCACGTTGTAGTAACGGATCGGGTTCAGGAACGTGGACGGTGCGCTGGCCTTCTTCGCGATCGCGCCGACCATCTGCCGCTGCCGCTCGACGCGGCCGAAGTCGTTCTTGCCGTCGGCGTGCCGGGAGCGCACGTACCCGAGCGCCTTCACGCCGTCCAGGTCCTGGCAGCCGGCCGGCAGGTTGATGTGTGCCTGGTCGTCCTTCATTGCCTTGGGCAAACACATCTTGATGCCGCCGACGCTGTCGATCACCGACGAGAAGCCGCCGAAGCCGACCTCGACGTAGTGGTCGATGCGCAGCCCGGTGACGTTCTCGATGGTCTGGATCAGCAGTGCCGGGTTCTTGTTGAAGGCGGCGTTGATCTTCTGCCGGCCCTCGACGCCGGGGATGTTCACCGCGCTGTCGCGGGGGATGCTGACCAGCACGGTCGGCCCGGACTCGGGCACGTGCATCAGCATGATCGAGTCGGTCCGGGGCGGGCCGGCGTTGCCGCCGGTGTGCAACCGGGCGCGCTCGGCCCGGCTCAGGTCCTCCCGGGCGTCCGAGCCGACCATCAGGTACGTCGTACCCGGGGTGTCGGCCGGCCGCGCACCGGTCGGCATCGCGTCGATCTTGTCGATCCGGCTCCAGGCGTAGAGCGGGACCGCGATCAGCATGAGCACGAACAGCAGGACGATCAGTCCGACGGTCCGGAGGAACCAGTTGCGCCGCTTCTTCGGCCTGACCGTCCGAGGCTGCGGCGACCGGTTCGCGTAGCGCGGGTCGATGGGCTGCGTTTCACTCATGACACGACCGTATCGGTGCCCGGCCCGCGAACACGTCACCCCACTGAATGGTTTTACACGTCGGAAAGTAGCCCCCGCCTCCTCCAAACGGAGGAAATCACCCCCCACACCGAACCAGACCACCGAAACGCCCCCGAAGACCTCCTCCCCGACAAGCAAAACCTTTGCAGAGCTGACAGCCGAGGGCGCGCCCCTCGGCGTTGTCGGGAACTTGGTGCTGGGCTGGGATGGAGGGGTGCTTACGTCTAACGGGTATGTGCTGGAGGAAGAGCGGCTTGGGTTGCTGGAGGCTGTGCCCCTCGGGGAGCGGGCGGATCGGGGTGCGTTGCGGCGGCGGTTGATGCGGGACGGGTATCTGTACCTGAGCGGTTTGCTGGATCCGGTGGTGGTGCTGGCGTTCCGTGAGTACTACCTCGGGTTGACGGGTGCAGTGACGGACAGAGCGTCGTACCGTCGCGTGCTGTTCGAGGAGGTCGTGCCGGGGCCGGAGTACGCCGCCTTCTGTGCGCAGCCGGCCTTGAAGGGCTGGTTCGAGTGGTTCCTCGGGGGTACGCCGTTCCTGCACCGGCGGAAGATCATCCGGCAGACCGCACCGGGCGAGAACGGCATTGGTACGGCGACGCAGGCGCACTACGACCTGGTGTACCTGCGTGGCGGCAGTGACCAGGTGTTGTCGGCGTGGATACCGCTGGGGGACTGCCCGGTTGAGCGCGGTGGGCTGACCTATCTGGAAGCCAGTCACCACAGGGTGCTCGCTGAGGAGGCCGCTGGGCGGCTGAAGCGCCCCGCCGCGTCGATCACGGCCGACCTGCCGCGGCTGGCTACGTCGTACGACGCCCGGTGGCTGGTTGCGGACTATGCCGCTGGGGACGTGGTCGTGCACACCGCGCACACGATCCACGCGGCCCTCGACAACGTGTCGGACGAACTGCGGCTGTCCACGGACGTCCGCTACCAACGGGCGGACGACGCGATCGACGCCCGCTGGCAGCACGACTGGCACGATCGGGACGGGCTCTGACCGCTATCCGGATGCTTCTCGCTAACGACATTCATTTCGGTTAAGGTGCCGCTCGGAACGGGAACCGAGTGGAGGAGTGCCGTGAACCGCAACGAACTGATCGCCGGCGTCGCGCAGAAGGCGGGCATCCCGCGCAACCAGGCCGAGAAGGTCCTCGACGCACTCGGCGACGTCGTCACCGAAGCCGTGGCGCGCGGTGACAAGGTGTCGCTGACCGGTCTGCTCAGCATCGAGCGGGTGCTGCGCGCGCCGCGCACCGGCCGCAACCCGCAGACCGGCGAGCCGCTGGCGATCCCGGCCGGGTACTCCGTCCGCTTGTCCTGCGGCAGCCGGTTGAAGGCCGCGGCGCGAGCTACCTCAGGAATCTGATCGGGTCGCAGGCCGCATCGTCGGAGTGGCTCATGTCCCGCTTCGCCTGGACCGCGGTGACCCAGTACGGCGTGTCCGGCGTCGGCGGCGTACTGAACCGGGCATTCGGCAGGTAGAGCCGGTTGCCGAACGCCGCCACGGTGGTGGGTACGTCGAAGTCCGCGCTGGTGATCTTGTCGACCACGGTGCCCTTCGTGCCGGTCCGGTTCAGGTCCACGATGCCGATCTGGTTGGACTGGTTCTGGACGACGTACAGCCGGGTGCCAACCAGCAGCAGGCCGTCGCCGTTCGTCATCAGCTCGCCACCGAGGTCGATCTTCTGGACCACGCCGGTCCGCGGGTCGACCCGGAGCAGGAAGCCGGTCGACGACTGGACCATGATCAGGGCGCGGCCGTCGGGGGTGAGCGAGATGCCGTTCGCGTTGAAGCCGGGCAGGTGCTGATACTCGCCGGTCAGCGGAATGGTCTGCGCCTTTGCCGCGAGCTTGCCGTCGCGGCCGAACGGGACCTTGTAGAAGACCGGCTGCTGGGAGTCGGTGAAGTACGCCGCGTCCTTGCCGAGGATGACGTCGTTCACGAAGGTCGGGGACGCCTTGGTGAACGTGTAGCTCGCCAGGACCCTGCCGGTGCGGGTGTCGATCACACGCCCGTTGCCGCCGCTCGCACCGGCGACGAAGAGCCTGCCTCGGTTGTCCACCTTCATCCCCAGCGAGCCGGTGCCGGGTCCTTGGCTGATCACCTTGCCGCGACCGGTGCGCAGGTCGGCGGCGTAGATGTCGCCGTCGGCGCGCGAGCCGAAGTATGCCGTCAGGTGGTCGATCGCGATGCCCTCGGGCTGGAACCCGTTCGGCAGCTCGATCCTGGTGGGGAAGGTGATCGCGGTGGTCTCGGCGGCTGCGGCGGCTGCGGCGGCGGGCTCGGCTTTGGCGGCCGGCGAGCTCGCCAGGCCGAACAGGAGCGCGGGCACGCCGGCCACGGTGATCAGCCGACGGACGAGGTGCGACATGGCGGAGGTCCTCCCTGATCCGGGTTCCTACCGGGTGAACGAATCTGGCCTGTGGAAAGTTCAAAACGGGCCTGGCGAACCGGGTATGTTCGCTGACAGCAACTCGACATGGGACAAGGGGCCAGGGATGACTATCGACAATGCGGGTCCGTCCGCCGGCGTGCGGCCGCAGGACGACCTGTACCGGTTCGCGAACGCGGAGTGGCTGGCGGAGCACGAGATTCCGGCCGACAAGGCCATCTACGGTGCCTTCCACGCGCTCTGGGACACGGCCGAGCAGGACGTCCGCACGATCGTGGAGAAGACCGTCGCGGCCGGGCATCCCGAGGGCAGCGAGGCGCGCAAGATCGCCGACCTCTACACCAGCTTCATGGACACCGAGACGATCGAGCGGCTCGGTGCGCAGCCGATCGCCGAGCAGCTCGCGCTGGTCACCGGAGTTCAGGACCTGGCCGGTCTGGTCGGTGCGCTCGGGCAGCTCGAGCTGCAGGGCGTGCCGGGCATCTTCCACTACTGGGTCGACGCGGACGCGAAGAAGTCCGACGAGAACGTGGTCTACCTGATGCAGGGCGGGCTGAGCCTGCCAGACGAGTCGTACTACCGCGAGGACAGCTTCGCCGACGCGCGGACGGCGTACGTCGCGCACGTCGCGCGGATGTTCGAGTTGGCCGGGTTGCCGGACCCGTCCGGTGCGGCGGAGCGGATCATGGAGCTGGAGACCAGGGTCGCGGGCGCGCACTGGGACCGGGTGAAGAACCGGGACGTCCAGCTGACGTACAACAAGCTCGACCGGGCCGGGCTCGAGGAGCTGACACCCGGCTTCGACTGGGCGACCTGGCTGGCCGGGGCCGGCGTACCGGCGGAGGCGTTCGCCGAGGTCGTCGTGCGCGAGCCGGACTTCTTCACCGCGGCCGTGGCCGCGCTGCAGGAGGTCGAGCTGGACCGGTGGAAGGAGTGGCTGAGCTGGCGGATCGTGCACAGCGCGGCGCCGCTGCTGAGCCAGGACTTCGTCGAGGAGAACTTCGCCTTCTACGGCAAGACGCTGACCGGTGCGCCGGAGCTGCGCGAGCGGTGGAAGCGCGGCGTCGGTGCGGTCGAGCAGTCGCTGGGTGAGGCGCTCGGCAAGCTGTACGTCGCCGAGCACTTCCCGCCGGACGCCAAGGCCCGCATGGTCGAGCTGGTGCAGAACCTGGTCGCCGCCTACCGGCAGCGGATCGAGGCGCTGGACTGGATGGGCCCGGAGACCCGGCAGCGGGCGCTCGAGAAGCTCGGCACGTTCGTGCCGAAGATCGGGTACCCGGACGAGTGGAAGGACTACTCGGCGCTGGCGGTCGACCCGGCGGACCTGTTCGGGAACGTCCGGCGCTCGGTCGCGGTGGAGACCGCGCGGGACCTCGCGAAGCTCGGTCAGCCGGTCGACCGGAACGAGTGGAAGATGACGCCGCAGACGGTCAACGCGTACTACAACCCGCGGATGAACGAGATCGTCTTCCCGGCCGGCATCCTGCACCCGCCGTTCTTCGACCTGACCGCCGACGACGCCACCAACTACGGCGCGATCGGCGCGGTGATCGGGCACGAGATCGGCCACGGCTTCGACGACCAGGGCTCGCGCTACGACAAGGACGGCAACCTCAACGACTGGTGGACCGACGAGGACCGCGCGGCCTTCGAGGCCCGCACCGACAAGCTGGTCGCGCAGTACGACGAGCTGGAACCGGCCGAGGTGCCAGGCCAAAAGGTCAACGGCAAACTCACCCTGGGCGAGAACATCGGCGACCTGGGCGGCCTCTCCATCGCGTACGTCGCCTACCAACTGTCCTTGCCCGCCGACGAAACCCCCGACCAGTCCGCCGCCGAACGCTTCTTCACCTCCTGGGCCCAAGCCTGGGCCACCAAAACCCGCCCCGAAGAAGCCGCCCGCCGCCTCGCCATCGACCCCCACTCACCCCCGGAATTCCGCTGCAACGCAGTAGTCCGAAACATCGACGAATTCCACACCACCTACAACACCACCGAAACCGACACCATGTGGCTGTCCCCAGAAGACCGAGTCCGCATCTGGTAGCCACTAGGTGGTTGGCTGGGCCGGCTCAGGCCGACCCCAGCACCCACCGGTCGTGCCCGGCCCCGCCAGCCCTCACCGTCGGGGCCGCCGCCACATCCGCCCACCACCCCGCACACGCCGGCCCACACCAGTTCCCAGCTACACCCGCGTCTCCGCCGACACATGCGCACCCGTCACACCCGCTCCACGCCGCGAACCGCTCGGGGGTACGCCGGCTCCAGCCGTGTCTCCGCTGCGCCACGGCGCCGGTCACACCTGCTCCACGGCCCGAACAGCTCGCCGGGTACCGCCGGGCTCACCTGTTCCCCAGGCCACAGGCTTCGCGGCTACTCCCGTGTGCCGGTTGTACCTGCTCAGCGGCCCGAACAGCCTGCCGGGTACGCCGACCCACCTGCTCCGCGGTGCCAACGGGTTCCCCGCTACACCCGTTCGGGCTCCGACCTATGTTTCGGCTGCACCTGTGCACCAGTCACACCTGCTCCACGCTCGACCTGTCAGTCGGGTACGCCGGCTCCGCATGCTCCCCGGTTCCACTGGATTCACCGCCCCGGCTGCACCTGTGCGCCGGCCGTACGTGATCCGCGCCTCGAGCTGCTTGCCGGGCCCGCCGAGCTCACCTGCTCCCCGGTCACCTCTGCTCCGCGGCTACTCCTGTGTGCCGGGCTTACCTGGGCTCCGCGATTTGGCCACCTTCCCGGCTGCGCGTGTGTGCCGGTCACACATGTTGCCCGGCTCGAGCTGCTTGCCGGGGTACGCCATGCGAGGCTCGACACATCCGCTCCAGCCGTACGCCGCACACCTCATCAACCCGTCGTACCCGGACTCGTCGTACTCAGAGTCGTCGTAGCCGGCTCTCGTCGTACGTGCCAGCAGCCGTCTGGTGTCGTGTCCGGCGCACCTCATCAAGCCGTGGTACTCCGGACTCGTCGTACTCAGAGTCGTCGTACCCGGCTCTCGTCGTACGTGCCAGCAGCCGTCTGGTGTCGTGTCCGGCGCACCTCATCAAGCCGTGGTATCCCGGACTCGTCGTACTCAGAGTCGTCGTACCCGGCTCTCGTCGTACGTGCCAGCGGCCGTCTGGTGTCGTGTCCGGCGCACCTCATCAAGCCGTGGTATCCCGGACTCGTCGTACTCAGAGTCGTCGTACCCGGCTCTCGTCGTACGTGCC
>NZ_JBEZYC010000010.1:245461-311673 GCF_040638345.1 Kribbella sp. NPDC026611
CAGCGGCCGTCTGGTGTCGTGTCCGGCGCACCTCATCAAGCCGTGGTATCCCGGACTCGTCGTACTCAGAGTCGTCGTACCCGCTCCCGCTGTACGTGCCAGCGGCCGTCTGGTGTCGTGCCCGGCGCACCTCATTAAACCGTGGTACGCCGGACTCGTCGTACCCGGAGTCGTCGTAGCCGGCTCTCGCCGTACGCGCCAGCGGCCGTCTGGCGCCGTACCCGGCACACATCCGCCCGTTCGCGCCCGGGGCGTCGTATCCGAGGGTGTGCTTGGGGCGTGGTTAGGCAGCCATCCAGGTTTGTAGGGAATCGGGGGTTCGGGGGAGGGCGGCGGAGAGGTTTTCGGGTCCGGATTCGGTGATGAGGATGTCGTCTTCGATGCGGATGCCGATGCCTCGGAGGTCTTCGGGGACGGTGAGGTCGTCGGGCTGGAAGTAGAGGCCGGGTTCGACGGTGAGGACGTAGCCGGTTTCGAGGGGGCCCTGGCGGTAGAGCTCGGAGCGGGCGGCGGCGCAGTCGTGGACGTCGAGGCCGAGCATGTGGCTGACGCCGTGGAGGGTGTAGCGCTGGTGGAGGTTGGTAGCCGGGTCGAGCGCCTCGTCGACCGACATCGGGAGGAGTTCCATCGCGGCAAGGCCGTGCACGATCACCTCGATCGCCGCGTTGTGCCCGGCGCGGAACGGGACGCCCGGGCGGAGCGCGTCGATGCCGGCGTTCTGTGCGTCGAGCACCAGCTGGTACAGGTCGCGCTGCCGCGGGGTGAACTCGCCGCTCACCGGCAGCGTGCGGGTGATGTCGGCCGTGTACAGGTGCCGGTTCTCGACGCCCATGTCGAGCAGCATCATCGTGCCGTCGACCACCGGGCCGTCGTTCTCGATCCAGTGCAGCGTGGTGGCGTGCGGTCCGGCCGCGGCGATCGAGGAGTACCCGACGTCGTTCCCCTCGGCCCGGGCCCGGCGCCAGAACGTGCCTTCGATCCAGCGTTCGCCGTACCGCCGGACCTGGTCCATCTCGGCGAGGACGTCGGAGAACCCGCGGTGGGTGATGTCGACCGCGTTCCGCAGCTGCTCGAGCTCGAACGGGTCCTTCACCAGCCTCAGCTCGGACAGGACCGTCCCGAGCTCGTTGCTCTTCTGGTCGTCGATCTTCAGGCCGGTCAGCAGGTGCGCGATCGACTCTTCCTCGTCCCGCCGCACCCGGGTCGGTACGTCGCCCTTCAACGCGTCGGCCAGCTGGTCGACGTGCCGGGTCTCGAGGCCGAACTCCTTGGCGGTCTCGTTCAGCGACGGACGCCGGCCGGCCCACAGCTCGCCGTACGCGCGGTCGCGCCAGAACTCCTCGCCCTGGCTGCGGTCGGAGCGCGGACGGAAGTACAGGACAGCGTCGTGGCCGGTGGTGCCGTTCGGCTCGAGCACGAGGACGGCGTCGGAGGTCTGGTTGCCGGTCAGCCAGACGTAGTCGGTGTGTGGGCGGAAGACGTAGTCGGTGTCGTTCGACCGGACCTTGTAGGTACCGGCCGGGATCAGCAGGCGCTCACCCGGGAACGCCTGCGAGAGCGCGTCCCGCCGCTTGGCCGCCCAGACCCCGACGTCCGCGAGGGTCAGGTCCTGCCGCTCGGTGTCGGCCCACCCGGAGTTCATGAACGCCCGCAGCTTCGCGCTCGGCTCGCTGTCGTGCGACGCGGTCTTCGGCGCCGCACCGGTGCTCTCAGCGGTCACGTGGCCGTCAGCGCCTGCGGTCAGATCAGCGGATGCGGTGGTCTCGGTCGTGTCGGTCATCGACCAGTCCTCGTCTCGACGTGGGTGTCCCGGACACCGGTGTGCAGTTGGTCACCGCGGAGCGTGCCGGGCAGTGCCTCCGCGGGGTCGGTGCCGATGCGAGTGATCGCATTGTGCCCGTCCACGAAGACTACGCTCGGTTCGAAGACCTTGGCCTCGGCGCTGTCGAACATCCCGTACGCGATCAGGATGACCAGGTCACCCGGGTGGATCAGGTGCGCGGCGGCCCCGTTGATCCCGACCACGCCCGATCCGCGCGGCCCCTCGATCAGGTACGTCGACAGCCGGTTGCCGTTGGTGATGTCGACGATGTCGACCTTCTCGCCCGGCAGCAGGTCCGCGGCGTCCATCAGGTCCGCGTCCAGCGTGCACGATCCGACATAGTCCAGATCGGCCTGGGTCACGGTCGCCCGGTGCACCTTCGACTTCATCAGCTCGCGCCACATGGCGGCCAATGTGACAGCCGGGAGGTCCGGCTGTCAGTGGCCGCCATCACGTCAGCGGGATACGAGTTCCGGTTCCTGCGGGTCCGCGGCTGCCGCCCGGCGGCGGAGCGAGTCGCCCTCGACGTCGATGTTCGGGAGCAGCCGGTCCAGCCAGCCCGGCAGGTACCAGGCGCGCCGCCCGAGCAAGGTCATCACCGCCGGTACGACGGTCATCCGTACGACGAACGCGTCGATGACGACCGCGAGCGCGAGACCGAAGCCCATCTCCCGGATCAGCGCCTGCCCGGACAAGATGAACCCGGAGAAGACCGCCGTCATGATCACCGCCGCCGCGGTCACCACGCGGGCACTGTGCGCGAACCCGTCGACGACCGCGACCCGTGGTGCGGCGCCGTGGACGTGTTCCTCGCGCATCCGGGTGACCAGGAAGATCTGGTAGTCCATCGCGAGCCCGAACACGACGCCGATCAGGAAGATCGGCAGCATGCTGATCACCGGCCCGGTCTGCCCCGCGACGCCGAACAGGCCGGCGAGCCAGCCCCACTGGAAGACCGCGACCAGCGTGCCGAACGTCGCCACCACGGTCAGCAGGAAGCCCAGCGTCGCCTTCAACGGCACCAGCACGGAGCGGAACACCAGCATCAGCAGCAGGTACGCCAGCCCGACGATCAACCCGAGGTATGGCGCCAGCGCGGCACCGAGCTTGTCCGAGATGTCGATGTTGACCGCGGTCGCGCCGGTCACCGACGCCTCGGTGCCGCGCGGGTCAGGCAGCGCGCGGATCGCCTTGACGAGGTGGCGGGTCTGCTGCGTGGACGGACCGCTCGCCGGGATCACGGTCAGCAGCGCCGTGTTCCCAGCCGGGTTGAACCGAGCCGGCGACACCATCACCACATCAGGCAGCCTGCCCGCAGCCGCTGCGGTCGCAGCCGCGGCGGCCTTCGGATCGGGCGCCCCACCCGCATCGACCACGACCATCAGAGGGCCGTTGAAACCGGCGCCAAAACCCGCCGCCAGCAGCTCGTACGCCTTCCGCTGGGTAGAGCCCGGCGCCGCCGTACTGTCATCCGGCAACCCAAGCTCGATCGAGGCCGCAGGAACCGCCAGCACCCCGAGCCCAACCACAGCCACGACCAGGACAGCAAGCGGCCGCCGCGACACAAGCCGACCCCACCGCCGCCCCACCGCCACCCGCGCGCCGGCACTGCCCTCGCGTGCGTCTTCGGGGTCGGGGGTGCGGAGGCCGGGGATGCGGCCGCGGAGGACTCGGTGGCCGGCGAAGCCGAGGAGGGCTGGGAGGAGGGTGAGGGCGATGGCTACGGCGATGACAACTGTGAAGGCTGCTGCGAGGCCCATCTGGGTGAGGAAGGGGATGCCGGCCACGGAGAGGCCGGCCAGGGCGATCACCACCGTGAGCCCGGCGAACACGACGGCGGAGCCGGCGGTGCCGACTGCTCGCCCGGCGGCCTCCTCCGGCTCGAACCCGGCTCGACTGCTCGCCGGGTCGGTGGCTAGTTCGTGGCGGTAGCGGGACATGATGAAGAGGGCGTAGTCGACCGAGACGGCCAGGCCGATCATCAGGGCGAGGATGGGCGTGCCGGAGCCGATGTCGGTGAAGCCGCTGAGGGTGGAGATCGCGGTGGTGCCGATACCCACGCCGATGATTGCCGAGAGCAACGGTAGGCCGGCGGCGACGAGGGAGCCGAAGGTGATCAGCAGGACCACGGCGGCGACCCCGATACCGATCACCTCGGTGAGCTGTTGTCCGTCCTGGGGTTGCAAAGCGTCGCCGCCGTACTCGACCGTGAGCCCGGCCGCACGCGCCGGCGCGACCGCGGCGTCGACCGCGTCCTTGGCCGCCTGGGTGACGTCTGCGGCGGGTACGTCGTACGTGACCTGCGCGTACCCGGTCCGTCCGTCGGCCGAGATCGCCTTCGCGGCAAAGGGATCGAGCACCCGAGCGACCTGAGGTGCATGCGCGATCCGGTCGAGCGTCTGCTGCACTTCAGGACGGTCCAGCCTAGAGCCCAGCGGCGCCTGGAAGACGATCCGCGCGGTCGCCGCGTCCGCGCCGGCCTGTGGGAACCGCTCGTTGAGCAGGTCGGCCGCCCGCTGCGACTCGGTGCCAGGGATGGAGAACCCGTTCGCCGTCGGACCCGACAGCGTCACAGCTCCCACCACACCAGCACCCAGCAACCCGAGCCAGATCAGTACGACCAACCGCCGCCTCCGGAACGCGAACCGACCCAGCCGGTAGAGATACGTAGCCATACCGCCGATGCTTCCGACCCGAGCCCGTCGCCCGCGTCAGCCGCACGCAGGCTTCCCGGCGTACTGCGCCGGCCCGAGCGGAGCCGTCCCGCGCTACCGCGTCCGGCGTACCACTACTGCGCTTGCGGTACGCCGGGGCGCACGAGGCCGGTCTGATACGCGAGGACGACCAGCTGGGCCCGGTCGCGGCAGTTGAGCTTCACCATCGCGCGGTTGACATGCGTCTTCGCAGTCGACGGCGAGAGGACGAGGCGTACGGCGATCTCGTCGTTGGACAGCCCGTGCGCGACCAGGGCGACGATCTCGCGCTCGCGCTCGGTGAGTACGTCGAGCACCGACGGGCCGACCGGATACCCCGACCGAGGCTCGGCCAGGAACCGGTTGATCAGACCCCGGACCGCCTTCGGGGACAGGAGTGCGTCGCCGCGAGCCACTACCCGGATCGCTTCGATCAGCTCGGCCGGCTCGACGCTCTTCCCCAGGAACCCACTGGCCCCGGACCGGATCGCCTCGAACACATACTCGTCGACCTCGAAGGTCGTCAGGATCAAGACCTTCACCCCGGCCAGCGCCTCGTCCGCGGTGATCAGCCGGGTCGCCGCGAGCCCGTCCACGACCGGCATCCGGATGTCCATCAGCACCACATCGGCCCGCTCCGAGCGGGCCAGCTCGACCGCCTCGCCACCGTTCGACGCTTCAGCAACGACCTGCAGGTCCGGCGCGGAGCCGATCAAGACCCGGAATCCGCTGCGGATCAGCGTCTGATCGTCCGCCAGCAACACCCTGATCGTCATCCAAGACTCCCGTCTCGAGCGGCAGAACAGCCCGTACGCCGAACCCGCCGTCCGCCTCCGGACCCGTCACCAAGGTCCCACCGACCGCCGTGACCCGCTCGCGCATCCCCACCAGCCCGTGCCCACTCCCCACCGGAGCCGCCCCACCAACGCCGGCAGTGTTGGTGATCGTGACCTCGAGAGCGGCGGGGCCCCGAGTGAGGCTCACACAGGCCCGCCCACCCGGAGCGTGCTTCAGCACGTTGGTCAGCGACTCCTGCACGATGCGATACGCGGTCAGTTCGATGACGTCAGGCAGCGGACCGACCGACGGCAGCTGCAGCTCGACCTCGACGCCCGCAGCGGTGAAGGACTTGATCAGCAGGTCCAGCTCGCCCAGCGACGGCGCAGGAGCGGTAGGCAGCGACCCGGACCGTCGCAGTACGCCCAGCAGCACAGTGAGCTCCTGCAGCACCGTGCGTCCGCCAGAGCGCACCAGCGCCAGCGCGCGCTCGGCCTCGTCGGGCTGGGAACGCAGTACGTGCGCAGCCACCCCCGACTGCACGTTCATCAGCGCTATGTGGTGTGCGATCACGTCGTGCAGCTCGTGGGCGATCCGCAGCCGCTCCTCGATCACCCGTCGCTGCGCCTCCTCCTCCCGCGACTGTTCGGCGCGCAGCGCCCGCTCCTCCAGCTGCAGCAGGAAAGCGCGCCGGTACTGCGCCGCCTCGCCGACGCATGCGCCGAACAGCACCAGCAGCCCGTTCACCAGGTTCGCCAGCAGCTCTCCGCCGGTGTAGACCGCCGCCGCGACCACAGTCACCGTCACCACCGACACCAGCGCGATCGCACGGGTACGCCGTTCCGTCCGCTGCACCAGCACGTACGCCGAACACGCCATGAACAGCCCGATCGGGCTCTTGGCCTGCTGCGTGACCGTGTATGTCACGCCGACCACCGTGGTCAGCGCCAACGCCACCACCGGCAGTCGTCGCCGCAGGAGCATGAACACCCCGCCGGCAATGACCAGCGCCGCACCGGACACCGTCAACGACGTCTGCCCGTGGTGGCGCTGGCCTAGCACGACCCCGTTGCCCACCACCAGCGTGAGGGCGAGCAAGACGTCCACCACCGCGGGCGGCAGCCCCACGTCACGCCACCACCGCGCGAGCGCACCCATGCACTCACAGTACGTCTCCCGCCGAACCGCGGCGTCCCACAGCGGCCGTACCTCCCCTGTACCGCAGTCGCAGTACAGGGGAGGTGGCTGTCAGTGCTCCAGCAGCGATGGCCGTGTGAACGAGACCTTGGCCGCTGCTGTCGGCACCGGTAGCGCGTGACCCGGTACGGACGTGTCCTGAGCCGGCAGTTCGCCGGTGACCAGGTAGCGCGTGCCGATGTCGTTCGCGGCGACGTTCACCATCGCCCGCGAGTTGGCGAAGACGCAGTGCTTCCCGGAGTCCAGTTCGGTGACCAGCACCGAGGTCGGCAAGGACGCGTGCAGCTTGAGCGCCCCGGCGTACGGCGTGGCCGGGTCACCGATCGTGTTGAACATCAAGATGCCGGGCAGGTCCTTACCGGTGATCTTGAGCGGCCGGGCGCTCGGCACCGGCCAGTTGCGGCAGGCACTGCCACTGGTCCACATGTTGTACCAGGCGAACTGGGACACCTTGGCCGTCCGCACACCGTCGCGCTCGTACCGCGCCTTGCTCGGCCACGGCGAGTCGACGCAGATCACCGCGTTGAAGATCGCGTTGAACTGCTCGCCCTTCGCGCTGGTGTCCGGCGCCGCGAACGTGACCAGCGCGCTGTCGTCGCCACCGACGACGTACGTGCTGAGCGCCTTGGTGAACGGGATCCAGCCCGACTCGGAGAACATCACGCCGTAAGCGCCGGCGAGCAGTTCGTGGCCACCGACCACACCGTGCGGGGTGGTGCGAAAGTTCGTCAACGTGGAGTTCCAGGCGGCGCGCACCGCGTCGACCGTGCTGCCGAGGTGAAAGACCGAGTCGTACTTCGCCACCCACCCGAGGTAGCTGTCGAACCGCTTCTGGATCGCCACCGACTGCGCCAGCCCGGCCTGGTACCAGACGTCCCGCGGCGTCGGGTCGATGTTGCCGTCGAGGATCATCCGCCCGACCCGCTGCGGGAACAGCTTGCCGTAGACCGCGCCGAGGTACGTCCCGTAGGAGAAACCGACGTAGTTGAGCTTCTGCTCGCCCAGGGCGTCCCGGATCCGGTCCATGTCCCGAGCGACGTCCACGGTGCCCAGGTGCGACAGCAGGTCGCCCGCCTTCTCGCCACAGGCGTCCGCGTACCCGCCCCACAGCTTCCAGAGCTTGCTCCGGTTGGCGGGAACGTCCGGATCGGGCTGCGGCGCGGAGAAGTACGACGGGTCCGTGCAACTGATCCCGTCGCTGTGCGCCACCCCACGCGGATCGAAGCCGATCACGTCGTAGGCGTCGAGTACTGCGGGCTGCAACCGGGTGAACCCGGTCGCGTCCGGCTTGGTGAGCCCACCGGCGGACAGCGAGCCCGCGCCGCCGGGACCGCCCGGGTTGAGCAGCAGCGCCCCCAGCCGCTTGGACGGGTCGTTGGCGGCGCGCTTGGTGACCAGCAACGAGATCGTGGCGCCGTCTGGTTGCGTGTAGTCGACAGGCACCTGCAGGGTCGCACAGGTCAGGGCTGGGAAGGGTTGTGCAATGTCGGCCGGGCAGGCGCCGAACGCGAGCGAACTAGTTGGGTCGGCGACCGGAGCGGCCACCGCGGCGACGGCCGGAGCGGCCGGCGCGATCAGGGCAAGGGCCGCGGCGGTCACCACGGCCAGGCGGAAACGCATAAGTACCCCCTCGGTAGCGCGTAGGGCACGCAACGTATCCGGGCGGAGGGTCAGTCTGTGGCGGCTTGGACTGCCAGGTCGCGGAAGCGCTCGTAGCGGGGACGCAGCACTGCGAGCCGTGCGACGTCCTCGTCCACCGGCGTCAGGTGCTCGCCACCGGGAGCGGGGGACAGGCCGAGAGCGACAGCGGCGGCGCCCCGGGCTCCGACCTCGGGCTCCGCGCAGACCGTCGTGGGGCGAGCGAATGTCGCGGTGAGGCAGCGGCGCCACCAGGCGGAGGCGTCGATGCCGCCGCCCCCAAGGACGACGTCCAGGTCGCGGCCGAAGAGCGAGTCGAGCAAGCGCAGACCGCGGTCGATCTCGAGCGAAGCCCCCTGCAGAGCCGCGGCGAGCAGGTCCGCAGCCGAGTCGTCGAAGGACAGGCCGAAATACACGCCGGACCCGCTGGGTACGGTCGCCGGCGGACGCGTCCCGGCCATGAACGGGATCGCGATCGCCTTCGCCGATCCGACCTCCACGCCCGTCGGCTCCGGCGAGTCCAGCTGCAGTACTTCGGTCAGCCACGCATGCAGGTTGCCTGCCGCCGAGAACGCCATCCCCGTCACGGCACGCTGGTCGTCGACCCGGTACCGCCACAGCTCCCACGGCAACTCCGGTGCGTCGGCGATCGGATGCACCACGCGGACCGCGGCCGACGTACCCACTGTCACGGCCGCGGTGCCCGAGTCGAACCCACCCGATCCCACATTCGACGCCGCGCCGTCACCGGTCGGCGGATGCACAGGTACGCCGACCAGCCCCGGCCAGCGGCGCGAGTACTCGCGGGACAGCGTCCCGGTCCATCCGGTCGGCACGATCGAGGGCAACCGATCCGCCTTCACGCCGGCGATGTCCAGGGCCTCGGCGTCGTACCCACCCGAGGCGAGATCCAGCGTCCCGGTGCCGGAGGCGATCGAGACCGAGGTGACGCGCTCGCCGGTCAGCCGCTCGAGCACAAGGTCGGGCAGACCGGCGAAACCGGCCGGCGAAACCTCCGACATCAGCCACGGGATCCGGCGGGTCCAGTACAGCCGGTGCAGCCAGGCCCCGGTCCGCGCGTGGAACGCGCGTTCGTCGAAGGACGGCCCGAGCTCGAGGTCGACCGACCGCGTGTCCGCCCAGGTCACCACCGGGGTGAGTGCCGCGCCCTTGTTGTCCAGGGCAACGATCGAGTGCCACTGCGAGGACAGCACGACGGCGGTGATGCCGTCGAGATGACCGTTCTGCTCGAGCTCGTCGAGGCAGCCGAGCAGACCCTCGACGTACTCGTGCAGGTCGAGCGTCGCGGACCCGCCGGTGCTGTACGTCGGGGAGATCTTGTGCCGCGCCAGCGCTCCCTCGATCGGCGCGGCGTCCGCCGCGGACAGCACCAGGGCGCGCGCGGACGACGTACCCAGGTCGAGGGCCAGGACGCGGTCGTCAGTCCTCGTCATGCAGCGCTCTGAGGAAGCTCTGGGCCCACACGTTCACGTCGTGCGCGGCGAGGTGCTTGCGCATCGCCTTCATCCGGCGGCCGAGCTGGCGGTCGTCGGTGTTCATCGCGTCGACGATCGTGTCCTTCATCCCGTTGATGTCGTGCGGGTTCACCAGGAACGCCTGGCGGAACTCGTCCGCCGCGCCGGCGAACTCGCTCAGCACGAGCGCGCCGGTGTCGTCGTACCGGCAGGCGACGTACTCCTTCGCGACCAGGTTCATGCCGTCGCGCAGCGGCGTCACCACCGCGACGTCCGCGGCCCGGAACAGCGCGGCCATCTCGGTCCGCGAGTACGACGTGTGCAGGTAGTTGATCGCCGGCGTGCCGATCCGGCCGTGCTCGCCGTTGATCCGGCCGACCAGCAGCTCGATCTCGTCGCGGAGCACGCGGTACTGCTCGACCCGCTCGCGGGACGGCGTCGCGACCTGGATGAACACGGCGTCGTCCACCGACACGCGCTTCTCGTCCAGGAGCTCACCGAAGGCGCGCAGCCGCTGCCGGATGCCCTTGGTGTAGTCGAGCCGGTCCACCCCGAGCAGGATGTGCGCCGGGTTGCCGACCTCCTGGCGCATCTCGGCGGCGCGTGCGGCCGTCTCCGGCTGCCGGGCCAGGGTCTCCAGCTCGCCGACGTCGATCGAGATCGGGAACGCCTTGGCCCGCACGATCCGGTCGTCCGGCAGGTGGATGCGGTCGCCGCGGGTCCGCAGGCCCATCCGGTTGCGGGCCAGGCGGGCGAAGTTCGAGGCGGCGCCGGGCCGCTGGAACCCGACCAGGTCCGCACCCATCAGCCCGTCCAGGATCTGCCGGCGCCACGGCATCTGCGCGAACAGCTCGGTCGGCGGGAACGGGATGTGCAGGAAGAACCCGATCCGGACGTCCGGACGCAGCCGCCGGAGCATCGCCGGGACCAGCTGGAGCTGGTAGTCGTGCACCCAGACGTCCGCGTTGTCGTCGGCGGCCTCCGCGGCGGCCTCCGCGAACCGCCGGTTCACCGCGACGTACGACTCCCACCACTCGCGGTGGAACTCCGGCGCCACGATCACGTCGTGGTACAGCGGCCAGAGCGTCGCGTTCGAGAAGCCCTCGTAGTACAGCTGGACGTCCTCGGCCGTCAGCATCACCGGGACCAGGTGCATCCCGGCCTCGTCGAATGGGTCCAGCTTCTCGTCGGCGCTGCCGGTCCAGCCGATCCAGGCGCCGTGGTGGGACTGCATCACCGGCGCCAGCGCGGTGACGAGGCCGCCCGGGCTACGGCGCCACGCCGTACTGCCGTCGGGCATCTCGATCCGGTCGACCGGCAGCCGGTTGGCCACCACTACGAAGGAACTGCGTCCGTTCGGCATCTTCAGCGTCATCCACTCAGGTCGTCGTCGTCACCGGGATAGCGGACCCCGAGTTGGGCGCGGGTCGCGTCGAGCAGGTCCAGAATCTCGAGGGTGGCGGCATGCGGCAGCGCCGGTACTTCGATCCGCCCGGCAAGCAGCGTCTGCATTACTGCGGTTGCCTCGTAGTGGTACCCACGGCCATGCGTCGGTACGTCGATCCGCTCGGTCCCCGCCGCCGTCGTCCGGACGTAGTGGTCCGGGTGGTGGAAGCGGTGCGGGAGCTGGAGGTTGCCGTCCGGGCCGCTGATCGACGCGACCCAGGGGTTCTGGGACTTGAGTCCGCAGGTCAGGGCGGCGACGGCGCCGGAGTCGTAGCGCCAGGCCATGGCGACGTTCAGGTCGATGCCGTCCTCGTTCAGCGAGCCGACCGCCTTGACCTCGGCGGGTCGGCCGAGGGCCATGTAGGCGAACGTCATCGGGTAGATGCCGCCGTCCATCAGCGAACCGCCGCCGAGCGCCGGATCCAGCAGCCGGGCCGGAAGGAACGGTTTGTGGAACGCGAAGTCCGCAACCACCTGCTGCGGTTCACCGATCACACCGTCGGCGACATCCTTGAACAACGCCTGGATGACCGGGTTGGTACGCATCCACATCGCTTCGGCGAACAGCGCGTTGTGCTGCTCGGCCACCGCGACCAGGTCCCTGGCCTGCTTGCCGGTCAGGGCCACCGGCTTCTCGACCAGTACGCCGATGCCGGCCTGCAACGCCGCCCGCGCGATCGCGTAGTGCTGCGGGTGCGGCGTCCCGATGTAGATCACGTCGACGTGGCCGGAATCGATCAGCCGACGGTAGTCGTCGTAGGCGTGCTCGATGCCGAACTCCTTGGCGAACCGGTCAGCGCTGTCCTGGGACCGGGACGCGACCGCCGTCGCGACGGCGCCGGTGGTGAGCCCCAGGTCACTGGTGAACTGGGTCGAGATGTTGCCAGTAGCAACGATACCCCACCTGACGCGCGCTACATCCACTGGGTGAACTCCGGGGTCGGGAACGGTCCGTCTGCTGCGATTCTCGCGGTTTCGAAGGCGTGAGCCAAGCGAATGAGCGTGGCGTCACTCCGAGCGGTGCCACTCAGCGTGATCCCGACCGGCAGCCCGGACACCAGTCCGGACGGCACGGAGATCAGTGGATAGCCGGCCAGAGCGGCGTGTGAGGAGGAGCTGCCGAGCACGTGGTCGCCGTTCACCAGGTCGATCGACCAGGCCGGTGAGTACGACGGGCTGACCAGGGCGTCGAGCTGGTTGTCGCGGAGCAGGTTGTCGATACCGTCCCGGCCCGCTCGGAGCGCGGCGAGCCGTGCGGCGACGTAGACCGGCGCGTGCAGGCCCTCGGTCGCGGCGGCCTGCTCGAAGAGCTCCTGGCCGAACCACTGCAGCTCCACGTCCGCATGCTTCTTGTTGAACTCGATCAGGTCGTCCAGCGTCCGCGGCCCGCCGGGGACGCGAGTGGCGAGGTACGCCGCGAGGTCCACCTTCAGCTCGTGCGACAGCACCTGGAGCTGGTCCTCGTCGCCACCTGGTGACGGCAGGGACAGCTGGTCGACCAGAGTGGCTCCGCAGCGGCTCAGCGTCTCCAAAGCGCGCTCGGTGACCTGGTCGAGGCCGGTGGAGTAGCCCCAGAGCGGACCGCGCGGTACGCCGATCCGCAAGTTGCTGAGGTCCGTGCCGCGGCAGTGCTCGGTGTAGTCGGTCCCGCCGCCGGTCAGGACGGTCAGCAGGGCGGCGGTCTGCCGGACGGTCTTCGTCATCGGCCCTGCGGTGTCCTGCGAATGCGAGATCGGAACGATGCCCTGCTGGGGGACCAGTCCGACCGTCGGCTTCAGGCCGACGATGCCGTTGAGGGCGGCCGGGCAGACGATCGAGCCGTTGGTCTCGGTGCCGATCGCGTACTCCGCCAGTCCGGCGGCGACCGCCGCGCCCGAGCCGCTGGACGAGCCGCCGGCGGACCGGTTCAGGGCGTACGGGTTGCGGGTGAGACCGCCGTACGCGCTCCAGCCGGAGGAGGACGCGGAGCCGCGGAAGTTGGCCCACTCGCTCAGGTTGGTCTTGCCGAGGATCACGCAGCCGGCCTCGCGCAGCCGCCGTACCACTGGGGCGTCGTCCGGGGGCGGCGGCTGGTCGGCCAGCGCCAGCGAGCCGGCCGTGGTGGGCAGGTCCGCGGTGTCGATGTTGTCCTTCACCAGGATCGGTACGCCGTGCAGCGGGCCACGAACGCGACCTTCGTCACGCTCCGTGTCGAGGCGGGCCGCTTCGGTGAGGGCGGCGGGGTTCGGCGTGCAGATCGCGTTGACCAGCGGGTCCACGGCCCGGATCCGGTCCTGCAGCTCCGCCACCAGCGCCGCTGAGCTGGATTCCTTCCCCACCCCACCACCCCGATCTGAGAGAGTTGAGGTCACTCTCAGAATCCTGCCAGAGTTGGTTAAGGTCGGCTGTGGTGGCCGCGCGCCATCCCACGTAGGTCGGCTGCCTCGTCAGCGACACGCACCGTGTCGGCTGAGCGGTGAATGACATTGGTGTTGTTCGGCACGTAGAGTGGCAGCCGGACGGACGATCACCGACCGCACAGGAGTCAGCAGCAGATGGACAGCGCCAACGCCAGCTCTTCCGGCCCCGCCGAAGCTGTGCCGCCGGCCGCGGGACTCTCCGATCGCGACGGGCAGATCCTCGCCTTCGAGCGGCACTGGTGGAAGTACGCCGGCGCCAAGGAGCAGGCGATCCGGGACCAGTTCCAGATGTCGGCGACCCGTTACTACCAGGTGCTGAACGCGCTGATCGACCGGCCGGAGGCCCTCGCGCACGACCCGCTGCTGGTCAAGCGCCTGCGCCGCCTCCGCGCGGCCCGCCAGCGCGCCCGCTCGGCCCGTCGTCTGGGCATCGAGGTCTGAGCATGTCCCGCCGTAGGGCGTCCCGGGTGACTGCACGCCCTCAGGGCGACCAGGGTCAGGTCTTGTCGTCCCTCGTCGCCGTGGCCGCTGTGGTCGCGATCCTGGCCGGGTTGCTGGTGCTGTTCGGGACCCGCGGGCACGACAGTGAGGCGAAGGAGACGTCCGGTTCGGGTACGCCGAAGCCGAGCGTGAAGCCGACGACCGGCCCGTCGACGGTCGGCGCGAGCATCCCGCGGCCGTCGAAGTCGACCAGCGCCCCGACGACTGCCCCGACGACTGCCCCGACCACCCAGCCCCCGTCCAGCGAACCCACGCAGGCGCCGCAGACCACCGAGCACACCACTCAACCGCCGAACCCGCCGGCCTCCAACCCGGTGACCATCCCGGCGGAGGAGCGGCCCGCGATCGAGATCTACAACAACACGCCGCGCAAGGGCATGGCCGACGAGGTCGCCGGCCGCGCGAAGCAGGCCGGCTGGACCGTCGCCGGCGTCGACAACTGGCACGGCAAGGTCGCCGAGAGCACGGTGTACTACCCGCCCGGGATGCTGGATGCCGCCAACCAGCTCGCCCGCGACCTCGGCGTCCCCCGGAGCAAGCAGGCGCTGGACAACATGAAGAAGGACCGCCTGACGGTGATCCTCACCTCGGATTACGCCGGATGAGTACCCCGATCATCCAGACGGACGCCGGCCACGAGGGCTGGGCGGCGATCGTCTCCGACCCGGCCACCGCGGTCATCTCGTCGGACTTCGACGGCGTGCTGTCCCCGCTGGTCGAGGATCCGGCCAGGTCCCGTCCGGTAGAAGGCGCGCTGGACGCCCTGGCCCGGCTGGCCCGCTCGGTGCGGCAGGTGGCCATCGTCACCGGTCGGCCGGCGTTGGTGGCTACTGAGCTGTCCGGTGTGAGCAGGCACCCCGGCCTGGAGAGTCTCGTCGTGCTAGGCCACTACGGTCTGGAGCGCTGGGACGCTGCCACCGGCAAGGTGACGAGCGCGCCCGTACCAGCTGGGGTGGCGACAGCTCGTGACAGGTTGCCGGGCCTGTTGCGCGAGGTCGGCGTACCGGATGCGTTCGTGGAGGACAAGGACAGCTCGCTGGCTGTGCACACGCGGCGGCTGGAGGACCCGGCCGGTGCGCTGGAGCTGCTGCGTGGCCCTCTGACGGCGCTGGCGGAGGAGACCGAGCTACGGCTGGAGCCGGGCAACTTCGTGCTCGAGTTGCGACCACCCGGTATCGACAAGGGCGTCGCGATCGCCCGCCTGCTCGAGTCGACCGGCGCGCGCTCGATCCTGTACGCCGGTGACGACCTGGGCGACTTGGCGGCGTACCGGGCGATCGACGAGCAGCGCAAGACCGGTCTCCGCGCAGTGCTGGTCGCTACGCGGTCGTCCGACGCCACCGAGCTGATCGACGCGGCGGACATCGTGGTGGACGACCCCAGTGGTGTCGTGACCGTGCTCACGGCCCTTTCGGACGCGATCTCAGCGCGCTGAACGCCTGCGTCACGGTCTTGCCGAGCGGCTGGATCGGGCGTTCGACGTACCCGCCCTCCTTGAGACTGGCGAGCCGCTCGAACGGGTTGCGAGAGGCGGTGTCGCCGGTGAGCAGGAACGAGACGACCACGGCGACGACGTACAGCGGGAGCATCGGGAGACCGAGCAGGCAGAAGTACTGCCAGGAGTGGCGCTCCTCGTGCCGGACGAGGTGCGCGTCGTCGAAGTACGAGCGGTCGTGTTTGCTGAGAACCACGTTGCCGATGGTGAAAGCGCCGGCGACCGGAAAGCCGAGCTTGTAGCCGTTCGCGAAGAACAGGCCGCGCGGGCCGCGGGTCAGGGTGGCGCGGCCGAGCGCGCACACCAGGAAGCCGGCGAGCGTCGAGAGGTTGACGAAGTTGCCGATGAGTTTGACCCGCTGCCAGGCCGTCATGCACCTCAGTATGAGATTTGTCGGCGCGGTGGGTAAGACTTGGCGGGTGAGTTCGCGAGTGCGGGTCTGGCGGCCTGGGCGGGTTGTCGATCCGCAGTCGGTGATCGGTGGGTTGCGTAAGGGGCCCGGCGACCCGGCGTACGTGTTCGATGCCGGCCGGCGGACGGTGTGGCGGGCGACCCGGACGCCGGAGGGGCCGGTGCTGCTGCGGTTGACGCCGTACGCCGGAGCTGTCGAGGCAGAGGCGTGGGGACCGGGCGCGGGCTGGGCGCTGGACGGGGTGCCGGAGCTGCTGGGGGAGCTGGACAGCTGGGACGGGTTCGAGCCGCTGCCGGAGCACAGGGTGCTGGTGGATGCGGCGCGGCGGTTCCCGCATCTGCGGGTGCCGCGGTCGCGGGCGGTGTTCGAGGCGATGGCGGCCGCGGGGATCGAGCAGGTGGTGACCGGCAAGGAGGCGTTCCGGGCCTGGCGGGTGCTGCTGCGGACGTACGGCGAGCCCGCGCCGGGGCCGGGTGGACCTGCGGGGCGGCCGATGATGGTGCCGCCGGCGCCGGAGGAGTGGCGGCTGATCCCGTCGTGGATGTGGCTGCGGGCCGGCGTTGAAAACCGGCGGTCGCGGGTGGTCGTGACAGCGGCGACGCGGGCGAAGGCGCTGGAGCGGACGCTTGAGTTGACTGACGGTGCCGAGGTCGAGCAGCGGCTGCGGTCGCTGCCCGGGGTGGGCGTGTGGACGGCGGCTGAGGTGCGGCAGCGGGCGCATGGCGACGCGGACGCGTTCTCCTTCGCGGACTATCACGTGTCGCGCAACGTGTCCTACGCCTTGATCGGCGAGGAGCTGGACGACGACGGCTGCGCCGAGCTGATCGAGCCGTACCGCGGGCATCGGTTCCGCGTGCAGCGGCTGATCGAGATGGCAGGGATCGGCCACCCGCGCTTCGGCCCACGCAAGGCGCTGCCCACGCACACGCCGGGAGCCACGCATCGCCTGAGGTAGCCCTGGGCACGGGCTGATTCACCCGATGACCATCGGGTCCGGGTTGAGATCGCGCGTCTCGGATGGTGGGAACGTAGGACACAATATGGACCCGATTGGGTAATCTCGGGGGCAGCTCATCCAGAGGGACTGAGGGAAACGGCCCGTTGACGTCCCGGCAACCCTCCCCGTCGTACGCCCGTCCGGGCCGAAAACGAGGGAACGGTGCCAAATCCGTCCCGCGCCGAGATCCGGCTCCCGGGGAAGATGAGAGGGGAACCTCACTCATGAGCCAGACCGCCACCCACACCATCCGTGAAGGTGCCTTCGGCAACGGTACGCACCTGAGCTGTCGCGCCTGTGGGGCGAAGTCGCCGCTCGGTCCGTTCTACGCCTGTATGGAGTGCTTCGGTCCGCTCGAGGTCGGGTACGAGTACCCGGCGATCACCCGCGAGCAGATCGAGGCCGGTCCGAAGAACATCTGGCGGTACCAGCCGCTGCTCCCCGTCCCGGTCGACGTGGCGAGCTTCCCGAACACCGAGCCGGGGTACACGCGGCTCGTCGACGCCGGCAACCTGGCCCGCGAGCTCGGGCTGCGCAAGCTGTGGGTGAAGGACGACTCCGGCAACCCGACGCACTCCTTCAAGGACCGGGTGGTCGCCTCCGCGCTGAGCGCGACCCGCGAGCTGGGCATGAAGGTCTTCGCCTGCCCCTCGACGGGCAACCTGGCCAACGCCGTCGCAGCCGCGGCCGCGCGGGCCGGCATCCGCTCGGTGGTCTTCATTCCGCAGGACCTCGAGCGGCCCAAGATCATCACCACCGCGGTGTACGGCGGGACGCTGGTCGCCGTCGACGGCAACTACGACGACGTGAACAAGCTCGCCTCCGAGATCGCCGGTGAGGAGGAGGGCTGGGCGTTCGTGAACGTCAACGTCCGGCCGTACTACTCCGAAGGCTCGAAGACGCTGGCCTTCGAGATCGCCGAGCAGCTCGGCTGGCGGCTGCCGGAGCAGATCGTCGTACCGGTCGCATCCGGGTCGCAGCTGACCAAGATCGACAAGGGCTTCACCGAGCTGGGCAAGCTCGGGCTGGTCGACGCCACCGACTACAAGGTGTACGGCGCGCAGGCGACCGGGTGCTCGCCGGTGGCGCAGGCTTTCCGGGACGGGCACGACGTGGTGAAGCCGGTCAAGCCGGACACCATCGCGAAGTCGCTCGCGATCGGGAACCCGGCCGACGGGCCTTACGTGCTGGACGTTGCCCGCCGTACCAACGGTGCGATCGAGGACGTCAGCGACGAAGAGGTCATCGAGGGCATCCAGTTGCTGGCGCGGACCGAGGGCATCTTCGCCGAGACCGCTGGCGGGGTGACCGTCGCGACGCTGAAAAAGCTGATCGCGACCGGGCAGCTCGACCCCGAGGCCGAGACCGTGATCATCAACTCCGGCGACGGGCTGAAGACGCTCGACGCCGTGGCAGACCGGGTCGGCCCGAAGGTGACCATCCCCGCGTCGTACGACGCCTTCGTGAAGGCAGGCCTGCAGTGAGTGTGAGCGTCCGCGTCCCGACCATCCTGCGCCCGTACACCCAGGGCGCGTCCGAGGTGTCCGCCGAGGGCACGACGCTGACCGAGGTGCTGGACTCCCTCGACACGTCGTACCCCGGCATCAAGGCCCGCGTCCTGGACGAGTCCGGTGAACTGCGCCGCTTCGTCAACGTCTACGTGAACGACGACGACGTCCGCTTCGCCTCCGGCCTGCAGACCGAGATCAAGGACGGCGGCCAGGTCTCGATCATCCCCGCGGTCGCCGGCGGCTGACCTACGATGCGGGCATGCGTGCCGTTGTCGTAACGAAGTACGGCGAACTGCCGGAGGTTCGCTCGGTTCCGGAACCGGCGGTGGCCGAGGGTTCGGTGGTCCTGAAGGTCGAGGCCACCGGACTCTGCCGCAGCGACTGGCACGGCTGGATGGGCCACGACCCCGACATCGTCCTCCCGCACGTCCCCGGCCACGAACTCGCGGGCACCATCGCCGCCTTGGGTGCGGGAGTGAGCGGCTGGTCGGTAGGCGACCGCGTCACGACGCCCTTCATCTGTGCCTGCGGCAGGTGCGAGCAGTGCCTCTCCGGCAACCACCAGGTCTGCCCGAACCAGCTCCAGCCCGGCTTCAACTACTGGGGCTCGTACGCCGAATACGTAGCCATCCCGTACGCCCAGGTCAACCTCGTCCGCCTCCCCGACGACATGCCCTTCACGACCGCCGCTGGCCTCGGCTGCCGCTTCGCGACCTCCTTCCGAGCCATCCACCACGTCGGCCGCGTCCGCGAAGGCGAACAAGTAGCCATCTTCGGCTGCGGCGGCGTAGGCCTCTCCGCCGTCATGATCGCCGCCGCCCTGGGCGCAGAGGTCACCGCCATCGACACCAACCCAGCAGCCCTACACCTCGCCCACCAACAAGGCGCCACCCACACCGCCACCCCCGAAGCCCTCACCACCGAACGCTTCCACGTAACCGTCGACGCCCTGGGCTCCAACGAACTGATCCAGCAAGCCCTCGAACATCTTGCGCCCCGAGGCCGCCACCTCCAGATCGGCCTCCTCCCCACCGGCGTACAACTGGACGTCGGCCGCCTGATCTCCCAAGAACTCCAATGGCTCGGCTCGCACGGCATGCCCGCCCACGCCTACCCCGAAATGCTCACACTAGTTGCCGCAGGCAACCTAACCCCCGCCAACCTGATCACCCGCACTATCACCCTCGACGAAACCCCCACCGCCCTCACCGCCCTCACCAACGGCACCCCAGCCGGCGTAACGGTCATCGTGCCCTGAACCCCTTGAAACAAAGGGGTTTCTGGCTTTGGAAACTGTCGGTGGGGGTGTCTAGAGTCGGGGTATGGAATCGTTGGGTGAGCGGGCCGTCTGGTCGATGGGTGGGAGCGAGTTGCTCGCGACTCTCGACACGGTGGAAGCTGAGCTTGCCCGGCTGGAAACCTATCGTTTGCAGCTGATCGCGGGGCTGGACGAGGTCGGTCACGCTGGTGAGATCGGTGCGCACGATACCGAGCAGCTGCTCGAATATCGTTACCGGCTGGACCGGGCGCGTGCCCGGCGGGATGTGCGGTTGGCACAGGCGTTGCCGAAGTACAGCGCGGTGTCGGCTGCGTTGCCGGATCCCGCCGATTCTGGTGCTGCCGTGGTGCTCCGTCCGGCGCAGGCCGAGGTGATCGTTACCGCGCTCGAGAAGGTGCCGGTGACGGTCGCAGTGGAAGATGTGAATGTCGCGGAGCGGGAGCTGGTTGGTTTGGCTCGGCATTTGTCGCCGGCTGAGCTGCGGCGGGCGGGGGAGCGTGTCCGGGATCTGCTGGACACCGATGGGCCTGAGCCTGAAGAGCAGAAGGCGTACGCGCGGGAGAGCCTGACGTTGAGTGTCGCCGACCGGGGCGTGAAGTTCCGCGGCTACCTTGCGAACGAGAACGCCGAGCTGCTGCGCTCACTGATCCATGCTGGTGCTCGGCCGCACAAGACTGCTGACGGCGAGCTGGATCCGCGTCCGCGGGAGAAGCGTCAGGCGGATGCGTTGACGGCTGCGCTCACGGTGGCTGCCGGTGCCCTGGATGCCGGCACGGCAGCTGTGCCCGGCAGCTCCAGCGACGTGCCGGGCTTCGGCGCCAAGGCGAACATCACCGTCACCATCGATCTCGAAGACCTGAAGTCGGCAACTCCGAAGGCGATCGGCGACACCGTCTACGGTGAGGGCCTCTCGGCGGCGACGATCCGGCGGCTCGCCTGCGACGCTCGGGTGATCCCGCTGGTGCTCGGCTCCCATTCTGAACCCTTGGACGTGGGCCGCTCCGAGCGCCTGGTGACCCGCGCGATGCGCCGTGCTCTCAACGCGCGCGACAAGGGATGCGTCGTCTGCGGCGCACCACCCATCGCCTGCGACGCACACCATCTGACCTCATGGATCGACGGCGGCACGACCTCGGTCGACAACCTGGCCCTGCTCTGCCGCCGCCACCACCTCGCCATCCACGCCGGCGAATGGACCATCGCTATCACCAACGGCCAGGTGCAGGTAGCCCGCCCAACCTGGGCAGACCCACCGCTGGAAGATCGTCGCCGCCGCGCCGACAGCGCCCGCGTCCGACCGCAACCCCCGATCCCACGACCAGCCCCACAGACCGCCTCACCCAACGCCCTGACCCCTCACGAGCCCGCAACCCTCGCCATCTGGGGCGAGAGACCGGCCCCAACAAACCTCAAACCCACCACCGTGCTTCCCATCCCATGGGACCCGATACCCGCGCGCGCCCTATAACCCACCCAACGGCCGCGCCGGCCGGTCCCGGCACGCGACGCAACCGCCAATGCCGGGCCGCCTCCGTGACGGCGGCGGCGATGTCGCCGTGGGACAGTCCCCGGCCGCGCAGTTCGCGGGCGCCGCGCAGGTCGTGCCGGGTCGGAGAGCGGGCGTAGCGGACGACGGAGGAGCTTGCGTAGCCGGCACGTCTGCGGTCTGCTCGAGTGGTGCAGGCGACCGCATCAACTGAGGTGGTGCTGCTTCGACGCCTCGTGCTCGTTTGCCGGTCGCGGGCTGACCGCGAAACGGTGGGTTGCAGCTGTACCGCGAGCTCGGACAGGCGGGTACGACGGATCGGTCGTCGCGGTCGCACCATCCACCCATGCATATCCCGGTCGTGGCGGACGCATCGTCAGCCTCCGCGGCGCGCCACAGGTACGCGCCGATCTAGCTGGCGGACCTGGCGGGGTGTCTCGATCTCGACCGTGCGGGCCGTACTGATCAGGTGCCGGCTGAACCGACTATCGCACCTCGACCGGCATAGCGGCGAGACGATTCGCCGCTCGGAACACCCATACCCCGGCGCGATGCTGCATGTCGACGTGAAGAAACTGAGCATCAGCTACGTCCACACCGTCCCCTGATGGCATCGACGACCACTCCCGCGTCGCCGACGCCGAAATCCACGACGACGAGACCGGTGCAACTGCCAGCGCAGTCCTGCGCCGTGCCGTGGCCTGGTTCGCGGGGCGCGGCATCACCCGCATCGAACGGGACCTGTCCGACAACGGCTCGTCTACCCGCTCCAACCTACGGCGCGGCGCCTGCTTCGAGCTTGGCAGCATCCCCAAGAAGACCCGGCCCAACAACCCACCCACAGCCGCGTGACAGCCATGCCCGGCACGCGACGGAAGGCCAATACCGGCGGGGCAGCCCTCGGCTGAGTAGTTCGCGGGCGGCTCGCGCAGGTCTTGCGTGGTCGGAGCGCTGGCGTAGCGGGCGAGCGGAGTGCGTTGCGGTTGGCGCGGGTGGATCGGGCTTGGCGTCGCCACGCGGTAGTCGCCCGCGAGCGGTAGCGAGCAGCTCGCCGGCGGTAGGCGGCTGGGGTCCGGCGGAAGCCGGAGGTACGGCGCTGAGCCGGGGGGGGTGGGAGTTCGCGGAGTGGGCGCGGTGAGGAGCGTAGCGGCTGCGTAGCGTGCGTGGGGCTGTTAGAGCCTGATGAGGTAGACGGTGGGTGGGCGGCCGGTTCGGCCGTGTTGTTGGGTGCCGGTGGGGGCGGCTAGGCCGGCTCGTTCTAGGCGTTTGAGGACTCGGCGGGCGGTGCGGAGTTGGACGGCTAGGTGGTCGGCTACGTCCTGGGTGGTGAGGCCGTCGGGGAGGGTGGCGGTCAGTTCTCGCATGCGCGCGAGGGTTTGGGTGTTGAGGCCTACTCGACGGGCCAGCAGGGGGAGGCTGTCGCGCCCAGGCGTGGCGTGGGTTGGGTTGGGGCCGGGGGTGGGTTCGATGACGATTTCCACGTCGTCGGACATGGAGATCACGCCGGCGACGGTGCCGATGGAAGCCGCTCGGCTGGTGGCTCGGCGGGCCAGGGCCTCGGCTTCGGCGGCCGTGCGGCCTACGCCGAAGCCGACGTACGCGGTGGGGTGGCGGGCGGATAGCACGTCCAACAGCGGGAGCCGGGTGAACTGGTCGGTCGCCTGCTCCAAGAGGCCGCGTGTAGTGACGACCAGGTAGCGCCCGTCGGACAGCGTGGCGAGGCTGCCGCCCAGCGTGATCAGGTCGGCGGCGAGGGCGTCGTCAGGCGACGGTACGTCGATCACGCCGAGCACGACCTGCGCATCGCCGACATGCTGACCCGTCGTGGTCAGCACCAGAGCCTGCAACGTCGAGCGGATCGAGTACCGCGAGGGCGCGAGCCGCACCGACGGCATCTCGTTCTCCAGCAGATGAAACGCGGACCCCAGGCAGCTGATCGCCACCTTCGTGTCGTGCTTCTCCCGCGCCGCCCGATGAAACGCCACGATGTCGTCCGACGTCAGCCCCGGCCGGTACGGCAGCACGTGGATCTGCTCCGTCGGCAGCTTCGCCTCGATCAGCGTCTCAAGTACTTCGGACCGCCGCAGCGTGTCGATCGAGAACTGCGTGACGTTGTGCCCCAGCCGCAGCAGCTCGACCAGCGCCCGCAGCAGCGTCGCCCCGTCGTACGAGACGTACATCGCCGGCCGGTCGATCACCCCCGCCTCGGTCGCGATCGTGTACGGGACCACGCCGGTGAACAGAAACGCGTCGACCTCCGCCGCGGAGACCAGCGAGACCGCCTCGGTCTCGTGCCGGTACGGAAGCGGCTGCAGCACCGCCCCGCTCGGCGGGCCGACCGCGGTGACGCGTTCGACCAGGTCCTCGGGCCCGATGACGCCGACCGTGAGTGTCATCGGTCCATCCTGATCACGGCACTCCTTCGACGACTTCTGGTCTGGCCCTCAACTCGGAGGATAGCGCAGCAGCCGCAAAGGTCTTGACGTTCCGGCCCAACTCATTTAATTTCGGTCAAGACCACAATTGCCGGCAACCCGGGCAACGGTGTGTGGAGCGACGGAGGGAGCGTTCCACGCCCCGCGTCCCCACCCGGGTGCGGCGACCCGCGGACTACGGCGTGGAATTGGGAGACACGCCCTAGGTGGTGAGCTCCTCGAGGCAGCGCACCACCGCGGCGCGCTCGCTCGCCGGCAGGTCGGGTCCGTACGGGTCGTGGGCGGCCTCGGCGGGCACCAGCCCTTCCCACTCGGCCGCCCAGAGCATCCGCTGTACGTACCCCTCGATCGGCGCGTAGAAGGTCGCCGCAGCGAACCGGTCCAGCCGCTCGGATGCGGCCAGGAAGCCACCGTGGTCGCCCGACGTCCAAGCACGCAGTACGTCGACCGACAACGAGACCTGTGCCGCCGCAATGCCCACCAGGGCCGTGTCAGCGCCCCACATGAACGACGGACCATACATGCGGTCCTCGCCGGTGATGAGCAGCTTGCCGGAGGAGCGGCCGGCCGACAGGGCGTCCTGACACCCGATGGCCCGGTCCAGCGTCGCCGTCTTCACCCCGAGCATCGCGTCCAGCGCCAGCAGGTCCCGGATCAACGCCGGCGGGTACGGATACCCACCAGCCTCGCCGTGCAGGTAGAAACCGACCAGCGGCAGCCCGCTCTCCAAGGCGACCCGCTCGTGCAGCGCGACGGCCTGGGCGTGTCCGTCCGGCAGCGCCGCGAGCCCCGCCAGCGGGTAGACCATCACAGCGTCCGCACCACCATCAGCAGCCTGCCGCGCCATCGCCACGGTCGCGTCAGCGGCCTCAGCGAGCGAGTGCGCCGCCGAAGACCGTGGTACGCCGACCCCCGCAACCACCGGCAACGAAGTAGCCTGCCGCCACGTCGCCAGCACCCGAGCCCGGTCGCCCGCCGACAGGTACAGCCCACGCCCCGTGTGCGCCCACACCGCGAGCCCACCGATCGGCCCCGAAGCCAAAGCACTCGCATAAGAACCCAGAGCGTCGTAAGCGACGACTCCGGAAGCGTCCATCGGAGTGGCAACGGCCGGCAGCACAGTGCCACGGAGCTGCGAGACCAACGCGTGCATCCTGACCCCTCTCAGACCTCGTGCCCGAGCCCCGGGCCCTGCGGTACGTCGATCCACCCGTCGCAGTCGGCGAACACGGACGGTGCCAGCGGGTCCTCGTCGACCATCAGCGGCCCGACCAGGTCAGCCGCGACGGTGGCACCGGGGACGGCCGCGGCCAGGTGTACGGCGGCCAGCGTCGCCACGCCCAGCTCCGGCATCGAGCCTACCTTCACCGCCAGCCCCGCCGCCTCCGCGACGTTGGCGATCTGCAGCGCGCGGTGCAGCCCGCCGACCTTGAGGATCTTGATGTTCAGTACGTCGGCCGCTCCGCGCCGCGCGATCTCCATGGCGTCGTGCAGCGAGTGCATGCTCTCGTCGACCATCAGCCGTACGTCGAGACGCTCGCGGAGCCGGACGAGCCCGGTCAGGTCCCAGCGCGGCAGCGGCTGCTCGAGAAGCGTCATGCCGGCATCGGTCATCTTGGCCAGGTACGGCAGCGCGGTCGTGGCGTCGTACCCCTCGTTGGCGTCCAGGCACAGCTCGGCGTCGGCGGGGATGGCGTCCCGGACGGCGCGGATCAGCTCCAGGTCCTTGGCCGGGTCCTGGCCGCCCTTGACCTTCAGGTGCCGGAACCCGCGACCGGCGTACTCCGCGGCCTCGGCAGCCATCTCGTCGAGCGTCCCGAGGCCGACGACCCAGGTGGTCTGCACGCGGTCGCGCACACTGCCACCGAGGACGGCATGCACCGGCCAGCCGCTGATCCTCCCGGCCAGGTCGTAAAGGGCAATGTCCAGACCGGCCTTGGCCACCGACTGACCGCGCAGTACGGCGTCCATCACCACGTGCGCACCGGCTCGGTCCAGCGGGTCGCGGCCGATCAGGGCCGGGGCCAGGTGGTCCTCGATGGCAGCGGTGACGCCCGCGAGCGTCTCACCGGTGTACGCCGTCATCGGTGACGTCTCGCCGATCCCGATCGCGCCGTCCGCGGTGTGCACCTCGACCACCAGGCTGACCAGCTCGGTGCTGATCCCGCTGCTGATCTGGAACGGCCGGAGGTACCGCGCGCTCACCACCCGGGTCTTGATCGCGCTGACGGCCCGGGCGGCGGGTGAGCCGGGGAAGGCGACAGGTTCGTCAGATGCAACACTCATTCCGGCTCCTCAGGTCGCAATCTGAGCTAAAACCATTTACGGTCAAGACCGTAAATACCGCGAGTGCTCTCTGTCAACGGAAGGTGGCACACCGATGCGGCTGGGTCTCTATCTGAACCTCTACGGCACCCCGGACGAGCGCCCGCGGCTGGCGGACGCGGTCGAGCAGGCGCGACTGGCCGAGCAGGCCGGATTCGACTGGATCGTGCTCGGCGAGCGGCACCTGCACCGGCCCGGGTACCACGAGATCCTCACCTCGATGACCTGGCTGGCGGCGCACACGTCGACGATCGGAATCGCGACCGCGGGCATCGTCGTACCGCTCTACGACCCGGTCCTGCTCGCGGAGACGCTGGCGCACCTCGACGTCCTGTCCGGCGGCCGGCTGACGGCCGGGTTTGTGCTCGGGTACCGCCCGGAGGAGTTCGCGCTGTACGGCGTGACGCAGGCCGAGCGGGTCCGCCGGTTCGAGGACGGGCTGGAGATCCTGACCCGCTTGTGGACCGAGGAGGAGGTGACGTACGACGGCAAGTTCACCAGCATCAGCGAGGCGTACCTCTCGCCCCGCCCGGTGCAGAGCCCACGCCCGCGGATCTGGAACGGCGGCCGCGTGTCCGCCGTACTCGAGCGCACGGCCCGGATGTGCGACGGCTGGACCACGTCCTTCAACGAGCTCGACGCCGACCTGCCGGCGAAGATCGCGGAGTACCTGGCGTACCCTCGCGGCCCGCAAAGCCTCGGCCAGGAGGTCATCCTCTGCCGCGAGGGGTACTGCGCTCCGACGACCCAGGCCGCCCGCGCCGCGCTGGAGGAGCCGCTCCGCGACCTGTACGACGCGTACACCGGTTGGAAGCGCACCTCCACCGACGTCTCCCGCTACACCCAGGGTTGGGACGACATCACCAACCGCAGCGTCATCGGCTCCCAGGCCGAGTGCGCCGAGCGCCTGGCCCAGTACGACGCCATGGGCGCCAACGGGATCATTCTCCGCCTCCAGCCGCCCGGCATGCCCCAGGCCGACGCCCTCAAGTCGATCGAGGCCTTCGGGGCGCTGCTCTAACCGGCCCGGAGTCGTAGCCTGCCGTCAGGAGGTGGGCGGATGGCGGTCTTCTGGGCGGTAGTACTGGCGCGCTTCGCCCTGCCGCTGCTGATCCTCCGGTACCCGCTGCCGGCGATTGTCGGGTGCCTGCTGCTCGACGGAGTGGATGAGACGATCTTCCAGATCTTCGGTGTGGTGCCGTCGAACTACCAGAGCTACGACAAGGCGATGGACACGTTCTACCTGTCGATCGCGTACCTGGCGAGCTTGCGGAACTGGCAAAGCCCGCCGGCGTCCCAGATCTCGCGGTTCCTGTTCTACTACCGGCAGGTCGGGGTGGTGCTGTTCGAGCTCACCGGGCTGCGGTTCCTGCTACTCGTGTTCCCGAACACGTTCGAGTACTTCTTCATCGCCTACGAGGGCGTGCGGAGCCGGCGGAACCCGCTGCGCTACGGGATGCGGTTCTGGATCAAGGTCGCGGCCGGGATCTGGATCTTCGTCAAGCTGCCGCAGGAGACCTGGATCCACATCCTCGAGCTGGACGTGACCGACACGATCCGGGACGTCTCGTGGTTCCTGCCGGCGCTGATCGCGGCCCTGCTCGTGCTGGCGGCGGTGCTGTGGTTCGTGGTCCGGCCGCGGCTCCGGCCGCCCGACTGGCAGCTCAGGCTGCGCGCCGACCGGCTGCCGGTGGAGATGGACGAGGCCAGCGAGCGCGCGGCGTACCGGGCGGCGCACAACCGGGTGATCGACGGGGCGGCCCTGGAGAAGATCGTGCTGATCGGGCTGACCAGCGTGATCTACGGGAGCGTGCTGCCGGGCGTTCAGGTCAGCGGTGTCCAGCTTTTCGCGGGCATCGCGGTGTTCGTGGTGCTGAACTCGGCGATCGGCCTGTGGGGCGCGCGCCGCGGCTACGGCTGGGACTCCGCCGTACTCTCGTTCGTCACCGTCCTGCTGACCAACGTCCTCCTGGTCGTCGTGGCCGACGTCCTGCTGGCGCGGGGCAACCGCGCCCTGCCGCTGACCGACACCCTGTTCTTCATCTTCCTGGTCAGCATCCTGACCATGCTGTACGACCGCTACCACCCGGTGCGCGAGTACCGCGCGCTGCACTCAGGCCTTGAGGCCGGACATGGCGATGCTGTCGGTCAGGTACCGCTGCAGGAGGCCGAAGACCAGCAGGCTGGGGACGACCGTGATGGTCGCACCGGCCATCACCTCGTTGATGGGGACGGCCTGCGTCTGCAGGGTGGCCAGGCCGACGGTGAGGGTCTGCATCTTGCCGGACTGGCCGATGACGAGCGGCCAGAGGAAGTCGTTCCAGTGCCAGAGGAAGACGAAGATGCCGAGCGTCGCTAGCACCGGACGGATCAGCGGCAGCACGATCGTGGTGAAGATCCGCCACTCCGGGGCGCCGTCGATCTCGGCGGCCTCGAAGAGCTCGTCCGGGAGCTGGCTGATGAACTGGCGCATCAGGAACACGGCCTGCGAGTTGGCCAGCGTCGGGACGATCAGGCCCCAGTAGCTGTCCACCCAGTCCAGCCGCGAGACCAGGATGTACGACGGGATCAGCGTCGCCTGGAACGGGACCATCAGCGTGGCCAGGAAGGCCCAGAACATGATCTCCCGGCCGGGGAACTTCTTCTTCGCGAACGCGTACCCGGCCATCGACGAGAACAGCAGCACGCAGACGACGGAGACGAGCGAATAGAGCAGCGAGTTGACCGTCCAGCGCGGGATGTCCGAGCTGGCGAGCACGTGGGAGAAGTTCTCCAGGCTGAAGTTGGCCGGGTTCAGCGCGTCGGGGAAGATCTGGCCGCTCGGCGGGGTGAAGGCGACCAGGACCATGGCCACGAACGGGACGACGGTGACGATCGCGGTCAGGGCGAGCAGCGTCGGCAGGGTGAGGCGGGCGACCGGGCGGCGGCCGGCGGCGCGGGACTCGGTCAGCTCTTTGACCGGCGGGCGGTCGAGCACGTTGACCATCAGGCGTCCCTTCCGACCAGGCGTCGCTGGACGAGCGAGACGATCAGGACGATCAGGAACAGCACCAGGCCGATCGCGCTGGCGTAGCCGAAGTCGAAGTACTTGAACCCGCTGTCGTACAGGAAGTACACGAGCGAGTAGCTGGAGCGGACCGGGCCGCCGCCGGTCATCACGTACATCGCGTCGAAGACCTGGAATGCGCCGATGGTCTCGATCACGAGCACGAAGAACAGGATCGGGCGGAGCTGCGGAAGCGTGATGAAGCGGAACCGCTGCCAGCTGCCGGCGCCGTCGATCATGGCGGCTTCGAGGTACGACTTCGGGACGGCCTGGAGGCCGGCCAGCAGGATCAGCATCGAGTAGCCGAAGCCCTTCCAGGCGGAGGTGACCGCGATGGACGGGAGCACGGTGCCGGACTGGCCGAGGAAGTCGACCGGGCCGAGGTTCACCAGGCCGAGGGCGGCGTTGAGGAGGCCGTCCTGGGCGTTGTAGATCCATTTCCAGATGACGGCGGCGAGGACGATGCTCGTCACGTACGGCAGGAAGAAGACACCACGGAAGAAGCCGCGCTGCCAGACGGCCTGGTGGAGCAGCATGGCGGTCCCGAGCGACAGCAGCACGGTGAGCGGGACGAAGATCACGGTGTAGAGCAGGGTGACCAGCAACGCCTCGTGGAAGATGCTGTCCTGCACCAGCCGTGTGTAGTTGTCGAGGGCAATGAAATCCCATTTACCACTCAACCGGTAGTCCGTGAGGCTGAGCAGAAAAGCCCCGACCACCGGCAGAAACCTGAACAGCAGGAACAGCACCAGCATCGGTGCGACGAACAACAACCCGACCCAAGGACGCCGCCGTAACCCACGCCGCAATGGCCCGCGCCGCCCCGGCCGGCCGGACACGGATCCCGCCCGATCCGTGTCCGGGGACTGGCTGGGGTTGGTCAACGTTGTCTCGCGAGCAGGTCATTGGACTGTTTGGCGGCGTCGTTGAGGGCCTGCTGAGGTTGCTTCTTGCCGGTGAGGACAGCCTGGATCTCGGTGGCGAGGAGCGACATGATCTGGCGAGCGGCCGGGTTGGGCTCACCGGGTACGGCGTACTGGAGCGCGTCGGCGAACTTCTGCGCGGTCGCGTCGGCCGGCTTCACCGCGGTGTCGGTGCGGGGGGAGAAGAACCCGGACGCCTTGCTCAGCGCGTCGAGCTGGGCCGGCTGGATCATGAACGACAGGAACTTCTTCCCCGCGTCCGTGTTCGCCGACGCCGCGTTCAGCACCAGCCCGCCGGGGATGCCGTAACCGGCCTGCTTCTTCCCGGTCAGCGGCGCGCCGATCTCGACGTTCCCGGCACCCCACGTCTTCGCGACCGTCGCCGCATCGGCCGCCGTGTTCGTGAACCCCATCGCGACCTGGCCCTTGCCCATCGGCTGGTCGGCGAGCACGTTCCCGTTGGTCAGCGCACTCCTCGGAATCGCATCCTCGTCCCACAGCGTCTTCAGGAACGTCAGCGCGTCCACCCCCGGCGGCTGGTTGAACGCGACCGACTTGCCGTCGTCCGCGAACACCTTGCCACCGGCCTGCCAGAGCAGCGGGTAGAAGTTCAGGTTCAGCGTGGCCTCCGGCGAGGCCGAGTAGTCCAGCGTGGAGAACCCGGCCGCCTTCAGCTTCGGCGCCGCGGTCTTGATCTCGTCCCAGGTCTCCGGCGGCTTGCTGATCCCGGCCTTGGTCAGCGCCGTCTTGTTGTACATCGTCGTGGTGACGGTGTGATAGATCGGTACGCCGTACACCTTGCCGTCGACGGTCAGCCCCGGAATCGCCGCCGGCAGGAACTTGTCCTTCTCCGGCGCCACCACGTCGTCGACCGGCGTGAGCGACCCGTTCGCGACGTACTGCGGGATCTGGTCCGGGATCATCAGCAGGACGTCCGGGCCCTTCTTGCCGGAGAACGCGGCCGAGACCTTCTCCTCGCGCTTGGCCCACGGCTGCGCCTCGATCTTGAGGTCGATGCCCGAGTTGGCCGCCTCGAAGTCGGTCTCGACCTCCTTCCAGTACGCGTCGCTGGCCGCCTGGTCGGCGATCACCGGGTACATCCAGAGCGTGACGCTCTTCTTCGCCGACGAGCCGGAGTCGCTGCCCCCGCAGGAACCGAGCGCGGCGGCCAGCACGAGTGCCGTGAGTGGTGCCGCGATGCGGCGGACGGACGATTTCATCGCACCCCCAGGGTGTCGGACTTCGCAGCCGACCGAATAACGGTCAGGCCCGAAAGTAGCGAGAACGAATTTATGGTGTCAACGACTGATATCAATCCGGAACAGTTCGGGACCGTTGGTCATCACCAGCTGGTGGTCGTTGCGGACCGCCAGCCGCCGGTGCGGGTGTTCGAGGAACAGCGCCGGAGTGGCCTTGCTGCCCGGCGCGATCCGGTAGATCTTGTTCTGGTCGATGCTCACGTAGACGGCGTCCCGGGTGGCCACGACGTCGCCGCTCGACGACGTCGTCCCGAGCGTGAAGGACTTCTTCACCTTGCCGCTGTCCGGGGCCAGGGCGAAGACCGTCTTGCCGGCAACGCCCCACAGCAGCCCGTCCGGCCCGATCACGACCGACGACACGGTGGCCGCCTTCGGTACCGGCACGACCTCCCAGAGCTTCTTCTTCCTGGCCACGTCCCACGCGAATACTGTGCCCGCTTCCCGGGTCGGAGGAGTGGTCACCAGACCACCCGCGATCGAGGTTCCGCCGTACACGATGCCGCACTGCGCCGTCACTCCGTAGACGCTTTCGTCCTGCACAATGTTGCGATATTTCTCCGACGTACCTGTCCTCGGGTCATAAATCACCAGCGCGCCGCCGAGCCGGTCGCCGTCCGGGACGGTGCCGACGGCGATCTTGCCGTTCACCTCGGCCAGCGCGCGGGCGCGGGTCTGGAACAGGTCCGGCTTGAGGTTGAGCCGCTGCGTCGGGTTGTCCGGAGTGCCGGGCGGGCCGGGTGAGTACTCCGGGCTGCTCCAGGGCTTCGTGGTGTCGTAGGCATACAGCCGCGCCTCCGGGTACGCGCCGATCCAGAGCATCCCGTCGGAACCCTCCAGCAACGCCTCGACCTGGGAGAACCGGTTGAAGGTGGCCTGGCCGGTGCTCGGGTCGACGACCGCGACGCCGCCGTTGAGGAAGCCGCCGGTGTAGATCTTGTCCTTGCCGCCGGCGACGGCCAGGATGTCGATCGGCTCCCGCCGGACCTTGGTCTGGAAGATCTCGGACTTCCCGGTCTGCGGGTTGTACCGGAACTCCTCGCCGCGCCAGAGCGTGCCGACCACGCTGGTCCCGGGGTAGTCCGGCAGGCCGAGGTCGGCGTACCCGATCGCGCGCGCGTTCTGGATCCGGCCGGTGAAGGTCAGCCCGGTCCCGGTCAGGGTCTTGGTGGCCGGGTCGTACTTCTTCAGCTCGCTCGCCTGGATCAGGTACAGCGATCCGTCGGCGCCGATCGGGGAGATGTCCAGCCCGTGCTCGTTCGGGATCTCGTCGACCCAGGTCCGCGACGCGATGTCCCAGACGTACATCGGGCCGGGGAACGCGGTGCTGACCCGGGTGTACACGCGGCCGCCGCGAACGTTCAGGTCGTAGACGACCTTGTCCTTCGGGTCACCCATCGCCGGTGGTGCCGGGATCTCGGTGATCGCGCCGGTGGCGACGTCGATCTCGGAGAAGTACGCGTCCGGCTCGGTGCCGGTGTAGAGCTTGCCTGCCGCGTAGTCGATGCTCTTCACGTAGCCTTGGCCGGCCTTGATCGTGCCGTAGTCGCGGACCGCGCCGGTCTCGTGGTCGTAACGGAACACGCGGCCGTGCGGATACGTCCCGCCGTACACGTTGCCCTGCTCGTCCACGGTGATCCGGAGGATGAACGTCTCGGTGGGGAGGGGCCGGCCCAGGTCCTCGACGGTGCTCGAGCCCGGTCGCAACCGATAGAGGTGCCCGTTGTAGTAGGTCCCGGCGTAGATCGTCCCGTCCGGCGCCGCGGCGACCGCGTAGCTGCCGTCGCCGCCGGGCAGCTCCGCCGAGAGCAGGCTGTCGCCGGTGGCCGGGTCGATGGCGTTCAAGTGCGCCGGCGCGCCGCTGGAGGCGTTCCAGATCGCGGTTTTCCCGTTCGGGCCGGGAGCGACGGTGCCGCCGATCAGCAGTACGTCGGAGAGCGGAACGCCGAGCGAGGTGACCGTCGGCGTCGGCGGCTTCGGCTGTGTCGGCTGAGTCGGCTTGGCGTCGGCGGTTGTCGAGAGGGTGGTGACGAGCAGGGCGGCGAGTGCCACCGCGACGAACGAACGAGCTGATCGCATGCGATGCCTCCGGGAGCCTATTTACGGTCCTGTCCGAAAGTGAAGCGCTCGCGGCAGCACGAAGTCAACGGCTGGGCACTATTTGCCACTACTGGCACGGCAGGCGATGGTTACGGCCTCGGCCGTTAAGCCTTCGGGATCAACGCCAGCAGCTCGGTCAGCTGGGCGCGGGTGGTCGCGAAGTAGCTGTCCTTGCGGTGCAGCGCCCGGTGGAACGCCGCCAGCTCCTCGGCCGAGATGGTGTTCGAGAACGTGCTGATCTCGGTCAGGTCGAGCCGCCGGTTGAACAGGTGCACGGTGTCCCGCCACCGGTGCAGCAGGCCGACCAGCTCGGCGTCGCGGCGCAGGCCGAGCGCGCCGGAGACCAGCGCCAGATCGACCGCGGACACGACCAGCCGCGGGTACACCTGGCGAGCGGTCGGCACGGCCGGCGAGAACCGCGGGTCGTCGAGCAGCCTGCTGTTCTCGTTCAGCTCGTCGACAACGGCCCGCAGTACTTCGGTACGCCGCTCTGCCTCGGCCGTGAGCCGCTCCACGAAGATGCCGGTGAGGCCGGCGACCAGCGTGAGCGAGTTGACCGCCGGCTCCCAGCGCGAGTTGCCGGGCCAGAAGAACCAGATCACGCCGAGGACGAAGGCCAGCCCGAGCAGTCCGTAGGTGACCGCGCTGACGACGGTCCGGCCGGCCAGTCGGGTCATACCGACCAGATGTCGTCGGCCAGCGAGTGCGCACCCTCGCCGGCCGCCTCCGGTGCCAGCAGGAGCAGCTCCAGACCGAACGGGTTCGGCCGGCGGGTGTAGCGGAACTGGGACTGGATCGCCTCGACCGGTGTCAGCTTGCACGCCTCGGTGAGCCGCTTCAGCCGGTCGGTGGAGTACTTGCGGGTGGTGTAGAGCCGGATGGTGTCGCCGATCGGCAGCACGACCTCGGTGTGGTCGGGCAGGCCCATCCGGATCTCGGCGTTGGTGTCGTTCTGCCAGAGGATCTTCACCAGCAGCGCGTCGTTGTCCTCGACCTCGCCGATGAACTTCACCCGCTCGTTGTCGATCTTCAGGTCGGTGTTGTAGCGCAGGGCGCTGGTGACGAACTCGGCGAAGGCTCTGGTCTGGTGGTACTCGTCCGCGGCCGCGTCGGCGGTGGCCTGGTCCAGCCGGGTGGTGCTCGCGACCTCGAGCAGCAGCCGGTCCTGCGGACGCAGGGCGCCGGTGATGGTGCTGAGCAGCTCCTCGTCGTTCTCGAAGTTGGCCAGCGTGTTGCCGGTCAGCGTGAACAGGACCGGCTCGTCGCCGATCAGTTTCCCCAGCATCTGGCCGAGTTGCTTCACGTTGTCGGCGATCGAGAAGTCGAGCTGGACCGGGAGCACCTGCGAGATCGGGAAGCCGGCGCCGCGGACCGACTCCAGCGAGCCCATCCGGAGCATCTCCGAGCTCATGTCCACCGGGATGTAGAACATGTCCTTCTTCCGGCGCCGCAGGTCGCCGACGATGGTCCGGTCCTTCACGCCGGTGCCGATGCCCAGGCTGACCAGGTGGAAGCCGCCGTTCTCGACGTGCGGCCGGACCTTGCGCCAGTGCCGCAGGAACGACTCGGTGCCGGCCTTCATGACCAGGTAGAAGGGGTCGTTCGTCGCGTTCGCCCAGGCGATCGTCGGGCCGATCCCCCAGTAGGAGAAGCCGGAGGTGATCTGCTTGCCGTCACCGGTGGCCGAGACCGGGCCGCGTAGGTCGCCGGTGAGCGTCGCGAGCTTGTCGGTCTGGTCCTCGCCCACGATCAGCAGCGACCAGACGAAGTCGTCGTCCGCGAGCGCCTGCTCGAGCTTCCGGACCACCGGTACCGGCTCTGTCACGTCCCCACCCCTCACCTGGTGAGACGTCAGGTTACCGGTTGCCGACGCGGGGTGCCCGTCAGATCGGAGTGACCGCGTCCGCCTCGCGGCCCTTGGGCCCGTCGACGATCTGGAACTCGACCTGCTGGCCGTCCTCGAGCGTCTTGTAGCCGTCGGAGACGATCTTGCTCCAGTGCACGAACACGTCGTCGACCTCCTGCCCGTCGACGGCGAGGAAGCCGTACCCCTTGTCGGCGTTGAACCACTTCACGGTGCCGCGCACCATCAAACTCCTAGACCACGGGGCCCACTACCCGGACCCCTCGGGACATCGCGGTCAACAAGCCTAACCGGTCAGTCCCGGTGCGAGGCCGCCAGTCCAAGGAGTCCGGCGGTGACCAGCAGCAGCGCGCTGGTCACGCCGAGGTCGTCGGTCTGCAGGACGCCGGCGTCGTTCAGCATCCAGATCGTGGCGGCGCCGGTCAGGACGGTGCCGGCCACGACGCCGGGAACGTCCGGTTTGGTCTTGCGGGGCCGCTCGTTCATCCGCGCTCCACTTTGATGCTGCCGAGCCTGAGGTGCAGGTCCAGGGTGACCGTCTGCGGGCCGGCCTTGCCGTCCGGGCCGAGGTCGTTCAGGACCAGCTCCGCATTATGGCCGCCGCGGTGCTCGGTGAGCCAGGCCACGTCTCCCATCTTGGCGGTGAGCTTGCCGTTGACGTCGACGTTCTCGGGCAGCTTGACGATGACCTCGCCGGCGCCGCCGTTCACCTCGACCTTCGCGCCGGGCGCGAAGGTCGCCTTGGTCAGGTCCAGGTGGACCGACCCGGCGTCGAACGAGTAGCTCGTCCCGGTCGACGTGATGGTCTGGCCGACCGGCGCGACGTAGTTCGTGTCGGCGAAGTTGCGCGGGACACTCGAGAACACGGTGCTCGCCACCACGCCGGCCGCGAGCAGGATGCCCAGCGGCAGCAGCCCGAGTGTGCGCCCGACGAACCCGCCGAGGAGCATGCCCGCGCCGAGCGTGGCCAGGCCGATCACCAGCATGGTCGTGGTCGGTGCACCGGCCAGCGCGGCGATGCCGATCGCGATCCCGGTCAGCACCACGACCATCGACTTGATCCCGCGGACGCCCTTCGCGGGCGGTTCGGCCGGCCTCGACCAGGCCGGCTGCTGCTGGGTCCGCTGCGAGCCGGCCGGCTCGTCGACGTACAGGCCGAGAGGGTCGTCCTCGGTCCACACAGGCTGGACCGGTTCGACGGTGCGGTCCTGTGGGCGCTGTGTGGCCGAGGACGACGGACCCGCCGGGGGAGCTGACGGGTCGGTCGGGGGCGGCGTGGCGGCCGCTTGGGTGGTGTCCTGCGGACCGGTCCGGTCCGGGTTCTGGGCAGCCCAGTTGCTGTTCAGCCACTGGGTACTGCGGCGGCCGTTGTGCTTGCGCGACTTCGCGACCAGGAAGATGATCGCGAGCACGATCAGCGGGCCGGGGATGAAGCGGCCGACGTTGAACGACGACATCATCGCGATCGCGGCGAACACGCACACGCCGACGACGGCCGGCCAGAGCCACGGGTGGTCGGGCCGGATCCGGTCGCCGAGCAGGCCCTGGGCGGGTGAGCGGTCGCTGTTCTCGTCCGGCATCAGCACCCAGGCGGCGAGGTAGAAGATGATGCCGGGGCCGGTGAGGACGAGGACGGCCATCACCACGCGGATCAGGACCGGGTCGATGTTCAGCGCACGACCGATCCCGCCGCAGACACCGGCCACCCACCGGTCCGACCGGCTGCGTCGCCAGCTCTGCGGGTTCTGCAGGCGGTCGCGGTCGAACCCGGCGGGTCCACTCTGGTTCTGCTCCATGTCATCGATGGTCGCGCGCGCGGAGCCCGGACAACATCCGGGATACCCCCTGACGCGACCCGGAGTCGGGTTTTCTGTTCGGCGCCGGCTCGGGGTTGTCCCCGAGGCGACCCTGAGTACGGCGGGGGCGCGCTGAGGAACCGGCCCGGGACAAGCCTGCTGGTGCCGGACCTTCCTACATGTGACGATCGTGGTGATGAGCCAGCCAGCAGCCGCGCCGCCGGGCGGGTCCTCCACCAACGGAGCCCCTCCCGAGCCGCCCGCTGCCCAGGCCCAGGACCAGACGGCACAGGACCAGTGGCGCTACAAAGGCTGGGGTCCGGCGGGCCCAGGCCAGTACCAAGGCCCGTACGCCGCCTACGCGGCCCGGATAGCCGCCGAACGCGCCGCAGGCAGGGCGCTCCCGCCGCCTCCGCGCGGACAAGCACCAGGCGGTACGCCGTTCGCCGGGCAACAACCCCCTCCGAGCGGACCGCCTCGGCGGGCGTATCGGCGTACCGATGGGCGGATCATCGCCGGCGTGGCCGGCGGGGTCGCGGACCACCTGGGCGTGTCGGACACCGTCGTACGGCTGATCCTGATCGCGGCGACCGTGTTCAGCGGGATCGGCCTGATCGTCTACGCCGCGCTGTGGTTCCTGATGCCGCTCGCTCCGGCGACCGTGCCGAACGCCCCAGGGCTCGCCGCGCACACCCGCGGCGGGTTGCGGTCGGACGAGCCGCCGCCACCGGTCGTGGAGGCCAAGGAGCGCAAGCGGGAGAAGAGCAAGGGCCAGGTGACCGCGCTGATCGCCATCGGCATCGGCGTGGTCCTGCTGCTGCAGGTCGCCGGGCTGGGCATCGCCGGCAAGCTGTTCTGGCCGCTGGTGTTCGCCGCGACCGGTCTCGCGCTGATCTGGCGGCAGGCGGACGAGAACCAGAAGGACAAGTGGACGCAGGACATCCGGGTCCCGATCCTCGGCCTCGTGCTCGGCAAGGGCGGCTGGAAGTCGCTGCTCCGGGTCGCCGTCGGCCTGATCCTGATCGGTACCGCGGTCACCGTGTTCCTGGTGCAGAACGGCCGCCTCTCGATGGTTGGCGACGTACTGATCGCGCTGCTGCTGGCGGTGGTCGGCATCGGCGTCATCGCCGGACCGTGGGTGCACCGGCTGACCCGCGACCTGAACGCCGAGCGGGCCGAGCGCGTCCGCTCGCAGGAGCGCGCCGACATGGCCGCGCACCTGCATGACTCGGTGCTCCAGACGCTCGCCCTGATCCAGAAGCAGGCCAACGACCCGCGGGCCGTGCTGACGCTCGCCCGCTCCCAGGAGCGCGAGCTGCGGGCCTGGCTGTACGACGAGGACGACAAGACCGATCAGACGCTCTCCGGCGCCGCCAAACGGGCCGCGGCCGAGGTCGAGGACTCGCACGGCGTACCGATCGAGGTGGTCACGGTGGGCGACTGCGACCTGACCGAACCGCTGTCGGCGATGGTCCGGGCCGCGCGGGAGTCGATGGTGAATGCCGCAAAGCACTCCGGAGCTGCGAAGATCGATGTGTTCGTCGAGGTGGACGGCGACCGGGCGGAGATGTTCGTCCGCGATCGGGGCCAGGGCTTCGACGTCGACGGCGTACCGGACGACCGGCTGGGCTTGCGGCACAGTGTGATGGGCAGGATGGAACGGCACGGCGGCCGCGCGACAGTGCGGTCGGATCCGGAAACCGGAACCGAAGTGCGACTGGAGATGGACAGATGAGCAGCAGGCGCGTAGTCGTTGTCGACGATCACGACATGTTCCGGGCCGGAGTCCGCAGCGAGATCGGTACCTCGGTCGACATCGTCGGGGAGGGCTCCGACGTCGACACCGCGGTGAAGGCGATCGTCGCCGCCGAGCCGGACGTCGTGCTGCTCGACGTCCACCTGCCTGGTGGCGGTGGGACCGAGGTGATGAAGCAGGTCCACCAGCGGCACCCGGAGGTGAAGTTCCTGGCGCTGTCGGTGTCGGACGCGGCCGAGGACGTGATCGGCGTGATCCGGGCCGGCGCCCGCGGGTACGTGACTAAGAACATCTCCGGCGCCGAGCTGGTCGACGCGATCAGCCGGGTCGCCGACGGCGACGCGGTGTTCTCGCCCCGGCTGGCCGGCTTCGTCCTGGACGCGTTCTCGGGTGCGATCGACATCGCGTCGGTGGACGAGGACCTGGACCGGCTCTCGCAGCGCGAGCGCGAGGTACTGCGGCTGATCGCCCGCGGGTACGCCTACAAGGAGGTGGCCCGCGAGCTCTTCATCTCGGTGAAGACGGTCGAGACCCACGTGTCGTCGGTGCTGCGCAAGCTCCAGCTGTCCAACCGGCACGAACTGACCCGCTGGGCCACCGACCGCCGGCTGGTGTAGCCGGTCCCACCGCGGTGCACCCGTCGAGGTAATCTCCATCGATCGGGTGGCATTCGAGGGGGGCAATGTCGTGTTGCATTACGTGGTGCGCCGGGTCGCGTCCGCGATCAGCGTGGTCGCGGTGACGCTGGTTGCGACGTTCGCGTTGTTCTTCGTCGCGCCGACGGATCCGGCGGGTGCGATCTGCGGGGAGCGCAAGTGCCCGCAGTCGCGGTACAACGAGATCAGGGCGAACCTGCACCTGGACGAGCCGAAGGTGCAGCAGTTCGCCCGGTACACGAAGGGCATCGTGGTCGGCCGCGACTTCGAGACGTCCGGCGTCGTCCGGCACTGCTCGGTGCCGTGCCTGGGCTTCTCGTTCAAGAACGACCGTCCGGTGACCGGCATGTTGATGGCCCGGCTGCCGGTGACCGCCTCGCTGGTCCTCGGGTACGGCGTACTCGTGCTGACGATCGGCGTGACAGCCGGCGCGATCGCGGCCAGACGACGGGGTACGCCGGGGGACCGGCTGATGATGAGCGGCACGCTGGTGATCAGCTCGGTGCCGTACTACATCGTCGGCCTGATGGCGGCGCTCTACCTGACGATCCTTTACCCGATCCTGCCCCGGAGCGGTTGGGTGTCGCCGTTCGAGAGTCCGGGGCACTGGTTCACCGGCCTGGTGGCGCCGTGGGTGATCCTGAGCGTGTACGGGTGCACGGACTACGCCCGGTACTCCCGCGGATCGATGGTGGAGACGCTGAACGAGGACTTCATCCGGACCGCCCGGGCCAAGGGCCTGTCGGACCGGGCGGTTACCTACCGGCACGCGCTCCGGGCCGGCCTGATCCCGGTCGTGACGATCTTCGGCCTCGACCTGGCCGCCAGCCTGTCCGGCGCGATCTTCACCGAGAAGATCTTCGACCTGCCGGGGCTCGGGGTGCTGGCGCTGGACGCCGTGAGCGACTACGACCTGCCGCTGATCATGGGCACGGTCCTGCTCGGCTCGGTGCTGCTCGTCGCGATGAACCTGATCGTCGACCTCGCCTACAGCGTGATCGATCCGCGGGTCCGGCTGAAGTAGCCGATCAGCGCTGCGCCGAGGTGTACGGGAGCAGGGCCATCTCGCGGGCGTTCTTGATCGCGCGGGCGACCTGCTTCTGCTGCTGGACCGAGAGTCCGGTGACGCGGCGGGAGCGGATCTTGCCGCGGTCGGAGATGAACTTCCGCAGCAGCGCGGTGTCCTTGTAGTCGATGTAGGTGATCTTGTCGCGGTCCAGCGGGTTCTGCTTCGGCTTGCGCTTACCGGTCGGTGCCGGGCGTCGAGGCATGGCGTACTCCTCAGTTGAACTTCGTTTTCAATTAGCATAGCGCAGCCGGTCCCCGGGTGGCGGGTTTCGGACAGGGCATCGATGCGCCACCCCGACAGGGGCGATCCCGGCTTGGTTGCTGTTATACCGTCGTCTGTTATGGAGCGGAATCTCAGTGCCGATCAGCTCGCGCTCTTCGAGAAGGAGTTCGCGTCGAACCCGCAGTACCGGGTGATGCAGAACGCCGTCACGCAGACGCCGGTCAACAGCATCGCCCTCGACCGTCAGGTCGTCACCTCGATCGACCATTCGGTGTCGAACCTGCTGGACGACTGGAAGGTCACGAACCAGAAGAAGAGCGGCCGGTGCTGGCTGTTCGCCGGCCTGAACCTGCTCCGCGTCGGTGCGGCGGCCAAGCTCGGGGTCAAGGACTTCGAGTTCTCCCAGAACTACCTGCTGTTCTGGGACAAGTTCGAGCGGGCCAACTTCTTCCTCGAGGCGATGATCGAGACCGCCGACCGGGACGCCGACGACCGGACGGTGGCGCATCTGCTGTCCGACCCGATCAGCGACGGCGGCCAGTGGAACATGTTCATCGCGCTGGTCCGCAAGCACGGGCTGGTGCCGAAGTCGGCGATGCCGGAGACCGAGAGCTCCTCGGCGACCGCGCAGCTGAACGACATCCTCCGCAAGCTGCTCCGCCAGGGCGCGCGCGACCTGCGGGCGCTCGAGGGCGACGAGGCGCGGCGGGACCGCAAGCGCGAGATCCTCACCGCCGTGCACCGGGCGCTGAGCATCCACCTCGGGACGCCGCCGCAGAAGTTCCTGTGGCAGTGGAAGGACAGTGACAAGGCCTTCCACCGCGACGGCTGGACCACGCCGACCGAGTTCGCGGCGGCGTACGTGCAGCTGCCGGTCGACGAGTACGTCTGCCTCGTGCACGACCCGCGGAAGACCAGCCCGGTCGGCAAGACCTTCACGGTGGACTACCTCGGCAACGTGATCGACGCGCCGCCGGTGGTGTACCTGAACGTCGAGATCGACCTGATGAAGCAGCTCACCCAGGACGCGATCGTCGGCGGCGAGCCGGTCTGGTTCGGGTGTGACGTCGGCAAGCAGATGAACTCCGACCTCGGCTTCTGGGACGCGAAGCTGTACGACTACGGCTCCGTCTACGACACCGAGTTCGCGCTGGACAAGGCCGACCGCCTGGTCCACCACGAGACCCTGATGACGCACGCGATGCTGTTCACCGGCGTCGACCTGGTCGACGGCAAGCCCCGCCGCTGGCGCGTCGAGAACAGCTGGGGCGACGAGAAGGCCGACAACGGCTTCTGGACGATGAACGACAACTGGTTCGCCGAACACGTCTTCGAGATCGCCGTCCGCCGCTCGTCCCTCCCCGCCGACCTCCAGGCCCGCCTCGACGAGCAGCCCATCGTCCTCCCGGCCTGGGACCCGATGGGCGCTTTGGCCGGCTAGTTGTACTGCCCAGGGAGGTTGGTTAACCGGCTGATGGGTGGCTGGTTTCCAATGGCGGTGTGGAGTCGGTGGTGATTGTGGTAGTGGAGCCAGGGTGTGAGGGCCGCTACGCGTTCTGAGTTGGTGGGGTAGAAGCGGGCGTAGGCCCAGCCGTCGGCGAGGGTGCGGTGGAAGCGTTCGATCTTGCCGTTGGTTTGGGGTCGGTAGGGTCTGGTCTTCTTGGGTGTGATGCCGAGTTCGTGGCAGGCATCGCGCCAGGCGTGGGAGCGGTAGCAGCTGCCGTTGTCGGACAGGACTCGTTCGATGCCGGTGACGCCGCGAGCGGCGTACCAGATGACGGCTCGGCGCAGTACTGCGATGGCGGTGGCGGCTTTTTCGTCGGTGTGGATCTCGGCGTAGGCGACACGTGAGTGGTCGTCGATGACGGTGTGGACGTAGGCGACTCCGACCAGAGCACGGCCACCGCCGCCGCGCTGCCCGGTCCGTGTCGCGGTTGCGATGGCGTTCTTCTTGCCTTCGGTTCGGCCGAGGTAACGATGGCCGCCGCCGTCGGGGATCTGGCCGAACTTGGTGACGTCGACGTGCAGCATCGCGCCTGGGTAGGGGTGCTCATAGCGGCGGACCTTTTCGCCGGTGACACGGTCGATGTGACGTAGCCGGTTGATCCGGCACCGCACCAGTACGGCGTGCACGGTTGAGGCCGGCATCGCCAGCCGGCCGGCGATCTGGACGGGTCCGAGCCTGCGTCGCCACCGCAGCCGCACGATCTTTCGCACCACTGCCGGTGGTGTCTTGGCCGGGCAATGGCCAGGCCGAGACGACCGATCCGACATCGCGCCCGGGCCTGACTGGGCATAGCGGCTCGACCAGCGTTTCGCGGTCGGCCAGGACACCTGGAACATCTTCGCGGCCAGCGAGACCGGCCAGCCCTGATCCACGATCAGACGCGCCAGCCGTAACCGGGCGCGCGGAGTCAATGCAGCGTTAGCGTGGGACACGAAGGCCTCCTGGCCGTGAAGCGGTTACTAGACATCTCCACTTCACGCCGGGAGGCCTTCACCCATCAACCACATTCACAACGTGTCATCACACAAACTCAACCAACCTGCCTGGGCAGTACAACTAGTCCTCGTCGTCCTGGCTGATCAGCTCGAGAGCGTCGGCGGGTCGCTCCAGGGTCGGGAGGTGCCCGGCCCAGGGGAGTTCGACCCGGGTGGCATTCGGTAGCCGGTCAGCCAGATAATCGGCGCAGTCCGCGAAGAACCTGAAGTCATGCGCCCCCGTGATCAGCCGCACGGGGGCCGTGATCTTTTCCGGGACTACCGGCCATTCCTCGTTGTCCACGTCGCCTGCGGCCAGCTGTACGTCGTACGCGTGGCGTTGCATGGTGCGGAGGAGGCCGCGGGCCTCGTCGTCGGCGTCTGGGCCGATCCAGCGGGTCACGGTGAGTTCTGTGGCGCCGTCGACGTCGCCGGCGTCGATCAGCTGGTTCTCCTCGGCCCAGAGGGCTCGCAGGTCTTCGTCCGGTTCTACGTTGTCGGTGGGGGCGCACAGGAGGATCAGCCGGGCGAAGCGTTGCGGCTCTCGGCTCGCCACCTGCTGGACGACGTACCCGCCGTACGACGAGCCCACGGCCGTCACCGCGCCCGCGCCTGCCGCGTCCAGTACTGCGAGGACGTCGGCGGCGTCGGAGTACTTGGCGCCGGGCTCCAGCGGGGTGTCGCCGTACCCACGGAGGTCGAGCGTGATGACCTGGTGGTCGTCGCGGAGGTCCTCCACGACAGCGGCCCACATGCGGGCGTCGGCGACACCGGCATGCACCAGAAGAACGGTGGGGCCGTCGCCCACCACGTTGTACGAGATCGTCATAGTCGCACCCTCTCGGTTTCCCTCTGCACCCGCAAAACAATTAGAGCCGGATGACCGTGAACCGCTCGGCGTAGTGGTTGGCAGGGAGGCCCAGCGAGGTGGCGACAGCGGCGAAGTGCGTGCGGACTCCCGCCAGCAGGGCCTCGGGGTCCTGGTGCTGGCTGGCGTGGGACGCCAGGGCGGTCAGCTTCTGGTCGATGGTGTCGGTGATGTCGACGTGGTAGTTGGGCTCGGGGTGGTCCATCATCCACAGTTCGCCGACGTCCCAGGCCTCCTCGGTCAGGTCCGGGTAGGCGTACGGATTCCCGGCCGCTGGGTAGAACGCCCGGACCGCCGCCTCGGCCGCGGCCAGGTGGTCTGGGTGTGAGACCTGCAGGCGGTTCCACGAGCGCTCCGGCGACTGCGTGAGGAGGCGCTGCGGCCGCACGGTCCGGATCACCCGGCTGATGTCGCGGACCAGGTCCAGCGTCGGCTCCACCGCGCCGTCGACGTACCCCAGGAAGTGCAGGTCGTGGACGCCGACGTGCTCGGCAGCGGTCGTCTGCTCGGCGCGGCGTACGGCGGGCATCTCGGCCCGGTCGCGGTCCGGCTCGAAGCCGCCGGCCTGACCGTCCGTGACGATGCAGTAGTGCACCTCGATCCCGGCCTTGGTCCAGGTCGCGACCGTCCCGGCGCCGCCGAAGTCGATGTCGTCCGGGTGCGCGACCACCACCAGCACCCGCTCGATCTCACTGTCCGGCCGCGGATTCGCCTCAGGAACACTCACGGTTTCGACCCTATCTGTTTGCCTGGATGGGCACAGTGGAATTCATGGAGCTCGGTGGGACCTGCGCACCGCGGGACGTCGGACTCGACGAAGCTCTGCTGGTGGAAGCGGGCGAGCTGGTCGAGGCCAGGCGTGCCGCGGCGCAGCTGTGTGTCATTCGCGACGGGCAGGTGGTCGTCAATCGAGCGTTCGGTTGCGAGCCGGACGGCCTGTTCTGGCTGTTCTCCGCCAGCAAGCCGTACGTCGCTGTCGTGATCCACCAGCTGGTCGAGGCCGGCCGGCTGCACCTGGACGACGCGGTCGCGGCGTACTGGCCCGAGTTCGGTCACAACGGCAAGCGGGAGATCACTGTCCGTCAGGTCCTCCAGCACCGCTCCGGCCTCTCCAACGCGGGCTCGTACGTCGGTGAGGTCCGCGCCATGACCGACTGGGACCGCTCGCTGCACCGGATCGAGGAGGCGCCGCGGCGCTGGCCGATCGGCACGGTCGCCTACAGCCCCCTGGCCTTCGGCTTCACCCTCGCTCGCGTCGCCCAGCGCTGCAGCGGCACACCGATCGAAGCGCTGGTACGCCACGCCGTCCTCGAACCGCTCGGCGTCACCGACACGTACCTGGGCCTCCCGCCGGACCAGTGGGGCCGCCACGTCCCGCTGAAGGGATCCGGTCCGGCCGGTCCGTTCGTGCAGTCCGTGGTGAACCGCCGCAGTACCCGCCAAGCCGTCATACCGGCGGCTGGCATTTCCACTACCGCACGAGATCTCGCCGCGTTCTACCAAGCCCTGCTACACGGCGGCGTGGCACCAGGTGGCCGCATCCTCCGCCCAGAGTCGATCCTGGCGGCTGTGCACCCGACCAGCGAAGGCGAGCTGGACCGGACCGCCCAGGCACCGATCCGCTGGTCGCAGGGCTTCCAGCTCGGCGGCCCGCGCTGGCTGGAAGGCGCAGTGAGCCCACTGGGCACCCTCAGCAGCCCACGGACCTTCGGCCACAACGGGAGCAACTGCTGCATCGGCTGGGCCGACCCGGACCGGCGACTCGTGTACGCCTACGTCACCAACCGGGCCGGCCGCCCCCGCGCCGACCTCCTCCACCACGCCGCCGTCGCGGACAAGGTCCTGGCAGCAGTCACCGACTAGACCAGCGCTGGGAGCGGGGAGCGCTCCTGGATCACGTGGTCGACGATGCCGTACTCCTTGGCGCCGTCAGCCGTCAGGACGTGGTCCCGGTCGGTGTCGTGTCGCAGCTGCTCGACCGACTGACCGGTGTGGTGCGCCAGGATCGACTCGACCTGGCCACGCACCCGCACCACCTCGTCGGCCTGCAGGATCAGGTCCGGGATCGTCCCCTGTCCCCGCGCGGCCGGCTGGTGCAGTACGACGCGTGCGTGCGGCAGGATCGCTCGACGTCCCGCCGTACCCGCGGCCAGCAGCACCGCACCGGCCGAGATCGCCTGCCCGACGCCGTACGTCGCGATCGGCGACTGGATGAACCGCATCGTGTCGTAGATCGCGAGCATCGCGGTCATGTCGCCGCCCTCGCAGTTGATGTACAGGTTGATCTCCGCCTCCGGCTTGTCCGTCTCCAGGTGCAGGAGCTGGGCGATGATCGCGTTCGCGACGCCGGCGTCGATCGCCGTACCGAGGTAGATGACGCGCTCGGTGAGCAGGTGCGAGTAGACGTCCATGATCCGCTCACCCCGCGGGTGCTGCGCGATCACGTTCGGGATCGTGTAGCTGCTCATGCTGCGGCCCTCCTCGGCATCACCTGGTCGAAGGACTCGACGACGTGGTCGATGAAGCCGTACTCGCGAGCCTGCTCGGCGGTGTACCAGCGGTCGTGCAGCGAGTCCTCCTGCACGGTGTCGAACGGCTGGCCGGTGTCGTCGGCGATCAGCCCGAGAAAGGTGTCGCGGAGGTGCCGCAGGTCGTTGGCCTGGATCTCGATCTCGACCGCCGATCCACCGATCCCGGCCGAGCCCTGGTGCATCAGGATACGGGCGTGCCGCAGTGCGTAGCGCTTGCCCGGCGTACCGGCCGACAGCAGGAACTGCCCGGCGCTGCAGGCCAGCCCGATCGCCAGCGTCGACACGTCGCACGGGACCATCCGCATCACGTCGCGGATCGCGAGCATCGACGGCACCGAGCCGCCGGGCGAGTGGATCCAGAACGCGATGTCGGTGTCCGGGTCCTCGGCCGCCAGCGTCATGATCTGGGTGGCCAGCAAGGTCCCGATGTCGTCGTCGAGAACTCGGTCCAGGACGACGATCCGCTGCCCGAACAGCCGCTGCCGCGCCGTCTCGTTGAACATCGGCGGTTTCATGTCTTCTGCCATGTCTCCACCTTGACCGCGCTACCGCCTTCGCCCCACCTTTTCTGCTGACGGCAAGTCTGCCCAGAGCAAAGCCGTTCGTGTGGCAGTCTCCTGCGGGTGAATTCGAGTGATGACGCGATGCTGGTTGCGGACGGTCTGTCCGAGCCGGAGCGCACCCTGCTGGAGCTGACTGCGACACCGGCGGCGACGCTGCTCGGCGCGGTCTCGATGAGTCTGCGGACGATGCTGTTCGGTGAGGACCCGGCGGGCTGGGTCGATATGTGGCAGGCGCGCGCGGACCTCGCCCGCGTCGAGTGGATGGACGGGCCGGAGCTCGCCGAGGTGGTCGCGCACCTGGCCGCCAAGGACTATGAGGGCCAGATCGAAGGCGTGCCGGGTCTCCGCATCACCTCGTGCGACGACCATTCCGCCAAGCTGCTCTGGCTCGGCAGCGCCGCGCCCGTCGAGCTACAGCTCACCCGTCAGCTGTCCTGACCCAGCAGCTGCTGTAGCCGCTCGCTGAAGTCGGCCGGGAAGGTGTGACCGAGCTCCGGCACCCGCTCGACCGTGAGGCCGAGTTCGGTCAGCTGCTCCTCGGCATCGGTCACGGTCGTCAGCAGGCCATCCTCGGTGCCGATCCAGATCGTTGCCCGTGACAACTTTCCGGCCGCGGTCCCGGGGAGCTCGCGGAGCGCCGGTCCCATCGCGAGTACGCCGGCGGGCTGCGAAGGCCGTGCGGTCAGCGCCCAGTCCAGCGCGGCCCGGCCGCCGGCGGAGAAGCCGGCCGCGATGACGGGTCCGCCGGCCAGCTCGACCGGCAGCTCGCCGAGCGCGCGGGCGATGTCGGCCGTCGCCTTCTCGCGGTCCGGCCAGGTCCGGTACATCGGAGTCATCCGCCGTGACGACGTCGGACACACCAGCGCGTAGCCGAGCTCCAGTACGCCGGCCCAGTCCTCGGCCGCTTGTGCCGCCCGCTGGCCGGCGCCGTGCAATGCCACAACCGTCCCGGCGACCGATCCCTTCGGCAGCTCGATCAGTGGCGCGACCGGATCGTCCGACACCCGCTCGCCGGACACCGCGACGAGCTCCTGGAACTCGGGCCGGTCCTGCAGCGCGGCCAGATCGTCGTCGCCGGTCAGGATCGACGGGTCCCACCACAGCCCGGCCGCACTCGCTTCCTGCAGCGTCCGCAGCGCGCCGTCCGCATCACCGGAGACACCGAGCAGGCAGGCCTTGAGGTGGGCGAGGTCCGCTGCCCACGGCTCGAGCCCGGCACTCTCCGCCTCCAGCAGCGCGAGCGCTTCCGCCGGTTTCTCGCCGGCGTAGAGCTCAGCGACACGATCGACCAGACCATCGAAGCGGGAGGTTTCTGCCATGACCTCACCGTAGTGCCCCGCGGTTTCGGTAACTGTCGGAGCGAGCGCCTATGGTGTTGGGTGATGACCACATTGTTCTCGCCCGACGAGCTCCCCGCCCCGCTGGAGGAGCCGAAGTCGCATCGGACCGATCCGGACAAGCTGCTCGAGGGGCTCAACCCGCAGCAGCGGGCCGCGGTGGTGCACTCCGGCAAACCGCTGCTGGTCGTGGCGGGTGCCGGCTCGGGCAAGACCAGGGTGCTGACCCGGCGGATCGCCTACCTGCTGGCGGCGCGCGACGCGCACCCCGGGTCGATCCTCGCGATCACGTTCACCAACAAGGCCGCCGCGGAGATGCGCGAGCGGGTGGTCGACCTGGTCGGGCCGCGGGCGAAGCTGATGTGGGTCTCGACCTTCCACTCCTCCTGCGTGCGGATCCTGCGCCGCGACATCAAGCGGTTCGGGATCAGCTCGACGTTCTCGATCTACGACGACACCGACTCGCGCCGGCTGATGACGCTGGTCTGCCGCGAGCTCGACCTGGACGTCAAGCGGTACAACCCGCGCGCCGTGCTGAACTGGATCAGCACCCAGAAGAACGAGCTGATCGACCACGAGACGGCCGCGTCCAAGGCGGAGAACCATCTCGAGCAGACGTACGCCGAGTGCTACCGGACGTACCAGGAGCGGCTCGCCCAGGCGAACGCGCTGGACTTCGACGACCTGCTGATGACCACGGTCAACCTGCTGCAGGCCTTCCCCGAGGTCCGTGAGTACTACCGGCGCCGCTTCCGCCACGTGCTCGTCGACGAGTACCAGGACACCAACCACGCGCAGTACACGCTGATCCGTGAGCTCTGCGGCGAAGACCCGGCGGGCTACAACGGCCCGACGGCGCCGCCTGCCGAGTTGATGGTGGTCGGCGACTCGGACCAGTCGATCTACGCGTTCCGCGGCGCGACGATCCGCAACATCCTCGCCTTCGAGGAAGACTTCAACGGCGCCGAGACGATCCTGCTGGAGCAGAACTACCGCTCCACCCAGACCATCCTGTCCGCCGCCAACGCCGTGATCGCGCGCAACGAGGGCCGCAAGGCGAAGAACCTCTGGTCCGACCAGGGCCAGGGCGAGCAGATCGCGGTGTACGTCGCCGACAACGAGCACGACGAGGCCCAGTTCGTCGCCGACGAGATCGACCGGCTGACGGACGCGGACGGGATCAAGCCGGCCGACGTCGCGGTGTTCTACCGGACCAACGCGCAGTCCCGGGTGTTCGAGGAAGTGTTCATCCGCACCGGCCATCCGTACAAGGTGGTCGGCGGTGTCCGGTTCTACGAGCGCAAGGAGGTCCGCGACGCCCTCGCGTACCTGCGCGTGCTGGTGAACCCGGAGGACACCGTCTCGCTGCGCCGGATCATGAACGAGCCGAAGCGCGGGATCGGCGACCGGGCCGAGGCCGCGATCGAGTCGCTCGCGGCGCGGGACCGGATCTCGTTCGCCGCGGCGATGCGCCGGGCGCAGGACGCGCCGGCGATGGCCGCGCGCTCGGTGAACGCCGTGCAGGCCTTCGTGGACATCCTCGACGAGCTGACCACGATGGTCGACTCGGGCGCGCCGCCGGACGACATCCTCGACGTCGCGCTGCACCGCTCGGGGTACTACGAGACGCTGCAGAAGTCACCGGATCCACAGGACGAGACCCGCCTGGAAAACCTGGACGAGTTCATCTCGGTGGCCCGCGAGTTCGTCGAGGAGCGCACCGCGGCCGGCGAGGCCGCGGATCTGCAGGCGTTCCTGGAGCGGGTCGCGCTGGTCGCCGACGCCGACCAGATCCCGGACGCGGCGGCAGACGGTGGCGTGGTCACGCTGATGACGCTGCACACCGCGAAGGGCCTGGAGTTCCCGGTCGTGTTCCTGACCGGGATGGAGGACGGCGTCTTCCCGCACTCCCGGTCGCTGACCGACCTGAAGGAGCTCGAGGAGGAGCGCCGGCTCGCGTACGTCGGCATCACCCGGGCCCGGCAGCGGCTGGCGATCTCGCGCGCGGCGGTGCGTTCGGCGTACGGCGCTCCGCAGCACAACCCACCGTCCCGGTTCCTCGAGGAGATCCCGTCCGAGCTGCTCGACTGGCGCCGCGACGAGTCCGCGATCACCCGCTGGTCCGGTACCGGCACGACCCGCGGCAGCGGCATCTCGAGCCGGTACGAGCCACCCCGCCGGACGGCCTCGGACAAGCCGGTGATCAGCCTCAACCCAGGGGACCGCGTCGTCCACGACACCTTCGGCATGGGCACGGTCGTCGTCGTCCGCGGCGAAGGCCAGCAAGCCCAGGCAGACATAGATTTCGGCTCCGAAGGTGTCAAACGGCTACTGCTCCGCTACGCCCCGGTGGAAAAGATCTAAGCCAACGTTTGGGACGTTTGCGTTGCATCTGGGGCGGAGATTGAGACAATCAAGGATCTTCGGCCCCTCCCGGAAGCGTTCCCCCTCATGTCCAAGTCGGCTGGCAGCAACCGCCGGATCATCCTGGCGGGTGCCAATCCTGGGCTGCGGCTGTTCGACGAGCACGGCAAGGTGACGGCGTACGCCTCGATCTGGATGGTCGACTGGTCGATCCGCGGCGCGGGGACGGCGGTCGTGCTGTGGTTCGACGGGATCGTCCGGGTGGTGTCCGAGGACGTCGACCTGGCCGCCTGGCTGGAGCGGTACTTCGTCCGCTCGTTCCTCGAGGTGCAGGGCCTGCCCTGGCACGAGCCCGCGGTCGAGCGCGACCTGGTCCAGGTCTCGATGAACCTGGCCGACGGCCTCAGCGCCAAGGCGGCCGACATCCAGATCGAGATGGGCGGCGTGCTGGACCGCCGGCTCTTCGCGACCGACAACTTCCAGCTCGCCGAGGGCAATCACAGCCTCAGCCTGGTGATCGCGCCGGTCCGGTCCGCGACCGTGTCCATCGGCGGCGCCTCGGTGCCCGGCTTCGTCCAGGTCGACGGCTCGCCCGACAAGCCCGGTTCGTCCGCCTTCCTGACCACCGCAGAGGTCTGGCAGCGCTGACTTACGCTGTATGAATGCAAGCAGCTGAAAGAACCCCACTCAGCCGCGAGCGGGTACTGCGAGCCGCCGTCGAGATCGCCGACGCGGACGGACTGCCGGCCGTCACGATGCGCCGGATCGGCGAGGCCCTGAGCGCCGAGGCGATGTCGCTGTACTACCACGTGGCCAACAAGAACGCCCTGCTCGACGGCCTCGTCGACGTACTGATGGAAGAGATCACCGAGGCCGTCGGCAAGCTCGACCCGAAGCCGGACTGGAAGGCCGCGCTGCGGCAGCAGATCCTGGCCGCCCGGCAGGTGATGCTCAGGCACCCGTGGGCGCCCCGGCTGCTGGAGAGCCGGACGACGATGCGTCCGGCGGTCGTGCTGTACCACGACGGCATCGTCGGGCTGATGCGGTCGGGCGGCTTCTCCAACGACCTGGCGCACCACGCCCTGCACGCGTTGGGGAGCCGGGCGCTGGGCTTCAGCCAGGAGCTGTTCGACCCGGGTGAGGCGGCGTCGGACGCGGACATGGAGATGTTCGCGCAGATGGCCGACCAGTTGCCGAACTTGGCGGGGATGCTCGCCGAGGTCGCGCACGACGACCCGGACTCGACGATCGGCTGGTGCGACGACCAGGCCGAGTTCGAGTTCGCGCTGGATCTGCTCCTGGACGGATTGGAGCGGCTGAACGCTTGACCTTTCTTACAACGTAAGCCAGCCTTACGTTGTAAGGGGGTGTGATCGATGAAAGCTGTTGTCCAGGACCGCTACGGATCACCCGACGTACTCCAGTTCGCCGACGTTCCCAAGCCCGAACCAGCCACCGACCAAGTCCTCGTCCGCGTCCAAGCCGCCTCACTCAACGCACGAGACTGGCACGTGCTCCGTGGCGATCCGTATGTCGCCAGACCTTCCAGGGACCTCGGGTGGTTCCGCCCCAACGACCGCATCCGTGGCTCGGACTTCGCCGGGGTGGTCGAATCAGTCGGGTCGGCAGTCACCCGCTTCCGACCCGGGGACGAGGTGTACGGCGATTCGCCGGCAGCCTTCGCCGAGTACGTCGTAGCGAGGGAGGGGCGGGTTGAGCAGAAGCCGGCCAACCTGACCTTCGAGGAGGCCGCGGCCGTCCCGCTGGCCGGGCAGACGGCGCTGATAGGTGTGAGCGGTATCAGCGAGCGTTTACTGATCAATGGCGCGTCCGGCGGGGTCGGCACGTTCGCCGTACAGCTCGCCAAGGCGTTCGGCGCAAGAGTGACGGCGGTGTGCAGCACGCGGAACGTCGAGTTGCTCGAGTCGCTCGGGGCGGATCAGGTGATCGACTACAAGACCACGGACTTCGTCAGAAGCGTTGAGCAGCACGACGTCCTGCTGGACCTGGTGGGTAACCGGTCGCTTCGTGACCTTCGGAAGGCCGGCCAGCGGGTCATCCTGTCCGGCGGTGGCGTGTTCACCGGCGGGAGCGTCTTCGGCCCGATGGGGTTGATGATCCGGGGGAAGCTGTCGCGCACCGAGGTGCTGACCGTGCGGCCGGGCGCGGAGCTGCTGGCCCAGCTGCGCGAGTTGATCGAGGCGGGCAAGGTGAAGCCGGTGGTCGATCGGACCTATCCGCTGGCTGCGACCGCCGACGCGATGCGTTACCTGGAAGGCGAGCACGCGCGGGCCAAGGTGGTTCTTACGGTGTGACGGCCCACCAGTTGTCCATCCGGGCGACCGCGCGCTCGTCACCACCGAGCACGCGGTCGAGCCGGAGCAGGTACGCCGCGATCCCGGCCGCACCCTGCATCCAGCCGACGCCCGGCGGCAGCAGCGGGTCGTCGTTCCGGTGCTCGACGAATCGCCAGTAGGCGTGGTCGTTCTCCCGGTACGCACGGTCCACCAGGGCATCACCCAGCCGGACGGCGAACTCCAGATCGTCTTTGTCGCCATCTCGCTGCCACGCGTCCAGGAACGCGTCGCCGGCTCCCGCAGTACCGCAGCAGCGGCCGTCGTTGTCCCAGAAGCCGGGGTGGAGCCGCTCGGGGATCCCGGAGTACCGGACGCCGTCCAGGCACCGCCGGCGCCAGAGCTTCGTCGGCTCACCGGCCACGCGCGGGACCTCGGCGTACTCGAGCGCGCTGAAGAGCAACGCTGTACCGGCGCCGCCGTGGCACCAGTTGTAGGTGTACTCGTCGCCGTGCCGCTCGGCCCACGGGATCACCCGCGGCACCCGGAAGCCCTTGTCGTCGTTGATCCCGAGCGTCACGAGCTGCTCCGCTCCGAGCCGCGCCGCCTCGATCAGCTCCGGCCGCTCGAGCTCGACACCGGCCACCGCCAGCACCGCGGCCGTCCCGGCCAGCCCGTGCGAGAAGTTCGGCATGTCGATGCCCTCGTCCTGCCGGAAACACTGCGAGACGAACGGCCAGGTCAGCCCGGCCTCAGTCGTCACCTTCTGCATGAGCACCCAGTCCGCCGACCGCTCCGCCAGCTCCCGCGCGTCCACCCCGTGCCGTAACGCCCAGAGCGCACCGATCAACCCGGAACCATTCCCAAGCGTCACGTCGTTGCCCACAGCTCCAGGGTGGTACCGCGTCTCGTTCTGGAAGGTGCTTTCGTTCCACCCGTCGACGATGGCGATGTCCAGAGCGCGCTGCACCGCGGACCCAGAACCGGGTTCACCAAGAGCGGTCAGGACGCCGATCGAGCTGGCGAGGCCGTCGAAGAACGAGATCGACGGATCAGCTGGGATCGAGCCGCGGATGCGGTCCGCGATGGCGCCGGCCAACTGCTCTTCGCCCGAGGTCAACGGACGGGTGAGCCTGAGCTCGGTGAGTACGTGCGCGAGCCCGCCGATCCCGCTGTGCATCCCGTTCAGGTATTCATCGGGTTTCTCGCCGCCGCCGGCCTCCGGGATCCACGGGCCGTCGTCGTCCCAGCGCACCTGGCCGAGCACCCAGGCCCAGGCGGCCTCGCCGAGCTCGCCGTACCTCATGGCCTGGCGTTCCGGAGCCGGATGCCGCTCCACTTGAGCGTGCTGGCGACGGTCTCGGCCCAGAAGTCGTGCAGCCGGTTCAGGACGCGCAACTGGATCCCCGCTTCGTCGTGCAGCTCGAACAGGTCGCCGACCCGCTCCGCCGGGCCGAGCGGCTCGACCTCGGTGGTCGCGACCATCGCCGCGTCGTACTCCGAGAAGTCGTCGGCCGGCAGCCGGTACGCGTAGAGCTCGACGGACCGCATCGCGTCCAGCCAGCCGTACTCGACGGCGTGCACGCGGTCGCCGGATCCCGCACCGATGATGCGGTCCCGGTCCTCGGGAGTGGTCGACGGACCGACCCAGGCCATCGCGCGCGGGCACTCCCGCGGGAACCAGTAGTCGGGGGCCCGGTCGTGGTTGACGGCCCACACGTACGGCGTGACCTTGCCGGCCGTCTTCGCGACGTACGGCGTGAACGACGTGATCGTCGGATCTTCGGAGAAGTGCAGGACCTGACCGGGTGCCGGGCGCATGCGCCGCAGCTTAGCCAGGCTGAGGGTTTCGGCGCTCCGGAATTAGCCCGCGGTGTACGGGTTGAGACCGCAGTGGTTACGCAGCCACGGGTCCGGGTCGATCGCGGCGCCGCCGTCCGGGTGCACCTCGAAGTGCAGGTGCGGGCCGGTGGTGTTGCCGGTCATCCCGACCCGGCCGACCTCGTCGCCGGCGTACACGGTCTCGCCGACCTCGACGCTGAACTTCGACATGTGGTTGTACCAGGTGACGGTGCCGTCCTCGTGCCGGACCTGGACCTGGCGGCCGTACGGGCCGGCCCAGTCGGCGAAGATCACGACGCCCTTCATCACGGCGCCGATCCGGGTGCCGATCGGGGCGGCGAAGTCGAGGCCGGTGTGGTTGTGGGCCCAGCGACTGCCGCCCTGCCCGAAGGTCGCGGTGATGTGGTAGCCGGTGACCATGATCTCGCAGCGGGTCGCCGACTCGCGGGCCAGCTTGTCGGCCGCCTCCTGCTTGGCCTTCGCCAGCGCCAGCGCGGTCGCGCGCTTCGCGGTCAGGGCCCGGCTCGCGTCCAGCTTGATCTGGCGGGCCTGGGCCAGTTTGTTGGCCGCGGACTGCTTCTTGGTGGTGTCGGCCAGCTGGACCCGGGAGGAGTCACGGGTGGCGAGCTGACGCGCCTGGATACGTGCGGTGGTGATACCGGACAGCGACCCGTTGTCGAGGCTGGCCGCGGCAAGGTTCACCGCGGAGTTGGCCTGGGTCGGGCTCGCCAGCGAGCTGTGGCTGAAGCCGACAGCTCCGGCGGCCGCGGCGAGCGCGGCGGTCAGTCCGACGATCTGGGTACTGCTGGGGGTGCTACGCCTGGCGACGCGATGCTTGGCACTATGACGTCCTGCGCCGGTCTTGCGCGCAGCGTTGCCGGGCGTGACGCGGTCGCCCGCGGCACGGTGCTGGGACACAACGTGGCCTTTCGGTCACAGGGGAGGGGCACACTGTCCGTCGCTGTGGGGGTTTATTCCCGTGGCGACCTGAGGGACGATAACGGATGAGTCACGGGGTGACAAACCCTGCCACCCACTTTTCTGGCTCTCCTTCACGAAACTTTTGCACAGAGCGCCTGCACGTGCATCCGCTCGGTAGGGCCGTTTGGCCGCCTGATCAGGCAGTTTCTTCCGCCGACTGGTCCAGGTGGGCCAGTACGCCGGTGATCTGGTGCACGACGTCTCCGTGGAACGGCAGCGACAAATGGCCGACGCCGTGCACGCGGACGTTGCTCGCCAGCAGGTCCGGGTGCCGGATCCGGGCCTGGCGCTGCGGCACGATCAGCTGGTCGACGTCGCTGTAGAACGCAACGAACCGCGTCCGGCACCCCGGAGCCGGCTCGGCCAGCTCGGCCATCAGCTCGCTGTCCGGCCGCACCTGGCGGACCAGCGGCCACGGCAGCAGCTTGGCCGCGACCGTGCCCTGGTGCGGCGTCCCGAGCGTCACGCAGGTGTGCACGCGCTCGTCGCCGCCGAGCCGCTGGACGTAGTACCGCGCGATCAGTCCGCCCAGGCTGTGCCCGATGACGTGGATCTGGTCCGACCCGGACTCCTCACAGATCGCCTCGATCTCCCGGCCCATCCGCTCGGCGGTACGGCGGACGTCCAGCGTCAGCGGCGAGTACGAGAACGTGTGGACGCGGCTGAACCCGCGCCGGGCCAGGTGGCGGCGCATCAGCGCGAAGATCGTGTGGTTGTCGATGATCCCGTGCGCGAGCAGGATCGGCGTACCGGCGGCACGGACGTCGTTGACCAGCAGGCCGCGCTGGGACGGGCCGAGTCCGGCCAGGTTGAGGCGGCCCGGCAGCGCCGGTGCGGCGCCGCTGACGAGGCCGAGCGGGTACATCGCGAGGTGGGTGGTGAGCCAGCCGAGCTCGACGGCCGCACCCTGCAGGACCCGCGGTGAGAGGGCCGACCGGGCGCCGTACGCGAGTCCGTCCAGCGCGCCGCGGACGTCCTCCTGCCAGGAACCCATTGGGCGCCTCCTCACAACCAGACCCCCCGATTGGTCCGATCACTTTCCACGGTAACCGGTTCCCACTCCGGGTGTCGGCGAACACACAGCTCCGTGTCTTATCCGTGAGGTTCCGGCACCGGTAGCCTGCGGACATGCCTTCTACGAGTCCGTTGCGCGTCGTCGTCGCCAAGCCCGGCCTGGACGGGCACGACCGCGGTGCGAAGGTGGTCGCCCGCGCCCTGCGGGACGCCGGCATGGAGGTCATCTACACCGGTCTGCACCAGACCCCGGAGCAGATCGTCGAGACCGCGATCGCCGAGGACGCCGACGCGATCGGGCTGTCGGTGCTGTCGGGTGCGCACATGACGCTGTTCAAGCGGGTCCGCGAGCTGCTGGTCGAGCGCGAGGCCGACGACATCGTGGTGTTCGGCGGCGGGATCATCCCGGACGCGGACCTGCAGCCGCTGGCCGAGCTCGGCGTGCACAAGATCTTCACCCCCGGCGCGACCACGACGGAGATCGTCGACTGGGTCCGCGGCCACGTCGGCGACGCCTCGGCATCTCCCGCCTGAGTCCCGAACCCGCTCCGGAGCGTGATGGCGACTGCGTGCAGTCGTTCTGAACCCGCGCACTGCCTCCAGTCAGGTTACTAATCGGTAATACCGAATCGTTAAGAAATACCTGGTTGTGCGGGCTTCCCAAACGCGGTCGCATACAGCCATGCGACTGTCCGTTTCAGAGACCGTCGAACGGCGCGTGTGTGGCTCAGAACACATCGGCCCCGTTCTCGGTTACTGTCCGGACAGGGCGGATCGCAGTGCGGTGGGGGATTGCGACCACTGACGCAGGACCAAGCGGATGTCCCACATCGGGAAAGGGCAGGTAAGCGATGAGGTTTGAACGATCACACACACGCAAGGCGGCCTTCGTGGCCGTTGTGAGCAGCTTCGCGCTGCTCGCGACCGCGTGTGGTAGTGGCGACAACGGAAGCAGCGGCGGGGGCAGTTCGACCGGCGCGCTCGAAGGTCGGGGGCCGATCACCCTTGCCAGCGGCAAGGACACCTCCGGAAACCTGCAGAACCAGCTCAACGCCTGGAACTCGGCGCACCCGAACGAGAAGGTCGAGCTCAAGGAGCTGCCCGAGGACGCCGACGCGCAGCGCCAGCAGATGGTGCAGAACGCCCAGGCCCAGTCCGACGCGTACAGCGTGCTGGTGATGGACGTGGTCTGGACGTCGGAGTTCGCGGCGAACCAGTGGATCAGCGAGATCCCGCAGGACAAGGTGCCGGACCTCGGCAAGCTGATCCCGGCGACGGTGGAGACCGCGAAGTACCGCGACAAGCTGTACGGCGTGCCGATCACCTCCGACGGTGGCCTGCTCTACTACCGCAACGACCTGCTGGCCAAGGCCGGGGTCAACGCGGCGCCGAAGACCTGGGACGAGATGCTCGCCGACTGCCAGAAGGTGGCCGCGCTGCCCGAGGCGAAGGGCATGAGCTGCTACTCGGGCCAGTTCGAGAAGTACGAGGGCCTGACGGTCAACTTCTCCGAGGCGGTCAACTCGGCCGGCGGTCAGGTCGTCGACAAGGACGGCAAGCCGAACGTGAACACCCCGGAGGCCAAGGCCGGCCTCGAGGAACTGGTGAACGGCTTCAAGGTCGGCGCCATCCCGAAGGCCGCGATCACCTACAAGGAGGAGGAGAGCCGGCGCGCGTTCCAGGAGGGCAAGCTGCTCTTCCTGCGCAACTGGCCGTACGTGTACTCCAAGGCCTCGGCCACCGACGGGTCGTCGAAGATCGCCGGTAAGTTCGGCGTCGCGCCGCTGCCCGGCAAGACCGGCCCGGGTGTCTCGTCGCTCGGTGGTCACGACTACGCGATCAGCAAGTTCGCCAAGAACAAGGCGACCGCGATCGACTTCATCAACTTCATGGCCAGCGAGGCGCGGCAGAAGGCGAACATCGAGAAGACCTCGCAGGCGCCGACCTGGGCGTCGCTGTACGACGACCCGACGCTGAACAAGCAGTTCCCGTACCTGGCTCCGCTGAAGGCCTCGATCCTGAACGCGCAGCCGCGGCCCCGAGTGGTCAAGTACGGCGACGTCACCGCGGCGATCCAGCAGGCGGCGTACGACGCACTCAGCCAGAAGACCCCGCCGGACAAGGCGCTGGCCGACCTGCAGACCAAGCTGCAGTCGCTGATCACGCAATGACCGTGCGGCGGGGCCGGTGTGCAGTGCGGAGACGCCTGCGCACCGGCCCCGTCCAGTCCCTGCCCGGGTCCGCCCCGGGAAGCAGAAGGAGGCGCAGGTGACTGCAACCGCACCGGTCGCGGAACGACCGGCCAAGGAATCGAAACCGAAGCGCCAGCAGCGCTTCGACGAGGGCACCGGCCGGCTGGCCGCGATCCTGCTCTCCCCGACGATGATCGTGCTCGCGCTCGTCGTCCTCTTCCCCATCATCTCGGCGTTGCGGGAGTCGCTGTTCCAGAGCGGGCAGCACCTCGACGCGAACGGCTTCATCGTCAAGGGCTCGACCTTCGTCGGGCTCGACAACTACCTGGACATCTTCCGCGGCGACACCGGGCACCGGTTCTGGAACGCGTTCTGGAACACGACGTTCTTCACCGTCATCTGTGTCGTGCTGGAGACCGTGCTCGGCGTCGCGATGGCGCTGATCATGGCCAAGGCGTTCAAGGGCCGCGGTATCGTCCGGGCCAGCATCCTGGTGCCGTGGGCGATCCCGACCGTGATCTCGGCGCTGCTCTGGAAGTGGATCTTCCAGGCCGACGGCGTCTTCAACACCGTGCTCGGCACCCAGGTGCTGTGGTCGACCGAAGGCTGGCAGTCCAAGCTCTCGGTGATCATCGCCGACACCTGGAAGACCGCGCCGTTCATCGGTCTGCTGGTGCTGGCCGGGCTGCAGACGATCTCGGCCGAGGTCTACGAGGCCGCGAAGGTGGACGGGGCGAACGCGTGGAAGACGTTCACCCGGATCACCCTGCCGCTGGTGCGACCGGCGCTGCTGGTGGCAGTGCTGTTCCGGATCCTCGACACCCTGCGCATCTTCGACCTGCCGTTCGTGCTGGTCGGCGCGCACAAGGACTCGGTCGAGTCGCTGTCGATGCTCGCGTACGACGAAGCCTCGAACACCAGGTACGGACCGGCGGCGGCGTACGCGACGGTGCTGTTCATCTATGTCGCGGTGGTGGCGTACATGTTCGTGAAGATCCTCGGTGCCGACGTGATCGGTGAGGCGCGCGCCAAGAAACCAGGTGGTGGCGGGCGCCGGAAGCGTAACGGCCGTAACGGAGGAGCCGCGGTGACCGAGGCGACCACGGTCGCGGTCGGGGCCGAAGCAGGGAGGAACGTCTGATGGCGACCGACGTACCGCAGATCCGGGCCGGTGAGAACGCGGCGCTGAAGCGCTGGCTGCCGCTGGCCGGTGTCGTGCTCATCGTGGTCTACTGCCTGGGGCCGTTCTACTGGATGGTCGTTTCGGCGTTCCGCCGGCCGGCCGACCAGTTCTCGAACAAGTTCATCCCGGCACCGTTCTCGATCCAGAACTTCAAGGACGTGTTCAGCGGGTCCAACGGCTTCGGCCGCGGGTTGCTGAACAGCCTGATCGTGGCCGGCACGGTGACGATCCTGACGTTGATCATCGGCATGGTCGCGGCGTACACGCTGGCGCGGCTGGACTTCAAGGGCAAGAACATCGTGCTGGCGATCATCATCACCACGTCGATGTTCCCGGGCATCTCGCTCGTCGTGCCGCTGCTGAAGCTGTTCGTCGACATCAAGTGGATCAACACCTACCAGGCGATGATCGTGCCCAGCCTGTCGTTCGCGCTGCCACTGGCGGTGTGGAACCTGACCGCGTTCTTCCGGCAGATGCCGCAGGAGCTCGAGCAGGCGGCGATGGTGGACGGCTGTACGCCGGCCCAGGCGTTCCGGAAGGTCATCATTCCGCTGGCCGCACCGGGCGTGTTCACGACCGCGATCATCACCTTCATCGCGGCCTGGAACGAGTTCCTGATCGCGCTGAGCATGACCAACAAGAAGTCGATCCAGACGGCGAACGTGATCGTCTCGCAGTTCACCGGGACGACGGGCCGCGACCAGCCGTTCGGCAGCCAGATGGCCGCCGGTGTGGTGGTCACGATCCCGCTCGTGATCGCCGTACTGCTGTTCCAGCGCCGTATCGTCGCCGGCCTCACGGCAGGTGGCGTGAAGTGAGCTGGTTCCGTCGCGACCGGGAGGACCGCGACCGCCGTGACCGGGAAGCCCGGGAACGGCGGGACCGGGAGGACCGCGAGCGACGGGATCGCGAGGACCGGGACCGCCGGGATCGCGAGGACCGGGACCGGCGGGATCGGGACGACCGTCTCCGCCGGGACCGCGAGGACCGTTACCGGTCGTACCGGTAACAGCTTGTCGGAGGGCCGGACCCCGCTCGGGGGTCCGGCCCTTTCGCTTCTACAGTCCCAGCCAGACCGTCGCGTCGACCGGCAGCCGGTTGTTCTCGAGCGCCGCGCTGACGAGCAGGACCTCGCTGTGCGACGGCAGGTCCACCGGGGTGCCGCCGAGGTTCACCACGCAGCGGAAGCCGGGCTCGCGGGTGAAGGACAGCACGCCGTCGGGCGCGTCCTGGTCCCAGGTGAGCCGGCCCTCGCCCAGTGCGTCGTGCTGCCGTCGGATGCGCAGCGCGGCCTTGTAGAGGCTGTGGTGGCTGTTGGGGTCACCCACCTGCGCCTCGGCGGTCAGGCCGACCCAGTCGGCCGGCTGCGGCAGCCACGGCTGCCCTGTCCCCGGCCCGAACCCGAACGGCGGCTCGGTGCCCGACCACGGGATCGGCACCCGGCAGCCGTCCCGGCCACGGACCGTGTGCCCGGAGCGCTCCCAGGTCGGGTCGTCGAGCACCTCCTCCGGCAGGTCCTCCACCTCGGGCAGACCGAGCTCGTCGCCCTGGTAGATGTACGCGCCGCCCGGCAGGGCGAGCTCCAGCAGCGCGGCCGCCCGCGCACGCCGCAGACCGAGCTCCAGGTCGGTCGGTACAACGCCTGCGCCCTCCAGCGCGTCCCGCTGGGCGCGGCCGTACCGCGTGCGGTGGCGGATCGTGTCGTGGTTGCTCAGCACCCACGTCGCCGGTGCCCCGACCGCCCACAGGTTCTCCGTGGTGTGGTCGATGACCTCACGCAGCTCCTTGGCGTCCCAGGCACACCGCAGTACGTCGAAGTTGAACGCGGAATGCAGCTCGTTGGACCGCACGTACTGCGCGAGCCGCTCGGCCGGCGACAGCCACGCCTCGGCGACGAACACGCGGGGGCCCTGGGGCGTATCGGCGTACGAGTCGGCGACCGCCCGCCAGCGCTGGTGGATCGTGTGCACACCGGGCTGGTCGTAGAACGGGTTCCCGACGTACTTCTCCCGGGTCGGCTCGCCGTTGTGCAGCGGTACGTCGGGCAGCGCCGGGTCCTTGGCCATCGAGTCGGCCACGTCGATCCGGAAGCCGTCGATGCCGCGGTCGAACCAGAACCGGAGGATCGAGTCGAACTCCTCGATCACCTTCGGGTGGTCCCAGTTCCAGTCCGGCTGGGAGATGTCGAACAGGTGCAGGTACCACTGGCCGTCCTCGATCTGCTGCCACGCACCGCCTCCGAACGCGGCGGGCCAGTTGGTCGGCGGCAGGCCGCCCTCCTTGCTCTCGCGGAACCAGAACAGGTCGCGCTCCGGAGAGCCCTTGCCGGCCGCGAGTGCCGCCTTGAACCACGGGTGCTCCCAGGAGCAGTGGTTCGGCACCAGGTCGATCAGGATCCGCAGGCCGAGCGCGTGCGCCTCGGCGATCAGCGCGTCGGCGTCCGCGAGGGTGCCGAACTCCGGGTTGATGTCGCGGTAGTCGGAGACGTCGTACCCGCCGTCGAGCAACGGGGACGGGTACCACGGGCTGATCCAGATCGCGTCCACGCCGAGGTCGGCGAGGTACGGCAGCCGGGCGCGGATCCCGTTCACGTCGCCGGTCCCGTCGCCGTCGGCGTCGGCGAAGGAGCGGGGGTACACCTGGTAGACGACGGCGGAACGCCACCAGTCGTCAGCTGGTCTGGTCGCTGGATCGGTCATGGCAACTAGCGTTGCACGGAGGCCCGACAGCGTGTGACGGTCGTCTCAGCGTGTACCCCGGCTGTTGCCGGATCCGGCGAGGTCGTTAGTCTCAGGCCGACGGAGCGCGCCGGCGACCGTGCCCTCTCCAACGGGACAGCCCGCCTGCCGCGGCCTACTCGAACAGGTGCGAGAGAGGGACCACAGTCGTGGACTTGATGGAATACCAGGCGAAGACAGTCTTCGCCAAGCACGGAGTGCGGACGACCGTGGGTGAGGTCGTCACGACTCCGGAGGAGGCCCGCGCAGCGGCCGAGAAGATCGGCGGCCGAGTGGTCGTGAAGGCCCAGGTGAAGACCGGTGGCCGCGGCAAGGCCGGTGGCGTGAAGCTGGCGAGCTCGCCGGAAGAGGCCGAGGAGAAGGCCCGGGAGATCCTGGGGCTGGACATCAAGGGCCACGTCGTCAAGATCCTGAACATCGTGCCGGCCGCGGCGATCGCGGAGGAGTACTACTTCTCCTTCCTGATCGACCGCGCGAACCGGAACTACCTCTGCATCGCCTCCGCCGCCGGCGGGATGGAGATCGAGGAGGTCGCGCACACCAACCCGGACGCGGTGGCGCAGATCTCGATCGACCCGGCGACCGGCGTGGACGAGGCCAAGGCGCGGGAGATCGCCGTCGCGGCGAAGTACCCGGCCGACGTGGTCGACGGCGTCGTACCGGAGATCGTCAAGCTGTACGAGGTCTTCGTCAGCGAGGACGCGTCGCTGGTCGAGGTGAACCCGCTGGTCAAGCTCGCCGACGGGAACGTCGAGGCGCTCGACGGCAAGGTCACCCTGGACGAGAACGCGGAGTTCCGGCACCCGGAGCAGGCCGAGTTCGAGGACGTGACCGCGGCCGACCCGCTGGAGGCGGCGGCCAAGGCCAAGGGCCTGAACTACGTGAAGCTGGACGGTTCGGTCGGCATCATCGGCAACGGCGCGGGCCTGGTCATGTCCACGCTGGACGTCGTTGCGTACGCGGGTGAGGAGTTCGGCGGGCAGAAGCCGGCCAACTTCCTCGACATCGGTGGCGGCGCGTCCGCCGAGGTGATGGCGAACGGGCTGGAGATCATCATCTCGGACCCGCAGGTCGAGAGCGTCTTCGTGAACGTCTTCGGTGGCATCACCGCCTGCGACGCGGTCGCGAACGGCATCGTGCAGGCGTTCGAGCTGCTGGCTTCCCGTGGCGAGGCAGTTTCGAAGCCGCTGGTGGTCCGGCTGGACGGGAACAACGCCGAGGAGGGCCGCCGGATCCTCGACGAGGCCGGCCTGGCCGGTCTGGAGCGGGTCGACACCATGGACGGCGCCGCGAAGCGCGCCGCCGAGCTGGCAGCGAAGTAAGGGATCGCCGAAATGTCTATCTTCCTGACCAAGGACAGCAAGGTCATCGTCCAGGGCATGACCGGCTCCGAGGGCACCAAGCACACCACCCGGATGCTTGCCTCCGGCACCAACATCGTCGGCGGCGTGAATCCGCGCAAGGCCGGCCAGAGCCAGGACTTCGACGGCAAGTCGGTCCCCGTCTTCGGCTCGGTCGCGGACGCGATGAAGGAGACCGGGGCGAACGTCTCGGTCATCTTCGTCCCGCCGAAGTTCGCCAAGGACGCGGTGATGGAGGCGGTTGCTGCCGAAATGCCGCTGGTGGTCGTGATCACCGAAGGCGTCCCGGTCCACGACACCGCCGAGTTCTTCGCCGCGGCCCAGGCCTCGGGCAAGACCCGAATCATCGGCCCGAACTGCCCCGGGATCATCACGCCCGGGTCGTCCAACGCCGGGATCATCCCCGCGGACATCGCCGGCCAGGGGCGGATCGGACTGGTTTCGAAGTCTGGGACGCTGACGTACCAGATGATGTACGAACTGCGAGACTTCGGCTTCTCGACCGCAATCGGGATTGGCGGCGACCCGATCATCGGGACCACGCACATCGATGCGCTGCAGGCGTTCCAGGACGACCCGGACACCGACGCGATCGTGATGATCGGGGAAATCGGCGGCGACGCTGAGGAGCGGGCGGCTGCGTTTGTGAAGGCGAATGTGACCAAGCCGGTTGTTGGGTATGTGGCTGGGTTCACTGCGCCTGAGGGCAAGACGATGGGACATGCGGGGGCGATCGTGTCTGGTTCGTCCGGCACGGCTTCGGCGAAGCAGGAGGCGCTCGAGGCGGCTGGGGTGAAGGTTGGCAAGACCCCGACCGAGACGGCCAACTTGATGCGCGAGATCATGCAGGGGTTGAGCAAGTAGCCCAGCTGCCGGGTTTGGAAGCGGGATCTGCCCCCTTGGGGGTGGGTCCCGTTTCGTTTGAGTGTGTGGGGGCGGCGGGGGTCGCCTTCGTCGTTCGCCTGGTCGGGGGCTGGTTTGCGGAGGATAAGTGCCGCATCGTGACACTTTTCTTCCGGAGATCTCCGTTGTGATGGTTTTTGAACCAGTAGGGGCGATCAGTAGGTGCTGCTCGAGTAGGCCGGGTCCCGAGGTCACTGCCAGCACTCGTCACCAGCGTCCGTTTACGGCCCGGGTCGGCCCCGAGGCAGTCATCCGCGAGCGCTAGCTCGCAACACCCGAGCCCAGCGAGCAACCCCGCGGCGCCAGCCGCGAACCCGCGAGCGCAGCGAGCGAACCCCCGGCGCCAGCCGGATGCACCGGGGCCGCTCGCCCCGACCTAGCAGGGTGGGTGGGGCGGCGCATCGCACGGCGACGAAGGAGCCGCGCATAGCACCGCGCTGGGCTAACCAGCAGTCGTCAACAGCAGTACGACGGGAAAGTGCAGTCCGGGGTAGTCGCCCGCGAGTGCAGCGAGCCAACCCCGGCGCCGGCCGGGAACCTGGGGCGCTCGCCCCGAACAAACAGGGTGGGTAAGGCGGCGCATAGCACCGCGGTAGGACTACCAGCAGCCGCAGTCACCAGCAGGACGACGAGTAGTGCTGTCGGCCCAGGGCAGTCGCCCGCGGGCAGCAGCCCGCAGCTCGCCAGCTGGCAGGAAGCCGGCGCGAAGCCGGAGGAGGCGGGACCGGCGCCTTCGGGGGTGAGTCCCGTTTCGTTTTTGTGTGGGGGGCTGGTTTACGGAGGATAAGTGCCGCGTGGTGACACTTTTCTTCCGGGGATCTCGGCTGTATTGGGTTTGAACCACCAGGGGTGGCAGGCGGTTCGGGTAGGCCGTCACCCCGGGTCACTTCGGTCAAGTCCCCAGGAGTGGTGTAGTGCTGCGTTCTCCTTTCTGGGGTTTAGGCGGTGAGGGCGGGCAGGTCGTTTGTTCCGATCTCGGGTTCG